>CAVYTY010000015.1:0-684540 GCA_963771395.1 uncultured Acidobacteriota bacterium | reverse complement strand
GGCGTGACGTTCGGGACGACGTAGTCGCCTGTCGCGTTGGTGACCGCGGGCACGGTCCTCGTGCCCCGCGCTTCGTTGATGAGTACGACAGTCGCGCCGGGGATGACTCCCCCCGTGCTGTCCTTGACGGTGCCGAGTACCGTTCCGGTCGTGATCTGCGCTGTCGCCGCCGACGCGCTCACACCGAGCGCGAACAAGACGGCGAGAGCCCGAAGCCCATTCCCAGTCTGCATACGCTCCTCCCATTCCTTCGTCACTCGTATCGACTTGAACCGCCAACCCACGAAGCGCCGCCGACGCCGATGATGAGACTACTTGACGGTGCCGGCAATCGAACCGGTAGTGCGCTCGGACGGACGCCGGGGTCGCGAGTGCGACGCGATCGCTGCGAGGGCCAGCCGCTTCAGAAGCGCTCAGGCCCCTGTCCCATCCGAGGCAAGCTCGTCCGAAGAAAAGAGCTGAAACCAAGCTGGGCTTGGAGGGGGCCGCCCAGCGCCCGCGGCGCGAGGCCCTTGGACGTTATCGCCGCGCCAACGGGATGTCGATAGGTGCTCACGGAAATGTTGTGAAGAAAGCTGAAATGGACTAGATTCGTGGCTGTTCGTTGACGGCCGGTATCGCTCCCGTGACGCTTCTGGCCGACTGGGTGTCGGCCTGTTATGAAGACGGACAAGATCTCGACGGAACCTCGCTGCTACGGGTTCGGCGCCTACGTAATCGATCCACGCAAGCGCCTGCTCTGGCGGGACCATACCCTCACTCCGCTCACGTCGAAGGCCTTCGAGATTCTCCTCGTCCTTGTCGAGAACCGTGGCCAGGTCGTCGCCAAGTCGGACCTGCTGGAACACGTCTGGCAGCAGACCGCGGTCGAGGACAACACGCTCACGCGCCATATTTCGACGCTGAGGAAGGCGCTCCAGGAGCGTCCGGAGGATCATCAGTACATCCTCACCGTTCCGGGCCGTGGCTATCAGTTCGTCGGCGATGTGATCGAGTTGCAGGAGCGGCCCGAAGCGCTCCGACCCGATGTCCTGCCGACACCTGAAGTAGCGGTCGAGGAATCCTTCGACACGGTAGCCACGGCGACTCCGGGGTTGCCGGCGGCGTCAGTAACTGGCTCGCCGGTCCGGCTTCTGCGCGCTCCTGTTGCGTTCGGCGTCGTCCTGCTCGCCATCCTCACGGGAACGCTGGTCCTGGCGACGTTCCGGCTGCGGCCAGCCGCCGTGGCGGCGACCGAGCGGAGACTGCGGCAGTTCACTTTCCAGTCCGGCCTCCAGAAAAGCCCGACGTGGTCACCGGATGGCCGGGCGGTCGCCTTCACCTCGGACAGGGCGGGTAACTCCGATCTCTGGGTCCAGCCGGTGAACGACCCACAGGCGATACAACTCACCACCTCGACAGCGAATGAATCGGAGCCGGACTGGTCGCCGGACGGCCAATCTCTGGTGTTTCGGTCGGAGTCGGACGGAGGCGGTCTCTTTGTCGTCGCTGCCAAGGGTGGTCCCGTCAGGAAGATCTCCAGCTTCGGATACAAGCCTCGATGGTCGCCCGACAGCAAACTCGTGCTGTTCTCCGGTTCGGGGCATCGGTTCGGCACGCCGCGCTTTCACCTTGTCGACGTCAACGGGGGGCAGCCGCGTGCGCTTCCGGCCGAAATCTTCGCGGGCGTCAGCCCGCTGCACGTCGCGTGGCGGCCGGACGGCCGCGCAGTTTCGGTCTGGGGTCGCGACGCCAGGGACCGGTGGACGCTCGTCACATCACCGCTCGATGGAGGGCCGTCGACGAGGTCATCCCTCTCGCCGGACGTCGAACGACGCTTTTTGAATTCGGACGTGCTCTTCGACCGATTCGTCTGGGGCCGATCCGGCACGCACCTCTTTTTCGAAGGCTCCTCTCGGGAAACCCGAAGCCTGTGGAGAGTCACGGTCGATCCTAAAACGCTCGCCTGGATCGCCGGACCCGAGCAACTGACATCGGGAACCACGGCCGACGAGGACTTGGCGGTCTCTCCAGACGCCACGCGGGTCGCGTTTGCCGCCGGTTCGAGCCGCACGCGCCTGTGGGCGTTTCCATTCGACCCCATTGCCGGTACCATCACCGGCGCCGGACAGCCGGTCACATCCGGCGGGGCAGGCGAACAGGACGCTGACACGCCAGATGACGGCAGCAAGCTGGTGTACCGGGCCATGCGTGGGAGCCGGCAGGAAGTGTGGGAGCGCACGGTCGCCGACGGCCGCGAACGGCTGCTCGTGTCGAGCGGCGAGTGGCTCTTCACCCGCCCCCGCTGGTCGTCTGACGGCACTCATCTCGCCTATCTGCGCCGGCGCGCCGGCGCCCGCGGCCGCGGCACCTCGCTCGACGCGGCGGTCGCCGTGTTCGTGGTCGACCGCGGTCAGGAGCGCCTTCTCACAAACCCCGGCAAGGATGCGCTCGTGCCGTCCGACTGGTCCCCGGACGGCAAGATGCTGCTCGGCGGGTGCCCCCAGGGAGCGTCGCGGCGCGTCGGCACCTGTCTGCTCGACGTGCGCGACAGCAACGTGCCGGACGCAGCCGTGCGGGTCCTGGCGGCCGATCCGAGCCGTCATTTCTACGAGCAGCGATTCTCGCCCAATCAACGGTGGATCAGCTTCATCGCCGTCAGCGCAACTGACGCGGGCGTTTCGACAGTCTGCGTCATGCCAGCAGCTGGCGGTCCGTGGCAGGCCGTCACCGATGGCCGGGAGTACGACGACAAGCCGCACTGGGCTCCCGACGGGCGGACCCTCTACTTCGTGTCGCCCCGTGACGGGGCGCTGAACGTCTGGGGACGACGGTTCGATGCGGCGCAGGGCACACCAATCGGCGCACCGTTTCGCGTGACCACCTTCAGCGGCCCGCGACAAATGATCTCGGGGTTCCTGTCGCAGATGCAGATTGCGCTGACGGCCGACCGCCTTTTCCTGCCCATCACCGAGACACAGAGCGAGCTCTGGATTCTGGACAAGGTGGATCGGTAGGCTCTCGGCTCAAGGCTTTCGGCTCTAGAAAAGCATTGAGACCTCAATCGCTCGCTAGGTCTCAGCGGTTCTTGCTAGAGCGAGAGCCGAGAGCCTTGAGCCCCGGTCATCGCCCCGCCCGATACAACCGCAGCCGCTGGATGGACCACGCCGGCGCACCGTCGACTGCCGCCGTCTGCGTGATGCGCACGAACTTCGCGTTGACCGGCGCAAACGCGATCACGGTCGTCGCGCCGGTACCCTGGCCCTCGGCCACCGCAGCGCTCCAGGTTTTTCCGTCCAGCGAGACCTGCACGGTGTAGCCTCGTGGGTAGCCCGGCCCCTGCCGGATTGGGTGCGCCGAAGCCGCCGGGCCCACCGCCTGGCCCACCGGGAACCGGTGGCGCCGCAGGCGGTTGCCCGCCCGCGGCGGGGGCTCCCGTGTTCGGCGCAGGTCCGCCGCGCCCATCGGGTGCACCGCGTCCACCGCCACGCCCGCCGGCTGCGGTCGAGTCGAATTGCACTTCGGTCAGCGACACAGGCGCTGGCAGCTCCACCTGGAACCACATCCCCGGTTTCTGCGACGCACCGCTCGACCACCCGAGGAACGTGAACGCTGAAGCTGCCCTCTCCGGGCTGTCGCTCGCCGTCGCCTTCCAATCCGGCAGCGCCGCCAGCAGGACCGGGAGCGAGCTTTCCAGCTCGGGCAGGGTCCACATCGTCTTCCGACTCTCGGTTTCGCGGCGTACGCGCGCCACGTCCGACGGGGTCACGAATGCATCGCGGTTCCCGAAGCTGTTGCGCACGTACGAGCTGACGTCGGCGATCCACTCGTCGCGATTCGTTCCCATCGGCACCATCACGCCGGCGGCGTACAGCCTGCCGTCGATGGGACCCGTCATGCCATGCAGCAGCGTTTTGACGACGTAGTCGCGATGCGCCTGAACGCGCGGCGAGCCAGCCAACGACGGCGCCATCGTCGTGCCGGCAGCAGCACCGGGCTGCGGCGTGCCGCGCCCGTCATCGCCGTGGCACGAGAAGCACAGCTCCTTGTAGATCGTCTCGCCTCGCTGCATCACGATCTGCTGGTCGGGTGTGAACGGCGGCGGCCCTCCACGGCCCCCAAACCCGCCGCGTCCCACGTTCGTCGACGGATTGAGGATCGCGTTCGCGACGAGTTGGACGCCGCGCGCTTTGTTGGTCTCGAGCGTCGAACGAATGACAGCCGGTGCCTCGGCGACCTTCAGCGTATTGAGCGTCAGCACGGCCTGAATCACGACGCCGGTGTCAGGGTCCTTTGCCAATGCGCGGTAGTCCGCCGCGAACGACTTGTCCCCGCCCTTGTAAAGCGTCTCGGAAGCACGAATCGCCTGAATCCGCATGCGGGGATTGGCATCGGTCAGCTGCGCGCGGACGAGCGCGGCATCCAGGGCGCCCAATCCTTCGAGCGTCCAGAGCGCCTGGAAACGGGCCAGCAGGTTTTGCGAGGTGCGTGTCACCTGTTGAAGCGCCGGAACGACAGACTTGTCCTGCTTGAGCACGAGCAGTTGCTGCGCGGCATCGCGCCACCAGCCGTTCGGATGGCTCAGGTGCGCGACCAGCTGTGCCGGCGTCTGTTCCAACATGCGCGGCTGGGTGCGATCGCGCGCCATGCCGTCGTACGTCACGCGCCAGATCCGGCCGTGGCTGTGGACCTTGTCGAGCGCGTATTGATTGATGCGCGCGCGCAGGTATGTACCCCGACCGGACCACTGCGCTTCCTGGATGATCCCGCGATACATGTCGGTAATGTAGAGCGTGCCATCGGGGGCGGTCGTCATGTCCACCGGACGGAAGAGCGGATCGGTCGAGCGGATGAACTCGTTCCAGCGGTACGCGTTGCGCAGTTGGGTGAGACCTTCGCTCACGACTGGCTTCACGCGCCGAACGATCCGGCCGACAGGCTCGCCGTAGAAGTAGTCGCCGACCGCATCAGCCGGCAGCCGATCGCCGCGGAACACGTCGTTGCCGGCCGCGCCGGTCACTCGGTTGAGCGTGCCATCGGGCATCCGCACGGACGGCATGCCACCCTGCATGTCGGCGATGCGGACGGGGGCGCCCCACGGAATCTCGAAGTCCTTCTCGAATTGCTCGGGCACGTTGAAGTTGCCGTAGACGATGGGGAACTGGAAGTACGACGGGAGTCCGCTGGCGCCGCCCTGGAACCATATCTTTCCGTCGTTGTCCTGCGTGACACCCCACTGCGCACCGTTCGATCCGGTCGGCTCCCTGATGACGCCGTTGGGTGTCCAGCGCGCGCGAAACGCGTTCACGGTGCTGTACAGCCAGTTGTCCATCGTCCAGGTGAGAAACGACTGCTGGTGCTCGACGTTTCCTGCGCGTCCGAAGCCCGTCGCGAAGAGCTCCTTCTTGTCGGCCACACCGTCGTTGTTCGTATCGGTGTACTTCCAGACCTCGTCGGCGTCGGTTTCCATCGTCAGGATGCTGTTCGCGCCGAACGGAGTGACGAAGCGCGGGAACACCAGCTTGTCGACGAAGACGCCGTGTTTCTCGTAGACGCCGTCGTTGTTCACATCTTCGTGCACCGAAATGCGGCCTACCGGATCGCGCTCGCCGCCGGCGTCCGCGTCCTGCATGTAGCCACGGTCTTCGAGCACGAACATCCTGCCGTTCCCGTCGAAGGCGATCGCCGTCGGTTCCTTGATGTCAGGTTCGGACAGGACCAGCTCAATCTTGTATCCGGCTGGCAGAATGAAGTGCGTCGCCTGCTCGGCCGGCGACAGTGGAAGCACCGGGGCCTGCCTGGTGAAATCGGCTTCGGCGTTGGCGGGATCCGTTTCATTGGGCCCGCCCCGACCTCCCCGGCCCCCTTGTCTTCCACGACCCGCGTCCGGGTCTGCTGATGGTGGAGTCGCGGCCTGTGGCGAGGCGGCTGCAGGCGGCATCGCCCCCTGAGGACCCGCCGGCGGCGACTGCGCAACGAGCGAGAAGGACGCAACATACACAGCACCGGCCGCGACCAGCGCGAACCATGCTGACCTGGAGATCGCTTTCATTGACAGAATTCCTCCGCACAGAGACGAAGAGACCAGTGGAAGTTCGATGGTAGGTGAATCCCCCGACAGTTGTCTCTGTACGCCAGAGGAAGACTTGTGAAGAACTATGAAATCCGCTTGCACCGACAGTAGCCGTCCGTGATGACGGGCGATGCTGCTGGGCTAGAAAGTTCCGATGCGAGGCGAGCAGGGTCTGGACCGATTCGATTAGAAAATCGAGATCTGACCCCCGGCGCATTTGTCATGCCATTGGGGTCAGATCTCGATTTTCTAATGCCGCGACGTCTGGCGCTGATTCGATGAGAAAATCGAGATCTGACCCCCGGCGCATTTGTCATGCCACAACCAACACCCCTGACGGGCACTGGCGCAGCAATGGCTGACGCACTCCGCGCCGAACAGGTCGCCCGTGGGACGCGGTCGTCGTCGCGGTACTCGACGCCCTCGCAGCTACTCGCCCGTGAACTTGAAGACGGCGAACATCGCGCCCTGGGGATCCTTGAGGATCGCGAATCGACCCGTCTTCGAAATGTCCTGTGGCGGCACGACGACGCTCGCGCCAAGTTCCGTGGCCTTCGCGGCACTGGCGTCGCAATCGGCAACCTGGAAGTACGGCATCCAGGACGACGGCACGCCTGCGGGCATGTGTGCGGGCATCGGCAGCATGCCGATGCTCGGCTGACCCTGGATGCTGAACTCCGTGTATTCCATTCCTGCGCCAGGCCCGCTGCGCTTCGGCACCCAACCAAAGAGCGCGGTATAAAACGACTCGGCCGCGGCCGTGTCGCGCGTCGTGAGCTCGCTCCAGCAGACAGCGCCTGGCTCGTTGAGGATCTTCGCGCCGATGTGCTCCTTCGGCTCCCAGAGTTGGAACACGGCGCCCGTCGGATCCTGCAGGACCGCCATCCGGCCTGCGCCCATGACATCGAACGGCGGGGCGAACACCCTGGCGCCCAGACCCTCTGCGCGCTTGACACTCTCGTCCACGCTTGCCACGGTCACGTAGAGGTTCCAGTGCGGCGGCACACCACTCTGTCGCTCTTCCGGCCGCATGGTGTAGGCGGCGCCCACTTCCTTGCCGCGCAGGAGAAACATCGAATAGGTCTCGGTCGGACCGATTGGCTGCTCGTTGACGTCCCATCCGAAGAGGGCGCGGTAGAACGCGACGCCCGCCTTCTGATTGATGGTCGCGAGCTCGACCCATGAGAACGTACCAGGCACGTGCGAGGAGAACTCAGCCACGCCAAACCTCCTTCCGTCTCTGTTCGTAGTCTGGTCCCGTGGATCCCGGCGGCCGCACGCCAGAGATAGTGCCACAGCCAGACGGCATTCTGAGGGCCGGCCTGCGTGTTCGTCAATCCGCGTGCAAATGCCCGTCATCCGCGCCTCTGGTCACTCGCCGGGACTCTCGAGCGAGTCGGCCTGTCCCGGGTCTTCATCTGGACCAAATCCGTTCGGCGAGGTGAGGCGTAGAGACAATACGTGGCAACCATCCTTCTGTCGCGCCTCTCGAGAGCCGTCGTCCTGGTGACGGTGGCTCTCGCTCTCGGACATCCCGGTGTGGCATTCGCGCACGATCCCGGACTGAGCGCGCTCGATGTGCAGGTACTGTCCGGCCGCGTTGTCGCTACGCTGTCCCTCGCGCCGGGTGACGCCCGGACGCTCGTCGGCGTGCGCAGCGTCGAGCTCGATGCGCTGGCGCTCGACTCCATCGAGGTCCGAGTCGACGGTGTGCGAGTGGCAGGCCAGGTCGAACGGCGCGACATGGATGGCGACGCCGGCGCGAGCGTCGTGGTCGCATTCGATCGCGTGAACGGGTCGCGGCTGACCGTGCGATCAGGTATTCCCGCGAGGCTCGCGCCTGGCCATCGTCAACTGCTGACGGTGCGAGGAGCGGGTTCCGAATTGCTGGCCGAACGCATGCTGGACGGCCGCAACAACGAACTGGATCTGAGCCTTGCGGAGCACGGCTCGGATGTCGCGCGTCAGTTCTTCGGGCTGGGACTGCGGCACATCCTGGCCGGCTACGACCACCTGCTGTTCCTCGGCGCGCTGCTGCTGGGCGTTCGACGGCTGACGAACGTGGTCAAGACCGTGACGGCCTTCACGGTGGCGCACTCGTTGACCCTGGCCCTGTCCGTCCTCGGCTTCGTCCACATGCCATCGGCGATCGTCGAGCCACTCATCGCGGCGTCGATTGTCTTCGTCGGTCTGGAGAACCTGGTGCGCGACGAGATCGATTCGCGCTGGAAGCTGACGTTCGCGTTCGGCCTGGTGCACGGCTTCGGCTTCGCAGCGTCGCTTCGGGAGCTCGGCATCGGCGCCGCCGGTATGGGCGTCGCGGTGCCGCTTGGCGCATTCAACATCGGAGTCGAGGCTGGCCAGATCGCCGTCGCGATCGCCGTGTGGCCACTCATTCCACGCCTGCGCGCGGAGCCCCTGGCGCGGTTCCGCCTGGCGCGTGCGTGTTCACTGCTCGTCGTGGCCAGCGGGGCGTATTGGCTCGTCGAACGGATCCTGGCTTAGCGGATCGATTCAAGGTTCGAGTCGTACCGTCACGCCTGCAATTACGATGAGCGCGAAGCTCACGAATCTTCGGGTCCAGATCTTCGTGGTCTTCGAAGCTTCGCGGTCTTCGTGAGCGCGTCCGTCAACAGTGTAGGAACCACGAATCGGATCGTTCGGCGGTTCACCTGGTGAACGTCGTCCTGCTCTCGGCGCTTTCCTTGTAGCCATAGCGGATGGCCTTGGCCCGCAACGTCATCGGCGCAGCCACGCGAATCGGGCCCGTGTACAACTTCCACGCCGGATTTGGACCCTCGTCGGTCGTGTAGCCAATCGACGCTCCCTGCGTTGGCACGTAGATGACGACCTCCATGGGACTTCGTATCGTCATCGTCTCGCGACGCGCCTGAACCTCGGTGTCGCTGCGCGGGAGGATGTACGGTTGCGCGGTCTCGGGCTGCACGCCGCCGGGCCACATCCGCTGAATCATCTCGGGCTCGTTCACCAGCCCCTGATCACCCGAGCGGGTCATCCAGTCGGTAACCGCCTTCCGCATCCGTTCGAGTGTGGCGCGGTACCCCGGCTCCGCTGACAGATCACGGATCTGATGCGGGTCGGCTCGCGTGTCGTACAGCTCCTCGGCAGGTCGAGAGCTACGCATCCAGAGGGCGGGCGGACCGGTCAGCTTCCCCTCGGCCTGAAGCCTGAACCATTCCTGCATGATCGCGCTCTGGTTCCGGTACGTGATGTGGCCGGCGTAAGGCAGCTCCGGTGAGAAATTGCGGATATACAGAAAGCGCTCGTCGCGCGCCGACCGCATCATGTCGTACTCGGTGTCCATACGGTCGCGCGCGGCGAACACGAGCGGGGGGGCCGGCCCGGCCTTCGGACCGGCAAGCACGCGGCCGGGAAGATGCGTCGGAATCTCGACGCCGGCCAGTGCGAGCACCGTCGGGGCCAGGTCGACGAAGCTCACGAGCTCATCGCTCACGGACCCCGGCGTGGGCGCGGAGCCCACACCTTTGGGCCAGCGAATCATCAGCGGCACGCGCAGGCCGGAGTCGTAGAGCGAGCGCTTCGCTCGCGGCACGCCATCGCCGTGATCGCTCCAGTACAGCACGATGGTCGTCCCGGTCAGCCCATCGTCTTCGAGCTGCTTCAGGATCTCGCCGACCTGACTGTCCATGTCGGCGATGTTGTCGTACAGGCGCGCGAGCTCCTCCCGCACGGCTGGCGTGTCGGGGTAGTACGGTGGCACGTCGATCGCCGACGGATCGGTGACGAGCGGCTTCCCTTTCCGGGCCGGACTCGACGGAAAGATCTGACTCTCGTGCGTCACCTCGAGGTTGAACACGGCAAAGAACGGCCGGCTCGGGTCGGGTCGATTGCGCCAGTGGGCGGTCCGCCCGAGGTCGTCCCAGATCGTGAAGGGCACGCCGAATTGATAGTCGGTTTTGGCGCGATTCGACGTGTAGTAGCCGGCCGCCCGCAGGTACTCGGGAAACGCCTTGACGTAGAACGGCGGTACCGCCAGGTACGGCCCGGGCAACTCGGGCACTCTGTCCTCGGTCGTCCGCATGTGCTGGGCGCCGAGAGTCGTTTGGTACATGCCCGTGATGATCGCTGCGCGACTCGGCGCGCACACCGGCGCCGTGGTGAACGCGTTCGTGTAGCGAATCGATTCCCGGGCGAGACGATCGAGGACCGGCGTGCGTGCGAGCTTGTCGCCGTAGGCGCCGAGCCGCGGGCTCATGTCTTCGTTGGAGATCCAGACGATATTCGGACGCCTGGCCGGAACCGCGGCTCCCTGAGGAGTTTCGCCGGCGGCAGGTCCGACATGGACCACCAGGATGAGTGCCGCGGCGCCTCGAGCGATCGTAAGCCGTTTCATGTGTCCGTCTCCTCCGCGCCATCGGTACCACTGCCCCCGCGAGAGTCCGGATTCCCCGACCACAACGCTGTCACGACATTCACACGACCGCCTTCGCCAAGGCTACGGCGGTCCGCCGAAGCTTTAGCGGAGGCGGAAGGTCACGATGACACGATGCCCACGATGAGCGGCACCCAAGAGAATTCATCGTGTGCATCGTGCCATCGTGTTCATCGTGCTCGCCGCAGGCCCGTTTCCGCGACGAGCACGAGAACTGAGTTCACTTCGGCCGGGGTGATGCCTAGCGCGGCGGCGGCAGCGTCGAAGACGGCGCGGGCTTGCCGTCGATCGTGTTCGGCTCCATCAGCTCGACGCGCGTGCCGTCGGGATCGAACAGGTTGACCTGACGTTTTCGATTGATGCCGGTACGGATCTCGGCCGGGCGTGTGTAGCTGGCGCGCGACGGGCGGGCGTTGAGCGCCGCGACGGCCTTGTCCGCATCGGGCACGACCAGGCAGAGGTGATGCGCGGAGCCGCGCCTGTCGGGCGCGGGTATCTCATCGTAGAGCATGAGCTCGACGTAATCCGTGCCGTCGGGCACGCGCATGTTGACCCAGCTGAGCGTCTTCGATGTTGCGGCGCTGCCGCGCCAGAATTCCTGGAACCCGAGGATCCCGTTGTAGAACTTCGTCGCCGCCTCGAGGTTGCCGACCAGGATGCCCACGTGAATCGCGTGCTCTGACAGGCGTGTCGGCGGCATATGTTTGCCGGCGTCCTTCGCCGTCCAGCTGTCAGGCTGGTACTCCACGATCTCGACGCTGTGGCCGTCGGGGTCTTTCACCATGAAGTTCTTGTTGCCGGTGCGCCCCTTGCCGACCTTCTCGGGAACCGCGACGCCCTGCGACGCCAGATAGTCGCGCATCCTGTCGGCGTCGTCGGTATAGATGGCGATGTGGTTGAGCTGCCCCTCACCGACCGTGGGCCGGTTGAAGAGCTCGATCCATTGCCGGTCGTTGATCTTGACGAAGGCGATCTCGACCGATCCGTCGGGCTTCGGCAGCGTGAACGGCTCCTCGAATCCCAGCAGGTCCTCGTAGAACGCCCGCGCCTTGGGAAGGTCGCTGACGAATACGGCCAGGTGGGCCACGCCGAGGATCTTCGGGCGGGTCACGAGTCGCTGCCCGGGAAACCCGGAGGGGAGGCACAGGGACCCGGCGACAAGGATCGCCAAGAGCGTCTTCATGGGCCGTAGGATAACCGGGGATTCAGTTTTCAGGGATCAGGGATCAGGGATCAGGGGGTTCAGGCCGTGCCAACAGCTGGGATCACCCAAGTCCCCGGTTCCCTGATTCCTGGGATCAGGGAAAGGGGATCGGGGTTCGGGCCGCCCCAACAGCCGGGACAACCCGAGTCCCCAGATCCCAGATCCCTGATCGCTGAACAACCGTCTAGAAACGGAGCCGCGCGCCAAGCTGGATGGCCCGCGTATTCAGCTGCGACGTGACCTTGCCGAAGTTCGAGTTGCTCAGATCCGTGACCGGATCCGACAGGTTCACCCGGTTGAACGCGTTGAACGCGTCGATGCGAACCTCGGTGTTGATCCTTGACGTCAGCGCGAACTTCTTCGAGAGCGACAGGCTGACGTCCGCGTACCCGGGTCCACGGTAGGCGTTACGAACCAGATTGCCGTTCTGGCCGGGCGCCGGCGCAGGGAAGTCGCTCGCCTTGAAGATGCCGGCCAGGAACTCTTCCTGACTCCAGCCGCTCGTCTTCACGCTGCTCGCGGGGGCGTTGGGCCGATCGCCGCCGTTGCCGTCGGCGTTGTAGTCGCCGGTCGGAAACGAGCCGCCCCTCGTGATGTTGATCGGGTTGCCCGTCTGGAAGATCGCCGAGCCGGCAACCTGCCAGCCCCCGAGGAGCGTGCGCGTCAGGCCGGTGTCGTTCTTGAAGAACGGCATTTCCCACACGCCGAGGAGCGCCAGCTTGTGCCGGACGTCATAGCCCGCGATCGCCCACTCGGCGCCGAGGTCCGCGGCGTCCTGGAAGTTCGTCGTGCCCACGGCGATGTCGGCGTCGTTCATCGCCCTGCCGAATGTATATGCGCCCTGGAGGATGAAGCCCTGCTGGAAGTTCCGGCGGAGCGAATGGTGCCGCCCTGGTAGTCCGACTTCGACGTCGACGTCACCATGTTGATCTGCTGGAAGCTGGGGTTGAAGCCGTCGAAGCGGCCATCGATCATGTCGCCGGCATAGCGGTTGATGTTGTAGGCGTTGTGAGATTGCGGCCGGAGCTTCCGAGATAGTTGAAGTCGGCAACGACGCCGAGGCCGATTTCGCGCTGTACGCCGAAGAACCAGTTGTGCGTATACGGGTTGCGCAGCTTCCGGATCGACGGTCGTGAGCGCGACGCGCGCGCCCCTCACGCCGTTGCGGGAGTCGAGACCCATTTGCAGCGCGGCATCCACGGGATAGCCGAAATTCGGCTCGTTGGATCGCCGAGGCTGTAGGTGAACGTGGCGTCCCGAAGAACTGACCGAGGAGACCTCGCGCGGAATGGCGGGCTGTGACGGTAGTTCTCGGCCGGCAGGTTCATCAGGCGGTCGAACGACAGCCGTAGCCGCCGCGGACGGACATCTTGCCATCGCCCTTCGGATCCCACGCGAACCCGAGCCGCGGGGCGAAGTTGTTGTTGTCGGTCGGGTAGAACTCGTCGACGAAGTCGACGCGGGCGCGCCGCAAGCTGCTCATTGTAGCGCCGTCCCGCGCCGAGAATCAGGTTACGGAGGGTGTCGTCCGGGTCGTTGAACGTGCCGTAGTTCTCGTAGCGCAGCCCGGCGTTGATCGACAGCTTGTAGCGCACTTGCCAGTCGTCGTCCAGAAGAGCGCCCATTCGTTCTGCATGAGCACCGATACGCCGTCTGCCGGCTGGCCGGTGCGGGGATCGACGTAGCGATTCATCTGGCGCGCTGCATCGACCGCGAAATTGTGGATGCTGAAGAACTGGTACGCCGGGATGTAGTTGGTGGTGTTGATGGCCGAGCCGTACATCCGCCGCAATTCGCCGCCCATCTTGATCGTGTGACCGCCGTGGACCGACGTGAAGATGTTCTTGATGTGCCAGTTCTTCTGACACCAGCCGCCGGGTAGCTCGCCGTCCGAAGCCCGAGACGCCCGTGATGGTGATCCCCGGGACGGCCAGGATCCGCGCGGGACCTGGGGCAGGCCGATCAACCGCATCATGCCGGCACGGAACTCGTTCAGCCTCGTGCCGCTGAAGACGTGGGTGTGGTTCAGGTTGCCGAAGTATGTGGTCTTCTTTCACGGGAACGTCGAAGAACGGGCGGATGCCGCCGTTGTTGGTCAACGACGTCGTCCGGTAGACATTGGCGTAGAGGCGGTCGTGGCCGGGCCGCAGGTCGTAATCCGTCCGCACGTTGAACTGGTTACCGTCGCGCCAGACCTTGGGGACGAAAAACGCGGCCCCGACGTCCATGATGCCGTCGGCGGCGCCGACCGTGCGGAGCCCGGAGCAGGGACTGCCGGTGTCGCGGAAGGTCGACGTCGGATACGCGCCGGGCGGTAATTGCGAACAGCCCCGCGGCAATGCTGTTCGGATACGTCGACACGACGAAGTCCCGGAACTCCGGGGTCTCGACCGTGAACGATCTGATCCGCGCCCGCCGGCTCTGTCGGAGCCCCTCGTACGACGTGAAGAAGAACAGCCGATTGCTGCACGATCGGTCCGCCGAAGCTGTAGCCGAACTGCTTCTTCGAGAACTCAGGCACGGCGGTCTCGAACACGTTCTTGGTCGAAGCCTTCGTCCTGGTAGTAGAACGAGGCGCTGCCGCGGAACTGTTGGTGCCGCCCTTGGTGATGACCTGAATCTGGGCGCCGCTGTTGCGGCCGTCGACGGCCGAGAAGTTGTTCGCGACGACGCGGATCTCCTCGACCGATTCGGTGTTGGGCGTCAGGTTGGTGATGCCGCCGCGGGCCACGCCGTTGGTGCTGGTATCGTCGAGGGTGAACGAGTTGGCCTCGTCGCGCTGGCCGCTGGCGTTGATGCGCGGCGCCGATTCGCCCGACGAACGAATCGTTGGCTCCGCCGCCGCCGCAGATCGAGCCGACACGCCCTTGCCGGTCACGCCCGGCTGCAGCGCGATCAGGTTGTAGAGGTTTCGGCCGTTGAGCGGCATCTCCTGCAGCTGCGAGCCGGTCGACGCGCCCGGAGATGCGGCCTTGCTCGGTCTCGACGAGCGGCGCCTGGTCGTGACCGTCACGCTCTCCTGCACGCCGGACACCTCGAGCGTGACGTCGACGCGCACGGTCTCGCTGATCCCGACGGTCACCTGCTCGCGCAGCGCATTGAGAAAGCCCGTCTTGACGACTTCCACGCGATAGATGCCCGGCCCGAGGCTCAGTACACGAAACACACCTTCGCTCGTGGTGACCGACTCACGCGTGACGCCGCTCTGGGTGTGGGTCACCATGACGATGGCATCGGCCACGACGGCCTTCTGGCTGTCGGTGATCGTCCCCTGTATGGCGCCGCTGAACTGCGCGCTGGCCGGGCGCGGCGCAGAAAGCAGAAGGATCAAAGGAAGCAGACGGAAACAGCGACGTGCACATACGTTCATGGTGCTCCTCCCGGGATTCGCGGGACCATAGGGAACCGGTTCCACATTAAACGAAAATGTATTCCCCTTGTCGATGGCGATCAAGGCAAGTTCGCCTTATGGCCGTATAAGTCAGCCCAGGGATGAGCTGCGAACGGGTGACCACACCCGCACAGATCCACGACAAGGGTGCTCGTCAGGCGCTTAGACGAGAACCGAGGCGAGCGGGTTCGCCCGACGCTCGACCAGAATCGGTCTCACGCCGATCACGGGACGCGGATTGCGCGAATCACGCCGATCACGACTTCACGGGACGCGGATTGCGCGGATCACGCCGATCACGACTTCACGGGACACGGATTGCGCGGATCACGCCGATCACGTTCTCACGGGTCGATTCCATCAGCGCGCCGACGCGACGACCGGCGATCGCGCGGTCAGGCCGACGCGCACCATGGCCGAGGGAATCTCCGTATTGCGTCCGAACCACTCCCAGACGCGGCCGGAGCGCAGATTTTCGGCGCTGAGCAGCGTGATGCCGAGATCGATGCCGATGACGTCTGGGTTCACCCAGCCATCGGTGGGATGGAACGCGTCGGCAAACCCGTATCGTCCGTAAATGCGATCGCCGAAGCGCCTGCGCATCTCGCGCACGGCGGGCACCGTGATGTCGGGACTCAGCATCAGCGAGCCCGCCGCGGCGCTCGGAACCACCGAGCCGTCGATGCTGGTCTCGCGAGGCGGCCCTCCCCAGGCGACGTATCCTTTCCGGCTGTCGGAAGACGTGATCCCCCAGACGTTCTCGGTGTACCCCGGAAACTCGGGGGCCAAGCGCAGACAGAAGTCTCGGTGCGCGCGGGTGGCCTCGATCGAGTTCTGCCACCAATCGATGTGCGGCGCCTCGCGTTCCCGCGTCCCGCGAAAGTCCACCCAGGCGTGGGAGTACTGATGTACGAACAGGGGCGGCGGCCCGCCGATGTACGAGTAGCGCTCGAACGTGAGGACGGGACGTCGCCAGGCGCGCCACGACTCGGCAGCAATCGGATGCGTCGGCGAGCCGATGGCGAGCAGATACAGAATCATCAACTCGCAATAGTGATCCCAACGCGACGCGAGAAACCCCGCCTCCGGCCGCCACCCATGCGACAGCAGCAGGGGATCGCCGGCGAGCATCCAGGCAAAATCCACGCGCCGGTAGATCGCCGTGGCGAGGGTCGGAATCTGCGGATCGCTGGCGAAGCACTGGCGCACGGTCAGCACGCCGGCGAGGAGGAGCGCCGTGTCGATCGACGACAGCTCGCTCACCCATTCGCGGGCGCCGGTGCGAAGGTTGATGAAGTGATAGAACCAGCCGCGCTGGTGTTCCATCCGCTCCGCGAAGAAGCGAAGCGTCGCGCGGGCGCGATCGGCTGCCGCGGTTCGAGAGACCCACCCTCGTTCAGCGGCAATACAGAGACCCGACAGCCCGAAGCCGACCGCCGCGATGCTCCCGACATCCCGGGCGTTCCCCTCGACGGGTGAACCATCCGTTCGAGAGCGGTCACGCACGATCCCTGTCGTGGGATCGGCCTGCTCCCAGAAAAAGAGGAAGGATCGCCTCGACAGGTCCTCGAGTAAGACGTCGTCGTCGGCCGAGACCGCCGACCGTTGACGCGCGCTCTGGCCCGGCGGATCCGCCAGCGGCCGGGTCCCGGCGCAACCGCCGGGCGCGAGCGCCGCAATCCCCAGGCAGACGATGATCGCGGCTTTCGTCGTCACGAGCGCGCGCATGAGCAAGTATCTGCCGAACCTCAGAACCCGTACCGCAGCCCGAACTGCAGCCGGCGTCCCGGATCAATGAGGCTGCTCGGGCGGCCGTAGTTGGGGTTGGTCGCCGGCAGCGTTGGAATGAACCCCTGATAGCCCGAGAAGTTGTCATAGCTGAAAATGTTGAAGGCCTGGAACACCACTGAGATCTGGTTCGTGTCCATGAACCGGAAGGTCTTTTCCACCTGCAGATCCACCGATCGGTAGGCCCACGCGTCGGGGATGATGAACGCGAACTGCTCCGGGCGGCCCTCGTTGCGCCGGAACTGACGCTCGTTCACACCGCCGCCGCGTGACTGGTCGTCGATGGTGTAAGGCGTGCCAGATCCCAACGTGATGAACGTGCTCGCGAGGAAGTCGTACGGGAGCCGCACGATTCCAGTCAGCACGAGCCGGTGCCGCTCGTCGGCGCCGGTCGGATAGCGCGGATAGTCCGCCACGGTCGGGAAATCGAGGCTGAACAGATCGCCGCCCGTCTGCTCCGCGCTGCCGAGCGTGTAGGTGACGCTGAAGCCGTATTTCGTGCCTCCCACGCCATACGGTCGATCGACCTGCACATAGAGACCGTCGTACCACGCTTTGCGGCCCTCGGCGTCGGAGATGAGGATGTTCGAGTAGCCCGGAACCGGCTGGCAGCAACTGCCATCCGCGCCGCGGTTCCCTCGGATGAAGGAAAACAGGTTGCGGCTCCGCATGCCCGTATACGTGACGGAGGTGACCACACCGCGGAAATTGTGACGCGCGCCGAGCGACCACTGGTTCGACACGGGCGGCACGGTGTCGTTCGCGATGAGGAACACCTCGGGGTTCGGCGCCAGCCCGCGCGCGATGATCGACTCGAGACCGGCGACGCTCAAGTACGACGGATCCCACACGATCGTCTCGACGCCGTCGCGAATGCCGCCGCTCTGCGAGAACTGGAACGTGCGCACGGCGTACTGCAGCCGGAAGCGCTCGTCGAGCGTCGAGTTGTAGAGCACGCGATCGTAGTAGCGTCCCCACCCGCCAAAGGCGATGGTCTGCCCGTTGCCCGTCACGTCGTAGGAGAAGCCGAGCCGGGGCTGCCAGGCGCCGTAGAACGCCGGACGGTCGTCGCCGTCGGTGAAGTAGCGCGGGTTATCGACGAACGAGGCGGTGGCGGCGCGCACGTTGTCCGGGGTCACGTAGTCGTTGTTCAGCATGTCCGACTCGTAGTCCCATCGCAGCCCGAGGTTGAGGGTGAGCTGCGGCGTGACCCGGTAGTCGTCCTGCACGAAGAACCCGGCCTGGTAGTTCCTGGCGTTCAGGTTCGGGTCGCCGGCGCCAAAATTCGCCCGCGCGGGAAAATCCCAGCTGATGTCGCCACGATACGTGAAGAGCGGGTTGCCGTTGAAGAGCTTGCGGACGTCGTAGTCGACCACGCTCACGATGCCGCCGATCTTGGCCGTGTGCGCGCCGTGCCATTTCAGGGATTTCGAGAAATCATTGCGGAGCGAGACGCGCTGCTGAACGATGTACTGCTCGGTGTCGCGCCCCCCGATCCGCAACTGGCCTTCGAAGTTCTCGCCGATGATCCCGGGATTCTCCGGCCTCGGGTTCCAGCGATAGCGCTGGTACGAGACGTAGGCTTCGTTGAGGAACGCCGCCTGTGCGGTTTGCCATTTGCCCTGGAGCGAGTCCACCCGGTTCTCGACGTTCTCGGCCGCTTCGAAGCTGCTTCTGTCCGCCGAATCCGCGGATGTCCGTCTCGTTGCGCCAGTTGTAGGTGACCTCGACCTGGTGGCCCAGTTTCGGCTGGAGCGACACCTTGCCGAACAGCAGCTTCTCGCGGAAGGGGCTCGTGAACACGCCCTCGTATCCCTGCAGCCGCGAGACCAGACTCGCCGGAGCCGTCGAGACGGTACCGACGATCACGTTGGCCGCGCGGTCCTGCCGGTTCTCCTCGTACGACCCGAAGAACTGCATGCGATCCTTCACGATCGGGCCGCCGACCGCCGCCCCCCACTGAAAGCGTTCGTACGTGGGCTTCGGCGTGGTCTTGCCTTTCACGAAGAGGTTTTGGGCGTCGCGGACGATCGCCTCGTTCTCGACGAGGCCTTTGTCCTGATAGAAGTTGAAAATCTCGCCCGAGTAGCGGTTGCCGCCGCTCTTGGTAATCGCGGTGATGATGGCGCTCGCCGCCTTCTCGTACTCGGCCTTGAAGTTCTGCGTCAGGACCTGGAACTCCTGCACGGCGTTCTGCGGGAACGGGCTGCCGCGGCTCGCGTCCTGGCCGACGACGCCGCCGTCGATCACGTCGTTCTTGTAGCTGATCCCGTCGATGAACACGTTGATGTTCTGCGACGGCAGCGCCCCGGCAGAGAACTCCTTCCGGAACTCGTTGTCGGATACCCGAACGCCCGGGGCCAGGGCGGCGAAGTTGAGGAAGTTGCGGGTGTTCTGCGGCAGGTACCGCAGCTGCTCCTGCGTGACGTTGGTCGTGACTTCCGACTTGCGCGTATCGACGAGGCGCGTATCGCCCACTACCGCGACCGACTCGGTGTACACCAGGTCGGGCGTGATGCGGAAGCTGACGCTGACGGTCTGTCCGACCAGAACCTCAACGGTTTTCGCCTGCGGCTTGTACCTGGGGGACGCTCACCGTGATCTGATACTGTCCCGGCCTCAGCCCGGCCAGCGCGAACGTGCCATCCGTCGCCGTGATGGCCTCGTGCGTGAAGCCGCTCTGGACGTGACGTGCCGTCACCGTGGCCCCTGGTAGTAGGCCGGTAGCATCCGACACCGCACCTTGAATTGTCGACGTCGACACCTGAGCCGCAATCGGTCTGGGTGTGACGAGGAAGAGAAGAGACGCGGCCATCACTGAGACGACCGTTCGCACCGGCGTTGCAGCAATCATCGAAGCCTCCTCACCCACACATCAGTGGCTTCGGCGATGTTGCAAGAGGCTTACCACAACAATCGACGCGGGGCCCGATCAATCGCTCGTAGGGTCGAGCAGGAAATGGCAGAGTCAGCTATCGGTGGGAACATCCATTTTCCAGTCGCGCCGCCGCGCCGCGATTGGATCCATCCGGCTGGCCCGAGGCGGACGTTGGCCTTACCCGCCGGCCATCGCGCCCACGACCAGCAACGGCTCAGTCCCGGTCGCGACCGCGTCGGGCAGCGGAGCGTCCGGCGATTCGTGCGACAGGTCCTGCTCGCAGGCGAAGAACCGCACGAACGCGCGGCGCTCGTGCGTGACGTGGTCGCGAATCGTTCCGCGCAGCATCGGATAGTCGGTCTCGACCGCGTCAAGGACCGAGCGCTGCGTGACCGGACGCTCGACGTGCACCGTCACCTCGCCGTCGACACGCGCGAGCGTCCGCAGATGCGCGGGGAGCACCACTCTGATCATCAGTGTTTGCACCTCGACGGACACCACAGCGGGAAGATCGCGGACGATGGGCGTCCAGCTGTCGCCGGCGTCGGCCGAGCCATAGACCTGCCCGCCGGTCGTGCCGAAATATACGCCGCACGAATCGAGCGCGTCGACGGCCATGGCGTCGCGCAGCACGTTGACGTAGCAGTCGTGCTGCGGCAGCCCCTTCGTGAGCGCTTCCCACTCGTTGCCACCCGATCGGCTGCGATACACGCGCAGCTTGCCGTCAGGCGGGTAGTGCTCCGAATCGCTCTTGATCGGCACGACGTAGATCGTCTCCGGCTCGTGGGCGTGCACGTCGATCGCGAACCCGAAGTCGCTCGGCAGGTTGCCGCTGACCTCGCGCCACGACTCGCCCGCGTCGTCTGTACGCATGACGTCCCAGTGCTTCTGCATGAAAAGCACGTCAGGGCGGGAAGGGTGCATCGCGACGTGGTGCACGCAGTGGCCGACCTCGGCATTCGCATCCGGGATGCCCTCGGACCGCAGCCCGCGGTTGATCGGGCGCCACGTCTTACCGGCGTCGTCGGTGCGGAACGCGCCAGCCGCCGAGATGGCGATGAAGATCCGCGCCGGATTGAGCGGATCCACGATGATGGTGTGCAGGCAGAGGCCGCCCGCCCCCGGCTGCCAGTGGGCCCCCGATCCATGGCCGCGCAGACCGGGGAGCTCCTCCCACGACTGCGCGCCGTCGGTCGTGCGGAAGAGCGCGGCGTCCTCGACTCCCGCGTAGACCATGTCGGGATCGGTCAGCGAGGGTTCGAGATGCCAGACGCGCTTGAACTCCCAGGGGTGCGGCGTGCCGTCGTACCACTGATGGGTGCCGGGGACGCCGTCGTAGACGAACTTGTTCCCCACCGGTTCCCAGGTCTTGCCGCCGTCGTTCGAGCGCTGGATGAGCTGTCCGAACCAGCCGGAGGACTGCGATGCGTAGATCCGGTTCGGGTCGGCGGGCGATCCCTTGAGGTGGTAGATCTCCCAGCCACCGAAGTGGGGACCACTGACGTCCCACTGTTTTCGCTTACCGTCCGACGTGAGGACGAACGCCCCCTTGCGCGTGCCAACCAGTACCCGAACCCCGCTCATCTCCGGTCCTTTCTGCGTCCGCGTCTTTCCGGCCGCTTCGCGCCGCGACTGTCATCCTATGGTCGATCGGCTGGGCTCGAAATCGACAGACCACTCACAAACCGGCCTTCGCCCCGCCCCGCACGTTCTTTTGTGCGGCGACTGTGTGCATTGTACAAGACTGCCGCGAACGTCGGCGTCGCCGCTGCGCGGGAGTGCTCCACAAAAGCCCTCCGGGGCCGTTCGGGTTTTCGACCCGCAGCGTGCTACCCTTCCGGCGCCATGGCCATGATCCGACTGATGGCAGCGATCGGCGTGCTTTCCCTCATGGCGTGTACTTCACGTCCTCCTGCACCGGCGCCCAGCGACACGCAGAGAATCATCGCCGCCGATACCGAGCCGGGCAGCTGGCTCACTCACGGCCGCACATATGGCGAGCAGCGCTTCAGCCCGCTCACCAAGGTCAGCACCGACACCGTGGGTGGGCTTGGCCTGGCTTGGACCTACGAGATGAGGACCAACCGCGGCGCGTCGGCGACGCCCCTTGTCGTCGACGGCGTCATGTACGTGACGTCCGCCTGGAGCCTCGTGTATGCCCTCGACGCGGTGACAGGTCAGGAGCGGTGGGTCTACGACCCGAAGGTCGATCGGGCAGTTGGCGCGAAGGCCTGCTGTGATGTCGTGAACCGCGGCGTCGCCGTCTCCGACGGCAAGGTGTTTGTCGGCGTCATCGACGGCCGCCTGGTGGCGCTCGACGCCGAAAAACGGATCGGTTGTCTGGGAGACGGTCACGGTCGATCAGTCGCAGCCATACACCATCACCGGCGCGCCGCGGAGCGCCAACGGCCTGGTCTACATCGGCAACGGCGGCGCGGAATACGGCGTGCGGGGCTACGTCTCCGCCTATGACACCAAGACCGGGAAGCTGGTGTGGCGCTTCTACACCGTCCCGGGTGATCCCTCGAAAGGACCGGACGGTGCCGCCTCCGACACGATCCTGGCCAAAGCTGCCGCGACGTGGAACGGCCAGTGGTGGAAGTTGGGCGGCGGCGGGACCGTCTGGGACGCCATCGTCTACGACGACGATTTCAAACAGGTCATCATCGGTGTCGGCAACGGCTCGCCGTGGAACCAGCAGCACCGCTCGCCAGGCGGCGGAGACAACTGGTTCCTCTCGTCCATCGTCGCGCTCGATGCGTCAACCGGTGCCTACAAGTGGCACTACCAGACCACGCCCGGCGAGACCTGGGATTACACCGCCACGCAGCCGATCATCCTCGCCGAGCTCCCTATCGACGGGAAGCCGCGGAAGGTCGCGATGCAGGCTCCGAAGAACGGGTTCTTCTATGTCGTCGACCGGGAGAACGGCCAGCTGATTACCGCGCAGCCGTTTCTGCCGATGTCGCCGACGAAGGGCACACCGAAAGGAATGCCTCTCAGTTGGGCGTATGCCGTTGATGCGAACACAGGTCGCCCTGTAGAAAACCCGGAGGCGCGATACCGTGGCGGCGCTGCCCTGGTGCGCCCGGGGCCACATGGCGCGCACAACTGGCACCCGATGTCGTTCAGCCCGCAAACCGGCCTCGTCTACCTCCCGGCGCAGGACATGGCATTCCCCTACGTGCACGACGCGAATCCGGTGACGCGCGAGGGGTTCAACAACGTCGGGGTGGTTCTCGATCGGCTCCCCGATGACAACGCCGTGCGGGCGGCGATCAAGGCCGCATCCAAGGGCGTGCTCCTCGCGTGGGATCCGGTGGCGCAACGCGAGGTCTGGCGTTCGGAAAGACTCGGACCGGTGGAATGGCGGGACACTGGCCACGGCCGGCGGGCTTGTGTTCCAGGGAACGGGCGACGGCCAGTTCCTGGCACTGGATGCGAGCACCGGGAAGACGCTGTGGTCCACGGACAATCAGGCCGCGACGCTTGCCGGTCCGATCAGCTACGAAATCGGCGGCGAGCAGTACGTCGCGGTGCTGGCCGGCTATGGCGGCGCCTTCTTTCTCATCGATGGCTTCATTGCCGCCTCGGAAGGTCATGCGCTCAACGGTCGGGTGTACGTCTTCAAGCTCGGTGGCACGGCGCCGAGGCCAACGCTCAATCTGCGGAAGGCCCCGGTCGCCAAGCCGCCCCTTATCGCGGTCAGCGCCGACGCCTACAATCGCGGCGGTCGCCTCTACGAACGCAACTGCACCTTTTGCCACGGCGTTGCGGCCGTGACCGGCGGCGTGCTTCCGGATCTTCGGCGATCGCCGCGGCTACAGGACGCCGTCGCCTGGCGACGAGTGGTGGTCGACGGGGAGCTGGCGCAGTTGGGCATGCCGCGCTTCGGGAAATACGTGTCTGCGGAAGACGCCGAGTTGATCCGCGCCTACGTCGCCAGGCAGGCCGCGATGCTCTACGCTGCCGAGGCCGGCCGCCAGCATCCCTGAGAGGCGGCCCGCGGCGGGCCCCCGTGAGACAATCCCGGGATGATCCGGAAACTCGGGCGAGTCCTTCTGGCCGCGGCCATCATCATCGCGGCAGTCCTCACCGGGGGCTGCCGTCGATCGCCGGCCGGAACAGCCGCCGCGCCGGCCGAACATTCTGTTCATCCTGCTCGACGATCTCCGGGCCGACACGCTCGGCTACGCCGGGCACCCTTACGGTCAAGACGCCGCAAATCGATCGCATCGCGAACGAGGGCGTGAATTTCAAGAACGCCTTCTGCACCACGTCGCTCTGCTCGCCCAGCCGGGCGTCGCTCCTGAGCGGCGTCTACGCGCACAAGCACGGCGTCACCAACAACTTCACCGAGTTCCCGGCCGAGATGAACAGCTTCCCCAAGGTGCTGCAGCAGGCCGGGTTACGCCACCGCCTACGTCGGGAAGTACCACATGGGCGAGGGCAACGACGAGCCGAGACCCGGCTTCGACTATTTCGTCACGCACAAGGGGCAGGGAAAGTATTTCGGCACCGAGTTCAACATGAACGGCGAGCGGCGCGAGGTCAGGGACGGCTACTACACGACCGTCGTCACCGACATCGCGCTCGACTGGCTGCAGCGCGATCACGGTGGCAAGCCGTGGCTGATGATCCTCGGCCACAAGGCCGCGCACAGTTTCTACACGCCGGAGCCGAAGTACGCGCACGCCTTCGACGACGTCAAGGTGTCGTATCCCGAGTAGCGCCTTCTCGCTCGACGACAAGCCGGCGTGGATCAAGGACCGCCTGCCCACGTGGCACGGCATCTACGGCCCGCTCTTCGAATGGCGCAAGAAGTTCCCGGATGCCCGTCCGGAAGCCGTCAAGGACTTCGAGAACATGGTCCACGCCTACTGGAGCACCATCCTCAGCGTCGACGACAGCGTCGGCCGTCTGCGCGCATGGCTCGAGGAGAGCGGTCAGCTCGAGAACACGATCATCGTGTTCGTCGGCGACAACGGGCTGCTCGAGGGCGAGCACGGCATGGTCGACAAGCGGACGATGCACGAGCCCAGCATCCGGATTCCGATGGCGGTGAGATACGCCGGGCTGACGAAGGATCCGCGGATCGTCGACCAGCAGGTGCTGACCGTGGACATGGCGCCCAGCCTGCTCGAGCTTGCGGGAGCGCCGAGCCGCTCGCCGGCGTCGATGGACGCTCCTGGGTCCGGCTCGTTCGCGACGGCAGCGATCCGAACTGGCGCAAGAGCTGGTTCTACTACTACAACTACGAGAAGGAATTCCCGTATACGCCGAACGTCCGCGGCATGCGAACCGAAGAGTGGAAGTACATCCGCTACCCGCATGGCGACGGATCCGCCGACCGTCATCTCGGCGAGCTGTACGATCTGCAACAGGATCCGGACGAGCGCGTCCAACCTCATTCAAAGCAGCGGACTACAGCGCCACCGTCCAGCGGCTGCAAACCGAGCTCAACGCGCTGATGGCCGCCGCGGGCCTGACGCCGCAAACCGACAAGATGCCTCTCGACGAGGGCATCAAGAAGGAACTGCCGGCGCAGAATATTCGATAGACGACGGCTCTCGGCTCTAGGCTCAGGCACCTTCACCAAGCTCGTGTTCAGGCCTGATCTGAAGGTTTTCCCAGAGCCTAGAGCCGAGAGCCGAGAGCCCGTTCATCTCGTCACGGCTCAGGCTTCTCGAGCCATCACCCCGTGTCGCGCCGCCAGTTCCAGAAAACGCGAGGATGGCCGCACCGTGGTGCCGGCGCTGGTGCGCTCGATGATGAGCGCGGCGGTCTCGGGACGGGACTCGATCAACGCCAGGCCGCGGTCGGCGCCGAGGACGCTGACGGCGGTGTCGAGTCCGTCGGCGTCGAGACCGTGCCGGGCGATGACGGTGACCGTGATGTCGTCCGACGAGACCCATCCGGGACGCGGGGTCGATGATGTGGGAGTAGCGGCGCCCATCGATGTCCACGTGCTGTTCGCTGCTGCCCGAGGTGGAAACGGCCGCGTTGGTCAGCTCCAGTATTGCGGGCACCGCGGAGACGCTCGCTAGCGACGGTTCGCCCGAGTGGACTTGGATTCGCCAGCCGCGCTGCCCGGGGGGCGCCTCGCTGAACGCGAGATCGCCGCTCACAGCCACCAGCGCGCTCGACACGCCCAGTCCGCCGAGCACCTCGATAGCCTCGCTGGCGGCGTAGCCTTTGCCGATGGCGCCGACGTCCAGTGCCATGCCGATCATGTCGAACGTCACCGTCCGATGCCCGGCGTCCAAATGGACCTTGCGGAAGCCGCTGCGGATGGCGGCGTCCCGCAGTGCGGCGGAACCTGGCACGCGCGCGGTCTTCCGAGCCTCGCGCCAGAGCCGGACGACAGGCCCCTGCGTGACGTCGAACGCGCCGCCGGTCGCCTCCGCCAGGTCCTGCGATGCCGCGAGGACCGCGAACAGATCCTCGCTGACACGCACCGCGCGACCGGCGGTGCCCGTGGTGATCTGATTCAGCTCGCTGTCGGGCCGGTAGTCTGAAAGGATGCGGTCGAGGTTCCGGATGCGATCGAACGCGGCGCGGAATGCGTCCCTGGCCGCCTGCTCGCCCGGCGCGTAGATCGTGATCCGGACGAGCGTGCCCATGTGAGGCTCGACGGCCTCATAGCGGTGCAGCTCCGGTCGCGCCGGACCTGCCAGCGCGACGACCGAGAGACTCAGGCCGAGCAGCCAACGGACCACTATAGAAGCTGTCTCATAAACCCTCCGGTTATTTCAAGGTGCGAGCGAGCGCAGCGAGCGAGCCACGCGAGCGGAGCGCGCCGGCGCAGCGGCGCGCGAGAGCGCGTGTAGGGGAGTCCGAGGGGCGAAGCCCCTCGGATAAGACTAGTCAGTATGGATCCAGTGCGACGCCGTTGTTCCAGGCGCGATACATCTCTTCGACGCTCGGCAGCGTGGCGGGACGGACGAGGCGGAAACCAAGCCATTGCGCGTCGGTCATGTACCAGATGCTCTTGGGCAGTTGCGGATCCTGCCTCTTCCACGAAGCGTCGGACGCCACACGGACGGTGCACCCCACCCCCGGTTCGTCGTCGTGCCACGAGCCGCCGCGGACGGCATGGGGATACGGAGCGGTCGATCTGACCCACGGGTTTTTCGCCGGCGCCGCCGTGTACGGCGCGTACTGATCCAGGGTCCACTCCATGACGTTGCCGAGCATGTCGTAGAGCCCCCAGGCGTTCGCCTTCTTCGTTCCGATCGTGTGATAAGTGCCACCGGCAAAACCTGGCAGGGCCGAGTTCTTCGCGAACCACGCAAAGTCCCCCAGTTGCCCGGGGCCGATCCCGGTTGCGGTGCCCGCCCGGCACGCGTACTCCCACTCGGCCTCGGTCGGCAGGCGGTAATACTCGCCGGTCTTCGCGCTCAGCCACTGGGCAAACTTGTTCGCGGCGTGCTGGGTCATGCTGATGGCCGGATAGCCGTTGTTGCCCCGGCCGAAGCTCATCTCGAGGTGCGGAGCCGTCGGACGGCTCAGCCCGTCCACCAGCGCATCGGGGTGCTCGCGCTCCTTCGCCTGGTCGGCGAACATGAACAGCAGGTACGCGTCCCACGTCACTTCGTGGGTCTGCATCCAGAACGCATCCAGGCGCACCTCGTGCTGCGGCCGTTCGTCAGGCCTGCCGCCGGAGCCGGCGGCTCCCATCAGGAACTCGCCGGCGGCCACGCGTGCCATGCCGTAGGTGACGGTCGTGTTCGGGATCGTGACGGTGTAGGCAGCGGACGGGGCGGTGGCGGTCTTCTTGGCGCGCGCTTCGATGTGCGTACGGATCCGCTCGACCGCGGCCATCTCCTTCGGGTCGACCGCGCCGGCGACCTGCCCGGTGACGCGAGGTGCGGTCTCCGCCATGGCCACCAGGGCCATACCCAGGATGGCCGCGAGACACAGCTTCATTGCTGACGGCTGGACCAGATGACCGTATCCACGGAAGTCGTACTAAATGGCCTTCGACTGGCCGGGGACCGCCAACCCAGGCACCTCGTGCTTCGCGTTCCAATCGACCGGCTTCGGCACCAGGCTCACCTGCGAGTTCATCGCCTGCTCCCAGGTCACCTGCTGGCCGGTGTAGGCCGCCTGGCGGCCCATGATCGCCAGCAGCGTGCTGGTGGCAAGGTTCAGATCGTCGTTCTTGGGTTTGCCGGCGCGAATGGAGGCGAAGAGCACATCATGTTCGCGCTGGTACATGTCATATTCCTCGCCCTCGAACTGCCACTTGATCTGGCCGTCGGGGGCTTCGATCCGGGGCTTGCCAGCGCCAAGCATCATCGTCCCGTCAGTTCCCATGATGTAGTCGAGCGTGCCGTTATAGCAGCCGGTGGACTGGCGGTTGGCGAGGAAGACCCGGTAGCCGTTCGGAAAGGCGTAGCTGACGGCGAAGTGGTCGTAGATGTTGCCGCCGTTCGCGGGCACCGCGCGGCCACCGACACCGACCGCACTGAGCGGCGGCTGATCCTTCATGATCCACATGATCTTGTCCGCGTTGTGCACGGCCTGCTCCACCAGGCTGTCGCCGCAGAGCCACGTGAAGTTGTACCAGTTGCGAATCTGCCACTCGACGTCGCTCATGCCGGCGGGGCGCGTGCTCTCTGGCGGCATGGGCTTGACGGGGTTGGTGTAGTACGTCGAATAGTGCGCGACCAGCCGCCCGATGGCGCCGTCGTGGACTTTCTGCACGGCCTCCCTAATCATGTTGTTATAGCGCCAGCAGTAGCCCGAGACGAGCGCAAGGTTCTTCGTCTGCGACAGTTTTTGCGCCGCCAGGACCTCGCGCACCCCGGGCGAATCGGTCGCGCAGGGCTTTTCGCAGAAGACGTGCTTGTTGGCATTGACCGCCGCCGTGAGGTGCTGCGGCCGGAAGCCCGGGGGCGTTGCCAGCAGCACCACGTCGACGCCACTGTTGATCACCTTCTCGTACGCATCCAGACCGAACATGGGTTTGTCAATCTTCACCTGCGCCCCGAACCGAGTGCTGCCCTTCAGCCGGGCCGTCGCCTGCTGGACGATGGCCTCGTCGATGTCGGCGACGGCCGTCAGTTCGTTGTTGGGGTCCGCGGTCAGCGCTTGTGCTGCCGCGCCGCTGCCCCGGCCGCCGCAGCCCACCAAGCCGACTTTGAGGGCATTGGTCACCGTCCGGCCGGAGATGATCCCGGGAAAGCCGGTCGCGATCGCACCCGCGACCGTCCCGGTTTTCTTGAGGAAGTCGCGGCGTTCAATCTTGTCCGGTTGCTTCCTGGGTGTAGTCGCCATAATGTCCTCTCGAATGGTTGTGCCGAAGTCCAAATCATACCCCTTCTCCCTTCGTCCGCCGCGTCGCCTTTGGTGGGGGCTGGCCGCCGTGGGTGCGTGGCTCGTGCTGGTGGTGGGCGGACTGGCCGCGGCCCATCCGGCGCAGACCGGCACGGGCAGCGAGCAGGCCTGGCAGCCGCTATTTGACGGGAAAACCCTCACCAACTGGCAGGCGACGAAGTTCTTCGGCGAAGGCGCCGTGAGGGTGGAGAACGGGCAGATCATCCTGGAGGCCGGCCGTGACCTGACCGGCATCAATTGGGTCGGTCCCCAAGTCCCCACCACCAACTACGAAATCGCGCTGCAGGCCATGCGGGTCGAGGGGAGCGATTTCTTCGCCGGCGTGACATTTCCCGTCGACGACTCGTTCTGCTCGCTGATTCTCGGCGGGTGGGGCGGCATGGTGGTCGGACTGTCCAGCATCAACGGCATGGATGCCTCCGAGAACGAGACCTCGCAGTCGGTCCGGTTCGAGTCGGGGCGCTGGTATACCATCCGCATCCGCGTGACGGCCGCGACGATCGAGGCCTGGCTCGACGAGCGGCAGATCATCAAGCAGGGCCTCAAGGGCAACAAAATCGACACGCGCTTCGAGGTGGAGCCGTCGCGGCCGCTCGGTGTGGCGTCCTGGCGGACCAAAGCTGCCTTGCGCGACTTGCGGCTGCGGCGCGTTACTTCGCTTTGATCGTCAGGATCACGCGCCGGTACGACGTCAGCGTCGGGCGACCATCGTCCTCGACGGCCAGGATGATGTGCGCGGTGCCGGCGACATGAGGAGCCACGGTCACGCGGACTGTAGCCGCGTTCTGCAGCGTGACTCGTGGTGCTGGCTCGCGCGGCCCGCCTTCCGGGCCCGAAGGAATTCCGCCTTCGCCCGCAGTCCCTCCCCCGCCGATCGGCACGAGGCCGCCCGACGACACGGGTTGACCCGGGATGCCGGTTCCGGCTTCGGAATAGAAGAACCAGGTGTACTTCAGCGTGTGGCCGTCAGGGTCGCGCGTGCCGCCGGCGTCGAGGGTCACCGCCGCGCCGACTGCCGCGTCGATCCGCACGGGCGCCTTCCCCGCCTGACCGTTCACGACGACCTGCGGGTTGTGATTCGCCTGGGACGGATCCTTGATCGTCCAATCCATGCGCGCCGCGAAATCGTGCTGGAACGCCGTCCGCCACCGCCAGATCGTGGCCTGGTCCGACGTGTACGTCCTGCCGTCGACGCCCGTGACCGTATCCTTCGAGTTGTCGCGGCCCGGAAACGAATCGCCGCCCTGCGTCCAGAACGGACGCGGCTCGCCGTAGAACGTGCGCCAGACATACCGCCCGCCCCACCCGCCGTAGGTGGGGCTCGTGAAGCTCGCGAGACCGTTGTCGATCAAGCCCAGGAATGACGGAGTGTCGCCTTCGTGGATACAGCAGGGCACGGGATACAACTTGCCGAGCGGTCCCTTGCTGCGGATGTTCGCGTTCACCCACGCGTCGGTGAACGTGGTGAAGTCCGCGCCGGGCGCGTTCTTGTAGAAACGGTCGCCGCTGATGCCGGTCCACGTCGCGTAGGCGTACTGATCGCCGTCGGGCGTCGACGGCAGCGCGATGTAGTGCAGCGCTGGAAACTCCCGCCGGATCCATGGCCCCGCATCGTCCTGATCCGAGATGGAGTAGACGCGCAGCTTCGAAACGAGCGCATCGAGCTCGGCCGGCGTCTTCGTCGCCTTGGCGTGCAGGAGCGACTGGGCCAGCGTGTTCGTCCCGCCCCACGCGAGCACCCAGAGAGGGCGCGGGTCGGGCGTCTGCGCCGATCGGATGATCAACTCGGCACCGGCGCTCGTCTTGTCTGGTCCCACAGCCGCCATGCCGTACGCCGGCTGACCCGACACGACCACCGCCTTCAACGACTCGGCGCTCGGGAACCCTGGCTGGTGTTCCAGCAGCTTCGGCCGCACCTGGCTGTAGGCCTGGATGAGCATCTGAATCACGTCGGGCCGGACCTTGTTCTTCATCCAGGTCGAGGTCGTCGCGATCAGCCCTTCGATGTCGAACTGGTTGGAGTAGACGAGGAGCCGTACCATCGACATCTGGTCGTCGGGCTCGTTGGCGATGTCGGTCATGACGACCACGCGCTGCTTCTCCACGTAGGAATCGACGCGGGCTGCGAGCGGATCGGGGGCGGCTTGCTGTGCGCCGATGAGCGACAGCATCGACGCGCCGAGTAATGCCGTCGCCAACCAGACCCGTAGTCTCAAATGCATCTCCAACGTTGTGATCGATTCATGTCGCCGCACTGGGCTTCCCGGGACGCGGATCACGCGGATTCGGTGACACTGCTCGCGTGCGGACCCCGGCCGGATTTTGAACCGGCCCGTCCCGAGACGCAAGTCCGCTGGCTCTCCTCCCTGAGGCCGGACGCCGGCCTGACCTTGACTCTGCCACTCCAGACCGTCAGTATTGCGCCGCAATCCAACGTTCCGACTGGAGGAGTCATATGAGAAAGATGTCGTGGATCGCCGCGCTCGTGCTCGTCGGCGCGTCGGTCGTGGCCAGCGCGCAGAAGGCCGACGCCGACGCGCAGAAGCTCGCCGACGGGTATTCGGCGGCATTCAACAAGGCCGACGCCAAGGCCATCGCGGCGCTCTATGCCACAGCCGGTACGCGCCTCGGGCCGGACGGCCAGCTCGTCTCTGGCCGCGACGCTATCGAGAAGTTCTATGTCGACGGTTTCGCCGGCGCGCTCAAGGGCGCGAAGTTGACGCTGCAGCAGGGCCAGACCCAGGCGGTCACGCCGGATGTGAAGGTCATGGAAGGCCGCTTCACCGTGGAGAGCGTCGCCCCGCTCAAGGGCCGCTATGTGAACACCATCGTTCGACAGGGGGGCCACTGGCTTCTCGCGAGCGTCGTCACGATCCTCGACCCGCCGCCAGCGAAGTGAATCACGCGGCGAGCCGTGGATGGGTCGCTGAACAACAGCAACTCCGAAGAACGAATTTCCGTAGAAGCGCCCATGCGAGTGTTTGCCGCGTGCTGCCTCGTCTCGATCGCGCTCGGCGCGCAGGCACCACGCGTTCGCATCTCCCCCGACACCGTCGGCCGACTGGCCGTCGCGTGGACGTACGACACGCGCGAATCGACCGCGCCGGTCCGTTCCGGCGGTAAGCGTCCGGCTTTCGAGGCCACACCGGTCTATGCCGACAACCGGCTGTACCTGTCCACGCCAAAAGGCCTCGTCATCGCGCTCGACGCGGAAACGGGTGCCGAGCTCTGGCGGATCGATCTGAAGGTCCGCCAGGGTGCGAACTACGGCGACTTTGCCAATCGCGGCGTGACGGTGGCAGGCGACCGCATCTATTCGGCCACCGTCGATGCGAGACTTGTCTGCCTCAATCGCAGTGACGGCAGCTTTTGCGCGGACTTTGGCGCCCAAGGGCAGGTAGACCTGACCGTCGGCCTCAGACGCACGCCGGAATGGCCAGGAGAATACGGCGTCACCTCTCCGCCGGCGATCTACCGCGACCTCGTCATCGTCGGATCGTCCATCGCCGACAACAGCCGCGCCAGGATGTCATCAGGCGAGGTGCGCGCCTTCGACCGTGCGTCGGGCAAGCTGCGCTGGACATTCCACCCGCTCCCGGAGAATACGGCCGCCGGCGGCGCGAATACATGGTCCCGGATCGTCGTCGACGATGACGGCGGGCTCGTCTTTCTCCCGACCGGCAGCGCGAGTCCGGACTACTTCGGCGGCCTGCGTGAAGGCCACAACGGCTACGCCAACTCGGTCGTGGCGCTCCGCGCCGCGACGGGCGAGGTTGCCTGGTCGTTCCAGACCGTGCATCACGATCTCTGGGACTATGACGTCGCGTCGCCGCCACTGCTCTTCCCCGCCAAGGACGCCCCGGCGGTGGCGGTCGGCTCGAAGACAGGCCACCTCTTTCTCTTCGAGCGCGCAACCGGCCGCCCGATCTTTCCGATCCGCGAACGGCCGGTCCCCTCGAGCGACATCCCCGGTGAGGCAGCGGCAACGACGCAGCCGTTTCCCGAGCGCCCATCGGCGCTCGTGCCGCAGCAGATCGGCGAAAAGGATGTGTGGGGAGCAACCCCCCAGGATCGCGACGCCTGCCTGGCGACGTTCCGCGCGCTGCGCAACGAAGGCATCTTCACGCCGCCCAGCTTGCGCGGCAGCCTCATCGTTCCCGGCAACATCGGCGGGCTGCACTGGGGCGGGATGGCGTGGGATCCGGCAACCCGTCTGATCATCGCGCCGGTGAATCGCCTCCCGGCGATCATCCGGCTGCTGCCGCGAGCGGACTACGACCGCGCGAAGAAAGAGAACCCGAGGATCGAGATCACCGAACAGGACGGAACGCCTTTCTCGCTGGCGCGTCAGTTCTTTCTGGCCCCTTCGGGCTTCCCCTGTGTGGCGCCGCCGTGGGGAGAGCTGGTCGCCATCAATGCCGATACCGGTGAGATCGCCTGGCGCAGCACGCTCGGTGACTTGCGCGACACGCTCAAGCTCGCGCCCATGCCACCCACCGGTTCGCCCAACCTCGGCGGCGGAGCGGTCACGACGACTGGCCTCTTCTTCATTGGTGCGACGATGGACTCGCGGCTGCGGGCATTCGAGACCAGGACCGGCCGGCAGGTGTGGGAGGGCGAGCTGCCAACGAGCGCGCGCGCGACGCCGCTCCTGTTCACGACTGCGAGCGGCCGCGACATGGTCGCCGTCGCGGCCGGCGGTCACGACGCACCCTTCACGAAGCCGGGCACGACGCTCGTCGTCTTTGGCCTGCCCCAGCCGTAACGCCGACGCAGGTTTTGTGTAGACGCGCTACAGATGTATGTAGTAGCGTGGCTACACAATACATGCTTAGCCTTCGACACTTCGGCGCGCGGCTGCGCTCGCTCTGGCATCGGGACCGCCTGGAATCGGAGCTCGACGAGGAGATTCGGTTTCACCTCTCGGAAGAAGCGGACGAACGCACCGCCGCGGGGCTCACCTTCGATCAGGCCCGGCTCGCGGCGATACGGGATTTCGGCAACGCGACGCTCGCCCGCGAAGCGACGCGGGAGGTCTGGGGCTGGGGGTTCGCCGAGCGCCTCGCCCAGGACGTTCGGTATGCCGTGAGAAGTATGCGCCGCCAGCCGGGCTTCTCAGCCGCGGCGGTCCTCACGCTCGGCCTCGGCATTGGCGCCAACACGGCGATCTTCAGCCTCGTGAACGGAATCCTCCTGCGTCCGCTGCCCTACGCGGAACCGGAACAGTTGGTCAGCGTCACCGGCACGTACCCACGAGGCGCGGTCGTCGAGATGCGCGCGTGGACACGCACCATGCGTGTCGCGGCCTACGCAGAGGGGCACGAGCTCAACCTGGCCGGCCTCGGCGAACCCATCCGACTGACCAGCACGCTGGTCTCCGCCGAGCTGCTCTCTGTGCTCGGCGCGCGTCCCGCGCTCGGGCGCACGTTCCAGCCGGGCGAGGACATGGCCGGGCGGGACAACTACGTCATCCTGAGCGCAGCCGTCTGGGAGGAGCGCTTCGCGCGGGATCCGACGGTCATCGGCCGTGCGATCACCCTCGACGGCACGAGCCGCGAGGTCGTCGGCGTCATGCCCGCCGATTTCCGGTTCCCGTCCGCGAAGACGCAGGTCTGGATCCCGCTGCACGCGGATCCGCGGACTCCGGCGACCTACTGGGCGGGTGACTTCATGCCCGTCGTCGCGCGATTGCAGCCCGGCGTCACACTCGAACAGGCCCGCGCGGATGTGCGGCGGTTTCAGGCTCATGTGCCGTCGCTCTTTCCCTGGGCGATGCCCGCGAGCTGGAACGCCAACGTGAGCGTCGTGCCGCTTCAGAGCGGCATGGTGGCCGACGTACGAGCGCGACTCCTCATGTTGCTCGGCGTCGTCGCCCTGGTGCTTCTGATTGCCTGCGCCAACGTCGCCAACCTGACGCTCGCGCGCGCCGCGTCGCGGGCGAAGGAAATCGGCGTTCGATCTGCGCTCGGCGCCGGACGGCGGCGCATCGCGGGGCAACTACTGACCGAAAGCGTCGTCCTGGCGTGCGCGGGCGGCGCGCTCGGGTTGCTCGTCGCCGGGCAAGGGCTGGCAGCGCTGAAGCGACTCCTGCCGCCGGATACGCCTCGCCTGGCGGACGTACATGTCGATTGGCGTGTGCTCGCCTTCACCGCGGCGCTTGTCGTGGTGACGGGTCTGGCCTTCGGCCTCGTGCCGGCGCTGCACGCCTCGCGAACGGCGCTCACCGAATCCTTGCGCGCCGGCGGGCGGAGCGTCTCGTCTTCCGTGACCCAGCGTCTCCGCCATGCGCTCGTCATCGCCGAAATCGCCTTCGCCGTCCTGCTGGTGATCGCAGCCGGTCTGCTCGTCCGCAGCTTCTGGGCGCTGTCCCACGTGAATGCCGGCTTCCAACCCGATCACGTGATCACCGCGCGTCTCACGCCCAGCCAGTCATTCTGCAGCGACGATACGCGATGCCTCGCCTTCTATCGCCAGGTGCTCGAGCGGATTCAGGCGTCTCCGGGCACGGGCGGCGCCGCGTTGGTGAACACACTCCCACTCGACGGACGGGTGGCCAAGCGGTCCTTGACCCTCGAAGGGCGCAGCGGTCCTGGCGTGGAGAACTCGCCGCTCTTCTGGCTCACCGTCATCACGCCCGAGTACTTTCGCGTGATGAGCGTTCCGCTCCTCTCCGGCAGAACGTTCACGGAAGCTGATCTTTCAGGCAATCCGCCGGTGGCCATCATTCCGAGGTCGACCGCACAGCGATTCTGGGGAGACGACAGCGCGATCGGCCGGCAATTCAGGTTCGTCGGAGAGCAGCACTGGCATACCGTCGTCGGCGTCGTCGGGGACGTCCGCGCCCATGACCTCCGGCGGGACGTGCCCGACTGGATTGTCGGCACGGCCTACGTGCCCTATAGCCCCAAGGCGACGCTCGAAAATGGGCGCATACCGGCGGAGATGACCGTCGCTGTCGCCACGACCGCGGACACCTCGCATGTCGAAGCGGCGTTGCGCCAGGTCATCGCCAGCCTGAGCCAGGAGATTCCGGTCAGCGATGTGCACACCATGCGCGCCACCGTCTCCGACGCCGTCGCGTCGCCGGCGTCCGTGACGACGCTCTTCGTCGCGTTCGCCGGCCTGGCGCTCGCGCTGGGCGTGATCGGAATCTACGGCGTCCTGTCCTTTCTCGTGGCGAAACGTACTCGGGAGATCGGCATCCGCCTCGCGCTTGGAGCGCAGCGGCAGGACGTGTTTCTGTCGATCATGAAGGAAGGCGCGCAGCTCGCGCTGGCGGGCATCGGCCTTGGCCTGGCTGCAGCCGTAGCCGTGACACGCCTGCTGTCACAGGAGCTGTATGGCATCAGCCCTGCGGACCCCATGACCTATCTCGCCGTGGCCGGCATCACGATCATCGTGACGATGGCCGCGTGCTTCGTGCCCACCTACAGAGCGATGCGAGTCGACCCGGTGATCGCCCTCCGACAGGAGTGAGTTGCAGCTCACTCGTTGCGCAGGAGCGCAATCGGATCGATGCGCAAGGCGGTGCGAGCAGGCTTGAGAGTCGCCAGCAGGCCGACGAGCGCCAGCATGAACGCCACCGAGGCGAGCGTCAACGGGTCGTTGGGCTGCACGTTGAAGAGCTGAGACGACAGCGGCCGGCTTGCGGCGATCCCGAGCGGCACACCAATCGCCAGGCCCGGCAGGACCAGCGCCGCACTGTCCCGAAGCACCATGGTCACCACGTTCCTGCTCGTCGCGCCGAGCGCCACCCGGATGCCGAGCTCGTGCGTCCGTTGTGAGACGACGTACGAGAGCAGTGCGTAAAGACCTACACAGCCGATCGCGATCGCCAATGTGCTCAGCACGAGTGCGATCGCGCTCATCAGGCGCTCCTGCTGCGATGGCCTCGTCGAGCACGTCCGCGATCGTGCGGACTTTCTCGATCGGCAGATCGCCGGCAAGCGCAGCGAGCTGATGTCTCACCACCGGAACGGCGTCGGCAGGGTTGCCCGCCGTGCGCACCGCGAGCGTCACCTGACTGAAATCCCGCATGGGAAGATAGACGACGCCCATGCCACGTTCGCGCGGCGAGGTCTGTTTCACGTCGTTGACAACGCCGACGATCGACTGCAGCGTGCCGCGCGGGTTCGTCCGAATCTGCCGGTCGATCGGGCTCGCCTCGCCGAAGAGAAACCTGGCGAGCGATCGATTGACGACAACGCTGTCGGCTGGCAGCGCTGCGGCGTCGCCGTCGAAGCCTCGGCCGTGGACGACCGACATTCCGACCGCTGCGAAGAAACCCGGGCCGACGGCGGCGAAGGTCCAACGAGCGCCCGGCAGTACGACGCCACGGTCGGTCGTCAACACCTGGCTCCCGTCGATCCAGTACGCGTAGGGGGCGAGCAGGGGCACGCCCGACATGCCAACGGCCTGGATGCCCGGCACCGCCAATAGCCGCTCGCGCACCCGGTGAAGCAGCAGCGCGGCCGCCTCGTTCGAGTAACCGGCCTGACGTGGCGAGACCGACATCAGCAGCGCCTTGCGGTCGAACCCGAGCTCCTGAGAACGGAGGTTGGTGACGGTGCGGAGCAGCAGTCCGGCGCCAATCATGAGCATGGTGCACATCGCCAGCTGGGCAATGAGCATGACCCGCCCGGCGATGGCTCGCGTGCTCGGGCGGCCGGCCGCCTTCGTGGATTGACAGACCGACGACACGGCCGCCGACCGAGCCGGCCGAGTGCAGGGCCAGAGACCGAACGCAATCACCACCGCCACGCAGGTACCGGCGAATGCCAGCACGCGGGCATTGAGCTCGAGGGCAAGCTCGATGGGCGTAATCATGACGGCAAACTGCTTGAGAGACAGCGCCGTCGCCCAACTCGCCAACAGCAACCCGAAAAGTCCGGCCACGATCGCCAGCACGACGCATTCCGTCGCCGATTGCCGGATGAGGCGCCAGGTCCCACCGCCGAGCGCCAGGCGAATGACGAACTCCCGTCGCCTCCCCTCCGACCGCGCCAGCATCAGGTTGGTGAAGTTCGCGCACGCCACCAGGAGCACGAGGGCCGTGATCGCCGAGACAATCATCAGCGGCCGGGCGTAGCGCGCGCGCTCCGGTGCAAAGCCGGTCGTGGCCGTCAGCATTGAGACGACTACCTTGCGCTCGCCGGCCACCTGAGGGATGCCCTCGCCAAGCGCGGCGGCTTTCTCGGCAACGAACCTCTGGTGAACGAGGCGTGCCGAGGCGGTCGCCTGCTCGACGCTCACGCCAGTTCCCAGCCGGCCAATAACCTTCAGCCACCGGGGTCCCGTGCCCCAGCGATCGTCCAACATCTGCGGCGCATCGGGCAGGAGCGCCCGCTGCATCGTGAGCGGAATCCACACGTCGGATGGATGGCCGACGGAGTGTCCCGTGAACCCCTTCCGCGCGACACCCACCACTTCGTAGCTGACCCCGTGCAGATCAATCGTTTTCGCAAGCACGTCCGGCGTGCCGCCGAACCAGCGCTTCCAGAATGCGTCGCTGATCACCGCGACCGCCGCAGCACCCGGCGCGGCGGCGTCGTTGTCGCTCAGAGCCCTTCCGAGCGCCGTGTCGACGCCCATCACTTGAAAGTAGTTGCCGGACACGAGGCTGACGCGCACGTCTCCCGGTTTGTCGTTGCCCGCCAAGCGCGCGTCATGCGACTCTACGTCGGTGCTGGCTGCGACCTCGAAGAGCCCATCTGACGAATCTCGCCACCGCGCAAAAACCACGTAGGTCCAACTGCCCCAGGTTGATTGAGCGGCGGTCGACAGGGCTACCAGCCGATCGGGATCGCGCACCGGCAATCCCCGAAGCATGAAGGCGTCGAAGACAGCAAACGCGGTCGTGGTCGCACCGATGCCAACGGCGAGCGATACCACCGCAATGCAGGTGAACCCCACGCTGCGCCGCAACTCGCGGGCCGCGTACCGCAGATCCTGGATGACCTCCTCGAGCAGCCGAAAGGCGAACAGCTCGTGGCTCGCTTCCTGGAAGCGCGTCGCGTTGCCGAACTCGCGGTGGGCACGCTGCCGCGCCATCTCGGCGGGAATCCCCTGCGCGGTGTACTCCTCCTCGAGGAGCGTCAGGTGCAGTCGCAGTTCGTCCCGCAGCTCGCGATCGTGGCGGGCGGAGAGGGTCGCCCGTGTCCGCAGGAACCAGCGCGTCAACCAGCCAGGCACATCACCCTTCCTGAAGGATCGTCGCGATGGCGCCGGCGATGGCGTTCCATCGTTCCGTTTCGCTCGCCAGCTCACGGCTGCCGCGTCGCGTGAGGCGGTAGTACTTCGCCTGCCGGTTGTTCTCGGTCGTGCCCCAATACGACTCGATCAGGCCGTCGAGCTCCATGCGATGGAGCGCGGGGTACAGCGAGCCCTGCTCGACGCGGAGCACCGACTTCGAGAGCTGCTGAATCCGTCGCGCCACGGCGAATCCGTGGTTCGGTCCCGTCGCGAGCGTGCGCAGAATCAGCAGCGGGAGCGTTCCCTGCAGCAGTTCGCCTTGAGGTGCCCTTCCCATAGATGCTCGACATGAGTATCGAACTGCACGACGCTCATGTCAAGCATCTAGATGAGCCAGACCCGACGCGAAGACTGAGATCGCACGCAGATATCGCTTCGATGGGCGGCGAAACGAGGTTCGCGTCATCGCCCTGACCACCTTTGCCCCGCTACTGCAGCGCCGTCAGCGGGTCGATGCGGGCCGCCCGCCGTGCCGGAATCAACACCGCGGCGGCCGCCGCTCCAAGCATGCACACCGCGACACCGACGAGCGTCGCCGGATCGGAGGGACGAATCTCGAAGAGCGTACTCGCGAGCACCGTCGTGGCGGCCATCGCGGCACACAGGCCCACCGCCAACCCGACGAGGACCGGCAGCATGCCTTGCCAGGCCATGAGGCGCAGGACATCCCCGCGGCCGGCGCCGAGCGCCATCCGAATACCGATCTCTTTCGTTCGCTGGGATACCGCGAACGACAGCACGCCATACACGCCGACGAGTGACAGTACCGAGCGCGGTGGCCGCGAAGATCGACAGGAGTACCAGACTGAAACGGCGCGCCGACAGGGTACCGTCGAGAAGGTCTTCAGCGGTCCGCATGCTGGCAATCGGCAGATTGCGGTCCACCGCGCGGAGCGCCGCGCGGACGGAGGCCATGAGCTGTCCTGGGTCGTCGGAGCGGGCGCGTACCGCCAGAAACATGCCGCCGCTGGAGAACTGCGTGTGCGGAACGTAGACTTCGGCCTCGGGAGGCCCATCGAGCACGCGCTGCCGCGCGTCCTGGACAATGCCGACGATCACGCGTGGCCGCGGTCCGAGAATGCGGACGGACTGGCCGATGGGATCCTGACCCGGAAAAAAGCGATCGGCCATCGCACGATTGACCACGGCGACGTACGCGGCACCGGCCTGGTCGGTGTGGTCGAAATCACGGCCTGCCAGCAGCGGGATGCCCATCGTGCGAAAGTAACCGGGCGTCGCCGCGTTGAAGCTGGCCGTCAGCGGATCGCCGGGGGCGGCCGGCGGTCGCCCAGGCAACGAGAACACAGCGTTGTTGTTCGCGCCGGCGAATGGAAACACCATGACGGCGGCCGCCGCTTCCACACCCGGCAATGCCGTGACCGCTTCGATCATCTCTTGATACAGCTGAACCCGCCGATCGCCAGGATAACTGACGCGGGGAAGGAAGAACCGGACCGACAGCACGCGCCCGGCACTGAAGCCTGTTTCGACCTGCTGCAGCCGGTGGAAGCTGCGCATCAGCAAGCCTGCGCCGACGAGCAAGACGACCGCGGCGGCGACTTCGACGACGAGCAGCGACGGCCTGAGCCATCCGCCCGACGCCCCTCCGCGGATCGTCACCGCCTCCCGCAGGCTGGTTCGAGAAGCGGCCAGCGCCGAGATCAGACCAACGGCCAGACCCGTTCCAAGTGCGGCGACGAGCGTGAAGAGAAACACCGACAGATCCAGTGACGCTTCACGCGCGCGCGGCAGCGCGGTGAGCGTGAGCAGGGGCTCGATCGTCCACGCCGCAATCGCGAAGCCGACGGCGCCGCCGGCCAGCGACAGCGCCAGACTCTCGGTCAAGAGCTGCCGGAGGAGCCGACCGCGGCTGGCGCCGAGCGCGCTGCGCAGCGACAGCTCGTGACGCCGCGTGATCGCACGCGACGTCAGCAAGCCGGCGACATTCGCACAGGCGATGAGCAGCACGCACACGACGGCCCCGGCAAGAATCAACAGCGAGCGGGTCGTGGACCCGACGGTCGCGTCAAGCAGGGACGAGACGCGAATGTCGCGGTTCGTATGCGTCGCGGGATAGGCGCTCGCGGCCGTGGCGGCGAATGTCGCGAGCTCGGCACGCGCCTGTGCGAGTGTCGTGCCCTGCTCGAGCCGGCCGACGACCTGCAAAAAAGGATAGCCGCGATCCATCCCGGGTTCGGGAACGAGCGGGACCCAGAGCTCCGCGGATTCCGGCCAGGTGAATTCTGGCGGCATGACCCCGGTGACCGTGTGGGTCACGCCGTTCAGTTCCACGCGGTGCCCGACCACGTCCGGCCTTCCCGCGAATCGCCGGCGCCACAACCCGTGCGAGATACGACGACGCGCACATCCTGGGCCGTATCGGCGCTGAACACTCCCCCAACCATCGGCGGGACGGCGAGCGTCGTGAACAGGCTGGCAGTGACCGCCGCGCCCGGGAGCCGCTCCGGCTCGTCGATGCCGGTCAGGTTGTAGGCGACACTCCACCCCCCGGCGATCGTCTCGAGCGTGGTCGTCTGGTCCCGCCACGTCAGATAGTCGGGCCAGGTCGCGAGCTCCGGGCCCGTGGTTCTGTGATGCTGGCGAATCGCGACCAGCCGATCGGGCGCTGGATACGACAGCGGTCGCAGCAGCACGGCCTGGACGACGGTGAAGATCGCGGTGTTGGCGCCGATGCCGAGGGCCAGGGAGCCGATCGCCACGGCGGTGAAGACGGGGGCGCGGGTCAACAGGCGCAGGGCATGGCGCAGATCTCGCAGCCCGTCCTCGAAGAGCATCCGGCCCCACATCGCCCGCGTCACTTCCTTGACGACGGTGACGTTGCCGAAATCGCGCAGCGCCGAGTACCTGGCCTGTTCGGGCGATTCGCCCCGCTCGACACGCAGCTGTGTCTCCTGATGCAGGTAGAACCGAATCTCCTCGTCCAGCTCGGCGTCGGCGTTGCGGCGGCGAAAGAATCGAGAGAACCATGGCATGGTGCGCCTCCTTGGTCTGCCTGCCGCTGGTGGGAGACATCCTACCTCCCAAGGTAGTCGATTGTCTACCTCCATCAGCGGACGTCGGCCCGGGACGAGCCTTTCTGGCGTCAATCGCCGCTGAACGAAACGTGGCGCTCATGGGTTACCCAACTGTTAGCCTGTCCAGAGTCCGAACGCGAACCCCGGCCAGACCCGCATATTGACCGTCTGAAGCCATCGTGGAGGTCCCAATCCGACTGGCGCCCGCCCGGTTGCTCGCGGTTGGACAAACCCCTGGCGTGAGCGACAATCGGAACGCGTGTCGTGTGCGCGGCGGAACGGAACCGGACGGGGATCGATGGAATGGTCGAACAGAGCACGACAGCATCACGGGCGAGGAGTACATCGCGGTCGACATGCGCGGCGAGCCGCTGCTCCGCGATCCCTTCACGAACAAGGGCACGGCGTTCACGGCGGCCGAGCGCGCAGAGCTCGGCCTCGACGGGCTGGTGCCGCCGGCCGTCAGCACCATGGACCAGCAACTGGCCCGGGTGTACGAGAACTATCGCGTCAAGCAGACACCGCTCGAGCGCTACATCCACCTGGCCAGCCTGCAGGACCGGAACGAGACGCTGTTCTTCCGCCTCGTGCACGACCACATCGACGAGATGATGCCGATCGTCTACACGCCGGTGGTCGGCGAGGCGTGCCAGCAGTTCTCGCACATCTACCGCGCGCCCGCGCGGCCTCTACATCTCGTACGAGCAGCGCGACCGGATCGACGCCATCCTCGAAAACCATCGCGCGGCCGCCGGCGGTCATCGTCGTCACCGACGGGGAACGGATCCTCGGGCTCGGCGATCAGGGGGTCGGCGGGATGGGCATCCCGACCGGGAAGCTGTCCCTCTACACCGCGTGCGCCGGGATCCCGCCCTATCTGACGTTGCCGATCATGCTCGACGTGGGCACGGACAATCAGGAGCGGCTGAACGACCCGCTGTATCTCGGCCTGCGGCACGAGCGGATTCGCGGACCCGAGTATCAGGACTTCATCGATCGCTTCGTCGACGCCGTGATGCGCGTGTACCCCGACGCCGTCCTGCAGTGGGAAGACTTTCTGAAGGCCAACGCGATCACCCAGCTCGCGCGCTTTCGCGACCGGTTGTGCACGTTCAACGACGACATTCAGGGCACCGCCGCGGTCGTGGCCGCCGGCGTGTACGCGGCCCTGCGGATCACCGGTCAGGCGATGCGCGACCAGCGCGTCGTCCTCGGCGGAGCCGGGGCGTCCGCGCAGGGGATTGCCAACCTCTTCGTGTCGGCGCTGCGCGACGCCGGGCTGTCCTACGAGGAGGCCCGGCAACGCATCTGCACGGTGGACAGCCGGGGACTGGTGACGCAGGCGCGGGCGGAGATGGAGGACTTCAAGGCGGCCTACGCCCGGCCGGTCGAGGAGGTGGCGACCTACGCGTGCGGCGATCCGCGCGCACATCACGCTGGAGGAGACCATCCGCAATTTCCAGCCGACGATTCTCGTCGGCACGTCGGGCACGGCCGGCCTGTTCACGGAGGCCGTGGTCCGCGCGATGGCCGCCGTCAACGACCGTCCGATCGTGTTTCCGCTGTCGAACCCGACGAGCAAGAGCGAGTGCACGGCGGAGGAGGCGATCCGGTGGTCCGATGGCCGCGCGATCGTGGCGACCGGCAGCCCGTTCGATCCGGTCGTCCATCGCGGCCAGACGCACCGCATCGGGCAGGGGAACAACGCGTTCGTCTTTCCGGGCGTCGGACTGGGTCTGTGGGTGGGAGGCGTGCGACGCGTCACCGACGCCATGTTCCTTGATGCCGCCCGGGCCCTGGCTCACCTGGTGAGCCCGGCGGATCTGGATCAGGGCGCGGTCTACCCCGAGCTCACGCGCATTCGGGACTGCTCGCATGCCGTCGCGTGCGCCGTCATCCGCCGCGCCGTCGCCGAAGGCCACGCGTCGCCGGAGATTCTGCCCGGCCTCGAAGAGACCGTGAGCCGCGCGATGTGGTTCCCGACCTACCGACCCATTCGATACGAACCGCGCAGGTCATGACGATGCCGAGCGACTGGCGCGCGGCCACAAGGGAGGCCGCCGGTCGGCGCCGGATGATCTAGAAGCACGATAAGCGAATCCACGATCCGCGAGATCCGCGTCCCGTCGAATCCACGATCCGCGAGATCCGCGTCCCGTCGAATCCCATCCGCGAGATCCGCGTCCCGTCGAATCCCCATCCGCGAGTATCCGCGTTCCGTTGTCCGAATTCCGCCGATCACAGCCAGCCAGCGATCTGGTAGCCTACCGGCGGAGACGCCATCATGAAGCACGTTCTGCTGCTCCTTCTCGCCGGCTCGGGCGCCTACGTCGCGTCCCAGGCGCCGGCGGCCAGGCCGGCAGCGTTCGACCGCGAGTACACCCTCGAGTCGACAATGCTCGGATACCGCGGCGTGGGAGGCGACATCGACGGCGTCCGGAACCCTACGCTCTGGGCACGCACGGGCGAGTCGGTCCGCATCACCATCGTCAACGGCGAGCTGATGGTGCACGACATCGCGCTCGAGGGGCTCAATATCAAGAGCCCGCAGATTCTCGACAAGGCCGCCAGGGCCAACATCACGTTCACGGCGACCAAGAGCGACACCTACTACTGTTCGGTGCCCGGCCATCGATTGGCGGGCATGGAAGGGCGCCTCGAAGTGTCCGACGAGCCGCGCGTGCCGTCCGACGGCGTGCCGGCCGAGGCGAACGGGCGGACGCTCAATCTGGACGTCGAGACCGGCACGCTGGACGATTGGACCGCGACCGGCGATGCGTTCGCGCTGGTCAAGGGCGATGTCGTCCCGGGACAAGGCCCTGACCAAGGTCAAGCAAAGCAGGGCGGGAAGGCCAGCGCCTACTGGGTCAGCAGCAACACCGGGGGCGGCGCGCGCAAAGGGACGCTGACATCCGCTCCGTTTCGCGTGAGCCATCCGTATGCCAGTTTCCTGGTGTCCGGCGGCGCGTTCACGAGCACGCGCGTCGAGCTCGTCCTCGCGCCCGGCACCGGTCCGGGCGACAAGAAGGACGAGCAGGTCATCTTCACCATCTCGGGTGCGAACAACCCGGCGCTTCGCCCGGTCGTCGTGGATCTGAAGACCTATGTCGGCAAGGAGATCGTCGTTCGCCTGGTGGACGACGAGACCGGCGCGACAGTGGCCGCGTATCTGAAAGAGAGTCCCTGGGCGCACATCAACTTCGACCACTTCCGCTTTCACGACTCGAGACCCTACTTCCCCACCGAGATCACCTCGTCCGAGATCAACACCCTCCCGCCGTTCGACCCGATCCTGCACGCCGGTCTCTCGGCTGCCGACGCCGCCAAAGCGATGACCGTGCCGAAGGGCTTCACGGTCAGGCTTGCCGCCTCGGAGCCCGACGTGGTGCGGCCGATCGGCTTCGCGCTCGACGACCGCGGCCGCCTCTGGGTGGCCGAAGCACACACCTACCCCGTGCGCGCTGCCGAAGGCCAGGGGAAAGACCGCATCCTGATCTTCGAAGACACCAACGGCGACGGGCGCCTCGACAGCCGGAAGGTCTTCATCGAGAACCTGAATCTCGTCAGCGGGATCGAAGTCGGCTTCGGCGGCGTGTGGGTCGGGGCGGCGCCGTATCTGATGTTCATTCCGGTGAAGGCGGGAACGGACCTGCCGGCCGGTCCGCCGCAGATCCTGCTCGACGGCTGGGGCTATCAGGACACGCACGAGATGCTCAACACGTTCACGTGGGGCCCCGACGGGTGGCTCTACGGAACCCACGGTGTCTTCACACACTCGAACGTCGGCAAGCCGGGCGCGCCGGACTCCGAGCGCCAGCGCCTCAACGGCGCGATCTGGCGTTTTCATCCGACCAGGCACATCTTCGAGGTCTTCGCCGAGGGCACCAGCAATCCGTGGGGGCTCGACTTCAACGACTACGGTCACGCGTTCACGACGGCGTGCGTCATCGAGCACCTGTACCACCTCGTGCAGGGCGCGAGATACAAGCGGCAGGCCGGCAAGCACTTCAACCCGTACGTCTACGACGACGTCAAGACCGTCGCCGATCACGTGCACTGGGTCGGCCGCCAGGGACCGCACGCGGGCAACAGCCGATCCGGTTCGGCCGGCGGCGGCCATGCGCACGCGGGGGCGATGATCTACCTGGGCGGAGACACCTGGCCCGGCGAGTACCGCGACGTCGATCTTCATGAACAACATCCACGGCAGCCGCACCAACATCGATCGGCTGCAGCGGAAGGGCTCGGGCTACACCGCCTCCCATGGACCAGACTTCCTGCTGGCCAATGATTCGTGGAGCCAGATGCTCAACTTCCGCTATGGCCCCGACGGCGGGGTGTTCGCGATCGACTGGTACGACAAGAACCAGTGCCACAGCAGCAACCTCGAGCTCCACCAGAAGTCGCTGGGGCGCATCTTCAAGGTCAGCCACGTCAACGACAAGTGGGTCAAAGTCGATCTCCAGAAGCTGTCGTCGGAGAGACTGGTCGAGCTGCAGCTCAATCGCAACGACTGGTACGTGCGGCACGCGCGGCGCATCCTCCAGGAACGCGGACCGGACCCGGCCGTGCACGCCGCCCTCAAGCGCATGCTGCGCGAGAATCCCGACGTGACGCGCAAGCTGCGGGCGCTCTGGGCGCTGCACGTGACCGACGGGTTGAGCGAAGCGGAACTGCTGGAGCTCCTCGGGCACGAAAGCGAGTACGTCCGCAGCTGGGCCGTGTATCTGATCGTCGCGGGCAGGACTCCGTCGGCGGACGCCGTTCGCCGGTTCGCGCAGCTCGCGAAGTCGGACACTTCGGCGCTCGTTCGACTGTACCTGGCGAGCGCGCTGCAGCGCGTGCCATCAGCGCTGAACGCCGAGCGATGGGACGTCTTGACGGCACTCTTCGCGCATGACGAGGATGCCGGGGATCAGAACCAGCCGTTGATGGTCTGGTACGCTGCCGAGCCCCTGGTGCCACTCGACATGGCGCGCGCGCTGGGACTCGCCGCCAACTCGAGGCTGGCGAGGGTCTTCACGTTCACGACGCAGCGCATCGCGGCGGTTGGCACCGACGACGCCCTGCGTGTGCTGACCGATCGTCTGGGACGTACGGCGGACCCGGCCCAGCGGCTCGACCTCGTGGACGGCATCACGCAAATCGTCGGGAAGCGCTGATGGGCCGTTTCGGCTCCTCGCGTCAGCGCTATCGGGAGTTCGTCCAGAAGTACAAGCGGCGGCAACTGGACGATCCCGCCAGGACCGGCGACCTATCGAGCGCGGAATCCAGCCGTCCGGGCCGCGGCCAGCGCCGCGAGTACCTGCGCGACTACGTCCGCTGGCTCTGGCCACATCGCTACGCGGTTGGCGCCGTCTTCGTGCTCGCGCTTGTCAGCGCGGGACTCGAGATGGTCGAGCCGCTGTTCATGCGGTTCATCATCGACCGCGTGCTCCTGAGCACCGGCCTGGACCTGGCGGCGCGGCTCTCCCTCCTCCACCTCGCAGGGACGGCGTTCGTCGGCGTCGTCATCCTCGCCAACCTGATCCGCGTGCTCAAGGACTACCGGCAGCGCCTGCTGAACGTGCAGGTCATGCTGACGCTCCGGCGCTCGCTCTTCGACCGGCTGCTCCACCTGCCGCTGCCGAAGCTGTGGGACATGAAGACCGGCGGCATCCTGTCGCGGCTCACCGGCGACATCGAGACGACGACCGGGCTCCTGCAGATGGCGGTCGTGTCGCCGTCGGTCTCGCTCGTCCGGCTGATTATCGGCGTGACCGTATTGATGCTGCTGAACTGGCGGCTGGCGCTGACGGCCCTGGCGATCATCCCCGGAGTGATGACGATCAGCTTCGCGTTCTCGCGCCGCATCAGGCCGATCTACCGCACGGTTCGCAAGGACGTGGAACGGGTCGACGGCCGGGTGGGAGAGACGTTCTCGGGCATCCGCGTCGTGCGCGCGTTCGCGCGGGAAACGCGCGAGCTCCGCGAGTACATGCTCGGGCGCCACACGGTGCTGCGCAAGGAACTGTTCGCGCATCGGCGCGAGCTGCTGATGTGGACGTCGTGGGGCATGCTGGCAGCAGCCGTGAACGTGGTGATCGTCTGGTACGGCGGCTACTTGAACGTCGTCGGCCGCGCCTCCATCGGCGACATCATGGCCTTCCAGTGGTACACGTTCCTGCTGATGAACCCGGTGTGGAACATCGTCAACTCCTTCTCCGAGCTGCAGCGGTCGCTGGCGGCCATGGAGCGCGTCTTCGAAGTCCTGTCGATGGAGGGCGACAAGCCTGACCGGCCCGACGCGCGCAGCGCGCCGCCGATCGTGCACGAAATCCAGTTCGAGAGCGTCGAGTTCGAGTATCGCGAGGGAAAGCCTGTGGTGCGCGATTTCAACGTCGCCGTGCCCGGCGGATCGGTCGTCGCGCTGGTCGGCCGAAGCGGCGCGGGCAAGACCACGGTCACGGACCTCGTCGCCCGCTTTCACGACCCCACGAAGGGACGCATCCTCGTCAACGGGTCGGACATCCGGGACTTTCGGCTGAGCACGTACCGTGACCTGCTCGCCACCGTTCAGCAGGAGGTCTTTCTGTTCGACGGGTCGGTGCGGGACAACATCGCGTACGGCCGCCATGACGCCACGGCCGCCGAGATCGAAGACGCGGCGCGGCGGGCGAACGCGCACGAGTTCATCGTCAGGCTGCCGGACCAGTACGAGACGTTCATCGGCGAGCGCGGCGTCAAGCTGTCGGGTGGTCAATGCCAGCGGCTGGCGATCGCGAGAGCGATTCTGGCGGACCCGCAGATCCTCATCCTCGACGAGGCGACGAGCAACCTGGACACGGAAAGCGAGCAGCTGATTCAGGCGTCGATGGCCACGTTGCTCGCCGGACGCACGACGTTCGTCATCGCGCACCGGCTCTCCACCATCCGCCGTGCCGATCTGATTCTGCTGATGGAGGACGGGCTGGTCACCGAACGCGGGACGCACGAGGAGCTCATGCGCGCCCGGGGCGCCTACTACCGGATGGTCCGTCGTCAGATGGAATCGGCCGTCGAGAGCGGCGAAGCCGTGTGGAGCTGACACAATGCTGAATGCTGAGTGCTGAATGCTGAAGTAAAGAAGGAATTCGCAATTCAGCATTTAGTTCAGCATTTAGCATTCAGCATTCAGCATTGCTGGCGCCGACTCTGCAGCAATACAGAACTATTACAGTCGCCTGCCGGACCTGCCTGCTATCGTTGCGGCACACGGGGGCAGCAATGGCTTCGCCGACGCTGATGTACGGGCGCAGGTACCAGAAGGGCCTGAACGCGGTCACGACGATCGCCATGATCGGCTTTCACGCCGGTGCCATCGCCGCGTTGTTCTTCGTCGATGCCGGTGCCATCTTCACCGCGCTCGGTCTCTACTGCGCCGCCGGCATGCTGGGCATCGGCATGGGCTATCACCGTCTGCTGACCCACCGCGGCTACACGACGCACAAGTGGCTTGAATACGTCCTCACGTGGTGCGGGACACTGGCGCTCGAGGGTGGCCCGATCTTCTGGGTGGCGACGCACCGCATCCACCACCAGAAATCGGATCGCGAGGGCGATCCGCACACGCCGCGCGAAGGCACGTGGTGGGCGCACATGGGCTGGATCGTGAGCGGCGATGGGCTGCACCACGATGCGTCCGTGCTCGCGCGCTACACGCCCGATCTCGTCCGCGATCCCGTCCACGTGGCGCTCTCGAAGTGGCACTGGACCTCCAATGTCATCGTCGGCCTTGGGCTGCTGGCGTATGGCGGGGTCCCGTACGTGCTGTGGGGATCTTCTTGCGCACCACCGCCGGCCTCCACGCCACCTGGCTCGTGAACTCCGCGACACACAAGTGGGGGGCGCGGCGGTTCCAGACGCGCGACGATTCCACGAACAACTGGTGGGTGGCGCTCCTGACGTTCGGCGAGGGATGGCACAACAACCATCACGCGCATCCGACGAGCGCGCGGCACGGCCTCGCCTGGTACGAGGTCGATCTCAACTGGCTGGGGATCCGCACGCTCCAGGCGCTCGGTCTGGCGTGGAACGTCAAGCAGGCGCGCCTCAGGCACGGGGCGCCGAGCGACGAGCACGACCCGCCGGTGACGGGAGAGGCCGTCGCGTAGTTCTGGCCTGAGCAGGGCAAAGCCACCCTGACAAAGTGGCGAAGCGACCACGGCAATCATCGCGACGATGCGAAGACCGCGAAGATCACGAAGAAGAAGAGGCAGGTCTTCTTCGCGTTCTTCGCGGCTTCGCGACCTTCGTGACACCGTCGTGGCAGCGACAGCAGTCGTGTCGCCACAGTCTCCGGCGCAGCCCCGACTTACGGCTTCACGGCAGGCAGCTTGCCGGCGATCCCTGTAGCGTCGGCGCTGCACACGGGATGGCCCCAGCCACCAGCGCTGAGGCCTGGCATCTGGCCGGCCTCCCCGCAGGCCGAATGACCTGTTAACCGCATGACCGCAACAGACGTAGTAGGAGACGAAGAGCCATGCGGCGATGCGGCCCGGTTTCTTTCCAAGCTGTGGCATGAACGTCCGTGTGCTTGCAATAATAAGATATCTGAGTAAGATTACTGGGCATGGCACGTCAGGATGCTCTTCAAGGATCGCTCCCGCTGCTGGTGTTGAAGCTTCTCGCGCGCCGGGGCCCGCTGCACGGCTACGGCATAGCGACGCAGATCGAGAACATGTCGGACGAAACGCTCCGCGTCGAGGAAGGGTCGCTCTACCCGGCGCTCCATCGTCTCGAAGAGGCGCGGCTGGATCAAGGCGCGCTGGACGACGACCGAGACCGGGCGCCGGGCGCGCGTCTACGAGATCACCGCCGGCGGACGCAAGCAGCTCGAGTCCGAGGAAGTGCGCTGGAAGGCGATCACCGTCGGCGGTCGGCAAGATCCTGAAGCATGCGTAGCGCGTGAAGGGTGACGGCGATGTCGGTGTGGTCACGGCTGACAACGTGTTTCGGGCCGGGCCGCGTCGAGTCCGAGCTCGACGAGGAGCTCCAGTTCCATGTCGACGAGCGCATCCGCGAGCTGACGGCCGCGGGCATGCCACCCGAGGCCGCCGCCGGGAAGCGGCGCGACGGTTTGGCAGCCCGCTGCGGCTGCGCGAGGAGAGCCGCGACGTGAAGCTGCTGCCCTGGCTCGATTCGGTGATTCGCGACGTCCGCCTGGGCGTGCGCATGCTACGAAAGGACGCCATCGTCACCGGCGCCTCCGTGTCGTCGCTGTCGCTGGCGCTCGGTGCGTGTGTGGCGGCGTTCTCGCTGGTCGATGCGTTGATCCTGAGGCCGTTGCCCGTCCGGCATCCCGAACAGCTGGTCTACCTGGCGTTCCCCACCTACACCCCCGAGCGGCCGGAAGGCGACACCTTCAACGATCCCGCTGTTCGTGCGCCTTCGCGAGGCCGGGCGCGGGCACGTCGATCTGTTCGCCATGAGCACGCAGGTGATACGACCGACGACGTTCGCCGACTCCGGAGGCGAGAAGGAACGGCTGCGAACGCAGTATGTCTCCGGCGACGCGTTCGACAGGCTCGGTGTCGCACCGGTCATCGGTCGACTCGTCACGACCGAGGACGATGACCGTCCTGGAGCCCACCCGGTGGCAGTCCTCAGCCATGCGTTCTGGATGCGACGATTCGGCGGCGATCCCACAGTTGTCGGACGCTGGGTCGTCCTCGAGGAGCGTCAGCTTCAGATCATCGGCGTGGCCGAGCCGCGGTTCACCGGCGTGGAGCCGGGCCGTCCGACGGATCTGTGGCTGCCGTACATGATGTACAACCCGCGCGCGTTTGGAAACGCCTCGTTTGGCTGGTTCCGCATCGTCGGGCGCGTGAAGGATGGCGTCCGGCTGGAGCAGGCGGAAAGCGTGCTGCACGCGGCGTTCACGAACTTCCGCCGTGAATATGCGCCACGATTGTACGGGCCGGACGGGCCACCGGCGAGCGTCGCCCGCTTCACCGGAACGCCGCTCTACCTGCGGCCGGCGGCCAATGGTACGTCTCCGCTGCGCCGCCAGTTCGAGCGGTCGCTGTGGATCCTGTCGTCGATCGCGGCGCTGGTCCTGCTCATCGCCGGCTCGAACATCGCGAACCTCTTTCTGGCTCGAACCGCGGCGCGCGAGCGCGAGATGGCGCTGCGCCTGTCGATCGGCGCCGGCCGGGGCCGGTTGATCCAGCAGATGCTGGTCGAAAGCGCGCTCGTGGCCGGTGCGGCGTGCGCGCTCGGCCTTCTCTTTGCCGAGGTCGCCGGGCCGGCGGTCGTGGGCATGCTCGCGTCGGCCGACGACCCTGTCCATCTCGATCTTCGCCTGGACTGGCGAGTGGCCACGTTCGCCGGCGGCGTGACGCTGCTGACCACGGCACTCTTCGGTCTCGCGCCGGCCCTCGGCGCCTCGAGCGTCTCTCCGATCACCGCCCTCAAGACCGGCGGAGGGCGCTCCGCGGCGCGCGCAAGCGTGATGCGTCCTTTCGTGGCGGCCCAGGTCGCGTTCGGGCTGGTCGTACTGTTTGTCGGAAGCCTGCTGGTGCTGTCGTTCGCCAGGCTGTCGAGTGTGAACCCGGGCTTCGCGACATCGGATGTGGTCTTGCTCTCGCTCGAGGCCGTCCAACGCGTGGACGCGAAAGAGCGGCGCACGGCTCTGCTCCAGGTGCTCGAACGGCTCCGCGGCGTTCCCGGCGTGCAGTCCGTCAGCGCCGCCGAGTCCAACGTGGTCGGCCGCGCGTGGACCCACATCGTCCGTGTGCCAGGAACCGAGAACGAGACGATCGAAGCGACCATGAACCCGGTGACGCAAGGTTTCTTCGAGACGATGAACATTCCTCTGCTGACCGGTCGCGCGTTCGTCCGCGGGGACATGCAGAACTCCGCGGCCGTCGTCGTCAACGAGGCGTTCGCCACGCGCTACTTCGGCCGCGAGCCTGCGCTCGGCCGCACGTTCGAAGGGCGCTTCGGGGATATCGAGGACACGGGTGTTCACGAGGTTGTGGGGGTGGTCGCGGACACCCGATACGATCTGCGCAAGCCAGCGGCGCCCACGATTTACATCCCGTTGCCGCTGCGTTTCGCCGGCACCGTTTACCTGCGCGTGGCCGGAGAGCCTGCGGCGCTCTCGGCGAGGCTGCGCGAAGAGGTCCGCGCCGCGAATCCGACGTTCCGCGTGACCACCATCACGACACAAGCCACGCTCGTCGATCGGACGCTCCTGCGCGAGCGGTTGCTCGCGCTGCTCTCCGGCTTCTTCGCGCTGGTTGGCCTGGTGCTGGCCGCCGTAGGGCTGTACGGCGTCCTGAGCTATTCAGTGGTGCAGCGGACGCGCGAGATTGGCATTCGTGTCGCGCTCGGTGCACCCCAGTTGCGCGTGGCCCGGACGGTAGTGGCGGATGCCGGCGGCGCGGTCCTCGTCGGCGCCGCCGCCGGGCTCGCGGGCGGGCTGTATCTCTCGCGCTTCGTGGAGGCGCTGCTCTTCGAGGTCACGCCGCTCGACTTCTGGAGCCTTGCGCTGCCTCTCGCGACGCTGCTGCTGGCGGCGGCGCTTGCGGCCACGGTTCCCGCGTTACGGGCGGCCCACGTCGATCCTGTGGTCGCGCTTCGCAACGAATGAGACTGATTAATGCTGAATGCTGAGTGCTGAATGCTGAAGTGAAGGAAGAACGGGAAAGAGTGAAGATACTTTCGAAGTTCGCAATTGCCCAATTCGAGATTGTCTTCTCCCTTTCGCTTTCCCAATTCACTTCAGCATTCAGCATTCAGCACTCAGCATTTGAGTGAACCTCGCATCAGTGGAGAACGTCATGATACGCAGACAGTTTGTGATGGCTTGTTGTGTGCTCTTGTCCGCAACCTCGATGTTCGCGCAGTCTACGGGTGCGAAGGCAAAAGCGGACCCGATCTCCGGAACCTGGAAAGGAGAACTGGTCCCGCAGAACGCGTCCAATGGCATGCCCGTCACCATGGAACTGAAGCTCGACGGCAAGAACGCGGTGACAGGAACCGTCACAGGGTTTCCGAACCCGGCCGAGGTGAAGACCGGCAGCTTCGATCCGAAGACCGGGGCCCTGAAGCTCCAACTGGGCAAGAAAGGTGACGGCGCGGTCCTCCTCACTCTCGAAGGCTCCGTCGTGAAAGGCACGGCCACCGGCCGCTTCACCGGTGAAGATTCCGGCGAGTTCAAGATCGCCAAGTCATGACTCCCGCCACGCCGAGATGTCGGTGCCTGGCGTTCAGCGGCCGTCAACGCACTTCGTCACAGGCAGTAGAATAGCGGCGCAACCGGCTGGTCTCCTGGTTGGCACCGGTTGCGGTGGTAACGTCCAGCTGTGCCGCGCCATTCTCGGGGGGAATCATGTTCAAAGACCTGCGTCACGCGGTGCGCCTGCTGTGGCATGCCAGGGGCTGGACAGCCGTGGTCGTGTTGTCGCTCGCGCTGGGAATCGGCGCCAACACGGCGCTCTTCAGCGTGATCAACGGGCTCCTGCTCACCTCCCTGCCCGTCAAGGACCCTGACACGCTGGTGCGACTCCGGTTCTGGGGCCGCAACGACATGGTGACGAGCTCGAGCGGTTACGGGTTCCTGCAGAAGAGCGCCGACGGACAGGACGTCCGCGCCAGCTTCTCGTACCCGATGTTTCAGCAGTTCGTCGCCGACAATCAGACGATGTCGGACGTGTTCGCGTGCGCGCCGTTCGGCCGGGTCAGCCTCGTCGTGGACGGCCAGGCGGAAATCGCGAGCGCGTTCATCTCCTCGGGCAACTACTTTCGCGTGCTCGGGGTGACGGCGCGCCTCGGCCGGACGCTCCTGCCCGAAGACGACCAGCCCACCGCTTCCCCGGTCGCGGTGATCAGCTCCAAGTACTGGCACTCCCGCTTCGGCAGCGATCCGGCCGCCGTAGGAAAGACCGTCAAGGTCAACAACGTCCTCGTGACCATCGTCGGCGTCATCTCACCGCAGTTCACCGGCGTCCAGCAGCCGATTGCCACTCCGCCCGACATCACGGTGCCGCTCTCGCTCGACCCGCAGCTGGCGACCGGAATCACGATCGGACCGCCGCGACTGAGCCAGCCGACCTATTGGTGGCTGCAGGTCATGGGACGGCTGAAGCCGGGTTCGACCGCCGCGCAGGTGCAGGGCAACCTCGAGACCGTTTTTCAGCAGACCGCGCGGAGCGGGCTCGATTCGTATCTGAAGTCGCTCTCCGATGAAGAACGCGGACGGTCGGGAAATCGGAACCGGACCGAAATCCCCCTCCTGCGCGTCGAGTCCGGCGCTCGAGGCGTCTACGACGTCAACACGAACGAGCTGCGCTCGGTGACTATTCTCAGCGTCGTGGTCGCCCTGGTACTGCTGATCGTCTGCGCCAACGTCGCGAACCTGCTCTTGTCGCGGGCGACAACGCGGCAGAAAGAGCTCTCGGTCCGGCTCTCGCTCGGGGCGACGCGGGCGAGGCTCGTCCGGCAGCTTCTGACCGAGAGCCTGCTGCTCGCGGGGATGGGTGGAGCGCTTGGCATCCTCGTCGGCTACTGGGGCAAGCAATTGCTGCCCGGCCCGCCCGGCCAGCTGACGGCGCTCGATTGGCGCGTCCTCCTCTTCGTCTTGGCCATCACCGGCCTGACGGGCCTGATCTTCGGCAGCGCCCCGGCATTCCGCGGTACGGGAATGAACGTGAGCTCGACGCTCAAGGAGACCAGCCGCGGCGTGGTGGGGTCGCGCAGCTACCTCGGAAAGTCACTGCTCATCGTGCAGGTCGCCATCTCGCTGGTACTGCTCGTCGGCGCCGGGCTTTTTCTGCGAACGCTCCAGAACCTGCGGCATGTGGAGGTCGGATTCAATGCGCAAAATCTCTTCCTGTTCCGTGTCAACCCGTCCTTGAACCGGTACGACGAGAAGCGGGTGGCCACGCTCTACCGCGACATGCTCGACCGTCTCGCGACGGTGCCCGGGGTCCGTGGCGTCGCGCTGTCGGCCCCGGCGCTGCTGTCCGGCAGCGTCAACGGCACCAGCATCTACGTCCAGGGCCGCGCCTACGACCTCAGCGTCCGGGAGCGGAACAACGACATCAACCGCCTGGTCATCTCGCCGAACTTCTTCGACCTCATGGAGATCCCCGTGCTCCGCGGGCGCGGCTTCACCGATCGCGACAACGCGAGCAGCCAGAAGGTCGTGGTCATCAACGAAGCGGCGGTGCGCAAGTACTTTCCCGACGAGGATCCGATCGGCCGTCGCTTTGGCTCGAGCGTCGAATCGAGCGGCGATCTCGAGGTCGTCGGCGTGTTGCGGGACGTCAAGTACGACAGCGTACGCGAGGCGGCGCCGCCGACGATGTATGTGCCGTACCAGCAGACGCGTGTCGGCAGCCCCGTGTTCGAGGTGCGCACCGCCGGCCTTCCGGCGAGCGCGGCGGGCGCCATCCGCGAAGCGGTCAGGCAGATCGATCCGAACCTGCCGCTCATGGACGTCTCGACCCAGATCGAACAGGTCGAGCTGCGCTTCATGCAGGAGAAGCTGTTCGCGCAGGCGTACACCCTGTTTGGTGTACTCGCGCTGCTGCTCGCCGCGATGGGGTTGTTCGGGTTGATGTCCTACAACGTGGCGCGCCGGACCAACGAGATCGGCATCCGCATGGCGCTCGGGGCGCAGCGGCACGACGTCCTGAGGCTGGTCATGCGCGAGTCGATGGTGCTCGTCGCGATTGGCGTGACGGCGGGTCTCGCGATCGCGCTCGGAGCCGGTCACCTCGTCACAACTCTGCTTTACGGCCTGCCCCCGACAGACGTGATCTCGATCGCGCTGGCCACCGCCGTGATGGTCGTCGTGTCGGGCGTCGCCGGCTACATCCCGGCGCGCCGCGCCTCGAGAGTCGACCCCATGGTCGCGCTGCACTACGAGTGAGAGGGCAGTGCTGAATGCTGAGTGCCAACTTCAGAATTCATCATTCAGCGTTGCCCTCTCACTCGTAGTGCAGCGCCTGAATCGGATCAATGTTGGTCGCGCGACGCGCGGGCACGAACCCCGCCAGTGCGGCGACGGCGAACAGCGAGAGCGCGGCAACGGCCGTGCTGACCCAATCCCAGGGCTGCACGCCATAGAACTCGTGCCGCACGAGCCAGGCCAGGCTCCACGCAACGGGCATCCCGACACCCGTCCCGATCGCCACCATGGTCAGGACTTGGCGCAGGACTAGCCACATCACGTGCCCGTGCGAGGCCCCGAGCGCCATGCGGACTCCGATCTCGCGCGTGCGCCGGGTCACGTTGAACGCCATCAGGGCGTAGACACCGACCGCCGCAAGCACCGTCGCCAGCAGCCCGAACACGGAGGTCAGGGTCATGACCATGCGCTCCCTGGCCACTGTCATGTCCGCCTGTGCCTCCATCGTTCGCATCGCGAAGACGGGGACGTTGCTGTCGAGCTCCTGCACGGTGCGCCGTACCGAGGGTGAACATCTGCTGCGCATCGAGCGGCGTCTTCAGATAGACGTGGATCGCCTGAACGTCCGGATTCTGGTCGTTGTCGAGGAACGCCTGGGGATTGATGTCATCGCGCAGCGTCGTGTACTTCGCATCCTTCATGACGCCGACGACCTCGATGTCGGTGGGGGTGCCGGGGGGCCCGAGCGCGATGCGGCGCCCGATCGGAGAACGGCCGCTGAAGTACCTGCCGGACGAACGATTCGTTGACGAGGGCCACACGCTCCTTGCGGGCGGCATCAGCCGGGGAGAAATCACGGCCCGAGAGGATAGGGGTGCCCAGCGCGGACAGATAACCGGGTGAGACCAGGTTGAAACTGGTGCTGGCGGGATCGTTCGGCGGCGGTTCCCCGTCCACGGTCACGACACCGCCCCACCAATCGTCATCGAGCACGCGTATGGCGGAGGCGCCGACCGCGTCGGCCCCCGGCAGCGCGCGCAGGCGGTCGAGCAGTCCACGGTAGAACTCCCTGCTTCGCGGCTTGTCGTAGCCGTTGAGGCTCGGATTGACGGAGAACACGATGACGTTGCCGGTGCGCAAACCGGAGTCGACGCGCCGCAGATTCAGCAGCGTGCGCAGGAACTGGCCGGCGCCGATGACCAGAACGAGCGACAGCGAGACCTGCGCGATTACCAGGGACGTGCGGAGCCATCGCTGACCGGCGGCGATGCCGCGGGCCTCCTGCTTGAGGGTCGGCACAGGGTCGACGCGCCCCGAAGCGAGCGCCGGCGCCAGGCCGAAAAGAACTCCGGTCGCGAGGCAGGTGGCCAGCGTGAAGAGCAGGATGCGCCAGTCGGGCGTCGTCACCAGGTTCACCCTCGCTTCGTCGGTCGGGACAAAGCCCACCAGCACATCGGTTGTCCACGCGGCGAGCAGAAGACCGGCGGCGCCACCCAGAAGCGCGAGCAGGACGCTCTCGACGAGCGCGTGCCGGACGATGTGCCCGGTGCGCGCGCCGAGAGCCATTCGGACGGCGATTTCGCGCTGCCGACCCGTCGCGCGCTCGAGCAGGAGATTGGCAACGTTGGCGCACGCGATGAGCAGAACGATGCCGACGATCGCGGTCAGGACCTTCAGCGGCATCTCGTAGCTCTCGCGCAGCGATGTGCGGCCTTGCGCGCCCGGCCCGACCTCGATAGTCGAACGCAGGAAAGCGTCCCTGGCTTCGGTGCCGGCGCTCTCGAACCCCGGCCCGCGGATTTCCATCTCGATCATCGCGCGGAAGGGCGGCTGCAGCGACGCCTGGGCGGTCTCGGGTGTTTCTCCAGGCTTCAGCCGCGCGAACACCTGCACCCAGAACGTCCGCCGGTTCTCGAGCGTGACCGCCTCGGAGAACCATCCCTGGGTCATCTGCGCCTTCATCGCCACGGGAATCCACAGCTTCGGTGAGTACCCCAGCTCGATGCCGTCGAACCCCCTGCGTCCAACGCCGATGACCGTCAACGGCTGTCCGTCGACAACGAGCGTGCGTCCGAGGATATTGGGATCCGCGGCGAAGCGCGACACCCAGTAGTCGTGACTCAGCATGGCGAGGGGGTGCCCGCCCGCAACCCGGTCATCCTCGGGCGTGAACGTGCGTCCGAGCGCAGCGCCGACGCGGAGCACGTCGAAGTAGTTGCCGGAAACCAGCTCCCCTGCGACGCGTTCGGTCTGGCCCTGGAAGCCGACGCTGAGCGGCACGCGAAAGCGGCACAGCACGCCGCTGAACACCTGATTGTGATCGCGAATGTCACGGTAGGCCGGGTACGACAAAGTGTCGCCGCCCATCGTCACGCCGTAACGCGCGCCATTCCATCGGACGCGCACGAGCTCGTTTGGGCGGCCGACCGGCAACGATCGCAGAAGCACCTGATCGAGGAGTGAGAAGATAGCGGTGTTCGCACCTATGCCGAGGCCCAGTGAGAGCACAGCCGCGGCGGTGAACCCAGGGTTGCGAAGGAGTTGGCGAACGGCTTCGCGCAGGTCCTGCCGAATGGTCATCGTCCCTCCTACGGCCTCGGTTCGCCTCGAGAGCCTCGCCGGCTCGAGCGCCATTGGCGACGCAAAGCAATCGACAGGCCACGAACGAACGGACGGCACCGGAGTTTTTGTTCAGATTTCCACAAGCTGCCAATGGTCCTGCCCGGCGATCTGTTCGCGTGTGGGACGCCGCGTCTCGGCAGCGGCCAGGCAATGCTGAAGGCTGAAGGCTGAAGGCTGAAGTGAATTCGGAAGTTGGCATTCAGCCTCTACTTCAGCATTCAGCCTTCAGCACTAAGCATTGCATTTCGCACCCGTGGGGAAAGTTCCGGTAGTGTATGCTGACCCCAGGGTGAAATCTCTAGCGTTTGCATGGGGTTAGAAGGGCGAAGGAAGTATGAAGTGTGAACGGTGGAGGGTGTCATGACGTCGCGCACTTCGGTTCTCTGCCCCGTTGACTTCTCCGACGCGTCTCGAGGTGCCCTTCGGTATGCGGCCGTGGTCGCGAACCACCTGAAGGCGGAGCTCACCGTGCTGACGGTGACCGATCCACTGTTGACCGAGGCCGCCGAGATGAGCGCGTCTGTCGAGCATCTGCCGGAGGCTGTCAGCAAGGAACTGCACCGCTTCTCTCAAAAGAGCTTCGAGGGAGCGGTGACTCCCGAGACGGCGAGGTTCGAAGTCGCCACCGGCAAGCCGGCGGTCGAGATCCTGCGCGTCGCGAAAGAGCGGCCGACCAACCTCATCGTGATGAGCACGCACGGGCTCACCGGCGTTCGGAAGCTGTTCTTCGGCTCGACGACCGAGCGGGTCCTGCGGGAAACAACGGTTCCGATCCTGCTCACCCCGGCGCACGATCACGGTCCCGCGCGGCCCGAGGACGTGAAGCGCGCCGTGAAGCGGATCCTCGTGCCGGTGGACTTCAGCCCGGCGACGCTCGATCAGGTGATCTCGGCGCGGGAGGTGGCCGCGACCATCGAGGTGCCACTGCTGCTGGCCCACGTCGTCGAGCCGGTGCACTTCGCGGTGTCGGGTTTGCCCCACATGCCGAACGTCGATGTCGAGCGACGCTTCCGCGCCGAGAAGTCACTCGCCGACCTGACGCTCCGCATCCCTCCGAAGCTGCGACCGGAGGCGCTCGTCGCCTATGGAGATCCGGCGGAGGAGATCTCGAAGGTGGCGAGGGATCGCGACGCCGGCCTCATCGTGATCGGGCTGCACGCATCGGCGCTCCTGGGCCCCCGCATGGGATCGGTGACGTACCGCGTGCTCTGCCTCACGGCCACGCTGGTGCTCGCGCTGCCGCCGTCCGTGAAAGTCTGACGTCTGACATCTTTCCTTCCTTGACGTTCATGTCGCGATCGACCTTGCGGACGGACCGAACTACTTGAAGCCCGGCGGCGGGCCCTGCAGCGGGCGCAGCACGTGACTCCACCAGTGCGGCGCCTTCGTCGAGGCCGGAGCGTGCTTGGCGCGCGCGGCCTTAGCCGGATCGCGAACGGCCCGGCGGCCGCTCAGGTCTTCGATCTGAATGCGATAGATCACCGGCGTCCGGATGTCCGACGCGCGCGTCTTTCCCGCCGCCGGGTACCACCAGTCCGGCCGAGTCTCGAAGAGAAGGTAAGCCCGCTTCCTCGCGGCCTGGTGCGCAGGAGACTTCGTCAGCTCCTCGTAGCGGCCCTTCACCACGACCGTGGTCCAGTTGAACCGATCGACGATCTCGTCGATTTCCACACAGACGAGTGGATTGGTCCGCATCCACTGAATCTTCTTGCCCACGGTCGCGAAGCTGTACAACGCGTCTTTGTAGAAGTCGAAGTAGACCGGGACGATGTAGGGCCGGTTGTATCGGACGCAGGCGAGGCGGCCGAGGTTCGTGGCTTGCAACATCGCCCGGCACTCATCAGTCGTCAGTTCTTTTATCTGCATCGACTCATCCTTCAGGTGAACGTCCGAGCTGTTCTCACTGCTCGAACGCGCTCATCATCGACTCCGTGGAGGAGGATGTCCTCCTGCCGTCGATGCGCTGGATCATCGGAGCAATTATCTCCCGCTCCCGCATGTCCTGCGACAGGCGAGACGCGAGAATCTGAAGCGAGCTGCCGAGACTCGCGAGGGTGCCGCACCTGACGGGCCAACTTCACCGCGAGCTGGCGACTGCGACGCCATGCCGTCGCAGTCCTCGATCGTGGTCTCGACGGAAAGCCTGCAGGTGCAGTAGGCCGCAAGGGCGCGCGAACCCGGTGTTCGCGTAGTCGTCAGTTCGGCCACGGACAACACGGGCCGTTCCGTGTGGTCGGCGTCGTCCGTGGACTAGAAGAAGATACAGCAAACACACCGACGCGGTGTTCCCGCGATAGTCTCTCGCGCCGTAGCCGGTCATCAGCCCGCCAAGGTAGTCGACGCGGACTGTGCCTGTCGGAGGCGTGAAGGCCACCCACCCGTTGGCGTCGACGGTCGCGAAGTCGGCGACATCCAAGCGCTCGTACCAGTACGCGAACCCGATCCCGACCGTACGGGTGAAGAAGTATTTCACGTCCGCGGCCAGGCGGCTCCAGGTTGTCGTCACGGCGGGCAGCGGAATGAAGCAGTCAGAGATTCCCGCGGAACACGCGGACCCCGTCACCGATGTGTTGGTGTTGAGCTGCTGGATGCGCGGCCCGCCATGGACGAAGTCGTTGTTCGAGTCCATGTAGTCGTAGCCGAAGCGGATATCCGTGCTCTTGATCGCCTTGAGGAGGTCGGCGTACAGCGTGAACGTGTCGACGTTCTAGTCGTTGTCGTTGTCGAGCGTCCAGTTGCGCGTCGGATCGAACCACTCCGCGCTCGGCAGCTGGGCGGCGTTGCGCGATTCCTGCAGGGAATCGCGCAGCGGCACGTCGTCGATATCGTCCAGAAAGAGCGTGCCGCCGTCGGCGACCTCGAAGCGTCCGGGGCGATCTCTGATGGCGTTCGTGAAGGCGCCGCGCTCGTGGCCGAACAGCTCCGACTCGATGAGCGTTTCCGCGAGAATCGCGCAACTGACAGCGACAAACGGCTTCGCCCGGCGAGAGCTCCAATGATGGAGCAGGTGCGCCACGAGCTCCTTGCCGGTCCCGCTCTCCCCGGTGATGAGCACGGAGCTCTCACTGTCCGCGATGACCCGCACGAAGTCGAAGACCCCCGCATGCGCGAGCTGCGGCCGACGACGACAGAGTCGACCGAGAAGGGCTCGCGTTGTGTGTCGCTCGACCTCCTCACCTCAAACCTCCGGCCCTGGCTCACGCCACGATCAACTCTTCGAACTCGGGAACTTCTTCCCTGATCGCCATCTCGACGCCGGCGCGAAGCGTGAGGTGCGCGCTCGGACAGCCGCGCACTTGCCAGTCAGTTGGACAGTGGCCTTGTTGCCGCCGACGTTCATCAGCACAATATCGCCGCCGTCGGCCTGCAGGATGGCCGCACCCGATCGAGCACCGCCTGGACACGCTCGTACTGCATCAATCCACACCCGTGATGCCACCCACGTCTGCAGTGTCGTTCTTCCCGCGGCACACCGCAATCGGAATTCTTACCCAGCACAGCGAGACAACCCTCGCGCGCGATCGCAAGGCTGAACCGGGTGGACAACCCCATCGACTCGTAATTGAGTGATCCAATCTTCGACCGGTGAACTGGATCCGGAACGCGGATTCTGCGGATCACGGATGACCGCTTCGTCCGAGTTCCAGAAGAGTCACACTGATCTCGTGGACTTTCACGGCTCACCCCTCATTGACACGCGTGCGTGGCGCGTACCAGAAGGTTCAACCCGCCTGTCGGCTCGGTGGGTCGCGCTCCTCCGCGATGAACGGAGTGAGCGCCATCAGCAGCAGGCCAAACACTATCAAGCCGCCGTGCGCTGCGTCGCAGTCGGCTTTGATTCGGGTCCACGGATAGAGTGAACCGGTGAAGGCACCGGCCTGTCTGGCGCGGAAGCCCCAGACGAACGGCACGAGCCACCGTGCGCGGTGCACGCCGTGGATGGTCTCCACCAGCAGGATCAGCAGCCAGACGGCGAGCGCTCTTCCCCACACCATTCGTGTCATTGCCCGATGCTCGCTTCGGGATACCACCCAGGAGACCGCCTGCGATCAACATCGCCAACACGATCGCGTTCGCGAGGAACGCCGGTTGGGACTCGGGCCAGCTGAGCGCACAGAGCGCGAGCGAGACCGCGGCGAGGACGAACGCGTCGCGGTACCACCACGATGTGTGTTGCTGCAGGGCGGCAGCAAAGCTGACAAACGCCACTGCCACGAGCAGCCAGCGCAGGCCAAGGACACGCACGCCGGCCGGCCCGAGATTTAGGGAGCCAGAGCACCGTGGTGCGATACGGGACCTCGGCCGAGGTGATGAGCTTCCACGGCACGACGAACCCGACGACGTGCGCTGCACGTGACCGAGGAACAGCGCGCCCAGAACCATCCGCATGGCAGCCTCCACCCTCACCATGCCGCCGCCAGCACCCGCCGTTTCAGCGCCGGCTTCTCCAGCAATCGCGCGGCGGCAGCGACTGGGGCGCGCCTGTGTCGAAGCCAGTCCCAGATCTGTTGCCCGAGCGCGGCCTCGTCGGCGTCGTCCCTGCGACCAGATGGTCGGGGAACACCCGATTTGGGCGCCGACATCGGCTCGACCTGTGCACGAAACACGCATGGCTGGTGCCAAGTCGATCGGACGTCTAAGTCGGGTCCGCTGCTATGCGCGCGGCCCGCTTTCGGGCCCGTGCGGGCGTCTACGTGCGGAACCTGGCAGCGTTGGCTTCCACAGGCTCGTGGGAAATTTCCCGCACCCGTGCGGAAATGTACCCAATATTCAGGGTCTCGATCGGCCCGATCTCGGCGCGCCTCGAGCGGCCCACACTGGTGCGTCACTTGCAGCGCGGGGTCGCGTCAACGCGCAACCGAGGTGCCATGCCGACCGAACCTTCTCCTTCCCATCACCCGTCGGGCACGCTTGCCATCGTCGTCATCTACGCGCTGCTGTTCGTTGGCGGCTGGGTGGCGATGTATCTGTTCGTGTTCCTGCAGAGAGGCCACGTCACCCCATGAACATCGACTTCTACGAACGGATCTGGATGTGGGCCGCAGGGCTCATCGTCGTGCTGTTCATGTCGTTCGTGGCGGTCTCGACGTTCGGTCAGGGCATTCACCCGCCGAGCCACGTCGAGACGATCGACCCCACGACGATTTTCAAGGACAGCCGGTTCGCACGCCTGGGCACGCCGACCGAACTTCCCGACGGCACGATTGAGGTTCAGATCGCGGCCTTGATGTTTGCCTTCGTACCGAACGAGATCCATGTACCCCGCGGACGGCGCATCCGTTTCCGGATGACGAGCGCGGACGTGACCCACGGATTCCTCGTGGCGGGCACCAACGCCAACACCATGATCGTGCCGGGCTACATCAGCCAGTTCACGACGACGTTCGATGCGCCCGGCGATTACCTGGTGGTGTGTCACGAGTTCTGCGGGAACGGTCACCACGCGATGCATGCCCGCATCATCGTAGAAGGCGGAGCCGCACTGGCCACGGCCGGTGCGCCGACGCACGGAGGTGTGCACTGATGGGTACGGATACGCTCGCTCGAGCAGCAGCACCGGCGATCCCGGATGGCTCCAGCATCCGTCGTCTCGCGCTCGCCAACGTCGGCGTCGCCGTCGCCGCGTTCGGCGTCGCCGCGGCGATGGCGATGATGCAGGCGCTCTCGCGCGTCAATCTCGACCTGCCGTTTCGCAGCGCGTCGATGTACTACATGTCGGTGACGGCGCACGGCACCCTGATGGCGCTCGTGTTCACGACGTTCTTCATCATGGGCTTCGGATACGTCGTGGCCGAGCGCACGCTCGACCGCCCCGTGCCCTACCGGTTTGCGGCGTGGGTCTCGTTCTGGATTGCTGTCGCGGGGACGCTGTCCACCGTGGCGGTCATCCTTGCCTTCAAGGCGACAGTGCTCTACACGTTCTACCCGCCGCTCAAGGCACATCCCGCGTTCTATATCGGCCTCACGCTGCTGGTAGTCGGATCGTGGGGCTGGTGCGCCGTGATGCTCCTCGCCCTACGGGCGTGGCGCAAGGACAACCGCGGCAGACCGATCCCGCTCGCCATGCACGGATTCGCGACGACCATCATCGTGTGGATCCTGGCGACTGTTGGCGTCGCGGCGGAGATGCTCCTGCTGTTGATTCCGTGGTCCCTCGGGTACACCGAAAGGGTGGACCCCCAGCTAGCGCGCATGCTGTTCTGGTGGTTCGGCCACCCGCTCGTGTACTTCTGGCTGCTGCCGGCCTATGTCATCTGGTACACGGTGCTGCCTCGAGCCGCCGGCGGGCGCTTGTTCAGCGACCCGCTCGGCCGGCTCGTGTTCGCGCTGTTCATCCTGCTCTCGACGCCCGTGGGCTTCCATCATCAGTTCATGGATCCCGGCGTTGCGTCGGGGTGGAAGGCGCTGCACACGTTCAATACGATGTGGATCCTGTACCCGAGCTTCGTGACGGCCTTTACGATCATCGCATCGCTGGAGATTGCGGGCCGCGCTCGTGGAGGCACGGGGCTGTTTGGCTGGATCCCGCGGCTGCCCTGGGGAGATCCGCTGGTCTCGAGCGTGATCTTCTCGATGCTGTTGTTCGCCATCGGGGGCTGGGGCGGCGCCATCAACGCATCGTTCGGCATGAACGCGGTGGTGCACAACACGGCGTGGATTCCCGGCCACTTCCACACAACGGTCGGCAGCGCGTCCGCGCTGACCTTCATGGGCGCCACCTACTGGGTGCTGCCAGGTCTCGTCGGCAGGCGCCTCGAGCTGGCGCCGATGGCGAAAGTCCAGCCCTACATCTGGTTCGCGGGCATGCTGTTCTTCTCGATCCCAACGCACATAACGGGTGTGATGGGCATGCCTCGGAGGGTCTTCGACCTCTCCTATGGCAATCACGCGACTGCCCAGTCGTGGAAGGTGTTGACGGATCTCTCGGCGGTCGGCGGGTTGGTGCTCTTCGTCAGCGCGCTGTTTTACGTCCTTGTCGTGCTCTTCACGGTGTTCGGCACCAGGAGCGCGCCGGAAGCGCTCGAGTTCGCCGAGCCCGTGGAAGCGCCCGGACCCCGCGCGCTCATTTTCGACCGCCTCGGGTTGTGGACCGCTGCCGCGATCGTCCTCATCGTGGTCTCGTACGGTCCACCGATCTGGAACCACCTGCACACGACCAGATTCGGGTCGCCGGGTTTCTCGCCGTTTTAGGCCACGGACAAGACGGTTGTCTGCAGCCCCGGACCGGGAGTCACGGACAAGAGGGACAACACGAATCGAACTCGCGCTGACACGAATGGCCATCCATGGCGAGCGCGATGACGCCAGACGCCTGGTAGGGGTTATCGGACAAGGCGCGTCGCCAAGATACAATTGAGCGGAAGCAAGCGCGGAAGCGGACACGGTCCGCGCCGTCGAGCCGACGCCACCTCAGTGGTCCTGCGCCGTCCTGACGGCGGCCGCCGTTACCGGCAGGAGACAGACGGAATCGGGGCTGCCCGCAGACCTTGACGATTCGGTTCGGGCCCGCTCTGAGGAGACCTGGGACCGACATACATTCGCCGCCTGCCGGCGTTCTTGCGGTCCCGCTCCCTTTGCAGCGTGGCGATCATGACGGCGGTGTCTTCCTGGATCTGACGCCAGGTACTTCAACGCGGCCTCGAGCTCAATCTGACGTGTGTCCGTGTGCGTGGGCATGACCCCTATCAATTCACACTCCAGGTAGGCGCCGCCGTTCAAAACGAGACACCCGGATCCAGCGCCGAATGTCAGGATGGGGAGCCCTAAGGTGTCGCGTAACCAGGACTTAGTAACGAAAAAACCGGCCCTGATCGGTTTCCGAGGCCCTCACAATTCCGGGATCTCCGTGATTTGCCGAACGGCGACATTCCGGTAGAACACTTCCGCCGCCTCGGACTGGAACTGGATCCGCCCTCTCGTCAGCGGCACTTCCCGGCCATCCACCTTGTGCCGGAGCCCCGTCAGGATCATGTTCACCCTGCCGTTGACCACGTGGACGCTGGTCTGACCGAGGCAATAGAGCGCCATGGAGTTCCACTCGCCAGAGGGTCTCTCGTGGTCCGACGCCTTGATGATGCGCTTCGTCGTTCCGACAATCCACGGCCCCTGGGCTCGAATGGCGGGCGCGGAGACGCCGAGTCGACCGCCGAGCGGCATGGCCAGCAGTGCGAGAACGGCTGCTCTTCGATTCATCAGTTCACCCTCGCAGAAAACGTTCAGGTGTGGCTACTATGCGTGCTCGGCTCGTTGACTTGGGCATGGCCTGGTTGGTTCGAGCGACTGCCAGGTGCAAAGGCGGTGCCGAATTAATTTCAAACGATTGGCCGCTGTCAATCGTCAATAAGCTTGGCAGGAGCAGCAGCCGATGACCAGTGTGATTCAGGATCTGCGGTATGGCTTCCGTTCGCTCGTCAAGAGCCCCGGCTTCACCGTCGTTGCGGTGTTGACCCTCGCACTTGGTGTTGGCGCGAACGCGGCGATCTTCAGCGTCCTGCGGGCCGTCGTCTTGCGCGACCTGCCGTACCACGACGCCGATCGCATTGCGGTGCTGTGGACGAAAAACATCCGCCAGAACCTGCCGGACGGCTCCTCGTACTTGAATTTTCGCGACTGGAAAGAACAGAGCAAGACATTCGAGCAGATGGCCGCCTACTACCGGCCGGAGTTCACGCGCGGTACGCTTTCGGGCGGTCCGGGCTCCGAGCGGATCCAGGTCGGGCTGGTCGGGCCTGACTTTTTCGAGCTGCTGGGCACGGCTCCACTGCTCGGTCGCGTGTTCGAGGCGGGCGACTTCACGGCGGCGACGCGCACCGTGATCATCAGCCACGGCCTCTGGCAGCAGCGTTTCGGCGCGGACCGTGATGTCGTCGGACGCTCGATCCAGTTCAGCAACATGACGGTCGAAATCGTCGGCGTGATGCCGCCGGGATTCGAGCTGCCGACGGCGCAGGTGCAGTTGTGGCAGCCCGTGTCCTTCGTCGGCCCCCAGTGGCAGGACGAGCGGAGCCGCGGCCGGGATTCGCTCGTCGTACTCGGCCGCCTGCGCCCGACCGCGTCGATCGCGTCGGCCCGCGCGGAGATGGACGCGATTGCCGCTCGTCTGCGTGATCAGTATCCCGCGAGCAACGCGAGCTTCGGTGTGTCGACCGATCCGCTGACCGACCGCGTCATCGGGCAGACTACCGAACGCTCGCTCTGGCTCCTCTTCGGCTCCGTGGGTTTCGTTCTGCTCATCGCGTGCGCGAACGTGACCAATCTCGTGCTCGCGCGTTCGGCGCGGCGCCGGAACGAGCTCTCGCTGCGAACCGCGCTCGGCGCGAGCAGAATCCGGCTGATACGTCAGGCGCTCACGGAAAACCTCGTCCTGTCGCTGCTGGCGGGCACGGTGGGCCTGTTGTTTGCGTGGGGCGGCACCGTGGCCCTCAGGCGACTGGCGCCGGGGGCGTTGCCGCGCGCGGACACGATCTCCACCGACGCGACGGTGCTGTTCTTCCTGCTCGCTGTATCGCTCGCCAGCGGACTCGTCGCCGGGTTGCTCCCGGCGCTCCAGCTCTCGACGGCCAGGCCGGCTGACGTGCTCAGGGAGGACGGGCCGCGCGCGCTCGGCGGGCGCAGGCGCACGCCGCCTGCATCAGGGATTGGTCGTCGCCGAGATCGCGCTTGCCGTCATGCTGCTCTCGGGCGCCGGGCTGCTCCTCCGCAGCTTCCAGCGCGTCCAGGCCACCAACCGGGGATTCGATTCCACCAACGTGCTGCTGCTGCAGGTCGACCTGCCGGGAACCTACGACAACGCGGCGAAGGTAGGCGCCTTCTACACCGAGGCCACGCGCCGGCTGCGCTCGCTCCCCGGCGTTGTCGCTGCCGGCGCGATCGGCGACTTCTTCATCCACCGCCAGCCCGACTATCGCGTCGCACTCGAAGGGCAACCGCCACAGCGGGAGGAAGATCCCGCGCCGCCGCTCACCGAAGACATCGTGATACCGGGATTCTTCGAGGCCATGCGCATCCCGTTGCGCCGCGGCCGGCTGCTTCAGGAGAGCGACCTCGCGCCCGGCGCGCCCCAGGTCATCGTGATCAACGAAGAGATGGCACGACGCTTCTGGCCGAACCAGGATCCGCTCGGCAAGCGCCTGAAGTACGGGCTCGACCCGGGCGCCAAGAATCCCTGGAAGACCGTCGTCGGCGTCGTGGCCGACATGCGACGGCAGCGGCTCGATGAGCCCGCAATTCCCTACATGTTCCAGCCCGGCATCACCCGTGAGATGGATATCGCAGTCAGGACGCTCGGCGATCCGGACTCGTTGCGCGAGGCCATTCGCGCCGACATGCGCGCGCTCGATCCGACCGTGCCACCCTACGGCATCGTGACGGTGGAGCAGCGCCTCGGACGAACCGTCGCGTTGCGAAGGCTGCAGACACTCCTGCTGACCGCGCTGGCTGCGGTCGCGCTGGTCCTCGCCGTGATCGGCACCTACGGCGTCATCCATCAGTCCGTCGCGGCGAGGACGCAGGAGATCGGCGTGCGGATGGCGCTCGGCGCCAACGCCGCCTCCGTGCTGCGACTGGTGCTCGCGGCCGGCATGATCCCCGCGGCGGCGGGCCTCACGCTCGGTCTACTTGGGTCCCTGATGTTGAGCCGTACTCTCTCGACGTTCCTTTACGAGACGAACGCACTCGATCCGGTGATATACGCAGCCGTGACCTTCACCCTGCTGGCAGTCACGACGCTCGCGTGCCTGGCTCCCTCGATCCGGGCCGCCCGGCTCGACCCGATGCGCGCGCTCCGCCGCGCGTGACGCCAGCGGTCGAGCGGAACTGCGCACCACACGCTCCCGATCGTCGTTACGCACAGCCAGCATCCCTGTCGTCTGTGGCTCGTACTATCTCTGTTACCCGTGGCTCAGAAAGACACGCAGGGCCCCACGGACGGCGGCTGCGCTGGTGCGGGACGAACCGCGAGAAATTGAACGCCCGGCGGGATCGTCGGCGCAAGCGTGATCGCCACCTGCAGCGCACCGCGCTCGCAGCTCATCGTCCATTGCCCGCGCAGCGCGTTCTCGACGACGTCGAACTTCGTCGGCGCGGAGCACGCGCCGACCTTCGCGCGGAGATCGTCAATCTCTTTGCGCCGCCGGTCCTTCGAACGGTCCATGAACAGGTTCTCGGCGGCGATCTTGTCCGCCAACGCGTCGTCCCAGCCCAGGACGAGCTTCGAGACGTCGTCGCGCGCCGCGGTGAGCGCGGCCGACGGCCGGACCTCGCGGGGACGCAGACCGCCCGATCGGTCCAACCGATCGATCGCTCCGCCGACGGCATTGTTCCAGCCGGTGTACGTGACGTTGCCGAAGGCGATGATGCCGACACCATAGTCGGGAAGCCAGCGCATGAGCGATCCGTATCCGGGGAGCCCACCGCTATGGGCGACGATCGCGCGGGTACTGGCAGGTCTGCGTCACGCTGAGGCCGTATCCGTAACTGGTCGACGTGAGGTGCGTGGCGCTCGTCGACTTGTCGAGGGCCACGCGCATCCCGGAGGGGCGCCAGGGCTGCTGCATCTCGCGGAGCGACGCGCGCCGGACGGGGCCGGTCTCCGGTCCATCCCGGGGCGGCCACGCCTCGAGGAAAGCCGACACGTAGCGGCTCAAATCGCGGATCGAGGTCAGCATGCCGCCCATCGCCCCGAACGACCCGTGCGGGAGCGCCGGCTCCTCTTTCCAGCGCTCGTCCTCCCAGCGATACCCGATGGCGATCCTGTTCGGCGCAACCCTCGACGGATGAAGCGTCGTAGACGACATGCCGAGCGGCTTCAGGATGTTCTCCGCGACATATTCGTCGTAGGGCTTGCCCGAGACGCGTGACACGATGCGCCCGAGGATCGCGAACCCGTAATTCGAGTATTCGTAGGCGACGCCTGGCGTATTCGAGAACGGAATGCCGTCGCGCAGCATGCGGGACAACTCGGCCTCGCTCTCGGAGAGCTGCTGATCCCCCCACGGGTTGTCTTCCGGGAAGCCCTCGGAATGCGTCAGCAGGTGGCGGACGGTGATCCTGGGAGAGTCGGTCGTGGGATAGCGGAGGTTCTTCAGCTCGGGAACGTAGCGCTCGGCGGGATCATCGAGCGACAACTGCCCCGCGTCGCGGAGCTTGAGAATCGACATCGCCGTGAAGCTCTTGGTCATCGATGCGATGCGAAACACCGTGTCGGCGTCGACCGGCGCCTTCGCTGCGACGTCGCGGACGCCCATCGTTCCCTGGTGCGCCAGTTCCCCGTCGATGACGATGCCCCACGCCGCGCCAGGGGCGTGGACCGACGTCGCGAATTCGGTGAGAAGCCGGTCGATGTCCGCGAACGCCGTCGCGAGCTTGGCCCGGCGGCCCGGGTCGCCGAACGGCGCGGGAGGCGAGATGGCCTGCTGCGCCATCGCGGCCGTGCCCGCCATTGCGACGACAAGGAAAGCGATCCACTTGCGCATGCGTGAATCCTATCGCAGGTTGCGCGATGCTATTGGCCCGCGATCGCGGATCAGGCATTCCGACGGACGCGGATTACGCGGATCGGGCATTTCAACGGGACGCGGATTACGCGGATCGGGCATTTCAACGGGACGCGGATTACGCGGATCAGGCATTCCGACGGGACGCGGATTGCGCGGATCAGGCATTCCAGCGGGACGCGGATTGCGCGGATCGGGCATTTCAACGGGACGCGGATTACGCGGATCGGGCATTTCAACGGGACGCGGATTACGCGGATCAGGCATTCCGACGGGACGGGATTGCGCGGATCAGGCATTCCAGCGGACGCGGTTTGCGCGGATCGGGCATTTCAACGGGACGCGGATTGCGCGGATCAGGGGCGTCAGCGGAGGGCAACCGGCATCTCTGCGAACCAGGTTGGCCCGACGGTGATCTCCGGGATCAGTCCCCACTCCGGGCTAACAGGTGCAGGTGAACAGCCTCGTGGAACGCGCCTGCGCCGCTGCAGATCTGCGTAATCCGCGTCCCGTGAAAATGTTTAATCCGCGTAATCCGCGTCCCGTGAAAATGTTTGATCCGCGTAATCCGCGTCCCGTGAAGAGATCCTTCTGATCCGCGTAATCCGCGTCCCGTGCGACATTCCCGATCCGCGTGATCCGCGTCCCGTCGGATCAACCGAGTCCTGTGTGCAGCGATCGGCCGCCGGTGTATAGTCAGGGCGCCCTATGCGCACACTCCTCACGCTCCTCGCAATCGGCGCGCTGCTCCAGCAGGCGCCGCGTCCGTCGGCGATCCAGGATGGCGAGGCACACGGCGACCCGCCGTTCGTCCTCGAAGAGGGCTGGGAACCGCTCCTCAACGGCAAGGATCTCGCCGGCTGGAAAGCCTGCGACGCAAACACCAAGAGTGAGTGGTATACGACGCGGTTCGTGATGTTCGAGCGGCTCCTCGGACCGACGCGGCTCAACGGCCGGGCGGCGCCGAGCGGCATCATGCTCAACGGTCCGACGGGGCGGACAGCGAACCTCTGTTCGGAGCGCGCGTTCGGCGACGTCGAGCTCTACCTCGAGTTCATGCTCGCGAAGGGCTCGAACTCCGGCGTGTATCTACAGGGCCTCTACGAAATCCAGATCTTCGACAGCTGGGGATCGAGCGAAGGCGTGAAGACGTCCGACGCCGGAGCCATCTATCATCGCTGGACGAACGAGCAGGGCGTCGGCGGATCTCCCCGCTCGTCAACGCGTCACGCCGGCCCGGCGAGTGGCAGTCGTTCCAGACGTGGTTCCGGGCGCCGCGCTTCGATGCGTCCGGCAAGAAGACCCAGCCGGCGCGCTTCGTGCGCGTGCTCTTCAACGGTCAGCTCGTACAGAAAGACGTCGACATCGATGGTCCGACGCGCGCGAGCCTCGAGATCCCCGAGGCCGCCCAGAACCCGCTCATGATCCAGGGGGACCACGGCCCGGTCGCCTTCCGGAACGTCTACGTTCGCCCGCTGCGGCCGCTCGTCCTGCGGTAAACGCCCGGTGTCCGGAACATTTCCGGCGACGCCGCCGTTAATACCTTGTGACGCAATGTATGTCGGCAGACACCTGGCAGGAACAGCTTCGGCGCGGCGCACTGGACCTGGCCATCCTCTTGACCGTGTCTGCACACCCGCGCTACGGCCTCTCCATCATCCAGCATCTCGAAGCGTTCACGGATCTTGTCGTGACCGAGGGGACGATCTATCCAATCCTCGGGCGTCTCACGCGCGAAGGACTGCTCGACGCGTCCTGGGTCGAGAACGAGGCACCCCATGCGCGCAAGTACTATCGGCTCACGCGGGCGGGCGAGCGGCGTCTCGCGACGATGAAGGACGAGTGGCGGACCTTTACGGAGAAGATTGAGCGTTTGATGAGCGCGGCCGATGCGACGGCAAGGAGCGATCGTGCAGCTCGATGAAACCGGCCAATCGCGGATGAATGGATATCTGTTCGTCCTCGAGCGCTCGCTCGCGTCGTCGCTCCCGCGCGACGTCGTGCGGGAGGCGGTCCGTGAGATCGAATCACACCTGCGCGAACGGATCGCCCAGGCCGAGCCGTCGCTGGACGAACGCGCGACGATCGAGAAGATCCTGAGCGATCTTGGCCCGCCGCTGCGCGTCGCCGAAGCCTATTCGCTCGGGCGCACTGTCGACGAAGCCGTGCTGACGGGCCGGATCGTTCCCGTCGCGCGTGCGATCGGGCGGATCGCGGTGTCGACGGTCAGCGGGGCCCTCGCCGCGCTCGGGCTCTTCGCCGGATACTCGATCGGCGTCGCCTTCCTTCTCATAGCGGCGCTGAAACCGATCTTCCCGAACCATGTGGGCTTGCTCGTAGTCGATGGCGTCCCCCGATCCTTCGGAATCGAGTTGACCGTGCCGCCGGGCGCGGTCGTGTATGGCGGCTACGCGGTGATTCCGATCGCGCTCGTCTGCGGCCTTCTGCTGCTCATCGTCACGCATCGTGCCGCCCGGCGCTTCCTGGCGTGGTGGCGCGCCCGTCAGCCGGCATTTCTCCCCGTGGTCTGACGCGCCCGTGTGCTCAGCAGTTCACCACGCCAACCTTTCGCGGGGGCCCTGCGTCTAAGCTCGATACATCGAGGTTCGACGCATGGACAACCCGAAAGACTTCCTCCCGCTCTCGCCGCACCAGTTCCACATCCTGCTGGCGCTCACCGACCGTGAGCGTCACGGCTACGCCGTGATTCAGGACATCGAGCAGCGCACGGATGGCGCCATGCGGCTCGGCACGGGGACCCTCTACACCGCAATCGCGCGCCTGGTCGAGCTCCGTCTCATCGAGGACAGCGGTCGCGCCGACGAGCGGCGGCGGTTCTATCGCCTGCTGCCTCTGGGACGGGCGGTGCTCAGAGCAGAAACGGCGCGGCTCGAGGCGCTAGTGCATCACGCGCATGAGCGGGGAGTGCGGCCGGCGCCTGCCCCGGCGCTGCGGAGGCAGTCATGACGCCGCCAATCCCGCGTTCTGTGGCGGTCGCGCGCGCCGTTCACCGCGCGCTGCTCGTCATGGTCCCGCGCGAGGTCCGGAGGCACTATCGGGCCGAGATGATCGCGACGTTCGAAGCCGCATCCACGGAGGCCGCCAGGCGCGGCACCCTCGCGGTCGCCCTGCTGCTCATCCATGAGATCAAGGACCTCGCGACGGCCCGGCGCGCGACGAGACCTGCGGGCCTGCCGGAGCACGAGGACCCTCACGCATCGATCGGCACATCGCGCAACGAGCGCTTTCACAGCTCGGCCTGGCGGCAGGCCTGGCGATCTCTGCGGCGGCGACCCGCCTACCTCACTGCCGCGGTCCTGACGTTGGCATTCGGTGCCGGGGTCACGACCGCTGTCTTCTCGCTGGTGGACACGGTCCTCCTCAAACCGCTGCCCTACCCCGACGGCGATCGCCTCGTGACCGTCTACGAGTCCAGTCCGTCCGCCCGTGAGAAGACCAGCCTCATCGCTCCCGGCCGGCTCGAAGACTGGCACCGGCTGAACCGAAGCTTCGTCGCGGTGTCAGGAAGCTATTCGGACAACGTGACGGATACGAGCGGCGCGGAACCCGAACGTCTCGAAGGGCGTCGCGTGGCGCCGCGCTTCTTCGCCGTCTACGCGATGCCGCCGCTCGCCGGCCGCTGGTTCAGCAACGAGGAGGAGTGGGAGAACGGACCCCGCGCGGTGATGATCAGCGATCGGTTCTGGGCGCGGCGTTTCGAGCGGGATCCGGCGGCTGTCGGGCGCCCGCTCATCATCGGCGGCCGTTCGTATCCGATAGTCGGCGTCATGCCCGGAGCTTTCACCAGCGCGGCGACCGACGTCTGGCTGCCGGCACAAACCAGCCAGTGGCTCATGCGCCAACGCGACGCGCGGTTCATGGGCGGCATCGGACGGCTGCGCCCGGGTGTCAGCCTGGAAGCGGGCGGGCGCGAGCTGGCCACGATCCAGGAGGCACTCGCCAGGGAGTTCCCCAAGACCGACGCCGGCTGGTCCGCGGAGATACGCTCGTTCAAAGAGGGCCGGGTCGCCAACTCGCGGCGCGGGCTCCTGCTCGTCTTCGGCGCCGTCGCGTCCCTGTGGATCATCGCGGTCGCCAATATCGCCGGGCTGACGCTCGTCCAGCTGCATCGGCGTGCCCGCGAGCTCGCGATCCGCGCCGCCCTCGGGGCCTCGCGCGCACGCGCGATTGGCACGGTCATGCGCGAGGGGTTTCTGATCGCGGCGCTCGGCGGCACCCTCGGCGCAGGCCTGGCCGCGTGGCTGGTCTCGCTCATGCCCACGCTGCTGTCCACGACGCCGCGCATCAACGAGCTGACTCTCGACTGGCGCGCGCTCGCCTTCGTGGGCGCCACGAGCCTGCTGGCCGCGTGTGCCTTCAGCGTGGTGTCCGCGCTCGCGGGCTCGCGTCCACAACTCAGCCGCGTGATCTCTGCCGGAAGCCGCAGCGTCGCCAGAGGGCAGCACCGTCTGCAGCGGCTCCTCGTCGTCGGCCAGGTTGCACTCAGCGTGTTGCTGGTCGGATCGGCGACGTTGCTCCTGCGCAGCTACTACAACCTCACGCAAGTCGATACCGGCATCGATACGTCGAGCACTGTCACCTTCCACGTCGGAGCTGCCTGGTCCGAGGATCGCTGGCCTGTCGGCCAGCTTCAGGAACAGCTCATCGCGCGCCTCGAGCAATTGCCGCACGTCCGGGCTGCCGGGTTGACCAACTTCCTGCCCGCAACCGGCGCCACGCTGCGCTACCAGGTCTACGTCGAGGGCCTGACGGGTCCGAACACGGACGGTTCAATGACGGTCGGCACACGAATGATCAGCGGAGGCTATCTTCGCGCCATCCGCGCATCGCTCGTCGCCGGCGAGTGGTGCCCTGCCCTCAAGACGGACTTCAAAGCTCCGGGCACGGCGATTGTGAACCAGCGTTTCGTCGAGGTCCATGCACCGAACCAGGACCTCGTCGGACGATCAATCTGGATGATCCAGCGGACGGGAACGCCGTTGAGAATCGTCGCCGTCGTCGGCAACATCGCCGAGGATGGCCAGGCCGCCGCAATAATGCATCCGGTGCCCTACGTCTACACGTGCAACTCCGCTGGGGCGTGGCCCGATCCCGAGTACGTCGCGAGGACGGCGGATCCACGCGCTTTCGCCTCGGACTTGCGCCGGCTGGTCCGCGAGCTGGATCCGAACCGAGCCGTGTTCGGCTTGCGGCCCGTGCAGGCCGTCCTCGACGCCGCGCTCGATCAGCCCAGGATGGACGCCGCGATGCTCGGCCTCTTCGCCGGCGCGGCCGTGACGCTCGCGGCGATCGGCCTCTACAGCCTGTTCATGCTCATGGTGTCGGAGCGCTCGCGCGAGATGGCCGTGCGGCTCGCCATCGGCGCCGAGCCGCGCCAGCTCGTCCAGCTCGTCATGGCGGGCGCCGGCCGGTTGCTCGCCGGCGGCATCGTGACGGGAATCGCGCTGACGGCCGCCGCCGATCGCGTGCTGCGCGGCGTGCTCGTCGGCGTGAGCCCGCTCGACGCGCGCGCGCTCGCCGTCGCAGCGCTGACGCTGGCGGTCGTGTCCGCGATCGCCGTCGCCGGCCCCGCGCTCAAAGCCGCGCGCATCGCGCCGATAGACGCGCTCAAGGGAGAGTGAGGCGTCCGCGGCTCTCACCGCACCGCAAACAGTTTCAGATCGAGTGCATCCGCTTCCCGGTCGCGTATCTGGACGGGCTTTCCCCCCTTCGCCAACAGCTCGAAGTAGGCGGCATTGAGGTCGGTCAGCGAAGCGGCCTCTCTGGGCACGGCCACAGCCATATAGCGACCGGCGCGGAGCCCTTCGACAGCGTAACGCCCGTTCGCCGCGGCCCACACCATCCTGGTCATCGTCGATCGTTCGTGCCTGAGGTCCGGGTCCTCGGCAAATACCATCACGGCGGCGGCAATCGGATCGCCACGCTCGCTCGTGACGACACCGGACAATGTCCCGAGGCGGTCCGTCAACGTGACTCGCAGCTCGGTGCCTGGCTCGAGCTCGGTGGGCTCGTCGGTAATGTCGCGTCCACCATACAGCACACTCTTCACGTGCCAACGGGGCCAGCCTTCAGCGCGTAGCAGCACCGGTCCAAAAAGCTGTTCTAGCACGAACGACGCGTCGTCTTTCACCTGGATCGCCGCGCTCTGACTCGCGCCGGGGCCCTGCAGCGGCCGGATTCGGAGTGAGAGCAGCGAGCCGTCCGGCGGCGTGTCGAAGATCACCTGACCCGCGACATCCACCCCGGACCGCAGTCTGAGAACCACGCCTTCCACGTCCGTGCTGACCGAGACTGGCGTCCACGCGAACTCCTGACGCCCTCCTCCGTACTTGTAGGCGGTCAAGGCGTAGTCACCGGGTGGTACGAGTCGAATCTCGAAGGCCCCGTCCCCCATCGTCGGTGGACCGCTGGCGGCGCCCTCGCTCACGATCGGCGATGTCGCCTTCTGCAACTTGACCTGGACGCCCCAGGCGGGGGCTCCGGTCGAGTCGACGACGGCGCCGCGGATTGTGACCAGGCGCGATCGTTCGAGGACGATGTCAATCGGTCCGAGATCTTCGCCGGCCCGGAGGCGAAGTCTGCCGGCATCGGCTGCGGAGAAGGCGGCGGGATAGTAAGTCGGTGGGTAGGCAGCCGATCGCGGCACGCCGCGCGTCGTGCTGGCCGCTACGGGTGGTGGCTGCGCCACGACGATGTATTCTCCGGCCTGGAGACCGAAGAGCCGAAAGCTTCCGTTGTCGTCCGTGCGTGCGCCGAGAGAAGGCGCGAAACCTACCGGCACGCGTGTACGGCCACCGGCGACCGATTCTCCGGCGTTGACCGACACGTACGACTGCGGCGCGCCGTGTTCGTCCACGACGCGTCCGCTGATGGTGGCACCCCGAGGAAGCAGAATGACGATCTCTGCCGGCTCCTGCCCCGCAGAGACCCTGAACGATCGGGGCCCGTCCGGCAAAGCCTCTGGATAGAAGCCCTGGACGTATCGCATGGCCGTCTGCACGGGAGTTGCGACAATCCGATACGATCCGGCCCGCACGTCGGGGAACTCGAATCGCCCCTCGGCGTCGACGGCCGCACCGACCTGCCCCGTCATCCACTCCATTTTCTCGCGCCCAGGCGTGGGCGGCTGTGACGAAAGGGGCTGCAGGCTCACGGTGGCGTCGCGGAAGGGCAGGTTGGTGTCGGCCGCCACGAGCCGGCCCCGGACGATGGCGCCGGGAGCGCCCGGCGGCTGTTGAGAAGCGCTGCGGACGGGAGCGCCAAGGAAAGCAACGACCACGAGAGACGTCCAGAGCTGCGCGCGTGTCAGACGAGGGGCTCGCTCATGCAAACGCTTCATGCCTCTGTCCCCTCGCCGTTCGCTCCGTCTCCGCTTCCCTCACCCACTGAAACGACGATATGCTCGCTCCGTGAAGGGTACAACTTCTTGCCGAAGGTTGTAACGGCCCTGCTCGCTGCTGCTGTCACTGTCGCCGTCGTCCCAGGGTCGACTCTCGCCCAGAGCTCTCCGCCGGTGCGCATCGTTCTCGTCGGCGACTCAACCGTGACGGACGATTCGGGGTGGGGCGCAGGATTCAAGCAGCTCGTCACCGCCCAGGTCGAAGTGGTCAACACGGCGGCCAACGGCCGCAGCTCGAAGAGCTTCATCGACGAAGGACGATGGGCGGAGGCGCTGGCCAAGCGCGGCCAGTTCTATCTGATTCAGTTCGGCCACAACGACGAGCTGGGAAAGGGTCCCGAGCGCGAGACGGATCCGAAGACCACTTACCGCAGCAACATGGGGCGCTACGTTGACGATGCTCGCGCGATCGGCGCGACGCCGATCCTGGTCACGTCTCTCGTGCGCCGCCTCTACAAAGAGGACGGAACGATCAGGACGACGCAGACTCCGTATGTGGAAGTCATCCGAGCGCTCGCGGCCGAGAAGAAAGTCCCGCTCGTCGACCTCCACGCGATCAGTCTGGCCGACGCAGAGAATGCCGGGGATGACGTGTGGGCGGATCTGAGTCCCCGAGTTGAGCAAGGAAACGAGAAGGGGCAGGTCGATCGCACCCACCTGAACGCCAAGGGCAGCGAGGTCGTCGGGCGCATGGTGGTCGAGGCGCTGCGCAAGGTCGTTCCGGAACTGGCGCCGATGCTGCTCGTGTCCGTGGGAGGCTCGCATGCACCGTCAGCTCAGCGCTAGAGGGTTCATGGCAACTGCAGTGACGATGCTAGAATGCCGGACGGAAAGGACACTCCATGTCCGACACCACACACCTGGTCACGGCCGAAGAGCTCGAGAAATTCCCGGACGACGACTACCGGTACGAGCTCGTGGAAGGCCGGGTCATCCGCATGAGCCCGACCGGAACCCTGCACGGTTGGCTCGTGATGCGCTTCGGAGCCGAGCTCACGCAGCACGTGAACGCCCGACGACTGGGCCTCGTGGTAACGGAAGTGGGTTTCCGGTTGGCGTCCTCTCCCGACACGGTCAGGGCTCCGGATCTGGCGTTCATCCGGCGCGAGCGGGTGCCGGACGGGACTCTCCCTCGCGGGTTCTGGCACGGCCCGCCGGATCTGGCGGCGGAGGTACTCTCGCCCGACGATCGCCCCTCCGACGTCCACGACAAGGTCACTGAGTATCTGACGCACGGCGTCTCTCTCGTCGTCGTGATCGATCCCGACGAGCGCACCGTGACCACGCATCGTGCGTTCGGCCCACCGATCACTCTGGGAGCTGCGGACCTGCTGGACCTGGACGAGGTGGTGCAGGGCTTCCGCTGCAGAGTTCTCGATATCTTCGTGTAGCGTTCGGACGCCCACGAAGCTCGACCAAGTTCGACACCGTGTCCTCGACACTCGGGGGCTCCCATTCTAGCCGTTCTGCTTCGTCGAGAACCGCCGCAGCCGCTCCGCCGCTCGCCGCAGCGACCGCCCCCGCTTGCGCAGGTCCGACCACAGATCGCCGACCTCGGCGACGCGCGCGGCCATCGTCGGCAGCGTGAACGATTGCGGGCCGACGTCGCCGCGTTCCACTTCATCCCACGTGCACGGCGCGGACACCGGTGCGCCCGGCTTCGCACGCACGGCATAAGGCGCGGCCCACGTCGCGCTCCAGCCGTTTCGCCCCGTGTCGACGAGAATCCGCTTGCCCCGATCGGCCTTGCTGAATTCCTGCGTCAGGTGATCCGGTGCCAGCTTCACCAGCGCCGAACCCACGTGGTGCGCGAACCCTGACACTTCTCCGGTGTCGGCTTTACCGTCGAGCGGCACGACGATGTGGAAGCCCTTCGAGCCGGAGGTCTTCACCCAGCTTGGCAGTCCCAGCTCCTTCAGAAGGTCGCGAAGCCCGACTGCCGCGGCGCGCAAGGCGTCGGGATCATCCTCGGAAGGGTCGAGGTCGAAGACGCAGATGTCGGGATGGTAGAGGTCCGGCGCGCGCGACGACCACACGTGCGGCGTGATGGTGTTCTGATTGACGATCCAGAGGAGCGAGCGCGTGTCCGTGACGATCGCATGATGTACGGTTCCGTCCTTCTTCGGCACCTCGACGCGCTCGAGCCACGCGGGGAAGCCCTTCGAGACGTCCTTCTGGATGAAGCCCTTCTTGTCGATGCCAGCCGGATAGCGCTCCATCGTGATCGGCCGCGCGCGAATGTGCGGCACCATGATCGGGGCGATTGCCTCGTAGTAGGCAGCCAGCTCGCCCTTGGTGATCGCGGCGTGGCCTTCCACCGCTCGGAACAGCACTTTCTCTGGATGCGTGATCACGCGTCATCTTCCTCTAGTCGCAGGCGATTGCCGCACGACATCGGCCGCCGCTGTGTCATTTCGGACGGCGAGAAGCCGCGGATGACGCAGCTTCCCGTGTCCGGTCCATTCGATGAAGCCCACCTCCACGACAATCTCCGGACGCACCCAGTGCGCGCGCAGGCGAGGCAGTCCTTTGGCCTTCGTGAATGGCGTCTTCGGTATTTCCAGGCCATCGAGCCGCGCCCGAAGCTCCCGCAGGAGCGCGTTGTCGAAGCCGGTGCCAATCTTCCCGGCAAAGCACAAGTCCTCTTTGTCGAAATATCCGACCAGCAGCGCGCCGAGCCCCACGCGCTTGCCCTGCGGATCGGTGAAGCCGCCGACGACGAAGAGGTGGGTTTCCTCGCACTTCATCTTCAGCCAATGCTTCGAGCGGCGATGCTCGTAGGTCGAGTCGCGCCGCTTGGCGATGACGCCCTCCCACCCCTCGGCGCAGGCAAGATCCCACGGTTTGGGATCGTCGACTGTCACGACCTGCTCGAGCGGCAGGTGAAGGGGTAATTGACCGAGCAACGCGCGACGCTCTTCGAGCGGGAGTGCGGTGACGTTGCGGCCATCGAGCCAGAGGACGTCGAAGACGTAGTATTCGCCCCTGCCGAGCGAACCCCATCCGCCTGTCGCTTCCCCATCGAGGATCACATCGTGGACCGGCAGGTTCGCGATTGCCTGGACCACGTTCGGGTACGAGCCGTTCAGCGGCAGGCGGTTTCGCGAGAAAAGCCTGACGTCAGAGCCATGCTTGAACGCGAGCAGGCGGATGCCGTCGAACTTGCGCTCGAATATCCACTCAGGGCCAGTGAACCGTTCCTGTGTCAGCGTCGCGGCCATCGGCTCGAGCCATTCTGGGAAAGGTGTCATCACACCGAGTACCTCGCCCGCACCGGCGCGGGAAAAACGGCGACCGCCTGGGGCGTGACCTGTCGGCAACCGTCGACACTGATCTCCCGCAGCGCGGGCAGCGCGGCGAGATGCGCCACGCCGGCGTTCGTGATCCCGCCGCAGTTCCAGAACTCGAGCTTCTCGAGCGACGGCATCCGGCTCAGAATCTCGAGACTTCGATCGGTGATCTTCGTCTGGCCCGCGTAGTAGGTCTCGAGCTTCGACAGGCCGGCGATGTGCTCGGTCGCGGCGTCGGTCGTGTCGCGGCAGTACATACACCACAAACCCTCGAGCCGCTCCGAGCGGCCGACGTGACGGAAGCCCGCGTCCTGCACGTCCATCGGCATGAGATCCCCGAGCGCCGGGAACTGCGGCAGGGTTGACAACGCCGCGTCGTCGACATGCTTGCAGCTCACCGCCAGGCCGCGGAGCGCCGGCATCGTCGACAGTGCCTTGAACCCGCGACCGGTCAGGTTGGGGCATTCCCTTCCCCAGATGTACTCGATGGTCTGCGAACGGCTCAAGGCCGCAAACCCCTGGTCACTCGCAACCGTGCCCTGGCCCATCAGCATGCGCAGGTGCGGTATCCCGCCGATGTGGCGCATGGCATCGTCGTCGCACAGTTTTCCCTCACATCCGAGGAAACCCAGGTTGGGGAGATCCGCGAGCCCTGAGAGGCCTGCGCCCGTCAGGGCGGAGATGTGCCAGAAGAAGCTGAGCCCGAAGAGCCCATCGAGCCCCGCGAGGCTGGCGAGTCCGGCATTGGTGAACGGGCCGTCGAGCAGGAGATGGTTCGGCTCTGCGTCGGCGCTCATCAGCGAGTACTTGACCTCGCCGCCGTGCCACGTCTTGAAGATGGGAATCTGATGAAGCAGCGGCAGCGCCGAATCGGTGACGCCGCGTCCGGTCTTGAGCCGTCGCAGCTGGCGCTTTCCGGCGACGGCAACGATGGCGCCGTCGCCCGTGTGCGTGCCCAACAGGTCCACGCTCTCCAGACGGTCGCAGAACTTCAGGTTCGCCACGCCGGCGTCCGAGATCCCCCGTTGCCAGCACATCTGGAATCGCCTGAGCTCTGGCAGATGCCGCAGCACTTCGAGTCCACGGTCGGTGATCCGCCCACCGGGGTAGTCGCTCAGATCGAGCTCCTGCAGGCGCGGCAGGCGTGACAGGTGCGCGAGGCCGTCATCGGTGAGCCGCTTCGTGCCGCCGAAGTTGAGCCGCGTGATGTGACCGACGTCCCCGACGCGCTCGAGCACCTCGTCGGTCATCTGACCGCCCGCGTCGAGGCCCGAGATTCTTCGTTCCGCCATCACCGCGATGATCTCGTCCCATTCCTTGTCGTCGAGCGAATGGCGCACCTCGAGAGTATCGTGCTTCTCGTCGATGCGGTACAGCGGCAGGTTCCAGCTCTTGGCGCGGCCGCCGGTCCGCATCACGCTTTTCGCGAGCGCGACCCAGCTGCCGAATCCGCGCGTGTGAGCGACGACCTGTTGCGTGTCGGTGAGAGAGATCTCGGCGTCTGCCGGTTTGCCCAGCAGCTGCGGCAGCTTCGTGCGCACCTCGCTCCACGTGAATGTCTGCTTGAAGAACTCCTGGACGGCCTCGAGCGCCGAGGATTCGCCTGACCGGTAGGCATCGAGGAGGTCGTTCGCGACCGTCTCGAACGACTTCAGCCTCGTGCGATCGGACGTCGCCCCGTCGAAGGTCGTGCGCGTAGCGCCTCGCGCCTCCAGCAGCGCCGCGACGGCGGCAGCACCGTTGGCGTCAGCGACATCAAGAGGCGTGAAGCCGTTGCCCGCCAGTATGTTCGGATCGGCGCCCTTCTCGAGGAGGAGCCTCGCGGCGCCTTCATGTCCCATGGCGGCCGCCGAGTGCAACGCCGCCCCCTGTGGAATGTCCCAGTGGTCGATGCGCATGTCGACCGACGCTGGGTCCTCCTTCAGCCGTGCTTCGATATGCTCGCCAAAACCGAACGACGCGGCGTCATGGAGGTCAATCGCGCAATGGGCCCGCATCCACTGCACCACGTCCGCCTGCTTGTTGTGGTCGGCCCATCCCAACGGCGTCGACTTGAATGGGTTGTCCCGGTTGCTGATGCCGGCACCCCTCCCGACGAGGCGCTTGACCATCTCGAGATCGCCGCCGAATGCGGCACGATGCAGCACGGCGCCGTTATTGACGCCAATCATGTCCCAGTTGCCGTCTTTCTCGAGCAGGAAGTCCACCGCCTCGCGCTGACCCCGGACGTACGCATACAGCAGCGCGAGCCCGATCGCGTCGCGATCGTTCATGTCTCTACCCTGCCGGCGTGGGCGATCCAGGAGCCTCCCCTCGCTATCGAAGAAGGTCCGCAGCAGATCGAGCCGTCCCAGAGCCGCGGCTGCCAGGAGGTCCGGCCTGGCGCCGAGCGCGATCATCTTCTCGGCCGCACGGGGCGCATGGTTGCTCAGCGACCCGTCCAGCGCGTCCTCGCTCTTCAGGTCGAGTGTCGCACCGTGCTCGAGGAGCAGGTCCATCAGTGGCCCGGTGACGTTCATGTCGCTGGCCTGTTTGCTCGTCACGACGAGCCCCATCGTGGTGGCACCGTGCGTGAGGGGCGAGTTGCTCGGGCTCGGCCCGAGCGTCAGCACATTCGCCTCGGCGCCGGCGTCCAGCAACAGCCGGGCGATCTCGATGATGTTGGCCGGCAACGGGTTGTCGCGGCCCGGATTCCCGGCAACGTGATGGAGGAGTGTCGCGCCGGTGAAGTAGCCGTACGGCGGCTCGAGATTGGTGCGCGCGTGAGTAAGAGAGGGATCCGATGTCAGTAGTTCACGCAATTGCTCGACGTTGCCGGCATCGAGCGCCGCAAGCGCGTCGTCGAACCTCGGATTTCGCTCGATAGTGTCGATTCGGCGTCCCAGGTCGACGCGCTGCTTCAGCTGCGGCCAGGTGTCGAAGCCGTACTCGCGCGCGATCACGAGCTGCGCATCGGCGAGCGGGAGGGTCGTGCCGAGCACGGTCTGCAGTGGTCGGCCCCTGAACCTGGGATGGTGCGCGGCGATGCGCGCGGCGGCCGAGGGCCGGCCGGCACGATGCTCCTGATGGAGCTCGTTCGCCTGGATCTTGAGCTGAGCGAGATTCGGACGCGGAGGTAGAGAACGGGTAGGCACACGCGCTCCTTTCGCAAGCGCCCGATGTCCGCACGCGGGCCGAAAGAAGCGTTATTCGATGTGAGTCGAACAGTAAGGTGGGACTCGGTCCCTTTCCGCGGACAGGAGGCGCCCTACGCGCTCGAAGGAAAAAGTAGTCGAGACGCGCGGAAGAGTCAAGGATCACGGAATCGCGAGCACGGATTCGGAGCACGGATTCGCGACCCTACGGCACGCGGATCGCGCGGATTGACGAATCTACGGGACGCGGATTGCGCGGATCCACAAACTCACGGGACGCGGATCTCGCTGATTTTTTTGACGGGACGCGGATCTCGCGGATCCATATGGCTTCGTGATCCGCGTCCCGTGAAAAATCCCTTACAAATCCGCGTAATCCGCGTAATCCGCGTCCCGTGAAGAAGCCCTTTTGATCCGCGTAATCCGCGTCCCGTGGAAACCCTGAATCCGTGCAATCCGCGGCCCGTGGCGCCCTGATCCGGTCATCCGCGTCTCACGGAATTCGTGAAGCCGCGATTCGCGAGGCGGGAGCGGTATAATCCGGCGGCTGACATCCGCATTCACCTCGCCACTGTTCGATTTTGGGGGCACGCATGTTGAAAAAGCTCGCCGTAGCCACGGGGCTCGTGACCGTCCTGTCAATGGCAGCGGTCGCACAGGACGCCAAAACCATCATTGCCGACGCATCCAAAGCGATGGGCGCCGATGGCCTGAGCTCGGTTACCTACTCAGGGTCGGCCGCGAATGGCAATTTCGGGCAGAGCAAGACCATCGCCGGTCCGTTGGCCACTACCGCCATCACGACCTACACTCGCACCATCGATCTGACCCAGCCCGCGTCGCGTGCGACGGGCCCGACGATGCCTCCCACGATTCCCGGCGCACCACCCCCGCAACCCGGAGTGTTCAATCAGAACATCACGCCGGCCAACGCGGCGTGGACGCAGCAGCTCGAAATCTGGGTGACGCCGTGGGGTTTCCTGAAGGGCGCCGCGGCGAACAACGCCACGGTCCGCTCCCAGAAGATCGGCGGCAAGGCCTATAACGTCGTGTCGTGGATGCCGCCCCAGAAAGCGCCATCCGGCCAGCCGTACCGCGTCACCGGCTACATCGACGACAAGAACATGGTCGACCGTGTCGAGACGTGGGTAGAGCACCCCATTCTCGGCGACCTGCAGGTCGACACCACGTACACCAACTATCAGGACTTCGGCGGCCTGAAGGTCCCGACGAAAATCGTGCAGAAGCGCGCTGGGCTGCAGACCTTCGATGCCACGATCACGAGCGGCGCCGCGAATCCGGCCAACCTCACGCAGCTGATGACGCCGCCGCCGCCCGCAGGCGGAGCGCCGGCGGCGGCCGGCGCGGGGCGTGGTGGCGCGCCGGGAGCGCCCGCGGCAGCGCCGGCAGTCGCGTCAGAGAAAATGGCCGACGGCGTGTATCGAATCACGGGCGGATACGTGGCGCTGGCCGTCGAGTTCAAGGACCACGTCGTCGTGCTCGAGGGCGGGCAGAGCGAGGCGCGCGGCATTGCGGTCATCGCCGAAGCCAGGCGCGTCATCCCGAACAAGCCGATCAGGTACGTCGTCAACTCGCACGCGCACTTCGATCATGCGAGCGGGCTCGCGCCGTTTGCGGCCGAGGGGATCACCATCATCACGCACCAGAACAACAAGGCCTATCTGGAGAAGGCCCTGCGCGCGCCGCGGACGCTCGTCGGCGACAATCTCGCCAAGGCGAACAAGAAGCCCAAGGTCGAGTCGGTTGGCGACAAGCGGGAGCTCAAGGACGAGACCCACACGATCGTGCTCCATCACATCAAGGACCTCGCGCATTCCGACGGCATGCTCGTCGTGTACTTGCCCAAAGAGAAGATTCTGTTCACCGCGGACTTCAATATCCCGGCGCAGGGCCAGCCGCCAGCTCCGGCCATCGCGACGCTCGTGCAGAACGTCGAACGGTTGAAGCTGGACTTCGAGGGACACGTGCTCGTCCACGCGCCGAACCCCGACAAGCCGATGACCAGAGCCGATCTGATGTCGCTGGCCAAAGGGACGCAGTAGGAGCTCCACTTCAGTGTCACAGCAGCCCCATCGATCGGCACGCCTCGGCGCGGAAGGCCCAGGCGCAACGCCGGTTCACGCAGACAAGGCGCACAACGACCGCGTGCAGTGTCCCAACTGCTGCCGGCTGGCGCCCGTCACGAGCCGGAGGATGGGGCTGCTGTTCTTTGAGTGCGAGCTCTGCCTGACGAGCGGCGCGACACCGGAGCCCACAGGAACACCTGACTGACACGCCGCTTGCCGTCAGGCCGCACTCACCCGTATGGCAGGTCGTCTCGGGCGCAGGACTTTTCCACGATGAGCTACCGAGCGATTTACGCCTATCCCTGGGACCTCGCCGACGAGGGAGTGGCCGATGTGATCGGCACGGTCGGGGCGCTTGGCATCGACACGATCACGGTCGCCGGCAGCTACCACGCCGGAAAGTTCCTGCAGCCCCACGGGCGAAGCGGAAAAGTCTCGTTTCCCGAGGACGGCACCGTCTATTTCAGAGCCGACCTTTCGCGCTACGGAGCAATCAGGCCCATTCTGAACAGCCTCGTTCGCGAGCGCGACATTCTCCGCGAGATCGGCGAGAACCGTCAGGTCGCCGCGAATGCCTGGATGGTCCTGCTGCACAACTCCCGTCTCGGAGAGCTCCATCCGCAATCGACTGTCAGGAACGCCTTCGGTGATCGCTACGTCTACAGTCTCTGCCCGTCCGCTCCCGACGCCCGCGAGTATGCCGTGGCGCTCTGCAGGGACGTGACCGACAACTACGCCGTCGCCGGTATCACGGTAGAGACACCCGGTTTTCTGCCCTATGCCCACGGGTATCACCACGAGTTCGCGATGGTGAAGTCGAACAGGTGGCTCGACAGCCGCCTTGGCCTCTGCTTTTGCGACCATTGCGTCCGAGGATCCGAGGCCGTCGGAATCGATGCGAGCCGGCTGAAGGCGCAGGTGCGACAGGACATCGAGGCATATCTCGCGAGCGACGTCGATTTCCCCGACGACTGCGCCGACGCCTTCTGGCTGGGCGACGCCGCCACCGACCGGACGCTCTCGAGCTTCCTCAACTGGCGCTGTGACGTCGTGACGTCGCTCGTCCGCGAGATTCGCGAGCGCGTCCGGGCGGACGCGAACGTCGCCGTCATCCCTTCCGTCGCCCGGCCGACAGGCGGCGCCTGGTACGAGGGGAGCAACCTCCGCGCCCTCGCGGAAGCCGCAGGAATCGTCGAGGCGTGTTTCTACGAAAAGAGCGCCGAGCGGGTGGGCGCCGATGTCTACGACACCAAGCGACGACTGAACGGAACCGGAACACTCCGCGGCATCCTTCGGCCTGGCTTCCCGGATCTCGGGAGCCGCGGCGAGGTGGCCGCGGCCGCACGAGCGCTTCGCGACGCCGGGATTTCCGAGGTCGCCTTCTACAACTACGGCCTTCTGCGCCGGAGCAATCTCAGTTGGATTGCCGACGCCCTCGCCGTGTTCGGAGAATGATCGTGTCCTTCCAGAACAAGGTCGTCGCCGTCACCGGGGCGGCCGGCGGCATCGGCCAGGAGTTGTGCCGGTATTTCGGCGGAGACGGTGCCGTGATCGCCGCGCTCGACTACAGCGAGACGGTGACGCCTTTCGCCGAACGGCTTCGCGCCGAAGGTCTCAGAATTGAATCCGCCATCGTCGATATCGGCGACGCCGACGCCGTCGGATCGGCGTTCGCGCGACTCACGGCCGTGCTCGGTCCAGTCGACATCCTCGTCAACAACGCCGGCCGGTCACGCCATCCGAGCCTGGAGCGCACGACGCCAGAGGGTTTCAGAGACGACGTCAACGCCAATCTGAACGGCGCCTACAACTGCGCCTACGCCGTGCTGCCGGGCATGAAGGCGCGGCGGACCGGCGCGATCGTCAACATCGGTTCGGTCAACGGGTTGGCCGCCCTCGGCGACGCCGCTTACAGCGCCGGCAAGGCGGGTTTGATCAGCCTGACCAGGGCGCTGGCGCTCGAATTCGGCCGATACGGCATCCGCGCCAATATCGTGTGTCCGGGAACCGTGCGCACGCCGCTCTGGGACGATCGCGCTCGCCGCAACCCGGAGGTGCTCACGCAGCTCGAACGCTGGTATCCGCTCGGCCGCATCGTCGAGCCGATCGAGGTCGCGCGGGCGGTCGCCTTCCTCGCGTCGGATGCCGCATCGGCCATCACAGGCGCGGTGCTGCCGGTCGATTGCGGGCTGACGGCCGGCAACATCGTCATGGCGCGTGAATTGACGCTTGAAGACTTTTAGGTTCAGAAGGTTCACAAGGTTCACAGTCAGCGCCGTGCTGAAACGAGGCGGAGCGTATGAACACGAAGCGGGTGTTGGTCGTCGGGCTCGGCACATGGGCATGTCGCACGCTCTGGCCTACGCGCGGATCCCGGAGTTCGACGTGGTCGGCGTCTGCACGCGCGGCATCGCCGGCAAGCCGCTCCCCGAGGCGCTCGCCGGCGCGAAGGCGCTATGCGAGTTACGACCTGGCGCTCGCCGAGCTGAAGCCCGATGTGGTGTCGATCAACACTCTTCCCGACACCCACGCCGACTATGCCGTCAAGGCGATGGAGGCGGGCGCGCACGTCTTCGTCGAAAAGCCGCTCGCCGAGACGGTCGAGAGCGCCGAGCGCGTGGTCGCCACCGCCGAGCGCACGGGCAGGAAGCTGGTCGTCGGCTATATCCTCCGCCAGCATCCGTCCTGGATCAAGTTCATCGAGATCGCGAGGCAGCTCGGCACGCCGCTGGTCTTCCGCATGAACCTGAACCAGCAGTCGAATGGCGAGACGTGGGAATGGCACAAGCGGCTGATGGATCTCCTTTCCGCCCATCGTCGATTGCGGCGTCCACTATGTCGATATCATGTGCCAGATGACCAGGGCGCGGCCGGTTCGCGTCCATGCGCTCGGCGCCCACCTCACCGACGAGGTGCCGGTCTACAACTACGGCATGCTGCAGGTAGCGTTCGATGACGGCTCAGTGGGCTGGTACGAAGCCGGATGGGGCCCGATGATGAGCGAGACGGCGTTCTTCGTGAAAGACGTGATCGGCCCGAAGGGAGCCGTCTCGATCGTGATGGCGGAAACCGCGGCGAACGTGAAGTCGGACGACATCAACGCCCATACCAAGACGAACCAGATTCTCTGGCACCATGCCGACATGACGAAGGCGGACGAGCGCATCGACATGACGGACGAGCCGGACCACGACGCGCTGTGCGAGCGCGAGCAGCGCTACCTCTTGAAGGCGATCGACGAGGACATCGATCTCTCCGACCACATGAACGACGCTGTCAAGAGCCTGAAGATTGTCATGGCGGCGGACGAGTCGGTGCGCACCGGCAACGTGGTTGCCCTCTGAGCGACCCGGGTTGGGGCGCTTGTTACTGTCACGAGCCGACGGCTTTCGCACGATGGCCACGATGACACGATGGACACGATGAAATCAGAGTTTGTAGTCTTTCCGGAACTTGCGCCGTAGATAGCGGCTTGCTTCGCTGTCGTCGAGGATGCGCTCCTGGTCGTCGTTCCAATGAACCCGCCGCCCGGTGCGAAAAGCGATGTTTGCCAGCAATCCCGGTTTCGTGACCCGATGGCCATAGCGGACGTTGCACGTGGTCTCGAGATTCCGGGCCTTGATCGCGTCGAGAAACTCGCGGGTGTGTCCAGGCGAGTCCGGAATCGTCGGAGCCGGAATCGGGAAGTCCACGGCCTTCTTGCCCTTGACCCACACTTCGTGCGTCGTGTAGTTCGTCACGAGCGATGCTTCGGTGCCCTCGAACAGGCAGCCGATGTGTCCCATGTGCTCGAATCCCGGCAGGGGCGTTGGGCGGTAGCTGAACGTCATGAGGAGGTTCGGGTACTCGAGGACGGCCTCGAGCGTATCCGGCGTTTCTGTCTCGTCAGTCAGGAAAAACCGCCCGCCGACTGAATCAACGCTGCGCGGCGCCTTCAGGTCCAGCGCCCAGACGGCCACGTCCACGATGTGGCACCAGAAGTCGATGAACGTGCCGCCTGAGTAGTCCCAGAAATGCCGGTACGTGAAATGGGACCGCAGCGGATGATACGGCCGCTTGGGCGCCGGTCCGAGCCAGAAGTCATAGTCGAGCGTCGGCGGCACCGTCGCCGGCTGGGTCCGAACCGCTTCGGGCTGCGTCGGCGATGTCTTCCAGACGTGCACTCGCGTGATGCGTCCGAGGGCGCCCGACTGCACGAGCTCGACGACGCGCCGGTAGTTGGGATGGTCGTTGTGGATGTGATTGCCCATCTGGCTGACGCGCTTGTACTTCAGCGACGCGTCGGCCATCAGGCGCCCTTCGGCCACGCTGTAGCTCAAGGGCTTCTCGACGAAGACGTCCTTCCCCGTCTCGAACGCCCGCACCGTCGGGATCGCGTGCCAGTGATCGGGCGTGACGACCACGACCGCGTCTATCTCGCGATCCTCGAGCACGCGGCGGAAATCGCCGAAGGCCTTCGGCTTCTGCCCACGGACTTTCTCGACCTCGGCGACGGCGCGATCGAGGTGATCGCGATCGACGTCGCTGACGGCTGCGATCCTGGTATCGGGGTGCTTGAGGAACTCGCGCAGCCGCGACATGCCCTGAGATCCGACCCCGATCATGCCGAGCACGATCTGATCGTTCGGCCCCCTTGCGACTTGTTGGATGGACCGCCGGGCGGACAGCGTCGGGCGGCTGAGCGCGGAGAGCGCGACGCCGCCGGCGATCGATCCGAGGAACGCACGTCGAGACACTGTAGATGACGGCATCATCCCAACTCCAGGAGACTGGTGTTACTGACTCTTGCCGCGGCCGGTAATCTCCCAGACCACGTCCACGCGATCCTTGCGGATGCCGAACATCTGATCGTATTCGTTCACCACGGGGTCGCAGTGCGGCACGATGACCTCGAGCTTGTCGCCGATCTTGTAGTCTCGTCGTCGGCGGCGTCGAGAAGCGGATCGCGCCGAACTCGTCGGAGCCCGCGCTGTAGTCCATGCCGGGCTCGCCGATGACCCCCGCGTTCGGCGTATTGAGCGTGAGTGCCTTGGCCCCGGCGTCGGTGGTCAACCGGCCGGGGAACCTGTTGTTCATCACCGTGGTCACGACGGTGAGCGACGGCGCGAAGTCGGTGTAGACAGCGTCGCCGCTCTCGCTTCCGATGGCGAGGTATTGCATGTCCATGAACAGATAGCTGCCCACCTGCACATCAGTGAACCCCGGAACGAGGTGCATGATGTTGTAGGTCCCGGTTCCTCCGCCGCTGAAGATCTCCATGTTCAGCCCGGCCTTCTTCATCATGTCGAACGTCTCCACGTTCGCGCCGATCGTCTTCAGTGCGCGCTCCTTGCGGTTCTGAAACCCCTTCGCATGCTGCACGCCACCGTCGTACGAGAGGATTCCGCGCAGCTTGAGGTTGGGCAGCGTCGAGACGAGCTGGCCCAAGGCAACCGCGCCAGCCCCTGGAGGTATGCCACTGCGTGTCCCGACTGCAACGTCGATGACGACATCCGCAACCACGCCCGCCTCTTTCGCCGCCGCGGAGAGGTCCCGCGCGTTCTGCTCCTCGTCCACGGCCTGAATGAAGTCGCGGTGTGACTTCCGTATGTTCATCGCGCGGCGAATCTTGTTCTTCGACGGGTTGGAGGTGGTCATGAGGATCTTGTCGACCCCGTGTGCCACCATGGCCTCCGCCTCGCTGAGCTTGGCGCAGCAGATGCCGATCGACCCGGTGGCCAGCTGATACTTCGCAATCGCCGCGCACTTGTGCGTCTTCGTGTGCGGCCGGCTGGGAAGTCCGTACTTCTTCAGCGACGACTGCATGGCCGCGATGTTCTTCTCCATCTTGTCCAGATCCACGCAGAGCGCTGGGGTATCGAGGTCCCATTTGGAGACGCCCGGCTCGACCCTCTCGTTGACGGTCATCGCGCGGAGCTCGGCCGGCGAGTAGCCTTTCACCGGCTTCGGGATCCAGAAGTAGACGGAAGCGGCGGTTGCGCCGGAGAGGAAGACCCGGCGGGATGGTCGGGATTCTTTTTCACGCATCGGTCTCTCCAATCGGATTAGTGGCAACCCTGCCGGGTTGGCCTGAACACAGCTCAGGGCAGCGCAAACACCATGATGGTCGAGCCGGCGGCTATCCCGACGTGCTGGGTGCCGGCGATAGCGTACGTCATCGGACCGGCCTTCCAGCTCTGACCAGTGTTGAAGTGCCACAGCAGCCCGCCGGTCTTTGCATCCGCCGCGATAAATGCGCCGCCCGGAGAGTCGCCGTAGAAGACGAGGCCTCCGGCGGTGCTCATCAGGCCGCTGGCCAGTATACCGCCGCCCAGATCCGGGATTTCCCACGCGATCCTGCCTGTCTGCACGTCCAGTGCGCGCAGGAATTTCCTGCTGACGTCAGTCGGTGAGTGGCGGGTGCCGCCGCCGTAGAACGACTGGCCCTGCACCCACCATTCGGAGCTCTTCGCATAGATCGAGCACGATTCTTCGACCATCAGGTAGAACAGACCCGTGATCGGGCTGAATGCCATCGATGGCCAGTTGGTGGCCCCAGCCACCGAAGGACAGGTTCGCGTGCCCTCGACAGCCGGTTCGTTTCCTGGCAGCAGGATCGGACGGCCGTCCTTTCCTATCCGGCTCGCCCAGGTCAACTGCTTGACGAAGGGTTCGGCCAGCAGGAGCTCGCCAGTCAGCCGATCGAGGACATAGAAGAAGCCATTCCGATCTCCGTGGAGCAGAAGCTTGCGGGGCCGGCCGCGAAACGCCATGTCGACCAGCATCGGCGTTTCGGTCGCGTCCCAGTCGTGAAGGTCGTGCGGCGTGAATTGGAAATGCCACTTCAGTTTTCCCGTGTCGGGGTCGAGCGCAAGAACGGAGTTCGAGTACAGGTTGTCGCCCTTGCGCTCGTCGCCGTTGTAATCCGGACAGGGGTTTCCCGTCGGCCAGTACAGCAGGCGCGCTTCCGGATCGTAGGTGCCGGTCAGCCACGTAGCGGCACATCCATGCTCGAGTGCCTTGCCGACCCAGGTTTCGGATCCCGGTTCGCCACGCGCAGGTACCGTCCAGAACCGCCACGCGCGTTCGCCGGTGGACGCCTTGTATGCGTCGAGGAATCCGCGGTTGCCTTCATCGCCGCCTGAAACGCCCGCGATCACCAGATCGTTGACCACGAGCGGCGCGCTCGTCGCGCCGTAGTGCTCGCGGTAGTCCGCCATCTCGGCATCCCACAGGAGCTGTCCCGTCATCCGGTGGAGCGCGATCAGGTGGGCGTGGTCGGTCTGCAGGAACACTCGATCGCCAAGGACCGCCACGCCGCGATTGATCCCGCTCGCAGGATCGCCGACGAGTCCTGATGTGCGCGGCCGGCTGTAGTGCCAGACCTGCCGGCCCGTGCGCGCATCGAGCGCCCAGACGGCGTTGGCCGCCGTCACGTACATCAGGCCTCCGACGACGACTGGGGTGACCTGAAGCGCGCCTCGTGCCCCGGGCACCTGGAAAGTCCACTTCGGGGCAAGCCTCGAGACGTTCGTCCGGTTGATCTGGTCGAGCGGGCTGTGCCGGTTGCCGCCCAGTTGTCCATGATACGTGGGCCATTCGCCGGTCCTCGGGCGGGCGATGTCGGCAAACCGCACGCCCTCGCCCGCCGCGGCAGTTCCGGGAAGAGTTGCCCGCGGTGATCGATCAACGGTGAGTCGGGTCAGGTACGCCAGAAGATCGCGCATCTCGTCGGCCGTCGCCTGCACGTGCGGCATCAGCGACGGCTCCCACGTGATTGCTCGACCTGACTTCTCGATATCGAATGAAAAGCACCGTCGAGGCCCAGCACTCCAAGGTCGAACGGGCTCTCGTATTTGGCGAGGCCGCGAAGCGTGCGCCCGTCGCGCATGCGCAGGGAGATGGCCTTGAACGACTGCCGAGCGCTCTCCCGGTCGCCGTCTCCGGCCGAGACGCTGGCCCCTGGTTCGCGCAAGGCCCGTTCGATCTGCGAGCGTCCTTCGTTCGCGCGCGAGATCAGAGAGGTCGGGCCCGAGAACGCCGCCCCTGCCCCGCACCATGTGGCAACTCGAGCAGTTTCCCTTCCCGGTGAAATACCGTTCGCCGGCCGCCGCGTCGCCCGCCGCAGGGTAGTCTGCGGCAGGCGCCCTCAACACTTCAAGGAAAGCGACCAGCGCATCGAGCTCGGCGTCAGGCATCGTGAACGGCGGCATCGCCGTGTTGGGGATCCCGTTGCGGATCAAGTCACGCAGCGCCACCTTCGACGCGGCGCGCGGCCGGCGGACATCGACGATGGCCGGGCCGTGCCCGCCGCCGGCCCCGTCGGACCCGTGGCAGCCGACGCAGCGCGCTTCGTAGGCGCTCCTGCCGGCCTCGAGCGACTGCCCGAGCGCGGCGGGACTCGAAACCGCGAGCGCGGCGGCCACCAGCAGGAATGCCCGCTTCACGTGACACGTCATTGTGGAAGTGTAACCGCGGGGCTGCCCGATCGGGCGACCGCCGCAAGGACGGGATACCATAGGCCCGCGACCATGATCGGCGAAACGCTGGGCCAATACCGGATCGAATCGCGCCTCGGCTCCGGCGGGATGGGCGTCGTGTACAAGGCGCACGACGAGCGGCTGCATCGCTCGGTCGCGATCAAGCTGATTGGCGGCGAAGGCCGAGGGTCCACGCCGGACGAGCGCGCCAGACTCCTCGACGAGGCGCGCGCCGCGTCGCACCTCACGCATCCCCATATTTGCACGGTGTACGAGGTCGGCGAGCTCGACGGACGCGTCTTCATCGCGATGGAGTTCGTCGAGGGCCAGCCGCTCTCGCAGCTCGTCCCAGCCGACGGCCTGCCGGCCGAGACCGTCGTCCGATACGGCGAGCAGATCGCGGCGGCGCTGGCGCACGCGCACGAGCGCGGCGTGATTCACCGGGACTCTGAAAAGCGCGAACGTGGCGCGTCGGGGCAGGAGGCTCGGCAAAGATTCTCGACTTCGGCCTCGCGCGCCGAACGACGGCCCAGGCGGCCGAGGAGCCACGCAGGCGAACACGATGGCCGATCCGGGCGTTCTCATCGGCACGCTCGCGTATGTTGCGCCCGAGGTGCTGCTGGGACACGGCGCGGACGCCCGCACCGACATCTGGGCGCTCGGGGTCGTCTTGTACGAGCTGGCCACCGGGGAGCTGCCCTTCCAGGGGCGCAGCGAATACGACCTCACCGCCGGCGATTCTCCGGCTCGCCGGCGCAGCCGTTTCCGGCGCACGTTCCACCGATCCTTCGCGCGATCATCCTGCGGTGCCTCGCCAAGGAGCCCTCGCAGCGCTACCAGCGGGCCGGCGAAGTCCGCGCGGCGCTCGAAGCGATCCACTCAGACCTCATCGTCTCGGCGCCGCTCGATGCTGGCCGCGACGCCCGCGGTCGACATGGATCGTCACCGCCGCGGCCCTCGCGATCGGCGTCGTCGCGCTGGCGTCGTGGCTGATCTCGCGGAATCGGGATGGCCGGCGACGCGGCACCATCGGGTGGACGCCTGACACGGATCGTGTCCTCGCAGGATCGGACGTTCGACCCCGCTATCTCGCCCGACGGGCGAATGCTGGCGTACATTGCGGAGGCGTCCGCCAGGCCAGTTCGATCTCTATGCCGGCCGCGTGTCGGGCGGCGCGCGGATTCGCCTGACCGAAGACCTGGCGCGCGAAGACGCGCCGCGGTTTTCTCCCAGACGGCGAATCCATTTCGTTCACCGTCGCGAATGTCGGCGGTGGGGCCGCCGGCCATCAGAGATCCTTCCGGCGCTCGGCGGCGCGCCGTTCGGCGACCATTCCCGGCGCGCTGCGGACGCGGCGTGGTCGCCGGATGGCCGCCAGTCTGGCCTACATCCGGCGCCAATCGGACGGCAAGGGCAGCGAGCTGGCGGTGTCCGTACTGGACGGCTCGGACGCACGCGCGCTCCTGTCGGCCGACAGCCGGTATCCGTTTCTCCGCAGTCCCGCGTGGTCCCCAGACGGGCGGACCATCGCCATCGTGCGCGGCACGGGCGGCATCGCGGGAGAGATGTGGCTCGTGCCGTCGGAAGGCGGTTCGCCGCAGGCAGCGACTCACGAGCCGGAAACCGTGTTCTCGGACTGGCCCAACTTCACGCGCCGACGGGCGCGGGCTGATCCATGCGTCGAACCGAGGCGGCGCGACAAACATCTGGTGGCTGCCGCTTTCAGGGGCCGCGCCCGTCCAACTCACCACCGGCGCCGGCCCGATGAATCCCCTTCGCTTGGACGCGACGGCACGATTGCGTACGTCAACTCGCGGTGGCAGAACACGCTCGACATCCACGATCTGAAGAACCGCTCCTCGCGCACGCTCGTGACGCACACGCCCTTCATCTGGGCGCCGGCCGTCTCGCCCGACGGTCAGCGAAATCGCCTTCAGCCGCAGCGAAGTTGATGGCTCCTGGCACATCTGGACGATCGGAGTGGCTGACGGCACGGCGCGACAGCTCACGTCTGGCGAAGCGGGCGAAGTGTACCCGCGTTACGCGACCGATGGGTCGTCGCTCTTGTTTCACACCTGGAATGCCCCGCGCCGCGTTGGCCGTGTGCCGCGGGCGGCGGACCGGTCGCCTGGCCGCCGCTCGGCGCCACTGGCGTGGCCGACACCTTCGCCGATCCCTCACCAGACGGCAAGCCCGTGGCGTTTGTCCGGGCCGACGCTGATGCGGAACGCATCTACATCGCGACCGCCGGAAGTGATACCGCACGCCGGCTGACGTCCTCGCGCGGCACGCTGCCGAGGTGGTCGCCCGACGGCTCGGCGATCGTGTTTGCCCGTGATCGCCGACCCGACGGAGGGATTTCCGTCATCCGCGCCGACGGCAGCGGCGAACGTCAGCTCACGAAGGACGGCGGATGGCCGGTCTGGTGGCCCGACGGCAGCCAGATCGCCTACCTCGCCGCCAGAGCCGACGGCAACGGCGAGATCCGCGTGGTCTCGCTGCGCAACGGCGCGATACGAAGCCTCGAGAGCGTGCGCGTCGCCGGACTCAACCACCCATTCGCCCTGTTCCGCGGATGGTTTGCGGCTCGTCGTCGGCAACGCCGTCCACCTGTCCGACGAAATCTGGGTTATGGAGCCGAAACGGTAGGCGTTCTTACGCATAGAATCAGGGCGTGAGCATTCCATTCAGAACCGTCGCGGCTTCACTGGCGATTGCCACGTGCACTTCACCCGACCGTGGCATCATCGGGCAACACCCAAGGTCGGTCGCGTTCGCAGAAACCCTGGCTCATCGCCCATCGCGGGGCTTCGGCCTACGCGCCGGAAAACACTGTCCCTGCGTTCCGCCTCGCCGCCGACCAGGGTGCGGACTTCGTCGAGTTCGATTCTGCAGCTGACGAAAGACCGTCAGATCGTGTGCCTGCACGACAACTCGCTCGAGCGGACGACCGATGTGGAGGAGGTGTTCCCGGATCGGTCCCGCACGACCGGCGAGACGAGGCGATGGATGCTCGAGGACTTCACGCTGGCGGAAGTCCGGCGACTCGATGCGGGAACGTGGTTCGATCCCAAGTTTCGCGGCACGCGGATTCCGACGTTCGGCGAAACCATCGACGCGCTGCGCGGCCGGTCTGGTCTTTTCATCGAGATCAAGAGTCCCGAGCGGTACGAGGGCATCGAGCGCCTCATCGTCAGCGAGCTCGAAGCCAAGGGCCTCGCGCGCCCCGGAACCGACCCGAAGACGCCTGTGCTCTTGCAGTCGTTCAGCGAGTCGAGCCTCCGGATCTTCGCCGGCACGCTCGGCACGAAGCTGCCGATTCATTTCCTCGTCGGCGCCCGCGATGCGGCGCCATGGCTGACCACGGATGGGTTGACGAAGCTCAAGACGTTCGCGACCGGCCTCAGCCCGGAGAAGGTGGTCGTGGCGCAGCAGCCGGAGGCGATGAACCGTGCGCGGCAGATGGGCCTGCTCGTCACGCCCTACACCTTCCGCGCGAGCGCCGTCACCGGATACCCTGACGTCCGCGCCGAGATGGCGCACTACCTCCAGGATCTCGGCGTCGACGGGGTCATCACCGACAATCCGGACCAGATGCCTCCACCGTCGCGTCGATAGCGTCGCCGCTGGAATATGGCTACGGCTGAGCTCGGGGACACTCAACCGGGACAGTCCCCGGGGACACTCAAGGGTGACTGTCCCCGGGGACAGTCCCGGTTGAGTGTCCCCGCTTACATTTTCGTAAGGGCGTAGGCCAGCAGTCCGAGTTGGACCACGATCAGGCACACGGAGTACGCGACGCTGACGACGGCAGCTTTCGCGAGCGTCTTCACCCACGAGTCAGCGAAGACCCAGCGCGCGGCGAGCAGGGCATAGCCGACGACATAGGCCAGCGCCACAGCGCCGATGAGACTGGCGACCATGGGTGAGGGGACGAACGCTGCCGCGATCGTCAGGACCGCCATCGCACCGAACCACGCCGAGTGAATGTGCAACGCGAAGTAGAGGTGCGCCGGGTAGCGCCGTAGCCGGCGCCTCCAAGCGAGCATCGTGAACAGCGCAAACATCGGCAGCAGGATGAACATCGCTTTGGGAAGCAGGGCGTCGATCTCGCGGTTCCACTGAGCCTGGTTGACGATCGCCCGCAGTAGGCGGTCGCGTCCGAAGATGCGCGCTGGGAGACCCCCTTCCAGCTCCTCGAGCATCTCAGGCGTGAGCGTCGTCCTGCCATCAGGGTTTTTGATGGTGATCGTCGCGACCTGGCGTCCCGAGCGGTGCGAGATCGCTTCCGCCATCGGCTTGCTCACGAAGAACGCGAGGCTGCAGAGAAGGTACACGCGCAGCGGGAAGAGCCACCGTGCGCGCCGGCCCGCCAGAAAGTCCTCCGTCAGGAGGCCGGGCCTGAAGAACAGCGTCTTGAGCGTGCTCGGGATCTTGCCGTCCCAGTTCGTCAGCTCGTGCGTCGCCTCGTGCAGGAATTCGCGAAGAGTGAGATCGGTGCGCTGTTTCTTCTGCCCGCAGCCTGCGCAGTACGGCCCGTTCAGCGGGCGTCCGCAGTTCAAGCAGGCCGTCGTCTCGACTTCGGTCATGGCGTACGCCTGAGCTAGAATCCTACGGCTGAGCTCGGGGACACTCAACCTTGAGTGTCCCCGGGGACTGTCCCGGTTGGGTGTCCCCGCACGCAGCGCTCAGAACGCTATCTGCAGACGCTTTCCTGCGTACGTCACCTCTCGGATTGCACCCTCCGGCAGCAACTGCACCTTGAACGTGCGCTCGGTGACGACGTTCGTCGCGCCCGTGGGTGCGCCAGGCTCGATCGTCAGCTGCTTCGCTCGATCGTTCCACGTCATCCGCGTCCAGCTGCCTCTCCCCTTCAGTACTCCTGGCTGATCCCATCGTCCTCATACAGCGTGTACTGGCCGTCGGCGCCGCGATACACCTTCAGGGTGGTCGGCTCCTTCACCGGTTCGCTCGTGTACTGGCGAACGGGATCGACGGGAATGATCGCGCCGGCGCGGACATAGATCGGCATCGTGGCGAGGTCGACCTGCCGGGTGACACTCCGCCCACCTGCCGTCTTCGCGTTCGTCCACCAGTCGTACCAATCACCCTGTGGAAGATAGACCTCCCGGGCCGCCGCGCCCTTCGTGAAGACCGGCGCGACAAGCAGGTCACGTCCCCACATGAACTGGCTGCCCAGTCCCCTGGCGCGGACATCGTCGGGATAGTGCAGCCACATCGCCCGCATCAGGGGCAGGCCGGTATCCCGCGCCTCCCAGGCCAGCGTGTACGTGTACGGCATCAGCTGATAGCGCAACTCCGAGTATTTCTTCGCGACCGGCTCAATCGCGGGATTGTTCATCTCGGACTGAGAAATGTTGCGGCGATCGTCGGGTGGAATCGGCGCGTTCGTGTTGCTGTACTCGCGCGGCCCCATGTCGCTCAGGCCCCAGCCCCATGGCAGACGCGTGAACCACGTTCGCCCGTGCGACCGGAACGACCCGCAGAACGCGGCGAACTGGTGCCAGCGCGCATAGAGCTCGCCGGTCAGTTCGCTGTTGGGATAGAAGCCACCGATGTCCGATCCCCAGTACGGGCCAACGCTCAGCGAGTAGTTGATCCCGACGGCGATCTGCGCCTCGAGAGTCTTCCAGGACGAATCGGTGTCGCCCGACCAGACCCAGCCGCCCCACTGCGCGATCCCCGGATAGCCGTTGCGCTGAAGGCTCCACGGACGCACGTTCGGCTGCGTTGACAGGTGCCCCTGGTAGTACAACTGGTGCCGCTTGATCCGTTCGAACAGGTTGAACCAGTCGCCCTCGTCAGGCCAGAAGGCATCGATTCCGGCAGTCACGAGCGGGACGTGCTGCTGCCAGTAGCTCTGAACGTGCGAGGCGTCGAGCGCCTCCCCAGGCCGGGCCGGGATCGTGCCATGGAGCGTCGGCAGCCTGTCGCGATCCCACGGAACCATGTGCACGATCACCTTGACGTTCCGCGCGCGCATGTCGGCCAGAACCGTCCTGGGATCGCGCGTGAACACATCGGGGTTGAAGTCGAACGACGGCTGCCTGGTGTTCCAGCCGCGCGGCGAGAAGCCCGTCCCGAGATAGATGACCGCGTCGAGAGGGATCTGCTTCGACCGGAACGTGTCGACGATCCCGAGCATCTGCTTGTCGTCTTCGAGCGTCCGGTGCGATTGCATGTAGCCGAGCGCCCATTTCGGCGGCATCACTGCCGGCCCGGTGATGGTCGAGAAGTCCTTGATGGCCCGCGCCGGGTCGTGCGCATCGAAGATGAAGAAATCGTAGAGCCCCGGCACCATCCGATCGATCGGCGGAATCCCCTTCCCCAGCGCCTGTTGCTGGTTCCGCTCGGTCTGGGGGGCGCTTTCGCTTCCAGTGGGCGTGAACGGGAGAAACACGCCACGCTCCCGGTTCCGAAGATCGACCTGCCCCCAGGGGGCGGCGACGAACAGGCCCCACCCTCCCGTGCCGAGGAGCATCGCCACGGGATTGCGCGATCCGTACATGTCGCTCTGCCAGCGCGGCTCCATCGTGTCGAGCGCCCCGCGACGGTCGAACTGCACGGGTTGCTCGCGCCAGTTCTGGCCCTTCTGCGGCCGCGGGCCACCCTCGCCCATCCCGAGCACCGGATGCTCGTCGAGCGTGAACGACAGGCTGCCATCGCCCTCGAAGACGACCTGCTGCACCAGTTGACCAGCAGCATTCTTGACGACGAGCGTCAGCGGGCCCGGCCGCACTTCGACGGTGAGGTTCCCGACCGTTCTCCGCATGGGCCGCGGAAGGTCGCGCAGAACCAGGCCGGGCGGATACGTCCGTTCGGCCAGCGCCGGGTTGATCGGAAAGTCTTCCTTGAACGTCGCGGGTTTGAGCGTGACGCGGATGCTGTGCTCCCCGGCCGGCCGAATATGGAGCTCGGCGGGCTGTCCGGCCGCAGTAATCGGTTGCGCAGCTGCAGCCTGCGAACAGACGAGAAACGCCAGCGTGATTGTGAGTTGGGGAGCGAAGCGCATATGCGCCGAAGTGTAGCGCACGGCAGCGCAGGAACCGGACCCCTGCGCTAATTTCCTATGGGTTCATCAATGGTCCGAGGCCGACCGCCGAAACCTTGGCGAACGCGGAAGCCACTCGGTCCAACCAGGGGCCCACGTCACTCAGGCGCCGGGCGGAGCCGGCCGACAGTCGCGGCCGAGAGCCTGCCGAGCCATCGCTTCGCAGCGTCACCGACGACGGCCTTCTCGAGCGCGTCGAACTTCACATAAGCGACTGGCACCAGCAGCAGCGTGAGGAACAGGCACAGCGACTGGCCGCCGATGATGGTCACCGCGATCGCGGCGCGGCCGGTGCCGCCGATCCCGATCCCGAGCGATGTCGGAAGCAGCCCCGCGATGATTGCCGTCGTCGTCATCAGAATCGGCCGGAGGCGCGTGCGGCACGCCTCGACGATGGCTTCCCGGAGGGGCACTCCCCTCGCGCGGAGCACGTTGGCGTAGTCCACCTGCAGGATCGAGTTCTTCTTGACGATGCCGAGCAGGAGCAGCATGCCGAGCGCGCTCCAGAGGTTCAGCGTCCGTCCGGTGACCCACAGCGTGAACAGCGCGAAGGGGACCGCGATCGGCAGCACGAGCATGATGACGATCGGCTGGAGGAAGCTCTCGAACTGCGCGGCGAGCACCATGTACACGAAGATCATCGCGAGGCTGATCGCCATGATCAGGTTTGCTGTCGTTTCATCGAGGATCTTCGACTGCCCCTGCAACCGCCACGACATCGTCGAGGGCAGGTTGAGCCCGGCCAGCATGTTGCGGACGTCGTTCGAGGCTTCATCGAGCGCGTGCCCCGGTGCGACATCCGCGATGAACATGACCGTGAACTGCCGATTGGAACGCTGCAGCGTGGTCGGCCCGAGGCCACGCTCCAGCCGGGCGATGTTGTCGATGCGCACGGGGCCCGTGGCCGAGGGCACCGTCAGCCGGCCGATCTGGTCGATGTCGCCCCGCTGGCCCTCGAGCACGCGGATCTTGACCGGGTACTGCTCCTGCCCTTCCTTGAAGAACGAAATCTGATCGTCGCCCGAGACCGCGAGGCGCAGCGTGTTGCCGATCGTCGACATGCGGACGCCGAGATCGGCGGCCCGCTTGCGATCGACGGCGACGTGCACCTCCGGGTTCGAGACGTTGAGGTTGACCTTGTATTCCGTAATGCTCGGCACGTTCTGAGCCGCGACGAGCGCGCGCTTCGAATAGTCGACAATCTGCCCGAGATCCGGACCGAGGATGTTCGCGGAAATCGCAAAACCGCCAGTCCCTTCGCCGCTGCCGAGCGCGTTGCGCGAGGTGATGCTCGGCCGGAAGCTCTGATGGGCCGCCAGGCGGCGCCGCATTTCAGTGATGATCTGCGCCTGGGTGTTCTTGCGCTCGCCGATGGGTTTCGCCTGGCAGAGGAAATGGATGTGGGTCGGCGACGACGCCGTGGCACCGGACACGCCGACGGACGGCTCGATATCCGCCACGCCTTCGATGCCGCTGATCTCCCGCAGCAGTCGAAAGGCCGCGTCGGTCGTGCCGGCGAGCGACGTGCCTTCGGGCGCGTCCGCGTGGATGGTCCATTCGCCCATGTCCTCGTTCGGCACGAACTCGCGGCCGACCATGCGGTTCAACGGGATCGTGAGCAGGGTCGTGACAACGGAGATGGCGATGACGGCGGTCGAGTGATCGAGCGCCCAGTTCACGCGGCGTGTGTACCATTCGTCGAGCCAGTGGAAGAAGCCACCTTCCTTCGTCTTGCGATCGGCCTCGGCGTCCGACAGCTTCAGGAACCGGGAGCTGAGCATCGGCGTCAGCGTGAAGCTGACGAGCATCGACACCAGGATCGCGAACGCCATCGTCCAGCCGAACGGATTGATGAACCGTTTGGCATACCCGTCCATGAAGGCGATGGGCAGGAAGATCACCACGAGCGACAGCGTCGTCGCCATCACGGCGAGCGACACCTCGCGCGTCCCCTGAATCGCGGCTTCGTAGGGCGAGCAGTTCTTCTCTTCGATGTAGCGGAAGATGTTCTCCAGCACGACAATCGCGTCGTCGATGACGATGCCGACGGCGAGCGTGATGGCGAGGAGCGTCATGTTGTTCAGCGTGAACCCCATGATGTTCATCAGCGTGAACGAGGAGATGATCGAGGCCGGAATGGCGAGCGCCGAGATGATGACGGCGCGGATGTTCCTGATGAAGATCATCACCACGAACGTGGCGAACACCGCGCCGAAGAGCAGGTGCTCCTCGAGCGAGGCGATCGAAGCGTAGATGAACCTCGAGTCGTCGCGGATCACCGTGACTTTCACCGATGCGGGGAGCGATCGCCCGATCGTCTCGAGCCGCGCGCGCACGCCTTCGATGACGGCCACCGTGTTCTCGCCCATCGCCCGCCGGATGTCGAGCATGACCGCGGGTGTGTCGCCCAGCCAGACGGCGCTCGTCGGCCGCTCGAAGCTGTCTTCGGCGTGACCGATATCGGAGACGCGAATCGGCGTGCCGTTCTTCGTGGCGACGACCAGGGCGTTGAAGTCCTGGGCGGCGTCGACGCGGCCGAGCGTGCGCAGGAGCAGCTGGCCCTTGCCCTGCTCTATCGTGCCGCCCGGGATCTCGACGTTCTCCGAGACGACCGCGTCGCGCACGTCGGTCATCGACAACCCGTACGAGTTGAGCTTCTCGACGTCCACCACGATGTGGATCTCGCGGGCACGCCCGCCCGCGAGGCTGACCTCGCCGACGCCGCTGACCGTCTGGATGACGCGCGCAATCTGCTTGTCGGTCAGCTCGGTGAGGGTGCGGAGGCTCATCGCGCTCGACGACACGATGAGCGACATGACCGGATCGGCGTCGGGATCGACTTTGGTGATGACCGGCGGGAGCAGCTCCGACGGCATGTTCCTGATGGCGCCGGCCACCTTCTCCCGGACGTCGTTCGAGGCGTCGTTGATGTCGCGCTCGAGAACGAAACGGACCGTGATCTGCCCCCGGCCTTCGGCAATGCGCGCCTGAATCTCGTCTATCCCGGAGACGCCGCTGATGGCCTCCTCCATCGGCTCGACGACCGACGTGGACATCTCGTCAGGGCTCGCGCCGGGCAGGGAGAGCGCCACGCTGACAGTCGCCGGGTCGGCTTTCGGGAACAAATCGACGCCGAGGCCCCGGAACGAGAACGTCCCCAGCACCACGAGCGACATCACGAGCATCGTGGCGGAGACAGGACGTCGGACGCAGAGCTCAGAAAGCACGGGCGGACTCCCCCTTACATTGCCGATCTACTTGGTGACGGCGACCAGCGCGCCGTCGGCCAGCGTATCGACATCGGTGACGGCGACCCGTTCGCCCTCTTTCACCCCGCTCACGATCTCGATGCGATCGCCGAGACGCTCGCCGACCTGCAGCTCGCGAACGGCCAGCTTGTTCCCGTCGATTACGAACACGCGGTTGACGCCATACCGGTACTGGAGCGCCACGTAGGGCAACGTGAGGACGTCATCGACCTTCCCGCTCTCGATATGAACGCGGGCGAAGGCGCCTGGTTTGAGCAGGGCGTCAGGGTTCGGTACGACCGCTTCGAATGGAAACGCCCTCGTCGCGGTGTTCACCGCCGGGCTGATGCGGGTCACCTTGCCTGTGAACGTCTTGTCGCGATAGGCGTCGACGCCCAGCTCCACTGGCCGCCCGTCGGTGATCCATGGCGCCATTCTCTCGGGTATCTCAGCGATGACCTTCAGCGGGTCGAGGCGCACGATCGCCATGACGGGCATCTGCGCCTTGACGAGCTCCCCGAGGTTGACCAGCCGCCTCTCGACATAGCCGGCGAAGGGCGCACGGATCGTCGCATCGCGCAGCTGCCGGCCCGCCAGCTTCATCGTGGCCTCCGACGCCTGGATGCTGGCGCGCAGGTTCCTGGCATTCTGCAGCGATGCATTGTAGGTGGCCCGACTCGAGTCAACCGCCGTCTTGGCATCGTCGAGCGCCTGCTGCGCGATGAGCGTCCGCTTGAAAAGCTCGTTCGCGCGGTCGAAGGCCCGGGTGGCCTGGATGAGATCGGCGTTTGCCTTCTGCACGTCTGGCGTCTGCTCGATGTCGGGCAGGTGCTGGGGATCGGGCGCACCGTACTGGGCGAGCGTGCGGGCGAGCGCCGCCTGCTGCTGCTCGTAGCTGTACTGCTGCTTCTCGTTGTCGAGCTGAACGAGGACCTGCCCGGCCGTGACGCGATCGCCGAGATCCGCAAGGATGGCGCGGACATTCCCGTCCGCCTCGGACGAGATCGTGACCTGGTCCACGGCGGCGAGGGTGCCGATCACATCCACCGCCCTCCGGACCGAAGCCTTCTGGACCACAGCGGCCGCGACCGGCTTGGCCGCGCCTTCGCTGTTGCTGGCCTGGGCCGCCGTCTGCGATTTCGAGCAACCCGCGGCGGCCAGGGCGAGGGCCCCTGCAATCGCGAGCGGACGACTCAATACGCGCATGGAGATCACTAGTGAACGTGTGGACATCAGGGCGCTAGAAGTATACGACGTAGCGATGCAAGGATGCGTCGCGGCACCGCCAGGCAGCGGTCAGTTCAGGAAAAGACGGTGCTTGTTGGACAGGAACGCAGTACTGACCGATTCCGCCGGCTGGCGACCGGCCGCCGCCGGTCGCCCCTCTGCCACCGTCGTAAGGCACTGCCTGGAGAATCCGCCGTGATCCGCGAGATCCGCGAGATCCGCGTCCCGTGAGAGCCGTGATCCGCGAGATCCGCGTCCCGTGAGAGCCGCGATCCGCGAGATCCGCGTCCCGTGAGAACCGTGATCCGCGAGATCCGCGTCCCGTGAAAGCCGCGATCCGCGTGATCCGCGTCCCGTGAGAGCCGCGATCCGCGAGATCCGCGCGTGGCGTCAGATCTGGGCGATACAGTCCATCTCGACCAGCGACCTGTCGGGGATCGCGACGACCGCCACCGTGGTCCTGACCGGCGGCTCGGGCCCGAAGCGGCTGAGATACGTCTCGTTCATGCCGTCGTAGTCCTTCATGTCGGTGAGGAAGACGGTGACCTTGAGCACCTTGTCCATCGACGAGCCGGCGGCCTTGAGCGACTCCTCCATCAGGTCGAGCACGCGCTTGGTGTGGGCCCTGATGTCGCCCTTGAAATCCACGCCGGCGCCCTTGCCCGACACGAACACGAAGTTGCCGAAGGTCAGCTCCTGGCTGTAGAGCGGTGGACCGTCCTTCTTGAAGGGACCGGTGCTCGTGCGATGCACCTTCTTGCGCGGTGGCCTGACCTGGCGCCTGCGCGGCGGCCGCCGGCGCCGCGAGCGCCAACGCCGGCACGGCCGCGGTCAGGAATGTTCGACGGGTGTTTTTCGGCATGTGTGTCTATCCCTCGCGTAACTATCTCAATCACGGCGTTCAACGGTCGCGCCAACGGCATTATCACGATGACACACGATGGCACGATGATCACGATGAACGTCCTCAGTCATCGTGCCCTTCGTGTCATCGTGGCCATCGTGATCGTGCCGTGGACAGTGCGGTGTCCTCAATGGCACTCAGTCGTAACTCAGAACAACAGCTTCCCCCCAACTGGATCTGCCGCATCGAGCCGGCGGAGGTGATGCTGCCGAACGCCGCCGCAGTCGAACGACGCGTTCGGGTTGCCGTAGTTCACCTGGTTGAAGACGTTGAAGATCTCCACGCGCACCTGGAACCGCATCTCGCCGCCGACCGGGATCGTCTTCATGAACGACAGATCGGTGCTCGAGAACTTCGGGCCGCGCAGGATGTTGCGCGCCGCGTCGCCGAACGTGAACAGCGCCGGCAGCGCGAACGCCGTGCGGTCGTAGCAGTTGATCAGCTGACGCCGCGCCACGTCGGTGGCGCCGGCTGTGTTCGGCTGGCAATTCGAGCTCGGGCATCGCGCCGACGAGGTTCGGGCCGCTGCAGCGCCGCTGATGCCGATGTTCGCGCGATCGCTCGCCGAACGTGATGTTGACCGGCGAGCCGCTCTGGATCGTCGTCATGCCCGAGACCTGCCAGCCCGCGACCACGTACTTCAGAATCGGCTGCGACGAGTCCTTGAGGAACGGCACGTCGTAGATGTAGCTCGCGACGAACCGGTGCGGGATGTCCCAGTTCGCCGGACCGTAGTCGCGCCAGATGTCGTAGTTGTCCATCGTCGCGCCGCCGCCGTTCGAGTGCGTCGCCATGTCGCGCGTGCGCGACCAGGTGTAGTGCGCGTCGACCTGCAGGCCCTGGCTCATGCGCTTGCGCAGGATGATGCTGACGCGCGTCGTAGTCGGCGATCAGGTCGTTCTGGATGATGCGCCGGCTGCGGTAGTTCTGGCTCGGCCGCCGCGGATCGACGTTCCGGCGCCGGGCGTCGGCGTGTTGTTGAAGAAGCTGCGATCCAGGTGGCTGGTGTTCGAGCCGAGGTACTGAAAGTCGAGCGCCGTGCCCCGCCCGAGCTCGCGCTGCACGTCGAAGCTCCACTGATCCTTGCGCGCATTGGGCAAGTCGCGCGTCGGCGAGATCATGTCGGGCCGGCCCGCCGGCCCCACCGGGCCGCTCGGGTTCGCGAACGACAGCGTCGGGATTCGCCGGGTCCGACGTGTAGGTCGTCACCGGCGCCAGCGGCGGGTTGTTGGTCAGGAACGTGAACGAGTTCATCTGGTTCGGGTTGTAGTAGATCCCGAAGCCGGCGCGCACCACCGTCTTCTCGCCGAGGCGATAGGTGGCGCCGAGCCGCGGGCGCGAAGTCCTTGTAGTTCGGCTCGTGGAACTTGAAGCCCTTGCGACGGGAACGCGCTCGGGATGATCGTCTCGAAGTCCTCGGCGAGCATCGACGCCAGACCGGCGTAGGTCTGGACGGGCGTGTTCACCTCGTAGCGCAGGCCGAGGCTCAACGTCAGGTTGCGCGACGCCTGCCAGACGTCGTTGACGAAGAAGCCGTTGCGCCACCCGCCGACGTGGCCCTGGATCTGATCCGTCGGCGGTATCACCGTGCGCGGCAGCCCGAGCATGAAGTCGGCCACCGAGTAGCCGGTGATGCTCGCCGGTGAAGTCCGTGAAGAGAACCGGCCGCGAGGGTCGTTCGCCGCGCGGCGGCCGGTCGCCAGCCGCCGCAGGTCGAAGCCGGCTCCGCACGTTGTGCGACCCGCGCGTTGTACGCCAGCACGTTCGACATCTGGAACGTCGTGTCGAACTGGAACCAGTTGGTGCCGCCGCCGCCGAGAGCCCGCTGAAGTTGCTGATGTTGATGCTCGGGAGGCCGGGATTGTTGAACGCGTGTCGCCGTCGAACCCGGGAATGCCCAGCGACGTGCCGGCGTCCGCCGGCCCGTCGACGTAGAAGGGATTGACGGTGTCGAAGTCGATGCGGTGATAGCCGATCCGGAAATCGTTGAGCAGGTTCGGCGTCAGCGTGTGCGTGTACGAGACCAGCCAGTTCTTGTTCACGCGCGGCTGCGTGACCGCGGTCGACCGGGAATGGGGCGTTGAACGATGTTGGCGTCGAAGCTGTCGTGCCAGTTGTAGCGGACGTTCAACCGGATCTTGTTGCCGAGATTCTGATCGACGCGGGCCAGGACCTGATCCACGTTGTCGCTGTTGGCGCTCGGGCGCCTGGAGGTTGTTGGCCGTGCCTGCCAGGTTCGCCGCGGGGTAGTACTGAAGCAGGTCGAGCGACATCGGCGACAGCATCGACTGCGGGATGATGTTGCCCGCGAACGGCTGGCCCGTGAACGGATTCCTGATCGGCGTGGTGATCTCGGAGAAATTTCCCTGCCGCATGGCCGCCGTCGGCACCGACCCGAACGGGCTCGTGATCGCCTCGCCGCGCACGCCCTCGTACGCGCCCATGAAGAACGTCTTGTTGCGCCCGTCGTAGAGTCCCGGGATGACGACCGGGCCGTCCATCTGCGCGCCGAACTGGTTGCGTTGCGCGGATTCTTCGGGCACGCGCGGTTCTCGAAGTATCCGCGCGAGTCGAGCGCATCGATCCTGATAGAACTCGAAGACGGTCCATGCGGCCTGTTGGTGCCGCTCTTGGTCACCACGTTGATGTGGACGCCGAGATAGGCGCCGTACTCGGCCGAGGTGCTGCCGGTCTGCACCTGGATCTCCGTCACGGCGTCCGCGATCGGCCGCATGCTGGTCGCCGCCAGCAGATTGGACGACGAGTTGATGCCGTCGAGGGACAGGCTGTTCTGAATCTCGCGCTGGCCGGCGCCCCGGAAGCTGAGACCGATGTCGCTGTTGAGCCCGCCGAGGACGCCTGGCGTCGTGCTCGCCAGGCTCCAGACGTTGCGCCCGCTCAGCGGCAATTCGACGATCGCCCTCTCGCCGATCGTCTCCGAGACGGTGGCGCGATCGGTGTCCAGCACCTGGGCCTCTGCCGATACGTTCACCGATTCGGTGACGCCGCCGACCTGCAGCGTGGCATTCGTGCGCACAACCTGGTTGGTGGCGACCTCGATGCCGGTCGCCTTGAACGTCTGAAAGCTTGAAATCGTGACCGTGATCTCGTACTTGCCGGGGCGGACGAACGGAATGTTGTAGTACCCCTCTGAGTTCGTGGTCGCCTCGTAGGTATCCTTCGTGCCGGCGTTGACGGCCACGACCTGTGCGCCAGGCACGACGAGGCCGCCGCTGTCGGTGACCGTCCCGACCAGCGCGGTTTGAGAAGCCAGCTGCGCCGAAGCATTCGCTGCCAGAAAGAGGCTGAGAACCAGCGACAACGCGATTCGCCAAGTCATGCCGAACTCCTCCCTTTTGTGACGACCCTGAAGAAATCTGATGCGAGGACTGTACGTGGGTTGCGGGCCCGACGACATCCTTCCCCGTTACCTTTTCGCGCCCGGCGCCGCCATCTCCGTCCACACCGGTCTCGAGATGCCGTTCAGGTCCCAGACGACCTGCCCGCCCTTGACCGTCAGCTCGCATTCGAGCTTCTGATCGCCGACCAGCTTGCCCCCCGACACATCGATGAAACCAAACGTACCGCGCCGCAGGTTCAGCACCGCGATGTCCGCTTCGGCCCCCACGCTCAGCTGCCCGAGATCGGGCCGCTTGATGACCTCGGCTGCCTTCGCAGTGTTGGCCTTGATGATCTCCTGGAACGTCATGCCCATGTTCAGGAACTTCGACATGGTGTTCAGGATGTCCTTCATGCCGGAGTTCATGCTTCCGGTGTGGAGGTCGGTGCTGATGACGTCGGGAGGGAATCCCTGCTTCAGCGCGGGCACCGCCTGACGGAAGAGAAAGCTGCCTCCGCCGTGGCCGGCATCGAAGATCACGCCCCTCTTGCGCGCCTCCCACACATAGGGCCGGACCTTGCCGCTCTCGTCCACGATGGGGAACCTGCCGGCGACGTGCGCATAGGCGTGGGTCAGGATGTCGCCGGGCCTGAGATGCTTCAGGAGGAGCTCTTCCAGGGACAGCGGGGGCGTGTGCACCCCGAAATCGACCATGACCGGTACGTTCGTCTCGCGGCCAGCCGCAACCGCCCGGGTCACCGGATCCCATTCGGGACCGCCGTAGTGGGCGACCTTGATCCCCACGATCACGCCGGGGTGCTGGCGGATCCGCATCGCCGTGAGCCGCGCGTCCATGTCGGCGAGGTTCTGCTCGACCGGGCCGCCTTTCATGCCCGACCCCACGATGTTGATGAACGACAGCACCCGCGTTCGCGCGCGGTCGATGACCTGCTCCTTGAATTGGGGGAAGTTCCTCCATCCGGCGCCGCCCACGTCGACGAGCGTCGTCTGTCCGCTGCGGAACGAGTGGCTGTCCGGCTGGACGGCGGTATCGCCGTTACTCAGGTACGAATCCTTCTCCGTCCCGAAGAACACATGGGAATGGATGTCGATGAGGCCGGGCACCACATGGAGGCCGGTGGCGTCGGCGACCCGCTGCGCCAGGGACGGATCGATGTTGGCAGCGACGCGGGCAATCTTCGCTCCGCTCACCGCCACGTCCATGACGGAATCGATGCCGTTCTTCGGATCGAAGACGCGGCCGTTCTTGATCAGGAGATCGAACTGGGGAGTCTGGGCATTCAGAGCTGGGATGGCCAGAACGATCAGGCAGAACATCGCACAACGTCGAACATGGAGTGATCGCTCTGGCAACGCCGTTTTCCTATTGAAGAAAATGCGCCCGATCACGGATCAAACCGATCGATCACGGGACGCGGATTACGCAGATTACGCTGACCAGATCACACGGGACGCAGGTTGCGCTGATCAGATCAAACGGGACGCGGATTACGCGGATTGCGCTGATCAGCTGAGCACGGTGGCTACACTCGGCGACCAGCATGTGCGACGCGCCACGTCGCTGACGGTATTCCCCATGTTCCTATTGGCCCGGCCTAGTCTGTCCGCGCGATCCGCACGATCCGCATTCCGTTTGACGGAATCCAATCCGTGCGATACGCGTCCCGTTTGAATCGATGCGTCCAATCCGCGTGATCCGCGTCCCGTCTATCCGTCCTATCCGCGTAATCCGCGTCCCGTCTATTCGTGATCCGCGTCCCGTCCCGTGATTGATCCGATTGATCCGCGATCCGCGTCCCGTTGGACGTGATCACCTCCCCGTCCGCGATCTCCTTCAGCGATCTAGAAGAAGAACTTCAGCACCAACTCCACGGTCCGCGCGGTGCTGACCGTGCTCGTGATCAAACCGAAATTGTTCGGCGAGTTGATGTTGCGCGCGGGCGGACCGAAGCTTGGCGTGTTCGAGAGGTTGAACGCCTCCGCCCGGAACTCAAAGGCCCGCTCGCCGCCCGACACTGAACCGCTTCGCCAGCACGAGGTCGAGGTTCTTGTACCCCGGCGCGCGCGCGACGCCGATTGGACAGTTGCCCCACGTGCCCAACGGCACGCGCTGGAACGCGTTGAAGTCCAGCCACTGGGTGATGCTCTGGTCGGAGGGGACCGGGTCGCCGATGCAGTTCGGCCGCTCGTTCCCGCGCTGTCCCTGCAACGAACGGTTGGCGCCGTCGATGACCGTAATCGGGAACCCCGTCCGCGCCTGGAAGATGCCGCTGAGCCTCCAACCGCCGAGGATCGCGTCAACGACAGGCGAGGCGTCCGTACCCCACCTGCGTCCCTTGCCGAACGGCAGCTCGTAGTTGGCCGAGAACACGAGGTTGTGACGGGCGTCGAAGAACGCGGGCCCGTAGTTCCACTCCGGTTCGTAGGTGTTCATCCAGTAGGCGCCCTCGGCGGCCACGCCGCCCGAGCCGTAGTAGCCGAGGTTGTTGGTGCGGACCCGGCCAAGCGTGTAGGACGCCAGATACTCGAGCCCGTTCATGCTGCGCTGGCGGAGGCTCGCCTGCAGCGCGTTGTAGTCGCTGCGGCCGCGCGCCGCGGTCGTGGAGATGTTGGTGATGAGCGGCGCCGTCGCGAACAACGGACGGCGCGTGTTTAGTCGCAGCCCAAGTCGAGGCATCGCCGACGCCTGGCAGCGGCTGGTTGCCTTCGACCGGCGTCACCAGGTGATCCGCCTTATGACCGACGTATCCAACGTTGACCGACATGGAGGGCGTCAGCAGGTATTCGACGAAGACGCTCCACTGCTGGGTGAACTGCGGGCGCAGGTTCGGATCCCATGCCCGCACCTGGCCCGAGGGCTGGTCGAGCGGCCTCAACTCCGCGAACCCGGTCGTCAGCGTTCCCGCACCTGTCGTCTCGTCGTAGCTGGCCGCCGATTCGAAGAAGAGGGCGGGTTGAGCGGCAGTCGCAGGTTGGCGCCGGTCCCTCCATGTACTGGGTGATCCCGTAGCCGCCACGGAAGACCCAGCTGGTCCCCGGCACGGTACGCGAACCCGAGCCGCGGCTCGAAGCCCTTCTTGTACGCTCGTAGCAGCGCCCGGCTCTCGCGATCGCCGTCCTGCGGCGAGGATCTGCCGGCCGTTCGTCAGGTCGAAATTGGACTGACGGTTGTTCTTCTCGACGATCGGCTGCGTATAGGCCCACCGCATGCCGAGGTTGAGCGTCAGCGCCGGCGTGAGCTTGAAGTCGTCCTGGACGAACAGCGCGATGCGGTTGTGCAGATGCGTCCACGGGTCTGCTGCGCTGCCGCGGCCTTTGCTCGACACCTGGTCCAGCAGGAAGTCGGCGAACGGGGAATCCGATGAACGCGCCGCCGTACCCGAACAGGCCGAGCAACCCGTTGTTCCCCGCGTAGAACCGCTGCTGGACGTAGTGCAGAAACTGGCCGCCGCTCTTGACCGTGTGACGGCCCTTGAGCCAGGTCAGCTTCTCGTTGATCTGATACGTCTTGTCGAGCGTGTCGGTGTCGCTCGCGCCAGCGCCCAGCGCCGTCAAGCCGTTGCCAAACCCGATCGAGCTGAGGCCCGCGATGGGCTGACCTCCCGCGATCCCGAACGTCGCGTTGCCGTCCCCGACGCCGGCCCAGTCCAGCGTGTCGGACACGGCGGTGATCTGGTTGTACCCGACGAGCAGCTCGTTGACGAGCGACGGGCTGACGATGCGGTTCCAGTTGAACGCCAGATTGCGAAACGGCGCGGAGGTCACGTTGCCAAGGAGCAGCGGGATTGCCCGCTTGTCGTTCCGCGACTTGTACTCGGCGTACGAGAAGCGTCCGAAGATCTTGTCGTTGTTTGACGCGCTCCAGTCGACACGCACGTCGGCCTGGTTGGCGCGGATGGTCGTCAAGGTCTCGCCCACGTAGTTGCCGCTGACGCCGCTCACGACCCGGTTGGGGAGTGGGTAGAGCGCCGTATTGCTGAGGATCCCGCGGGCGATCGGCGTGATGCGGTCCGACGGAATCTGGTTGCCGGGAAACGGGACGCGGGTCACCGGATCACGGATGGCGGCGGTGGTCAGGCTCGACAAGTCACCGGCGCGCCACGTCGCTGGCGCGACCGAGATCGTCCGGAGCCGGGTGCGTCGAACCGCGTGCCCTGGTAGTTGCCGAAGAAGAACAGCGTGTTCTTCATCAGCGGGCCCCCGAAGGTGCCGCCGTAGATGTCCTGACGACGCTCCGGTTTGGGCGCACTCGACCGGTTGTTCGACCAGGAGTTCGCGTCCATGCTGCTGTTTCGATAGAACTCGAAGGCGTTGCCGTGAAACCGGTTGCTGCCCGACTTGATGACGTTGCTGATGACCGCGCCCGCCACGTTCCCGGTGTCGGCCGAGTAGTTGTTCGTCTCGACGCTGATTTCGGCGAGCGCGTCAGGGCTGGGCTGATAGGCCACGGGGTTGTCGATCGATTCGTTCATGTCGACGCCGTCGATCGTGTAGTTGTTGGTCTGCTCCCGGTTCCCGTTCACGAACGGCCGGCCGCCGCGTGAAGTTGTGGATATTTGTGAACGAACCCGGATTCGGCGTCACGACGCCCGGAAGGAGGAGGGAGAGCTGGCCAGTGTTGCGGCCATTGAGCGGCAGCGCGGACAACGTGGTCCCCGAGATGACTTCGCCGACCGTGGCGGACTCGGTCTGCAGCACTTGCGCCTCGCTGCTGACCTCGACGGTCTCGGCAAGCGCGCCGAGCTCCAGCTTGAAGTCGATCCGGGCGATTTGCATCGCCTCGAGCTGGATCGGCTTGGTCGCAGCCGTCTTGAAACTGGATACTTCGGCCTTGACGATGTACGTCCCTACAGGAAGGGACGTGACGGTGTAGTTCCCCGCCTGGTTCGACACGGCCGTGTAGGTGACGTTGGTAGCCTGGCTCGTTGCGGTGACGGTCGCGCCGGGCACGGACGCGCCGCTTTGATCGGTGACGATGCCGGTCAGAGACGCCGCACCGGTCTGTGCAACGGCTGAGATTGGAGCCGAGAGCGCGATGGCGAGCACGAGCAGTACGGGGGCGAGACCTCGCCCATGGGTTCTCATGGTTCCTCCCTTGCGGTCAGGCGGATTCCGCTCGTCCGGCTGCAGGTGATGAGCAGCGTGACGAGCGGCGCAGTTCTGTAAACAATCGACGACGTTTGTGGAACGTGCCCACGATGGCGCACCCGTGAACTGAAGTCAAGGGACACTGCTGTCCCCACCGGCCTTCGCAGCCTGAAACGTCCTGACCCAGGATGCTGCCCTTGTCGACTCCAGATCTCGTCACATCCTGCCGGCGGCCCGGACGTTCCTGCCCGTGCGATTGGTCAGCGAGTCGCCCAGATCTTCTCGGGCTCGTTCCACGTACTCCAGCAGTCCCTTGACGACGGCTGGATTTCGATCCGCCACGTTGGTCGACTCCCCGGGGTCGTCGTCCAGGTCGAAGAGAGACAACTCGATGTTCTTCCGAACGTACTTGCCCGGCCTGCCGTCTGCGCCGGCCACCTCGAGCGACTGGTACGGGTGCGGCAGGTGCAGCTTCCACTTGCCGCTGCGGACGGCGTGGAGCTCGGTGCCCCAGTAAAAATACAACGCGTCGTGCGGACTGGATGCGTTCGGCTGACCGGCCAGGAGCGGCCACATGTCACGCCCGTCGATGATGCGCTCGGTCGATACCGGCGCTCCCGCCAGCCTGGCGAGTGTCGGCAGGAGGTCAATCGTCATAGCGGGCGTGTGTCCGACCGCTCCCTTGGGGATGCGTCCCGGCCAGCGGGCGACAAACGGCACGCGCACGCCGCCCTCGAATGACGTGCCCTTGCTCTCGCGAAACGGTCCCGGCGACCCGGCGTGATTGCCGTACGACATCCACGGGCCGTTGTCGGAGGTGAAGATGACCATGGTGTCGTTGTCGATCTTCGCGCGCTGCACCGCGTCGAGAATCCGGCCCACCGACCAGTCGAGCTCGGCAATGACGTCGCCATAGAGCCCGCCAGGCGTCTTTCCCTTGAACTTGTCGGACACGAAGAGGGGCACGTGCGGCATGCTGTGCGGGAGGTAGAGAAAGAACGGGCGCTCCCGATTGCGTTCGATGAAGCTCACCGCGCGCTCCGTGTAAACCGTCGTCAGCTGCGACTGATCGGGGTCGAGCTTGATGACCTCGTCGCCTTCGATGAGCGGGAGGTCGGGATAGAAGTCCTTCTGTGTCGGATGGCGCGGCCACATGTCGTTCGAATAGGGCAGACCGACGTACTCGTCGAAGCCGTGATGCAGGGGAAGGAACGGTTTGTGATGGCCCAGATGCCACTTGCCATAGATGGCCGTCGCATAGCCGCGCTGCTTGAGGACCTCGGCAATCGTCATCTCGCTCGGATTGATGCCGTACTGGGCCGTGTGATTCAGCGCGCCTTGAATCCCGACGCGGTTCGAGTACGCGCCGGTGAGGAGCGCGGCGCGTGAGGCCGAGCAGACCGCCTGCGCGACGTAGAAACTGGTCAGCCGAATCCCCTCGGCGGCCATCCGATCGAGATTCGGCGTTCGCGGGCGGGCTGCGCCCTGGCCGGTGCTGAAGGGGCCGATGTCCGCATAACCCAGATCGTCGGCGTAGATGATGATGACGTTGGGCAGCCGCTGGGCCGCGAGACCTCGCGGCGCGACCGGCAGCGCACACAGCGTGGCGACTGCAACGAGGCGGCAGACGGTATTGATCATGATTAGTGCCCTGTCCTCGCAGCGCCGCCAGATGTCGATCCCCGCGCGACTCCTGCCCACCCAAACGGAGGAATACTACCTTGGCGAGGCGGGTGATGTGGCATCTATCAGCGCCGAGCGCGGGCTTCCTGGCGAGCGGCCGCACCCGTCCGCGCTGGCCGTCGGCGGCGGTGGTAGCATGCGCGCATGACGACACCATGCGCTCTCCGATGCTCGGTGGCGGCGCTCCTCTGTACGCTCGTGCCGACGCTCGCTGCACGCCAGGAGCGGACGGCCGGGCAGAGCCCGATTCGTGTCGGGCTCATCGGCCTCGACACTTCTCACGCCGGCGTGTTCACGCAGCTGCTGAACGACGCGTCGCGGCCCGACCACGTTCCCGGCGCACGGGTCGTCGCCGCCTTCAAGGGCGGCAGCCCGGATATCGAAGCGAGCGCGACACGCATCGAGAAGTTCACGGCCGAGATCCGCGACAAGTGGAAGATCGAGGTGGTGGACTCGATCGACGAGCTCCTCCGCCGCGTCGACGCAGTGATGCTGACGAGCGTCGACGGCCGCGTGCACCTGGCGCAGGCGCGACCGGTCCTTGCTGCGCGCAAGCCCGTGTTCGTGGACAAGCCGTTGGCCGCGAGCGTGCGCGACGCACAGGAAATCGCCCGGCTCGCGCGCGAGCACAAGACGCCAGTCTTCAGCTCTTCATCGCTGCGGTTCAGCGACGATGTACAGGCCATCAAGAAAGACCCGCGCGTGTCTCCCGTTCGCGGCGCCATGGCGTGGGGACCCGGCACGCTCGAGCCACACCACCCCGATTTGTTCTGGTACGGCATCCACGCGGTCGAGGTGCTGTACACGTTCATGGGCGCCGGCTGCGAGCGCGTCACGCGGACGCACTCGCCGGGCGGCGACGTCGTGATGTGTCAATGGCGCGACGGGCGAACGGGCGTGGTCCGCACGATTCGCGAAGGATCGGCGCCCTACGGCCAGGTCGTGTTTGGCGCCAAGGGCGTGGTATCCGTGCCGCCGCCCGCCGCTGCCGGCGCCGGGCCCCAGCGATCGAGCTACTACGGTCTCGTCTCGGCCGTCGTGGAGTTCTTCAAGACCGGCACGTCTCCCGTCCCCCTCGACGAGACGCTGGAGATCATGGCGTTCATGGAAGCGGCGGATCTGAGCAAGTCGCGCAACGGCGCGCCGGTGGCGATCGCGGAGCTTCTGAAGTAGTGAGCTTCACTCACAGCGAAGGGCGATGATTGGATCGATGAGCGCGGCCTTGAGCGCAGGACCCCAGCAGGCGATGAAGGCCGTCGCCGCCAGGAGCACGGCCACACTGACAAATGTCCCGGGGTCGGCAGGTTTGACGTCGAACAGCAGATTCTCCATGTAGCGCGTCAGCAGCGCCGCGCCGACGGTGCCGATGGCGATCCCCGCCAGCGCGATTGTCATGCCTTGCCGGATGACCATGCGGACGACGTGGCGGCGCTCGGCGCCGAGTGCAATGCGAACGCCAATCTCGTGTGTCCGCTCGGTCACCGAGTAGGCGATGACGCCATAAATCCCGACGAGCGCCAGCAACAGGGCCGCCGCGGCAAAGGTACCGAGGAGCGTCAGGTTGAAGCGGCGTGGGCTGATCGAGTCGGCGAGCGACTGTTCGAGCGTCATCACGTCGGACACGGGCTGCGTCTTGTCGATGTCGGACACCGACTTCCAAATCGTGGGTGCCAGGGCCAACGGATCGCCGGCAGTCCGAACCACCACGGTGAACCTGGACATGGGACTGCTGGAGTAGTGCACATAGATCTCGGGCTGGGAACTGGCGTCGAGCCTCGAGTACTTCAAATCGGCCACCACGCCGACGATGGTCACCGACGACGCTCGCGGATCGCCGATCTTGATGCGCCTGCCGACGGCGTCCTGGCCGGGAAAATCGCGGCGCGCGAGGCTCTCGTTGACGACGACGGCCGATTGCGAGTCGGTATCCGAGATCCAACGCCCATGCAGGACGCGGAGGCCCATCACGTCGGCGAATCCTTCCGAGGTGGCGTTGAGCAGCGCCGAGGAGCGCCGCATCATCTCCTGTTGAGGGGCCTGCGGCGCGCCCTCAACGAGGGCAACTGTCAGAGTGTCACCATGCGTGGAGAGACTGGCTGACGAGACGCCCGGTATCGCCTGGACTCGGCGGAGAAACTCGTGCGCGTACTCGCGCTGTTGTGCCGCCTCGCGGTAGTGCGGGCCCGAGTGTTGGACCTTCATCACGAGCACGTGTTGCGGCTCGAATCCTGGCGGGTGGGCATTCAGCCTCCAAAAGCTCTTCGCCAGGAGGCCCGCCCCGGTCAACAGCACAACCGCGAGGGCCATCTCTACGGCAACCAACCACGTTCCAACGCGCGGGCTCCGAGACGTTCGAGAAGAGCCTCTCGCGCCATCGTTGAGGACGTCGTAATCCACCTTCCACAGGGCAGCGGCCGGGCCGACGCCAAACAGGACGACGGTCATCAGCAATGATCCCATCGTGAACGCCACCACGCCGCCGTCGATCGTGGACTCAGCCAATCGGGGAACGGCCTGCGGCATCAAACCCACCATCACACCGAGCGCCCATCGGGCGAGCAGGAGCCCAGTCGCTCCACCGAGCAGCGCGAGCACCAGGCTCTCGACGAGAAGCTGTCTGAACACACGCGTCCGTCCCGCGCCGAGCGAGGTGCGAATGGCGATTTCCTTCTGCCTGGCAGACGCCCGTCCAAGCAGCAGGTTCGCGACGTTCGCGCACGCGATGAGCAGCACGACGCCGACCGCCGCCATCAGGACCCACAGCGCCAGACGCGCCTGCCCCACCAGTTCTTCCTGGAGCGACACCAGGCGGAGCGTCGCCCGATTCGCGGGATAGGCCGGGTGGGCCTGTGCAGTTCGCTGCCGGATGGTCTCGATTTCGGCTCGCGCGCGCTCGATTGTGACGCCGGGTTTCAGCTTTCCGATGACAGTCAAGAGCTGAATCGGCCCGGTCCGGCTCTGCGCCTGGATGGCCTCGGTGCGGAAGCCATCGAGATCCTTCGGCTCGAAGCCGGGCCACGTTGGCGACGGTAACTGGAACAGGAACTCGTCGGAAAGCACGCCGACAATCGTGACCTGACGTCCGTCGAGCGTGACGCTTTCTCCGACCGCATCGGGATCACCTTGAAACGACCGTTCGAAGAAGCGATGCGACACGAGAATCGTGTTCCGTTCGCCGCGCGCGGGGAGCCGTCCGAGCACGGGCTTCGCAGCCGAGAGTTCCCAGAAGCCTTCGGACACCATCGCGATTCGCGTCTGAGTGGCGATGCCTCTGGTCACGAGTGTTTCGTCGCCCTGGTCGTACGCAACGACGTGCTCGAACGACACCGCCTGGTCCCGCCAGTCGACAAAGTCCGGCCCGAGCACAGCATCGGTGGGGAAGGGCGAGCGATCGTCGTACGTGGAGATCGAAACGAGTCGCTCGGGATTCGGATACGCGAGCGGCCGCAGGAGGACCGCGTTGAACACGCTGAAGACCGCCGTGTTCATCCCGATGCCCAGTGCGAGCGTCAAGACTACGACTGCCGTGAAGCCAGGATTCCGCCGCGACATCCGCAGGCCATAACGCACGTCCTGCAGCAATTGCTGGAGCCAGACCGCAGTCCACACCGCGCGTGTATCCTCTTTGACCAGCGCGACGTTCCCGAACGTCCTCAGCGCGGCCTGACGAGCCTCCTCGAACGACATGCCACGCGCGATATTGTCCTCGGTTTCGCGATCGAGGTGCTCGCGGATGTCGCGATCGAGATCGTCCAAACTCTGCTTTCGTTTTCGCATGCTGGCCTCAGGACTCTGGCAGCTCGGTGCGGTCGCTAGCTTCTGGTAGACGTTCTAGGTGGAGTGTAGGCAGCTTCCAGTAGAATGTCAAGGTGAGTGCCCTGACGCGCCGTGCCGCGCCGGCACGTCAGGGGACGCGGCTCAGGAACACGCGGCCGCCGACGCGCAGCGCCGGCAGCACGAACTCCGTGTAGCCATCGCGGTGCTGGTGCCCGAGGAGCATCGCTGGCTCCTCGGGTGACTCGTAGTGGACCTGAGAGAACGTGCCCCGGACGCGCAGCTGCACCGGCAACGGCTGGTGGGCATAATTGAGGACCGTGACCAGGCTGTTTCCGTCCGACTCCCGGTACGGCACGGTGAGGACCGTGATCCCATTCCAGATGTCAATCACGCGCTCGTCGCGGCCAAGGACCTGGCGCATCTCCAGGGCAAAGGCATTCGGATCGGAGAGCGCCTGGAGCACTTCGATCACGCGGCCTTCTCCCAGCCGGTAGCTGACCCGCGCGGCGGTCTTTACGAGGGGAGGCTCGGTCCGCCATGGTCCCGCCGCCCCGCCGACCGCCACGACCGCGCCGCCCTTCCGTGCGAACGACGCCAGGCTGTCGAGCTGCGCGGCCGTCGCCGGGTCCATCATCAGCAGAAGATCGAACGCCGCGAGGTCGCCGGCAAGCCGCGACGGAGCGAGCAGCTCGAAGGGCAGATTGTGCCGGCCCAGGAGATTCATGACTTCGAACCAGAGCATCGGATGGGCCGTCACGACGCCGATGGTGGCGACCGGCTGATAGCGCCCCGGAAGGTCCCACGAATAGAACTCGAGCGCGCGCCGGATCTCGCTCCACGACGCACGGGCTCGTGGGTGACCGAGGAGCAGGTCCCGCTCGAAGCGTGGGTGCAGAGGCAGCAGCAGGTCGCCTCCGAAGCTGCCCGCTTCGGCAATTGCCACCAGGTAGTCTTCGAGCGCCGGGCCCTCGTCCGCCTCCGACAGCGTCGTGGGCGCCCACCGGTACGTCAGCAGAGGTCTCGATTCCGGTCGCGTCCGCAGGATCCGCAGCAGCGCGAGGTTGTTGTCGATCCATGGCTGCGCGGACCGGCCCGCCACCTGGAGCACGTCCTTGTTCCGGGTTACCCAGTTCGTACGGATATGGGGCCACTTTCCGCCGTCCTCGACGACGAGCACGCGAAAGGCCGGAGACGTGATCCGCTGCCTGAGCAATCGCAACTGCGCGGCGGAGACCTTTCCTGTCACGACGAAACCCGCCGCGCCTTCGGCAGGAGGCGCGACACCGGTCAGCTTCGATGCCTCGATTTCCAGGAACACGCGGTACCCCTGGGCCAGTGCGCTCCGGACAGCGGGCGTGTTTGCTGCCGGCACCACGACGGCTGAAATGCCCAGGCTGTCGGATGAAGGGATCTGCTCCAGATCCCAGCGGATCAAAACCTCCGCCCGAGCGCTGGCGCCAAGGCACAACAGCAACACGAGCTGCATGAACGCGTATCGATGAATCGGCATCGTCCTGGTCAGCGTAACTCGGCAAGCTGGAGCCGGGACTCGCCATACGACGCACCCAGCTCGCCCGCGGCGGAGATCCAGAGTGCGGCGACGTCAGCGAACCCGCTGAGAAGCTTCGCGCCTTCCTCCGTGGAGAGCATCACCAGGGCGGTGTCGAGCGCATCTGACATCGTGGCCGTCGGGGCCAACACGCTGACGGCCATGCGGCTCCGGGCCGGTGCTCCCGTGTGCGGATCGAGAATCTCGCCGAACTCGCTGGACTCGAACGCGTGCGCGACGAGATTCTGCTGAGAGGTCGACATCGACCCGTCACGGAGCAGCAGGATCTCCCGTCCGGACACACGGGCGCCGAGGCGCACCGGCCACCCCTCCAGGCCTGGTGGAGCGCCAATGGCGACGATCGAACTTCCCCCGGCGTTGACCATCGCGCGCAGAATACCCGCTGCCTTGAGGACCGCCATCGCGCGGTCGACGGCGTATCCTTTGCCAATCCCGCCGAGGTCCAGCTCGACGCAATCCGAGCGGAAGCGGATGCGATCGGGCGCCTGTACTTCGAGTTTCTCGTAGCCAACGCACCGGCTGGCTCGTGCAATCTCGGTGGTTGACGGCTGGCGGCCCTCCGCGTGCGCTTCCTTCCACGCTCTGAGGAGCGGCGCGATCGTGACGTCGAACTTCCCGCCGGAGCTCCGGGAAAACGCTATCGATTCCCGGACCACTTCGTACAAGCTCGGCTCGACACTCACGAATCCACGGCGACCCTCGCGGTTCAACTTCGAGAGGTTGCTGTCCGTATCGAAGTTGCTCAACACCCGATCGAGCCGGATGATCTCGGCCATCGCCCGCTCCACCGCCCGCTCCGCATCCGGCCTCGACGCGTGGTACACGACGATGTCGAACATCGTCCCCATGCAGTATCGCGACAGGTAGACGGCCGAGAGGGTTTCGGTCACCGGAGAAGCGGAGGCGAGCAGGAGACAGAGACCGATCGGGAGCGTGCGTCGATCAGCGAAGCGCATAGAGCACGCCGGGGTAAGTCGCCAGATACACGGCCTCGTCGGTCAGGATTGGCGTGGATTGAAGCGAGCCGCCCAGATTCGCTCTCCAGAGCCTCTCGCCGGTGTTCAGGTCGTGCGCCTGGGTGGCCCCGTAGAAGCTCTGAATGCAGACCAGCGAATTCCCCGCCACCGGGCTTGCGGTGATGGTGCGCATCGGCTCCGACTTCCAGACTTCCTTGCCGTCGGCGAGCGTCAATGCGTAGAGGTGCCCGTCTTTCCCTCCGAAGAACACTTTCGCCGCGGCAACGGCCGGCGAGGAGTAGATGCCCAGATTCGTTTCGAACTTCCAACGCACCTTGCCGGATGCCGCGTCCAGGGCGTAGAAGAAGTAGTCTTCGGAACCGACGAGGACGAGCCCGTCCACCACCGCGGGAGAGGCGACGACACCATCACCGGCTTGATGCATCCATGCATCTTTTCCGGAGGAGCTTTCGAACGCATGGATGCGCCCGTCGCTGCATCCGACGTACACCAGCCGGTCGGTCACGTAGGCGCTCGAACAAATCTGCCCTTCGAGCTGACGGCTCCAGAGAACGGCGCCGCTGTCCCGATCGGCGGCGGTGAACACACCGCCGTTCGAACCGAAGTATACGAGGCTGCCGTAGACGGTCGGCGACGTCCAGATCGGTCCGTCAGCCTTGGCCCGCCAATTGATTCGGCCCGACGTGCGATCGACCGCGTACACGACGCCGTCGTCGCACCCGAACAACACGAGGTTCCCGGAAATCGACGGAGTCGAATCGATGGCCGCACCAGCCTGGAACTTCCAGCGCTCTTTACCTGTCCGGCTGTCGAACGCGTAGAGACAGCCATCGCGGCAGGTCACATACACGACCCCGTCACTGAGTATCGGGCTGGACCGGACCGATTCGGGCAGGGCTACTTTCCAGACGAGATCGTTCGGCGCCGTTCTGCGTGCGGCCGCAGACGTACCGCCACGCCGGTCGTTCCCGGCGAGCAGCGTCACCCAGTTGGTGTCTACCAAGATTCCTTTCCCTTGGGCCCTGAGCCCTGAGCCTTCACCCGAGGCGCACGCGCCGGCGATCGATCTTGTCGAGATCCCAGGTGCCGAGCCCGAGCTCCGAGGCGGTCCTGATGTGTCCCGGTTCCCGGAAGAAGGGGTTCTTCCGGGCGGTCCGCTGCATGTCAGAGCTCGTCCCGATGTAATCGGGGTTCCTGTCCCACAGCGACGGGACTCCGACGTCCCGCCGCTTCTGCTCGACGATCTCGAGCTCGATTCGATCCACGGCCACCGGGTCGGTGCCAAAGAGCAGCGTGTTCGCCTCCCACACGAACTCGGAGTTCCAGGCGAAGGGGCCGCTATGGTAGACCGCGCGAAGCCCGTCCATGATGTTGAGCACCGCCTTCGATCGCAGCGGGGCGACGCTGCACATCACGGCGATGACAGGGTCGGTGTAGGTCTTCGTCTCCACGTGCGTGCGAGCGACGTTGTTGAAGGATCCGTAGGCGAGGTTCTTCAGGCAGCCGGTCACACCCGAGGCGTTGTGTTCCTTCAAACAGGGCAGGTTGACGATCTTGTTGGCCTCGGTCGAGACAATGCTCGCGAGATAGGAGCGGGTCTCGCGCTCCCCGAAACAGTCCATCTCGCAGAACACATTCGGATCGTATCCGCCGCGAGTGTCTCCGCCGACGGACCACCGCTGGTCGAGCCCGACGACGCGAACGCCAGACGGGACCAGCACGTGATACCCGTTCACCTCGAGCTGGTTGGAGTTCCGGTCGTAGACGATGATCTGTTTGCTCGGCACACCAGCCGAGTTGAGGCCCTGAATGACTTCGCGAAGGAGCGGAATCGACGTGGTGGTTCCGGGAACCCCGGATGGATTCACCTTGATGGCAACGATATCGGATGAGGCGAAGAATCGGGCCCAGGCGTTCCTCGGGAGTGATTCGCCGGTGAGGGCCTTCATACCCGCCTCCACCATCGCACGTACAGCCGGCTGCGACACCCGGCGGGCGACAATCGACTGGGAGTGCTGGACATCCACCACCCGGCCTGGGAAGAGTCCCGGCATTCCGAGTGGCGACAGGGGCCCCGCGGGTGCCTGCACGTCGATTCTCAGGTTCTTGAGCGCCGAGGCCGTTTGCCGGAGCGGAAGGCCGACCAGCCCGAGGTGCAACGTTCCGAGCGCCGCGTTGTAGACAAAGGTGCGGCGATCCATGTCGCCCTTCATCTCGGCCGGCTCGGAATCACGGGCAGGAGAACATGAGACGCGCGCTCGGCGTCGTGGTAGACGGTCTGCTGGGCCACCTTGACCGTGTCCGTCGTGCCGAAGGTCGCGCCCGTATTCGGGTTGCGATCGAACTGCGGGAAATGGCTGCTCGTCACGTGCACCCGTATCCGGTGGCCTTTCAGAAACGCGATCGAAGTTCCCACCAGATCGATTTCGAAGCGATTCACCTGGCCCGGCGTGAGCAGTCTGGGCGTCGTCAGGCTCTCGCGGTACCGGGCGCGCATGATTCCCTCCGCCATGTTGTAGCTCGAGCCGTCGGGATGCACGTCGACCAGCTTGGCGACGAAATCCGTGTCGACGGCATCGGACGCTGCAAAGAGCACCACCTTGACGGGACCAGTGGCCTCGAGCTCTTCCTGCAGGACGTCGCTGGTGTAGATCAGGATATCGCGGCGCCCCTCTATGGGGCGCTGGTCCTGCGGGCCTGCTGCCGTCGGCGTGCCGCAGCAGTTGTTGCCGCCCACCGAGGCGACGGGATCATTGGGATCGTAGCGGAACTGATCGGTGGGTGACGCGCCGGCGGGCTTCGTCCAGGTCAGACGGCCGTCTCCGCCGGCGGTGTTCGCCTTGCCGCCGCTGCTGAATTACAAAGGCCGGTAGTCGGTGCGGGCGAGCGGATACTCGCGTTCGTAGACCCACTCGTTGCGGCCCATGACGAACAGCTTCACTGGAGCCTCTGCCGGGAGCCCGTTGTCGACGCCCTTCAGCCAGTAGTCGTACCAGCGAAGCTGGAGCGTCAACGCGTCGACGTTGGCGTCTGGTCCGAAGTCGATGGCTCCGAACTTCTGTGTAGGGCCGTGGCCCCAGGGCCCGATCACGAGGTGACTCATGCGGCGGGCCCGCTCCGTCGCGCCCTTGTGGCTCACGCCCACGTAGCCACGCAGGGTCCCCTGACTGAAGATGTCGAACCAGCCGCCGAAGGTATGAACCGGGACCGCGATCTTGTCGAACAGCTCCTCGACGTTGAAACGCTTCCAGAAGGCGTTGTAGTCGGGGTTGGCCAGCCAGTCGTCGTAGAACCGCGCCTGGCGCCCCACCAGTTGCTGCATCGTGTTCAGCGGCAGGTGCCGCTGCACCTGGTCGTAGTGGATGCCGCGAAGGCCGTCGATTGTGTGCGGCCCGGGGTTCTGCATGATCCGCGATTCCTGCCGGACCGGCCCCCAACCGAAGTTGAACGAGAGGCGCCAGGCGCCGTTGAGCGTGATCCAGTCGTGATAGATGCTGGTCGACGCCACCATCGGAAAGATGGTCACCAAGCTGGGCGGTCCGGCCTGCGCGGCCCGCCACTGGTTCTGGCCGAGATAGGAGCCGCCCTGCATGGCGACCTTGCCGTCGGACCACGGCTGCTTCGCGGCCCACTCGACGGTGTCGTACGCATCCTTCTCGTCGTTGACGAATGGAACCCAGACACCCTCCGACTCGTGGCGCCCCCTGACGTCCTGGAAGACGTACACGTACCCGCGCGCGGCGAAGTAGACCGCGGCATCGTAGGCGGTCGGGAACCGTTCAGTGCTGTAGGGCGTGATCGACAGCAGGACCGGATGCCGACCTCCGCCAGCAGGCCGGTACACATCGGCGTACAGAGTGACGCCGTCCCGCATGCGCACGGGAACATGGTTGTCGAGGAGGATGTCGTTTCTGGGAGGCACGTCCGCCGGAAAGCGCACCCGCCGGCCATCCTGAACCGCCGACAGGGGCCGCTCCGGAATCAGCAGCAGCACCAGCAGCGGAAGCAGCAGCACGCCCACACGGCACAACCGTGTCATCCGAGCACCGCCATTTGGCTTCATGCCACGTGAGGATAGCGATCCCGACAGTTCGAGGCAAGCACCGAACATCACCCCTGACAACGGCGGCAGAGGTGTGGGGAGCCGAGCTTGACAACCCCCCGTGGTTTTCTTACCTTACCTGCGATTTGTCCCTGCGGCCGCTCGACCCGAGTGCAGCCGTTTCGTTCGTCTCCGCTCGGCTGCTCTTCCTCTCTGGTTCTGGCGCGTCGCGACGTCTGGCCCGGCTCGGTTGACGAGAGGAGATCGCACAATGACGAGCTGCTATCGGCGGCTGTCGTCCCTGCCCCGACCCCTGCGTCCGTATCTTCTCATCCCAGCTTTCGCGCTGATTGCACTCTGCGTTTCGCCGTCACCAGTGGCTGCCCAGGTGCTGTACGGCTCGCTCGTCGGCAACGTCACCGACTCGACCGGCGCCGCACTGCCGGGCGCGACGGTCACGATCGAGCAGTCCGAAACCAAGCTGACGCGCGAGCTGGTCACCGACTCCGCCGGCGCCTATCACTTCACGGCGGTGCCGTCCGGCACCTACACGATCTCGGTCACGATGGCCGGGTTCCGCGCGGTCAGCCGCCGCAACGTGCCGGTCACGCTGAACTCGGTGGCGCGCGTCGATGCGAGGCTGGAGCTGGGCCAGCTCGCCGAAACCGTGATGGTGACGGGCGAGTCGCCGCTCCTCCAGACCGACCGCGCCGAGGTGCGGGCGGAGCTGAAGACGCGGGAGCTGAGCGAGCTGCCCGTGCCGATCGGCCGCAACTACCAGCAGCTCTTCAAAACACTCCCTGGCTTCACCCCGCCGGCCGATGCGCACTCTATTCCCTCGAACCCCTCGCGCGCGCTCGTCTTCAACGTGAACGGTTCGAGCGACAGCTCGAACAACACCCGGATCGACGGCGTCAGCACGACGAATATCTGGCTGCCGCACGTGGCGGCGTACGTGCCGGCGCTCGAATCGCTCGAAACGGTGAACGTCGTCACCAACAGTTTCGACGCCGAGCAGGGACTTGCCGGCGGGTCCGCCATCAACGTGCAGATCAAGAGCGGAACGAACCAGCTGAGAGGTTCGGCGTTCGAGTACTACACGAACGAGGGCATGCGCGAGCGAAACTACTTCACGCCCGCGAACACGCCGAAAGGGGATTGGGCGTATCACCAGTACGGCGCGACGCTTGGCGGCCCGATCGTTCGGAACAAGGTGTTCTACTTCGGCAGCTATGAGGGCACGCGCGACAAGCAGAACGCCACGCGGACGATTTCCGTTCCGACCGCGGCGCTGCGCCGCGGGGACCTGTCTGCCTCAGCCACGCCGATCTACGACCCGGCGACCGGCAGCGCCAACGGGACGGGAAGGACGCCGTTTTCAGGCAACATCATACCGGCCGAACGGATCGATCCTACCGCGCAGAAGATCATCGACCTGATGCCGTTGCCGAACCTGCCGGGCGAGACGAACAACTACTTCGTCGCGGCGCCGTTCGAGTTCAATCGCTGGACGCTCGATACGAAGGTGAACTGGAATGCGACGTCGAAGCTGAACATCTTCGGCCGCTACAGCCACCTCGATTTCTGGACGTTCAACGAGGCCGTATACGGAGACACCCTGCAGGGCGTGCCGATTGCCGGCGGGAATCCAGGAACAGGTCAGGGCTACACGGCCAACTTCTCGGCAGGCGGTACCTACGCGTTCACGCCGACTCTCGTGGCCGACGCCCACTTCGGCTACGTCCGGATGTACACCGACGTCGCGCATACGGACATCGGGCAGAACAAGGGCATGGACCTGTTCGGGATTCCAGGTCTGAATGGCCCCCGCGCGTTCGAGGGCGGCATGCCGGTTTTCGATTTCAATACGTTTCAGGATATCGGAATCACCGAGCTCTACATGCCGTACACCCGGGACGACGATCAGTACCAGACGGTCGTCAATGTCAACTGGATGAAAGGCAAGCACAACGTGCGTGCCGGCACGGACATCTACTTCCAGGCGCTCAATCACGTCCAGCCGGAGCTGAGCGGCGGCGATAACTTCGGTGCCCGCGGCGGCTTCCGGTACGGCGGGGGGCCGACACAGACGAGCGGCGGGCCATCGGGCAACATGTACAACGCGTGGGGATCGTTCCTGCTGGGCCTTCCCGACCTCCTCGGACGCCTGAACCTGTCGGTTGCCCCGTACACGACGCGGATGCGAAGCTACAGCTTCTACGTGCGGGATCAATGGCAGGTGACCAATAGCCTGACGATTGCGTATGGCACGCGGTACGAGTATTTCCCGGTTCCGACGCGTGCCGATCGCGGCCTCGAGCGCTACAACCCCCAGACGAACATGATGGAAATCGGGGGCGTCGGTTCCGTGCCGAGGGACCTCGGCATGACGGTCGAGAAAGGACTCTTCGCGCCACGCGTCGGTGTGACCTTCCGGGCGTCATCCTCGATGGTAATCCGCGGCGGGTTCGGCATCACCAACGATCCGTACTCGCTGGCGCGGCCGATGCGGACGAATCACCCGATTCTCCTCAACCTGACGGTCCAGGCGCCGAACAACTTCTCCTGGGCCGGCCGGACGGCCGACGGCGTGCCGCCGATTCCCGATGCGGATCTCGGCAACGGCATCATCCCCATTCCGTCGAACGTGACGGCGTTCACGCTTCCCACCGACTTCAACCGCGGCTACATCAAGTCGTGGAACGCCGCCGTGCAGAAGGAGCTCAAGTGGGGTTTCGTCGGCGAGGCGGCGTACGTGGCCACGCGGCAGATCGACCAGCTCGGATTCCTGGAGCTGAACTGGTCGCCCATCAATGGTGGTCAGGACGGCCGGCAACTGAACCGGCAGTTCGGGCGGTTGGCGCAGACGCGACTCGTGGCGCCAGTCGGCGACACCAAGTACGACGCGCTGCAGGCCCGTCTCGATCGGCGTTTCTCGAATGGTTTCCAGATTGGCATCGGCTACACGCTGTCGAAATCGACCGGGATCGCCGGCGCGCCGCGCAGCGATGGTACGCCGCGCATCATGATTCCGGAGTTCTACCATCTGAATACGGCGCTCAGCCCGTTCGATCGCACGCACAACCTGCAGATCACGAACCTCACGGAGCTGCCCTTCGGGCCGGGCCGGCGCTGGCTGAATGGCGGCGGCGTGCTGGCCGCGATCGCGCGCGGGTGGCAGGTGAACAACATCCTGAGCTTCACGAGCGGAACGCCGTTCGACGTGACCGCGTCGGGCACATCGCTGAACGCACCCGAGAACGCGCAGCGCGCCGACCAGGTGAAATCAGACGTGGAGATCCTTGGCGGCATCGGTCGTGGGAACGCCTGGTTCGACCCGATGGCGTTCAAACCGGTGACTGAGCCGCGCTTTGGCACAGCGCCCTGGAGCGCCGTGCGCGGGCCCGGCTACGCGAACTGGGACCTGGGCATCTTCCGGCAGCTGTCGCTGCCGCGCAACGTGAACCTGCAGATCAGGTTCGAAGCGTTCAACGCACTCAACACCGCTCACTTCAACAACCCGGGCGGGAACGTGTCGAACCTGCAGCTCAACCCCGACGGCACCGTGCGGAACCTGAATGGGTTTGCGGAGGTGACGAGCGCGTTCGGGGAGCGGCAACTGCGGATCGGCGCGCGGCTGGGATGGTAATCGGTCCCCGCGCGCTTGTAGAAGCCATCACCAGCTGACAACAAGGGAGAGGGGAGCCGCCGCCCGGCGGCTTCCCTCGTTCCCGCGGTTCCTCAGGCTTTCTTCTCCAGCACCTCGCGAAGACGCCTGGCGACGATCTTGTCTTCCCCCGAACGCATCATCCAGACTCCGATCACGAGCGTCGGCCCTTCCGAGCGGATCGCGATCGAGGGCTCACCATCACGCATGGCGCTGACCACAGCCGACGGCGTCAGGCTCTTGTCGCCAGCCTCCCACGAAATCCGGACGTGAGGTACGTGGTTGGCGACCTCGGGCACGAAGACCTCGGCCTTCACTCCAGGTACAGCTGCCGCACTGCTCCGGATCGTCTCGGCGCGCTTTTCGAAGTCCTGCTGCTCCCGAGCGTGATCTTTCTTGAGATAGAGCTCGAGCGCCGCCAGCATGCCGACGATCTCTTCCTTGTTCACCTTCATTCCACGGCCGACCGTATTGCCGTTCGGAGGGGCGTTGAGGCGGGCCGCGGCGATGAGGTCCTTCTTCCCGAGCAGCAGGCCGGCGCTCTGCGGTCCGCGGATGCCCTTGCCGCCGGAAAACGCCACGAGGTCGAAGCCCATCTTCGTGTACTTCCACAGGTTCTCAACCGGGGGCACATCGGCCGCGGCATCGTTCAACGTGGGAACGGCGTGCTTCTTTCCGAGCTGGACGAACTCCTCGTCCTGGATCCGCCCTTCCTTGTTGTTGTTGTTGTAGAAGATCATCATGGCGGTCTTGGCGTTGACCGCCCGCTCCAGATCTTCCCGCGTCTCGACTTCCACCATGCGCACGCCGCAGTTGCGTACGGCATGGTCGTATCCGAAGCGATGGGATTTCTGAATTATGACTTCGCTCTTCATGCCCGTGAGGTCGGGGAGCGCCACCATCTTCTGCTGGTCGGTGCCGGTCAGGACCGCGGCCGTGCCGAGCGTCAGGGCCGACGCGGCACCTGAGGTGACCATGGCGGCTTCTGCATGGACGAGCGTCGCGATGCGCTCTCCAACTTTGAGTTGAAGCTCCTCGAGCATCACGTAGTGTTTGGAGGCGTAGTTGATGGCCTCCATGACTTCGGGCGGCATGAGCGACGCCGTCATGGCCGTATAGGTGCCCGACGCGTTGATGAACGGCCGCACGCCGAGCTCTTTGAAGTAGTCCGGCGCGCCCATGAAGGCCGCCGCTTCGCCCCGCATCGCGCCGGCGCCCATGGCCCCCGCCAGGCCTCCAATGACCGGCAAGCCCGAAAGGGTCTCGAGAAAATGTCTTCGGCTCCACATGTGGCACCTCCGGGGAATTGCGCTCGTGGTCGTCAGCGATCCGCAAAGAGCAGATCGCCGAACTTCTCGTACTCGTGGAAGCTCTGACCGACTCGCGCCCACTCCCACTGCGTTCGTGTTCCGTTGTCGTGATCCATGCGGTAGAAGTTGGCCCGCCAGCGAGCGCCGGGCTTGGGTGGCACGTTCTGCAGCGGCCGCAGCAGTGCGTACGGGATGAAGAACTCCGCGCGCCATCCCTGAATCGCGGCGCGCGACTCCTTTGGTCCGCCCGTGATGCTGGTGGCCTTGCGCGTCAGGCGATCTTTCTCGTAGTGCCAGGGGCGCCAACCGAGGAACTGTCCGCCGAGATTCGGCACGAGGATCGACAGCTCGCGATTGAGCGGTGAAATCTCGTATTCGAAGTACACAGGGTAACGTTCGTCGGTCCAGAGGAACACTTCGAACACGTCCTCGTTCCACAGATCCATGAAGTCCTCGGTCATGGTCGCGGTGAGCGTCCGGTCCGTGCCGTCCATCAGGAAGTACAGACCCGTGTCCGAGTACAGCATCTTGAATCGCGAGTCGTACGGGTGTGCCTTCCGGCTGGCGCCGGCGGAGCGTCACCCACTCGGCCTGTCGCCAGTTTGCGTGCTCACCCGTACCCGTGACCTCGAAGTCCTTGACGGGTCTGACCGACAGCCGCGGGCGTTCCTCGGTTTGCGCGTGCACTGCGTCATGATAGCCACATGGCACGGCGGCAAGGAACAATCCCGCCACGCCAAGACCGAACGCCGCCCGCCAGAGCATCTGCATGTTTGCTTTGTCCAAGGCAATTGCCAACCATATCCTTTTTTTGCTTTCTCTGCGCCCCCGGCGCGCTCTGCGGTGAAAGGCTTTTTGGGAGCGAGAAGGCATTTGTAAGATAGCCTCAAGCTCTTGTACGGCGAGAGGATATCGGTCCAGGCCATTGGAGGCAAGGGGAAGCATGCGCATGTCGCTCGCGCGGTCGACGCTCGGCCTGTTGATGCTCACCTTGTTGATGAGCGTGGCGCTCGGTTGTCGCGCGCAGGACCGGTACCCCGACGGGCCGATTCTGCTCGTGTGCCCATGGGCGGCCGGCGGCGGCACCGATCGTGTCGCGCGTCAGCTGGCCGCGCTCCTCGAACAGGATCTGGGCGTCCCCGTCAACGTCGTCAACGTCACCGGAGGGGACGGTGTGACCGGACACAGCCGCGGTGCGCTCGCCCGTCCGGACGGCCACACGATGACGCTCGTCACCGTGGAAATCGCGACGCTGCACTGGCGGGGGATGACCAACATCTCCCACCGCGATTTCGCGCCCGTCGGACTGGTCAACGAGGATGCCGCGGCCGTCTTCGTGCGCGCCGACGCCCCCTGGAAGACCCTGCGCGATCTCGAACAGGCGATCCGGGAGCGGCCTCGCAGCCTGCGCGCGTCGGGCACCGCGGCGGCGGGCATCTGGCATCTGGCCCTCGGCGGCTGGCTCGCGACCGTGGGGCTGGCGCCGACCGACGTCATCTGGGTGTCGATCGCCGGCTCCGCGCCGTCCCTGCAGGAACTGCTGGCCGGCGGCGTCGACATCGTATCGTGCAGCCTGGCGGAAGCGCAGGCGCTCTTCGGCCGCCGGACGCATTCGCAGCCTGGGCGTGATGGCCGACGCGCGCCTGGCGCAGTTCGCCGACGTGCCGACGCTTCGCGAGCAGGGCGTCGACTGGACGCTCGGCACGATTCGCGGCCTTGCCGTGCCGAAAGACACGCCGCCGGATCGTGTCGGCGTCCTCGCCGCGGCGGTCAAACGCGTCGTCGAGGGCGAACGCGTATCAGTCCACGATGAGACGCTCGGGCTTTACGCCGGCCTACGAAGATCCCGCGCAACTTGCGGTGACGCTTCGAGCGGACCGACGAGCGTCTGGGCGCGCTTCTCGCAGAGCGACGCGTTCCGCGGCCTCGAGACGGCCGCGGTTCGGTCCGATGTTCTTTCCGGGCTTGCTCATGGGCGCGCTCGCCCTGGTGTCGGGGCGCGCTTGCCGTCTCCCACCTGAGGACCGCCGCCGCGCGAGCACCTCGCGACCCGGCGTCCAGGATGCCGGCCGGTGCTGCGTGGCGCTTCGCAGAAGTCCTGATCTGGATCGCGCTGTACGTCGCGTTCGCAGAGACGCTGGGGTTCATCGTGACCGCAGGCGCGCTGCTGCTCGCGTATCTGCTCCGGCTGGGCACGCGCTTCGCGATCGCGGCGCCGCTGACGCTCGCTCGTGCCCATCGCGTATCACCTCTTCGGCAGTCCTTCTCCGCGTCCCGCTGCCGCGGGGCATCCTCGGCTGGTGAGATGACAGATATGCTCTGGCAGGCGGTCGCTCAGGTCCTCGATCCCACGGTGCTCGCCGTCATCGCCGCCGCCGCGGTGTACGGCACGGTGTTCGGCTCGATCCCCGGCCTCTCGGCGACGATGGCGGTCGCGCTGATCGTGCCCGCTGACGTACTTCCTGTCGCCGCTGGCGGCGCTGGCGGCGGTCGTCACGCTCGAAGCGTGCGCCATCTCGGCCGGCGACATTCCGAGTGCGCTCGTGCGCATCCCGGGCACGCCGGCGTCGGCCGCGTACGCCGACGACCTCTACCAGCTGGCGCAGCGCGGGCAGTATCACCGCGCGCTCGGCGTCTGCATCATGTTCAGCGTGATCGGCGGGCTCTTCGGTGTCGCGGTCCTCTTCCTGTTCGCGCGGCCGTTTGCGGGCATCGCGACGTGGTTCACCGTCGCGGAGTACTTCTGGCTGTACGTGCTGGGGCTCGGCTGCGCGGTCGTCGTCTCGCGCGGCTCGGCGCTGAAGGGCGCGCTCGCGCTGCTGCATCGGGCTGCTGTTGCTCGACTGTCGGCCTGAGCCCCGTGCACACCGCGGCGCGCTTCACGTTCGGCCGGCCGGAGCTGTACCAGGGCATCAGCTTCATCCCGGCGCTGGTGGGGCTCTTCGGCCTCTCGGAAGTGCTGCGCAACGTGCGCTCGCTTGGCGACCCCGCGACGGCTGTTCCGTTGGTCCGCCAGTTGGGGATGTCTTCCGAGTTCAGGGGTTTCGCCGGGCTGCCGCGCTCGGTGCACGCGGTGTTCGGCGGCGCGCTCGCTCTCTTCTGGAAACGGCCCTGGGCAACCCTGCAGGCCAGCGCGATCGGGACGGTGATCGGCATTCTGCCCGGCGCCGGCGCCGACATCGCGGCGTGGGTCTCCTACGGCGTGTCGAAGCGCACGTCGCCGACGCCGGACGAATACGGGCGCGGCTCGATCGAAGGCGTGGCCGACGCCGGCGCGGCCAACAACTCGGCGCTCGCGGGGGCCTGGGTGCCCGCGCTCACGCTCGGCATTCCCGGCGACTCGATCACGGCCATCGTCCTCGGCATCATGATGATGAAGAACCTCCAGCCGGGGCCGGAGATCTTCGAGAAGCAGGCCGTCCTCGTGCACAGCCTCTACCTCGTGTTCGTGCTCGCCAACCTCGCTCTGCTGCCGGCCGGATTCCTTGCGATTCGGGCGAGCGGCGTCCTCATGCGCGTGCCGCGTCACACGCTGCTGCCCGTCATCGTGCTGTTCTGCGTGCTGGGGTCGTATGCCATCGGCGGAAGCTACTTCGACGTCGGCCTCATGCTCGCCATGGGCGTCCTCGGGTTCCTGCTCGAGCGGTGGCAAGTGCCGGTGGGACCGGTCGTTCTGGGGATCATCCTCGGCGGGCCGCTGGAGGAGCGGTTCATCCAGGCGATGACGGCGTCACAGGGGTCGCTGACGGTGTTCTTCGCGCGACCCTCGGCGGCAGTGCTCGGCATCGTGGCACTCGGCGTATGGCTCCTCCCGATGATCTCGGCGTGGTCACGACGGGCGTCGAGTCGAGGCTGATGGAACTTCCGCGGCGCTCGTTGGGTAAGATGTGACTGGAGGACCTGCGGATGGCAGACATGCACGAGATTGAGTACAAGATTTTCGGCGACGACATGCAGTTCGTCGAAGTCGAACTGGATCCCAACGAAGCCACGGTCGCCGAAGCCGGCGGCATGATGTACATGGAAGACGGCGTCGAGATGGAAACCATCTTCGGCGACGGCTCGAGCCAGCAGGGCGGCGGGTTCATGGGCGCGCTCATGGGCGCGGGAAAACGGCTGCTGACCGGCGAATCGCTGTTCATGACCGTCTTCCTCAACCGGTCCGGCCAGAAGAAGAAGGTCGCTTTCGGCGCCCCCTACCCGGGCAAGATCGTCGCCATCCATCTCGCCGAGATCGGGGGCGAGTTGATCGCGCAGAAAGACTCATTTCTGGCCGCGGCGAAGGGAGTTTCGATCGGCATCGCGTTTCAGCGCAAACTCGGCGTCGGGTTGTTCGGCGGCGAGGGATTCATCATGCAGCGCCTTCAGGGCGACGGATGGGCGTTTGTCCACGCCGGGGGCACACTGCAGGAACGAACGCTCGGGCCCGGGGAAGTGCTTCGCGTGGATACCGGCTGCATCGTGGCGTTTCAGCCGACGGTCAACTACGACGTCCAGTATGTCGGCAAGATCAAGTCGGCTTTGTTCGGCGGTGAAGGATTGTTCTTTGCCACGCTGCGGGGGCCTGGCCGCGTGTGGCTGCAGTCGCTTCCGCTCAGCCGCCTGGCGAACCGGATCATCTCCGCAGTGCCGGGTCTCGGGAAAGGTGGACGCGAGGAAGGGTCGGTCCTGGGCGGACTGGGCAGGCTCCTCGACGGCGACAACAGCTAGAACGCGAATCAGCGGTCGATCGGACGGCGCCACCTGGGGCATGATGTCGGGCATCCGATATGACTTCCAAATCGAACCGACTGGTGGTCCTGATCCTGCTGGCCGTGTCCATGGGCCTGCTCATTCCCGGACTCTTCCTCCCGGTGCTCACCATCCGCGGCGTGCTCACACGCGACGGTATCGCCCACGTCGCGCCGACGATGCTCGAAAAAGGCCTCAGCGACGACACGATCGCGGTCCTCAAGTCGATGTTGAACCCGAGTATCGTAGGCTTCCTGGCGGCCACGGGCGGAGACCTCCGCAAGATCATCCTCGAAAAGCTGACGCCGCAGGTCACCGCCGCGCTCCAGAAAGGCGTGGACGAGGTCGAAGTCTACACGCAGACCCGGAGCATCATCTCTGCGGTGCGCCGGCTCTATGAGGTGGGAAGTCCCGTACCGGCCACGCTCATCCTGCTGTTCAGCGTCATCGTCCCGTTTGGCAAGGCGGCGCTCGTGGCGTGGGCGATGTTCATCGCCGACGTCGGGCGCCGCCGGCGCACGCTCCATTTCGTGGAAGCGATTGCCAAGTGGTCGATGGCCGACGTGTTCGTCGTCGCAGTGTTGATCGCCTACCTGGCCGCGCAGGCCAGCACGACAACTCCCGGGGCAACCGCGCCGGCGCTGATTGCCTTCACCGCGCACTTCGGCCAGGGTTTCTACTGGTTCGCCGCGTATTGCATCTTCTCGCTGGCGTCTCAGCAGATCACCGTCCGCCTCGCCAGCTCTCAGCTCTCAGCTGTCAGCTCTCAGCCCTGAGCTCGCGGCTGCTCTAGCTGACGGCTGATAGCTGAAAGCTGATAGCTCCTCAGATGTACGCGATACAGTCGATCTCGACGAGCGAGTTGCCGGGGATGCCGCCGGCGGCAGCGATAGTGGTGCGGACGCCGGGTTCCGGGCCGAAGCGGCCGCGGAACATCTCGTTCATGCCCGCGTAGTCCTTCAGGTCGTTCAGGTAAACGTTCACCTTCAGCACCTTCTCCATCGACGACCCGACGCGTTCGAGGTTCTTCTGGATCTCGTCGAGCACGTGCTTGGTGTGCGCCTTGATGTCGCCCTCGAAGTGCGCGCCGATGCCGGAGATGAACACCAGGTTGCCGTACGAGACCACCCCGTTGAAGAGCGGGTCTTCTCGGGCTTCTTGTCGCTCGCGTAGTGCACCTTCTTCACGGGCTTCTCCGCCGGCGCGCCCTGCGCCAGCAGGCTTGCAGGCGCCGCGACTGCCGCCGCAGCCGCGATAGCAGGGCCCTTCTTCAGGAACGCTCTCCGATTCGACTTCGCCATCGTTACCTCCGGATAGGAACCGGGTTGATCCCGTCCCAACGCGCGTCGCCGGTCTGACGGTAGTCTGCGGGCAGGGTCCGCCAGTCAGGCCGGGATACGCCGTTCAGGTCGTACACCACTTTACCGTCGCGCAGTGTCAGCTCGCAGGTGAGGCGCTCGGTCGCGTCCATTCGCGCGCCGTACATGTCGACGAACCCGAACCGGCCGCGCTCCAGCCGCAGCACGGCAATGTCGGCCGCGGCCCCGACCGAGAGATGGCCGAGCCCCTCCTGCCGGATCTCACGCGCCGGGTTCCAGGTCGAGAGCGCGATCACCTCGTCGAGCGGCAGGCCCATGGCCAGGAACTTCCCCATCACGTTGAGCATGTCCTTCATGCCCGCGTTCATGCTGCCGATGTGGAGGTCGGTCGAGATCGAGTCGGGCAGGAAGCCCTTCCTTGATGGCCGGCACCGCGATGCGCCAGAGGAAGCTGCCGCCGCCATGGCCGACGTCGAAGATCACGCCGCGCTTGCGGCCTTCGCGCATCGCCGGATTCACGCGGCCGGACGGGTCCTGCTCGCCGCGCAGCCCGGAATACATGTGCGTGTAGATGTCGCCGGGACGCAGCTTCTTCGTCACCAGCTCGCGAGCGGCCGTTCGGGCAGGTTCGACGCCGAAGTCCACCATCATCGGGACGTTGGCGAGCGTGCCGGCCTCGACTGCGCGCTCGACCGGCGCCCACTCGGGCCCCGAGTAGTGCGCGGTCTTGATCCCGACGATCAAGCCCGGGTGACGTCGCGCCATGTCCGCGGTCGGCTTCGCCTCCATGTCCGCGAGATCCTGCTCGTACTTCCCGCCGCGCATGCCGTTGCCGACGATGTTGAGGAAGGCGAGGACGCGCGTCTTCGAGCGATCGATGACCCGCGGTCCTTGAAGTCCTCGAAGTTGCGCCAGCCGGCGCCGCCGGCGTCGACCACGGTGGTCACGCCGACGCGGAGCGTGAAGCCGTCGGGATAGACGCTGTTGTCGCCCGCGTACGAGCGCGGCTCGCCGGTGCCGGTGTAGACGTGGGCGTGGATGTCGATGAGGCCGGGCGTGACGTAGCAGCCCGGAGACATCGACGGTCTTGAACGCGTCCGCGGGATTCGATCCTCGCCGCCACGGCCGCGATCTTGCCGCCCGCGATCGCGACGTCGCGCACGCGCGCTGATCGAGTTTCGGGGATCGATGACGTGGCCGCCGCGCAGCAGCAGGTCGTACTTGGGCTGGCCTGGCGGCGGCGCGGCAACCTGGCCGCGGCTGACGCTGCACCTGCGACAGCGATGACGATGATGACGCAGATCGGCAGCGCCAGCGACCAGCCTGCGAGCCGGATACTCCGAGTCGCGCGGGCATCAGCCTCTCCTCGCCGCGCGACGCGTGGCGCGTCCACGTCGCGCCCAGGTACTCGCCCATGTCGAGCGTGCCCGACATCTGGTCGCCTGCCACCTTGCCGGAGAACGTGAGGTTGACGGCGTCGCCGTGCTGCTCGCCGTAGGCGCTGCGGATGCGCACGCGTGTCGCCGTCGATGGTGCCCGTGATCTCGCGCGTCATGAACTCGCCCTGATGGAAGCCGCCGAGGTCGTTGCCCGCGCTGCGTCAGCGTGCAGCGCGTGCGTCGGACGCTGGCCGCGGCGTACTGGATGCTGCACGCTCCACTGGCCGGCGAGGTCCGCGACCGGCGCCGCCGGTGACGGCGTCGCCGGCTGGCGCGGCGGCTTCGACAGCACCGCGTGCAGCCGGTCGGCGACGATGCTTTCGTCGCCGGCCTCCATCATGTAGGGCGTCACCGACACGCCGGTCATGCCGGCCGCGGATCGCACCGCCGCGTCGCGGACAGGGTGATGCGCGGGTCCCCCTCGAAGAGCGCGCGCGACGACGGCGTCACCCGAGAGGCCGCGCTTCTGCCGGTCCCAGAGGATCCTGCAGCGACGGCATGCGATTGGACAGGCCGTTCGGCTGAACGACGGTCGTGGTGACGCCGGCAATCGTGGACACGCGCTGCGCGATGTGATCGAGCCAGCCGCTCCAGCGCTTCCACTCCGCGTCGTGGTCGCGCTTCACCCACATCTCGACCGCCATCAGCATCCCGATGGCGTCTTCCTTGCCGACCTTGAGCGCGCGCGCGAAACCGTGATGCGGCGCGCTGTGGACCCAGGCCGCGCGTGACCAGGTCCTTGCGCCCGAGCAGCAGGCCGGCGGTCTGCGGCCCGCGCAGGCACTTGCCGCCGCTGTAGGCGACGAGCGTCGCGCCGTTCTGCAGGTGCACGTTCGGCACGGTCAGGATCTCGGCCGCCGCATCGACCAGCGATCGGCACGCCTTTCGCGCTTCGCGATCGGGGCCATCGCCTTGAGGCTGAGCGGGCTGTCGTCCGCGCGCGGGCCGGCCATGATGTAGATGAGCGCGGTGCGCGGCCCGAGGGCCGCCTCGAACTCCGCGGGGGTCGACACCTCGACGACGCGCAGCGCCGACGGCGCGGATCGCCGCGTCGTAGACGTTGCGCGAGTGGGTCGGGATGATGGCCTCGTCTTTCGCGAAGCCGCTCAGGTTCGGGAGACGAACGTGGAGGTCCGGATTGCCGCCCGCCACGCAGGCCGCGGTGGCGAGCGTGAGCCCCGCGGAGCATCCGTTCGTGACGAGGCCCCACTCGGCGCCTGTGAGCACGGCCAGACGCGCGCCGACGGCGTCCGCCAGCTCGTCGAGATGCACGTATTGCCTGCGCCGCCGCGTCCATCGCCGCGCGCACCTCGGGCAGCATCGTCGAACCGCTGATGATCGTGAACGTGCCGCGGGCGTTGACGAGCGGCCGGACGCCGATCGATTTGTAGACGTCTGCACCCGGCTGAAGTCCGGGCGAGCCAACCGCGGCGGCGGCGGAGGTGCCGGGGGCCTGGGCCTCTCCTGGCACTTCGGCAAACATGGGGGCCGGCACCGCCAGCAGACTCCCAAGCACACCACCTCGGCGGATCAACTCGCGGCGACTGATGGAATGGTTCATGGTTTTTTCCTGGAAAGTTCGCGTAACTATGCCACACCTCACACCTTCGCCAGCACGCTTTCGAGAAACTCCCGGTTCGCGCGCGCATTGGTCATCGTTTCTTCCGCGCTTGCGCCGACCTTGCAGCATTCGACCATGATCGGCCCATCGAAGCCGGAGGCTTTCAGGGTGCGGAAGACGCCCGCGAAATCGACCTTACCCGTGCCGAACTGAATCATCACGTCGCTCTTCTGCGCCGCGCAGTCCTTCGCGCAGAAGCCGGTCACGTGATAGCTCCACGTCGTCCACGGACGGTTGAAGCAGCCGATGGGCCACTGCACCGCCCGGGCGCCGAGGGAAGGCGACGATGACACTGCCATGGCAGTTACGGCTCCAGTCGTGTGCTGAAGGAATTTACGACGGTTCATGCGGCACTCCTCTTCGCGGCTCGCTGCGAGCTGCGAACATCGTCAGTGACAGCCCTTCGACCTTCACTTCAGCATTCAGCATTCAGCACTCAGCATTATTTGTTACCGCCCCGCCCACACGCGGCCGCTCTGGTCGATGTGGACGAGGGCGCCGCCGGCCCCCGGCGCGACGATCTCGTAGAGCGACGGGGTCGCGTGCATCACCGGACGGAAATCGATGCCATCCACGCGAATGTCGGAGGCGTTGAGCGCCTCCAGCCCGGCGGCGTAGCCGCCACTCGTCGCGCGAAAGGCACGCTGACGATAGTAGAGGCGCCGAAGCGCCCACTTCACTCGCTCGTCCGGATCCTCGACGAACGGCTCCGTTCCGCTGCCCGAGTGCACCCCCGAGAACTGGACGTAACCCCAGCGTTCGGGCATGTGCATATTGATCGCACCCTGCGGGCTCCAGACCCAGTTGTTCTCTGGTAGAGGATCCTTGGCGCCGGGCTTGAGTCGTTTGGTGTACCGCCCGTCGGTGACATCCATCTGCCATTCCACGCGCGAAAAGTTGACGCGCCATCGATCGCCGGGCCGAGGCGGCCTGTGATCGGGCGCCGCCTCGCGGAGGATCGCCCATGGCATCGCGATCTCGACCGTCCAGCCGTCGTCGCGATCGCCCGGTCGATTGACGGTGCCGCGCACGCCGAGTCCAACCTTCAGGCCCGCGATGTCCCACCCGTGGATCGCCGGACCACCGTCGCGATACGGCTTGATCAACATGAGATCCCACGGCGTGCCGAGCACGTTGACCTCGAGCTCGTAGTACGCATGCGTGTCGCCATCGGGATCGATGAAGACCTCGAAGTCGTTGTCGTGAAAGATGACGGAGTCGCGGGCGGTCAGAGTGCCCCAGAGGTCCGGCTCCTCCATCTCCGCTGCCACGTAGAAGTACTCGTCGTCCCACAGCATCTTCGCCCGCGTGCGAAAGCGCGGTCGCGGATGGCTGTCGCCCTCGATATCCACGAACGCGTCGGACCAGACGGCTGCCGTCCAGGCAGCTTCGTCGAGTGTGCCGTCGACAACGAGCCGGGATGGCGCTCGATACGCAACGTATCGCCGCGGCGCGAACGGCGTGGCCTCGAGATCGGGCCCGGCGCCCTGCGCGCTCGCCGCCCCCTTCAACCTCCAGGCCTCGTCGAAGAAACCCTGGGATGCGACGAACACCGGCAGATACCGGAAGTTGTTTCCCGGCTTCGTGATGTCCACCACGGCCCAGTCCGGCAGCTTCGGGGACTGCATGGCGTTATTGGCCTGATCGTGGAACGTGAACCCGCTGTTGATGACGACGTACTTCCTGGGGTTGAGAGGGTTCGGAAAGACGAAGACCGGCGCGTGGTTGGCGGTGAACTTCTCCTGGCCCACGACAACGCCGTCTGCGCGCCACTCCAGGGGCAGCCGTGCGGCGATGCGCCTGTAGACGGCGTTGCTCGACGGATCTCCGAAGAGCACGAGGTTGCTGCCCGCGATGTCCGCCGCCGTGACCTCGGTGTCGTTCTTCACCCGCGGCTCGGCGCGGAAGAAATGGATCCACTCGCTGATCGCGTAGTCGGCCTGCTCGCGCTCCCAGGTCCCCAGCGCGTCGGAGAACGCCTTGCCCGTCGGCCGCACGAACACGAACGAATCCATGAACGCATCGTCAATGGGACCCTGCAGACCGTGCGTTTTCCGGAGCCCGGCGGCGGGCAGGTCGCCGCCCTTCCAGGTGCCGTTGGTCTTGACGAGACTGGCCGTCAGCGACTTGTCCCGGGCGACGGCCGGCAACGTGACCGTCGCGCCATCGATCGTCAGCGTGGGTCTGGCGCCCACGGCGAACGGCGCGAGACCCGGCTCGAACGCGACGTGCATTGCGGTCACGCCTGCGGTCGTCGCGCGAATCGCGTCGCCTTCGATTGCTGCGGTCACCCGGGCGCGCTCCCAGTGCCGCGCCATGGCATCCACCGTGACCCAGAACATCTTGTTGTACCGAAGCGTCCACGTGGTGAAGCGAACTTCCTTCGGCACCGGGTTGCGGCCTTTGGCGGCCAGCTGATCCAGGCGATCCTGTACCTGCTGTCGCGCGCCAGGTTCATAGGAGTGTCCCGTGTTCGGGCCGATGACGTGCTCGAGCGTCAGGCCCTCATCGAACATCGCGGCGGCCATCGCGTCGGCCGCCTGCTTCTGCCCGTCGTTTGCGCCCGAGTACGCGACGACCGGCACGTTGAACGTATTGACGGCGTAGTCGGTGGCGTCATACAGGTGCCAGAGCGTCTGCTGCACGGCAGTCTGCGGCTGCCGGGCGAGATCGCCGCGAAGAAAGACCCGCGTTTCTGAAAAGCCGGCGCCTGGTGCCGCGGCAACCCACCGGTCGGCGTAGTGCACGGCATACGACCACGCCGACGCGCCACCCATCGAGAAGCCGGCCATGACGATGCGGTTTCGATCGATGGGATAGGCCCTGGCGACGGACTCGATGGCTTCGAGGCCGTCGATCTCTCCCGCGAACCGGCTCGCATTCGTGTAGCGGCCGTACGGCTGCAGCATGAACCGGTCGGCGCCGGCGCCATAGGGCTTCGACGCGTAGCCCGTCGTCGACTTCGTCATGAACTGCTGCTCGAGGACGGTGTCGTCGCGGCCGTGCATGAAGATGTCGAGCCGGTATTCCCGCTTCGCCGCGGCGTCGTAGCGCTCCGGCATCGTCAGGATGTACGGCTGGGCGGAGCCGTCAATCCTCGAATAGAATCCCCGGACGCCGCTCTCGGCCATCCACGGCGCCTGACCGTTCATCAACTGTCCGGCGCGTTCGCTCCCGGTCGAGAGCGTCTGAGTGGCGACCGCGACTGGCGTGCTCCCGCGGCCGGCGTACAACCGTTCCTCGGTACTTCAGCGGACGCCGAACGGCATCGAGATAGATTTCAACGTCCGCGATGCGATCCGCCATGTGGCCCGACGGATACTTTCGCTTGAGCGCTGCGACCTTTGCCGCCAGCTGATCGACGGTGGCCTGCAATGCCACCTTCTCGTCGGCGGAGACGCCGGTCCCGAGCGGTGGGAACTGAGGGCCCTCGAACGCCAACAGAAGGCCACCGATCAGCCCGACCTGCAGTGTCCCCAACACCAGGCGGACAGCAGAGGTGCGACAGGTCATGAGTAGGTTCCCGCCAGGCGGATCTCTGAACTACTTCGTGAGGGTCGCGATCGTGATGTCCTTGTACCACGCCTGGCTCGGCGGGCCGCTGTGGATTTGCACGCAGATGACGCCGGTCGCTTCGATCGTCGGATCTTCCTCGGTGTAATCCACGGTCTGAAACCCGTTGATCGAGAGCTGGAGGCGTTTCCCCTCGGCGCGGATCACATAGTCGTTCCACTCGCCGGCCTTGACGACGCCCTTCATCTTCGCCTGGTCGGGGCCCGTGAGCACCTTGTTCCGGCGCGATTCGTCGTACAGCGCTCCCCACCACCCGACGCCCATGTCGGCCTGGTAGCCCGACACCTCGTGATGGTTGGGGATGCGTTTGGTCCGGAACTGAATGCCCGCGTTGGCGTTGTCGCCGCCGAGCAGCTTCACCTTCAGCCTCAGCTCGAAATCACCGTAGGTTTGCTTCGTACAGAGAAACTCGTTGCGGGCGATCTTGTTGTCGAGCGTCCCGGCCACTATCGCTCCGTCCTCGACTCGGAAGATCTTCAGGTCGCCTTCCCACCCGTCGAAAGTCTTCCCGTTGAAGAGCGGCACGGCCTTCGTGCCACGCGCACCCTGTCCGCGCGCTGCGACTGCCGAGGCGAGGAGGACGACCGTGAGCACGCACAACAGCGACGAGCGGAACGTTCGCATCAGACGACTCCTTGTCAGCCAGAGCATACTCCACAGCCCGAGGCCGGCCCCCGCCGAGATGAGCCCCAGCCCGATCCAACCCGGCGGTCCTGGGCGCAGGTTGCTGAAGCTCGCCCCTGCGGGCTTCTCCAGGGACGCGCACAAGAGAAACGCCACGGGTCCATACAGCGGCACGAACGACGAGAGCCAGCATCAGACTCCGGGCTGAGACGAATCGCGACGAATCCACTTGTACGCGGCGATCGAGTTCTTCCAGAAGTATTTCTCGGCGGCAGCTCTCGACTGCGACGCGAAGTACTCCTTCGCGATTGCAAAGACCTTGTCCACGGGCGCAACGCCGTCGCTGTTTGGCCAGTCGCTCCCGAAGACGACGCGATCCTCTCCGAAGACAGCCATCAGCCTGTCCAGCCAGGCACGGTAGGTACCGAGATCGGTCGAGACCTGCCCTTTCACCGTGTGGATGATCCCGGACAGCTTCACGTGCACCTGCGGACGCGCGCCGAGCTCGCGCAGCACCGTTTCGAGCACCGCTCGATCCGCGGCGGTCTCGGCCGGCGCCAGCGCGGGCAGATGATCGAGGACGACGCGAAGATTGGGGACCTTGTCGGTGGCGCGCACAATGGCCTGGAGCAGCGACAGGCGGGGATTGGCGGTGTCCATGACGAGATCGGCCTGAGCGAGGAGCCTCAGCCCGTTGATGAACGCCGGTGACTCGACTTGCGCCGTGATATCCCGGCCCCACAGGTTCCCGCAGCGGATCCCCCGGAAGAGAGGGTTCTTGTGGTAACGCTCCAGGTACTCCGGGAACTCCGGCTTCTCGGGCTCCAGATTGCCGATGACCCCCACGATGATGGTGTCGCGCCCGGCGACATCGAGCACCCAGAGGTTGTCCTCGATCCACGGGCTCGCTTCGACTTTGATCGCCCCCACGACTCCAAGCGGGATGGCGAGCGCGCGATATCGAGCTGGCAGAGCGGGTACAGGTGGGCTCGCGCTCTTGGGCCCGCTGTAGGGCGCGCCCTGCGGACGCGTCGGATCGAAGAGATGAATGTGCGCGTCGATAATCGGGATCGCTGGTGACTGTACGGCTAGCGCGGGCGCGACGGCCACCGCACCCAAGCTGGCGAGAAACGTTCGGCGCTCCATGATTGATTCCCGTTCCTGCAGTCTACCGAGCGCTGCCTCGAGAGGCGGCCGTGGGTGGAAGGGCGAATGACACGATGTTGTTGAGCGCGGCGATCGCTACATACTGACGCCCCTCGACCATATATGTCATGGGGGACGCCTTCCACGGTTCCTGTCCCTCGAAGTGCCACAGGTGCGCCCCCGTTCTCGCATCCACCGCCGCGAACTCGCCTCCGGACTGAGCGTAGAAGACGAGACCTCCGGCCGTGGCCAGCGTGCCCGCGTAGTTGTTCGATGACCCCACCTGCGGGATCTCCCAGACAACCTTGCCCGTGTCGATCTCGAGCGCCCGGAGCACCTGAGTGCCGCCGCTGTTGGGCCCCTCGTTGAGGTTGCCGCCGAACGCCACTCGACCGCCCTGCCCGGCTGCCGCGCCGCGACCTCCTGCGCGCGCCGGCGGGACCGCAGCTGCGCGCGGTGCGGGACTGCCGCGCTGCGTTCGCGCATCTGCGGCGGCGCCACGACCTCTGCCAAACATGCTCGAGCGATAGAGGCCACAGTTCTCGACGGCCATCACATAGAAGAGCCGGGTGCCGGGATGAAACGACGTCGCCATCCAATTGGTCGCGCCTCGAATCGCCGGACACGTCAACGTGCCCTGCTCCGAGACCGCATTGTTCGGCAGCAGCTGCGGCCGGCCGTCGGCACCAATTCCGCTCGCCCAGGTGAGCTTCTTGACGAAAGGAACGCCGAGGAGAAACGTCCCATCCGTGCGGTCCAGCACGTAGTAGAAGCCGTTGCGGTTCGCCTGCACCAAGAGCCGGCGATCGCGCCCCTCGAACGTCGTGTCGACGAGCAAGAGTGGCGACTGCGCATCCCAGTCGTGCAGATCGTGAGGCGTGAACTGGAAATGCCATTTCAACTTCCCTGTCTTCGCATCGAGCGCTACGACGGAGTTGGTGTAGAGGTTGTCGCCGCCGCGCTCCGAGCCATCGGTGTCCGGATAGGGATTGCCGGTGGGCCAGAAGAGTGTCCCCGTATCCGGGTCGTACGAACCGGTGAGCCACGTCGCGCCGCCGCCGAGGCCGATGGCGCCGCCTTTCCACGTCTCGGAGCCCGGTTCGCCGGCCGCGGGCACGGTCCAGAACCGCCACACCTGCCGGCCGGTGCCGACATGGTAAGCGGCCAGGAAGCCGCGAATGCCGTGGTCGCCGCCGGACACGCCGGCGATGACGAGATCACCGACGACGAGCGGCGCCACCGTGCCGCCGTAGGCCATCGTTCGATCCTCCGGCAAGAGCACCTCCCACATCGACGCACCGGTCAGGCGATTGAGACACTGCAAGCGCGCATCGTCGGTCACGAAAAAGAGCCGATCGCCGAGCAGGGCCGCGCCTCGGTTGAGGCCGCTTGCGGCATCACCCTGGAGGCCGGGCGTGCGAGGCCGCGAGAAACGCCAGAGCTCCCGGCCGGATCGAGCATCGAGGGCCGACAGCTGATTGGGACCCGTCACATACATCACGCCGTCCATCACGAGCGGCGTGACTTCGAGGTTGAAGTCCCTCGTCGCGTAAATCCACTGCGGTGTCAAGCTCGCGACGTTCGTCGCGTTGATCTGGTCGAGCGCGCTGTAGCGGTTGCCGTCGAGCGTCCCGTGGTAGCTCGGCCAGTCTCCCGGCGTCGGGTGCAGGATGCGAGCGAACGCATGCGGATCGACCGCGGACGGCGCGACAGTCGCGGCCGCGCGCCCATCGAGGCGACTCAGGTAGGCGATGAGATCCCGCCGTTCATCTCCTGTGGCCTGCAACGCCGGCATGAGGCTGGGCCGTTCGACTGCCAGGCGGGTGTAGGAGCCTTTCTCGAGGGAATACAGGCGCCCGTCGACGGTCTGCACGGGCAGCGTCTGATTGCCTTCGTTGCGCACGAAGCCCTCGACGATCGTGCCGTCTCGGCGTCTGACGCGCACCATCCCGAATCCCGGCGCGACGGTGGCCTCCGGATTCGTCAGCGCGGTCGTCAGCTCGGACAGCGTCAACTGGCGCCCGATGGCGGACAGATCGGGTCCGAACGACGCGCCCCGACCGCTGATCATGTGACACGTCGCACACGCGCCAGCGCCGAAGAAGAATCTCTCGCCGCTCACGACGTCGCCGGCCAGCTGCATGTCGTAGGCCGACACGTTGAGCGATCGGATGTAGCGCGTCAGATCGTCCAGGACCGCGGCCGGCAGCGCCGACGGGGGCATGCCATTCGGCGTGCCGCGGCGGATGATGCCTTCCACGTCCGCGTGGCTCATGGCACGGAGCCGGCGATTGTTGACCAGCGTCGGACCGCGGTCGCCGCCAGCCGCCCCGTGGCCGTGACACGGCGCACAGGCACTCGCGAACGTCCGCGCACCGCGCGCAAGCGCACCGTCGGCAGCCTCCTGCCACGCGACCGCCCCCACGCCCCAGGCCAGCATGGCCGGTACGACGATCGCGCACACTCGTGAACGGAGCATCGTCCTCAACCTCGCCATCCTCTCGACTGCGAAACCACGTGGGCATTCTAGGCCAGCTGTTCCTGTTGCCTTTCAACATGACTCGTGGCATCCTCATGTTGCCTTTCAACAGGAGATGCGATGAGCCCTCCCGACGCGCAGGTTCCGTACGGCACGCTCGACCTGATGGTCCTGAACACGCTCGCGGGCATGGGATCACTCCACGGCTTCGGCATCGCGCGCCGCATCGAGCAGGCGGCCGACGGCGCCCTCGCCCTCAACCAGGGCACCATCTATCCGGCGCTGCTCCGGCTCGAACAGAAAGGCTGGATCAAGAGCGCCTGGGGCACGAGCGACAACAACCGCCGCGCCCGCTTCTACTCGATCACCGCCGCGGGACGGCGCCAGCTGGCGTCGCAGGCCGAGCTCTGGGCCCGCACCGTCTCCATCGTCAATCGCCTCCTCGAAGGTGAGTCATGACACGCCTGCGCGTATTCCTTTCGCGGACGCTCGATATCGTGCTCGGGCGGCGCCGCGACGATCGGCTGTCGGAAGAGATCCAGGCGCACCTGGACCTCCTCACCGCCGAGCACATGAAGAAGGGTGTCGGCGCCGACGAGGCGCGGCTGGCGGCGCGGCGCGCATTCGGCGGCGTCGAGCAGGTGAAAGAGGACTATCGGGATCAGCGCGGGCTGCCCCACCTCGAGACGATCCTTCAGGACGTGCGACTGGCCGTGAGGCTGCTGCGGCGCGACCCCGGATTCGCTGCCGCGGCCGTCGCCGTCCTCGGACTCGGGATTGGCGTCAACAACATGCTCTTCACGATCCTGAACGCGCACACCATCCGCGGGCTCCCGATACACGATGCCGACCGGGTCGTCTACCTGACGACCTTCGACGACCGCGCGCCGGATCTCGGCGTGTCGTTCCTCGACTTCACCGATTGGCGGTCGGGCGCGCGCAGCTTCGACGCGTTGGCGGCGTTCACGACCGAACCAGCCGTCTTCTCAGGCGACGGCCGCGCGCCGTACACCTTCACCGGAACGTTCGTCTCTGCCACGGCGTTCGCCCTCGTCGGCACGCAGCCGATGCTCGGTCGCGACTTCACGGCGAGCGACGACACGCCAGGGGCCCCGGCCGTCATCATTCTCGGGAGCGGAGCCTGGGAATCGCGGTATGGACGGGATCCCGGCATCCTCGGGCGTGCGATCGCGGTGAACGGCGCGCCGGCAGTCATCGTCGGCGTGATGCCGGAGCGCTCCGGATTCCCTTCGAGCGGTCAGGTCTGGCTGCCGCTCTCGCAGGTCCCCGGGCTCCGCGAGCAGGCGCGAGACAATCGCCCATTGAGTGTCATCGGGCGCGTCCGCAGCGGCATCGACGTGTCACACGCACGGGCCGAAATCGAAACGATCACCAGACAGCTCGCCTCCAATCACGCCGCCACGAGCAAACAGGTCCGCGCGCGGGTGGTACCCATCAACGAACAGTACGTCGGCAGCTACACCCATCCCGGATGGATCGCGTTCGCGGCGGTCGGCATCCTCGTCGTCCTCATCTCGTGCGCGAATGCGGCCAACCTGATGCTCGCCCACTCGCTGAACCGATCCCGCGAAATTGCGGTTCGCACGGCGCTTGGCGCGAGCCGCCTGCGCATCATCCGACAACTCTCGGTCGAGGGAGCGACGCTCGCGGCTCTCGCCGGCACAGTTGGTCTGGGCCTGGCGATTGCGGGCACGCGGCTCTTCAGCGCCGGCATTCCCTCTGGCGAGCTTCCGTATTGGGTCGAGTACTCCCCCGACGCGCGCGTGCTCGCGGCGCTCGTCGGTGTGTCGGTCGCGACGGTGTTTCTGTTCGCCCTTCTTCCTGCAATTCAAGGCTCCAAGCCTGACCTGAACATCGTGCTCAAGGAAGGCGGGCGGACGGCCACCAGCTACAGAGGACGCCGCTGGACGACAGGCTTTCTGGCGACGGAGTTCGGCCTGACGGTGGTTCTCCTCGCACACTTCGTGGTCACCGTGCGTACCGCCGCGCCGCTCCTTCCTTCCGACGCTGCCTTGAGGACAACCGCGATCCTGACGGCGGAAATCGCGCTGCCCGTTGCCGTCTACGACACGCCTGAGCGTCGCGCGGCGTTCTATGCGGCGCTCGGAGAGCGCCTCGGCGCGGTGAGCTCGATCTCGTCGGCGTCGGTCGCAAGCGCGCTGCCGCTTCTCGGAGGCGAGCCGCGGCGGCTGGAGATCATGGACCGCCCGCTCCGCGACAAAGAGCAACAGCAGACGGCATGGACGGTGGCCGTCGCGCCAGGTTACTTCGCGACACTCGGCCTTTCACTGGTGCGCGGGCGCGACTTCACCGCAGACGACGGGTCACCAGGCCGCCCCTACGTCATCGTGAACGAACGATTCGTCGAGCGGTTCTCCGCCGATCGCGATCCCATCGGCCAGCGGATTGCGGTCAGCCCGAACGGCGCCACGGATCCGCCGGTCTGGATGACCGTCGCAGGCGTCTCGCCTTCGGTCCGGCAACGCCCGACCGCGTCCGCCGACGCGGTGGTCTACCTGCCGATTCGATCGCTGCCACAGCCGGGCGCCGCCCTGCTCGTGCGGAGCGACATGCGGACCGATGCCCTCGCGGAGCTCTTGAGAAACGAGATGCAGGGCATCGATGGCAACCTGCCCCTCGACCGCATGCGGACGATGGCGCAGGTGGTCCGAGACGCGGAGTGGGTCGGCCGCGCGTCGAGAAACCTCTCGCGCGTGCTGACGTTCATCGCCGTCATTCTGTCGGCGCTGGGCTTGTACACCGTCACGTCATACGGCGTGAGCCAGCGAAGGCAGGAGATTGGCATTCGCCTGGCGCTCGGTGCGCGCAGACGGCAGGTGGTCTGGTTGGTGGCGCGGCGTGTGGCCCTGCAGCTTGCCACCGGCCTGGCGGCCGGCATCGTCTGCACGAAGGTATGGGGCGCGATCTTCTCGACCGGCCGCGGCGACATCACCGCGACCGATCCGCAGTCGTTGCTGGTAGTCGCCGCGATCCTGACGGTGATTGCGGCGATTGCGTGCTTCGTCCCGGTGCGGCGTGCGACGCGGCTCGATCCGGTGTCGGCGATCCGTCACGACTGAGCCAGAACGGCACAAAAATGGCGCCCGGGGTCAGATCTCGATTTTCTATGTCTGAGAGTGATCAGAAAATCGAGATCTGACCCCGCGCGCCCCCTCGTGCGCCGGTACGGGTCCACTCGACCCAATGACAGCCAAGACCGAAGCTCGACCGGGCCGCAACGAGCCTTGCTACTGCGGCTCGGGCCGCAAGTACAAGCAGTGCTGCCTCGAGAAGGACGAGAAGGCGGCGACTGCCGCGAGAGCCAAAGCGGCCGCGGCGGTGGAAACCCCGGAGCCAGCGGCGGAGACGGAAGCCGCGGCCGCGAAGCCAAAGCGCGCGCCAAAGCCAGAATCCAATCAACCGTGGCGAGCAACCACCAATCGTGGCTACATCCCCCGCGCGCGGACGCCACGCAAGGTGGGAGGAAGCTAGAAGAAATGCTGAATGCTGAGTGCTGAATGCTGAAGTGAAGGCAGAATTGCCACCTTCAGCATTACCTTCAACCCTTCCGTACCTCCACTTCAGCATTCAGCACTCAGCATTCAGAATTACGAAGGCGGCAGCTCCACGCTGAACAACGTGTCACCCGCGACGTTCCGCAGCTTCGCCGTGAGCGCCCGCGTTCGGCCATCGACCTTCAACGTTCCGAAGAACTGCAGGCCTTCGCTCGGCGGCCGGTTCGGCTTCATTCCGGCCGGAATGCCCAGAAACCGCACCTCGGGGCCGAACGTCCGATCCAACTGGGCCGGACCGAACGTTCCGGCGTGCGCCGGGCCAGCCACGAACTCCCAGAACGGATGAAAATCGGTGAATGACGCGCGCGCGGGATCGTAGTGGTGCGCGGCGCAATAGTGCACATCGCCGGTGACGAACACGACGTTGCGGATGCGCTGGTCGCGGATGAACTTCAGGAGCGCCGCAATCTCGAGCTCGCGTCCGAGCGGCGCACCGGGATCGCCATTGGCGACGGCCTCGAACAGAGGCCCGTCAGGCACCGTGAGGCCGAGCGGCATGTCGCTGGCAATGATCTTCCACGTGGCGGTTGACCCCCGCAGCCTCCGCTTCAGCCACTCGACCTGCGGCCCGCCGAGGATCACGGATTCCTCCGACAACGTGGCCTGACGGTTCGTCGTGTTGGGCCCGCGATAGGTGCGCATGTCGAACCCGAAGATCTCGACGAGCGGCCCGAACCGGCACGCGCGGTACACGCGCTCAGGGTCAACGGGGTCCGGCCTGTTCGGCGTGTACTCCATGAACGCACGCTTGGCGCGCGCGGCGAGCAGCGCGACGCTGCGCTCGGTATAGCGGCTCTCGCCGGTGAGCACCTCGGTCGGATACCAGTTGTTGAGCACCTCGTGGTCGTCCCAGATCACGAACTGCGACACCGAGGCGTTGAATCGGCGCACGTGCTCGTCGAGCAGGTTGTAGCGGTGGTTCCCGCGGAACTCGGCGAGCGTTTCGGCGACCTTGCTCTTCTCCGGCGTCACGAGGTTCCGCCACACGCGACCGTCGTCCAGCTTGACCTCGGCCTGGAGCGGTCCGTCGGCGTAGATCGTGTCGCCCGTGTGGATGAACACGTCGGCGCCTGCGGCTCGCATGGTCTCGTACAGGCGCATGCCGCCCATCTCGACATTGATGCCCCAGCCCTGGCCGACGGTGTCCGCGGTCCACGCGAGCGTCACGTCACGCAACTGCCCGGTGACCTGCGGAGTCGTGAACGTGCCGGCCATGGGCTCACTCGATATGCCCAGGTCGTGGAGGCTCTGAAACGTCGCACGATAGAAGATGCGCTGGCCAGCGGGCAGGCCCGATAATCGACACGCGCGGTGAAGTCGCTCGCTTCGAGCGCGGCGGGCCCGACGACGCGGCGCACATCCTTGAACGATTCCGTCGTCGCGTACTCCACGATGAGCCGCGCGGCCCGGTCGGTACGGCTCCAGACGATGGCGCGGTCGACATCGACGTCGCCGGCCGTGACGCCGAACGCCGAGGACGGCCGTGCGCTCGCGGCGGTCACAATCGCGGGTGCCTGTCCGAAGAGCGCCCCGCCCTGAGCCTGTCGAAGGGAGCTGCCCTGAGACTGTCGAAGGGAGAGCGCCACGCCCGCCGCACGCCGAAGAAACGCGCGGCGAGTCTGTCCGTGTGTTGCCATGGTCTGTCTGCTGCCTCTGGCTGATGTCTCTTCAAGCGGTGTCAACACGTGCGGTCGGTGTTGTCCAGCGTGTCTCTCTGTTCCCGCGCGTCCGTGCTGTACGTGTTGTCTGTGGCCCTGATGTTCAGCGGCTCTACTTCATGAAGCCGCTGCGAACCGCGACGTGAGCGCTCAGCTCGTCGTTCCGCGGATCGTCGAGCGCGAGGATGTCCCGGACATCAGCGCCGAGGCCGGCCTGAGTCTCCGGCCGGAGAAGCAACTTCTGATATTGCTGCTGCGGCTTGTCGCTTCGGCAGTAGAAGGCGTGCATGGCCAGCCTGGGCGCCGAGGTCCGGTTGGCGGTTCCACCGTGCCACAGATGGGCGTTCATCACGGCGATGCTGCCGGCCCTGCCGATGAGCAGCACTTCATCAGGGTGCGGCGCCATCGGATCTCCAAGCACGTCCTGCGGGCGCGTGCCCCATCTGTGCGAGCCCGGAACCATGCGCGTCGCGCCGTTCTCGGCGGTGAAGTCATCGAGCAGCCAGACGGTATTGCAGACCCAGTAGCCCCTGGCGTCGGGAATCGCGCCCATGTCCACGTGCAACGGCTGCCCCTCATCGGAGTGTGGATCGGCAGACCTGGCGTTCAGGCTGCTCAGCTTGATGTCGGGACCAAGGACGTGCCGCACCCACGCGAGCAGCTCCGGAAACACGATCGCGCGGCGAAATACCTCGCCCTTGTCGACGAGATTGGCAAGACGTCGGGCGTGCTCTTCGGTCTTGAATTCATGCCCCGCTCGATCGCCCTCTTCGTCGAGGAGCTCCCGGGTGCGCGTGCGCAACTCCCCGAGCAACCGGTCGCCCATGACGTTCTCGAGCAGGACGTAGCCCTGTTCATCGAGTTGGCGGCGCGCGTCTCCGGTCATGGGTTGTGTCCTCGTCCGACTACATCCTGTTGCGTCGGCCGGGGTCGGTGGCGCGGCTGGTCATGGTCTGGTCTCTGAAAGGTGCGCGGGGCCGGTTTTTCCGTTGTCCGTGTCGTCGGTGGCCTGAACTGGACTAGTATCGCCCCGTGATCACACTGCCGACAAGTACGCCCGGAGCGAATCCCCCCGACTCGTTCGACCCCGTTCGCAACGGCAACCTGCCGCCGATGCCGTACCGGGACATGCCAGAACCGCTGTCCTTGGGCAAAGTGCTGGGGCCGAGCGTGATCCTTGCCGGGCTCGGCGTCGGCTCCGGTGAGTACATCATCTGGCCCTTCATGACCGCGACCGTCGGTCCCGGATTTCTCTGGGCAGCGATGCTGAGCGTCACCGTGCAGTACTTCCTCAACATGGAGATCGAGCGTTACACGCTCGCGACCGGCGAGACGGCCGTCTCCGGCTTCGTCCGCTTCTGGAAGCCGTGGGGCATACTGTTCTGCCTTTCACCATCCTGCCGAACATGTGGCCCGGGTGGGCGACGAGCGGCGTGACGATCCTGACGTTCCTGATGGGCGGGGGCAACGTCCCGTACATCACAATCGGCATCCTCGTCGCCTCGGGGATCGCGCTGACCACGTCTCCCGTCGTCTACCAGACGCTCGAGCGCGCGCAGTTCTTCAAGGTCGGCCTGACCCTCGTCTTTCTCGCCGTCGCGATCGTCGCCGCGATCAGCCCGGCGGCGTGGGCCGACCTGCCGCAAGCCGTCACCAACTTCGGCCGCCTTCCCGACTCGAACGTGATTCCGATCTCTCTCATCCTGAGCGGGCTGGTCTTTGCCGGGGCGGGTGGTGTGAACAACCTCGCCCAGAGCAACTGGATTCGCGACAAGGGCTTCGGAATGGGCGTCTACATCCCGCGGATCGTCTCGCCGATCACCGGCGAGGAGGCAGCCGCCCCGGCGACCGGCTCGATGGTCCGCCAGGACGCCGAGAACCTCAGGCGCTTCCGCGGCTGGTGGATCGTCGCGAACAAGGAACAGCTCGTGTCCTTCTGGTTCATCTGCGTGTTTTCCATCACGGTCTTCTCGACGCTCGCCTACTCCACGGTCTTCGGGCAGAACATCTCCTCCGGGCAGGCGAACCTGGCGTTCATCAAGGCCGAAGGCGAGGCGCTCAAGACGATCGTCGCGCCATGGTTCGGCACGTTCTTCTGGGTCTTCGGTTCGCTTTCGATGATCCTCGTCGCGCTCGGCACGATCGACTACATCTCGCGCATCGTCGCCGACGTGCTCAAGACGGTGTATCTGCAGCAGAGCCAGCGATGGACGGAAAGCCGCATCTACTTCCTGGTGGCGTGGGGCACGATCGTGGCCGGGTCGGTGATCCTGCTCTCGGGGTTCAACCAGCCGCTGCTCCTGCTGGTGATCGCGGCGTGTCTCAACGGGATGGTGATGTTCGTCTACTCGATTCTGCTGATTCAGCTGAATCGACGGGGGCTGCCGCCCGCTCTTCGCGTGGGAGGCTTCCGGCTGGGGATGTTGATGTTCGCGACGGTGTTCTACGGCTTCTTCGCAGGCTGGCTCGTGCTCGTGCAGGTCCGGGCATACCTGGCCGGGTGACCGGGTGACCGCTGTCAGGCAGTGAATCGTGAATCACGATTCACTGCCTGACGCCCTCGAAGGTTTAGTTCTTCGTCATGCTGAGGCCGGTCACGGTGGCTTCCGTGTTGTGGGCAAAGCGAACGCCGTAGATGCCGTCGGTCGACTTCAACTTGCCGGCCGCCACGAGGTCAGTCTTGGTGTAGCCCGCGACGACGGTGCCGTTGATGGCGCACTCCACGCGGTCGCCCTTCACCGAGACGGCGATCTCCTGCGTCACGGGTTGATCCTTGCCTGCGGCCTTGTTGACCGATGCCCCGGCTTCTCCCCGCCTGCCGTTCATCTGGAACGGGGCCGGCCCGAATCCGCGCACGATGAAGTTGCCGTTGCCGTACGCGGCACAGTAGAGGTAGCTCTGGTCGGCGGTCCCCATGTCGTTTCCGGCGATCACGATGCCGTACGGGTGCGGGTGATCGTTCACGTTCATGTACTTCGGCTCGTTGAACGTCGCCTTCACCGTGTAGTTCCCGGCCGCCGTGTTCGCGGGATTCCAGTAGACGACGGCTGGGCCGGTCGTGACGCTCATGGTCTTGGCGTCCCCGGACAGCTTCGCGTTGTTGAGGACCTGTCCCTGCTTCTCCTCGTTGGTGTCAATCTTTCCTGTCCAGCCCGGGACCGTGATCCCGCCGCCGGCCACGGCGCGGGCGGCGATCCTGCCCCTCGGCGCCGATCACGGGAGGAATGAGCATGGCGAGAGCTACGGCGATCGCGGAACTGTTGACGAGACGCATAGTGTGTCCTTTCGTGGAGAAACCAAACTGAAGCACACAACTATACTGCGAACGCCCCGGTCAAGAACCCATCCGATGTGCCGAGTCGCGGGTCGCGATCCCGAGGCTCAGCAGCTTCGATCCCCGCTTGTAACGGCTGTGACACTCTCACGAACGGATTGGACACGAGCGGCCGGTTCGCATATCGTTCAGTCGCTGCGTTCGCAACTTCAACTCAATTCAGACTCAACTGGAGGGTCTCATGCGGGCAACATGGACAAGACAGACAGTCGGAATCGCGCTCTCGGCCATCTGCGCCCTGGCACTGGGCGTCGCGGCGGGGGCGCAGGCCCCCGACCCGTTGGTGGGCACCTGGACGCTGGATGTGGCCAAGTCGACTTATAAGCCGGGGCCGGCACCCAAGAGCGCGACCGTCGTCATCGACGCGGCGGGCAAGGGCATCAAAGTAGCCGTCGATCTCGTAGGCGCAGACGGCGCACCGATGAAGTTTGGGTACACCAGCCTGCGGGACGGTAAGGACGTCCCCGTCACAGGTAATCCGAACTACGACACGGCCGCGGTTACGCAAGTGAGCCCGACAGAAGGCACGATCGTCTACAAGAAGGGCGGTAAGGATATCGCCACCGTGAAAACGTCGGTGTCGAAGGACGGCAAGACCATGACGGCAACGACCAAGGGAACAGACCCGAAGGGACAGGCCATGAACAACGTGGCCCACTACACCAAACAGTAGGGCCACTGGCATTGCGGGGACACTCACGGTTGAGTGTCCCCGCCTCAGCCCACCCGCGCGGCAGCGGTGACGGCGTCGATCCCGACGACCCTGACGCGTTTCTGGCGCGACCGGTCACCGGCGACGATCGACACGGCGCGCTTCGGGACCTGCAGCGCCCTGGCCATCACCTCGATGAGCTCGTCGTTGGCCGCGCCCTCGACGGGCGGGGACTGCAGCCGGACCAGCAAGGCGTCGCCGCGCCTGCCGGCGAGGCCGGACCGGGCCGCGCGCGGGATGACGCGGACGCTGATCACCACGCCGTCAGGAATGGCCTCGATCACCGGTTCTCTCACCCGGGCGGCGCGCCGTCGCGCGGGTGAGGCTCCTGCTGCGTCAGACAGTGCAGCGTGCCGAGCCCCCAGACCAGATCCACGGCGTGAATGCCGACGACTTCGTGCGCCGGCATCACGCCGGCCAAGGTCTCGAGCGCCATCCGATCGTTGGGATCATTGAAGGTCGGCACGAGCACGATGCCATTGCCGATGTAGAAATTCGCGTAGCTCGCCGGCAGCCGTTCCCCGTTCATCGTGATCGGACGCGGGAACGGAAGGGTCACGATCCGGAGCGGGCCCACGTCGCGCGTCCCGGCCGCGAGCTCGAGCCGGCGCAGGTTGTCGATCGACCGCTCGTGGTTCTCATCGCGCGGATCCTCCTCCACCGCCAGCACGATCGTGTCAGCCGTCACAAATCTCGCGACATCGTCGACGTGCCCGTGCGTGTCGTCGCCCACGCAGCCGTCGCCCAGCCAGAGCGTCCGCCTGACCCCCAGCCAGGTCCGGAAAATCTCATCGTAGTCCTCGCGCGTCAGACCGGGATTCCGCACCTGCACGTCGGTCAGGAGCCATTCTTCGGTCACGAGCATCAGACCCTGCCCGTTGACGTCGAGGCCGCCCCCTTCGAGCACGATCCGTTCTCCGGTGTCGCGGCGGCGTGGCTCGTCGACAGGGCGCCCGGTGAGCGCGGCGATCGCATGGGCGATCTGTGCGTCCAGACGCCAGTTATCGTACTTCGCCCATCCGTTGAAGCCCCACGAGAGGAGGACCACGTCACCGTCAGCATCGTGCACACCGATCGGCGCCGAATCCCGAAGCCATACCCGGTCGGTCGGTACGACATGGAGACGAATGCGGTCGGCAGGAACCCCGTGCGAGTCGAGTGCGGCGCGCGCGTCGGCGAGCACTGTCTCGCTGTGGCAGAGGATCTCAACCGGTTCGTGACCGGCGAGCACGCGCGTAATCTCGGCATAGACCCACGGGATCGCCGCGAGCTTCCCCGGCCAGTCGGGCTCGTGGTGCGGCCAACTGATCCAGGTGGCACGGTGCGGCTCCCATTCGGCAGGCATGCGCAGGATCGAGGCGCCGCTCCGCGTCACGACCCGAGATACCTGCTGAGGATCGGCGCATACGCATCGACGCGCCGGTCGCGGAGGAACGGCCAGTTCCTGCGGACCTCTTCGATGAGCGCCGGGTCACAGCGGGCGACGAGTGTCTCTTCACCTTCGCCGGCTTCCGCGAGGTATCGCCCGAATGGATCGGCGACAAACGAACGGCCGAAGAACGTGATGCCCTTGGTGCCCGGTTCATCCTCGTGCCCGACACGATTCGGCGCGGCAACGTAGACGCCATTGGCGATCGCGTGGGCGCGCTGAGCCGTGCGCCAGGCGTCGACCTGCGCAGCGCCCCACTCGTCCTTCTCGGCGGGGTGCCATCCGATGGCGGTTGGATAGAACAGCACCTGCGCCCCAAGAAGGCTCGTGATGCGGGCGGCTTCCGGATACCACTGGTCCCAGCAGATCAGCACGCCGATCGTGGCGTAGCGTGTCTTCCAGACCTTGAACCCGTGGTCGTCTCCCGGTGTGAAGTAGTACTTTTCGTAGAACAGCGGATCGTCGGGAATGTGCATCTTCCGATACACGCCGAGGAGACTGCCGTCCGCGTCGATGACCGCCGCGGAGTTGCGGTAGATGCCGGCGGTCTGACGTTCGAAGAGCGGGACGATGATGACGACTTCGAGCTCCCGGGCCAGGACCTGCATGGCATCGGTCGTGGGGCCCGGAATGGGCTCCGAGAGATCGAACCGCTCGCTGACCTGCGCTTTGCAGAGTACGGAGCGTTGAAGAGCTCCTTCAGGCAGATGATCTGGGCACCGCGCCGCGCGGCGTCACGGATCAGTCGCTCGGCGCGGGCAACGTTGCTCTTGGCATCGAGGTCGGCATGATCCTGGATGAGCCCGATCGTGAAGGGGGTGGAATTGGAGTCGGCCACACCTCTGATTATGTGTCATCTACTGGTTGTTTTGATGCCACGACGGCAATCACGAAGATCACGAAGTTGCGAAGATCATGAAGAACTGCATGCGTGGTGCCCTTCGCGATCTTCGCGAGCTTCGCGTTCATCGCGATGGGCTCCGTGACAGCGAGGCCGGCCAGGAAGAACCGCTGCTCAGCGAACGATGCGGAGATTGGTCGGCACGGTCGGTGCGGAAGACCCACCGACGATCTTCAGCATGGTGCCCGAGGAGTGGCTGCGTCGACTCCGAAGCCGCTGATCCCGCCGAGGACCGTGGCGCCCCCGAGCTCAGTGGTGTGTTCGACGAGGTCGGCCCCAGTCGACGGCGACGCCTCGCCCGTCGCGGAGTTGACGCGCAGATTCAGCGACCAGACGCGGCGCGTCGCATAGTCGCGTAGGTAACGGCACGGAGCTGAGCGACGGCGTCAGTGGGACCCAACGGTACCGAGGCAGACAAGCAGAGCGAGTGGGCGCATGTCGGGGCGCGTCAGCAAGTCGCGTTCCCGCGAAAATGGCAGGTTTCTCGAACAACCAGACGTTGGAGGCGTGACGATTGCGTAATTCAGCGCTCAGCTCTCATCGATCAGCTTTCAGATATTGACTAGCTGACAGGTGATAGGTGATAGCTGATAGCTCTAGGGTGTAACATTTCCCCAGACCTCTTTATCATTATGAGCCTGCTGAACCGGTGGGTCGTGATCGGCGCGGGCAGCCTTCTGGCCGCGAGCCTGGTCCCGAGCGATGCGCTGCTCCGCGCACAGTCGGTGCCGGCCGCCGGCGTGGAGAGTCGAGCGGGGCAACCGCTGGTCGATTTCTCGCGCGAGATTCAGCCGATTTTCAAACAGGTCCTGCGCCGAGTGTCACGGGCCGTCCAAAGCTCGCGGGCGCCTGCGGCTCCATACTCCCGATCTCATCCTCAGGGGCGGCCTCTCGGGATCGCCGATCACGCCTGGCAAGAGTGAACAGAGCCTCCTGATCCGTCGCGTGATGGGCCTCGACGGTGAGGATCAGATGCCGCTCGAGGGCGAGCCGCTGCCCGAGGCGACGATCGCGCGCCTGCGCGCGTGGATCGATCAGGGTGCGCCCATGACAGGAATGCCGGGCGCACTGTCGGCGGCCAGCCCGGGCGGATCGGCCGGCGCGGAAAACCCTGATTCTGAGCACTGGGCGTACATGAAGCCCAGGCGGCCGGCGCTCCCTGCGGTCGCACGCGTGGAGTGGGCACGTAACGGCATCGACCGCTTCGTGCTGGAGCGACTCGAGCGCGAGAAGCTCTCGCCGTCGCCCGAGGCCCCGAAGTCGGTGCTGCTCCGGCGCGTGACATTGGACCTGACGGGCCTGCCCCCCTCGCCTGCCGAGCTCGACGCGTTCCTGGCCGACGCCGCTCCGGACGCGTTCGACAAGGTCATCGACCGGCTGCTCGCGTCGCCCCAGTACGGCGAGCGATGGGCACGGCCGTGGCTGGATCTCGCGCGCTACGCCGACACGAACGGGCACGAGAAAGACAACCGGCGCACCATCTGGAAATATCGCGACTGGGTCATCGACGCGCTGAACCGGGACCTGCCGTTCGACCAGTTCACGATCGAACAGATCGCGGGCGACATGCTGCCGGACGCAACGACGGCGCAGAAAATCGCCACCGGCTTCCATCGCAATGCGATGACGAACGAGGAAGGGGGCGTCGATCCGGACGAGTCGATGTACGAGGTCCTCGTGGATCGCGTGAACACGACCGCCACTGTCTGGCTCGGCACCACGCTCGCCTGCGCGCAATGCCACAACCACAAGTACGATCCGTTCAGTCAGAAGGACTACTTCCGGCTGCTCGCGTTCTTCGCCAACTCCGACTTCGAGATCCGCACGTCCGGCGACGGCACGCGCTTTTTTGAAGCCAGGCTCGATCTCGCGACGCCCGAGCAGGAGAAGACACGCAAGCAGATGCAGGCGGACGTCGATCGGCTCGAGCAGGAATTGAAGACGCTCACCCCGACCGTGCGCGACGCACAGGAGCAGTGGGAGCAGTCGATGCGCGCGGCGGACCAATCCTGGACGGCGCTCGCGCCGGTGCACGCGAGCGCGACGAACGGCGTCGCGTTGACGACGCTCGACGACGGTTCTCTGCTCGCGTCGGGCCCGAACCCGCCGCTCACCTCGTACACTATCGAGGTCGAGACACCACTCGAGGCGATCACCGGTCTTCGTCTCGAGGCGCTTCCCGATCCCTCGCTGCCGAAAAGCGGTCCAGGCCGTGACGGCTACGGGCATTTCCGCGTCACGGGGATCCACGTCGGCATCGCGCCGATCAAGGACCCACAGAGCGCGCCCGCCGCTCCGCGAGCCGTCAAGTTCGAGACGATCAAAGTGGACGACTCCGCGTATCCATTCGAGCCGGCGGACCTCCTCTCGACGGAAAGCGGTTCGACGAACCGCAAAGGAGGATCCTGGGCGATCAATGCCATGCGCGACGCGGAACGAGTGCCGCGCCACGCGGTCCTCGCCGCCGAGACCCCCTTCGGCTTCCCCGGCGGCACGCGCATCACGGTCAAGATCGATCACCTCGACGGGACGATCGGCCAGGGCATCGGCCGCTTCCGTCTGTCGGCAACGACGGCGTTCGACCCGCTCGTAGGGAGCGACCTCAGCGCCCGGCTGCGACCGGTGCTCGCGCGGCCGGTGCGCGAGCGAAGCGACGCGCAGTCGGAAGACCTGGCTGCGTTCTTCCGCTCGACCGCGCCGTCGCTCAGGCTCGCGCGCAACGCGCTGGCCGCCGCGCGGAAGGCGCTCGCCGACCTCCAGGTGCCCTCGACGCTGGTCATGAAGGAACGGCCATCATTCGAGCGGCCGTCATACGAGTTACGTGAGCGCGGGAGCTTCACCGCCAGAGCCGGGCGCGTGTATGCGCGGACCCCCTCGGCCCTCCACCCGATGCGCGAGGACCTGCCGGTGAACCGCCTCGGCCTCGCGCGTTGGCTGGTCGACGAGAACAACCCGCTCGTGGCACGGGTCGCGGTGAACCGGTTCTGGGAGCAGATCTTCGGAAGAGGCCTCGTCGAAACCAGCGAAGACTTCGGCGCCCAGGGAGCCGTGCCCTCGCATCCGGAGCTGCTCGACTGGCTCGCCACGGAATTCATGGCCAACAAGTGGAGCCAGAAATCCATCCTTCGCACCATCGTACAGTCGTCGGTCTACCGGCAATCGTCTTCGGTGAGACCGTCGCTCGAGGAGCGCGACCCGTACAACCGCCTGCTCGCCCGCGGTCCGCGGGTGCGCATGGAAGCCGAGATGGTGCGCGACGCGGCCCTCGCGGCCAGCGGCCTGCTCAGCTCGAAGATGTACGGACCGAGCGTCTTCCCGCTCCAGCCGGCCGGCATCTGGAACATGCCGTACAACAGCGACAAATGGATGACGAGCGAGGGCGAGGATCGCTACCGGCGCAGCCTGTACACGTTCTGGCGGCGCACGTCGCCGTATCCAAGCTTCATGACGTTCGACGCCACGAGCCGTGAGTTCTGTCAGGTGCGCCGCGTTCGCACGAACACGCCGCTCCAGGCGTTGACGCTCCTCAACGATCCTGCCTCGTTCGAAGCCGCTCGAGCGCTCGCTGGACGGATGATGGGCGACGCCGCCGCGGGCGTGACGACGAGCTCGCGCGCCGCCTACGGCGTCAAGCTGGTACTCTCGCGTCAGGCCAGGCCCGACGAGCTGAGCCGCCTGGTTTCGCTCTATGAAGGCGAACGGCGGCACTATGAGGAGCGCTCCGGCGCCGCCAGGCAGGTAGCCGAGGGGCGCGATACTCCCGGGAATGCGGCGGACGTGGCCGCGTGGACGATCGTCGGCAACGTCCTCTTGAACCTCGACGAAACCGTGACCAAACAATGACACGCCCCGCCACACCATCCTTACGAGGGATCACGCGGCGTCATTTCTTCGAGCAGGCATCCTTCGGGATCGGCGGCCTGGCACTCGCGTCGCTGATGGACGACGTGGTGCTCGCGGGCGGGCAGGCTCAACCGCGTGCTGACGCGCCGGAGACGGCTCGACGATTCGCCCCGAGGGCCAAACGCGTTATCTATCTCTTCATGGCCGGCGCGCCCTCGCAGATCGACCTCTTCGATCCGAAGCCGATGCTGACGAAGCACGACGGGCAGGACATCCCGGACGAGTTCGTCAAGGGTGAACGATTCGCGTTCATCAAGGGCAAGCCGAAGCTCCTCGCATCGCCGTTCCAATTCGAGCGGCACGGCCAGTCTGGCGCGGAGATCTCGGAGCTCCTCCCGAATCTCGCGAAGGTCGCCGACGACATCACCATCATCCGCTCGATGCGGACCACGCAGTTCAATCACGCGCCGGCGCAGATCTTCATGAACACCGGCCATCAGGTGATCGGCCGGCCGAGCCTGGGGTCGTGGCTGAGTTACGGGTTGGGCAGCGAGAACAGCGATCTGCCGGGCTTCGTGGTGCTGCTCTCGGGCGAGAACAATCCCGACGGCGGCAAGTCGTGCTGGGGCAGCGGATTCCTCCCGACGTCGCACCAGGGTGTCGAGTTCCGGTCGAACGGCGAGCCCGTGCTCTTCGTCTCGAACCCCGACGGCGTCGACTCGGATGTCCGCCATCGTTCGATTACCGTGATCAACGATCTGAACCGCGTCAACAGTCTCGACGTGGGTGACCCGGAGATTCAGACGCGCATCGCCGCGTACGAGCTGGCCTATCGCATGCAGACCAGCGTCCCGGAGCTGACGGACATCTCGAAGGAACCGGCGTCGATGCACGAGTTGTACGGCACCGAACCGGGCAAGGCATCCTTCGCCAACAACTGCCTGCTCGCGCGGCGGCTCGTCGAGCGTGGCGTTCGCTTCGTCCAGCTCTATCACCGTGGCTGGGACACGCACGGCGCCTCATTCGGCGAGGACATCGTCGAGAAGCTGCCGCACCTGTGCCGGCAGACCGACCGGCCGATCTACGGGCTGCTGACCGACCTCAAGCAGCGCGGGCTCCTCGACGATACGCTGGTCGTCTGGGGCGGCGAGTTCGGGCGCACGCCGATGAACGAGGCGCGCAACGGCTCGAAGTTCCTCGGCCGCGATCACCACCCACGCGCGTTCACGATGTGGCTGGCTGGCGGAGGCATGCGGCCCGGAGTCACCGTCGGGCGCACGGACGAACTGGGCTACAACGTCGTCGAAGACCCCATCGACGTGCACGATCTGCACGCGACGATGCTGCAGCTGCTGGGGATCGATCACGAGAAGCTGACGTACCGGTTCCAGGGTCGGGATTTTCGATTGACGGATGTGCATGGGAAGGCCGTGGGGAAAGTGATGGGGTAGCGCCTGCGCTTCACCTCATCAACTGCCCGCCATTCACCTCGATCGTCTCTCCCACGATGTAGCTGGCCGCGTCCGAGGCGAGAAACGCGATTACGGTCGCACACTCGCCGGCGGTGCCGACGCGGCCGAGCGGGATCGTCTTCACGAAGTTCTGAATCATCTCCGGCGTCGAGAACACTTCGTGAAACGGCGTGTCGATCACGCCCGGTGACACGGCGTTGACGCGGACGCCATGCAGCGCGAGCTCTTTGGCCAGCCACTTTGGTGAACGAGGTGAGCGCAGCCTTCGACGACGCGTACAGGCTGGCGCCCGGACCGCCGCCGGTGTGACCGGCGATCGACACGACGTTGATGATCGCGCCGCGCCTGCGCTCGATCATCGACGCCGCCACCGCCTGGGACGCGACACAGCGCTCTTGAAATTGAGCGCCACGATCTCGTCGAGGCGCGCCTCGGTGAGCTCGAGGATCCCGAACCGCGCGACGAGCGACCCGGCGTTGTTGACGAGAATATCGATCGGTCCGAGATCGGCGACCGTGCGGTCGACGACCGCACGGATGTCGTCCGCGCGCCGCACGTCGGCCTCGATGGCAATGGCCGTGCCTCCAGCCGCCACGATCCGGTCGCGTGTCTCCTCGGCGCCTTTCCGGTTGCGATGGTAGGTAAGCGCAACCTTCGCCCCGAGGTCAGCCAGAGTGAGGGCCGTCGCCGCGCCGATGCCCGATGATGCGCCAGTGACGAGCGCGACTCTATTGGTGAGATCGAGATAGGGTTTCATAGCCGGTGAGTTTAGATCAGGACCGCCTGCGGCCCGGGGATCCCCGATGCCCGATTCCCGATACAATCCCTCCGTGCTCGCGCAACTGAATCGCCGCGCGTTTCTGACGGGCGTCGGTGCGGCCGCTCTCGCAGCCGGCTGTCGATCGCGCTCGGAGCGCGGCGGATCGCTCGTGCTGCGCCTGTCGCACTCGATGGCCTCGGGCACCACGGCGCTCCACGTCTTCGCCCACACGTTCAAAGAGCTTGCGGAGCAGGCGACGGGCGGCGCGGTCACCGTTCGCGTGTTCCCGAGCGGCACGCTCGGGCAGGAGCGCGAAGTCGTGCAGCAGCTCCAGGAAGGTCTCGTCGATTTCATGGTCTCGGGCACGGCGATCTGGGGCAGCGTCGCGCCGAAGCTCCAGGTCTTCGACTTCCCGTTCATGTGGCGCGACTGGGCCCACGTGCACGGCATTGTCGACGGCCCCGTCGGACGCGAGGCGGCGGACTATCTCGAAGGCGCCGTTCGCATGCGGCCCTTCGCATGGGGTGACTCGTTCGGCTTCCGGCAGGTCATCACGCGGTCCCGCGATGTCACCGAGACGAGCCAGCTCGCCGGGCTCAAGATCCGGACGATCCAGTCGCCGATCTACGTCAAGGCGGTCGAGTTGATGGGAGCCAGCCCCACGCCGATGGCCTTCGGCGAAGTCTATACGTCGCTCCAGACCGGCGTGATCGACGGCTACGAGCACGACGCGAGCACCACGCTGCAACAGCGCTTCTACGAGATCGCGCGCTTCATGGCGCGCACGCGCCACATTGCCGGCGTGCTCGGGCTGTGGGCGTCGGCCGTCACGCTGGCGCGCCTGCCGTCCGGTCTCCGTGCGACGCTCGAAGGCGCCGCGCTCGAGGCCGCGAAGCGGCAGCGCGCGATGGGCCCGCACGAGGACACGGCGGCGACCGCGCAACTCACGAAGAACGGCATGACGATCCGCGAGATCGACGGCCGCGCCCTGCAGCCGGCGGCCGAGCGGCTCTGGGAGAGCGAGGCACGCGCCCTCGGCATCACGTCGTGGCTCGAGGCGATTCGCGGTTGACGGCACATCCGGACTCCCCTGCCGTCGTATCGCGGTCACCTGACTCCCGTGCCGTCGTGTCGCGGTCAGATGTCGCGCTGCAATGGTCGATCGCGGTCCTCGTGGTGGCCCAGGCCGCGGTCGTGGGCCTGCAGGTGGTGGGCCGCCACGTCCTCCACCAGCCGATCCCCTGGACCGAGGAAATCGCCCGCCTGCTGCTCGGTTGGCTGATGTGCGTCGGCGGGATCGCGGCGCTGCGGCACGGGCAGCACCCGCGCGTCACCGCGCTCGTACGCCTGCTCTCCGTGCCGCGGCGCCAGGCCGTCGATCGCGGCCTGCGGCTCGTGCTGCTCGCCTTCTTCCTCTGCCTGATTGTTCCCGCCTACCACCTTACAGTGGCAAGCGCTGGTGAGAGCCTGCCCGCCAGCGGCATCTCGGGCGCCTGGATCTCGGTGGTGCTGCCGGCGGCCCTTCTCCTGATGTCCGGCCTGGTGCTGCAACAGCTCCACGCTGACGGCCTCGGTCCCTGGCGCGACCGATCGTCTCTGACGTGGTCGCTCGGAACGGCAGGCCTGGTCATCACATCCGTCCTCATTCCGCTCGTCGTCGGCGCGGCGCCACTTCTCGTCCTCATCATCGGTTTTCTCGTGACCGGCGCGCTCGGGCTGCCGCTCGCGTTCACGCTCGCCCTGACGTCGCTCACCTATCTCCTGGGAATCGGCGGCGTCGGCCTGATCATCCTCCCGATCAAGATCCTCGGCGGCGTCGACTCGTTCGTGCTGCTCGCGATCCCGCTCTTCATCCTGGCCGGCGCGCTGATGGAGTCGGGGGGGATCTCGGAACGCATCGTGGATCTGGCGATGGCCATCGTCGGGAAGGTGCGCGGCGGGCTGGCGATGGTGGTGGTCGTGGCGGAGATCCTTTTCTCCGGCATCTCCGGCTCGACGGCGGCCGACGTCTCGGCGATCAGCTCGCTCCTCATCCCGTCGATGCGGAGGGCCGGGTATTCAGGACCGGAGTCGGTCAGCGTCGTCGCGGCCGCCTCCGCGATGGGCATCCTCGTGCCGCCGTGCCTGACGATGGTGGTGCTCGGGTCGCTCGTGAACCTGTCAATCGTGACGCTCTTCCTGGCGGGGTTCGTACCGGCGTTCATTCTCGCGGCGGCGCTGCTCGTCCTCATCGCCATCCGCGCGCGGCGCCAGAACTGGCCGGTAACGGGCGGAGCCTCGCGAGCGCACCTCGGGCGGGCGCTCCGTCGCGCCATCGTTCCGATGGGGCTGCCGGTGGTCCTCTTCGGCGGAATCTTCTCGGGCGCCACGACCGTCACCGAGGCGGCGCTCATCGCGGTCGTGTATGCGCTGGTCGCGGGGATCTTCATGGGTGGCGTCCGGCGAACCGAGATCGTCGGCCAGTTCGCGCAGAGCGGAGTCGTGACCGCGACCACGTTGTGGGTGCTCGCCGCGGCGTCGGCCTTTGCGTGGATCCTGGTGCGCGAGTGGGTCCCGCAGACGCTTGGCGAGTGGATCGGAGGGGTCGGCGCGGGACGCGTGGGCTTTCTCGCCTCGACGGTCGTCCTCTTCGTCGTGATCGGCGCGCTGCTCGAGGGGCTGCCGGCGCTCCTCATCTTCGGCCCGATCCTCTTCCCGATCAGCCGCGTGCTCGGCATCGACCCGGTCCACTACGGCATCGTCATCATCGCCGCGATGGGGATCGCGTTCTTCCTGCCGCCTGTGGGCGTCGGCCTGACAATCGCCGCCGGCATCGCGCGCGTCGACATCGACGACGTGAGCCGCGCCTATGTTCCGTATCTGGTGGCGCTGCTCATCGGGCTCGCCCTGATCGCTGCGTTCCCGGTGCTGACGCTCGTCCTGCCGCGATTGTTTCTGGGCTACAAGGGCTGAGATCGGGTTCAGAAGGTTCAGAAGGTTCAGAAGGTTCAGGGGTTCAGAAGGTTCAGGGGTTCAGGGGTTCAGGGTTCAAAAGGTTCAAAGGTTCAAAGGTTCAAGCTTGAATGATCCGATCGTTGTTTCGGCGTCGACGTAGGCTCTTCAGCCAATCACGCATCTGATGTGGTTCACGCAAAGTGTAATCGCGTCTTCCCATCGTCGTTCCGAAACAGGCCGACTCGAGAGCTTTCGATTGGGCACATGGCTTGCCCGTGGGGATGCCATGGCCATCGCGCCCGCCACCAAGGGCATCCTCCTCGTCGCGGTCCTCGCTGCCTGTTCGGCGTTGGCAGTTGCCACGAGTCTCACCCGCCTGTCGCAACGGCACGTGGTCGCGCCCGAGGCGTGGGCGGCTCTCGAGCGGCATGACGCGGACAAGGCCGCAGTTCTCTTCCGTCAGGAACTCCAGCAACTCCCGCGCGATCCCATGCTGCATTTTGGGGCCGCATCCGCCGCCCGCGCGCTCGGTCAAACCGGCTCCACCCTGTCGTCGCTCAAGAGGGCAGTCGAGCTCGAATCCCGAGTTCGCCGAGGCGTTGACGATGCTCGGGCAGGTGGCGTACCAGAGCGGTGATGGCGACCTGGCGATTCGATCGCTCGAAAAGGCCGTCGGCGCTGCGCCCGCGTGACGGTGGGCTGGCGGAGTTGCTGGACCGGTGGCGACACGAATCGTCGGTGCATCACTCGTATATCGAAAAGCCAGCCGGGCACTTACAAATTATTCTACAAGGGCAGCGCCGAGCAGAGCATCGGTGACCGGGTCGCGCGCGTCCTCGAGAGCGGCTATACGAACATCGGCAGGACGCTCAACAGCTATCCGAGCGAAACGCTGACGGTGATCCTGTATACGAACCGCGCGTTTCAAGACATCACGCGATCCCCGTCATGGGCCGCCGGCGGGTATGACGGCCGGATTGGCGTGGCCGTCAGCGGCGCGCTCCGGCCGGCCGATCTGGATCGGGTGGTCACGCACGAGCTCGTGCACGCGATTGTCGCCAGCGCCGCACCCCAACGGGTACCCGCGTGGCTCAACGAAGGGCTCGCGACCTATCTGGAATCGAGCGACCGCTCCTGGGTTACCGAAGTGATCCACAAGGCGAGCGCGGTCGTCCCGCTCGACGATCTCGCGAACGGTTTCAGCGGGCTCGATGCGCAGGGAGCGCTCGTGGCCTATGCCGAGAGCGCAGTGGCCGCGGAGATTCTGTGCACAAAGCTCGGGCCCAACATCGGTGCGTTTCTGAAGATGGTCGGCAACGGAAGCTCCGTCGACGATGCGCTTCTCGCGTTCCAGGTGCAGCCGAACGCGTTTCACTCCGAGTGGCGCCGCCGCGTCGGGGTACGCTTGAGCTGGCGGGGCTTGTCTGTCGGGCCTTCAGGCTTTCTCGAACACGTTCGGCCCGCACGATCAGAAACCCCGCGATCAGCAAACCCGTGGCGACCGCCGCGCGCGTTCGGCCGCCCCGGGCAACTGCCACATTGCCTATACGTGTTGATCTCCAGAATCGTGTTTCCATCTGGATCGACAATCATAAAGCTAGCCGGGCCAGTAGAGCTTTCGTCTGCTTCTGAAATCATGCTCACGCCACGATCTTTGAGCTGGCGCTGCAACTCTCGAACGTCTGTGAATTCTCTGAGTTGCTGAGCATCGCTACTCCAGCCCGGGTTGAAGGTGAGAATGTTCTTGTCGAACATGCCTTGAAACAGCCCGATGGCGTGGTCGCCATTCTTCATGATCAGCCAATTCTGCGCTTGATCTCCTGCGAAAACTGTAAACCCCAGCTTTTCGTAAAAGAGCTTCGACGCCTCGATATCTTTTACCGCCAGGCTGACAGAGAAATTTCCCAGTTCCATAATCTCCTCCTGCGTGGCAGGGCTCGCTCCAACAGGGGCACGCGTCCTGCGCTTTGCAGTGTAACGGTATGACCAGCATCAGGCCAGCGCACAACAGCATCGACTGCGCAGACCAAGTCAGGTGTGAGCGACCGTGGGAGGAGGGAGCGAACTCGGGGATGGGGCGCTTGCGCGTCAGGGCCCAGGGGACCGGGGATCAGAGGTTATACCGCTCCCTGATGCCCGATCCCTGAGCCCTGATTTCCGATCAATACACGTCAGCGCGGAAAGTAATCGTCCGGCCGGGCTGCACAATCACGTCGAACGCGATGGGCTCGAGCCCCGGTTCCCTGATCTCGATCTGATGCGGACCCGCCTCGAGATTCAGGTGCTGGAACACGCCGTCGAAGTCGTTCACGATACCAATGTAGTAACCGTCGGCGAACACCTGCGCGATCTGAGAAGCGCCGGTGATCCGCAGGCCGCCATACGGCCGGCCCACGATTGGATCGTCAGTACCCGCGCGGCGTGTAGCCGTACGGATAGGAACCGCCGGTGCCGTAGTAGGTGCCGAAACCGATGCGCGGACGATACACGTACGGCCGGTAAGGCACGACGGTCACGAATCGAGGCGTGATGAAGCGCGGCACGATCACAGTCCGCGAACCGTAGCCGCCTCTATTCGAGTCGTAGTACGGACGCTGATACTGGCGCCGCACCGTGTCGTAACGTTGCGCTTGGTACTGGCGCTGCACCTGCGCCTGCTGCTGCTCTGCTCGAAACTGGCGCTGCACCTGCGCCTGCTGCGCCTGCTCACGCCGCCCGTCGTCGGGCCGGCTTCCAGCGCTCGAGCGCGCAACCGCGCGGCCGGAACGTTCGACCCGCCCGCCCTGGTTTTCTGTTTGCGCTTGCGTCCCGTCGCCGCCCCTGTCCCCTCCTTCGCGTCGCCGCTGACCCTCCGCCGCCAGCGCCGGCGCCGCCGCAAGGACCCCAACCAACACCACGCTCGAGATGAACCGTCTGGATACCATGTCAGTCTCCATCCGTGGACAGATCAACTGTCGTGCCAGCGAGGCATGCCGGATTCCCTTGGTTTCTCAACGATTGGTCGCGACCGGAGCGAGGACGTTTCCATCCGGGAGGACACTCAACTGTGGACAACGTCGAGGAACAGGACTCGGATTTACGACGGGCAGGTGACCGGCCGAATGCGCTTCGCGTGGAAGACGTCCATGGGAATGTGGTGGGTGTTGAACACGCGGCCGATGAGCTCGTTCAGCGTTGGGTCGTAGGCGGCGAATTCCTCGGGCGTCTCGACCTTGACGTTCCCGGTGAAGCACTCGCCGTAGTTCGAGAAGAACCACCACTGGACCCCTTCAGCCCAGTACTCTCCGGCGTTGGTCGTCGCGTAGTGCTTGCGGCCGTCGGGGTGAAGGTACTTCCCGGCCGCCATTGCCGCGTCGTACGATGCGCGGATCTCGGCAAACATCTTCGGGTCGACGTCGCGGATGCCACCACCCATGATTGCGTGCGCGAACTCGTGCACGAAGATGTGCTCGCCCCAGTAGCGGGTGTTCGGGTAGCCGAGCAGGTTCTCTTCCGCGCCGGTCGTCGGGTTGCCGCCGAGGCCGCGGGAGCGGTTCGCGTGGTAGTCGCGATCGGCCTGATTGACGGGTTCTTCCTTCGGCGCTCCCGGGCGCTTCATATTTGCGTATTCCGGAATATCCATTGTCATCTCGACCTCGGCGATGACGCCGGTGCGCCACTTGCGCTTGATCATCGCCTGGCGCAGGTCCGGCCGCATGGCCAGCATCGAGTTCACGATGTCGCGGGCGACGAGCAGCGCGGCATCGGGCACCTTCTCGGAAGCAATGACGGGGATCCCCTGCGCGTCGACGTACTTCCTGTAGAACGGGCTGACGCCGAGCGTCTCGGGGACGGGCAGCATCTGCGCCTTCACGTAGTCGGAAATCAACTCGACCGCCCTCCCCGTGTCTTGCGCCAGCCGCGCGCGATCCTGTCGATGCTTCTCGGCCAGCTGCCCGCGCCTCCGCTTCAGTCCTCTGCGGCCGTGCCGCCTGATTCGGTGTGACCGCCGTGTCTTGCCCTTCGCGCGCCTCGAATCGCGAGGTCGCAAGGAATACACCGAGCGCGATGACGATGGCCGAGGACAGAGCAAACAGTGTGCGCACAGATCCCTCGCAGAATGCAGGCGACGTGGAGGCTGGTGCGGAATATATCGGGGTTGGCCGCGGAGCGTGCATTCGTAAAAATGATGGGCGCATCATCCGCCGGGATGACCGGCGGGATGCTCCTCAGCAGCAAGGGGCAACGTGAATTCGAACACGGCGCCGCCGCGCTCGTGGTTGACCGCTCGGATCGAACCGCCGTGCGACTCGAGGATCGAGCGGACGATCGAGAGCCCCATTCCCATCCCGTTCTTCTTCGTGGTGTAGAAGGGGTCGAACACGGTCTCTTCGCGCCGCAGCGGGCAGCCCGGGCCCGTTATCGGTCACGGTGACATGCGCCTGCCCGGAGCCAGCCGAAGGGGCGTCCACGCGACGGCAGCGCACCGACACCATCGTCACTGGCTCACGCCCGTCGGACATGGCTTCGATCGCGTTGTGCAGGAGGTTGAGCATCACCTGCTGGAGCTGCACGCGATCGCCGAGCACTACGACCGGATCGCTATCGAGATCGAGCGCCACCAGCACGTGTTTGACGATTGACTCGCCGTGGAGCAGATCGGCCACGTCGCGGATGGTCGAGGCGAGATCGACGGGCGCCATCTCCAGCTCGCCCTTGCGCAGCAGATCGCGCAGCCGCTCGATGACATCGCTCGCGCGCCGGTCGTCCTTGACGATGTCGGAGAGGATCGCCTGCACCTGTGACGACGTCGGGAGGGGTCGCGGCGAGCATCCGTCGCGCGGCTTGAGCGTTGGTCATGATCGCCGTGAGCGGTTGATAGATCTCGTGCGCGAGCGAGGCCGTCAACTCGCCGACGATCGAGACCCGGCCGACGTGCGCCAGCTCCTGGCGGACGCGCTGGACGTCGAGCTCGGCGCGTCGCAGGTCGGTCACGTCGGCGCGCGTCACGACGGCACCACCCTCGGGACGTTCGAGCGGAACGACGACGGTGGACCACCAGCGGGGGTCCTTGCCGGACTGGGTGGTGTACTCGTAGCCGAAGCTGTCGCGGGACCCCTGGAGCACCGAAAGCACACCCGACCCAAGCTCCGCGAGAGGCGCATGGCTCCCTCCCGGCACGTCGGCGGATTCGAGGAGGTTCTCGCCGACGCTGACGGCCAGGTCACCGCTTTCCCGCACGAGGCGCGTCCAGTTGTCGTTGAGCGCCAGCACGCGGCCGTCGCGGTCGACGACCGCCACTCCGCTCCGCAACGAGTGCAGGATCGACGACTTCATCGCCTCGCTGGCGCGAAGCGCGTCCTCGGTCTGCTTCCGCGCGAGGGCGTTGGCGAGCACCTCGGCCACCAGACGCAGCCGTATGACCAGCTCGTCGGGCCACGATCGTTCCTCAGCGGAGCCAAAGGCCAGCGCGCCGAGCGAGCGATCGCCGGACACGATCGGCAGGGTGAGCATGGCCTCGTAGCCGAGCCGCCGCATTGAGTGGACGTCGTCAAGCCGCCTCGGGCGGCAGGTCTCTCACCGAGGGGACGACGACCGACAGGGACTGCTGCAGCCGGTTGAGCGACCACGGGAAGTCGCGCCTGACGTCCGGCGGTGGCTGGACGTCGAAGTCAGCGCGTGTCCATTCGTAACGGGCGTCGAGACGGTGATCGCGTTCCGAGAGGATGTACAGGCGCACGCATTTGATGTTCAGGAACGTGCCGATCCGGCCGAGCCACTCGTCGAAGCCCGCGTCCATGCGATCGCTCGGCACCTGAACGAACGCACCGGAGAGGCGCGCGAGCAGCTCTTCGAAGTCGAGCCGATCGGCGAGCGCGCTCTGCGTCTGGCGGCGTTCCTCGACGAGCGCCGCGAGCGAAAGGACCGTGCCGGCCACCACGGTGAGCGAGAGCGTCAACGCCGGCACGGTCGTCGTCGGGGACATCCCGGCAAACGGGCCCTGCCCGTGGACGACGGACCAGACGGCGAGAATCGTCGCGGTAAATAGCGTGACCCCCGCGCCAACCGTCCCGAACCGCACGGCGGCCCAGAGGAGAAACGGGAGCTGCAGGGCCAGCGGCGCCTGACTCGACACCGCTCGCAGCGGAGGCAGCTGATAGACGACACCGCCAAAGTCCGCAGAGCCCATGACGATCAGGCCGACACCGACGGCCACCGCTTCCCCGATTCGCACCCACGACGCTGTCCGGGCCCAGCGCGGCAGGCCCATGGCGACACCGACGACAGCGGGAACGATCGTGAGCTGCGCGAGGATGTTGCTCAGAAGCCGCTGATTCCAGACTGTCCAGTACGGCTCGCCCAGGAATGACGTCACCGCGGCCGCATCGAGGAAGCCGGAAATCACGGTCGCGGCCACGACAGCGAGGAAGAACGTCGACAGGCGGCGCGGCGTGTCGAAGCGCGGCGGCGCATCGCTCAGTAGCCACACGGTCCCCGCCGAGATGATCGCCTCGGAGCAGTTGGTCAGGAACAGCGCCAGGATCATCGACAGGGGCCACCCGGTCTGGGCCTCGACTGCCAGGTGGACCGGCAGCACGGGCAGCAGCACGAGCCACCACCGCCGAGGGGGCACGAGCAGGAGGGCCGCAGTCAGGATGGCGTTGGGGGGCCAGATGATGGACGGCGTGGCCGGCGGGAGCCGCAGCAGCAACCCGAGAATGCTGCCGAAGTAGTAGCCGCCACAAACGGCGATAGCGATGCCGGCAGACGCGAGGCGAGGTTTCATCCGCTGTCGCCAGCCTACCAGTTCTTCAGCCGCACGTTCCGGTACTCGACCTTCATCGGCGGACCGACGTGCACCTGGACGCCAATCAGCCCGTCCACGGGACGATTCGGCGCATCGTCATCGATGACGACGGTCATGAGGCGGCCGTTGATGGTGTGGGTCAGCGTGTTGCCACGAACGATCAGGTGTACGGCATTCCAGTCGTCGGTCACGGCCTTCGCGAGGTCGTCCGGATCGCCAATCGTCGACACGAGCACCGGCGGCCGTCCGCCGACGACGCGGGTGACCTGTCCGCGCACGGCCAGGAACAGCCGGCCCTTCTCCTCGTAGTTGTTGCCGGGATATCGCTTCCGGCCGTCGAGATCGCACTGATAGCCGCGCATCGCGAACTTGTTGCCCGGGGTCACCGGATCGGGCACCACGGCGCTGCGGTAATTGATCCCGCTGTTGCCTTCGGGCGTGATGCGGTAGTCCAGCTTCAGCTCGAAGTCCTTCGGCCGGCCTGCCGCGCCAGATGATGAAGGTGTTGCTCTTGATGACCGTCGCCGGCGTAATCTCTCCCACGAGAGCGCCATCCTCGACGCGCCAATAGGTCGGATCACCCTCCCAGCCCGAGAGCGTCTTGCCGTCGAAGATCGGCTGGAAGCCTGGCTCGTCGCCGGTGACGGCTTCAGGCCGATCGCTTTGCTTCGGAGCATACGGCGTTGCCGGCTGCTGCCGGACACCTGCGAGTGCGACAGCACCGATGAGGACGAGGAGCAGCGTCTTCATCACTGGTGCTCCGGGTGCGTGCACCCTGGAAACTGCAGCATGAAGAGTTGCCCGTCGTCGCCGAGCTCCTGACGGAGGCCGATCTCGGACGTGTAGTAGCCGTTGATCGTCAGAACTTTTATCGCCTGGAAGAACTCGGGGCCGGCCGGATCCTCGCCGTCCGGGTTGCCGTCTTTCGCGATGCGCGTGAGGAGCGCCGTCTGGTCCGCGGCGCTCGCGGCGAGAAAATCCTTGCCGAAGAGCGTCTTGCTGCGCGCGTCGATCCAGGCGAGACCCTTGACGAACTTCTCGCGATCAGCGGGCGCGGCGCCCTGCAGGACCGTATCGACGAAGCGGTTCACCCGCGCGGCCTTCGCGCCGGGCGTGCCGGGCGCGGGCCCGGTGTCGGGGATTATCAGCTCGGTCAACGCGATCACGGCTTCGTTCTGGCGCGCGGTGAGGACGCGCGGCGTCCAGTCCTGCAGAGCGATGGCCGCCGCGGCCACGTGCGCATGGGCCTGCTGCCGTGCCAGCGCGCTCAGCGAGTCCACCCACACCGCGGACGTCGCCGCGCCCACGGCGCCAGTGGCCAGCGTCCGCATCGCCTGTCGCCGGTTGATTTCGGTACGGTTCATGATGCCTCCGGCTTCCCGCTTCCCCTTCCCGCTTCCCGCTTCCCGCTTCGAGCTTCGAGCTTCGAGCTTCGAGCTTCGACACTTCAGACTTCACACGTCAGACTTCAGACTTTCGCGCGCTTCACAGCGAGGCGCGCTTCACAGCGAGGCGCGCTTCACAGCGAGACCGCGCTTGATTTCCTCGGCGAGACGATCCGTCGCTCTCCACGCGAGCGCCAGAATCGTGAGCGTCGGGTTCTTCTCCGACGCATTCGGAAACGCCGACCCATCGACGACGAAGACGTTCTTCACCTCGTGCATCTGGTTGAACGCGTTCAACGCCGACCGCTTCGGGTCGGCGCCCATGCGGCACGTCCCGTGCTCGTGGATCGCCGAACCCATGGCGTCGAGTTGCGCGCGCTTGTAGTTCACGAGGACGCCGCCAGAGGCCTTGACGATCTCCTCGACCGTGTCGGCCATGTGCTCGGTCATCTTGCGTTCGTTCTCGCCAATCCGGTAGTCGATGCTCGGCAGGGGAACGCCGTAGCGGTCGACGCGCGACGGATCCACCGTGATTCGGTTGTGCGCGTACGGCAGCACCTCACCGAACGGATGAATCTCGAACCAGGCCGGGTGCCGACGCTTGATCTCGGTCTTCAGCGCGGCGCCGAAGCCGGGCACCCGCTCGGAGCCCGAATGCGCGCCGTAGATGCTGGCGCCGGTGTTCCAGAACTGCGCGCCGAATCCCCGGAGATAGTCGCGGCCCCGGCCCGGAAGATGGTTGAAGCGCGGCATGTAGATGTGCTCGCCGCCGATCCCGCGATCGTTCTGCGTGGGAGTACCGACGAGGGCCGGGAGGTACCCGGTCACGTTGAGTCGAATCTGCTCGCACAGGTAGCGGCCAATGACGTCCGACCCGTTGCCGAGCCCGTTGGCATGGCGCTCCGACTTCGAATTGAGGAGGATGCGGGTCGAGTCCACGCAGCTCGCGCCGAGGACGACGACCTTGCCGCGGACCTGCTGCTCGGCGCCGGTGCGCCGATCGAGGTACTGCACGCCGGTCGCAAGCCCCGTGTCGCCGGTGAGAATGCGCGCGACGACCGCGTTCGAGCGGATCTCGAGCTTGCCGGTCTTCATCGCGAACGGCAGCAGATGATCGGCGGAGCAGAAGAAGGACGCCGTGTCGCAGCCCACGCCGCAGTTGCCGCAGTAGTGGCACGCGGGAAACCCGCGCGTCGGCCGCGTCATGTTCGCGCGACGGCCGGCCACGACCGGAATGCCGAGCTTCGTGATGCCGCGCTGCAGGAGCCGCTCGCCGCAACGCGGCCCCGGTGGCGGCTGAAGGAACTTGCTGCCTGGCAGAGCCTCCGAGTCGTCGGTGCCGCCGCACACGCCGATGAGCTCTTCGACCTGATCGTAGTAGGGCGAGATGTCGGCGTAGGAGATCGGCCACGGGATCTCCCAGCCGTCGCGCTCGGAGGCCTTGAGATCCATCTGCGAGTAGCGCAGGCTGACGCGACCCCAGACGTTCGTCTTGCCGCCGTGTCCCCAGACACGCGTGAGCGCGAACGGACGCCCGGCGGGTGTGAGGTAAGGCTGTTCCTTGGTGTCGAGGAAGAACGTCTCAGGACGCTCGCCGCGCGCCTCCCGTTCCTGCGCCTGCCAGGGACGGACGTGGGTCCAGTACTTCGCGCGGTCGAACTTGTCGCCCGCGTCGAGGAGCACCACGTCGATGCCCTGCCGCGTCAGGTTCCACGCCGCCATGCCGCCCGACGCGCCGCTGCCGATGACGACGACGGGATACACCCGGGCCGGGGCGATGATCTGCATAGGCATCGTAATATGCACCAAATGGCCGCGCGGGAGAAACAAATCCGAGCGCTAGCCCGAGACGGGCGAATGGGCCACGACCGCGCAGGTCAGCGTGGCATCGTCGAGGACCAGACAGATCTGTCCGTCGGAGACGGAGAGGTCGAACTTCATCCGGCGAGCCAGCCGCTCCACCCACGCCGCAAGGAACTCGCGATCCACGGCATAGATCTCGAGTGCGTCCCGCCGGTGAATGCGTTCGCCCTCGAGCAGGCGCACGAGCCGCATCGGATCCTTGTGCGTGTAGACGGCCACCCGGGGTGCGGCCTTGCTGGCCTTGTGGAGGCGCGCCGCGTCAGGCACGCCGATGTCGATCCACACGCGCAGGGCGCCGGTCGCGTCGCGCACGGAAAGGGGCGGTTCGTCCGGTTCCGAGAGACCCTGGGACGAGAACTGGATTCCGTCGGTGTACTCGAGGCATACGCCAGGTACTCTCGTCAGCAGCGCGTCGTCGGTCTCGGATGGGTGCTGCGCGACGCGGAACGCGAGCGAGGCGTAGACGCCGCGATCGACGTGGGCAAGCTCGACTTCGAAGGTATACAGGGTCGCCGTCTGCGCCACGTGTCGCTCACTCCTCGTCGGTTCCGCCTGGAAGGACCCCAGGAGACCTTAGCACGTTCGACGGAGCGACTCGTGCCGCTCCACGCGCAGCTCAGCACATGTCCGGCGTTGTCAATGGATTGCGAGGTGTGCCACGCTAGTGAACCGCGCGCAACATGAGGTAGGCCTGATGACCAGCCCGTCCGCAGAGAAGTTCTTCGACGTCCGCATCACGACTCGGGTCAACTTTTCCGACGACCTCTGGATGATCCGCGTGGAACCCGGCCGGGAGTTCCACTTCGCTCCCGGCCAGTACGCGACCCTCGGCGTCGACGACGGCAAGGGACTGATCGAGCGGGCGTACTCGATCGTGTCGTCGCCATACGAGCGCGAGATTCGAGTTCTTCTTCGAGCTCGTACCTCAGGGCGAGCTCACGCCGCTTCTCTACAAGCTCGGTCCTGGCGACACGGTGACGGCCCGCAAGGTCGCCAAGGGGCGCTTCACGCTCGACACGGCCAGCGGCCGCACCAACCATCTCCTGCTCGCGACCGTGACCGGAGTCGCACCGTACGTCAGCTTCGTGCGCTCGCTGCGGAAGGACTGGGTGGAGGGGAAGTTCGCCGGCGAGCACAAGCTGTTCATCATCCAGGGCGCGAGCCGCTCATGCGAGCTCGGCTACCTCGCAGAGCTCGAGCAACTGGCTGGAGAGTTGCCGTGGCTGACGTATGTCCCCACCATCAGCCGCCCGTGGGACGACCCCGAGTGGTCGGGGGAGACGGGGCGCGTCGACGACATCATCCGGAAGTACACCGATCAGTGGTCGCTCGACCCGGGCGCCACGAGCGCGTACCTGTGCGGCCACCCCGACATGATCGAGCACGGCAAAGCCATTCTGAAGCGCCGCGGCTGGAAGAAGGAGGCCTTGAAGGAAGAGGTCTACTTCATCATCAAGCACGGCCCCGACGACTGAGCCCTTCTAGACCGCTTCCTTCGCCCTGATCCGCACGTTCGTGCGGAAAAAGAACAACACGAGCAGCATGATCGCGAAAGACATGGACGCGGACGTCAGCCAGAAAGCGGCCCAGTCACGGGTGATGCCGCCGTCGGCAGCCGTGGTCGAGAAGTAGTCCAGCACGCCTCCCGACAGCAGCGAGCCCACGAGCATCCCCACGCCGTAGGTCATCGCCGTAATGAAGCCTTGCGCCGTGCTGCGAAGATGCGGCGGCGCCTGCTGATCGGTGTAGAGCTGGCCCGTGACGAAGAAGAAATCGAAGCACACGCCGTGCATGATGATCGCCAGGTAGAACATCCAGACGCCTGGCCCGGGATCTCCGTAGGCCAACAGCACATAACGCACGGCCCAGGACGCCAGGCCGACCAGCAGGATCCAGCGGACGGTCGCGACACGAAAGACGAACGGCATGAGCAGCATCATGACGATCTCGGACACCTGCCCGAGCGTCATTTTCCCCGCCGCATTGATCACACCGACTTCGTTGAGATACGCGTTGGTGAACGAGTAGTAGAAGGTCAGCGGAATGCACGCCAGCACGGACGCGATCACGAAGACCAGGTAGGTCGGGTCCTTCAGCATGGCGAGCGCGTCCAGCCCGAGGACGCTCCGCACGGTCGCTTTCTGCCCGGACGCGCGCGGCGGCGTATGCGGGAGCGCCACGAGGCTGTACACACACATCACGACAGAGGCCCCCGCTCCAAGCACGAACGGCATCGTCCCGGCTTCGACACGCAGGTAGCCGACGACAAAGCCGATGACGATCCAGCCGATGGTCCCCAGCATGCGGATGCGGGGAAACTCCCGGCCCGGGTCCGCGACCTGCTGCATCGTGATCGAGTTGGTCAGCGCAATCGTCGGGAAGTAGCACAGGCAGAACGCCAGCAGCACCATGTAGACCGCGCCGAAGCTGGTCACCTGCGTGGCGAGCAGGAGGAATACCGCCCCGAGCGCATACAGGGTGGCGAGAACCCGCTCGGTGGCAAAGAGCCGATCCGCAACGAGCCCTACCAGGAACGGTGCGAGGAGCGAGGCGAGCGCCGTGGTGCCGAAGACGGCCCCGGCTTCGGTGCCGGAGAACTTCAGCGTGCTGGTCAGGTACGTGTTGAGGGTCACGTACCACGCACCCCAGATCACGTACTGCAGGAACATCATCGCGCTGAGGCGCGTTCTGAGGAACGAGACCATGCTGGGCACTTTCCTGTTTGTCTGCTGACGAGGTTGGCGGACTGGAACGCTCAACGATCCGGAATGAGCGACGGCGCGCGCATGGAAACGCCGCGCCGTTTCAGGGCGACGTTCAACCGGCGATCGGGCTTGACGCCGTCCGGCAGCGCGTACTGAATGACGTACTGGGCGCCCAGATCGCCCGCAATCTGCTGCAGCGCCTTCGGCACCGCGACGGTCGCGGTGACCTCTATGCGGCGGCCGCCGGACTGCTTCGCGCCATCGCCGAGCACCTGCTCGCGATTGCTCTCATCCGCCAGGGCGCCGACGGCCGAAGTAGGCTGATTGGTCGCGATCGACACGACGTACATCCCGGCAGCACTCTGCCGGAGCTGATTGAGCACTTCGTTGGCAGACGCGCCGCCCGCCTGACCGCCCGACACCGCGACGACGACGATGACTGGACGGTCCGGACGGTCCTTCTCGATGGCCTTGCCGATGTCGAGGATGCCCTCGCTGAGGTTCGACTGCGGCGGCGGGTTGAGGCTCAGGCCATTGAGGCCCGTGACGATCGCGTTGATGTCCGTCGTGTAGTCGACGACCGTCGTGTTCCGGAGCCCGATGCTGATGAAAGCGGTCTCGGCAGCCGGCTGGAGCCGCTTCATGAACTCGAATAGTCCCATGCGAATGGCATGGTCACCGAGGAGACGCTCTTCGACCATCACGGCAAGGCGCATGCGGGCGGTCGCCGGCACGGCCTTGAGGACCTCCCGCTCCTTGCCGCCTTCCTTGATGGTGAAATCCGCGGGCGTGAGGCCCGGCACGGCCGCGCCCTGTCCCTCGGTCACCGTCACGTAGACCGTCCGGACGGTCGGCTCGAGACGAGGATCCGGGGCGGCCATGACAACGGCCGACAGACCAACCATCCACGCCATGCTCTTGATGCCCGGCATGGCCAGGACCTGAAACGCACGCATCAACGTCCTCCTTGGACCTCACGAGCGCCGGACGCCGGGACTATACCATTCGCATCCCGCGCCGTCTCCGTGGCTTTTCCGCCCCATATCGCACGCGGCCCGAATACGCTTGATCTCCGCCGGGCCATTTCCTCATAATTAATGACAGCAAACGGTTTAGATCCGCGTGGCGGCCTGAGAGGCGCTGCCCGTGGCTGGAGGTGTGTGCGGTCGCTCCTCGTTCTTCTTGCCGTGTGTTCTGTCGTCGTCGTGGGCTCCGCCCAGAGGGCATCGGAGTCTGCGCGGAGCGGCAAACCTCCCATACAGCCCCCGGCGCGGGCGTCACAACCAGCCTCCCGCGGTGCTGGATTCGACACCATCGTCAAGCCCTTCCTCTCCCAGAACTGCTTCACCTGCCACGGCAGGAAGAAGCAGGAAAACGATCTCAACCTCGAGTCGTTCGAGTCGAGCGCGTCGCTCGTCGAGCATCGTGACCAGTGGGACGAGGTCGTGGGCAAGCTTCGCCGCGGCGAGATGCCCCCGCTCGAAGAAGATCAACCGCCTGAAGAGCAACGCCAGGCCGTGGCGGCATGGCTGGCCCGCGAGTTGGAGCGCATCGATGCCGTGACCCCACCGGACCCCGGCAGGGTGACGGCGCGCCGCCTGAACCGCACCGAGTACAACAACACGATCAGGGAACTGCTCGGCGTGGACGTGCGTCCCGCAGACGACTTCCCGCAGGACGATTCCGGGTACGGCTTCGACAACATCGCCGACGTGCTCTCGCTCTCGCCGGTCCTGATGGAGAAATACGTGTCGGCCGCGGACCGCGTCGCGCGGGTCGCGCTCTTCGGACCGCCGGCGCGGGAGCCGACGCTCATCCGGCTCCGCTCGGAGGGCCGCAAGGTCAACGAGACGCGCACGATTCCCACGACGTACGACGTCACCGGGCTCAGCCTGCCGAACGCGTTTCACGCCATGTACCGCGTCCCGGTCGACGGCGAGTACACGGTGCGGGCCGTCCTCGCCGGCCTCCGGCCGAAGGGGTCCGATCCGGTGACCGTGGCACTCTGGGTCGACGAAAAGCAGATTCAGATCGCGACGCACGATCAGGAGAACGCCGCGTCGTTCTCGACCGATCGGCAGGACTTCGGCGGCCAGGCCGTCCAGATGAAGATCAGGATGACCGCCGGTGATCGCTGGGTGTCGGTCGCCATCCCGCTCATTTACGAAGGGCTGCCGGCACGCTTCGGTGGACCAAACCCGTCCACACGCCCCCAGCCTCCGGTCGCAGAATTCACGCCCCCGGCCAACGTCCCGCCGGACCGGCTCGAACAGCTGCGCAAGCGCTTCGACGATGCGCAGGCCGAGGTCGCCAAGATTGCGTTCAACGGCGTCCGCATCAGCGCGGTCGAAATCGGTGGGCCGTATTCGTACGCGAAGGGCCCGTCGCACGCGAGCCTCGAGAAGATCTACACCTGCGGACACCTCGACGGCCGTCATCAGGCGACCTGCACGCCGCGGATCATGACGGACCTCGCCCGGCGCGCATTCCGGCGGCCGGTCACGACGCGCGAGCTCGAGAAATACATCACCCTCGCGCAATCGGCACAGAAGGAGGAGCGCTCGCTCGAAGAAGGACTGGCGGTCGGCATCCAGGCGATTCTGGTCTCGCCGGACTTTCTGTTCCGCCTCGAGCGGGATCGCCCCGGCACTGCCGCGGCCACCGCGTACCGCATCACGCCGCATGAGCTGGCAACGCGTCTGTCGTACTTTCTCTGGGCGAGCATGCCCGACACGGAGCTCCGGCGCGCGGCGGATGCCGGCACGCTGCGCGATCCGCAGATCCTCGCGGTCCAGGTGCGGCGCATGCTCCGCGATCCGAAGGCCCACGCACTTGCGGAGCAGTTCGGCGGGCAGTGGCTGCAGTTCCGCGCGCTCGAGTCGCTGACGCGCGATCGCGACAAGTTTCCCGACTTCGAAGACTACCTCCGGCTCTCGATGCGCCGGGAGACGGAGCTCTTCATCGAGACCATCATCCGCGACGATCGCAGCGTGCTCGACTTCATCAACGGGCGCTACTCGTTCTTGAACGAGCGCCTGGCGCGCCACTACGGGATCCCGAACGTCTCAGGACCGCAGTTCCGGCAGGTCGATCTGACCGGAACGCCGCGCGGGGGCGTCTTGACGCAAGGCAGTGTCCTGGCCGTGTCGTCGTACGCCACGAGAACGTCCCCGGTGCTGCGAGGCAAGTGGGTCCTCGACAACCTGCTCAACGCGCCGCCTCCCGAGCCGCCAGCGGACGTCCCGAACCTCGACGAGACGAAGATCGGCACGGCGGCGTCGATGCGTGAGCAGCTCGAGGAACACCGCAAGAACGCGATCTGCGCCTCCTGTCACCGGCGGATGGACCCGCTCGGGTTCGGCCTGGAGAACTTCGACGCCGTCGGCGCGTGGCGGACGATGGAAGGCAAGTTCCCGATCGATGCATCGGGCCAGCTTCCCGACGGGCGCCGGTTCACGGGTCCCGACGAGCTGCGCGCGATCCTGTCGGCTGATCGCGAGGCGTTCGCGCGCGCGATCACGTCGAAGCTGCTCACTTACGGGCTGGGCCGCGGGCTCGAACGCTATGACACCCGGAATGTCAGGCTCATCGCCAGCCGGCTGCCGAAGTACGACTACAAGTTCTCGGGTCTCGTGCTCGAGATCGTCAACAGCCTGCCGTTCCAGTCGCGGCGTTCGTCCTCGTGGGGTGACCGCACGATGACCAAACCGACGGCAGCCAGTTCGGGTGCCGCGACACCGACGCCCTCCCCGACCGCCGATCTACCGGTCCGCGCCCCTCGTCAGAGGGCCGCGGGACACGTTCAATAAAGGAGCGCCAGCGCCATGATCGTTACGCGCAAGCATCTGCATCGCCGCACGTTTCTGAAGGGCATGGGCGCCGTGGTCGCGCTCCCGGTGCTCGACGCGATGACGCCGGCGTTCGCCTCGGCCCAGGCCGCGAAAGCGCCGGTGCGCCTCGCGTTCACCTACGTGCCGAACGGCATTGTCATGGCCGATTGGACGCCCAAGCTCGCAGGGCGTGGATTCGAGTACTCCCGCATCCTGAAACCGCTCGAGAAGTTCCGCGAGGACACGATCGTGCTCTCGGGCCTCGCGCACAAGAACGGATACGCATTGGGCGACGGTCCAGGGGACCACGCTCGCGCGGGTGCCTCGTACCTGACCGGCGTCCACCCGAGGAAGACCGCTGGCGCCGACATCCAGAACGGCATCTCCGTCGACCAGATTGCCGCGCAACAGCTCGGCTCGGCGACGCGCTTCGGCTCGCTCGAGATCGGCTGCGACGACTCGCGCACGGTCGGCAACTGCGACTCGGGCTATTCGTGCGCGTACACGAACAGCCTCGCGTGGCGCGGACCGGCGACCCCGATGCCCCCGGAAACCAACCCGCGGCTGGTGTTCGAGCGGCTGTTCGGTGACATCGATACGAGCCTTCCACCAGACGTCCGCGCGCGCCGGCTGCGGTATCGCCGGAGCATCCTCGATCTCGTCGGCGAACGAACGACCGAGCTCTCCGCCAATCTGGGTCCGGCCGACAAGCGGAAGCTCGACGAGTATCTGTCGTCCATCCGCGAGATCGAGCAGCGAATCGAGCGTGCCGAAAAGGACATGACCGGCCTGGTGCCGACGATCGACAAGCCGACGGGCGTCCCGGTGCTCTACGCGGACTACGTCAACCTCATGTTCGACCTCCAGGTGCTGGCGTTCCAGACCGACTCCACCCGTATCGTCACGATGATGATGGGCCGGGAAGGGAGCATGCGGACGTATCCCGAGATCAACGTGCCCGATCCGCATCATCCGCTCACGCATCACCGCAACAACAAGGAGTGGATCGAGAAGGTGACCCAGGTGAACACGATGCACATGGAGCAGTTCGCCGGGTTCATCCAGAAGATGAAGGACACGCCGGACGGGGACGGCTCGCTGCTCGACCACTCGATGATCATCTACGGGAGCGGGTTGAGCGATGGCAACCGCCACACGCACGAGGACCTGCCGGTGCTGATGGTGGGACGCGGCGGCGGGTTCCGCCTCGGCAGCCACATCGTGTATCCGAAGGATACGCCGATGACGAACCTGTTCCTGACCGTGCTCGATCGGATGGGTGTGCAGTCGGAAAAGATCGGCGACAGCACCGGGCGGATCGAGCAGTTGACTGAGTTATGACAGTCGTCAGTCGGCAGTCGTCGGTCGGCAGTTTGGTGCTTGCGTTGGGCGTGGGCTTGGCGCTGGCGGTCCTGCACGGCGGAGCCGTGCAGCCGGAGAAAGCGATGCTCGTGTACATCGGCACCTACACCAATACGACCAGCAAGGGCATCTACGTGTCCCGCCTTGACCTGGCGCAGGGCACGCTGTCGGCGCCGGTGCTGGCCGTGGAGAGCTCCAACCCGAGCTTCCTTGCGGTGCATCCGACTCGCGATCTGCTCTACTCGGTCAACGAAATCGGCACCTTCGACGGCAAACCCAGCGGATCGGTGAGCGCGTTCACGATCAACCGGGAAACCGGTGCGCTCACGGCGTTGAACCGGCAGCCGTCGGTCGGCGGGGGCCCGGCGCACCTCATCGTGGACCACGGCGGCCGGAACGTGCTCGTCGCCAACTACGGCGGCGGGAGCGTCGCGGTGCTCCCGATCGGCGCCGACGGCGCCCTCCAGCCAGCTTCGGCCTTCGTCCAGCACACCGGTTCGAGCGTCAATCCCGCACGTCAGAAGGAACCGCACGCCCATTCGGTGAACGTCGACGCGGGCGATCGCTTTGCGTATGTCGCGGACCTCGGCCTCGACAAAGTGATGATCTACCGGCTGGACGCGGCCAAAGGATCGCTCGTCGCCAGCGACCCGCCGTTCGTGGCGACCGAGCCCGGCGTCGGCCCTCGGCACTTCGCCATGCATCCGCGGGGGCGATTTGCCTATGTGATCAATGAACTGCTGAACTCGGTCACCGCGTTCACGCGCGACCCCGAGCGCGGCGGGCTCACCGCGATGCAGACGATCTCGACGCTGCCCGCCGACCAGAAGCCCCTGCCCAACTACAGCACTGCCGAAGTGCTGGTTCACCCGTCCGGCAGGTTTCTCTACGGATCGAACCGCGGGCACGACAGCCTCGCGGTGTTCAGCATCGATGAGAAGTCAGGACGGCTCACCTTCGTCGAAACACAGCCGACTCAGGGCTCGACCCCACGAGGTTTCGGTATCGATCCGACGGGCGCGTATCTTCTGGCCGGAAACCAGCGGTCGGATTCGGTGGTCGTCTTCCGCATCAATCAAGAGACAGGACGGCTCACGCCCACCGGGTCCAAGATTGCCGTCGGCGCCCCGGTCAGCGTCAAGTTCGTCGGCGCTCGGTAAGGGGCTGCCACTTACCGCGCACGAATAGGAGCCACACGCCATGGAACGATGGATGCGGAAGACCGAGGCGATCGTCGTCGGCGTAGCGCTCGTCGTGATTCTGGTCGCTTACGTGGTGTCTCGACTTTCACAGTGACCCCTGATGGCCACAACGATTGGCCAGCTTCACTCTCACAAAAGCCCTTCACCGCGGAGCCCGCAGAGCTCGCTGAGCCACAACCCTTGTTACTCTGCGGACTCGGCGTTCCCGGAGGTGGAGAGGTCTTGTGCGGCTATCTCCCGGCGTACGCTCTCCGCGATCTCCGCAGTCCCGGCGCTCCCTCCGTGCTCGACGGGCACCAGCGTGCCGTCGGCGAACGCTCGCTCCACGGCCTGCTCGAGCGCGCGGGCAGCACGCTGACAGGCGGGCACCGAGTGCCGATCGCCCAGCCAGTCGAGCATCATGGCCGCCGACAGGAACATCGCCGTCGGGTTGGCCAGGCCTCGACCCGCGATGTCGGGCGCGGTGCCGTGGCACGGCTGAAACACGGCGTGGGCGTCGCCGACATCCGCTGACGGCGCCATTCCCATCCCGCCCATCAGGCCGGCACCCAGATCCGAGAGGATGTCGCCGAACATGTTCTCGGTGACGAGGACGTCGAGATCCCACGGCGATCGCACCAGGCCGAGCGCGGCGGCATCGACGTAGATGCAGTCCGCGGCGACGTCGGGATAGCGGGCGGCGCATTCGAGGAAGATGCGGCGGAAGAACGCCATCGACGGCAACACGTTGGCCTTGTCCACGCACGTGACGCGGGCCGCGCGATCCGGCCGCCGCCGGCGTCGCGCGAGCGCAAACGCCGCCTCGAACAGCCGCTCGGAACCGTGCCGCGTGACGCGCATCGTGTCGAGGACGGCCGCCTCTCCTTCACGCCGGCTCTCGGTGCGCGCCGCGAACAATCCTTCGGTCGACTCACGGACGATCACGAAATCGATGGCCCGCGCACGAGGATCCGCGAGCGGGATCCGCACGCCGGGCAGCACGCGAATCGGCCGGATGCCCGCGTAGAGCTGGAAACGATCGCGAAGGTCGATCTGCGGAACGACCTCGGTGCCGTTGGGATAGCGCACATCGGGGTGTCCCATGGCGCCGAGGAGGATGGCGTCCGCGGCGGCGGCCGCGCGCAGTGCTTCCTCTGGCAGCGCGACGCCGGTGTGCCGATAGAGCTCGGCACCGGCCTCGTGCGGTTCGAACCGCAGCCGGACGTCCTTCGTCCGGGACGTCACGGCGTCGAGCAGCGCCAGGCACGGCGCCATGACTTCACGACCGATCCCATCCCCGGGAAAGACGGCAATCCTGAACTCTCGCATCACGGTTCCCTGATCCTGACCGCCTGGCCGGCGGCCGCCGACGCGTAGATCGCCTCCTGCACCGCCAGGGTCCGAAGGTAATCGCGTCCGGATGTTTCGAAGTCCGCCCCGTCGTGCAGCCGGTCGGCGAAATGTTGAATCGCCTTGTAGCAGCAATCGCCCGCGAACCCTTCTCGCCCATGCACGTAGGAGTGAACGCGCGGTGCTCCGCCCAGCGGGTGGACCACAAGCCGTCCGCGCGCGTCCACGCTCAGCGCGCCGCCAGGCCCTTCGACGAGAAACTCACCAAACGTGTAGCGAGGATCGGGATCCCGCGACTCGTTGTAGCGGCTCGCGTCCCAGATACCCGTGGCGCCGTCGTCGAACTCGAACAGGATGAGCCCGGCGTCCTCACCGGCGATCACGTCATTACGCCGGCGAAGCGCCGCATACACCTGGCGTACCTCGCCGACGAGATACCGGAACACGTCGACGAAATGCACGCCGGTCTCGAAGACGAGCAGCCTTGGCATGACGCGGAAGTAGGGCTGCCGATCGAGGTACGCATCCGCTCCCCACCCGTCGCCCATGCGCGTGCGGCAGGCGATGGCGTGCGCACGGCCAATCGTATCGAGATCGAGCAGCCGCCGCAGCTCCCGATGCCAGGGCTGAAACCGGAAGTTGTCGTGGACCATCAACCTGATCCCCGCCCGCTCCGCATCGCCGACGAGCGCCAGGGCGTCTCCGAACGTGGGAGCCAGGGCCTTCTGGCAGAGCACATGAACGCCACGCTCCGCCGCGAGACGGCAGATGTCGCGGTGCGTCGCAGGGGGCGTGATGACATCGATGAAGTCCGGCCGCTCGGTGTCCAGCATCTCGGCGACGTCCGAATAGACGCGACCGATGCCGAAACGCCGCGCCGCCTCCGCCGCCCGTTCAGTCGACGTGTCGCACAGCGCCACGAGCGCCGCGCCGGACACGCGTCGCCACGCGTCATAGTGAAACTGGCTGAAGTAGCCGGCGCCGGCCGCGACGCCTCTGAGCGGTGTCATGAGCCACAACCATGAATGCACGGACAGTGTCCGTGAGATGCCTTCCGGTGTTAGGGTGTGCGCTGGTGAGCGACACGCTACTTCACGGCCCCGTATCCGTTTCCAACCTCGCGCCGGTCGGCAGGGACCTGCACCGGCCCGAATGCGTCCTCGCGCAACCTGACGGCGACCTCTTCGTGCCGGATTGGCGGGGAGGCGTCACGCGCATCGGGGCCGACGGATCACAGGAGACGTGGCTGTCGCGAGCCACTGAACACATGCGCCCCAATGGTATCGCGATGCTGCCGGACGGGTCGTTCCTTCTCGCCAACCTCGGTGTCGACGGCGGCGTCTGGCGGCTCCATCGCGATGGTCACCTCGTCTCGTTCGTCACCGAGATCGAGGGCACGCCTCTCCCGCCGGCGAACTTCGTGACCGTGGACGGACTCGGTCGTACCTGGATCTCGATCAGCACGCGGCGAGCGCCGAGGCACGACGCCTGGCGCCCGGACATCGCCGACGGCTTCATCGTCCTGGTCGACGACGGGGGCGCCCGTGTGGTCGCCGACGGATTGCACTATACCAACGAAGTCCGGCCGGATCCTTCAGGGAAGTGGTCTGTACGTCGTCGAGACGTTCGGCCGGCGGCTGGTGCGCTTCCGCCTCGCGGACGATGGCGGCGTGGGCGAACGCGAGACGATCGTGACGCTTGGACAGGGATCGTTTCCCGATGGGTTCGCGTTCGACGCGGCGGGAGGGATCTGGATCACGAGCCTCGTCAGCAACCGGCTCGTGCGGGTTCTGGGCAGCGCGATCGAGATCGTGCTCGAAGACTGCAATGACGAGTACGTGGACGCCGTCGAACGCGCTTTCGCCGCCGGCGAGATGCGGCAGGACCACCTCGGCCTGATTCCCGGAACGACCCTGCAGCAGTTGTCGAGCGTGGCCTTCGGCGGGCCTGACCGCCGGACGGTGTTTCTCGGATCGCTGCACGCCCGTTGCCTCTATCGATTTCGCGCGGCTGTTGCCGGCGCAGCCTGACTCGAGCCTTGCTCAGCCCGAATCGTTCCTACGGGCCCGAGCACCGTCAGTCGCTGAGGCTGACCGTCAACGGCGACGTGAGACGGACGGACAGCACGGCCCCTCGACCGACGCGCACGTCTTTTCCGCGGGTCGTCAGCACGACGGCCGTGCCGGCACCGCCGCCCGCTGCCGCTCCGATGCCTGCGCCTTTCTTCCCGCCGACGATCGCGCCGACAACGGCGCCGCCAGCCGCCGGCAAGCCAATCGTCAGCGCGTCCTTCTTCTTGGTTGCCGGCGCGACCGCCACCCACGATCGCGTCTCCATGCGGTACGGCTCGACGCCAGGTCCCGGGTCGATGCGAGTGAAGCGGACCGCCACGCGTCCACGGCCTTTGACTTTCCCCGGCCGCACGACTTCGGACACGTAGCCGGCCGCGGCGCTACCGGTGGGCAGGAGCGTCCGCCCGTCGATGACGACCGCGCGCGCGAGCGTTGCCGAGACGGGATCCTCGACGCGCGAGATGTCGGATCCGAAACCACGATCGACGCGCAGACGAAGGATGGTGCCCGCAGGAATCGTCACGCGACGAGCGATACGAGCAGCGACGGCCGTCTCGGGAGAGGCGGTGACGACAGACCCACCCGGCAGAAAGCCCGGCAGAAAGATCGTGGCGCTAAGAACCGCTACCCCAGTAATTGATCGCATCATGACGTTTGCTCCTGCCGTTCATGAGGCAAGGCCCATGCCCGCAGCACGGGTCAGCGGTCAGACGCCAGAAGCCGCGCGGACACAGTGGATTGACGGAATCTGATCCGGCCAGCTCTAGGGTGGCGCTGTAGCAGGAGTGTGATCGGAGTACCGCCGATGGAGGTCAGTCAGCTGGTGATGAGCTGGCCTGCAGCGCGCCGCACTATGCCAGTGTGTCTGGTTGCCTGAGGTTAACGAGCGTCCGTTGACACGAGCACGAAGTCCGCCCACTGGCGGCTTTCGTAGACGGCGGCGGCAAACTTGGGATCCGCGAGGTACGAGCCTTCCACGAGATATGGTACTGAGCTCTTTCGTCAGGCCCTGGACCGGTTTGAACGCGGCCCTCAGGTCATCGGAATCGGAACCGCCCGGCCAGTACTTGTCGCGCGACGCTCTGGTCAGCGCGAACAAGGCGATGTAGCTGCCGGCGTCCGCGCCTTGAACGGCCTTGTAGTACAGGATTCTGAGATCCGGCCTGAGGTTGCCCACCGCGGGGTGCAGCTTCTCGCTCACGAAGCGATCGAACGCCTCGACGCGCTCGGGCCGCACTTTCGTGTAGTGAAGTCCGAGGACGTCGACTTCTGGGAGCGCACCGACCGTTCCGGGAGCCACCAGGTGGTACTCAACGTTGCCCTTGACGGCGTTTACCTGTGCGGAGTGCTCACGACGCCTCGTCAGCGTATCGATTGTCCAGACCAGCGAGTACTGGCCCTTCATGGCTCCCCGATCCGCCTGCAAGAGATACACGGCGACGCCGGGCTCGGACCGCTTGGGGGCGATTCTCGTGAGGAGTTCCGCGAACGCCTTGGCGCCGGCGTCAGGCGGGAGATCGGGAGCGCTGAACAGCAGGACTTCGCCGAGCTTCATCGGCTGCCGGGTGACGGTCGTTTGAAGAAGCAGCGTAGCCGAGAGGGCCACCAGACCAGCCGCGAGACGGATCATGCCGAGAGGCTACTCCCCTCGAATCCAGTGCGACAAGCCTTTCCTGTTACCTGACTGCCGCCCGGCGCGGGCCCCGATGGACCCGCGCCGGGCGCGTGAGTGTACCGCCGGTCTAGAACCGGACCTTGAGCGCCAGCTGCACCTGCCGCTCGGTGGTGCCGCAGAGCGAACAGGACGGGCTCGACAGCATTGCCGAGATCGTGCCGTAGGCCGCATTGCCGACCACGGTGTTCGGGTTGGCGAACTGCGGGTGATTCAGGAGGTTGAACGCCTCGATGCGGAACTCGGTCGTATAGCGGCCGAACTTGGTGTTCTTGATGAGCGAGGCGTCGATGTTGAACGATCCCGGTCCACGGATGACGCCGCGGCCCGAATCGCCGTAGGTCCCCGTGATCTCAGTCGTCTGGACGAAGCAGGCGGTGTCGAACCACTTGTCGATCGTCGGGTTGGCGAGGTTGCCGTCGCAGATCCGGTTCGGGCGGTTGCCAGTCCCGGTGGACTGCACGCCCTGCGTCGACGTCACCGTCAGCGGCAGGCCGCCGCGCGCCGTCAGGATGCCGGCGAGCTGCCAGCCGCCGTAGAGCTTCTGGTTCGCCCACGGGACCTCGTAGATCACGCTGGATGCGAAGGTGTGCGTGATGTCGTAGTCGGCCGGCCCGCGGTTGTATTGCGGATCGTACACGTTGGTCAGCGTGACGAGGCCGTCGTTGTCGGAGTTGAGGTCGATGGCCTTGCCGTAGGTGTACCAGTTCAGCATCGAGAAGTTGTTCGCGAACCGGCGCTGGAACTTCACCAGCAGCGCGTTATAGTCCAGCGTGCCCCTGGCCTGCACCTGACCGACCGTCCGCAGCGCCGGCGAGAGCGTCGCGTAGGGCCGATTCACGTTCGAGTCGGTCACGCCGACGACGGGCCGCGCCTGGTTGGGGTCGCCCTTGACCAGCATGTTGCGGCCCTGCGATCCCACGTAGGCCACTTCCAGCATGTAGTTCGTGAAGAGCGAGCGCTGGACGTTGATGTTCCACTGCCGCGCATAACCGTCGCGGAAGTTGATATCGAAGATCGAGCGCGTGGTGCCGGCCGCCGGCCGGTTCGGATCGACGCCTGGAGGCTGCGGCAGGCCATCCTTGAGCAGCAGGTTGCTGCCGTACGCGGTCGGATTGGCGTTGAGCGATGTGGACTGCAGGAACGGAGGGTTCTGCGCCTTCGACGAAGACGTGCCGCCGGGCGTGAAGTTCCAGAACACTCCCATGCCGCCGCGAATGAGCGTCTTGCCGTTGCCGTTCAGGTCGTAGGCAAACCCGAACCGCGGACCGAGATCGCGCTTCGAGTAGGTCTGGAGGTAGCGCCCGACCTCGACGCCAGCAATGACCGCGTCGTCGGAGGCCACGACGAACTTCCCGGTCGTCTCATCGAAGTTCGACTGCCGATTGTCCTTCTCGACCCACGGCACGTAGACGTCCCACCGCAGCCCGAGGTTCATCGTCAGGCGGTTCGTGACGCGATAGTCGTCCTGGACGTACAGGGTGTACTCCGGTCGCTTCTCGGTATAGGTGTTCGCGTCGAACAGGGCACGGTTCTTCGTGTTCACCAGGCCCAGCATGAAGCTCGCGACGTCGAAACCCGTCGCGCTGTTGACGGCGCACCCGGCGGCGGTGACCCCGGCGCAGTTCGACGTCATGTTGTTGTTGAAGTTGAAGACGCCGGTGATCGAGTCGGCGTTGAGGATCTCGCGCGATCGGAAGGTGATGCTGCCGCCGCTCTTCACGGTGTGCTTGCCCTTGACCCACGTCACGTTGTCGAAGATCTGGAAATCGTTCTGGTTGGTGATGAGCGGCTGGTTACCGTTCTGGCCGAGATTCCTGATGTTCTGGAACGTAAACTGCGTAAACGCGGACGTTGCGTCGTTCAGATTGATCCCGGGCAGGCCCACCGCGTTGGCAGGATTGGTCAGGTAGTCGATCGGCGTCATGAAGAACTTGATCGACGACCAGCCGAACCGGAACTCGTTCAGCCAGTTCATGCCGAGCGTCTGGGTGTCGTTGAACGCGAGGCTCTGGCCCTTGATGTCGCCTTCGCCGGCGCCGAACGTCGCCCCCGCGTCACCGTGAGGCAGCGTGGCTGGCTGCACACGATGAGTCTTCTGGAAGCTGTACCGGGTAAAAAACCGGTTGTTCGCGTTGAGGTTGTGGTCGACTTTCACGTCGAACTGGTTGTCCTGCCGCGTCTTGATCGGGTTGATCAAATAGTTGTTGATCGTCTGCCCGTTGGCCTGCCGCGTGCCGGCCGTGTTCGGCTCGGGGTAGAGCTGCGTCAGGATGTTGCGGGCCACGGTATCGATGCGGCCGCTCGGGATGGTGTTGCCTGGGAACGGCAGGCCCGAGGTCGGATCGTAGATCACCCGCGTCACCTCAGAAAAATCGCCCGCCCGCATGGCCATGGACGGGACCGTCGAGAGGAACGTCTGGCCCAGCGATTCACGGTGGCCCTGGTAGTCGCTGAAGAAGAAGGTCTTGTCCTTGAAAACCGGGCCGCCGATGGTGCCGCCGAACTGGTTCTGCTTGAATTCCGGCTTGCCGCGTCCCGCGCGGTTGTTGAAGAAGTTGTTGGCGTCGAACGCGTCGTTGCGGTGGAACTCGAACCCGCTCCCGTGCAGCCTGTTGGTTCCCGACTTGATCTGCAGGTTGACGACGCCGCCGAGCGAGCGCCCGTACTCGGCCGAGTACGTCGAGGTCTGCATCTTGAACTCGTCGAGCGCATCCACGCTCGGGAAGATGACGACAGTCTGGAGCCACGTCTCGTTGTTGTCGACCCCATCGAGCATGTAGTTGTTGTCGCGCGGCCGCTGGCCGTTGGCCGAGAAGGACGCCGACGCGCGCCACGCGAGGCTGCCCGCGCCATCGATGTTGGCGCCGGGAATGCCGCGCAGCACGCCGGGGATCGATCGGGTCAGGCTCACGAAGTTGCGGCCGTTGAGCGGAAGCGCCTCGATCTGCGTGCTGCCGACTGTCGTGCCCAGTTCGGAGGACGATGTCTGGATCAACGGCGTCTCGGCGGTGACGCTGACCGATTCGGTCATCGCGCCCACTTCATGCTTGATGTTGATGCGCACGCGCTGGTCGACACCAACTTCGATGTTCGAGAGCGCGACGGTCTTGAAGCCCGTCATTTCGGATGTGATGGTGTAGTGCCCGGTCGGAAGAGCCGGCGCCGTGTACTCACCGCTGCTGTCCGCCGTGAGGACGCGTGTGAGGCCAGTGCCTTCGTTGACGATGGTGACCTTGGCGCCCCCGACGGTTGCGCCGCTGGAATCGGTAACCGTGCCGAGGATGGTGCCGCTGACCGACTGTGCGACCGCCGAAGACGCCAGCCCCAGACTCAATGCCATGAGGCAAAGAGCACGGGCCACCGCCGAGCCTGCGTACCTGATCATCTGTTCTCCTCCTCCGTGATCGAGCGAACTCCGGGACGTCAGCGAGGGATCCGCGAGTAAAACGCTATTGTCGAGGTGATTACGAACGCCATATATCATATGCGATAGCGTCGCGCAATAGTTTGCGAGACAAACTAAATATTCGTTGCGCGATGCGCGATGAATGACTGGACCTTCCATACGGACACCACCCGGGGCCGTCAGTGGCGCCGAACTCCTAGGCCATCGTCAAGCCAGCGGGGCCTACGCGCCCTCAGCTTTGCCGAGCAACGAGGTCAGGAACGGATGCCGGGCTGTCGAGAACGGATTCGTAATCGTCACCCGTCAAGGTGCGACCGGAATCGACCGAAAGCACCCTGCCCGTCACAGCCGCGGCGGCGGCGGCTTGATCGCGGCGCGCCAGGACAACACGCCTTTGACCTTCGTCTTGCGCTTGAAGACCTTGTCGCCGTTGGTCACATACATCTCGTCGAAGTTCGCGCCACCGAACTCGACGTTCGACAGCGACATCCGCTGGGGCGCCGGAATGATCGCGTGGCACTTTCCGATCTGATCGAAGACCTGCACGCCGAGCGCGGTCGCGATGTAGACGCGCCCCTCGGCGTCCACGGCCATCCCGTCTGAGGAGCTCCGGGTGGCCGCGTCAGGCATGTGGACGTAGAAGTAGCGTTGCTTGTGCGCCAGCGACCCATCCGGCTGGATCTGGAATGCCCACGACAGCTGCCCGAGGTAGTCCGAGACATAGAGGAGCGTCTGGTCGGGCGAGAAGAGCACGCCGTTTGGCGACTCGATCCCTTCATCGACGACCCGGGGCGTGCCGCCCTTCTGCAGCAACCAGATCTTCTTGTTGGCCGAATCGGTGAAATAAAGATCGCCCTTGACGCTCACCGCAAGGTCGTTGACCGGCATGTCCTCGGCGAGCACCTGTGCTCTGCCGGAGGCGTCGTACGCGACGATCTGCCTCGTCCGTGTGGCGCCGGTATACAGGCGGCCGTCCGGCCCGAACATCATGCCGTTGGCGCCATTGGTGTTCTCCGCAAAGACACTCACCTTCCCGTCGAGGCCGACCTTGTGGATGCGGTTGTTCGGAGGATCGGTGAAGAACATCTCCCCGCTGCCGTTGACCGCCGGCCCGTCGGTCGCGCGATGCCCTTCGCTCACGAGCTGCCACTCTTCGCCGGGCACGAGCACCTGATAGACGTCCTGGCGTGACTTCCCTTCCGGGTTGGCCGTGATCGGCGCGGGCCAGTCGCGCCACAGCCACGTCAGGACCTGCGGAAAGATCTCGGTTGCGTGCCTCGAGTTGTGCTCGCCGTCGCCCCACTCGTGGCGCACGTCGTAGCCCGCGTACTCGAGCGCCGACTGCATGTCCTGGTTGGCGACGAACCAGCTCCCGGTGTAGTTGTTCAAATCGTTACGGCCGTCCTGAAGAAAGACGCGGATCGGTTTGGGCTCGGTCTTGCGGATGAGGACCGGAAACTCGTTGCCGCCGCGCAGGCCGACGTAAGTACCGATTGCGCTGAACACACGACGGAACGCATCCGGGCGCTGCCAGGCGGCGGCGAACGCCGCAATCGCACCGCTGCTGTTCCCCGCAATCGCACGATCATTCGGATCGTTCGACAGGTTCAGACCATGGGTCTTCGCCACGTGCGGCAGGAGCTCGTCGAGGAGGAAGCGGGCGTAGTCGCTGCTGACCGAATCGTACTCGTAGCTCCGGTTCATGCGGTCGAGCGCCTCGGCCGACGGCGCCCGGACGCGTCCGTGCATGACGAACACGCCGACGATGGGTGGAATGGTTTTCGCGTGGATGAGATTGTCGAAAACTGTTGGGGCGCTGTACTGCAGGCCATCCTGGAAGACCATCACCGGCGCCGGCCTGGCCCGGTCGAGCTGCTTGGGCACATACACCCAGGTACTCGCGCCACGTGCCGGGGTACACCTTGCTCTGGTCGAACTCTGCTTTGACGACGTCTCCGGCGGGCGCGCCCGGATCACGCTGCGCCTGTGGGGCAGACGGCTGCTGGCTCGCCTCGTCTGACGCCAGCGTCCCGCCAGACCAGGCCATCGCAGCCATGCCGAGCACGGCCGCGGTTCCGATCAAAGAACGCACGGGTCGTCCCGCGCGTGTTCGCCAGCATGCGGTCATGGGGCGATCGCCTTTCGAGAAAAGCCAGTTCGATGCGGCGGGAGAATACCACGTCGGATGAAGCGCCTGCGGCCCGAGCGCGGCGCGAAGTCGCCGCGCGAGAGCTGGCGGGGGTGGGGCCCCACCAGCATTGAGTAATGCAGACAGAAAGCCGGTACAAAGGGAGCCGACGGAGCGAGCTGCGATGAAGCCCAACTGAGAGAAAACGTTGAATCAACAGCGCCTGTGGCCCTGGCGAAGGGGAAGCCGCTCGCGAGAGCGAGCAGGGTAGGAACTCAGGAACTCAGAAGCTCAGCAGTACTCGCCGGAACGCACCACGGCATCGACGTGGAATTGAACGACCTGAGGAACAGTGCGGAAACGCGGACTGCAAGCAGTCCGCGCTCCTCCCGCCGAAAGACGAACCTGACGCGCTAGTCGAGCGTGACGCGCTCGGCACGCGGGCCCTTCGGCCCCTGACCCTTTTCGAACGAGACCGATTGTCCTTCTCTCAGCTCGTCGAAACGCACTCCCGTGCAGGCCGACTGATGAAAGAAGTACTCCGTGCCATCCTGCGCCGCGACGAAGCCGAAGCCCTTGTCGCTCACCAGCCGCTTGATCGTGCCCTTCACTGATGCCATCTGCAACACTCCTGAATCGAGCATTCCTGCTCTCGTTCTCCCACCGACTCGGCTGATGCCGACGCCGACCCTACCAGCGCGGTTCGCGCCGGCGACCACCTTTGCCCCCGCCTCCGCCACCGCCGTAGCCGCCCGAGGATTGCGGCTTGGGACGCGCTTCGTTGACCGTCAGATTGCGGCCACCGAGCGAGTAGTTGTTGAACTGGGTGATGGCGTTTTGCGCATCCTCGTCCGATGCCATCTCAACGAAGGCGAAACCCCGGGCGCGACCCGTCGCCATGTCGCGCATGACGCTGACGGACTCGACCGTCCCCGCCGCCGCGAAGAGCGACTCGAGATCCTGTTCGCCCGTGTCGTAGGGCAGGTTGCCAACGTAGAGTTTTCGAGCCATGTCTGAATGCTCACTTCTGCCTCGCGGCACGAGGCACGTCACGAGTGGATAATCCGAAACGGATCGGGTGATGGAGTCGGCTCTATGCTCAGGCGATCACGTTCTGCAGCAGAGGAAGCGAGTCGGGAGGGGCTCGGTTCGGCGCTTGACGCGGATCTCAAGCAGGATGGCTGTCGTCCACCTGACGGCAGGGAGTATAGCACGGGGCCCCTGCCTGTCCAGAGCCCTGGCGTCGGCGCCCGGTCCCCCCGGACTGCTCAGGCGCAGCATTAGAAAATCGAGATCTGACCCCAATGGCATGACAAATGCGGCGGGGGTCAGATCTCGATTTTCTCATCGAATTGGCTCCAGGCCCCGCTTGGCCCAGGCCCCCGGGACGGCCCGGGCTACGGTCAGGTCCGGCCGGGCGCCTGACTCCTGAAATACTCGATGTGCGCGCAGAGCGCCGCCGTCACCTCGTCAGCCGGCCGTTGGCCGTCCACCGACGCAAACCGTGACCGGATCCGATAGAAGCTCGTGATCGGCTCGGCAAACGACGCGTACGTCGCCAGCCGGCGGCGGATCGTCGCGGGCTCGTCATCGGCGCGCCGGACCAGGCTGCCCCCGCAATAGGGGCAGGGATCGGCATGGGGCTCGCTGTCCTCGGACACCGACTGCGTTATCCCGCACGAGGCGCAGACGCGCCGCCGGCTGAGTCGCTGCACAATCGCCTCATCCGCGACCGCGATGAGCACCGCAATCAGGCAGGAGTGCAGCATGTCGTCGAGTGCGTGCGCCTGCACCACGGTCCTTGGAAACCCATCCAGCACGAACCCCGGCCTGGCGTCGGCCTGGGCGAGGCGCTCGCGGACCAGGTCCGTCATCAGCTCGTCGCTCACGAGCCCGCCACTGGCCAGTGTCTGCTCGACCTGCTGCCCGAGCGGCGAGCCAGCCCGGACCGCGGCACGAAGGATCTCCCCGGTTGAGATGTGCGGAACCGTGTACCGCTCCGCGAGGCGCACGGCCTGTGTGCCCTTGCCGGAGCCAGGCGGTCCAAGGAGGACCAGCGTCAGGCGCATGTCGTCGGGTTGTGTCCGATGGGTGGCCATGTCGCGAACCTGAATCCGAGCGACACCGCCGCGCGAGGGCGTGAGCTCATCACTGCCGTGCCTGAGCCAGAAAGCATACCCGACACGAATGCATGGTGTCGTTGCTGTCAGTCAGCTATGCTCGTTGGCTATCCACACGCGATGCCGCCTCGCTCACGCAATCTCGAATCCGACGCCAGCGCCCCCTGGACGAACGCCGGCCAGCACACGACACGCACGGCAACGTCCGCTCGCGTGCCTGCCCCGCGCACGAGCCATCTTCTTCGGCCGGGGCGAATCATCGAGAGCCCGGAAACCGGGTTCAAATACAGCGTCGACCGGCTGCTCGGCGAAGGCGGTTTCGGTCAAGTGTACCTCGCGCGGCGGCTCGGGAGGTCCCGGGACGTGCCCGAGATCCTCTGCATCAAGGTCAGCACGCGCATCGACGGCTGGCTCCGCGAGGCATATTTCGGGCAGCTGCTCGACGAACACCCCCGGGCCATTCGGGTCTTCGACGCGTTCCCGCTGCTGCGGCCGGGGACACAGGTCCTCTACTGCCTCGCCCTCGAGTACGCGCGCTTCGGCGATCTGAGCGCCTATCTGCGTCGCCACGGCGGCGGATGGCCGGAGCGAACTGCCCGGCGGGAGATCGCGGGCATCCTCGAGGTGCTCGGCAAGCTGCACCGCGGCCAGCTGCTGCATCGCGACCTGACGCCGTTGAACGTCTTCGTCTGCGACGGCCGGCTGCTCAAGCTCGGGGACTTCGGTATCGTGCAGCAGCAGAGCGATCGGCGCGGCATCACCGCGCGCACGATGAACGCGCTCACGGCGCCGAGTGACATCCTGGCCGGAACGGCGCCGAAGTGGCAGGCGCGCGACGACGTGTACCAGGTGGGCCAATTGCTGGGGATGCTGATCAAGGGCGACGCGCGGACGCGGATTCGGACGCCGGATGTACGGCTCCTCCCGTGCAGCGATCACCTGAAGGAGATCGTGTACCGCTGCCTCGGCGAGCGGCGCAAGCGGTACGAGAGCGCCGACGAGCTCATCGATGCGCTCCGCAATCCGCCGACCACGCTCAATGTCGGCGTGCTGCGGAGCCTCAAGGGCGTCCACCTCACCTTCACCGGCATTCTCAGCAGACCTCGCCGTGAGGCCATCCGTGCAGCGCGCCGCGCCGGCGCGCTCGTCCACAGCGGGCCGTCGTCGAAGACCACGGTGATCGTCCGCGGGCGGCCCAATGCGCTGCAGGCCGCCGGCCGTGATGCGGGCCTGAAGCTGATGGAGATCAAGCGACTGCGCGAAAAGGGGCACAAGATTACCGTGCTCAACGACGCGCAGTTCTGGCGGCTGGCGCTCAAGCGGTAAGGACACGATGCGCCTGCTCATCGTCGAAGACGATGCGACGATTGCCGACTTCGTGGCCAAGGGGCTGACCGAGGCGGGCTTCGCGGTGGACGTCGCCGCCGACGGCGCGCGAGGCCTGGAGCTCGCCACCGACGGCGCTTACGACGCAGCGATCATCGACGTCATGCTGCCGCAGATCGACGGTCTGACCCTCATCGATCGCATGCGCGCCCGCGGTGTGCGGACGCCCGTCCTCATCCTGAGTGCGCGGAGGACCGTCGACGATCGGGTGCGCGGGCTGCAGGCCGGCGGCGATGACTACCTGACCAAACCGTTTGCCTTCGCCGAGCTCCTGGCGCGCGTGCAAGCGCTCATCAGGCGCTCGACCGGCACGACGGAGCCCACGCGCCTCACCGTCGGGGACCTGACGATCGATCTGCTGACCCGTCGCACCGAACGGGCCGGCCACTCGCTCGATCTGCGGCCGCGCGAGTTCGCGCTGCTCGAGTATCTGATGCGCAACCCGGGCCGGGTGCTCTCAAAGACGATGATTCTCTCGCACGTCTGGGGCTACAACTTCAACCCGGGAACCAACGTGGTCGACGTGCTCGTCTCACGGTTGAGAGAAAAGATCGACAAGGACTTCGAGCCGAAGCTCCTGCACACAGTACCGAGGAGTGGGCTATAGACTAATGCTGAATGCTGAGTGCTGAATGCTGAAGTAAAGGATGAATTCAGCATTCACTTCAGCACTCAGCATTCAGCATTCAGCATTACAAGTGCCCCATCAACGATTCGGCCTGCGGCTGGCATTCTGGTACGCGGCGGTCTTCGTGGCGAGTTCGCTCGCGATCATCCTGCTCACCTACACGCTCCTCGCCTCCTCGCTTGCCGAGCGCGACCGCCAGATCGTGGCCTCCACCCTTCGGGAGTACTCCTCCCGGTATGCCCAGGGTGGGCTCCCCGCGCTCGCGCGGGCGGTGGACATCGAACAACGATCCGGCCGGCACGAGCGCCTGTTCGTACGGGTCGTCCGCGCCGGCACCGAAACGGTCTTCGTCAGCATGCCCCCCGAATGGAGCGACTTCGACGTCAGCGCGCTCGGTGGGCGGACCGGACTCTGGGAGCAGGCACAGTCGGGGTCGCGTGCTGCCAGGCTCGAGGTCGCGTCCGCGCAACTCGCCGACGGCACGCTGCTCCAGGTCGGCAAGAGCACCGAGAACCGTGAGGCACTGCTCGATCGGTTCCGCACGATTGTCGCGCTCGTGTCCGTGGCCATCGTCCTGACGGGGCTTGCCGGCGGGATTCTGGTCACGCGGCGGATGCTCGAGCCGATCCATCGTCTGATTGCCGCGGTCAGCCGGATCACCCGTACCGGGAACACCGAAACACGCGTGCCGGTTGGCACCGACCGCGATGCGATCGACGAGCTGAGCACCTTGTTCAACGAGATGCTCGATCGGATCAGCACGCTCATCGAGGGCATGGGGAGCGCGCTCGACAACGTCGCGCACGACCTCCGGACACCGATGGCACGGCTGCGGGGCGTGGCGGAGCGGGCGCTGGCCACAGGCGACGGCGAGGCGCAGCGCGAGGCGTTGTCCACATGCCTCGAGGAGTCCGAGCGGATTCTGGCGATGCTCGACACCCTGATGGACATCTCCGAGGCAGAGACCGGGACGATGCGGCTCGCGCTCGCCGACGTCCCCTTGTCGAGCCTCGTCAAGGAAGTCGTCAGCGTCTACGAGGACGTCGCCGACGAGAAACAGATCGAGATCCGCACATCCGTTGACGACGGGCTGACCGTCAGCGGAGACCGCGATCGGCTGCGCCAGGTCCTGGCCAACCTGCTGGACAACGCCGTCAAGTACACCCAGTCGGGCGGGAGGGTGACCGTCAGCGCTCGGGGCAACGGGCCCGATATGCGTGAGGTGCTGATTGAGGTCGCCGATACGGGCAGCGGGATAGCGGCGCACGATCTGCCCCGAATCTGGGAGCGCCTCTATCGCGGCGACCAGAGTCGAGCCGAGCGCGGGCTGGGCCTCGGTCTCAGCCTCGTCCGCGCGATCGTCCGCGCCCATGGCGGAACCGTGGACGTTGCCACCGAGCCCGGCCGTGGATCGACGTTCACGGTCCGCCTGCCGAGAGTTCGAACGCTTGAACCCCTGAACCCTTTGAACCCCTTGAACCGCTTGAACCCCTGAAACATTACACGCTTGTAATGCTCCGGTAACGACCCGGCAACGCTCGAGGTCGTCTTACCTTGTGACGGTCGTGAATCTCGAAAGACGAGGGACGACCGGAATTGAAGCCACAAGGAGACTAGATCCATGCACAACCTATCCCCGCGTCACCTGCTGACCCGGGCCACCACCGGCGCCGTCGCCATCGCGCTCGTCGGCCTGGCCGGATACAGCGTCGGACAGAGCCAGTCGCCTCGAGCCACCGCCGTCGCGGCTTCTTCGCCGTCGATCTCGGCCCCGGCGCCCAACCCGATACCCGGGGCATCGTACGCGAGCGTCGTCAATGCCGTCGCCCCGGCGGTCGTGACCATTCGGGTCGACAAGCGCGCCTCGATGGTACCGACACAGATGCCGCAACTGCCTGACGACCCGCTGTTCCGCGAGTTCTTCGGCCGGCGGTTCCAGGGCCCACAGCAGCCTCGAGCGCCTCGTCAGTCGGGCCTCGGTTCAGGTGTCATCACGACACCTGATGGCTACATCCTGACGAACAACCACGTGATCGACGGCGCGGATCGCGTGCGGGTCGAACTGGCCGACAAGCGCACGTTCGACGCCAAGGTCGTCGGAACCGACCCGGCGAGCGACCTCGCCGTGCTGAAGGTCGACGCGCAAGGTCTTCGCACGCTTACCATCGGCGACTCGAACCGGGTCAGCGTCGGCGACGTCGTGCTCGCCGTCGGCAACCCGCTCGGCGTCGGCCAGACCGTGACGATGGGCATCATCAGCGCGAAAGGCCGCGCGACCAACGCCGGTGACGGCTACGAGGACTTCCTGCAGACCGATGCCGCGATCAACCAGGGCAATTCCGGCGGCGCGCTCATCAACCTGAACGGCGAGCTGGTCGGCATCAACTCGCAAATCCTCACCCCCACGGGTGGCAACATCGGGCTCGGCTTTGCGATTCCGTCGAACATGGCGCGTCAGGTCATGGACCAGCTGAAGACCGACGGCAAGGTCAGCCGCAGCCAGCTCGGCGTCACGGTCCAGAACGTCACCGCGGACATCGCAGCCAGCCTGAAGCTGCCCGATGTGAGCGGCGCGCTCGTGAGCGGCGTGCAGCCCGGCAGTCCCGCGGCTCTCGCCGGGTTGCGTCAGGGAGACGTCATCGTCGCGCTCGACGGCGAGAAACTCTCGGACTACAACACGCTCCGTAACCGCATCGCCGCAACAAAGTCGGGGTCGAAAGTCGCGGTGGAGGTTCTGCGTGACGGCCGCAGCCAGACGCTCTATGCGACGCTCGAACCGAAGCCGGCCTCGACAACGCGAGCCGCAGGTACGGAAGAATCGGATGCCGACGGCTTCGGCATGACTGTGCAACCGCTGACCCCAGACGTCGCACGAGAGCTCGAACTGTCGGGTCGTCGCGAGGGCGTCGTCATCCGGGAGGTCAATCCCGATGGCGCTGCCGCGGCGGCGGGCCTGCGGCCGGGTGACGTCATCGTGCAGGTGAACGGAAAGGTCGTGACGTCAACGAGCGAGCTGAAGTCAGCGCTCGACAAGGCGGGCGATCATCCGGCCCTCCTGCTCGTCGCGCGCAAGGGCGGAGATGTATTCGTGACTGTCCGCGGAAAGTCGTAACCGAAGGCTCGACAGGCCACAACGCCAGAGGCCGGGCTGCTCCTCCGTCGTCCCACGGAGAAGCGCCCGGCCTCGGACGTCTTGGACGTAACAAAGGCCGGCGAGCCTGGCGTCGGTCGCCATCGCATCCCCCGGTCGCATTGAACCCACCCGGCGCGCGAGCGCGCTGAGCTCACCAGAACGCTGCCACGACATTCACACGATGACCACGATGGCCACGATGGCCACGATGAACGGTACCCAAGAGAATTCATCGTGTGCATCGTGTCATCGTGCTTGGCCGAAGGCCCCGTGCTCACGGACAACACGTACCGCGCGACCACGCTTTCAAAACTCAAACGGCCATGAGGACAGACACACGGCCCCCGGCTATTTCACGCTCGCGAGCACCTTTCGCGCGTCTTTGAGAAGGACGAGATTGGCGTCGGCGGACTTCCACAGTGCGAGAACGGCGTCGCAGAGCGCCCGTGCCTCGGCGGGCCGTCCCAGGCGCACGTAGATCTCGGCCAGCCGGATATGCGCGTTGAACGACTGCTCCTGACTCTCGGCGCCGAAATCCTTCCGGGCGAGCAACTCCTCGAACCGCTTCGCGGCGTCGTCGAGCTGGCCGGCGCCAAGCAGTCCCGTCGCAAGCGAATCGAGCGAATTGGCGGACGGATCGACGACAAACGCCGACTGGAAAAAACCGACGGCCTTGTCCGCGCGGCCTTCGCCCAGTTCGATCTCGCCCTTGACGACGTCGAAGTGCGCGCGCTCGGCCTTGGCGTTGCGGTTGACCGATGAAGCGGCTGTCGCATCGCCGGCGGTCTTGGACATCAGAGCGAGCGTGGCGCGCGCCTGAGCGAACCGTCCCGCCCGCGCCTCCGCCTTGCCCAGACGGCTGAGCCATTCGGGCGCCAGCGTCGACTCGACGGCGAGCTGGTGCACCGCGTCGAGCTCCACACCAGCCGGCTGGGCCATACCTTTGCCCCGATACGTCCGCGCCAGGTACAACCGATCGCGAAACTCGCTCACCCGCGAGTTGTTGGTGTGGTTGATGACCACCGCCTGGCGGAAGTGGTCGATGCCCTCGCTGAAGCGCCCGCGATACGTCTCGAGCAATCCGAGCGAGCGGTGACCTCGCGCCTGGGCGGCGCTGGACTTCTCGGCCAGCATCCGCGAGAACTGCGCGGCGGCGCCGTCGACGTCGCCGGCCCGCACCAGCACGAAGCCGTACTCGTGATTGACGATCAAATCGGTCTGGAGTGTCGGGTTCAGGTCGAACGCCCTCCGGTACTGTTTGATCGCCTCGTCATCCTTCCGAAGGGCTGAGTACGCCGTCGCGAGGTTCACGAACGAGCTCGCGTCGGAGGGATTGAGGGCGATGGACCGCTCGAACGCCTCCACCGCCGACTCGGGCTGGTGCACGCCCGCCAGATAGGTCCACCCCAGCCTGAACCACGCAATCTGATCGTCGGGATACTCGGAAAGATATGTTCGATACGACGACACGGCGGCTTCGCGGTTACCGCGCGAGTCGTCGGCGAGCGCGGCGATCCACAGCCGTTCGCGATGGCTGAGGCGGTCGAGCAGTCCGAGCGCCTTGACGAAGTGCGCTTCCCCCTCCTGTCGATGCTGGCGAGCCGGGCTCAGATATAACGAGTGGCCGAGCGAAGCGTGCGCGAGCGCAAAATCAGGGTCGATGGCAATCGCCCGCCGCAGCATGTCCAGCTTCACGTCAGCCTCCCTGGCGCGGAGGCTATCAGCGTAGAACCGCAGCGCCTCGAGCGAGGCGGTCGTCGCCCGCGGCAGGGCCTGCCTCTGGGTGGACACGCTGTTCAGGGATTCGCCCAGGTTGCGCCGCACACGAGTCGCCAGCTCGTCGAGCGCCGGCAGCACGCCGTCCTTGCCCTGCGCCTGGGTCGACTCGGTCTGGACCGCTGCACCAGATTGCGGGTCGATGACCTTCGCCGTCAGCGAATAGGAATTCCCAACGCTGGCGATACTGCATGCCAGGACCGCCTTGATGTGCTCGCGCAAGGCGATCTCGGCCGCGGTTCCCTCGTCGAGCCTGTCCATCGGCGCCTTCTTCATCAGTCGCAGCGTTTCAGGGATGCGGCTCGACGGAAAGACGTTGACGTACTGGGATTGCGCGATCGCCACATCGAGGGCGACCCGGAGCGATCGATCGAAGACCGGATCGTTCGTCAGGTTCTCGAAATCTGCGATCAGAATCCAGTCGCGCTCGTTGAACGCGAGGGCCCGCTGGGAGATGCTGAACTGAACCGGCCACAGCCGCCACGCCAGGACGCCGCCCGCCGCGACGAGGGCAAGGAGCGCCGCGATCAGCCAGCGAGAGCGCGCGTGCGCGTGCGTGCGCACTGGCGGTGCGATTGACGTGCGCGTCTGCGGCAGGTCCACCGTCCCGAGGTCGATCTGGAGATCCTTGAACGATTGGTATCGCTGGTCCGGATCCTTGGCGAGGGCGCGTCGGAAGACGTGCTCCAGCCCTTCCGGCGGATCCTTGAGATAGCGGTCGAGTGGCGGCGCCGGCTGATTCATGATGGCATCGGCCGTCGCGAACCCCGAGTCCTTCATGAACGGGTGCGTGCCGGTGACCATCTCGTACACGCACACGCCGAGCGCGAAGATGTCCGACCGTGAATCGAGCGGCAGCCCCTTGAGCTGCTCGGGCGCCATGTACGCGGGGGTGCCCATGATTGCCCCGGTAGACGTCATGCTCGGGCCATCGAGATTGCTTCCGTCCGCCGACGGGATGGAGACGGACTTCGCGATGCCGAAGTCCATGACCTTCGCGTGGCCGTCTCCAGTCAGCATCACGTTGGCCGGCTTCAGGTCGCGATGGACGATGCCGCGCTGGCGGGCGAACTCTAGGGCTTCGGCGATCTCTGATGCGACTCTGATCGCGTCAGCCATCGCCATCGGCCCACGGGCGAGGCGCTCTTTGATCGTCTGGCCCTCGACGAGCTCCATCGCGATGAAGGGAATGCCGGCATCGGTCTCACCCTGTGCGACCTCGTAGACCTTGGTGATGAAGGGATGATCGAGCCGGGCCGCGGCGTTCGCCTCGCGCAGGAGCCGTCTCCGTCCCGTCTCGTCCGGAACCTGGCCTTCGGGCAGGAATTTGAGCGCGACTTTGCGATCGAGCTGAAGGTCTTCGGCCAGATAGACCTCGCCCATCCCCCCTTTGCCGATTTTCGAGAGGATGCGGAAGTGTGAAATCTGGCTGCCGATCACGGCGCCTCCGGGCGTGGCGGCATGATGCCATCGTACCGGCGAAGCGCGAGTATGGCAAGGGCTGTGAAGGAGACGGGGCAGGACCGAACGTCACCCTTGGAACGTGTCGAGTCGGCCGCTGGCGACGAGCGCGGCGAATGATTCGACGAGGTCGGGGCGGCGCCAGCCGCGCTCGACCTGGGCGCGCAGGATGTGGATCGCCTCTTGAGCGGAACGCGGCCCCTGATACGGGCGCCGCGTCGTCACCGCGTCGTAGACGTCGACGACCCCCATGATCTGGGCGACGAGCGGGATCTCGTCGCCCGTGAGTCCGTCGGGATAGCCGGAACCGTCATGGCGCTCGTGATGATGGCGAATGATGGGCCGGACCGAATCGAGCGAGTGCAGGTTGCCGCACAACGAATCCCCGACGGTCGTGTGGGACTTCATCAGCTCGAACTCGTCGGGGTCAAGCGCTCCTGATTTCCGCAGCACGGAATCAGGAATCGCGAGCATCCCGACATCGTGAAGAAACCCGCCCCGGTGCAGCGCCAGCAAGTCGTCCTCGTCAAGGTTGAGCGCCCGGCCGAGCGCCGTGGCGTAGTTGGCCATCCGGTGGCAGTGGCCTTCGCTGCTGCCGTCTCGTGCCTCGATGAGGATCGCCATGGCGACGATGATCGACGCAGCCGAATCGAGGTCGTCCGTATAGCGCTTGATCCGGACGAGCGAGCGCACGCGGACTATCAGCTCCTGGGGGTCCACCGGCTTGGCGAGGAAGTCGTCCGCTCCGGCTTCGAACCCCTCGAGGCGCACGTCGCGCTGGGTGAGGCCCGTCACCATCACGACCGGGGTCAACCGATGGACGGGATCCTGTTTCAGGCGGCGGCAGATCTCGATGCCACTCAGGCCCGGCATGTTCACGTCGAGCAGCACGATGTGCGGGCGGACCGCCGGGATCGCGTTGAGGGCCTCCTGGCCGTCGTTGAAAACGTCGACCTGGTACCCTTCCTTCACGAGAAGGCGTCTGAGCAGTTCCGCGATCGCCGGCTCGTCGTCTACGACCAGAACGCGCGACGAGGACGTCCGCGCGTCAATCTGTGCGTTGGCCATGGGTCCATCACCGGCGGGCGAGCACGATCGGAAATCGGTCGTCTCAGCATATCCGAGATGGAACGTGTCGGGGACCCGAAGTCCTGACGGCCGACTCATGCGATCCGTGCGCCAGCGTCCACTCGGGTGGAGCGCCGGCGCACGGATGCACGACGTCAATGCGCGAGGTTCTTCGCCAGCAACGAGCCCGCCTTTGCGCCCGCCATCGCCCGCCGGCGGTGTTCGGCGGCGACGGGCCCGTCCTTCATCAGCGAGGCGGCAAATTCCATTTCGGGGCTCGTGCCGGTCATCGCAATCGCCTTCCGGACGAGCGCGTAGCCGTCGGTCCCGCTCGGCTCGGTGCGAAGGGACCACTTCGCCCGCTCGGCCGGGCTCAGCATGTCCCACTTGTAGATGTGACTCGCCTGGCGATACGACTCCACCAGGTATCCGGCATCGAACCACGCGAGCGCGTCGGGTGATCCCTTGCCGGTTTCGGCGCGTCCCATGATCGCGGTCATGAGCTCGGCCGCGACCTTCCGGTCCCGCGCTGCATAAATCGTCGCGCGCCGCAGGTTCTCCATGCGGGCCAGAATCGGCGCGTCGGCCGACAGCAGTCGCACGGTGTCAGCCGTGAGCCGCTCGACGTCATACGATCGGTCGGGCGTGTCCCACCCCTGCCCCTGGCCCCACGGAAGGAGCGGTGAGGTACCGGCGTCAAAGGCGTGACAGATCAATGGGGGCCCGGCCTCCGCCGCGCTTGCGAGAGCGAGCAGGAGACCGACGGCCGCGAGAGTTCGACGAACGTGTTGGCGTGAGCTCGACATGTGCAAACCTCCTATGCAGGGTCAGACGAAGACCCGGCCCCGAGTGTCGCAGCAACGACGTGGGTATGTCAGTGAGTTGCGGTGAGTGTAACGGTTACTAACGTCTAGCGGCCGCTGGGTCCTGACTGCGCGACGCCGGGATCTGGTCCATACTGGACTGTCCTGCGATTGAGTACCTTTTCGGGAGACCAGGAAATTGGAGCCCTCCGCCGACGAGATTCGCCTCCAGCTCGACCGCCTCGTCACGAGCGGCGGATTCGCCAACGCCGATCGGATGAGCGGTTTTCTCCGCTACGTGGTCGAACGCGCGCTGGCAGGAGAAAGCGACCAGGTCAAGGAGTACGTGATTGGCGTCGCCGTGTTCGGCCGCGACGAGCAGTACGACCCTCGTCTCGATTCCATCGTCCGCGTGGAAGCTCGACGGTTGCGAACCAAGCTGGACGAATACTACGCGGATGAGGGCCGCGATGATCCGATCGTCATCCGGATGCGGCGCGGGAGCTACGCCGCGACCTTCGAACGGCGCCCCGCGCCGTCGTCGGAGCCCTCCGCACCAAAGGCGTTCGCAGGGGCGGCCCCGCCAATCAGGTGGCGGCCCGGGCCCGCCGCGCTCATCATCGCAGTCGTGCTCGCGCTTCCGCTGGGCTTCACCCTCTGGCGCACGGGCCTCTGGACCTCTGTCGGGCGCGCGACGCCGATGGTCACCGTCGCCGTGCTGCCATTTGCCGAGTACTCGAACGAGGCGGCTGACACGCAGCTAGCCGCCCGTCTGACGGATGGCGTCACGAGCGAGCTCGCGAGAATCCGCACGATTGGCGTCGTGTCGCACACGAGCGCGCTGCAGTTTGCCGGAACGCGCCGGCCGCTCCGGGAAATCGCGCAGGCGCTCAATGCGGAGATGATCCTCGAAGCGCGGGTGCTCAAGGACGGAGACGGCGTACGCGTCGAGGCACGCCTGGTCGATGCGGCAAAGGATCGCAAGGTCTGGGTCAGGGACTTCGTCGGAACAATGTCAGATCTGGCGGATCTGGAGCGCCGCATCGCGACCGCCGCCGGTCCTGCCGCAGAGCAGGCGCGAACCCGCTAGCCGTCTCCGCGCCTACTGTTGTTGCTGCTGCTGTTGCAGTTGCAGTTGCTGGGCGGCGTCAACGCGGGGAAACGACGAGGGCACTTCGCGCGAGACCCACGGCACGTGCGCGGGCACTTCGTGCGCGGTCACGTGACCCTTCGTCCCCACGCGAACGGCGACCGACAGCTCACTCCGCGCCGTGCTCATTCCCTTGAAAACGCCGCGGGTCGGCGGCACGTCCGCGTAGTCGCGGCCGATCGCGACGCGGATATGCCGATGGTCGGCCACGAGGTTGTTCGTCGGATCGAAACCGACCCACCCGCGCTCCGGAAACCAGGCCTCCACCCAGGCGTGCGTCGAGCCGTCCGCCGATCGCACCTCGCCGTCGGCCTGGTGGAACAGGTATCCGCTGACGTAGCGGCAGGGTATGCCGAGCTGCCGCACGAGCGCGATCATGATGTGCGTGAAATCCTGGCACACCCCCCTCCGCGCCTCGAGCGCGTCGTCTATCGGCGAGTCGACGCGCGTGCTCTTCGGGCTGTAGGTCGAGCCGCTCGAACAGCTCCGCGTTGATCCGGTGCGACGGTCGCGAGCGGATCGTCCCCGCGCGCCAGACCGAGCTCACGCGCAAACGCGTCGAGTCGCGCGGTCGGCCGCGCGAACGGGCTCGGATGAAGCAGTTCCCAGAAGCCGCCCGACGCGGTGGCCGCGTCGAGGCGCTCCCACGCGCCTGGACCGAGCGCCGACGGCACGCTCTGTCGGCGGTCCACTCTCGACGAGCGCATCGGCCACGACGCTCAGGCGCGACAGCCGCCCCGGGATGTTGAAGTGATGGACGATGTTGCCGTCGTGATCCTGGTACATGCGCACTCGCGCGATGGGCGTGGTGCTCAGGCTGAAGCGCACGCAGCGCTGCGCGCCCTCGCTCCGCGGCTGCATCCGCGCCTCCATCACGCTCTCGGTGATGGGCGAGTCGTAGATGAAGCGCGTCGACGTGCCGGATGGTGTACTGCATCGATCGCCTGCTCCGTTGATCCTCACGGCGCGGCAATGCCGATTCGATCGGATACATGATGTAGCTCTGGTACACGGCCGCGTGGATCTGCGCGCACTAGCGGCCGACGCCTTCGAGGTACGCGTGCGGATCCTCGTTGAGGATCTCGTCCACCTGGCCGTAGTCGAGCGACGCGTGCAGGCGGCCGGCCAGCCGCTCGGCGCGGCCGCCGCTGGTGCGGCCGGCGAGTTGCGCGACGGCCCGCAGCGCGGACTCGACGCGCGCGGCCGCGAAGCGCACCGAGCGCGGGAACTCGGGGTTGAGCAGCAGGAACTCGGCGACGCGCTCGGGCCGCAGGTGGCGGTGTAGCAGCGGCAGTACGCCTCGAGCGCCGAACACGAGCGCAGCAGACCCACCCACTCGCCGTGATTCGGCGGCCACGCGCGAGTCCGTCGCGGAAGTACAAGATCGACGAGCGCCGCCGTGGCGCCGGCGCGCTCGAGATAGCGGCCGGCCTGCAGGTACTGCCAGCCCTCCGCCGTGCGCCATCGTCGCGTCGGTCACGCCCGGCGAACAGGTGGACGCCTTCGATCGACCATGCGGCAGATGTAGTGCGGCCGGCTCGACCACGTCCCTTCCGCGCGCGCCTGCTTCAGGCGCAGGAAGAGCGCGTTGAGCTGCTCCCACATGTCCGAGCTGATCTCTTCGCGCACCTGCCGCGCGTTCTCGCGGGCCGCCGTCACGCAGGCGAGCACCGAGTCGGGATGCGTCGAGATCGAAGACCAGCGCGTCGATGAGCGCCGCGGGGCTCGCCGGCGTCTCGGCGAGCGGCTCGACTCGAAGTGCCGCGAACAGCCGCTCGAAGTCCCAGCCCTCGGCCGTTCGCGCGGCGATCGAGCCCGAGATCGAGGCGCACGTCGATCAGCCGCGCGGTGTGCTCCGCCCGCTCGAGATACCGGCTGATCCAGTAGAGCGCGTCGGCGACGCGTGACAGCAGCATGAGCGCTCGCTACTCCATCGAGCACCCAGGTGTCCTTGCTGCCGCCGCCCTGCGACGAGTTCACGACCAGCGATCCTTTGCGCAGCGCCACGCGCGTCAGCCCGCCCGGCACGATCGTGACCGTCGTCGCCGTAGAGCACGTAGGGCCGCAGGTCGACGTGCCGCGGCTCGATGCGCTCGTCGACGAAGCACGGCGACTGCGAGAGCGCCAGCGTCGGCTGGGCGATGAAGTTGCGCGGATCGGCGAGAATCTTGGCGCTGGAACTCCTCGCGCTCGCGCGCCGTGCTGTGCGGACCGACGAGCATGCCGTAGCCGCCCGACTCGCCGACCGCCTTGACGACGAGCGAGTCGAGATGCTCGAGCACGTAGCGGCGATCGTCGGGTTCGGCAGAGGAGATACGTCTCGACGTTGGCGAGGATCGGCTCCTCGGACAGGTAGAAGCGGATGATCGCCGGAATGTAGGCGTAGAGCGCCTTGTCGTCGGCGACCCCGGTGCCGATGGCGTTGGCGAGCGACACGTTGCCGGCGCGATACGCGTTCGAGCAGGCCCGGCGACGCCGAGGTGCGAGTCGGCCCGGAACGCCAGCGGATCGAGGAAGTCGTCGTCCACGCGGCGGTAGATGACGTCGACGCGCCGCAGCCCGGCGGTCGTCCGCATGTAGACGACGTTGTCGTGGACGAGGAGGTCGCGCCCCTCGACGAGCGCCACGCCCATCTCGCGGGCGAGGAACGCGTGCTCGAAGTAGGCGGAGTTGCCGACGCCGGGCGTCAGCACGACGATCGTCGGGTCGGCGACGTGCGGCGGCGCCAGCGCGCGCAGCGTGGCGAGCAGCGCCTGGCCGTAGTGCGCGATCGGGCTGACGTTGTAGCGGTCGAACAGCCCCGGGAAGACGCGCTTGGTGACCTCGCGGTTGGCGAGCATGTAGGACACGCCGCTCGGCACGCGCAGGTTGTCCTCGAGCACGACGAAGCGGCCGTCCTCGAGCCGGACCAGATCGGTGCCGGCGACCGAGACGTAGATGTCGCGGTGGACGCGGACGCCGCGCATCTCGCGGCGGTAGTGCCGGCAGCTGTAGACCAGCTCGCGCGGCACCACGCCTTCGGCGAGGATCCGCCCCTCGTGGTAGACGTCCTTGAGGAAGAGGTTGATCGCGGTCAGCCGCTGCGTCAGGCCGCGCTCGAGCGTGCGCCACTCGCGCGGCGGTGATGATGCGCGGCAGCAGGTCGAACGGAAAGATGCGCTCGGTGCCCTGCGTCGTCGCCGTAGACGGTGAAGGTGATGCCCTGCGTCAGGAACGCCTTGTCCGCCTCGACCTGGCGCCGCCCCAGCTCCGTCGGACGACGCGGCCAGCAGCTCCTCGAAGAGCGGCTGGCAGTGCGTGCGCGGCGGCGCCCGCCGCGTCGAACATCTCGTCGTAGGCGGCCCCGAGGTCGTAGCTCGAGAAGAGCTCGCCCGCCGAGGACATCGAGCGTCGAGAGGGTGTCATGGCGCGCATGGTGGCAGTCGCGGCTCGTTTCAGACACAAATGTAGGCACGTGCCACGGGGCCGACGGTTGTGTCGGCTGCCCGCTCACGCGCGCCTCGCAGCGGCGCTACCCCTCGACCCGCGCGACGGCTCCTGACGCGGTCCGCTGCAGGAACCCGGACCGAATCAGCGCCGCCACGACGGCCTCGCACGACCGGACGTCGAGGCCCCAGAACCGCGCGGCCTGCGGCATCGTCAGCCGTAATCCCGGCATCTCGAGGAACTCGCTGCGCACGCGCGCCACCAGCGTCTGGAAGGCGTGCTTCTCGACGTCGAGTGCTTCAGTACTTCGAGTGCTGGGGACGACATGCGGTGCTGTGGTGAGGCCAGGTCGTGCCATAGCAAGACGTGATCCGTCAGGGGTGTGCGGCAATGCGCGCCGTTTCCGCGAATCCGGATGGTGCGCCGCGGCCGAGACGACCGTCAATCGGGCATTTGTGTACGGTCAAGAAGCTGCGTCCTACAAATATGGCGTGGTTCGACCTCAGAGACCGCCGCCGCGGCCGAAGTGACAGGGAAAATGCGCTCGAGATCCGGCATCCGGAGGCAGCATTCTTGCTCTGCGTCGATAATTTTGCCTGGCTCGGCATTCGTCAGCGCTGTGGTTCGGCATCTTTCAGCTCGGAGGGTCGGTGAGCATCAGAGACGTGGCGGCGCGTGCCGAGGACTCGGCGCTCTGGACGTTGGAGGAAATCAGCCGGCTGGTGTCGGCCAGCGGGAGCGCTTCAGAAACCCTCAACAACCTCGTCCACCTGATCCAGCGGCGGTTCGAGACCGACGTCTGTTCGGTCTATCTCCTCGAGCCCGATCGCGCCAATCTGGTGCTCGCGGCGACGGTGGGCCTCCGCCCCGAAAGCGTCGGGCACGTCCGCATGCGTCTGACGGAGGGGCTCGCGGGCCTCGTCGCCGAGGGCATGCAGCCGCAGTTTGTCGCCGACGCCGCGGCGCATCCACGGTACAAGTACTTTCCCGAGGCTGGCGAGGATACGTACCGCTCCTTCCTCGGCGTGCCGATCGTCGAGCGCGGGCTCCTGCAGGGCGTGCTCGTCGTTCAGACCATCGAGGCCGCGGACGTTCGGTGCCGAAGACATGCGCCTGCTGACGATGGCGGGCGTGCAGCTGGCGCCGATCGTCGCCGAGGCGCGCACCCTCGGACAGTTCGTCGCGCCCGCGCACCAGCGGTTGGGGGCCCTCGCGCAGAATCTCTGGTGGAGCTGGGACCCGGACTCGACGAGCCTCTTTCGCGAGCTCGATCCGGTGCTCTGGCGCACCCTCGACAACAACCCCGTCGCGCTGCTGCAGCAGATCCCGGTCGACAAGCTCGAGGAGCGGGCCTCGCAGCTCGCCCTGCACAGCCGCATCAACTACGCCTATCGCCGTCTCCAGGAGTACCTGCACTCGAAGAGCACCTGGGGATCGCGCCATGCCGGCGTCCTCTGGGCGCGTCCGGTCGCGTACTTCTCAGCGGAATTCGGCATCCACGAATCGCTGCCGATCTACTCGGGCGGTCTCGGCATCCTCGCGGGCGATCACATCAAGAGCGCGTCGGACCTCGGGATTCCCCTCGTGGGCGTGGGCCTGTACTACGACCAGGGCTATTTCAGGCAGCGGCTCGATCACGACGGGTGGCAGCACGAGGACTACATCGACGTCGATCACCGGTCGCTCCCGATTCGGCCGGCGCTCAGCCAGGGCGTGCCCGTGACGATCTCGGTCGAAACCCGCACCGGGACGATCGCCGCGCGCGTCTGGCAGCTCTCGGTCGGCCGCAACACGCTCCTCCTCCTCGATTCGAACGTCGACGGCAATCAACCCGAGGATCGGGAGCTGACCTCGCGGCTCTACGGCGGCGACGACCGGGTCCGCATCCGGCAGGAGCTCCTCCTCGGTATCGGAGGCGTCCGCGCGCTCGCGGCGCTCGGCATCGCTCCAGGCGTGCTGCACCTCAACGAGGGACACAGCGCCTTCGCCCCGCTCGAGCTCGTCCGCCAGCGCATGGTGGTCGAGGGCGTCGACGCCTGGGAAGCGCTCCGACGCGTCTCTGCGCAGGTCGTCTTCACGACGCACACGCCGGTCCCTGCCGGGCAGGATCGCTTCACGCCGGCCCTCGTAGAGGAGCACCTCGGACCGCTTCGCGAATCGCTCGGCGTCGACCGGGAACGCTTCCTGGGCCTCGGCCGTGTGAACCCGTCGGACGGCCACGAGAGTTTCTGCATGACGGTCCTCGCGCTCAAGTCGTGCCACCGCGCCAACGCCGTCTCCTCGCTGCACGGACAGGTGTCGCGCGCGATGTGGAGCGTCTTGTATCCCGATCGCGGTGAAGACCGCGTCCCGATCGGCCACATCACCAACGGCGTCCACGTACCTTCGTGGCTCGCGCCTCAGATGCGCCAGGTCTACGACCGCCATCTCGGTCCCAACTGGACCGAGCGGGCCAGCGATGCCTCCCTCTGGGATCGCATCGACGCCATCGACGACGGCGAGCTATGGGAAACACATCAAACGCTGAAGGTGCAGCTCATCGAGACCGTGCGCCGGCGCACGGCCCAGCAGGCGGAGCGCCGCGGCGAACCCCTCGAGCTCATCGCCCCGCTGCGCCGGGCCTTGAGCTTCGACGCGCTGACGATCGGCTTCGCCCGCCGCTTCGCCACCTACAAGCGCGCCACGCTGATGCTCCGCGACATCGACGCGTTCGCCGCGCTCGTCAACAACCCGACGATGCCGATCCAGTTCGTGTTCGCGGGCAAGTCGCACCCGCGCGACGGCCCGGGCAAAGCCATGCTGCGGGAGATCGCGCAACTCGCCCGCGACCCGCGCTTTGCCGGCAAGCTGGTGTTCGTCGAGGACTATGACATCAATGTGGGCCGGCACCTCGTGCAGGGCGTCGACGTGTGGATCAACAATCCCCGCCGGCCGCTCGAGGCCTGTGGCACCAGCGGCCAGAAGATCGTGCTCAACGGAGGACTGAACCTGTCGATTCTCGACGGGTGGTGGGCGGAGGCGTACGACGGGGTCAACGGGTTCGCCATCGGCATGGGCGAAACACACACGTCGGCCGACGTGCTCGACGCGCGCGACGGCGAATCGCTGCTCGCCGTTCTGCGCGACGTCGTCGTTCCGCTCTACTACAACCGGGACCGGGACGGCCTGCCGCGCGAGTGGATCGCGCGCGTGAAACGCGCGATCCGCACGCTCGGCTGGCGCTTCAGCGCGGACCGCATGGTGAAGGATTACCTGCTCAAGACCTACATTCCGGCGGCGGGCGGCACGAGCAGCGACGTGAGCCGCACCTGAACAGCCCGGACACATGCACGGGCGCTATTTGACCTCGAACGTGATGTGCGCGTTCAGGCGGTACTCGACGATCTTGTTCTTGTGCACGACGCCCTCGAAGTTCTTGATCCAGATCGATTTGATGCCCTTGACGGTCTTCCCGGCGTCTTTGATGGCAGACTGGGCCGCGTCCTCCCAGCTCTTGTTGGACTGCGCGATGACTTCGATGACTTTGTGAATGGCCATACGGTCCTCCAATCGTTCGAGTGGCGTCCACGACGCTCCCGGACGGCGTCCGGGGGGCGGTGGAATCAGGACAGTATAGTGGCCTAACCGGGCCGGTCGGCAAACGACGGGCGCTCTTCCGGGTGCGCGAGCCCGTAGCGCTCCAGCCGGCGATAGAGCGCGCGCCGGCTGAGGCCGAGCTGGCGCGCCGCCCGAGCCTTGTTGCCTCCGGTTTCGGCAATCACTTTCATGATGTGCTGCCTCTCGAGCGACGACAGCGCCTGGTTCGGCTCATCCGCGTCCTCGTCTCCGAAGGCGCTGAATGAACTTGCCGAGGGACGCAGGCTCGACTGGATGTCCCGTTCAGTGATGACCGGACTATCGGCGAGCATGCACGCGCGTTCAAGAATGTTGCGCAGCTGCCGGATGTTGCCGGGCCATGGCGCCTCGCTGAGCCGCCGCACGGCTGGCAACGCGAGGCCGGAGATGGGTTTCCCGAACCGCTGACCGAATTCCCGGAGGAAGGCGGCCGTGAGGTACGGAATGTCTTCGCGGCGGTCGCGAAGCGAGGGCAACGTGATCTGGACGACGTTCAAGCGGTAGAGGAGATCGCTCCTGAACCGGCCCGCCGCCACTTCCACGCCGAGGTCCCGGTTGCTGGCGCAGATGACTCTGACGTCGGTGTGAACCGGCTGCTGCGATCCGACGCGCTGCACTTCTCCGCTCTCGAGCACGCGCAGCAGCTTCGCCTGGAGCGCGAGCGGCAGCTCGCCGATCTCGTCGAGGAAGAGCGTCCCCCCGTCGGCCGTTTCGAAGAGGCCCGCTTTGTTCTCGGTCGCCCCGGTGAACGCGCCGCGCACGTGGCCGAACAGCTCCGACTCGAAGAGCGTCTCGACCACCGCGGAGCAGTTGACCGGGACAAAGCGCTTCAACTTGCGGGGGCCGCAGTTGTGCAACGCCCGCGCGACCAGCTCCTTGCCCGTGCCCGTCTCGCCGCAGATGAGCGCCGTGCGCACGTGCGGCGCCAGACGTCTGATGAGGTCGAATACTTCCTGCATCGGCGCGCTTCGCCCGATCATCCCGGCAAACTCCAGACGCTCGGCGACCTCTCGATCGACGGCCATCAGCCGGGCGCGCCGCTCGGACTCTTCCCGAACCGTCGCAAACGTGTCGGTGAGCCGCTGGAAATCGAACGGCTTGGTCAGGTAGTCGGCCGCGCCGAGCTTCACCGCTTCGACGGCCGAGTCGATCGTCCCGAAGCCAGTCATCAGCACGACCATGGCCTTCGCGTCAGCGGTGCGAAGCGCGCGCACGATCTCGAGGCCGTTGACGTCCGGCATCCGCAGGTCGACCATGACGAGGTCCGGTCGCCGCGCCTCGGCCAGCTGCAGCGCCCGATGGCCGTCCGTGCACGTCACGACCTCGAACCCCTGACTCTCCCCCACTCGACGAATCAACGTCAGCACGGCGGTCTCGTCGTCGACGACCAGGAGCAAGGGGCGCTCAGCGATCATGAGGGAATTCCCGCCGTGACACCATCGAGACAGTCTCGAACGGTCCGTGCCAGGCTCTCGGGTGTGAACGGCTTGTGCAGGATGTTCACGCTGGCAGTCGGCGAGTTGACCTCGGTGCTGAGGCGACTGGCGAACCCCGACATGTAGAGCACGCGAACCGCGGGGCGCGTCGCCACAATCCGCTCCGCGAGATCCGGCCCGCTCAGGCCGGGCATCACCACGTCGCTCAGCAGGAGGTGAATGGGACCCTGGTACTCCGCCGCGATCTCGGCCGCGTGCGTGACATCTCTGGCTTCGAGTATGTCGTAACCTCGGCCCGAGAGGACCCGCTGCACGAGTTGGCGAACGCCCGGTTCGTCCTCGACCAGCAGGATCGTTTCGGTGCCCGGATACAGCACCGCCGGCCGGACGGCCGGCGCGGTGGCGATCGCGGCCGGCGCCTCGACGGCGGGGAATCGAATCGAGAATCTCGCACCGTGATTACGCTCGCTCTCCACGCTGATCACCCCGCCACTCTGATTCACGATGCCGTACACCGTCGACAGACCAAGACCGGTTCCCTTGCCGGGCCCCTTGGTTGTGAAGAAGGGCTCGAACACGCGGTCGATAATCGCCGCCGGTATTCCCGTCCCCGTGTCGGAGACGATCATCGTCACGCACGGCCACGGCGAGGGCACGGCGGCAAGGTCGCGCGGGTCGGCCGCGCAGCACCTCGCACTTGGTCTCTATCCGCAGCACGCCACCCACGGGCATCGCATCCCGGGCGTTCGCTGCGAGGTTCACGAGGATCTGCTCGATCTGATTCGGGTCCGCCCTCACCTGGCTCAGCGCAGACGCCTTGATCGTTTCGAGCTCGACCTCATCGCCGAGGACCTGACCGATCACTTTCTCGAGGTCCCCGATGACCTGGTTCAGGTCCAGCAGCGCCAGCTGCACGACCTGCTTCCGGCTGAATGTCAACAGCTGGCGCGTCAGGCTGCCCGCCCGCTCTCCGGCTTTCTTGATCTCCAGCAGGTCCGCGGCAAGCTCGGGCTGGTCACGAGTCGACTCGATGAGCAGCGCCGTGTACCCGAGAATGGCCGTCAGCAGGTTGTTGAAGTCGTGTGCGACACCACCGGCCAGCTGCCCGATGGCTTCCATCTTCTGGGCCTGTCGCAACTGGACATCGGCCGCGCGCAGCGCCGACTCGGCGATGCGCCGATCGGTTGTTTCGACCGCGGTCACCAGGACCTGGCAGCCGGTCTCGCCCGGAACCGCGAGAGGCACGCGGCGCACGTCGAACCAGCGCGTCGAGCCCGTGCGGAGGTCGGTCATTGGCTCGGTGGACACGGACATCGGCCGGCCGCTCGCGATCATGTCCTGTTCGGCAGTGGCGGATCGCAGGGTTTCCTCCGCCCTGGGGTTGACGTCGCTTTCGCATTTCCCCATCAGCTGGTCCACGGTCGTGCCGTAGAGCTCGGCGACCGCCAGATTGGCCATCGTGAAGCGGCCGCACGAGTCCTTGACGAATATCAGATCGGGATGGGTATCGAGGAGGAGGCGCAGGAAGTCGCGCTGGCGGCCGAGCGGGGAGTCATCCACTCGCATGGCGGTCGGTTCGTATCCCGCGCGGCGCAACGCCTGCAGCACGATGGCAACGCCTTCAGCTGAGTCTGCAGAGTCTTCCGCGAGCAGTATCCGAAGCGGAACAGCCATCATCACCCCTGGCGACACCCATCGTCGAGTCGCCAAGAGTGTCGTACCCATGCAATTCCATGCCATAAGCGCCCTCTCCTAATTGCCAAACCAATCGGGCAGCCTGCAACAGATGCTGGCTCGAATCTGCACATGCCCATGCCAGATCCGTCACTTGGGCCCAAATCCGTCATTTGGGCCTGGTTGACCGACAAATCGGGACGCGGAACGGTGAGAGAGGGGTGAACGGCCGGAGGCAGGGACGCTTACGCCGCGGCGCAAACGTTGACGGCAGGTAACTCGATCGTAAAGAGGGCACCCTCCCCAGGTTCGGACTCGCACCAGACGCGTCCGCCGAAGTGCTCGACCACCAGGCGAACGACGGACAGCCCCAACCCGGTTCCCTCGCTCTCGACGACAACGGCATTGTCCGCGCGATAGAACTTCTCGAAAAGCCTGACCTGAGCCGCTCTGGGAACGCCGATTCCGGTGTCTCGAAACGCGCACGCCACGTGGCCGTCGCGCATGGGGAAGGTAATCTCGATGCTGCCGCCTGAGGACGTGTACCTGATCGCGTTGGCCAGAAGATTGGTCACGGCCTGCCGCATCAATTGCCTGTCGGCGCAGACAGTCGGTTCCGAGGCCGGGCGGGTGACGCTCAGATGGAGCCGCTTGTCGTCGAGGGAAGGCCGCAGTTCGTCGACGACATGCGCGACGAGATCGTCCAGTCGCAGGTTCTCACGCTGAACGACGAGCCGGCCGCTTTCGAGGCGAGAAACGTCGAGCAGGTCGTTGACCAGGCGGATGAGACGATGCGTCGAGTCGCGCGCCTCCGCTACGTACGCTCCGGCTCCAGGAGACAACCCCGGCGCCTCGGCAGCCAGTTCCAGCATCCAGCTCACGCCTGTGAGCGGCGTGCGCAGCTGATGGCTCACGAACGACGCGAAGTCGGATTTCATCATCTCGGCGCGCCGGTGATCCCTTTCCCACTTGTCGGTCTTTTCCACGATCGCACGCAGCCGCTCCTCGCTCGCGCAAAGCGCCTGCTCGGCTTTGAGCGCGCGCTCGAAATACCCCCCAGGAGCCAGCCCACGCGAGCGCCACTCCGCGAGCGGCCGGCAAGAGTCAGCGCTGCATATGACGCGAGGATCCCGACGATGATTGACACGGCCACCAGGGCGAGGTGGTAGTGAGGGACAAGCGCAGGTCCGTCTTCCATCGTGGGCGGTCAGCTCGCCGGTTCGAGCTGCTCCAGGGCCTGGCGGACGACGCGCATGAGTTCTTTCGGTGACAGGCTGGCCTTCATCATGATCTGCGTGGCGCCGGCTTGTCTCAGATCCACGAGCCGCTGGGCGGTATATGCGTTCGACGTGATGATCACGGGGACAGTGGCGAGGTCCGGTGTGGCGCGGATCCGGCGCAAGACCTCGCTGCCGTCGACTTTGGGCAGCATCAGATCCAGCAGCACGAGGTCCGGCTTTGCCCGCGCGATCGCGGCCAGCCCAGCCTCCCCATCAGACGCGACCTCCACGCCGTAGCCTTCGCGCGTCAGCGCGGCCTGGTAGAGACTCGCCGCCATCACGTTGTCTTCGATGACGATGATGCGTTTCAATGGTGGAGATCCCCCCGCAGCACCATGGTGAGGACATGGAACTCGGCCGTAGCCGACTCGAGCGCTATCCGCGCTTCGTCGGCGCGGCCGGCAGCAGCCAGGTGCTCGATACTCGTCAGTGCCTCCGCGAGCCCCGCCGCGCCGCAGATCCCCGTCGTTCCCGCCGCGCCATGGACGAGGCGGACCGCTTCGGGCAGGTCGCCGGCGGAGAGCGCGCTCACCGCCGACTCGAGCCGATCGCCCATCTCGCTCAGAAACATTTCCTGGAGCTCGCCGGTCGTCATGCCGGTGTCTTCCGACAGAACCAGGAAGCGTTCGACGACCAGCTTCGCGTCGCCAGCCGCCTGATCGGCTCGGATTGTCATGGGACCACCTTTTCGGTGTCGCCGGGCAGCGGACGTCCGAGGATTCGCGACACCTCGTCACCGAGCGCGCGGAGAGAGAGGTTGGCCTTCACGTAGTACCCCAGTCACGCCCAGGCGCGAAGCGTGGGCCTTGTCTTCCTCGCGAGACGAGTTCGACATGATGACGACACGAACCCCGGCTGTGGCGGAATCCGCGCGCAGCTGCTCGAGCAGCTCGATTCCCGAGACCCTTGGCATGAGCAGATCGAGCAGAATCAGGTCGGGCGTCTCCTCGCGCACCATCCGCAGGCCGACTTCGCCGTCAACCGCCGACCGCACGATGAAACCGCGCTGCTGAAGACTCACCTCGCAGGCCCTGCGAAGAAAGCGATCGTCTTCAACGACAAGAATCGACGGCGCGTCGCTCATGAACAGCTGACTCCTACGGACCGACGATGGCGGTGGCCACGTGCTCCCTGCCACCGGTTTCCATGTCCTCGAACTCCTCTTGAAGGGCCGGCGGCGGCGTCACTTCAGTATAGCCAGTTGTGCGCCAACGGAGCATAAGCGTATAAACAATTGAAAATAATCAACTTGATAGTGTGCTCGAAAGAAACACACCCCGTGCGCACGGGCGCGATCGCACGGAAGTGAGCGATTCCGCACGGGTGGCGCACGTGCGAGGCTTACCGCCGCGCTCGCGGGCAGCACTCTACACAACCGTATTCGATTCGCGCGATTCGTCAGTGCGAGAGGAGAGGTTTGGTGCCCAGCCGGCGGCTCAGGCAGCAGTATGCGTGATCGGAATCCAGAGGTCGTCCTCTTCGATCGGGGACGCCGACTCCGGCCGGAAGTTACTCATCGACGAAACGTCAGGTCCGATCATCCTGAACGCGTGTGAGTCGGCGTCGAAGCAGATCGGCATCGGCACCTCGACCTGTTGAGATCCCGCCGCACTGACGACTTCCATCACCAGGCTGCGTACGTGACGGTCCTGGGGGTCGATCAGAAACCCCATCAGCGTGCCGAGCTCACGGTTGCCCGACGAGCGCACGCTCAACGGGCCCAGGGGCACGTTGCGAATTTCGGTTCGGATCGCGGGGAGATACTGTGGGACGGTCATGGTCAGCTCCTGCTCTCGCTGGAAAGCTAAGCAAAGGCAGTACCAGCTCCTGGCCTTCAATAACGGCCTGATTTCTCGCACTTGCGACTGGACAGTGTCTCACTGTAGGCTTTCGCTTTCACATCTGGCTGGGCTTGTGGGATCTCTCTTTCTTGGGAGTGTCCTTTCTCTTGTATTGGAGTGTCTTGATGAAGCGCGCGCTTACGATTGCCACGCTGTTGCTGACCATCGCCGGTTCCGCGGCAGCCCAGACCAAGGGACGCGTCAGCGTCGGCGGCAGTGTCACTTTTGTCAAGCCGACCGACAGTGATGTGAGCTCGCTCGTCGGCATTGGCCCACTCGTGCGGCTCAATCCGAAAAAAGGGTGGGGAATTGCTGCCGGGCTGAGCTGGTTCCGAGCGGACATCGACAACCCGACTACTGGCGACCCCTTCGCCAAGCTGCGCGTGCGTCCGGTCATGGGCGGTGTCGCCTACACCGTCGGCGAGCAGCCCGTGCTCTTCAGTTTCTCGATCGTCGCCGGGCCATCGTTCAACGACCTCGACTTCGACGAGGATTTCCTCAACACGCTGCCTGCCGGACCGCGGCCCGAACTCGACATCAAGAACAGCTTCGTCGTGCGACCCGGTGTCGGTGTGACATGGACCGTCGCCGAGCGCGTGGCCATCGTTGGCTTTGCCGGGTATCCTACAACCGTCCAGACATCGTCTACCGTGATGTCTCCGGACAGGAGTTTCGCAACCAATGGAAGGCCGATGCGATTCTTCTGAGCGTGGGCGCCGTCTACTCGCTCTTCTGAGGCGGCTCGTTTGAAGGCCGTCGTCCTGGCCCGAGGCAAGGGCACGAGGATGCAGCGAGCGGATCGAACGGCCACCGCCGATCCGGCGCAGTCGAGCGTGGCCGATAGCGGGCTGAAGGCGATGATCCCGTTTCGGCGTCCGTTCCTCGACTATGTGCTGAGCGCGCTCGCCGACGCCGGATGCCTGGATATCTGCCTCGTCATCGGACCCGAGCACGATGTGGTCCGCGAGCACTACGAGCGCACCCACCCTCCCGAGCGCGTGTCGGTCACCTTTGCCGTTCAGCAGGTCGCCCATGGCACTGCCGACGCCGTGCTGTCGGCGGAGGCGTTTGCCGGCAACGCACCGTTTCTCGTCCTCAACTCCGACAACTACTACCCCATCGACGTGCTGCGGGCGCTCGTCGCGCTCGACGGCCCTGGCCTGCCGGCGTTCCGCCGGTCGACGCTCATCGCGCAGGGCAACATCGATCCCGGCCGCATCCGCAGCTACGCCATGCTGACGATCGACGAAGCCGGCACCCTGCAGGACATCGTCGAGAAGCCGGACCCGGAGACGTTCGCGCGCGACTTTGCCCAACACGGAGACGACGTGCGCGTCAGCATGAACTGCTGGCGGTTCGGACCGTCCATCTTTACGGCCTGCCGCAGGATCGAGCCTTCTCCGCGAGGCGAGCTCGAGCTGCCGATCGCCGTGCGGTATGCGGTGCGCGTGATGGGTGAGCGGTTCCGCGCGATTCCGGTGGATGCCGGCGTGCTCGATCTCTCGCGCCGCGAAGACATCGCCGAAGTCGAGCGGCGGCTCTCGAGCCTGGAGCCGCGGCCCTGAGTGGATGCCACGCGCGGTGATTGAGCCGAATCTGGCACGCGTGCTCGAAGGGGCCGGCTTCAGCGGAGAGGCTGCGACCGCTCACGCGGTCCGATTCGACCACGTCCTGGCGACGCTTGCGGTCGAGCGCCGCGACCAGGATGTGTGGGACGCCTGGTATGTTCCCGGCCGCATCGAGGTGCTCGGCAAGCACACCGACTATGGCGGGGGCCGAAGCCTCATCTGCGCTGCAGAGCGAGGGTTCCATGTCGTGTCCGCTCCTCGAACGGACATGCGCCTGGCGATGACCGACATCGGCCGTGGCGTCGCGCTGGTGCTGGACCCGGCCGGGCCGGCGCCGGACGTCAGCTGGGCGACGTATCCCCTGACCGTGTTGCGCCGCCTCTCCCGGAACTTCCCGGAGATGAGCCGGGGCGTCGACCTGGTGTTCGAGAGCGACCTGCCGTCGGCGGCGGGAATGAGCAGCTCGAGCGCGCTGATGATTGCGGTCCTGCTCGCCCTGGTGCGCGCGAACCACCTGGAGGGAACTACGGCATGGCTCGAGAGCGTTCGCCACAGCAACGACGACCTCGCGGCGTATGCGGCCACCGTCGAAAACGGTCGCAGCTTTCGCGCGCTTGGCGGTGAGGGCGGCGTGGGGACCGAGGGAGGCAGCGAAGATCACACCGCGATCCTCTGCAGCGAGCCGTCACGCGTGGCGCAGTACGCGTTCTGCCCGACGCGCCGTGAGCGGTCGATCCCGCTCGCGCCCGGGCTGGTCTTCGCGATCGGCGTCAGCGGCGTCGCCGCGCGCAAGACCGGCCAGGCGCGAGACGACTACAACCGCGCCTCCCGGAACGCCGCGCGGGTGCTCGAGCGTTGGCTGAGGGAGACCGGCCGGCGCGACGAGTCGCTCGCCGCCGCGGTCTCGTCGTCGAACGAGGCGCCCGATCACATCCGCCGCCTGCTGCGCGGCGATCAGGAGCTCGTCGATCGATTCGATCAGTTCGTGGAGGAAAGCACGCGACTCGTGCCCGCCGCCGCCAGCCAGCTCGAGGCTGGCGACCTCGACGAACTCGGCCGCACGGTCGCGCGTTCGCAGGAGCTCGCCGAAGATCTGCTGCGGAACCAGGTGCCAGAAACGGTGTCGCTCGTCCGTACCGCCCGCGACCACGGCGCGTGGGCGGCCTCGGGGTTCGGTGCCGGATTCGGAGGAAGCGTGTGGGCCCTGGTCGAACAGTCGAGCGCGGACTCCTTCCTCGATCGGTGGCAGAACGCGTATCGGACGGCCTGCCCTTCTGCAGCCGCGCGCTCGCGTTTCTTCCTGACGAGACCCGGGCCGGCGGTCGTGCGGTTGAGCGCGGATTCTTGACGGAGTTTGCGGAGTTGAGGGAGTTGAGGGCGTTGACGGAGTTGACGGAGGCCACGGGTTCAACACGAAGGAGCGAAGGCGAACGAAGACGCGCGAAGAAAACCGCAGCGTGTTCGTGAGCGGAGACGGCAGCGTGACGGCCTTCGTGCGTCACCGTTCGTCTTCGTGCCTTCGTGTTGAACCCGTTAACTTCGCCACCTCCGGCACGTCCGCCGAACTTTACCGCCGCCGCTGCGTAGAAAAGAACATGCTCATAAGCACGACGCCCGTCCTCGACGGAAAGCCTGTCAGCCAATATCTTGGCGTGGTCACAGGCGAAGCCATCATCGGCGCCAATATCTTCCGCGACCTGTTCGCGGTCGTCCGCGACGTCGTCGGCGGGCGCTCCGCGACGTACGAGAAAGCGCTCGCGGAAGCCCGGAATATGGCGCTGACGGAAATGCAGCAGCGCGCACAGGAGCTTGGCGCGAATGCGGTCATCGGCGTGGACCTCGACTACGAAGTGCTCGGACAGTCGAACGGGATGCTGATGGTCTCGTGCAGCGGCACGGCGGTCGTCTGCTGACGCCGGTCACGACTCCCGCAACGACGCTCCATTTTGGACGACAGCGCAGAGAAAGCGTCGCTGCTTACTTCGGCTTCCCGACCATCGGCACGAACCGGACCGGCAGCGTGCGCAGTGTCTCGAGTCCCGTGTCGGTTCTGCGAAGAATCCTCAGTTCCTGCTCGACCGTGCCGACAGGAATGGCCATGAGACCGCCGACCCGGAGCTGCTCGACGAGGGCGCGCGGCACGTCATCTGGCGCGGCGGTCACCATCACCCGATCGTAGGGCGCATGCTCGGGCCATCCCAGATAACCGTTTCCAGCCTTGATCCGGACGTTGGTGTACCCAAGACCAACCAGCGTCGACCGCGCGCGATCCGCCAGGGGCGTGACGATCTCGATGGTGTAGACCTCCTTCGCCAGCTCGGCCAGGATCGCCGCTTGATACCCGGACCCTGTGCCTATCTCCAGCACTCGATGCTGGGGCTGGATCTCGAGGGCCTGACTCATGAAGCCGACGATGTACGGCTGAGAGATCGTCTGACCGTGCCCGATCGGCAGGGGGAAATCGCCGTAGGCGTCGGCCCGGAGGGGCTCGGGCACGAAGAGATGCCGGGGCACACGCGACATCGCGTCGAGCACCCGAGGGTTCGAGACATCGCGCGCGCGCAGCTGGTCGGCGACCATCGCCGCGCGCGCCGAAGCCCAGTCACGCTCGCGTTGCTGCGGGGTGTCGGGGGTGTCGCACGAGCTGACCAGAAGCGCCAACGCCGCGCCGATCGTCTCCGCGATACGCACCACACCACTGTAACAAAAACGGCCGCTTCAGGGTTCCCGCAACGCGACGATCGGATCGACACGAGCGGCGCGGCGTGCCGGCAGCCAGCTTGCGAGCAGCGCGGCGCCGGCAAGGATCGCGGCGGCCGCGCCGACGCTCGACGCGTCGAGCGGACCGATGCCGTAAAGCTGGTACCGCAGCGCGTGACCCACCCACGCCGACAGCGCCAGACCGCAGAGGACTCCGACCACGGCAAGCACGACACCTTCCTTCAAGACGAGCGACCGCACGTCGGCGGTACGCGCGCCGAGCGCGATGCGTACGCCAATCTCACGCGTCCGCCGGCCGACGAGGAACGCCATCGTGGAGTAGATTCCCGCTGTCGCGAGCAGGAGCGCCACGAGCGCCAGCGTCATTCCGATGGCCATCGACATCCGCTCGTCGGCGACGTTGCGCTCGATCTGATCGATCACCGTGTGCGCGCGCATCACCGGCACCGCGGTGTCGACGGCGCCGACGACACGCCTGAGCTCGCCGATTCTTGCCGAGGGATCTCCGGCCGTCCGGACGTGCAGCACGCCTACGCTCGTCGGCCACTGCGCGAGCGGAACGTAGAACGTCGGCATCGCTGTCTCCCGCACCATGCGGTAGCGCACGTCAGGCACGACGCCGACGACCTCGACGCTGAACGGTCCCCGCGGGCTGAAGCGCAGCAGACCGCCGACAGCCCGGCCTCCGGGCCAGAACCGGCGCGCCATGGTCTCGTTGACGATGATGCGCTCGGGCTGACCGTCGCGGTCCCGCTCGTCAAAGGCCCGGCCCTCGCGCAGCGTCAGACCGAGTGTGCGAAAGTACCCTGGAGAGATGCGCACGAAATTGATCTCCATGTCCTCGCCCGCTGTCGGCGTATAGCCAGCCACAGCGATAGACGTGCGCGACCCGCCGAAGTCGAGCGGCATCACATGGGCAACAGCCGCACTTTCCACTCCACCGAGCGCCGAGACCGCGCGGATCGCCTGCTCGAAGTAGACACCGGCGGCAGCGCGCGACAGGCGCCCCATCTCCGGGGACACTTGCAGGACGGCAACTCCCCGCGGATCGAAGCCGAGGTCCGCGTGCCGGAGCCGGTCGAGCGTCCGCACCAGCAGTGATGCGCCGGTCAGCAGGGCCATCGAGAGCGCAACCTGGGCCACCACCAGCAGTCGTTGCGTCGGACGGCGGCCCCCCGACTCGCTTCGTCCGTCGACAAGGCCCCCGGCGGCCGGCCGGCGCACGATCTGCCACGTCGACAGGAAACCGATCAGCAGTGCGGTGGCAAGCGAGAGCAGGACTGCGGCGGCGGCGACGCGGAAATCGAGCGGGATCGGGAGCGACACCGGCTGGCCATGGAACGCGATGAGCGATGCCGCGCCATCCATGAACATCGCGGCTATGTAGAGCCCGGCCGCCCCGGCCGCAGCGGCCATCAGACATCCGTCGATGAACAGCAGACGCACCAGCTGGACCCGGCGCGCGCCGAGTGCCGACCGCACCGCCAGCTCACGCCGCCGCGCCTCGGTCCGTGCCAGCTGCAGGTTGGCGACATTGAGACACGCCACCAGGAGCACCAGCGCTCCGGCTGACAGCAGCAGCGCCATCGGAGAGGCAAGCTGTTCGGAGAGCATCGAATCGCCACGGGCGCCAGGCTGAAGGACGACTGGCTCGACCGGGCGGCCGCTCGCTTCGCGGACACGGCGCAGGATGGCGTCGAGCTCCTGCCGCACCGCGTCGGCGGCCGTGCCTTCGCGCACGCGGCCGATGAGGGTCAGCCACGACGTCGTTGGGCGAGCGAGATAATCTTCGCCGGTCAGCGCTCGCGCGTGCGCGAGCGGCACCCAGAACTCGGCCCTGCGTCCCACCTGCATACCCGGAAACCGCGAAGCGGCAACACCGATGACGGTGTACGCCTGGCCATTGAGAGTGACCGTCTGCCCCGAGAGTTGGGCAGCGCCGAGACGATCGCGCCATAACGCCTCGGAGACGACCGCTGCAGGCGGCGCGCCGGCCATGTCGTCGGCGCTGGTCAGCGCGCGGCCGGCGCGGAGAGGTATGCCGAGCGTCGCGAAGAAATTGCCCGAGACGACTTCGCCCTCGATCGCAACCGCACCTCCCGATCCGGCGATCGTCGCGCTGACCCCGCCGTATGCGACCAGCCCGTCGAGCGTCTGCGTACGATCGCCCAGGTCCCGATAGTCGGGATACGAGAAGTTGTGCATCAATCCCTCCTCGCGCTGCAGCAGAAGCACCACGAGGCGACCGGGATCGCGCAACGGAAGCGCTCGCACCAACGCGGCATCGGCGAGGGTCAGGAGCAGGATGTTCAGCCCCAATCCCCCCGTCAGCGACAGGAACGCGACAAACGACATCAGCGGTTGGCGCTTCAGCAGACGAAGGGCGAACCGGAGATCCGTGCTCAGACCGTTCAGCATACGGGCTCCATGAGGGGGCTCGGGCACCGCCATCGATCGCGGATGTACGCAGGCGCCGACGCAGGTTTGTGGCGAGGGAACGGCCGGTCTGCGTCCAGACCCAGAGGCGGGCGGCACGCGGATCGTGCGCCGCCCGGGCAGCAAATTCCTCGACGAGGTCGCCGATGACCGCTTCCCGGTCGTCAGGCGCGAGGGAATGCTCGTGCAGCCAGAGCGCGATCCGCGGTAGCCGTGTCATCCGCGACTCCGCTGGACGTCGAGCTCGATGCCGGCCCACATTCGGGTCAATGCGTCACGCGACCGCTCGAGCGCTGCTGCACCGGCCGGCCGCAGCTGGAAGAATCGCTTCGCCCGCCCGCCGCGTTGCGGCGTCGGATCCGACAGCCGGGAGCTGACGTACCCCTTGGTTTCCAGGCGGTCGAGCGCGGTGTACAGGGCGCCGATGGCAATCGACCGTCCCGTGCGCTGCTCGATTTCACGGCGGATCGTCGAGCCATAGGCGTCCGCACTCAACCGGACGATTGCCAGCAGCACCAGCTGCTCGAACTCGCCCAGCGTGTCGGTTCGACTCATTTGCACTGCATCGTAGAGGAAATCGCCGCGCGATGCAAGAGGGATAAATCAGGGATCAGGGATCAGGGGTCTGGGGTCGGAGCTCACTCGAGAGGCCGGAAGCATTGAGCAAAAAAAGAGGGGGCGGTTTGCCCCCTCTCAACGAACCCCGGATCCCAGCACGGTTCCCTGGACCCCAAATCCCTGATCACCGGATCCGTGATCCCCGGATCTCAGATCCGGTCCTAAAACGTCACCCGCGCCCCGAGGAAGAAGCGCCGTGGATCGAGGAAGCGAATCGGCTCCCCGAACGCGGTCTGGCCAGCGCCGGCCACGAGATCCTGATCGCGGATCGAGTTCTGGTTGTCCAGGACGTTGAAGATATCGACGAAGAACTCCGTGCCGATGTCCATGAACCTGCGCTTGTACTGCGCGCGGAGGTCGAGCTGCGCCCACGCCGGGTTCTGCAGCGATCCAATGGCGTCAGCGGTGACCCAGTTGTCAAGGACCCCCGCATACACGTAAGCCACGGGAACCTGCACCGGCAGGTTGCGCTGCGAGGCGAGCGCGGTCCGGCTGGCGATCGTCCCGGAGTTGTAGCGGAACGCCGCCCCGAGCTCGATGCCAACCGGCCAGATGTACGAACCGGCGGCCTTGAAGACGTGCGGGATGGTGCCGGGCTGCTTCTGGTAGGTATTCGGCGCGAGCGGGTCCAGATACAGGACGTCTCCCTGGAAGTCCGCGTTCGAGTCGGAGTTCGTGTTCCCCTTCGCCCAGTTGTAGGTATAGGACCCCAGCAGCTGCCAGTTGTCGCTGTACCGCTTGCGGAAGATCAGATCGAGGCCCTGATAGTCCCGCTTGCCGCCGTTGAGCGTGGCAATCACGAAGTTCGAGCCGGGGTTCTCGGTGTATCCGAAGTAGTCCAGCCCCAGCCACATCGACTGTGGATCGTTGATCGGGCCGGCATAGTCGGTCGTACCGTTGGTCGAGTAGGCAAAGAGCGCGAGGTCGTAGTCCTCGAGGATGTCGCGCGTGCGGCGATTCGTGTACGACGCTTCGACACTCATGTTCCGCCCCAGGTCGACCTGGTAGCCGGCCGTCACGTCATCGGTGTACGGCGTCTTGGTCGACGGCGCGAAGAACGCATCCTGCTGAACGAGCCCGCCGCGTGTCCGGTAGGTCGACCAGTCGTTGAGGATGAAGACCTGCTCCTCGCGCACGAAGCCGCTCAGCGTCCCCGCGAAGTTGGTCATGTTGTTGCGGATCGGATTGTAGTACCGGCCGTAGTAGCCGTAGACCTTCTGCTTGCCGTCGCCGCGAAGGTCGTACGCCGCGCTCAGCCGTGGCGCCACCGCCCAGTCGAACGTGAAGATGTCTTCGCCGGTGCTCGCGAAATGCTTCCACTGCTCGGCGCGCAGGCCGACGTTGAACGAGAGCCGCTTGTAGTTGAACTGGTCCTGGACGAAGAAGCTGAGCCCGTCCGACCGGGTCTCCTGCGAGCCGCGCTGGGACATGAGCGTCTGGTCGTAGTTGATCATGCCGTCCGGGTTCCCGGCCGTGCTCGAGAACGTCAGCCGCGGTCCCATCTCGGCGGACGTGATCGTGCCATCGCCGTCGGCGTCGAACTGCGCGTAGAACTGCGCGCGATTGGGCGAGCGGTTGATCGTGTTGATCAAGCCGTTGAAATCGCTCGAGTTGTTCACGTTGAAGTCGCGCCCGCTGAACGAACCGGTCACCAGCTCGGCAGCCGACAAGCCGGCCAGCCCTGGCTGCAGCGACGTGACAGTGTGGTCGTCCATGTAGATCAGGTCGCGGAAATTGTCGTTCCGCGACCACTCGAGCCCGCCCTTGAACGTGTGCCGGTTCCACGTGTACTGCAGCGATCCGCGCACGCCCTTCGTGTCGCGCTGGTCGATGATGTCCTGGCCGAATCCGCCGAGCTGCTCGTCCTCGAGCGTGCGGACGTCGGTCGATCGATAGATGACCGTGTTGGACACATCGCGAATGGCCGACAGGTCCGTGACCTCGCCGTTGTGCACGTTGTAGCCCGCCTCGATGAGCATCGGGCCCTGCAGGCGAAGGTAGTTGGCACTGTAGTTGTCTCCGCCCTGGACGCGTGCACGGTCGCGCGCATTGGTCAGGTCGCGATCGCGCCGTCCGCTGATGTCGGTCGGATCGTTGAGGAACGTGAAGCTCACCGTGTCGCTCCGCGTCGGGGTCCACGTGCCTTTCGCGTAGCCCTGATCCTGGGAGTTCTTCACCGTGCGCAGGAAGACGTCGGTATCCAGGCTCGTGACATCGTCCTCGCGCTCGATCTTCCGGTAGCTGCCGAAGAACCAGGCGCGATCGCGGAGGATGGGTCCGCCGACCGTGCCGGCGACGTCGAACGTCGAGAACTTCTGAAGAGCAGAGTTCTCGTTCTCCGCGACGAGGCCGCTGTTCTGGAAGAAGTAGTTACCCGAGCCATGGTACGCGTTGGTGCCAGACTTGGTGATGACCGTCGAGAGAAGACCCGGCGTGCCGACGTACTCGGCTGGAATGCCGCCGGTCAGCACCTTCTGCTCCTGGATGATCTCGGTATTCAGGTTGGAGCCGAACGTGCCGGTGACCGGGTCGGTCACGTTGATGCCGTTGAAATAGTAGAAGTTGTCGCTGGATACTCCGAGAGCGCCGCCAATGTCGCTGTAGTTGATGCCCGACTTGGAGGCGGGATTGCCAGGCTGCTGGGGGTCGTCGGGTAGGACGCCAGGCACGAACTGCAGATAGCTCTGGTACGAGCGCCCCGTCGGCAGCGATTCGGTCATCTGCAACGTGATGTCCTGCCCCGTCGTCGCGCTGCGCGCGTCGACGATGGGAGACTCGGCCGTGACCTGCACCTGCTCGGTGACACCGCCCACCGCGAGCGGCACGCGGATGGTTGCGGTCTGTCCCGAACGCACGAGTACGTTCTCGTTGCGCGTGGGCCTGAACCCCGACAGCTCGGTCGTGACGATATAGCGCTCCGAGGGCGCCAGGCCGACGAGCAGCGCCCGTCCTGTGGTGTCGGTCACGCCGTCGCGCTTCGTGACGGTGTCGGCCGCGGTGGCGACGACCGTCGCTCCGGGAATCGGCAGCCCAGCTGCGTCCTGGACGAGGACTTCGATGGTCCCGGTTTCCGTGACCTGCGCCGCGGCCGGTTGGGCGACGGCCAGCAGTGCGCACACTGCCACGACCGACGGCCAGAATGGTCTGATGGTCTTCACTGTATTGCCTCCAGGGTGATGGTGTCCGTCCCTAAGGGACGAGCGTCGACAGGTTTGAGCTCGTGAGCGGCACAAGGGATCGAGCGCACACCGGTAGTGACGAAACACAACTTGGAAAGACGAGACGCACGTTTGCTGCCAGTCGCAAACCATTCATCGATTGGTCGCATTCGAACATCCGATGTCGTTCATCACTCGAGGCACACGACTAGTCACACTATTCGTCCCTGCGCGACAAACAAGATCCAAACGCGACTCGGCGCGGGATCCAGCACGTTGAACTGGCCGCCCGCACTTGCACCGTCATCCTGGGCTGACCTCAGGCGTTGTCGCCAGACGGCTTTCCGAAGGACAATCGGCCGTCATGAGATCAAGGATGCTTCACTTCACGTTGACACTTGTCGCGATCGCGGCCGGGTTCGCGGGTACCGTCATCGCGCGCGGCCAGACCAGACCGCCGGTCTCTCCTGCCGACTATGGCAAGTTCGAGATGCTGGTCCCGCAGTCGCGTGGCGGGCTCTCGCCCGACGGACGCTGGCTCGCCTATGGAATCAACCGCTCGAACCGCGAGAACGAGCTGCGCGTCGCCTCGGTCGCGTCGGGCGAGACCAGGAGCATCGCGTTCGGATCGCAGTCGACGTTCTCGGCTGATTCGCGCTGGGTGGCATACGCTATCGGCTACTCCGAGGCTCAGGAAGAAAAGCTGCGCCAGCAGAAGAAGCCGATTCACCGGAAGCTCGGCACGCTGAAGCTCGCCTCGGGCGAGATGACGACAGTCGAGGGCATCGAGGCCTTCGCCTTCAACGCCAGCGGAAGCCACCTGGCCATGAAACGTTACGCACCGGAGCGCAAGGACCCGCCCGACGCGGCTGCGCCGACAGACGACGCGCCGGTGGGAGCGACGCTCATCGTCCGGCATCTGGAAACCGGACGCGACACGACGTTCGGGAATGTGACCGAGTTCACGTGGCAGGAAAAGGGTGGGCTGCTCGCGCTCGCGATTGGCGCCGAGGACAAGACCGGAAACGGGATCCAACTCTACGACCCCGACACCGGATCGCTGCGCGTCCTCGATTCTGCGTCGGCGATCTACTCAGGGTTGACGTGGCGCAAGGATGCCAACGATCTGGCCGTCCTGCGGGGAACGACAGATGACCGCCACGAAGGCCCGACGCACGCCGTCATGGCGTGGCGCAGCCTCGGACCGGCCGCGACCTACGACCCCTCGTCTGCGTCAGGCTTCCCCGCAGGATCGCGCATCGTGTCCTTCCGCCGGCCCGCGTGGTCCGACGATGGCCGAACGGTGTTCGTCGGAATCGGCAGGTGGGACGAGAAGGTGAAGGAGGCTGGCAAGGAGGCGGGAAAAGACGGGAAAGAGGGCGCGGGGGAAAAGACGGTGAGAAAGCGGGGACAAGGACCGCGACGAGCCGGCGGCCGTCGAAGTGTGGCACGCAAAGGACGTCGACGTCATGCCGCGCCAGAAGATCAACGCGAGAACCGATCGCCAGCGGAGTACGCTCGCGGCGTGGCACGTCGACACGAACCGCTTCGTCCCGCTCGGCACGGATCTCCTCGAGCGTGTGACCCCCATCCGCCGGCAACGGCTGGCGTATGCCGTCAACTGGGCGCCGTACGCGATGGATCGCACGATCGGACGGCCGTCGGCTGACGTCTACCTCATCGACATCGAGACCGGCGCGCGGACGAAAGTCAAAGACGGCATCGACGACCAGTATCTGCAGGCGAGCCCCGGCGGACGTTATCTTCTCTACCTCCAGGCCGATCAGTACTGGACCATCGACACGGCCACGCGGGCGGCAGCCAACGTCTCGAAGCCGGCTCAGACGTCCTTCATCAACCGCGAGTCCGATGCGACCGTCAAGCAGAAGCCGTCGTTCGGGTTCGCCGGCTGGACGAAGAACGACGAGGCGGTGATCCTCTATGACAAGTTCGACGCGTGGCGGGTGGCGGCGAACGGGTCGGGCGCCACGCGGCTGACCGATGGCGCGACCGAGCAGATCCGCCATCGATATGCGAGACTCGATCCCGACGAAGAATGGATCGACACCAGCCAGCCGGTCCATTTCGGCCTCTTCAGCATCTGGACCAAGCGGTCCGGCTACGCGCGGCTCGATCCCGGTGCCGCGCTGAAGCCACTCGTGCTCGACGACAAGAGCATCACGGGCCTCGCCAAGGCCAAAGATGCCGAGGTCTTTGCCTACACTATCCAGGCGTTCGACGATCCGCCGGACGTCATGGTCGGCGGACCGGAACTGAAAGGCGCCCGAGCGGTCGCGAAGACGAACACGTTCGCCGGCGACTACGCCTGGGGCAGGTCCGAGCTCATCGAGTACAAGAACGAGCGGGGCGAGCGGCTGCAGGGAGCCCTCTTCTACCCGGCCGGGTACGAACCTGGCAGGAAGTACCCGATGGTCGTCTACATGTACGAGCGGCTGTCGGACGGGCTCCACCGCTGGAGCAGCCCGTCGGACCGCGAACCGTACAACCCTGCGGTCTTCACGAGCCTCGGCTACATGTTCCTGCAGCCCGACATCGTGTTCCGTCCCCGCGAGCCAGGACTCTCCGTGGCCGATTGCGTCGGCGCGGCAGTCAAGAAGGTCATCACGATGGGCAGCGTCGACGCCGCCCGTATCGGGATCATCGGGCACTCATGGGGCGGCTTCGACACGGTCTTTCTCGCGACGCACACGAACATCTTCGCGGCGGGCGTGGCGGGTGCGCCGATTACCGATCTGGTCAGCAACTACGGCAATCATCACTGGAGCGCCGGCATAGCGGAGACCGATCACATCGAGACCGGCCAGCAGCGGATGGAGGTCCCGCTCTGGGAAGACCTGCAGGCCTACGTCCGCAACTCTGCGGTGTTCGGCGTCAACACGATGAAGACGCCGCTGCTCGTCGCGTTCGGGGACAACGACGGCACCGTGCACTGGCACCAGGGCGTCGAGCTCTACAACATCGCACGGCGCGCACAGAAGGACGTGGTGATGCTCGTCTACGGCGGCGAAGATCACAGCAACCGCCGGAAGCCGAACCAGATCGACTATCAGCGGCGCATCGTCCAGTGGTTCGGGCACTATCTGAAGAACGAGCCGCCGCAGCCGTGGATTACAAGTGGCGTGAGCTTCCTCGATCGCGAGCAGGAGCTGAAGCGGTTGAAGAGCGGGAAGGGGTCGTAGGGCTTGCCGTGAGCTGACACGGGCCGCCGGCTTTCACACGAAGGGCACGATGACACGATGGCCACGATGAAGAGCCAGTTTGGGTTTTCATCGTCTTCATCGTGTCATCGTGCCCATCGTGGTAAGGCCGGCGGCCCGTGTCGCGCAACCGAATTGAGTAGAAAGCACACTGCTATGAGTATCGTGCGAGCGACGTGCCTGCTCCTCTCGCTGGCGCCTATGGCAGCGGGTGGCGCTCAGAAGCCGGCGCGGGACATCTGGCCGCAGTGGCGCGGACCCGCGAGGACCGGTGTCCTGACGCTCGACGAGGCCCCGGACGTGTGGCCGCCGGAGTTGAAGAAGGGCTGGAGCGTCGAGGTCGGCGAGGGGTACTCGTCGCCGATCACCGGCGACGGCCGCGTCTTCGTACACGCCCGCCGCGATCCGGACGAGGTCGTCCTGGCGATCGATCTCGCGACGGGCAGGGTGGCTTGGGAGCAGAAGTACGCGGCCCCGATGGAGAAGAACCCGTACGCGAAGCAGATGGCCAAGGGGCCCTACTCCACGCCGCTGCTGTCCGAGGGCCGGCTCTACACGCTCGGCACGACGGCGATCCTCTCGGCGTGGAACGCCTCCACGGGCGCGCTCGTCTGGCGCAAGGACTTCTCGTCGCGCATCGACACGTCGAAGCTCTTCTGCGGCACGGCCATGTCGCCTCTTCAGACGAAGAGCGGAATCATCGTCCATGTCGGCGACGATCGGGCGGATCGATCCTCGCGCTCGACCCGGCAACCGGCAAGGAGAAGTGGACGACGTCGGTTCGCGGCCCCGGGTACGCCTCTCCGATAGAGGTGACGCTCGGGGGTGTCCCGCAGATTGTCACGATGACGACGCGGTCGGTGATCGGTGTCGACATGGCGACGGGTACGGCGCTCTGGGAGTTTCCGTTCGACGACGAGTGGAACGAGAACATCGTCACGCCCATCGCGACGCCAACCGGGGTGATCGTCTCGGGCGTGCGTCAGGGCACGCGGCGGCTGACCGTCGCGAAAGCGGGAAGCGCCTGGGCGGCGACGGAAGCGTGGCACACGCCGGACGTCGCGATGTACATGAGCTCACCGGTGCTCGCGCGTGGGACGCTCTTCGGCCATTCGGCGAAGCGCAAGGGCCAGTTCGTGGCGATGGATCCCGGCACCGGCAAAGTTCTCTGGGCCACCGAGGGACGCAACGCGACGAGCGCGTCGGTCGTCGCGGCTGGCAATCATCTCGTGTATCTGACGACCGAGTCGCAGATGATCATCACGCCGGTCGATCCTGCTGCCTTCAACGAAGTCCGGCGCTACGCCGTCGCGCCCAGCACGATCTACGCGCAGCCCATCGTCCTGCGCCATCAGGTGATCGTCCGTGACGCGTCGCGCGTCATGCAGTGGATGTTGAGCCCGTGAACAATCTGAACCACCCCCTCAATCCAGAGCCCTTGCGCCGCGCGCCGAATCGTCCTAGCATCCAGAGCTGACAGTTACCTAAGAGCCTCGATAAGGGAGGAGAACCAATGAAGAAGGCCGCCTTTGCACTCGTTGTGTTCTTCATCTGCGCATCGGCTGCGGCGCAGGAAACACGCGCACGAATGACTGGCATCGCCGTCGACGGGCAGGGGGCGCTCGTGCCTGGGGTTACCATCACCGCCCTCAACACCGCCACCAACGTCTCGACCGAGGCGGTGACAAACGCCAGCGGAGTCTACACGATTCAGCAGCTGGTGCCAGGACCGTACAAGATCACCGCGTCGCTGCAGGGATTCAAGACCTTCGTCCGCGAAGGCATCGACCTGCACACCGCGGAAACAGTGAACGTGAACGTCCAGCTCTCAGTCGGCGGCCTGGAGGAAACGATCACGGTCAGCGCCGAAGCCAGCCAGATTGAGTCCAACGAAAGCACGATCGCCCAGACCATCGAGAACAAGCGCATCACCGAGCTGCCGCTCAACGGCCGCCAGGTATACATGATGATGCAGCTCACGGCCGGCACGATCTTCACGCAGACGACTTTCGGTGCGACCGGGTTCTCCGGCACCCGCGCGTGGGACGTGAACGGATCCCTGTCGGTGCACGGCAGCCGTACCGGCAACAACGAGTATCTGGTGGACGGGGCACCGAACTCTGGAACGGGCGGCGGAACCGGCAACTGGAACTACGCGCCGCCGGTCGACGCGATCGAGGAGTTCAAGATCGGCACGGCCAGCGTGGACGCGTCGTATGGCCGCACGAGCGGCGGCGTGATCAACATGACGCTGCGCTCCGGCACGAACAACCTGCGCGGTTCCGGCATCGTCCTCCATCGCGGGACCTGGCTCGACTCGAACCAAATCCAGAACATCCGCAACAACATCTCGAACGAAGGGCACGAAGTACTACAACGTGGAAGGTATGGTCAGCGGGCCCATCCGGCGGGACAAGACGTTCTTCATGGGCGGCTACCAGGGTTTCTACGAGAATATCCCCTTCCCGACGACCAGAACGGTCCCGACCGACGCGCAGTTGCGCGGGGATTTCTCGCAAACGACCACGGCCAACGGCACGCCGATCATCATTTACGATCCGGCGACGACGAGCTGCAACGCAAACTTCAGCACGTGCACGCGGCAGCCGTTTGCGAACAACATCATCCCGCAGGAGCGCTGGCATCCGATCTCCAGAGCGCTGCTGCCCTACATTCCGAAGCCGAACGCGACGCCGAGCAACCTGGCGGGATCGAGCAACTTCGTCAGCTCGCCAAACATCGGCCGGTATCGCTACAATTCGTACCTGACGCGCCTCGACCACATCTTCAATCAGAATCACCGGCTGTCGTTCAGCAACAGCGGCAACTGGGGCATCGAGTTCCGCAACGAGAACGCGCTGCCGGAACCCGCGATTCGGAGCGACAACTACCCGACTCATCGGAACCACTATCTGGTGACGGCGGACGACAACTACACCATCAACTCTTCGACGCTGTGGAACACCCGCGTCTCCTGGGACCGATTCGATGAGCCGCACGACAAGATCTACGGCAACGTCGATCCGCAACTGCCCTTCGCCGGTGCCTACCAGCTCACCGGGCCGCCGTTTCCGCAGATCAACCCCGATGGCTACGAGGGGATGTTCCCGCGGACGTTCCGCCAGCCGAAGAACGATGCCTTCTCCGTCAACAGCAACATCTCGAAGAGCATGGGGAAGCATTTCTTGAAAGCCGGCGGCGAGTATCGCGCCTATCAGTTCTTCCGCTTCGACGAAGTCAACTCCAACTCGTCGTTCAGCTTCAACAACGAGTTCACGCGGAGCGACCCGCAGGCCAACACAAGCACGATCACCGGCAACGGCTTCGCGACGTTTCTCCTCGGGCTGCCGACGAGCGGCAGCGTGGTCACGGGCACGCCACGCACGGAGCAGTACCGCTACTACGCCTTCTACCTGCAGGACGACTGGAAGGTCGGGTCGCGCCTGACCGTCAATGTCGGGGTGCGATGGGACTACCAGCCTGCTGTGACGGTCAAGGACAACTTGACCGTCTCTGGTTTTGACTTCAACGTCACGAACCCGCTGCAGTCGCAGTTGCCGCAGGGCGCCGCGACGATCAATCCCGCAACGAACCAGCCGCTCCTGCTGAGCGGCGGCCTGCTGTTTGCCAACCACGGCGGCCCGGAGTCGCCGTATACGTCCGACAAGAACAACTGGCAGCCGCGAATCGGGGTCACCTACCGCATCAAGGATTGGCTGGGCCTCCGCGCCAACTACGGCCGATCGTTCCTCGGTCTATCGAGTAGCGGTCAGAACGGCGTTTACACGACAGACTTCCAGCGGACCACGCCGTTCATCGCGAAAGCTCCGAACAACGTTGACGCGGGCACGCCGTGGGCGAGGCCGTTCCCCGACGGGTTCCTGCAACCGCTAGCCGGCGAGCTCGGGCTGCTCACTGCCTTGGGCACCGGCCCGACGATTCCCAACCCGGACTACGAAATCCCGTACACCGATCAATGGATGGCGGGCGTCGACATTCAGTTGCCCTGGAACATCGGCCTCGATGTGGCGTATGTCGGGAACCAGGTGAGCAAGCTGGGGGTGAGCCGGCAGGTCAACCTGATCCCCAAGTCGGAGAACGACAAAGCCATCCCGAGCCTCGGCGGCAACACCGGATACCTCAACCAAACCTTCCCCAACCCGTTCGCCGGCCTAGTGCCGGGGCAGGGGTTGAACGCGGCGACGGTATCCCGCGGGCAGCTCCTGCGGCCCTATCCGGAGTTCACCGGCATTTCCATGAACCGGCTGAACCCCGGATACTCGTACTACAACGCGCTCGAGGCCGTCGCGACCAAGCGCTACACCAACGGCGTGATGTTCGCCGTCAACTACACGCTGATGAAGCTCGAGGACGCGCTGAACTTCTTCACCGACTGGGACCAGACGCCGTATCGCGATCTGCAGGGCGACCAGCGGCGGCACCGGCTCGTCATCACCTCGCTCGTCGATCTGCCGTTCGGACCAGGAAAACGGTTCGGCGGCAACACTCAGGGCGTGATCGGCGACCCTGATCGGCGGCTGGCAGTTCAACACGATCGGCGAGATTCAGTCCGGCCGGCCGCTCGCGTATAACGGCAGCGCAATCCTGCTCGACCCCGACGTCGCGCTCTCCGGAAGCGAGCAGTCCTTCAACCGCTGGTTCGACAACAGCAGCACGTCACTGAACAACCCGCGGCCGGACGGCACGTTCGCGTGGAGCGTGCTCGGACCGAACGACTACCGGGTCATCAAGGGACGATTCCCGGACGTCAACGAGCCGACCGAGCCCCAGTGGTCGTTCTCGTTCTTCAAGAACAACCGCATCGGCAGCGACAAGAATCTCCAGATCCGGGTAGAGATCTTCAACGTGTTCAACGTCAGGGTATATGGGGGGCCCAACACGGACCCCCGCGCTGGCAACTTCGGGATCGTCGACACGGCAAGCCAGGTGAACTTCCCGAGGACGATCCAGCTCGGGGCGAGGCTGGCGTTCTGACGAATTCGTGTAGTGTCCGGCTGCCGACTGGTGAGCCGGACAAGATAGCGGGAGCGACGATGTCGCTCCCGCGCCCGCCCTGCTCGACCTTTCGACGACGTCAGCGACGTCGTATGGGCTCGCCGCACGGGACGTTTCGGGCGCGCTGCTGCCGGCCGGCGACACGTGGCGTGAGGCCTGGCGGCGGGACCCGTCCCTGGCCCTCTACGCGGACGATGGGTTTCACCCGAGCGGGCTGGGGTCTGTACCTGGCGGCGCTCGCGATCTGGAGAGGACTGGCGGCGCAGTCCGCGATCGGCCTGCCGGGTCCACGCGGCGTGTCCGCGGACACGCTCACCCTGCTGCAGGAGGCCGCGGACCAGGCCGCGCTCAGGGCTTCGCAGTCGAAGGAATTCGCCGGCCCTCGATGACCGACCCGTCGCTCGCGCCATGCGCCGACCAGAGAACGATCCAGTAGCCCTCCCCCGCCGCAACGACCGGATAGCTGACGCCATCGCCGTTGAAGACCTGCGGTGCTCCAGCCGCGCCGTCGGACACGGGGCGGAACACGACCCGGCGCGAGTCACCCACCCGCTCGTCCCAGACGATGGCCGTATTGGTATGCTCGTCGGAGCCGATTTGCGGGTGCGCCGGATCGGACTCGCCCGAATCAAGGCGAATCCGCGGTGCAAAGGCGTCGCCCGCCAGAGTCGAGTAGAAGATGCCCTTGCGCGGCCTGTCGCCCGCAACGAGCGTCGGCCACGCGATGTGGATCCCGCCATGCCCATCCGCGACCATCGCTGGTCCGTCGTCGGGGCACGCGTCGATCTTCCAGCCATCCTCGCCGACGCGGATGGGATCGCCGAAGGTCGCGCCATTGTCCGTCGAGCGCGCGACGGCGATGTCGCGCAGGCTCCCGGGATAAATGTGACGCCATGCGGCGTAGACACGATCGCCAGCCGTGGCCACAGCGGTCTTGCAGCAGAAGCAGACGCTCGCCGCGATCGAGTGCTCCGACCGCGCGCCGTCTCCCTTCCACGACGCGTGGAAGATGTCCTGGCGAGGTCCTCCGCTCATTTTTGCCGGTTTCGCGGCCTCCGTGTGCGTGCGCCATCGGGGCGGCGTTCCGGCCGTCCAGCCAGACCACGTGCACGCCGCCGTCGTACCCGAGCGCAACGGAGTGCCAGCCTCGCGCGCCCGTCAGCGTTGCACCCGCGACGGTGACGGCCGGTGAAAACGTCCGGCCGCCATCCTTCGAGCCCGCGTAGCGAATCACGGCATGCCCGTCCCGCTTCGCCGGCCACACGACGTGTATCGCATTGCCCATCCCGACGGCCACCCGGGCGGCCTGCTCTCCGGATGCGCGGCCGTCGCCCTCGATGTCGTTGACACGGACCGGAGCGCCGAATGTAGCGCCGCCGTCCGTGCTGACGCTGAGATAGATGTCCGACGTATCGCCGGTGGACGCCGTCCAGACGGCAGCGACGGTCTGGCCGAACGCCGCTACCGACGCCGCCGCGTTCGACCGGCCCGCCACCGAGAGCGCGATGCGGGTGGGCTCGACCGGCGCCTTAGTCGCCGCCGGCGGCGGTGTTCCTCGCTCACCGCACGCCGCCATCGTCGTCGTGAGCGCACAGAGCAGCCACGCCGCTTGCCATCGTCTGTTGATCGTCATCTGCACTAGCGATACCTCATGCTGTCACGGCGCAATCACGATGAGCGCGAAGCTCGCAAAGACCGCGAAGACCTGTTTCGATTCTTCTTCGTGGTCATCATGGTCTTCGCGCTCATCGTGATTAGGTCGTGGCACGGCATCCGTTTCAAAACCTCGCACGCACTGCGAACTGCCACGTCCGGGGATCCCCGACCGCGGTGATCTGATTGAACGTCGGCAAGGGATTCGTCGGGTACGCCCCCGATCCGAAGTTCGTGTTCCTCGTGAGGTTGTTCGTGCCGATTCGTGAGGTTGAACACTTCGGCAAGGCCCTCCACGCGGACACGCCCGACGATCCTGAACGAGCGGCTGACGCGCAGGCTCATGCTGAAGAAGTCGCTGCCGACTCCCGCGTTGCGCGGGATGAACTCGCCGTCGACGACCGGGCGCCCCGCCGTGCCCTGGATCGTCGTCACCCCCGATGTGATGTTGAACGGCAGCGCCGAATACGCCTGCAGCATGCTGCTCAACTGAAACCCGTGGGTGAGCATCTCCCAGGCGTCCCGCGCCGGTTCCATGGACGAATTGACGCCGCCGGTGAAGACGAAGCGATGACGCTGGTCGTCGTCCGATCGCCCCCAGTCCTTCGCGAAGTCCAGACGGATCGATCGGCGAGCTGAAGAAGTTCTCGCCGACGTCGTTCATCGACTTCGACAGCGTGTAGCTGACCCGGTAGTAGCCCCAGGCGCGCCGGCCGCTGGATGAACGACACGTGAAGGCCATGATAATTCGAGTGCGCCACTGGCGAGTATTGGCTGTTGTTCGCGTAGGTCGGGTTCGGCCGGCACCCGTTGTTCGTGCCCGACGCGACGCATGAGGGCACGTTCTGGTTCACGGACATGATCAGGTTGTTGCCGCGAACGTACTGATAGCCGACGCTCACGGTATTCCGATCGCCCAGCTGCCGTTCGACCTCGACGCTTGCCTGCGTCGAATACGCGTTCTCCATGTCCGCGATCCATCGTCGTCAGGTTGACGAGCGTCACGGTCGGAACGACGCCGCTGAGGATGTTCGGGAACACCGGCGCACCGGCCTGCGTCGGCGACAGGCTCACCCCGATTTGACGGAGATTGGCGAGGTCGGTCGTGTTCCCGGCCGAGAGCAGCGCGTTGGCGACCGCGCGCAGCGGTACGCGGTCGTAGAAGAGTCCGGCGCTGCCGCGCACGATGGTGTTCCTCGCCGCGAACGGCGTCCACGCAAACCCGACGCGCGGCGAGATGTTGTTCGTGTCGGTGCTGATCGTCTCGAGGAACTGCAGGTCGTAGCGCAGGCCGGCGTTGAGCGTCAGCGTCGAGCTCGCCCTCCATTCGTCCTGCGCGTACAGGCCGACGTTGGCGTTCGTCTGCAGGACGACACTCTCGCCGAAGGTCTGCGTGAAGCCGGCGTTGTTGTAGGTGCCCGTGAGGAAGGTCGCGAGCGACGAGAACGTGTACGCGCCGCGATTCGAGCGCGGATACGTGATCTTGTCGTCGTTGTAGCAGGAAGTCGACGCCCGCCCGCAGCGCGTGAGCTCCCGCCTGGTGCGACAGGTTGTTGACGACCTGGTACATCCTGTTCATGCGGCCGGTCGGGCTGCCCGACGAGGTGCCGAACGACGCCACACCCGCGATGCTCACGGCCGGACCGACGGGATCGGTCGGGCGGCGCCAGCAGATCGCCATAGGCGAACTGCGCACGGGTTTCGTTGACCGTCGTCGCCGAGAGCGTCAGCGTGTTGCTGAACGCGACCGTCTGATCGCTGATTGTCCAATCCGGCCGACGCCGATGGCGCGTTGAGCGCGCCCGCGCCGCGGGAGTTGCTCGACGTGACGTCGTACAGGCTGTACCTGACGCTGAAGTGATCGCTGCCATTGAACTGGTGATCGATCTTTCCGAGGGCGTTCACGCTGTGAACCGGATTGGGATAGATGCCCGTCGCGACACGTGCACCCGGGTAGCCGACCGCGGCGAGCCGGGCGTTGACGATGGGGACGTTCGCGTCCGAGATCGTCGCCAGCCCGGTCTGATCCAGCAGACGGTGCTCGGCGTTGGCAAAGAAGAACGTCCGGTCTCTGGCGATAGGACCGCCGAGACTGCCCCCATATTGCTTCTGCGTCATCGGCAGCTTCTTGATGGCGCTGCCTTGTTGCACCAGGAGCGGGTTCTCTGCGTTGAATTTGTCGTCACGGAAGTAGCCGTAGAGATCGCCTCGCGACAGGTTCGTCCCGCTCTTCGTCACGACGTTCACGTAGCCGCCGAGCGCCCGCCCAAGCTCCGCCTGTCCACCCGAGGTCACGACCTGGAACTGGTCGACCGCGTCCACACCGTAGGGCATGCCGCTCAGGCCCGCCGCATCGTCGTTGGCAGACAGGCCATCGACGATGAAGCTGTTCGAGAAGTTGCGCTGGCTGCCGATCGACAGGCCGACGCCAGGGACCGCCGACGTCTCGGCGAAGAGCTGCGTGCCGCCGACGTTGGGAGGCGAAACGCCGGGCACGAGGAGCGCGATGTCAAGGAAGTTGCGCCCGTTGAGCGGGAGGTTGGCGACTTCCGTTGGCGAAACTGTTCCGGCGATCTGGCTGCGGGCTGATTCGAGCACCGTGGCGGCGCCCGTGACCGTGACGCTCTCAGCCACGGCCTCTAGCCTCAGCGCGATGGGGAGGTCGAACGCCGCACCGACCGTGAGGTTCAGGCGGCGCGTCGCGTCGGCGAATCCCGCCTGCCGCACGGCGATGTCGTACGGTCCAAGCCTCAAGTACGGAAAACGGAAGCGCCCCGCGGAGTCGGTGACCGCCTCGCGTGTGATGTTGATTTCGGTCTGCCGGGCTGTGACCCGCGCGCCGGCCACGACCGCTCCCTGCGGGTCGCTGACGCGCCCACTGAGGCTCGCGTAGCTGACGGTTTCCTGCGCCGACACACCGGCCGGCGCTGCACACAATCCAAGCACGACGACGAGCGGCACGCATCGCAGGCGCCGGGCGCCATGCCTCAGAAAGACATGCAGAAACTTCATGGACTCCTCCCCGAATTGAACGGACTTCGAGCGCGAGAAACGGATCGAGGTCGGGTTCAGGCGCGGGGGGGAGGGCCGAGAGGAACGGGCTGAACGAGGGATGCAGCCGGCTCGAGCGCTGCGGGCGCGGATTCCGAGCCCACGGGACGGGCGAGCTCGACGAGACCGGGAACGACTCCCCCGCTCGACAGCGTCATGAAGAGGTCGTGCAGATCGACAAGGGGCTGCGCCGCGCACTCGGGATCGAGAGATTTCTGCTGACTGGCCCGCTTCCCGTGCATCGGGCACACCTTCCCGGGATGCGAGCCCATGGGGCAACACTCGTGCGCTTCGGCTCGGGTGCCGGTCCCAGCCAGCGGCTTCTGGCAGCAGAGCGCCGCCGGAACGAGGACCTGCATGACCATGTGGCAGAAGACCACGGCCAGACCCAGCGACGCGAGGTGCCGTCGGATGGAAGCCATCGAGTATCCGAAATTATATAGCAGTGGTCCGAACCGAGGGATACGCTCCGTCAGGAGACCATTTCCCCATGATTCTCAAGATTCCGGTCATCTATGGATCCGTCCGCACGGGACGCCAGGGGATCAAGGCGGCGCGATTCGCCGAACGGCAGCTCCGCGCCCGCGGGCATGAGGTCACGCTGGTGGATCCCGCCGACGTCCAGCTGCCCCTCCTCGATCGCATGTTCAAGGAGCACCCGCCCGGCACGGCCCCGGCCGCCCTCGAGCGCCTCGCGACGCTCTACCGCGGGGCCGACGCCTTTGTCATCGTCACCGGCGAGTACAACCACAGCGTGCCGCCGGCGCTCTCCAACCTCCTGGCCCATTTCCTGGAGGAGTACTTCTTCCGGCCGTCGGCAATCGTCAGCTACTCAGCGGGTGGATATGCCGGAGTCCGAGCTGCGGTCCAGCTTCGCGCGATGCTGTGCGAGCTGGGGATGCCAAGCATTCCGACCACCTTTCCAGTGCCGAAGATCCGCACGGCGTTCGACGACGATGGCGCGGCCACCGACCCCGCGTTCGAGAAGCGCTTCGTGCGTTTCGCGAGCGAGCTGGAATGGTACGCGGAAGCGCTCAAGTCGCAAAGAGCGCAAGGGTTACTGAAGGCGCGAACGGCAGTGTCTCCTGCCTCCTGTCTCCTGTCTCCTGTCTCCTCCTCCTAGCTCCTAGCTAGCTCCTGCCTCCTGCCTCCTGTCTCCTGAGATAGAATCTGAACCCATGATTTACTCAGTCCGACCAGCACCCGTAACGATCGCCATCGTCCTGACTGGCGCGCTCCTGACGGCCACAATCGTTCAGGCTCAGACAAAGCCTGCGCCCAAGCCAGCGCCTGCTACCGCGGCGCCCGCCCGGGCGGCCGCGCTGCCCATCGCAAGAAAGCCGTGGACCGGTGACTTCGACGCGATGGTCAAGCGGCGCGTCATCCGCGTGCTCGTCCCGCACTCCAAGACGATGTATTTCGTCGAGGCTGGCCAGCCAAGAGGCCTGGCGTACGAAGCGTTCAAGACGTTCGAGGACGAGCTGAACAAGAAGCGGGGCCCGCTGAAAGTGAACGTCGTTTTCTTCCCGACAACGCGCGAGAAGATGGTGCCCGATTTGCTCGCCGGGTTGGGCGACGTCATCGCCGCCGGTTTTACGATTACTGCGGACCGGGACAAAGTCCTCGATTTCGCGATTCCGTCGAACACGAAACCGGTCAGCGAGATCGTGGTGACGGGGCCCCAATCGCCAAACCTGACGACGCTCGACGACCTCGCGGGCAAGGATGTGTTCGTACGCAAGTCGTCGAGCTATTGGGAGCATCTCGAGCAGCTCAACGCACGCTTCAAGAAGGAAGGCAAAGCGGCGGTCGTCCTGCGCCCGGCGCCCGAGGACCTCGAGGATGAGGACCTCCTCGAGATGCTCAACGCGGGCCTCTTCGGCATCGGCGTCGTCGACGACTACAAGCTGGAAATCTGGTCGAAGATCTATCCCAAGATCAAGCCCCGTCCCGACCTGGCGGTGAGCTCGGGCGGGGAGCTGGCGTGGGCGTTCCGGCCGAACAGCCCGCAGTTGAAGACGGCCCTCGACGCGTTCCTCAAGACGCATCGTCAGGGTACGACGTTCGGCAACACGCTGATAAAACGGTACACCGGCAGCACGAAGTTCGTGCTGAACGCGCGCTCGCCGGAAGAGATCAAGAAGTATCAGACCATAGTGGACCTCTTCAAGAAGTACGCCGGAAAGTACGACGTCGACTTCATGCTGATGGCGGCGCAGGGCTATCAGGAGTCGCGCCTGGACCAGAAGGTGAAGAGCCCGGTGGGTGCCTTGGGCGTGATGCAGGTCATGCCCGCAACCGGCAAGGAGCTCGGCGTCGGCGACGTCAGGCAGCTCGAGCCGAACATCCACGCGGGCGTGAAGTACATGCGGTTCATGATCGATCGCTACTATGCGAAAGAGCCCATGACGCGGCTCGACAAGGGCCTCTTCACGTTCGCGTCCTACAACGCGGGGCCCGCGAGGGTTCGCCAGCTCCGTCAGGAGGCCGGGCGCCGCGGGCTCGATCCGAACGTCTGGTTCAACAACGTCGAGATCATCGCCGCGGAAAAGATCGGCGCGGAAACCGTCACCTACGTCAGCAACATCTACAAGTACTACATCACGTATCGGCTCGTGACGGAGGACATGGAGCGGCAGAAGAAGCCGTAGGTTGTCACAGCTCGGCCCGGCGTAACCGGAGCGCATTGGTGATGACGGACACCGAGCTGAACGTCATCGCCGCGCTCGCCCAGATCGGGCTGATGAGGACGCCGGTGAACGGATACAGTACGCCGGCCGCCACGGGCACACCCACGGCGTTATAGACAAACGCCAGAAACAGGTTCTGACGAATATTCCGCATCGTCGCGCGGCTGAGCCGCCGCGCGCGGACGATGCCAGCCAGATCGCCGCCGACGAGGGTGATGCCCGCGCTCTCGATGGCGACGTCGGTTCCCGTCCCCATGGCGATCCCGACCGAAGCGGCCGCGAGCGCCGGGGCGTCGTTGATGCCGTCGCCCGCCATGGCCACGACGCGGCCTTCGCGCTGGAGCCGCTCGACGACCTCGCGCTTCTGGTCCGGCTGGACCTCGGCGATCACCTCGTCGATGCCGACCGCGTCCGCCACGGCCTGCGCGGTCGCGCGGACATCGCCCGTCAGCATCACGATGCGCAGGCCCTCGGCATGAAGGTGTCGAATCGCGTCAGCCGAAGACGACTTGATCGGGTCGTCGACGACCATCGCGCCGGCGAGGTGGCCGTCGACGGCCACGAAGATGGCCGAGCGTGCCCCAGCACTGAGCGTGTCGGTCGCAGCCTCGAGCTGGCCAGGATCGATGCCGCTCGTCCGTAGCAGTTTCGCGCTGCCCACGAGGACGGCGCGGCCCTCGATGCTGCCGGACACCCCGAGCCCGGCCAGCGCTTGAAAGTTGGAGACGGCAGACCGCCCGAGGCCGCGTGCCCGGGCGGCCTCGACGACCGCCGCGGCGAGTGGATGCTCGCTCGCCTGCTCGAGTCCGGCGGCAAACTTCACCACGTCGGCCTCGGAGAATGGAGCGAGGGCGCTCACACCGGTCAGCCGCGGCCGGCCTTCAGTGAGCGTGCCGGTCTTGTCGACGACGAGCGTGTCCACTGTCTCCAGGCGCTCGAGCGCCTCGGCATTCCTGATGAGCACGCCCGCCGAGGCGCCTCGACCCGTGCCGACCATGATGGCCATGGGCGTCGCGAGCCCGAGCGCGCACGGACACGCGATGATCAGCACGGCGATGGCGCTCAGCAGGGCGAGCGCCAAACGAGGCTCTGGCCCCCAGACATACCAGCCCACGAACGCAGAGATGGACACGACGACTACTGCCGGCACGAACCAGCCTGACACCGCATCGGCGAGCCGTTGGATGGGCGCCCGCGTCCGCTGCGCCTCGCCTACCATCCGGACAATCTGCGCGAGCACGGTATCGCTCCCGACGCGCTCCGCACGCATGACGAAGCTTCCCGTCCCGTTGATCGTCGCGCCGGTGACTCGGCGTCCAGGCTCCTTGAGCTACGGGCGCCGGCTCTCCCGTCAGCATCGACTCGTCGACGACGCTCTTTCCCTCGATCACGAGACCGTCGGCCGGGATCTTTTCCCCGGGCCGCACGCGCAGGCTGTCGCCCAGCCGGATGTGGGCGACCGGCTCGTCGAATTCCTGGCCGTTGCGGATGATCCGCGCCGTCCGCGGCGCAAGGTCGAGCAGCTGCCGGATGGCCGCGCTCGTGCGGCCGCGGGCGCCGCAGCTCGAGCACCTGGCCGAGCAGCACGAGAATGGTGATGACGACCGCCGTGTCGAAGTAGGTTTCCACCGACCCATGCGCGCGAAAGCCCGCCGGGAACAGCTGCGGCGCGAGGGTCGCGGTCACGCTGAACAGATAGGCCGCCCCGATGCCGAGCGCGATGAGCGTGAACATGTTGGGCTGGCGCGTGCGGATAGACGCCCACCCACGCTCGAAGAACGGCCACCCGGCCCAGAGGACGACCGGGGTGGACGAGACCAGACCGATCCAGTTGATGACCGACGTCGCGCTGGCGTCGATGGCGGACGTTCCAACGAAGACTGTCGTGTGCCAGCCGCGAAACGCCCCGAACATGTCGGCCATGGCGAGCACGAACACCGGAGCGCCGATCGCCGCGGCGATCCAGAAGCGGCGCGTCATGTCGACGAGCTCGGGGTTCGGACCATCGTCGGCCGAGACCGTCATCGGCTCGAGAGCCATCCCGCACTTCGGGCAGGCCCCGGGCCCCTGCTGGACGACCTCCGGATGCATGGGACACGTGTACAGCGCGTCGCTCGAGGCCCCCTGCGCCGCCTGAGCACGCGGTTTCAGGAAGGACTCGGGATCGGCCTTGAAGCGCGTCAGACAGGACGGGTTGCAGAAGTAGTAGCGCGTGCCGTGATGGTCGTGCGACCCCGCGGCGGTCGCGGGTTCTACCGTCATCCCGCACACGGGGTCTATCGGCAATGATGGTCTCCGGCCAGATCGTCGAGGATCGGACAGTCGGGCCGGCGATCGCCGTGGCAGTGCTGCACCAGCTGGTGCAGCGTGCGGCGCATCGCCTGCAGCTCCTCGATCTTCTGATCGAGCTCGCTGATATGCTCCTGCGCCACGCGGCGGACGTCGGCGCTGGCGCGGCGCCGGTTGCGCCAGAGGCCGAGGAGCTGCTCGATCTCCTTCATCGAGAAGCCGAGGTCCCGGGCCCGGCGGATGAACCGCAGCGTGTGGATGTCGTTGGCGTCATAGATCCGGTAGCCGCCGTCGGTGCGGCGGGCCATCGTCACGAGCCCGATCGATTCGTAGTGCCGGATCATCTTCGCTGAAACGCCGGACTCCTGGGCGGCCTGGCCGATGTTCATGCAGCCAGCATTAACCTTCCTATGATTGGAATGTCAAGAACGGAATTGGGCCTTTGCGGGCGGGGGCGCCTGCCGTAGCATCCCGGGCATGACGCAATCGCCATTGAAGCCCGTGACCACCGCTGAGCTCCCGACGCCTGTCGGCCCCTACTCTCCCGCCGTCATCGTCGGGAACCTCGTATTCGTGTCCGGCCAGGCCGGGCGCGATCCCCGCACCGGCGAGCTGGCCGACGACGTGGAGGCGCAGACCGAGCAGACGCTGCGCAACGTCTCCGCCATTCTCGAGGCCGCGGGGTCGAGCCTCAGCCACGTCATCCGCTGCGGGGTCTTCCTCGTCGACATGACCGAGTTCCAGAAGATGAACGGGGTCTACGCCCGGATGTTCGGCAACCACCGTCCCGCGCGCACGACCGTCGAAGTCTCGGGCCTGCCGGGCGACGGCTTGCGTGTGGAGATCGACGCGGTCGCAGGTACTGAAGCAGGAGTGATCGGCGGGGAGACGTGCGCGCGTGGAGAGCCCAGGAGACGGAGAACGAGGGAGACGGAGAACTACGGAGTTAACGGGTTCAACACGAAGAACCGAAGACGAACGGAGACGCACGAAGGACCGGTCCGCTGGTCGACGCGCCGCCACAGCCTTCGTGCGTCTTCGTTGCTCTTCGTGCCTTCGTGTTGAACCCGTTGTCTCCGTCGCCTCCCTCTCACCTGCATCTCCCAACCCCAAACTCTGTACAATCGCCTCATGGCCGAAGTCGCGCTCGTCACGGGTGCGTCGGGTGGAATCGGCGAGGATCTCGCGCGGCTGATTGCTGCCGGGGGGAGGGACCTCGTCCTGCTCGCGCGGAGCGCCCCGAAGCTGCAGGCCCTTGCCGATGAGCTCTCCGCGCGCACACAAAATCTCGGCGACGGTGCTGCCGATGGATCTGTCGGAGCCTGGCGCCGCCGACGACGTTGCGCGCACGCTTGCCGAACGACGGATCAACATCGACATGCTGATCAACAACGCCGGGTTCGGCACGCCACGGCGAGTTCGCGCGCGAGAATCCGGTCGAGCAGTCGCGGATGCTGCAGGTCAATGTCGTCGCACTGACGATGCTGACACGGTTCCTGCTGCCGGGAATGATCGAGCGGCGGCGCGGCCGGGTCCTGAACGTCGCCTCGACGGCTGCGTTCCAGCCCGGGCCGCTGATGGCGGTTTACTACGCCTCCAAGGCGTACGTCCTGTCGCTGTCGCTGGCGTTGACCGAGGAAACGGCCGACACCGGAGTGAGCGTGACGTGCCTCTGCCCCGGCCCCACGCGCACCGGCTTCCAGGAGCGCGCCCAGACTAGGCAAGTCACGACTGCTACAGTGTGACGAGCGTGATGAGCTCGGCCGACGTGGCGCGCGCCGGCTACGCCGCGATGATGGCGGGCCGTGCGCTCGTCGATTCCCGGCGTGGCCAACAAGATCGGTGCACAGAGTGTGCGGCTTCGTCCCTCGGCGCGTCGCGGCAAAGATCGCCGAGGCCCTCAACGCCGACCACTGATGCCGCGATTCAAGCTCGTGATCGAGTACGCGGGCACGCGGTACAGCGGCTGGCAGATCCAGAAGAACGCGCGCACGGTGCAGGGCGAAATCGACCGCGCCATCCGCGAAGTCGCCGGACGCCGCGAGTTCGAGCTGTACGGCTCGGGCCGGACCGACGCGGGCGTGCACGCGCTCGCGCAGGTCGCGCACCTCGAGCTCTACACGAGCCTCGCGCCGGAACCGCTGCGGCGACGCCTCAACGACGAGCTGCCGGCCGACATCCACATCCGTACCCTCGAGAAGGCAGCCCACCGCTTTCACGCGCGGCACGATGCCGTCTCGCGCAGCTACCTCTATCAGATCTCGCGGCGGCGGACGGCGTTCGCCAAGCCCTTCGTCTGGTGGATCCGCGAGCCGCTCGATCTCGACGCCATGCGGCGGGCCGCCGAGGCGTTCGTCGGCCGACAGGACTTCGCGACCTTTTCAGACGACGACCCCGAAGAGAAATCCACCGTCGTCGAGCTCGAGCGCCTGGAAGCTGGTCGAGGCCGGCGCGCTCGTGCTCATCCGCGTGCAGGGGTCTCACTTCCTGTGGAAGATGGTGCGGCGAATCGTCGGCGTGCTGGCCGCGGTCGGGCGTGGTGAGATGAAGCCGGCCGACGCCGCGCGGCTGCTAAGTGCGGGCGAGGCCGAGCAGGAGCCGTCACGCCCGCCGCCCTGACCGCACCCGCCGCAGGCCTGTTCCTGGAGAAGGTCAGCTACAAGGGTGAGCCGGGGCCTGGGCCTATTCGCCCGTGGTCGAGATCGATTGAGTGCGCCCGCGGAGCGATCGCCGCGCGACCGATCCAGCTACTGCGCACAGATCCTCAGACTGCGTCGGCGGCCCCGGTGGTCCGCCGCGGCCCCAGCCGAGCTGCACGACTTCGAAGTCGCCGGCCGTCAGTGAGTGGAACGCCGGGTTGAGCACGTCGTTGTTCCAGCGTGCGTCCATCGTGCCGGTGATGTACATGTCCGATCCGTTGTCCGCCAGGATGAGGCCATAGCGCTTCATCGCCCGGAAGATCTTCTGGATCTCGGCCGGATAGCCAGAGATGTCGCGCGACGCCTTCATCCGCATGCGCGTGCCCATGGGTGGCGCGCTCGCGTTCGATCCCGCCCGGTGCGACGCCGGCCACACGTAACCGTTGGTCGCCGCGCGTCGAGAAGCGAAAGCGCGTGCGTCATCTCGCCGGCGCCAAACACGTCGTCGTAGCGCACGAGCCCCGGCAGAATCGCCAGGCCTGCGGCATCTGCCGAGGTCCACGTATCCGGACGACGATCGTTGGTGGCGAGGTTGAAGATCGCGCCGGACCCACCCTCCCATCTGCCCGACGAGGCATTCCATCGCGTCGCGAACACCTCGTAGAACAGCCAGCGATCGCGGTCGATGATGAGCAGGTGGCGATCGCCTGAAGTCCCGCCACCAGGCACGTCACCCTCGATGTAGTGTGGTTGAGTGCGTGGCCTCTTCGGGGATGGGATACCCGGGAAGGGCCGAGATGCCCGTATCGCTCTCGCAGCTGTACTGGAAAGTCACTGGAACGCGCGCCTGATCGCCGGCCACGACTACGTACGGAATGCCGTAAGGAGGTGGACCGAAAGTCAGGGTGCAGCCTCGCTGTGGCGCCGATCCAGGACACGAACTGAGCCGAGCGCGAATCGACGGAGCGCCGCGCTGACGTCCTGATTCCACCAGTTGGTCGTAGGAAACACCTGACGTCCCGTCAGCGGCTCGAGCAGGACTGGCGGCGCAGCCGCAGAGAGAACGGCGACGACAGCGGCCGAGACGACGGCGATGGTCAATGGGTACGGAGATTCACGCATCCTGCCTTACACGGGGCGTGCCGGGGGACAAACACATGGCAAGCGTTGTATTATCAGACTTACTTGCGACCGCATGCCGAGCTGGAATAGGCTCAGTGTACCGATCCGTCGTACTGGCCGCATCCTGTCGCCTGCCGAGCGAATCTCTGTGATCGCGGACCTTCTGGCTTTCGCCTTCAGGCTGCAGGACAGCGAGACGCCGGGATTACGGACGACGATGGCTGCACCTATACGGGAAAGGTGCGCCGATATCCTCGTTCCACAGCTCCGGATGCGCCTCGATGAAACTCGACATGAGGCGCATGCACGTCGGGTCCTGAAGCACTTCAACCACAACGCCCCTGGCGAGGAGGAGCTCCTCCTCGCCAACGAACGTCTGATTCTCGCCGACGATCGACCCTCGGAATGCCGTAGAGAAGAATCGCGCCGCTGCACATCGCACACGGCGAGAGCGTCGTGTAGAGCACCGACTCGCGATAGACCGCCGCGGTCTGACGCCCGGCGTTCTCGAGCGCGTCCATCTCGCCGTGCCGGACCGCGCTGCCGCTGCTGCACGCGGCGATTGTGCCCTCGCCCGATGATGCGGCCGCGATGGACGAGCACCGAGCCGATCGGAATCCCGCCCTCGCGCAGGCCGCGCTCGGCCTCCTCGATCGCCGCCTGCATGAACTCGCCAGATCACTTGCGAGCTCTCAGCGCGCCTCGCCGGATCGACGCGCAGCACCCGCGCGCCGGAAGATAGCACGCGAGCAGGGCGACCAGCGTCACCGTCAAGCCCGCCGCCACATACGTTGCCAGGTCGTGTGGCTGCACCTCGAACAGCAGGCTCGACATCAGACGCGACAGCCAGATGGCGGCGCCAAGCCCGATCGCGGCGCCAATCACGACCGGCCGCATGCCGGCGGCGACGACCGACCGGAGGACGGCCTGATGCTCGGCGCCGAGCGCGAGACGAACACCAATCTCAGACGTCCGCCGCGCAACGGAGTATGCCAGTACGCCGTAGACTCCAGCGAGCGCCAGCACGAGCGCGAGCGCAGCGAACGTCGCGAGCAGCCACATCGTCAACCGCCGCGTCGCGACCGACGCCGTCACCACTTCGTCGAGCGTGCGGATATTCGACACGGGAAGATTCGGATCGACGCTGTTGACGACGGTGCGCACGGCCGGGATCACGTCCTGCGGCCGAACACGGGTGTGCAACACGAGCTGCATCGTCGTCGCGCTCATCGCACCACCGGCAGGAAAGTACACGGCAAGCGCGCGCATCAATCGCAACGCGCCGCGGACATCGTGCACGATCACAGCGAGCCTCCTTGTCTGCCGACAAGACTTCAGCGGGCGGATGCGGAATCTGTTCCGCGCGGACGTACGCCGCGAACATCAGGAGATCGGCGAAGCCCCCGGAGGACGACCGCCGGCCGCCCGACGGGCCACGCGAAGGCGTTCCGTCGCCACTATCGCATATCCAAGCGTGCCGCGCGCGATCGGATTCCTCCCGCCGGATCTCTCCCGCCGGATCCGCACCTCTGCATCACTGGATCGACCGCGCGATCCGCGACACTGGCTTGACCGCGAGCATCAGAATCGCGCGTCGCTGCTGACAAAGTCCTTCGCATCGGCGAACGGCCAGACGATTGCAACGTCTCCGCACTTACAGAACCGATATCTGACAACGATTCAGACGGAAACAGACGCATGGGCGTCTGAACTGCGACGGCGGCGGACGGGGCCGCAAGATTCCTCAGTTCCCCCGTTCTCTGTTCATAGCCGGCGTTTGTACGCCGGGAACCACGATGTCCCAGGGAGGCGGCTGATGTTGACGCACACGCGAACGCTCATCGGGATTCTCGTCATCGGCACTGCGGCGATGACGGCGCAGGTGGCGCGCGCGCAGCAGCCTGCGCCCACCGACGGCTGGGTGGTGCTGGCGCTCGATGACTACGGGCGCTGAGGACACGCGCGTTTCCGTCGACGCCAGACCCGCTGCCGCCGCCAGTCGATGCCACGCTGACGCGTGTCGACTACGAGCTTCGCGTCAACGGCGACACCGTGACCGGCGAAGCGCGCCTGACGATCGACGTCTTGAAGCAAGGGTGGGTCAGCATCCAGATGCCGTCGGGGCTGCTCGTGCGCGGCGCACGGCTCGAAGGACGTCCAACGGCGTTGGTCGACGGCAACCCTCCGCGCGTGCTCGTCTCGCGTCCCGGGCGCTCGATGCTGGCGCTCGAGATCGTGGTGCCGATCGAAGCCGCGAGCGGCATCGAATCGATGACGCTGCCGGCGTCCGCGTCCGCGTTGTCCGCGGTCACGCTGATCGTGCCGCGCACGGGCGTGGACCTGACCGTGAGTGGAGGCTTCGTCGCGGAGCAGACGGAAGCCAATGCGGAGAACCGATGGACGGTCTACGGAGCGCCGGGACGGCCGCTCAGGTTCTCCTGGAAGCGCAAAATCGACGATCGGCGATCGACGCTGCCGCTGCGCGCCAAGGCACGGATCACCGAGCTCGTCGCGCTCGGCGAGGACGCCTCACAGATCACGGTGAGCGTGAGCATCGAGGTCGTCCAGGGTCTGGCGCGAGACGTCGTGTTGACGATTCCGGAGGGTGTGTCGGTGAACCAGGTCTCCGGTGCGACCGTCGCCGACTGGAAGCATGAGTCCGGAACGCTGACGGTGTCCTTTCTCGAGCCCATCGCGGCGTCGACATCGCTCGTCATCTCCGCCGAAGTGCGAGCGCCGCGCGAAGGGTCGATCGCCATTCCGATCGTCAGGATGCCGGCCGCCGAGCGGGAGACCGGGGGCGTTGCGGTCGACGTGATCGGCGCGGGCGAGATCACCGATCGCCAACCGCGCGGAGTGGACCCCGCGGATCCAAGCGACCTCGGGGACATCCTCGAAGGCCGTGAGTCGCCGTCGATGGTGGCTTTCGGGTTCCGGCCGCTGCCGGGCAGCGCCGCGCGGACGCTGACGGTCACGGTCTCGCGATACACGCCTCAAGCGGTGCTCGTCGCCAACGTCGAAGAAGCGCGGTACGAAGTGCTCGTCGGCGAGGACGGCAAGATGCTCGTGCGCGCACGCTACGCCGTTCGCAACAACCAGCGCGCGTTTCTCGCGCTCAAGCTGCCCGCGCAGTCGGTGCTCTGGAGCGCGGCGCTGGCGGGCCGGCCCATCCGTCCGGGCGTCTCGGCCGACGGCGGGTACCTGCTGCCGCTGCTCAAAGGACGGGCGGGTGAAGCCGCGCCAACCTTCGCCGTCGAGCTCGGTGTACCTGCAACGCACGCCGGCGTGGACCGACAAAGGCGTGGCCCGCGTCGAGTTGCCGGCTGTCGATCTCCCCGTCTCGCGCACGGGGCTGGTGGTCCATCACTCGCCGCGCTTTCACGTCGACGCCACACCTGGCGTCTTCCGGACCGAATCCCGGCAGGAGCCATGGAGCGCGGCCCTGCGAAGCAACGAGTCCGGCATGCCGGCAGCACCGGAACCACCAGCCCACCAGCGGCCCTGGCGGGCGGCAATCGTGAAGCCGACAGCGCCAAGGCGTTGGTCGATCGGTTTCGCAAGGACATGGGCAGGACGTCCGCGGGGACCATACCGGTCCACGTCGCCGTGCCCGACATCGGCCCGTCGTTCTTCGTCGCAGCAGAGCTCACGGCCGAAGCACAGGCGCCGGCGCTCGATGTCCAGTACAAGCGGCTGAGCGAGAGGTGAGCCCATGAAACATGTAGACATGACAAGAATGACGAGCATCGCAAGAACGACCACGCTGACGGCGTTTCTCCTTCTGTGCGCAGCCCTCGCGGCCACGACCACGCTCGCGCAGGAACGCGGGCCGGCCGGCACGGTCACGCTGACGCGCACCGACTACGATCGGTTGCTCGATCTCGCCGGCCGGCAACCTCGCCCGCCTGATGGCGCGCCGCTGCCGGCGGCGCTCACGCGAGCCGACATCCGCGCCCGCGTGGCGGCCGGTACCGTGCGCGCGACCATGACCGTGGATGGCGAAGTGTTCCAGACCGGAACCGTGAAGGTGCCGCTCATCAGCAACGCCACGCTGCTCGACGCGCGCTCTGCGGCTCGGCCGCTGCCGCTCATCGCTGAAGGCAATGCGCATGTCGCGCTCGTCGCCGGCCCGGCGTCCTTCTCCGCCACCCTCGAGTGGGGATCGTCGATCACCACGAGCCCAGGCCGAGGATCGTTCGTGCTGCCGGTACCGCCCGCAGGAAGCGTAACCGCCACGTTCGACGTCCCCGGCGAGCAATCGGACCTTCGTGTCTCGCCCGGTCTGGTGCTGCGGCGCACGTCTGCGGGCGGCCGCACGATCGTCGAAGCCACGCTGGATCCTGGATCGGCGACGCAGGTCTGGTGGTCATCGAGAGAAACCGGACCGAGCGGCGCCCCGCGCGACATGCGGATGCTCGCCGACGTGAAAACACTCGTCACCATCGGCGACGCCGATGTGCGGCTCCTCTCGCTCATCGACCTGACCGTCGTCCAGGGCGAACCGACGGAGTTCGAAGTCCGGATTCCATCCGGCTACGAGCTCGCGGGCGTCACGGGCAGCTCGCTCGATCGGAGCGAGCAGCAGGGTGAGCGGGTGCTGCTCGTCGTCTCGGCGCCGGCAGGCGTCGGCACCAGTTCCTGCTCAATCTCGAACGGGCGAGCGCGGGCGGATCGTTCGCGCTCGACACCGGCCTTCCGACGGTGCCCGCCGCGCAGCGCGAAACGGGCGAAGTCGCGATCGAAGGGATCGGCACGCTCGAGATCTCGTCAGCCGACGTTCCGGGACTGCGACGGATGGACGTGCGTGAAGTCGATCCGGCGTTGACGTCGGTGGCGCGGCAGTCCCTGCTTTCGGCCTATCGCTACCAGCGATCCGCGGCCGGCGTACCGTCGCTCGCGCTGAAGGTCACGCGCTTTCCCGATGCCGCGGTCCTGGCGGCAATCGCCGAGCGCGCCGTGGCGACCACGCTCGTGACGAGCGAAGGACGCGCGCTGACCGAGGTGACACTCTGGCTTCGCAACCGCGCGCAGCCGTTCATGAAGGTGTCGCTGCCGCCGGGGGCAGCCATGCTGTCGGTCGATGTCGCCGGGTCTCCGGCCAAGCCTGCCGAAGGCGTCGACGGCATGCGTGTCCCGCTGCTCCGGCCCGGCTTCCGGCCTGAAGGGCCGTACACCGTTTCGTTCGTGTATCTCCACGCGGGACCGGCGTTCGCGAAGAAAGGCGAGATGCGGATGACGCTGCCGCGCATGGATGTCCCGATCAGCGTCGTCGAATGGGAGCTCTTCGTGCCGGACCAGTACCGCGCCGATCGGTTCGCGGGATCGGCGATCGCGGCATACCTGGTCGCGGAATCGTTCCAGGCGGCGGCCACATCAGTGACGTTCATTGACGGCGTCGCCGCGGGAGGAGTCATCCCGGGTCAGATATTGGGACGCGCGTTGGATGCACAGGGCGCGGTGATTCCTGGGGCAACCATCGTGGCTGAAGTGTCGGGCCAGCGCCGCACGGCGGTCACGGGGCCGGATGGCCGGTACGTCATCTCGGATCTTCCGGCCGGGCCGTTGTCGGTCAGCAGCCAGATTTCGGGATTCAAGACCGCGCAGCGCTCGCTGATCTACGATCAGCGTCCACGGCAGATCGACTTTCAGATGGCCGTTGGCGGGGTGGCGGAGACCGTCACCGTCGAAGCCGAGGCGCCGCTCGTCGACATGCGCAGCTCGGCGATCGGCCAGACGCTCAATCCTGAACATGAACGCGCCGAACAACACCAACAACCGTGACGCGCGACGACGTATCGCGCCGCCCCCTACCCGAGCAAGGCGCAGGAGCCGTCGCAGAATGTGCAGAGCCTGCAGCGGCGCGCCGCCGGTGTGCTGCCGGTCCGGATCGACGTTCCCCGCGCGGGGACGTCGCACCGATTTCTCGAACCGCTCGTCGTCGACGAGGAAACCGTCGTGGAGTTCAGGTACCAGAAGCGGCGAACCTGAGACACTCGCAGTGTCCGCCTTCAGGCCCGGTCGTCTCTCAGGGACCAGGTTTCTCGGGAACCAGCGTCACGACGGTGTAGCGGTCCGCCGGGAAGTATTTCTTGAACGTCTCGTGGAGCACGGCCGACGTGACCGCGTCGATGCGCTGAAGGCGGCTCAGGATGAGCAGCGGGTCGCGGTCGAGCAGCTTGGACGATTGCAACCGGCCGAGCCAGAACCCGTTCTGCTTGACCGAGGTTTCGTGCGCGCGGCGCGCCGTCTCCTTCGCTCGCGTCGTCAGATCCTCGCTGGGCCCGGCCGACTGCAGGCGTGCGACCTCCTGCTGCACGCGGGCGATCATCTTGTCGACGTTGTCGGGTGAAGCGCTGAAGGAGATGTCGATGTGACCGCCGCCGCGCTGCGGCGTCAACTGCGACAGCCCGACCGAGACGCTGTAGGTCTCGCCCAGCTCCTCGCGCAGGATGTCGCGCAGCGCGATCTCGAGCACCTCGGTGACCGCCTCGACGCGCGTCTGCTCGTTCTCCTCGATGGGCGGGTCGGCAAAATAGCTGACGACCGTCTGGCTCTTCGGTTCCTTCCCCTTCTCCACCCGCGCCCGCTCGATCTTCGGCGGGAACGAGATCCCGACATCCTTGAAGCGGCTGTTCGCCGTCTTGGTCGACGGCAGCGATCCGACGTAGCGGGTCAGCATCGGCAGCACGTCCTCCACGGCAAAGGCGCCCACCATGAAGAAGCTGAAATCGGCCGCGTTCGCGAATCGCTCCCGATAGAACGACACCATCGCCGGCGCGGTCGAGCGTGCCGATGCGTTCGACCGTCAGCGGACGTGACGTGTAGTGGCCCATCGTCAGGACCTGCCCCAGCTTGTCGCCGTACACCGCGTTGGGGCTGCTGAGGCGGTTCACCACCGCCGATTCGAGCTGGCGCTTGATGAGGGCGAAGGCCTCCGCGTCGTCGCCCGGTGCGGTGAACTTGATGTTGAGCAGCTGGAGTGCCGTCTCGATATTGGCGGGCGTGCTCGACCCCTGGATGCCGTGGGACGAGAGCGAGATGAAGGGTGAGGCCGACGCGATCTTTCCCGCCGTCAGCTTCGGCAGGTCGATCGCGCGATGGCCACCGGCGCCGGACAACTCGACTTGTCCGGTGGCCAGTTGCGCCTCGATGAACTTCTCCGGCGCCGCGAGCGAGCTGCCGCCGGACGCCGTCAGGGCGAACAGGACCTGGTCGTTCTTGAAGTCGGTCGGCTTGAGCCATGCCTCGACGCCGTTCGACAACCGGACGACGGTGACGCCGAGCTCGGGGATCTCGCGCCGTCCGACGACCGAGCCCGGATCCGGCGCGCGAGCGAGCAGCACCGCGCTGCTGGAGGTGTCGGCCCAGGGCGTCACCGCCACCGCGTCGGCCGACGAGATCGCCGCAGTGAGCTGCGCATCGGTCGGGACCGTCACGCCGGGCTTTCTTCGGCGAGACGGCGAGAATCACGCGGCTGGTGTCGGCGAACATCGCCTTCGCCGCCGTGGCCACATCCACGGCCGTGATCGTCGGCACCAGGGCCTGCACCAGCTTTTGCTCGTACTCGATCCCCGGCGTCGGTTCGCCCTGCAGGAAGTGGTTCACGTATTCCTGCACGTAGGATCCGCTTTCGGTCTTGTCGCGCTCCGCGTAAGCGCGGTCGTAGTTGGCGAGCATGTCTTTGCGCGCGCGATCGAGCTCGCCGGCCCCGAAGCCGTGCTGCTCGACGCGATTGGCCTCGACCTCGAGGGCGGCCAGGCCCCGCTCGATCTTGCCCTCCTGAACGCTCGCGGCGAGCGTGAAGTTGCTGACCGTCGGCGTAAGGGCCCCGCCATAGGCGCCCGCGCCCAAGAACGGCGCGTCGGCCTTGCGCGAGATCTCGTCGAACCGCTCGTTCAGCATCTGGTACGCGAGCGAGTTCACCAGGCTGCGGCGATAGTCGCTGACCTTGTCCTGGGACTCGCGCGCGCGCTTCCGAACGATGGAGACCGAGGACTGCGTCGCCTCTGCGTCGGTCGCCATCTTGACCAGCACTTCCGATTGCAGAGGCAGCGGGTAGTCTCGTGCCGGCGCCGGCGTCGCGGGCTTCGCCAGGGGCCCGAACTCTTTCTTGATCAGCGCTTCGAGGGTGGCGGGATCCATGTCGCCCACGGCCACCACTGCCATCCGATCGGGCCGGTACCACTTGGTGTAGAAAGCCCGGAGCTCCGATGGACGAAACGTCTTCAGGATCTCGGGCTTGCCGATCGGCAACCGCTCGGCATATTTCGACTTGGCAAACAGCACCGGGATCTGCTGGTCGCGCAGCCGCGACCCGGCGCCGAGCCCTCCCCGCCATTCCTCGATGACGACTCCGCGCTCCTTGTCGATCTCCTTTGGATCGAGCGTCATCCCGCCCGCAAAATCGGCGAGCGCCTGCACGCCCTTCTCGACGATGCCGGCTTTGTCGGTGGGCAGCTGAAACATGTAGATCGTGTCGTCGAAGCCTGTCTGCGCGTTGACGTGCGGACCGAGACGCGCGCCGGTCGATTCGAGCGCGGCGACGAGTTCACCTGGCTTGAAGTGCGTGGTGCCGTTGAACCCCATGTGCTCCAGGAAGTGAGCAAGGCCCTGCTGCGCGTCGGTCTCGTCGACTGAGCCGGCCTTGACCGCGAGCTGCAGCATGACGCGCTTCTCGGGACGGGCGTTCTTGCGGATGTAGTAGCGCAATCCGTTGGGGAGCGTGCCAGTCGTGACCGCAGCGTCCAACGGGATCACGGCCGTCGGCGCGAATGCCGCGGGCGCCGGCGGCGCCTGCGCGTTGCCGAAGGCCTGCGAGAGGACGCCGATGACGAGGGCGACAGAGGTCCGTCGGAAGTGCGTGATCAGCATGAGGAAACTCTAACTCAGTTGGCGGCTGATCACGGATGCCATTCACCTTCACCGGACGCGAATCGCGGATTCCGTTCAATGTGATGGATTACGCGGATTCCGTTCAACGGGACGCGGATTGCGCAGATTCCATTCCAACGGGACGCGGATTACGCGGATTACGCGGATTCTTTTCAACGGGACGCGGATTACGCGGCTTTCGCCGATTCCACTCAACGGGACGCGGATCTCGCGGATTCCGTTCGTCCCACACTCCATCACACAACCGGCGGATTCATCGTCTGCCGGTAGCACTGAAAGAATTATTGGATCCGTCTCCCCGTCTGATCCGCGTGATCCGCGTGATCCGCGTCCCGTTGGTTTTTTGAGATCCGCGTGATCCGCGCCCCGTCCGATCCGTAAGATCGGCGTGATCCGCGTCCCGTCCGATCCGCGTGATCCGCGTCCCGTTGGTTTTTGAGATCCGCGTGATCCGCGTCCCGTCCGGTCTGTAAGATCCGCGTAATCCGCGTCCCGTTCGAATCCGACAGATCCGCGTGATCCGCGTCCCGTTAGTTTCTTGAGATCCGCGTGATCCGCGTCCCAGTCCGGCCCGTAAGATCCGCGTGATCCGCGTCCCGTCCTGATCCGTGAGATCGCCGTGATACGCTTGGCGCTCACTTTCATATAGAGGATGTCCCCAGGCATGAATCCCATTACCGGACTGCTGGCGGCGCTTGGAGTGTTGACGGTTCTGTACATTGCGGCCTGGGCCAAGGCCGTGTCGGGGATAAGCCAGGCCGATCGTCGTGAATCCCACGCGACGGATGTGCGATTCCCCAGTGCCTTTCAGATCGCGCTCGGCGCTCTCACAAACTTCTTCGACGCCCTCGGAATCGGGTCTTTCGCCACGACCACTGCCGTCTTCAAGCTCCGCAAGATGGTGCCGGACCGCATCATCCCGGGGACGCTCAACGTCGGGCACACGCTGCCAACCGTCGTGCAGGCCTTCATCTTCACAGCCATTATCCCGGTGGATGTGCTGACGCTCTTCACGATGATTGCTGCGGCTGTCCTCGGCGCCTGGCTTGGCGCAGGGATAGTTGCCGGGTGGTCCAAGCGCAAAGTGCAAATCGGAATGGGCGTCGCGTTGCTGGCGGCCGCAACATTCATGCTGATGCGCCAGCTGAGTCTGTTTCCCGCAGGCAGCGAGGAGATCGGAGTGCGTGGCGCGAAACTGGTCTTGGCCGTTGGCGGGAACTTTCTGCTCGGTGCGCTGATGACCTTGGGCATCGGGCTCTACGCCCCGTGTATGATCCTCGTCAGCCTGCTGGGTATGAGCGAACGCACGGCGTTCCCCATCATGATGGGCTCGTGTGCGTTCCTGATGCCCGTCGGCAGCCTGCGCTTCATTCGCGAGCAGGCCTACAGTTTTCGCAATGCCGTCGGCCTGGCGGTCGGCGGCGTCGTCGGCTCATATGTAGCCGGGAAGTTTTTCGAGTCACTGGACATTCGGACGGTGCGCTGGCTGGTAATCGTCGTCGTCGTCTACACCGCCATCACGATGCTGATTTCGGCCTCGCGCGACAAAGCCTCGTCGGACGCCTGACGCAATGGTCGGTGCTGAATGCTGAAGTGATGAGGATCGTTCCGTTTCTCTGTAGTACGAGGAGCTTTCCCATGTGCACTCGTGTGGCCGTGATTGCTGGTTTCGTCTTCGCGCCGCTCGTGTCGGCGCTCCCGGCTCTGGCACAAGGCACCGTCGCCGACTACCAGCGCGCGATGGGCCTGCGCGACAAGCATCAGGGACTCGCGCAGAACGTCCCCGAGCCGGCAACCTGGGTCGAGAAAGCCCCGCGCTTCTGGTACCGCAAGTCGGTCAGGGGCGGAAACGAGTTCGTGCTGGTCGAAGCGGCTACCGAGCAGAAACGCGCGGCATTCGACCACGAGAAGCTGGCCGCTGCTCTGACGGCCGCGCTTACGCCCGAGAAGCCCTACACCGCGATCACGCTGCCGTTCACGACCTTCACCTTCGTCGACGGCGAAAAGGCCGTCGAGGTGACAGTCAACAACGTGGTCTGGCGGTGCGCGCTCGCCGACTACATCTGCCGAACCGACCCGGGCGGGCGCGGGGGAAGAGGCGGCCGCGGCGGGCGTGGCGGCGGGGGCCTCGGAGGTCCGGTGCGTGCGGAGCTCGACGTCAATACCGTGGAACCGAAGAAATCGCCCGACGGCAAGCTCGAAGCGCTCGTCAACAACTACAACGTGGCGATCCGCGAGACGGGCAAGACGGCGGTCACGCTCCTCAGCATCGACGGCTCCGAAGGCGGCTACTACGACCCGAACTCGATCGTCTGGTCGCCGGACTCGAAGAAGATCGCCGCCTACAAGGTCAAGCCCGGCTATCGCCGCTACGTGCACTACGTCCAGTCGTCGCCGGAAGATCAGCTGCAGCCGAAGCACTCGACGCTTCAGTATGCAAAGCCTGGGGACGTCCTCGACGCGGAGAAGCCGGTCATCTTCCACGTCGACACGAAGAAGCAGATCGAGGTCGACGATCGGTCGTTTCCCAACGCCTACGACAACATGCCGCTCGCATGGCGGAAGGACAGCAGCGCCGTGACGTTCGAGTACAACCAGCGCGGCCACCAGATCTACCGCGTGATCGCGATCGACGCGCTCACGGGCCAGCCGCGCACGGTCATCAGCGAAGAACCCGGGACGTTCTTCGCGTACTCCGGCAAGCGCTACCGGTTCGACGTGGCTGACGGCAAGGAAGTCATCTGGATGTCGGAGCGCGACGGGTGGAACCACCTCTATCTCTATGACGGCGCCACGGGCGCCGTGAAACAGCAGATCACGAAGGGCAGCTGGGTCGTGCGCAGCGTGGCGGCCGTCGACGAGGAGAAACGGCAGCTCTGGTTCAGCGCGAACGGGATGTACCCGGACAAGGACCCTTACTTCGTCCATTACTACCGCATCAACTTCGACGGATCGGGCCTCACCCCGCTCACGACGGCCGACGCGAACCATGTCGTCAGCTTTTCGGCCGATCGCGCCTATTACGTCGACACCTATTCGCGCGTCGACATGGCGACGGTGTCGGAGTTGCGGCGCGGCGCGGACGCGACGCTCGTGACGCAGCTCGAAGCCGGCGATATAGCAGAGCTGAAAAAGGCGGGCTGGAAACCGCCGGAAGTATTCACGGCGAAGGGACGCGACGGCAAGACCGACATCTGGGGCGTCATCTACCGGCCTTCCAACTTCGACGCGACGAAGAAGTACCCGGTCATCGAGAACATCTACGCCGGACCGCAGGGGTCGTTCGTCCCGAAGTCGTTCGCCGCCTACAACGCGATGCAGGCCACCGCGGAGCTCGGCTTCATCGTCGTGCAGATCGACGGGATGGGCACCAACAACCGATCGAAGGCCTTCCACGACATCGCGTGGAAGAACCTCGGCGATGCAGGGTTCCCCGATCGCATCCTCTGGCACAAGGCCGCTGCGGCGAAATACCCGTACTACGACATTACGCGCGTCGGCCTTTACGGCACGTCGGCCGGCGGCCAGAACTCGCTCGGCGGCCTCCTCTTCCACCCGGAGTTCTACGACGTTGCGGTGTCGTCGGCTGGTTGCCACGACAACCGGATGGACAAGATCTGGTGGAACGAGCAGTGGATGGGCTGGCCGATCGGCCCCGAGTACGCCGCCTCGTCCAACGTGGACAACGCCTCCAAGCTGCAGGGCAAGGTCCTGCTCGTGGTCGGGGAGATGGACAACAACGTCGACCCCGCGTCGACTTTTCAAGTCGTCAACCAGCTGATCAAGCACGACAAGAACTTCGACCTGCTGGTAATCCCGGGCGCCGGACACACCTCGGGCGGCGCGTATGGCGATCACAAGCGCTATGACTATTTCGTGCAGCACCTGCTCGGCGTGAAGCCGCCAGAGTGGAAGGACCTGGAGACGAAGACCAAGACCGCGCCAACAGCCGCAGCAGCGCGGTGAATGGTCTCGCGCCGAATCGGTGGCCGGTCACCGACCGGCGCCGACGGCCTCTTCGAGCATCGCGAACGGCGACGCGGGGGTCGCGGTGAAGATTCGCGACTGCCAGCCCGGGACCATCGCGTCGACCAGCAGAAAGAGTGCCAGGCCCTCGTCCTGCGACCAGTACTTGCGGTTGTCGCGGACGAGCCTGAGCGCCTCGGCGTCGTTGCCGCCGGCGCGAGTTCGCGTCAGCCGGTACGCCGCCCACTGACCGACGCCCTCCATCGTCAGAAAGAGGCTTTCGAGCTCCGCGTACGCCGCGGTCGGCCCCGTGAAGAAGCGGGCGTGGCGGAGCCGCACCATCTCGAGCGCTTTGATCGTGAAGTCGCGCTGCCGCGCAGGATCCGGCTCGAGCGCGGCGCGGTAGAACTGGTCGCGCTCGCGATTGATCGCGGCCTCGAAGCCGTGCGTGCGCTGAAACTCTGCCTGAATCGCATCGTCGTTGATCGGATACACGAGCTCGTTCTTGCGCGCCAGGTCTCGGACGCGGCGATTGATTCCTTCGAGGAGCCGCGTGTGCGTCATCTCGTGGCTGAAGACGCCCTGCAGAAACTCGGCGCGCGTCGGCGCGCTGACCTCTTTCGTCTGCCAGACCGACGGCATGGCCATGACGAAGAAGGCGCCGCGGCTGTTGCGGTAAAGGGACGTGCTCGCCTTCATCTCGACGGAAATCGGTACGCCGCCCGGAAGAACCACGGTGCCTTTGTGGGAGAGCGCGTACACCGGGACCGGACTGCCGGCAAAGGACAGCGTCGTCTTGACTGGAAGGGCATCGGCACCCGGGTTGGCGTCAGGCGACAGATGCCAGACGCAGGAAGCATCGAAGAGGACGACCCACGGCAAGGGTGACGGATCGATGTGCAGGAACTGCCGGCTGACCTGTTCCCAGCCATCGAGCGCCCGTTGGAGCCAGCTGATCTCCACTGGCGGAAACATGCAGGGCACGGGATCGAGAGGCGGCTGCGACACCCTCGCCGAGAGCGCGATCGACGCGGCGGCGATGATGCCAAAGACGAGCCGGCAGACACTCACCCTTCGCCCTCCTCCTCGTTTTCCATCCTTCACGAGTCTTCCACGAACTCGTCGCCGTAGAAGCGCGCTCCCGCCGGCGCGCTGAACTCAGCGGAACGCCGCCACGACATTCACACGAAGGCCACGATGAACGGTACCCAAGACAACTCATCGTGTGCATCGTGTCATCGTGTTCATCGTGCTTGGCCGGAGGCCCCGTTTCCACGGACTACACGAGCGTTAGTCAGCGAGTCTATCAGAGCGGGGAACCGCTTTAGGGATGGCTCGAGCGCGCGCCGACCTCTACTCGGAGCGCAGCGCTGCGAGGGGCGGCGTGGCCGTCGCACGGCGTGCGGGGATGAAGCACGCGGCAAGGGCGACCGAGACGAGCACGATTGTGACGCCGCCGAAGATCCACGGGTCGGTGGGTTTCACCTGGAAGAGGAGCGAGCCAAGGTAGCGCGTGAGGCCAGTGGCTCCGGCGAGGCCGAGCGAGACGCCGACGAGCACGAGCCGCATGCCGCGCCCAAGGACGAGCGCGAGAACGTCGCCCGGCGTCGCGCCCAGAGCGAGCCGAATCCCGAACTCGTGGACGCGCTGGGTCACGTTGAGCGCCATCACACCGTAGATGCCGACGGCCGCCAGAATCAGGGCCGCGATCGCAAAGGCGAGGAGCAGGTGGTTGGTCAGCCGCCGCGTCGCGACCGAGCGAGCGACCGCTTCGTCGAGCGTGTGCACTTCGAAGAACGGCAACGTACCATCCATCGACTGAATCGCGCGGCGGACCGTAGCGGTCAGCGCAGCCGGCTCCGCATGGGCGCGAACGACAAGGTCCATCTCTCCATACGACACCTGCGCGTGCGGCAGGTAGACGTACCGGTCGGAGCTCTCGCTCAGATCCCCGTGCTTCACGCTCGCCGCGACGCCGACGATACGGAGCCACGGACCGTCGTCGCCGAGTTTCACCTCGTGGCCGACGGCATCGCCGTCCGGCCAGAACCTTCGCGCCAGTGTCTCGTCGACGACCGCCACGAGCGGCGCCTTGTCGGCGTCCGACTGTTCGAAGAACCGCCCACGGCGCAACGGCGTCCCGACAGCGGCAAAGTAGTCGGGCGTCACACTTCGCACGCTCGCTACGAGCCGCGGCTGCCCCTGCTCCGGCTCGCGGCCCTTGATTGTGAAGATCTTCTGGTTGTTGCCCTTGCTGAACGGCGCGGTCGAGGACAGGCCGACTGCCTGGATACCCGGCAGGCTGCGCACGTGGTCGGCGAGCTGCGCGTAGAACTGGCGAGCTCGGTTCCGGTACTGATCGTCTGTCAGGCCGACGCGTTGCAGGGACACGCGGCCGACGAGCACATTCTCCGGCCGGAAGCCCGGATCGACGCTCAGCAGATGATTCAGGCTGCGCAGCAGCAGGCCGGCGCCAATCAGAAGCACGATCGACAGCGCGAACTGCGCGACGACGAACGCGTCGGTGAGCCGGCGGCTCGCCGCCGTCCGCGTCGAGCGCCGGCCGTCCTTGACAGCGTCCTGCAGGTCGACACGCGCGCCGCGCAGTGCAGGCGCGACGCCGAAGAGTACGACCGTCACGAGCGTCACGACGATCGTGAACGCAAGCACCGTCGGATCGAGCGTGACGGCCTGCAGGTAGTTGAGGCGTTCCATGGCCACGCGACCGAGTACACGAGCGCCCCACGAGCCGAGCAGCAGACCAATGGCCGCGCCCGCCAACCCGAGCAGCAGGCTCTCGACGAGCAGCTGCCGAACGATGCGCCACGGGCTCGCGCCGAGGCAGCACCGCAGCGCGACTTCCCGGATTCGCGCGCCGGCGCGCGCGAGCAGCAGGTTGGCGATGTTGGCGCACGCGATGAGAAGGACCATGCCCACCGCGGCGAGCACCACGAGCAACGGGCTTCTGACGTCGCCGACGAGCTCGCGCGCGAGCGGCGTGGCCAGGACGATCGACGTGGGTGGCTCGGTCGAATTGGGATCGCGCACCGGCTTCCCCTCTCGCTCGCGCCAGAAGTCGTCGTTGATCCAGGCAATCTCCCGCGCGGCACTCTCGGGCGTCTGCCCCGGCGCAAGGCGCCCGAGCGTCGCGTAGCACCAGCAATTGAGCGATTGAGGCTCGATGCCGATCGGCATCCACAACTGGGCGTGATTCGGAAAGTCGAACCCCGCCGGCATGATCCCCACGACGGTGATGGGCTTGCCGTCGAGCGTGATGCTCTTGCCGACGATGTCCGGGGAGCCGCCGAACCGCCGCCGCCAGAGGCCATCGCCAAGGATCACGACCTCGTTCCGGCCACGCCTGTCTTCTTCTTCGAGAAAAGCGCGGCCGTGCACGGGCATCCGGCCGAGCAACGTGAAGAAGTCGGCGGTGACGACCGCACCATCCAGCCGCTCCGCCTCACCAACCCCCGTCAGCGTGAAGCCGGCCCTGCTGTAGCCCGCGATTGGACTGAGCGCTCGACTCCTCGCACGCATGTGCACGAGGAAGGCATCGGGATAGTTGACGACGGGAAGCCCCATCTGGGGGGCGGATCCCCAGAAGCTGACGATGCGATCGGGATCGTCGAAGGGCAGGGGACGGAGGATTGCTGCGTTGACAACGCTGAAGATGGCGACGTTGGCGCCGATGCCAATCGACAGGGTGAGCAGCGCGACCACCGTGAGCGCGGGACTTCTTCGCAAGGTTCGGACGCCGTCACGGACGTCGCTCCAGAGTCCAAAGAGCCAGCCGTCGACGGCCGGTTGCCCGAGCGCCGGCGCGCGCGGGATCGGAGGACGCGCGAGCGGTCCGAGCGCCCTCCCGAGGACGTGAGGCGCCGCCAGCTCCCGGAGCGCGGCGCGTCGAGCCTCCACCGCCGAGACGCCCGATTCCAGGAGCTCGCAGTAGCGATCGTCGAGGTGCTGGGCCAGCTCCTGGACGATGTCGTCGACGCGGGCAGGATCGGCTGACAGGCACGCGAGGCGTGTCCGCAGTTCGGGTGTCCAATCAGGACCCGGGTTCGTCTGCGCTTCCGATCGCTCTCTCGGCCCCGAGCTGAAGTCAGGCATGATCAGGCTCCACGATCAGACGAACTCCTTCGACAAACTCCGCCCAGCTCTGACGCTGCGCGTCGAGCACCTTGTGCCCTTCCGCGGTGAGACCGTAGTGTCGCCGCCGCCGCTGCCCCGCCTTTTCGACCCATCGGCCCACGATCCAGCCGCGCCGTTCCAGGCGATAGAGCAAGGGGTAGAGCGAGGCGACCTTGAAGCGCACCGCGCCATTCGAGCGAGTCTCGATGAGCTTGCAAAGCTCGTAGCCGTGGCGGCTCTGGCGGTACAGCAGGGACAGGATCAGAAGCTCGGCGCTCCCCTTCTTCAGATCGGTGCTTCGCATGTCTCGCAAGAACATATGTCGTAGAAACACATATTGTCAAGACACTCGTGCCTGAGGGGCAATCGGATCCGTTCACCCGGGCAAACGACGCGGTGCTGATGTGTTTAGCGCAAGCGGCGCCCGCCCTCGCACGCGTCGATGAGAGTCTTCAAACGCTTGAGCCGTGTCTCTTCCTGCTTGGCGCTGAGCACATACCAGGTGAGGGTCTTTCGATAGGACGGCGGCTGGGCGGCGAAGAACGTCCACGCCGGCTTGTTCCTTCTTCATGATCCCGAGATAGGGCTCGACGAGCTCGGTGGGGCGCTGCTCGTAGGCAGTAGATGCCTGACCGGTTCTCGCGCCGGCCCTCGAACGCCTTCAACCCGGCAGGCTGCATCCGCTTTTCCTCGCTGAGGGCCTTGACGCGGCGGATGTTCACAGCGCTCCACGTGCTCACGGCTTTGCGCGGCGTGAAACGGATCGTGTAGCTCTCGGCGTCGATGGTGTGGCGGACTCCGTCGATCCAGCCGACGCACAGCGCCTCGTCCACCGACTCGGGCCACGTGATGCTCGGCTTGCCCGATCCGACTTTGTAGTAACCCACCCTCAGTTCAGGCGCGGTGGCATGGTGCTTCTGGAACCACTTGCGGAGATCGGCGGGCGTGCGGAAGAACGTGACCTTGATTCTTCGTGGTCTTCAGGTCTGGCATGACGACTGCTCCGCTCGATACAGCGCCACGACGAGGAGTCCCACGCCGAGCAAGATCGCCATGTCCGCCACATTGAAGATGCCGGTTCGGAGCGGGCCGAGGCCGACGTTCATGAAAATCGATGACGCTTCCCCGCGCGACGCGATCGATCAGGTTTGACGCGCCGCCGGCCAGGTACAGGCTTACGCCGACCAGCGCCAGACCCGACCATCGAAACCGAACGGCCACTGCCACCATGCCGATCATGATGAAGCCGCTTCCGTAGGTGAAGAGCGCGCGGCGAACGGCAGGCGGCCAGTCGGCGCCGAGCGCCAGAAAGGCTCCGGCGTTCTCGACGTACTCGAGTCGAACCGTGTCGGCCAGAAACGACTGCCGTGGCTCCCCGGCGAGCGTCTCCTCGGCAAGGTGCTTGGTGACGCGGTCGCAACCAACGGTCGTGGCGATGAGCACGAGCACCGCGAGCCTCTTCCACATGGTCGCCCACTCAACGCGCCAGGCAGGCGCGCGCGAGCCGCTCGAACGCGTCGACGGCGGCGTGCAACTCATCGAGCGCGACGAACTCGACATCGGTGTGCGCGACGAGAAACGATCCCGGGCCGAAGAGGAGCGGCGCGCCCCAGCGGTCGAGAAACGGCACATCGGTCGTGAACGGGAATACGGCCGTCTCGAAGCCCTCGACGGTGTGCATGCGGATGGGCCGCACGCGGAGGACCTCCGAGATGCTCACGCGCCGCTCGAGGGCGCGCAGCACGGCGAGGATGTCGTCGGCCCGCCCGATGGTGCGGAACATGACCTCGGCCGACGCACGCGCCGGGATGACGTTTGGCGCGACGCCCCCCTCGATCAGCCCGACGGTGTAGAACGTCGCGCCGAGGTCGGGATCGACGGGAAGCGGCAGCCCGCGCAGCTCGACGAGCGCATCGATCAGCTTCTCGATGGCGGACCCGCCCTGCTCGGGCGCCGCGGAATGCGCCGCCCGGCCCTCGGCGGCGAGCCGCACGCGGAGGTTGCCGCGCGTGGCCTTCCCGAGCTCGGCTGTCCGTCGGCTCGCCGTTGATGAGGATAGCGGCAGGAATTGGCGATGGTGTTGGCAGCGACCGCGCCGTCGCTGCCCCGCTCTTCGCCGACGACGAACAGCAAGCCGACGCGTCGCTCGCCCGAGGCCCTCAAGCGTTCGGCCGCCGCGACCTGCGCCGCCAGGATCCCTTTCGCATCGCACGCGCCGCGGCCGATCAGAGCGGCCGTCCTCGACGCCGACTGGGAAAGTACGGCGGCACGCAGTCGAAGTGCGTGGAGAACACGACCGCCGGGTCGTCGAGCGTCGCGAGGATGTTGGCGCACCCGCGCTCGACCGGCTGCTCGAGGACCGTAGTAGCCGAGCGCGCGCAGCTGCCGCGCGAGCCACTGCCCCGCCTCGGCTTCGCGGCCGGTCGTCGAGTCGATGTCGATGAGCGATCGCGCGAAGGCGACGGCGTCTAACGAATCCATTGCTCGAGCGCCGTGCGCGCATCGGTTCGCTCGTCGCGGTACTTCACGATGATTGGCGTCGCTACCGACAGCCCCCACTCGCGGCCCTTTGCCGGACGTGACGGGACGCGTGCCGGGAACGACGACGGCCCCCTCCGGCACGATCGAGCGGCTCGATCCGGGGCCGGCTCGATGATTCGTTCGTTGGGCAGATCGTAGATGGGCGTCGACCGGGTGAGGATGACGCCCGACGCCAGCACGGCGCGCCGCTTGACGATCGCGCCCTCGTACACGCCGCAGTTCCCGCCCGACGAGCACGTCGTCTTCGATGATGACCGGCAAGGCTCCGACCGGCTCGAGCACGCCGCCAATCTGCGCCGCCGCGCTCAGGTGCACGCGGCTCCCGATCTGCGCGCACGAGCCGACGAGCGCATGCGAGTCGACGAGCGTGCCTTCGCCGACCCAGGCGCCGATGTTGATGTACATCGGCGGCATGCAGATGACGCCCCGGCCGAGATAGGCGCCGTCCCGCACCGTCGACCCGCCGGGCACCACACGCACGGCGCTCGCGGTGTCGAGCCGCTTCAGCGGCAGGTGTCCTTGTCGAAGAACGGCCAGCGACCGTGATCCGCCGACATGTCGGCGATGTCGCCGAACTTGAACCCGAGCAGGATCCCCTGCTTGACCCAGGTGTTGACGCGCCAGCCCGTTGCCGTCGACGGATCCGGCTCGGCGGCGCGCACTTCGCCGGCCGACAACTGCGCGCGCAGCCGCGCGAACGCGTCGCGCGCCGCCTGACGATCGGTTGCCGCGCCGGCGGCGCTCAACGCTTCGACCTCCGCCGCCAGCGTCATGAACGGCTCGCCCACGAGCGCGACGTCGGTCTTCAGCTCGCCCAGCACCTGCCGGATCTTCGCGCGCGACGCCTCGCGGGGCGGCACCATCGGCAGCCGGTACACCTCTTCGAGCAAGCCGAGCGCCGCCATTGCGCTCTTGACCGGAATCGGATTGGACTCGATGAAGTTCACCAGCATCAGCGGAAGCAGCTGATTGTGGATCTGCCGCGCCGCCGCGAAGTCGTTCTGCTCGGCCTGTTCCACCATTCGCGCCATCTCGCCAGGCACCTCGTTGCCGGCGACCGAGATCAGCCCCCGGCCGCCCACCGCCATCAGCGGCAACGTCAGCGCATCGTCTCCCGAGAGGACGAGAAAATCCTCCGGCACGGCGCCGCAGATCTCGACCATCTGCGAGATGTTTCCCGACGCTTCCTTGACGCCGACGATGCCCGGCACGCCGCTCAAGCCGGACGATCGTGGCCACGTCGACGTTGCAGCCGGTCCGGCCAGGGCACGTTGTAGACGACGATCGGCAGGCCGACCTCGCCGGCAATCGCGCTGTAATGCTGGAAGAGACCTTCAGGCGTCGGCTTGTTGTAGTAGGGCGTCACCGACAGGATGCCCGTCGCGCCCACCTGCTTCATGCGCCTGGCGGAGTGGATGACTTCCTTCGTGTCGTATCCGCCGGCGCCGGCGAGCACCGGCACCCGCCCGCCGGCCTCCTCGACCACGAGCTGCACGACGCGGATCCGCTCGTCTTCGGTCAGCGTCGGCGCTCTCGCCCGTCGTCCCGCACGGGACGAGAAAGTGGATACCGGCCTCGATCTGCCGCCGCGCCAGACGCCTGACGCCCGCTTCGTCGACCGCACCCTCGCGCGTGAACGGCGTCACCAGTGCCGTTCCGCATCCCGTCCATGGCGTTCGCATCATCATCCTCCCCAATACGCGAAAGACGCCTCCACCACCGTTCGGACCTTCGCGATCATCGTGCGAAGTCGTCTCCGACTACAACCCCAAAACGTCACGCATCGAGAACCATCCGCGCCGCCCGTTGACCCACCTGGCGGCTTCGAGCGCGCCTCTGGCAAACCCGGTCCGGTCCCGGGCCGTGTGCGTCAGCGTGATCGTGTCTGCGGGGCTGTCGAACCCGACGGTGTGCGTGCCCGGAATCGAACCGACCCGCGTCGACGCGACGTCGATCGGCAGGCGTGTACCCCGCCTGCTGCATCGCTTCGCGAATTGCGATATGGCGGTGCCGGAAGGTGCGTCGCGCTTGGCCTTGTGGTGCAGCTCGTGAATCCAGGCGCCAAACTCCGGCCTCCCGGCGAGCAATTCGGCCGCGTGCGCGGCCAGCGCCACGAACAGATTCACGCCCAGGGCGAAGTTCGGCGCAGAGACGACGCCGATGGGATATGCCGCCACCTCGCGCCTGACGGCTTCTTCCTGGTCCTGCCAGCCGGTCGTGCCGATGACGAGGTGCGTCCCACGGGCGGCGAGCAGCCGGGCGTTGCCGGGAACAGCCGCCGCAGTTGAAAAGTCGATCGCCACGTCGGCCGCCGGCCAGTCCTCCGGTCGGTCGACGTTGTCGATGTCGACCCGGCCGGCAATCTCGACGCCCGCCTCCGGCGCCAGCGACTCCACGAGCCGGCCCATGCGGCCGTACCCGATCAGCAGCACCCGCACGGCGCTCACCGGCCGGCCTCGACGGGAGACAGCGGTCGCCGGGGCCGCGAACCAGGCATTGTGCAGGCGCGACATCGCGATCGGCAGGTCGCTGTCGCGAATGACGACGGTTACGTTGCGCCTCGACGCGGCCTGCGACACCATCCGCAGGGGGACGCCGTCGAGGCCGGCGAGCATCCGGATGGCGAAGGCCGGATCGACGCGGAGGTTCTCGCCGACGGCGCAGAGCAGCGCCATCTCCGGCTCGATCGTCACTTCCGCGAACTCCCGCAGCCCGCGCGCAATGTCCGGCAGGCGGCGATCGTCGTCTATCGTCACCGACACGCTCACCTCCGACGTCGTCACGACGTCCACGGCCGTGCGGTACCGCTCGAACACCTCGAACAGCCGCCGGAGGAAGCCGTGCGCCATCAGCATGCGCGTGGACGTGACTTCGACGACGGTGATGTTGCGCTTGCACGCCAGTGCCACGATGGGGCGGTCGGTCACGGGCGGCTTCGCGGTGATGAGCGTTCCTGGCGCATCGGGCCGGCGGCTGTTGAGGATTCGCACCGGGATGTCGGTCGACACGGCCGGAAGGATCGTGCTCGGGTGCAGCACCTTCGCGCCGAAGTAGGCGAGCTCGGACGCCTCGCCGAACGAGAGGTGCGCGACGACGCGCGGGTCGCGCACGACCCTGGGATCGGCGGTGAGCATGCCGTCGACGTCGGTCCAGATCTGGATCTCGGCAACGCCGAGGCCCGCGCCGATGATCGCCGCCGAGTAGTCCGAACCCCCGCGCCCGAGTGTGGTGGCGACGCCGTCGCGCGTGGCGCCCACGTAGCCGCCGATGACCGGCACGCGGCCAGCGGCCAGGTGCGGCGCGACTTCGCGCTTCAGGGCATCGCCCGTCTCGGCGATCTGCGGCGCGGCGCCAGTGTACTGGTCGTCGGTCACGATCGCCTTGCGCGCATCGATCCAGACGGCCTCGATGCCCGCGGCCTGAATCGCGCCCGCGACGACGCGGCTGCTGACGAGCTCGCCCGCCGCTGCGATGCCGTCGCAGGACCGTGGCGAGGCTTCCCGCAGGATGGCGAGCGCGGTCAACATGGCGCGCAGCTCGTCGATCTGCTGCTCGACATCGCGCCGTCACCGCCGCCCGTTCGGGGAGGCGGCACCAGCGCGTCGAGCGCGGTCAGGTGCCGGCGCCGGATCTCGTCCACGCCGCTCGTGATCGTCGCGCGCTCGCCGCGGGACGCGTCGGACGTCATCTTGAGGAGCTGGTCGGTCACCTTGGACATCGCCGACACGACGACGACCGGCGGCGCGCCGGCTCGTGCCGCCTGAGCCGACACGATCGCGATCAGCCGCCGGATCGCGTCGGCATCCATCACGGATGTCCCGCCGAACTTCATCACCACGTTTTTCATCGACACGCTGTGCCTGTCCCTCTCAGTTAGAAGTCAACGAAGTTTGACGGAGTCAACGGGTTCAACACGAAGGACCGGAGACAACGAAGACGCACGAAGGCTGACTCGCAATATCGCCACACGCGCTCGATCTCGACCTGTGCTCTTCTTCGTGCGTCTTCGTTCGTCTTCGCTCCTTCGTGTTGAACCCGTTACCTCCGTCACCTCCGTAAGATAAGATCCCTCGAACTCTCAATCCAACATCCCCTCGGCCACCATCATCTCCGCATTCAGGATCGCCGCACCCGCAGCGCCGCGCACGGTGTTGTGCCCGAGCGCCACGAGCTTGGTGCCGAGGATCGAACAACGCCGGATGCGGCCGACCGAGATCGTCATGCCGTTGCCGAGCTCGACGTCCAGCCGCGGCTGCGGGCGATCCGGGGCGTCCAGGTACACGATCGGCGCCGCCGGGGCGCTCGGCAGCCGCAGTTCCTGGGGCCGGCCGCGAAAGGCCTCGAGCGCGGCGCGGACCTCTTCGAGCGACGGCCGTTGCTCGAACTCGATTGAGATCGACTCGGTGTGGCCATCGATGACCGGCACGCGGGTCGTCGTGGCGCTGATGACCATCGGGTGCGGCGAGACGGCGTCCCGATCGAAGGTGCCCAGGATCTTCTGCGTCTCGCTCTCCATCTTCTCTTCTTCGCCGGAGATAAACGGGATTACGTTGCCCAGGATATCGAGCGACGCCACACCCGGATAGCCCGCGCCAGACACGGCCTGCAGCGTCGTGACCATGACGCGGGAGAGGCCGAACCGCCGCAGCGCGGCGAGGACGATCGAGAGCACCACGGTCGAACAGTTCGGGTTCGTGACGATCGCACCCGTCCAGCCGCGCTCGCGCCGCTGCCGCGCGATGAGGGTCAAGTGATCGGCGTTGACCTCGGGAATCACCAGCGGCACGTCGGCATCCATCCGGTAGCTCCGCGCGTTGCTGACGACGATGTGCCCGGCGGCGGCAAACGCCGGCTCGATGTCCTTGGCGGCGCCGGCGTCGAGCGCCGAGAACAGAATCTTCGGCGCGCGCCCCGGCGTGCAGGCGTCGACGTGCATGTCGAGCGCGCCGCTCGGGGGAGGCGACGACAGGCGCCACTTCATCGCCTCGCGGTAGGTGCGCCCTTCGGAGCGCTCGCTCGCGCCGAACCACGCCGTCTTGAACCATGGGTGCCCGGCCAGAAGCCGGACGAACTGCTGTCCGACCATGCCGGTCGCGCCAAGAACCCCGACCTCCAATTGCCTCCCCCCGCCGATGTCAACTGTGCTCATTACCTTAGATCCCCAAAAAAGAGACTTGGTCCGCAAAAAAGCGCGCCCAACGAAAAAACCCGCCGGCCTTGTGTGAGGCCGGCGGGTTCAGATAGCTCGTTCGTGTTCTGTTCAGATCACGCGCGCACTCAGACCAGCGGCCTCCGGAGTCGCTTGACCCGCTTTCGTCCGTTGGTTTTCGTCGCGTGCTGAAGCATGTCGAAGAGAGTATAGCCTCAGGCCGGCGCTTGCGTCAATAATGAGCGACACATATGCGCATCCTTCTCGCGATTCTTTTCTCGATCGGCTCGATTCAGGTCCAGGTGCCGTTCCACTGGACCCCGCTCTCGACCGGCGTCGGCGCGCGGCTGCGCGGCGTGAGTGCCGTCAGCGATCGCGTGGCCTGGGCCAGTGGGGCAAACGGCACGGTCATCAGGACCACCGATGGCGGAACGACGTGGTCGAAGACTCACCGTCCCCGGATCAGAGAAGCTCGACTTCCGCGACATCGATGCCGTCGACGACAAGACCGCCTATGTGCTCAGCATCGGACCCGGCGAGCTCTCGCGGATCTACAAGACATCGGACGCGGGCCTCACCTGGACCGAGCAGTTCGTCAATCGCGATCCGAAAGCGTTCTTCGACGCGATGGCGTTCTGGGACGCGAATCGCGGCGTGGCAGTCAGCGATGCGGTCGATGGTCAGTTCGTCATCCTGACGACCAGCGACGGCGGAAAGTCGTGGGTGCGCGTGGCCGCCGGCGGCACTCCCGCCGGCGCTCCCGAACGAAGGTTTCTTCGCGGCGAGCGGCACGAACGTGGCCGTCGCCGCGCCGAATCACGTCTGGATCGGCACCGGCGCCGCGAGCGAAGCGCGCGTCCTCCGGTCGAGCGATGGCGGCCGCACGTGGGCACTGTCGCGGACACCGCTCGACGCCGGCCCGTCCGCCGGCATCTTCTCGATCGCCTTCAGCGACGCGACCCACGGCATCGTGGTCGGCGGCGACTACAAGGCCGAATCCGCCGTGAGCAACAACGCCGCGCTCACCACCGACGGCGGCGCCACGTGGACGCCGATGAAAGGTCTGTCCGGCTTTCGCTCCGTCGTCGCTATACGTTCCAGGCGACGGGGCGTCGATCGTGGCCGTCGGCCCCGCCGGCAGCGACGTGTCGACCGATCGCGGAAAGACATGGACGCCGATTCCCGGGCCGGGGTTTCACGCGTTCAGCTTTGCCCGAGGCGGGACAGTGGGGTTTGGGGTGGGGGAAAAGGGCAGCGCCGCGAAGCTGGCGAGAGACTGACCCCTCAGGTTCGTTTCACGTGTGCACGGGCGCTGGCCAAGAGCTTTTCACCGCGGAGCACGCTGAGTCCGCGGAAAAAAACCAATTGACTCTGCGATCTCTGCGCGGTCTCTCTGCGGTGAAAGGCTTTTGACGGCAGCCGAATCGATGAGTGCGAAACGGGCTCGCCCCCCGTCAGTGGCTCGTGGCGTAGAGAAAGATGTTGATCCCCACCGCGTAGCCGTTCGGAGAGAAGAGATAGAAGAAGCGCGGGTCCTCGGCTTCGCGCTCCCACGCGTCGGCGATGTCGGTGTTGTGCGTCATCAGCACCATGACCCGCCCATGCGCGTCCAGAATCCCGCGCAGATTGACGTGCTCGCTGTCGTAGCCCCGCTCGGATGTCTCGCCTCCGGACCGGCGCCAGTGGTTGATCGACGGAATCTGCGGGATCTTGCCGAACTCGAACATCATGCGGAAAATCGGGTGATCCGGCTTGAGGTCGACGACCCTGTACTCCGGTTCCGGCAGCACGCGCGCGATCTCGGCCTCGAAGTTCTCGAGCGCCAGCGTGCCCCAGAAGTCGTCCGACCACAGGAACCCACCCTTCAGCAGATACGCTGCGCAGTCCCGCGACCTCCGCGTCGCTGAACCGCGCGGTGCCCGCATCTTCGATCGTGACAAACGGGCACTCGAAGAGCTCGGGGGAGTCGGCGCTCACGACGAGATGATTCGGGCCGCGCCATCGGGCATCCTGGCTGACCCTGGTCTTGGTCAGCTCGGCGAGGCGGATCATGAAGTTGGCATCGGCCGCCGGGTAGTCGGTCCACCACCCCTGGCCGCCGTACTCGCTGCGGACGCTCGTGTAGTACAACCGGCAGAACGTGAACGAGCCGTCGAAGTCTGTCTTCGGTCGCGAGCGTCGGCGCCCGCGGGAATCGGCGCTGGAACTGAAAGTAGTCCTGCGCCGACACACCGACGGCCAGCGTCAGGGCGACGAGGCCGGCGGTGATGACGCGGCGCATTGACACGTGTCCATCGCGAGGACGTCCTACTGCTTCTTCACCGGCGGCTTCGCGCCGTCCGCGGCCTTGCGCCGCTTCGGGGGCCTTCGAGAGCGACCGGTAGTACTGCTCGACGCTCTTGCGGAACTTCTCGGGCACCTCGTCGGAACCCGAGAGCAGCAGCCGCCCCTCCGCTGCCTTCGACCTTGCGCCGCAGGTCGTATTCGAGCCGCTTGGCGCTGTCGGTCACCTGCGCCTGCAGCCGCGCCAGCTCTTCGACGTCCTTGTAGACGCGATCGTCGCTCAACTGGCGGAGATTCCGCAGCATGGCGTCGATCTCCTTCGGGTCGATCTTCTCGCCCTGGAGCATGCGCCGCAACTGCTCGGCCTCGCGCGTCCAGCGCTGGATCTCGCCACGGAACTGCCGCGCGTCCTCCGGATTCATGCCGCCGCGGCGATCGCCCGCGCCACCGCCCGTGAACGGCGCCTGACCGAACGTCAGCCCTTGACCGTCTCTCCCGCCGGTGGGATTCCCGTTCGGGTTCGCTCCGCCTTGACCCTGCTGGCCACCCTGGCCCTGTTGCCCCTGCTGACCACCCTGGCCCTGTTGCCCCTGCTGACCTTGTTGACCCTGCTGACCGCCTTGGCCCTGCTGGCCCTGCTGGCCCTGCTGGCCTTGCTGACCTTGCTGGCCTTGCTGACCTTGCTGGCCCTGCTGGCCCTGCTGGCCCTGCTGGCCCTGCTGGCCCTGCTGGCCCTGCTGACCCTGCTGGCCTTGCTGACCCTGCTGGCCCTGCTGGCCCTGCTGGCCCTGTTGGCCTTGCTGACCCTGCTGGCCTTGCTGACCTTGCTGACCATTGCGCTCGCGCATGCGCTGGTCGAGCGACTCCATCCCGCGAGCCAGCTCGCGCGCCTTGTCGAGCGCGCTCGTGGTCGCATCCGGTTTGGTGCGGCCGAGCGCCGCCGCAGCGTCGGCGATCTTCTTCTGCATCTCGCTGACGTTGCTGCCGATCTCCTGCTCGAAGTTCGACGCGTCGCTGCCCTGCACGCCGGCGCGGATCATCGAGCGCGAATAGCGAATCTTGTCGCTGCAACCGGTTCTCGCGCATGGACGTCGACGCTTCGGCCGAGCTTCCGGGACGCGTCGCGCTCGGTCTTGGCCAGCTCTCCGGCGGTCTTCTCGACCTGCTTCTCGAGCTCGGCCACCTTGGACTCGAGCTGCTCCTTGCGCTCGCTCAGCTGCTGGACGCGCTCCTGCCGCGCGTCGCCGGCTGTGTCGAGACCCTTCGACGCCCTCGGCAATCTGCTGCTGCTCGCGCGCGATCTCGTCAGCCTGCCGCAGCGCGTCCTGCACATCCCGCTCGGCGCGGCCCGACTGCGACTGCTGCAGCCGCTTCTGTGCTTCCTGCAGCCGATCGAGCGCGGAGGCGGCCTGCGCGGTGCCCGACTGCCCGTTCGCCGACGCCTGCCGCATCTGGTCGGCCGCCTGCCGCAACTGCCGCGCGGTGTCGCCGAGCTCGGGCCGGTTCTGCTCGCGTGACAGCTGCTCGAGCCGTCTCGCCGCCTCCTCGACCTGTTCGGCGAGGGATCGCTGCTGATCGCCGCTGCCGCCGCCCTGCTGCCCGGCCTGCGCGCGCCGTCTCTGCCGCTCGGCTTCCTGTTCCTGTCGCCGGGCCAGCTCCTTCAACTTCTCGAGGAGCTCGTCGACCTGCTGATCGGACTGCTGCTGTTGCGCGCGCTGCGCCGTCTCGTACTGGTTGGCCATCTTGTCGAGCTCGAGCTCGAACAGATCGGCCAGATCCTCGGCCATGGCGCTCTGGCCGCCACCGCCACCGCCGCCGCCACCGCTGGCGCCCCATCTGCACCTGCGTCTGGTACTCTTCTTCGGCGTGCTGCAGGATCTGCAGCGCTTTCTGTTCGGGCTCGAGCGCGCCCTGCGGATCGGCTTTCTGCAGCTTCGCCTCGGCGTTCTTCATCTCCGCGACGGCCTGCGGGAGCAGTTCCGCGACTTTCTTGAACGACGGGTCCTGCTGGATCAGCCGGCTGTTCATCCTCGTCAGCAGGCCATCGACCTGGTCGCGCAGCTTCGCCTGCGACAGCGCGAGCACGACCGAGTTCTCGCGCAGCTTGTCGGCCGACATCGTCTTGCGATCGCGGTTGACGTTGAACGTCGCCGCGACGATCTGCCGCTGCTGCTGCGAGAGCGCGCCGACCTGGCCGCCTCCGCCGCCGCCACCACCGCCGCCGCCCGCATCGGACTCGGCGCGCTTGAACTCTTTCCGCAGCGGGACGAATCTGGAGGAAGTAGATGTCGCTCGACTGCCGCTTGGCGCCGTTGGTATCGTTGTCCGCCGCGCGCGCGTAGTAGGACACGAAGTCGCCGGCCTTGACGTTCAGCTCCTCGAGATAGAAGGTGTGCCCGGCCGTCACTTCGGCGAGCCGGTTCTTCCCGTCGAAGAGCCGAATCGTCTTCTCGGCGGAGCCATTGACCGAGTACACCAGCTCGAGATCGCGGACGCCGAAGTCATCCTCCGCGCGCGCCTCGACGAACACTTCCTCGATCGGCGACGCATTGGTGTCGCGGCCGGGCTTGGCAATCGACACCGACGGGACCCTGGTCGGTCAGCACATCGATCGTGTACTGCGGCGACGCCGACACGCGCTCGCCGGACGGCGCGTCGAGCTCGAACCGATAGAACCCGTCCTTGTCCGCCTTGAAGGTCGCGGCCAGCGTTCCGTCGGCCGCGGCCACGAGCGGCACCTTTCAGTTCCTCTCCTTTCTTGCTGATTCTGGTGCAGCAGAATCTGTCCGCCGCGCGCCGTCATCGTCGGGGTCACCTTGACCCGCACCTCGGTGCCCTTCAGCACGGCGAGGTCGCCGCCGTCCTCGATCTTGCGCGGGGCGAGCCCCGTGTAGGCCGGGAAGTGCAGCTCGAGCTCGAGCCGCTGGACGTACGGCAGATCGACGACCTTCAAGGTGTAGGTCGGGGACTTCACGCCCTCGGCCTCGACGAAGTAGTCGATCGGTCCGGCCAGGTCGAACAGCATGCCTTCGTACTTGTTGGCCTCGGTGCTGTTCTCGCTGCGCACGAGCGGCACCCGCTCGAACGGCGCCTCGGGCGACTTTGCGGATCATGAGCGACGACCTGATCGGCCTCGAACCCGGCCGAGGGTCGCCGTGATCGTCTGGTCGACACCGCGCGGAACGCTGGCGTTGCCCGGACTGACCTCGATCCGATACGGCGCCGCCGCCTCTACGCTGCGCGAGATGACGAACAGCGCCGACAGCCCGTGCCTCAGGAAGCGCGGGCCGAGCGTGAAGAGCGCGACCGCGGCGAGTGCAATCACGGCGAACGTCGTGGCATGCCGGCGGAGCGGCTGGCGCTCGACGTTCCGGCCCCAGTCGATCGCCTCGCACTTGGCGACGGCCGACTGGACCAGTCGGCCGCACGAGCACCTTCGAGTGCGGAGAGTGGTCGGTTTCGGCAAGCCGGCTCGCCTCGAGCGCGCTGATGATCTCGGCCTGCAGCGACGGCTCGTGTTCCTCGAGGTACAACGCCACCTGTTCGTCGGAGACGTGCCAGAAAAGCGGCCGCACCAGGAACCAGCCGACGAGGCTGGCGAGCGCAAGGGCCATCAGAATCCGGAACGTGATGATCGAGCCAGGACTGAACCGCCAGGACTCCAGGCCCCAGGCCGACAGCACGAGGGCCGCGGCGCCAAGACCGAGCACGCCGACGGCACCCCGGAGCATCAGCTTGTAGCGCCAGCGTCGCCGGATCTGATGAATGGCTCCCGACCAGGTCCGTAGGGTTCTTCGACGGCCGTTCTTCAATGATCCCCATAGGCGTTCAGCTCCTGAGACCAGCTTACACTGTCAACCGATTGGCCACGATAGTTTCAGCGCCGAGCAGCAGCAGCCCGGCAAACAGCAAGTACCACCAGACGCGCTGGGCCGATTCCTGCGCGTCGTCGGTGGGCGGCGCCTGTGGTCCAGCCGCATCCCCGCCCGCGCGCCCGAGCGCCGCCGCCGCGATCTCCTGAGGGTCGAGTGGCGTCGAGATCCGACTCGGCCAGATTGACGTTGCTCGCCACGACGACCGGCACATCCGCATCCTGTCCCTGCGCCCGGAACTCGTAGAAGCCCTGTTCGGCCAGCTCGAGCACCTCGGGACCATCTCCGTCGAGCGAAATGCGCGTGCCGGCCGGCGTCAGCGCGACGCGCGAAACGTCGGATCCTTTCGCCGGCGCCTGCAGCCCCGGGATCGACGACATCACCGACCGTCCGCCACGGCCTGGCTCACGATAGCCACCCAGGTACCGGATGATGCGATGGACGAAGGGCACGAACACCGGCTTGAGGGCGAGGTCGGTCCACGTCGTGTCGAGCGTCGAGGTCCACATCAGCACCCGCCCGGTCCCGACACGGCGCTCGAGGAGCGCCGGCTGCCCATCGTCGAAACGCGCGAGCGTGGCGCTGCCCGGACCGGGTGTGACGCTGCGAAAGCCATAGAAGCGAGCCGACGCGAAATCGCCCGTTCGCGGCCCGCGGAACACCTCGAAGAGCGGATGACCGGTACTCGAGCGCGCCGAGGCGCGCCGCGGCGCCGCGGGATTCGATCGACGGCGGCACCCGGCACACCGGGCAGAATGTCGGCGACCGACGGCCAGGTCGCCCGCTCGCCGGCGATGACGAACAACCCGCCGCCGCGCTGGACAAATCGCCTGCAGCCGCTCCGCCGTCGTCTGCGCGATCGGCGCGTCGTTGAGGATCACGACCGACGCCGCCGCGATGTCCTCGCTCGAGAGCGAGTCGGCCTGACGGGCCTTGGCGTCGATGCGGGGCGTCTCGCTGACCGCCACGGCGCGGGTCAGATACAGGCTCGTGTTCCTGCCCGATCCCGGCCGCTCGCCGCCATGACGACGTCGACCGGCTCCTCCGGCGACACGACGAAATGGAACACGTTGTCGCGCGCGAGCGCGTCGTCGGCGAGACGCACCGTCGCGCGCACGTTGCGGTCGGCGACGGTGACGGGATCGAACGTGGTCGACGCCGATCCCCGGGCCGCGACGTTGACGCGCCGGGACTGGATCGCGCGGCCGCCGATTTCGAGCGTGATCTCGACGTTCGCCGCCGCGCACGTCGGTGTGATTGACGGCGCCGGTCGTCACCGTGATCCGCTGCTGATTCTGGAACTCCGATTGCTGCAACGAGACCGGCGCGATCGCGAGGTTGGCTCTTGCCCGTGTCGGTGATCACGACCGGCGTGAGCACCGCGCCGTCGGGCAGCCGCACACCCTCGCCGCCCTGCCAGCCACCGCGCTGAAAGTCGCTGATCAGAACGGCTTCGCGCCGCGGCACGGCCGACTCGCCGAGAATGCTCCCCGCGAGCTTCAACGCCGGACCATAACGCGTGCCGCCCGGCGCCGGGCTGCACGCCGGCGACGGCGGCGAGCAGCCGTCCGCGATCCGCCGCCGAACGCAGCGCGACCTCGGTATTCGAGCTGAACAGGACAATCGAGGCGCGGTCGGCTGGCGTCAAGCCGTTGATCGCGCGCTCGGCCGCCGCGATCGCCTGCGCCCACTTCCCGCCGTAGCCCATGCTGTACGAGCGATCGAGCAGGATGACCACCTCTCGCGCGCCCGACGCTCCGGCCACAATCTCGGTCCGCCGCAGGAAGGGCCTGGCAAACGCGAGCACGATGAGCGCCAGCGCCGCCAGCCGCATGAAGAGCAGCAGCCAGTGTCGAATCCGGCGGCGACGAACCGATTGATAGGGAATCCGCCGCAGGAACATCAGCGACGGAAACTGCACGACGTTCTTCCGCTCCTTCTGAATGAGGTGCAGGATCACCGGAATCGCGAGACCGGCGAGGCCGACGAGGAAGAGCGGGGTCAGGAAAGACATCGGTCGGCTAACGCACCCTCGAGAGACGCTCGCGCGCCGAGAGGTAGCTGAACAAGCGCGTGGTCGAGGGGCATCGACGTATTCACCATCGTGTAGTCGATGCGGTTCGCCGAGAATCGTTCCCGGAGCGCGTTGATGTGCGCCTGCACGAGCTCCTTGTACTGGTCCGCCAGGGCGTCGGGCACGATCGGAATCTGCTCGCCGCTCTCCAGGTCTTCGAACGCCGACGGATCGGTGAACGAGAAATCGAGCTCCGCCGGATCGAGCAGGTGAAACACCGCGAGATCGTTGCCGCGAAAGCGCAGCGGTCCGATGGCCTCGATCACGGCGTCGGGCTCCTCGTAGAGGTCGGAAATCAGCACGAGCAGGCCGCGCCGGCCGAAGTGCTCCGCCATCTTGTGCAGCGGCGCGCGCAGGCTGCCAGGATTCGACGGCTTCAGGCGATCGAGCACGTGGAGCACGATGTCCATGTGCTTCGCCGATGGCGGCACGTGCTCGACGATGTCGTTGTCGAACGCGATGAACCCGACGCGATCCCGCTGGCGATGCACGAGATAGGTCAGGCATCCCGCCAGCATCCTGCCGTAGTCGAGCTTGGTCACTCCCCGGCTGCCGAAACCCATCGACTTCGACACGTCCAGCAGCACCGAGAAGTTGGAGTTCGAGTCCGCCTCGTACTCCTTTATGTAGTAGCGGTCAGTCCGGGCGTACAGCCGCCAGTCCACGCGACGGATGTCGTCCCCGGGGACGTAGCCCCGGTGCTCGGCGAAGTCCACCGAGGCGCCGAAGTACGGCGAACGGTGGATCCCGTTGATGAACCCGTCGACGACCGCGCGCGCCACCAGCTCGAGATTGCCGATGCGAGCCAGCACCACGGGATCGACGAAACGAGCGCCGGGAATCGACTGAATGATCCATGCAATTCTGAATGCTGAGTGCTGAATGCTGAAGTAAAGGTTCACTACGGAAGCTACATCCCGGACCTCGGTACCGGCACGGCCTCGAGCAGCCGGTCGACCAGCGTGTCGCTCGTGATGCCCTCGGACTGCGCGTGGAAGTTGGTCAGCACGCGGTGCCGCATGACGGGGTGCGCCAGCGCCCGGATATCCTCGAAGTTGACGTGATAGCGGCCGCTCGTGATGGCGCGCGCCTTGGCGCCGAGCACCAGGTACTGCGCCGCGCGCACGCTGGCGCCAAACGCCGCCCACTTCTTGATCTGCTCGGGCGCGGTCGGCGACTTCGGACGGCTGGCCCGCACCAGGTTGAGGGCGTACCGCATCACGGGCTCGGCGACGGGCACGCGGCGCACCAGGCGCTGGAACGCGACCAGGTCAGCGCCGCTCACCGGACGCTCGAACTTCGGATCGAGAATCGCGGTCGTCGTCCGCACGACCTCGAACTCTTCGTCTTCGGGCGGGTGATCGATCACGATGTGGAACATGAAGCGGTCGAGCTGCGCTTCCGGAAGCGGGATACGTCCCTTCGAGCTCGATCGGGTTCTGCGTCGCGAACACGTAGAACGGCTCGTCGAGCGTGATACGTCCGGCCCTGGATCGTGACGCGGTGCTCCTGCATCGCCTCGAGCAGCGCCGACTGCGTCTTGGGCGGCGTCCGGTTGATTTCGTCCGCGAGGACGATGTTCGCGAAGATCGGTCCGGGCGCGAACACCATCTGCCGGCGTCCGGTCGTCGAGTCCTCCTGGATGATGTCGGTCCCGGTGATGTCCGACGGCATCAGGTCGGGCGTGAACTGAATGCGCGAGAACTTCAGCTCGAGCACCCGGGCCAGCGTGTGAATCAGCAGCGTCTTGGCCAGCCCCGGCACGCCGACGACGAGGCTGTTCCCGCCGACGAAGAGCGACAGCAGCACGAGCTGGACCGTGTCACCCTGACCGATGATGAGCTTCTGGAGCTCCGCGACGATCTGATCGCGGCCATGCTTCATCCGGTCGGCCAACGCGACGTCATCAGGGGACTCGATATCGACAACTTGCTGCGCCACACGCTCCACGGGGCCTCGCTTTCCGAATTCAGGTGGCTCAAGGCTCAGGCTGAGGGCTCAGGCCAGACCTTCGAACATGCTCTCGAAGATCTGGCTCTGAGCCTCGAGCCGTGAGCCCTGAGCCAGTGTCAATGAATCAATCCATAAATGAAGTAGTTCACGCCAAACTTGTACGCCTCGTTCGACAGGTCGACCGGATCGATGCCTTGATCCGAAAACTCCCAGTACTCGCCCAGATCGTTGTTGAAGTTCGCGATCGCCAGCGAGCCTCTTGTTCGGATCGTTACCTTCGAACATGCCGAGGTACTCCGGCTTGTGCGGCCCGTACGACCTGATCAGGTCCAGGCCGTCGATCTCGAAGAACGAGTGGAACACCTTGTGCGACGTGTCCAGCGGAACCCAGCGCCCGTCGGGAAGCACGCGCTTCATCTGCTCTTCCAGGTTGTACCAGTGGTTGTCGCGGAAATCGTCGAAGATGATGAATCCGCCTTTCTGCAGGTACAGCCGCAGCCCCATGGCCTCTCCGTCCGACATGCTCCAGTAGCCCGGCTCCGACATGTAGGCGATCGGATAGTCGAAGAGCGCGGGGTCATCGAGGGCCAACACGTTCGACCCGTCAATCCTGGGCTTGGACACCGTCAGCTCGTTGAGAATCTTCATCATGTGGATGTCCGCCGTCGGATAGTCGTGCATCCACGGCGGCTCGCCGCGGTTGCCCCGGAAACCGCCGCTGCCGCTGAAGCCGCTGAACCCCATGGTGTACCGCACCCGCACGAACACGAGCCGCCCGTCGTACTCGACGTTGCCCGGAAACGCGCGAGCACGTCTCGCCCCTTGGCCCCGCGAAGTCGCGGCGTTCGCGCTCTGCCCCAGAATAGTCGTTCGCGAACACCGCGGCACCCGCAGCGGCCAGTACGAACGCCAGCGCCACGACCTTCCGCATCACTTCTTGTCCAGCTCCCGGATCTGACGCGTCTTGAGCGCCAGATCGGTCGCCATCTTCTCGAGCTCGCCGGCATAGCGTTCGGCCGGCATGCTGCCCTTGAGCAGCTTCAGCGCTTCGATCCGCCGTTCGAGATCCCGCCGCTCCAGGTACATCGCCCGCAGCTTCCGGATCGGCCGGCAACGGATCGCTGGACGAATCGCTCCCGAGCGACAGCACGGCGGCGACCTTGCCCTGCTTGCCGTCCGGCGCCGGGTTCGGGATGCCCTCGCCGCCGCTGTCGTTCAAGAGCGCATGCTCGGTCGACATGATGCCTTCACGCTCGTACGCGGTCGCCACCTCGCGCTTCGCGTAGACGAACGCCTCGAGCACCGAAATCCGCCGGTTCCTGTCCGCGTCGGCGTCGGTGCCCGCGAGCGCGTCGACGAAGTACCCGCCAAAGAGCGTGGCGAACCGCTCGGCGCCGGTGCGCGTGGCCGTGACAATCGTGCGTCCAGGTCCGGCCAGTGCCTCCATGAACGGCCCGCTGGCGCTCGCCGTGTTCACGAACACCACGTGCCGCGATCGCATCTTCTTCAACAGCGGCTCGAAATCCGCCGGCGTGAGATCCGGCCCCGGCAGGTTGAACTTCGCCACGCGGCCATCGAAGCTCCCGTGGCCGATGAGCACGATGAAGACGACGTCGTCTTCACCGGCGGCAGCCAGCTTGTCGAACACCTTGACGACGTCGTCCTTCGTCGATCGCCCGGTCACGCGCTTCGCGTCGACTTCCGGCTTCTCTGCGAGGTAGACGACGTCCTCGACCCCCAGCCTGGCCGACGCATCCACGAGCGTGCCCGCCCACCGCGTGAAGAGCTCCGCGTGCTCCGGCTCGCCCGCCAGCCCGACGATGACCGCCAGATGCGTCGCCTGCGCGTAGGCGGGCGAGGCCGTCATCAGCGGCAGTAGCTACCGGTAGCGCCAGGGCTCTCAGTTGCACGTCAGTTCAGATTCCGTCAGTCTGTCTGCATTTATCAGTTCGTCGTGGGGCCCCACCCCCACGACGCTGCCAGCGCTCGCTTCGCTCGCGCCGGTGGCTAGCGGCCACAGCCTGCTTGGAGCGGCGTTCGGTCTGTGTCGTAGGCGCTGCTCACGCCATCCCCACGGCTCTTCTATAGCCCCATTCAGCGCACGTCAGGGCGACGAGCAGCAACAGCACGATCGGCATGTGCCACAGGTCGCGCTCTTCGACGGTCGTGACGCCGCGGCCCGTGTACTTCAGGTCCTCGGCGAGGTTCCCCATCGTCTCCGGAGTGTAGAACTTTCCGCCGGTCTCGTCGGCAATCCGCTGGAGCCGGGCGGCGTGCATCGTCGCATCGAAGTACTCGGCATCGCCGGGCGCCGCGCGCACGTGCGTTTGCCCCACGCCGAGGCTCTTTCCTTCCCGGGACGCCTCGACCCTGGCGGCATACATGCCCGGCGCGCTCGAAACGAACGTCGCCCGATACTGGCCGTTGCGCTCGCCGGTCCACTGCATCGGCACGTCGACCACCTCGCCGCCGGGTCCCTTGACCTTCGCGGTCACCTTCGCGTCGTTGATCTCCACGAACGTGTCGTCGACGACGTCGGCAGTGATCGCGACCTGCTCTCCGGCCTCGACGCGATCCGCCGACGTGTGAACCTCCACGGGACCGGGCACGCCGTCGACCAGCCAGCGAAGGAGCTGACGCCAGTAGTTCTCGTGGGTCATGTCCTCGAGGGACATGCTCGCGTGCATCTGCCAGCGCCAGGAATCGAGCACGGTGAACGCCAGCGCCTTGCCGCGCCCGTAGCGCTGGAACGCGAGCACCGGCTGCGTGGCCCGCTTCTCGTCCGTGCCCGTCAGCAGCACCGTGGCGCCCGGCTTCACGGCCTTGATGCCGTTGACGCTGATGAGCGTCGGCAGCTCGTTCCAACGGTTGAGCGATGCCGCCTCGGTGGCGGCGATCTGCGCGAGGGCGTGGCCTTCGCCGGCGCGCGTGGGCCGCACCTTCAAGCGCGACACCGCCCAGGAGTCGGTCGAGCGCGTCACCCGTTCGACCACCACGGGCAGTGCGTCGGCGACCGGCGTCCCGGCGTAGCCGCCCTCGGAGAATGACCGCGCGCCGCCCAGCATGAGCAGCCCGCCGCCGCGGCGCTCGACGAACTCCGCCATCATGCGCAGCTGATCGCCGGTGAACGCGCCGGCCTCGATGCTGCCGAGAATCAGACCGCTGTAGGCGAACAGCTCATCGCGCGTCTTGGGAAATGCGGCAGCGAGCTGCTCCGGCGTGTCGAGCAGGAGCCGGTAGTACTTGTTGTCCGCCGTCCGCAGGAGCGTGATGACCTGCAGGTTCTTGTCTTCGTCCACCGCCCGGTGCAGGAACTTCAGCTCGTAGCGCGGCTCGCCTTCGAAATACAGGATCTTCTCGGTGCGGTCGTAGACGTCGACGAGCGACTCGCGCTGGTTGTTCTGCGTCACGAGCTCGCCGGGCCTCGGGGCGATCCGGAACCGGAACACCCGCGGGCCGGAATCAGACGCCGTGAAGCGCACGCGCACCGCCGCCGGCTCGCCGTCGATCGGCAGCTTCACCTCCTGCGACCCGACGATGCGGCCTTCGTCTTCGACGTCGAGCGTCACCGTCTCGCCCGCGTATCCGGTCTGCGTGACGAGCGCGTCGACCATGAGCGATGTGCCCTTGAGCGCGCTCGCCGGCGTCGACACTCGGTCGATCTGGACATCCTTCGTCAGCGATTCACGGCCGAGCCCGATCGTGAACACCGGGACGTCCGCCGCCTTCATCGCCAGCAGCGCGTCCGACAACTCGGCATCGGTCGTGTCCGCGCCGTCGGTCACGACGACGAGTCCCGCAAGCGGCAGACCGGCGAGCTCCTGGCGGGCTCCGTCGAGCGCCGCGCCTATCTTGGTCTGCGCACCGCTGAAGGTGAGCTCGGACGGCGACCCCAGGCGCGCGGCCGACGAGGAAAAACGAAAGCTCCGCAGCACGAACCGGCTCGACAGCCCCTTCAAGACGCCAGCGTCCGCCGCCGCCGGATTGAAGAAGTGCTGCTTGACGAAGGCGCTGCGCGGCTGGCCGTTGACATCCGCAATCTGCATGCTCCGCGAGTCGTCCACGAGCACGCCGAGGAAGTTCTGCTGTGGGACAGCCGCCTTCACCACGAGCACCGGCCGGAAGAGGCAGAAGAGGACGAGGAGGAGGGTCGCGAGCCTGATGCCGGCCAGAACGGCGCGATGACGCACGTTGCCCTGGATGCGCGTTCGGCGGTACGTCAGGATCGTGATCGCGATGGCAGCGACCACGACGGCAGCAGCGACGTACGAGCCTGTCGACGGCACCAGGCGGAGCTCGCCCTGCTGAAAGACGACCGGCCGGTAATTGAACAGCAGCCGAAAGATCGCATCGAGCACGCCTGTCCCCCGTGGCACGAAATCGAGCCCACGCGTGGATTGTATAACCGCCCGCGGCGCAATCCGACAGCTAAACCGATCTACGTGATCAATGGAAACGCGCCCGGGAGCCTTCCTTAGTAATACCACCTATGACGACGGCTGTGGGCGGATAGCTTCAATTGCTGGCACGACCACTTCGGTTGTGTCGTGGTCGCACCCTCAAGGGACGAAAAATGGACGAATGCGGGGGGCTGTCACAGAAGTTTCACAACAAGGCGGGGGAGTCGTCAGTCGGCAGTCTTCCGTCGTCAGTCACAGTCCTCAGTCCGAGTCTTCAGTCCGAGTCTTCAGTCACGAGTCCTAGTCGACAGTCGGAGTCGACAGTCGGAGTCGTCAGTTCCGAGTCGGCAGTCGCAGCGCTCGACTGGCGAGCGGACAGTCGACTTTGACTGCCGACTTTGACTGCCGACTGAAGACTCGGACTGAGGACTGTGACTGACGACGGAAAACTGCCGACTGTCGACTTCCCATTACCTCGGCAACGTGAGCACCTGGAATGACTGGGGCTCCCCGATCGGCGTCACGATGTCGCCCACCATACGGCCCAGCGTCGCGCGATAGCGTCCGGCGGGGACTGACGCACCCTGCGGCGGACCGCCGCGTCCGCCGAACGCCGGCGGCTGCTCCTCCTGATCCTCATCGTCGTCTTCCGCCTGAGGGGCGTTGACGCCACCGCGGCCGCCGCCGCGGCCGCCCGGGGCCGCGGGCGCTTCGCCGCGCAGATTCCACGCGATCCGCTGAACGCCAGGGCTGCGGGCGAGGTCGAGCCGCCGGACCGGCCGGCCGGCGTCATCGGCGATCGTCAGCACGAGCTTCGCGTCGGCGGCAGGTGCCTGCCCGATGCTGTAGGTGAAGACGGCGCCGTACGGCGGGTTCGGCGTCGACGCGTTGCCCCACGCGGCGGCGTAGTGGCTGAGCTCGTTGAAGATGTAGGCGTCACGCAACGGGAAGAGGCGGGCGTCCTCTGCCAGCGCCTGCGCCGTCACGGCGCGCAGCGCCGAGTAGTCGTCGAGGATGAAGGCACCCCGGCCGAAGGTGCCGACCACGAGATCGCTCTCACGCCGCTGAATCGCCAGATCGCGGGCCTGGGTCGTTGGAATGCCGCCCTCGAGCTGTGTCCATTTGGCACCGCCGTCGACGGTGAACCAGACGCCGAACTCCATCGCGGCAAACAGCAGGTCGCCCTGGACGTGATCCTGCGCGATCGCCCACACGCCGGATCGCGGAGGCAGGTTGCCCGCAATCGAGGTCCACGTGCCCCCGCGGTCGGTGCTCTTGTATACGTAGGGCTTGAAGTCCCCGCGCTGATAGTTGTTGAAGGTGGCAAACACGGTGTTCGCGTCCCGCGTCGAGGCGCACACGTCGGTCACGGCCGTGTACTCGGGAAGCCCGGGAAACTTTTCGATCTTGCGCCAGTTCTTCCCGCCGTCGTCCGTCACCTGGACGAGGCCGTCGAATGTGCCGACGTAGATCAGGCCGGCGAGCAGCGGCGATTCGTCCACGGTCGTGATCGTGCTCAGCTGCGTCGTCGCCTGGTTGAACGCGACCGAGTTGCGCGGCCAGACTTTCCCCATGATGGGGATCTCTGCCGGGTCGAGGTTCCGGGTCAGGTCGGCACTGATCGCGACCCAGTTGTCGCCGCGGTCGTCGCTGCGATAGACGCGGTCGCCGGCGACGTAGACGCGGCGCGGCGCGTGCGGGCTGATGACGATCGGCGTGTCCCAGTGCCAGCGGCCACCCGCGCCGCGCCCCCCGCGACCCTGTCCTGAGCCTGCCGCCGGGCCCTGTCCTGAGCCCGTCGCGGCGCCGCGCCCGGCCGGCACCGCGTCGGCTCCCGCTGCGGCGGGCGCCTGGCCTGAGCCTGTCGAAGGCGGCGCCAGCTGCTGCACCAGCCGCTGCCTGATGTTGACCCGCTCGCCGGTCCGCAGGTCCAGGCGGCTGAAGTTTCCCTCCTGCGATTCGGCGTAGACGATGTTGGGATCTTCCGGATCGCTGGCGGTGTAGAATCCGTCGCCGCCGCCGACGGCGTACCAGTCGCTCGTGCGGATACCTGCGCGCCCGTTGAACGTTCGCGACGGCCCGCAGATCGAGCCGTTGTCCTGCATGCCGCCGCAGACGTTGTAGAACGGCTTCGCGTTGTCGGCGCTGATACGATAGAACTGCGAGAGCGGCAGGTTCGTGAAGTGCCGCCACGTCTTCATCCCGTCGTAGGTCTGTACAACCCGCCGTCGTTGCCGATGATGAGGTGATTCCTGTCGGTCGGGTCGAAGACGATCTCGTGGTGGTCGACGTGCACGCCCTGCATCGGCACTGCCGCCCACAGCCTGCCGCCGTCCGTGCTCCGCCACACCTGGGTCTGCGGTGACCAGATTGTCTCCGGATCATGTCCATCGACGAAGATTTCATTGTAGTACCCGGGATCGCCGCCCCGATAGCAGTCATCCGCCGGTGCGCCACCGCGTCCGCCGCCTGGCGGCGTCGCGGCTGCCGGCGTTGACGCTGGAGCGGACGGGGGCGTCGGCACTGCCGCACCGATCGGTCCGCACGCTGCCGGAGGCGCGGGGGCGGCCGCACCTTCGCGCCCGCCACCTGCGCGTCCGCCACCTTGTCCGCCGCCGGGGGCGCTGCGGCCGACGCGCAACCAGCTCGCGCCGGCATCGTCTGATCTGAAGAAGCCGCCTTGCCCGAGTTGCGCCGTGACGAGCGCGTAGACCGTGTTGGGGTTCTTCCAGTTGATCGCGACGCCGATGCGTCCGATGTCAACGGTCGGCAGACCCTTGGCGAGCTTCGTCCACTTCGCCCCGCCGTCCGTCGTTTTGTAGAGGCCGCTCTCCGGACCACCGCCGACGAGCTGTCCCACGGCCCGCCGCCGCTGATACGCCGCGGCGTAGAGCACGTTGGGGTTCTTCGGATCCATCGCCACGTCGGTGACGCCGGTGTCCGCGCTGATGGTCAGCACCGCCTTCCACGTCTTGCCGCCATCGATCGTCTTGTAGAGGCCGCGATCGCCGCCGGCATTCCAGAGCGGGCCGATGGCGCTCATGTACACGACGTTCGAATCGCGCGGATCGATGAGGATGTTCTGGATGTGCTCGGAGTTCTCCAGCCCCATCCGCGTCCACGTCGCGCCAGCGTCGGTGGATTTGTAGATCCCGTCGCCGTAGCTCACGCTGCGCTGGTTGTTGTTCTCGCCCGAGCCCAACCAGACCACGTTCGAGTTTTTCGGGTCGACGACAACTGCGCCGAGCGAGTACGAGCCGTAGTTCTCGAAGATCGGCGTCCACGTGTTGCCGCGGTTCTCGGTCTTCCACAGGTTGCCGGCGCTGGCCGCCACGTACCAGACGTTCAGGTTCTTGGGATCGACGGCCACGTCGGAGATACGGCCCGTCGTAAGGCTGGGCCCGACGCTTCTGAACTCGAAGCGTCGGAACGTCTCGGAGCTCAGACGATCGCCATCGCCCTGCCCGAAGCCTGTCGCCGCCATCGCCACGACACCCACCCACGTCCACACGCGTCCCATCGCTGTACTCCCGCCTGTCGACAATCAGGGCCCGCTGGTCCTGCCGTTGATGGTTCCGCCTTCGACTGGCTGTTACGACGCCGGGCGCAGCGCCATTACATTCACCACACCTCTGGCGCTATCGCTCGTGCCCGTGGGACGGATCGTTCTGGTGCGCTGCATAGTGCTGGCGCAGCAGATCCTTGCCGTAGTCGTTCCCGTTCGGCGTTCTGACGACGCTGTGGACGTGGATGCGGCCGGGCACCTTCGGCCCCGGGAGCGCGACGGGCGTCTGGTGGTCGAACTCGATCAGGATGACGGGGCTGTGGATGCGGTAGTAGAAAACCGCCTCGGCTCCCGTGCCGCCGATCCAGGCGAAGTAGGTGTCGTTCAGATGCTTCCGGACTTCCTCCATCCGGATCTTCGCGTGCCCTTCGGACATGTTGCCGACGTACTCGCTGATGAGACCTTCGAGGAGCTGACGTTGCGGCCCGGTCAGCTCCTGCGCGCGCAACCCGGCGTAGTCGAGCACGAGGTTGTCGCGGAACGCCTGGGCCAGGGAATTGTTCGCGGTCTTCTCGGGCTGGAGCGTCGCCTTCTTCTGCTGATCGGGGGTCAGCGCCAGCATCAGGGCGAGGCCCTTGTTCTGCTCGTCCTGCATCACCGTCGTGCCGGCGTACTTGCCGGCATCCGCGTGAATCGGCTCGGATCCCATGAACGCCGGCGTCATCACGACCTGATCGCGGAGGACCAGGTAGTTGATGATCAGATGATGGCCGTCGAGCTGCCAGCCCCACGGCGTGCTGTCGGACGGCTCGCCCATCACGGTGAGGTTGTAGAGCCCCTCGCCGTATTCCTCGAACCTCTTTGTCATCTCGGCGATCGTTTCGTTCAGCCGCATGATGTTGCGCGACTTCTCGAGCCCCTTCGCGCTGAGGCCCGCCCCGAGGAGTCCAAACGCCCGTGCACGCTGCTCCTCGGACATCTCCTTGAAGCTCACGCCCTGCCGCGTGTAGCGGTGGACGTTGTTCCATTTGCGCCACTCGGGGTCGTCGACCGGAAAGGTCGTCTTCGCGCGCTGCTCGGGCGAGAGTGACGCGAGGAAGGCGACCGCCGCGTTCCGCACGGGTGCCGTCGAAACGCCCGTCGAGCGGATCGGGAAGAGCCCCGGCGTCACCGTGCCGTTCGTGGTGACGCCCTTGAAGGGCTCGTCGAGCGGGTTGGGCCCCTGGGGCGGCCCCTGCGCCGCCACAGCTGCCACGATCGGCACGGCTGAGAGCCAGAGAGCGATGCGAAGGCGATGGCGAACAGTCATGCGCAGGCTCCTTCCCCTTCACACTTGCGACTTGAAACTTGGGACTTGGACTTGAGACTTCGAACTTTACTTCAGCATTCAGAATTCAACATTCAGCATTGTATCCGGGTGTCATAATCCCCCGATCCCATGTTGCGGCTTCGCCACGGAACGCAGGCCATCGCCGGTCTCTGCCTGCTGCTCGCCATCATCCATACGTGGCCGCTCATCACGTCGCCGGGCACGCTCTCCCGCAACGACAACGCCGACGCCGAGCTCAACGAGTGGATTCTCGCGTGGGTCGCGCACCAGCTCCCGCGTTCGCCCGCCCGGCTTTTCCAAGGCAACTTTTTCTATCCCGAACCGGACACGCTCGCCTACTCCGAGCCGCTCATCGTCCCGGCGCTGATGGGCGCCCCGCTCCACTGGCTGGGGGCCTCGCCCGTCTTCGTCTTCAACATCGTCCTGATCCTGGGGTTCGCTCTGACGGCGTGGGCTGGCTACACGCTGGCATTCGAATGGACGGGGGATCGCGCCGCTGGCATGCTCGCGGGCTCGATGTTCGCATTCAACACGCACACGTTGACGCGCCTGGCGCACGTGCAGGGCATTCATGCGTGGGGACTGCCGCTGACCCTCCTCGCGGCCGATCGGATTCTCGTCCACGCGCGATGGCGCGATGCCGTGTGGCTGGCCGTGTGGATGACGGCGATGGCGTACACGTCCGGGTACCTCGTCGTGTTCGGCGCGATCATGCTCGGCGTGGTGCTGGTGACGCGGGTGCCGGACTGGTGGCCGCGAGCGGGCCGTGTCGTGACGCTCTTTGCTGGCGCCACGCTGCTCGCCGGCCTGGCCATCCTGCCCGTGTATCTGCCCTACCGCCGCCTCGCCCGCGAGATGGGGATGCGGCGCGCCATCGAAACGGTCACCGAGTTCTCGGCGACATGGACGGGGTATCTCGCGGCCGCCGGACGCGTCCATTTCTCCACGTGGAGCGCGAAGTTCTGGTCAAACCCCGTCGACGGATTCTTCCCGGGATTCGTGGTCATTGTTCTGACTGTAGCGGCACTCTATTGGAGCCTGGCTCGCGTTCGCACTGACTCAGACGTCGAGGCCTCACCGTCGATAGCGGCCCGGATCTCCCGCCGCCGGATCGTCATGCTCGTGGCGATCGCCGCAACGGGCGTCCTTCTCTCGCTCGGCACGCACACGCCCGTGTACGGCTGGCTGTACCACGTGTTTCCTCCCATGCAGGGCCTGCGCGCAGCCGCCAGGTTCGGCAACCTCTTTCTGCTGGCCATGGCGGCACTCGCCGCTTTCGGGCTGGCCGCTCTGCGCCACCGCCTGCCCGCGCGGCGGGCAGGTCTCATCGTCGTCGCTCTCGTGGTCCTTGCCAACATCGAGTCGCTGCGCGCGCCGTTCTACTACACGCGCTTCGAAGGCATCCCGGCTGTCTACTCGCTGCTCGCGCGCGAGCCGGGCCGTGTCGTGCTGGTGGAAGTCCCGTTCTATCCGACGCAGGCCTCGTTCGAGGGCACCAAGTACGTGCTCAATTCCACCGCGCATTGGCGGCCGCTGATCAATGGCTACAGCGGGTACATTCCCGAGTCGTATCGGCGCAATGCGGCGGTGTTCTGGTACTTTCCAAAGGAATATGCAATCCAGGCCATGCGCCGCGCCGGCGCCACGCACGTCATGATCCATCCCGCGGGGTTCGGGAATGAGGCCGAAATCGATGAGATGTGGCGAGCCGTCGCCGCCAGCCCGTATCTCGAACGGATCGCGGTGACACCGGGTGGGCCGGCGTTGTATCGCCTGCGCTAGATCAGGACGATGCGCCTCCTCCGGTGACGCCCCTCTCTGGCGGACGTCGCCGATCCCCGATTCGCGTCGGGTCCCGACGCCGGTCGATTCGGGCATTCCTCCTGTTCAGTCGTTCAGCTAGATCGCCGAACGTCTCGGACGATTCTCGAAGCTGGGCGTTCTCCTCCTTCAACTGTTCAACTGTCTCCTGACACTCCGCCAGACTGTCGTTCAACTCCTTCTGATCGACCCTCCGGTCACCCATTTACCCTCCTACTTCAGCTCGCGGAGGCCCAAGCAAAGCCGGGGCCAGGCGTCCAGGGAATCAATGGCTTACCCGTGCTCCAATCAACACCCCCCGAACGCGAGGGGCACTGTTGGCGGCTCGCCCTTTCGCCGCCAACTCCGTCAATTCATCATTCGTCCAGGGTCGAGTACGGCCCGCGGTCAGCTCCCGCACGGCTTTGATCGTCGTTGGATCGACAGGCGTGCCGATCTGCCCCCACTCGCGCCGGACGTACGTCAACACGCTGGCGATCTGCTCGTCGGTGAGCGTCGAGCCGATCGGCGGCATCAGGCCGATCGCGCCCTCCTTCCCGTTCAGGAGGATGCGCGCCGGGATGTCGGCCGGCGCAAGCGACAGCGGCGAATCGATCAGGCTGGGCGCGACCCTGTCCTGGCCGCGGCCGTCCGCCTGGTGGCAGGCCTGACAGATGTTCCTGTAGACCTCCCGTCCCGCATCGAACCGCTGCTGTTCCTCCGCCGTCAGCGGAGCGATCGGCGCTGCTTCGCCGGGTTTACCCGGCCACCGAACCCGTTCGAGCAGGCTCGCGGCCCGCGGGCCCAGCGCGTCATCTCCGGTCGCCAGCGCCGACAACTGAACCGGTTCCCGATTCAGACTCAGGGCACGTGCGCCGCCGCGACCGCCCGCACGTCCGCCTGAAGCGACGATGAAGTCGTCCGGTTTCGAGAAGGCGTATGCACCGCCCGGGCCGGCGCGCCCGCCCGGACACGTGGGGCACGGCAATGGGGTCGACGGCGCGCCGCCTCGTCGTCCGGTCGGCGCCCCCGGCGTGGCCGCGCCAAGCAAGGCGACTTCCGCCCCTCGGAGCAGAGCGGCACGCTGCCAACTCGCCCGGCTGCGGTCGCCGACCCATCCGAAAACGGTGTGAACTTCCGCGTCTTGTGCGCCTCGCACGATGGTCGCGGCAAGTATCGTGATGACTGCTTCTCTGTCCGGCTTCTGCTGCCCGCCAACCTGCATCATGTTCTCGAGCACCGCCGCTTCACTGCCTCGCAGCCCGCTCAACGCGGCATCAACCGCAATCGGATCGCCCGCGTGCCGTTCGAGCAGGGTTACCGCAGCAGCAGCCCGCGAACCGGGCGGCATCGCGCCGAGCGAAGCGGCCAGCTGGTGCCGCACGGCCCAGTCCGGGTCGTCCATCCGCTTCAACACTGCCGATTGAATCGGATGATTCGCCTCACCAAGCCATCGCTCCGCTATGCGGACCGCCGACGCACGCACATCCCGCGACGTGTCCTCCATGGCGCTGGCAACCGTGGCAGGTTCGATCGCGTCGATCCCGTCGAGCGTCCAGAGCGCATGCAGGCGCGTACGCGGATCCTGTGCGCCGAGCGCCAGCTGCTTCAACCTTGGAACAGATTTGCCGACGCCGCGCCAGGGCTCGGCCGACCGCTCGACGAGGAGGCGCTGCGCGGTATCGCGCCACCAGCCGTTTGGATGGGACAACGCCTCGACCAGCTGCGCCGGCGACGCCTTCGACAGCGCCCGGCCCTCGCGGGAAAACGGGTCCCGTCGCGTGGAGTCGTGCACAACGCGATAAATGCGCCCGAACCCCGTCTGCTGCTCGAGCTGCCGCGACAGGATGTAGTCCCGCAGATACACCGTGAGGGACAGCCGGTGCTCGATCATCCCGCGATACATGTCCACGATGTACAACGTGCCGTCGGGCGCATCGGACAGGAAGACCGGCCGGAAGCGCTCGTCGCTCGAAGCAATGAACTCACCGCGTTCGTACGCCTTCCGCGCGCGCAGCGTCGTCCCGTCGTCGCTGAGGACGAGACGGCTCACCAGGTTCGCGGCGGGCTCCGCGACGAACGCGTTTCCGTAGAGATCGGCCGGCAGCCGGTCGCCGCGATAGACCACCGGGGCGCAGACCGACGTGAACTTCTCGAGCGAGCCGTCGGGACGGTCGATGCCGGTCTGATACGCGCGGTTGGTTCCGGGATTCTGCCGCGCGGGCCAGACGATGTTCAGGTCGTCGGTGCCGCTGCTGTCGGCGGCGAGCCGCTCGTAGCTCCCGCGCGTGCGCAACAGGTTCGGGTTGCGCGCGAAATAGGCTGTCGGCACGAAATCGGCGTGCAGCGCCGACTCGTTCGTATTGCGATAGATGCGGCCCGCGTCGTCATGCGTGACGCCCCACTCGCCGCGCTGGAGCGTCCTCTGCACCTCGAACGTGCCGTTCTTCAGGCGGAGTTGTATGTCGGCCTGTCCGGCCGTGTACATCCGGTTGTCGAGCGCCCAGTGGAAACCGTTCGCGTTGTTCTGGGGGTCCCCTTCGCGCCGGCCGTACTGATTGGTGACGAGCTCCTTCGTGTCCATGCGCAGGTCGCCGTTGGTGTCGCGCATCAGCCAGACATTCGGCGGCTCGGCGACCAGCACGCCGCGGTCGAGGATCTTCACCGACCGAGCCAGAACCAGGCCGTCCGCGAACACCGTACGCCTGGTCCATCCTGCCGTCGTCGTCGGTGTCTTCCAGCACGACGACGCGGCCGATCGGATCGAGCTCGTTCGAACCGGTGATGTTCGCCATGAAGCCGGGCATCTCGACCGCCCAGAGGCGGCCATCGGTGTCCCAGTCGATTGCGACGGGCTCCTGAATCAGCGGCTCGCTCGCTACGAGCTCGAGGCGATAGCCAGGCGGCATGTAGAACGTCTTCACTGCCTCCTCGGGCGAGAGCGGCGCCGATGCGCCCGGCACCTGCTGCACTTCAGGCGGCCACGGGCGACTGCGTGGCGAGCTCTGAGACCCGTCGCCGGTGAGGCCAACGGTCGCGAGGAGGAGGGCAGCCGTACCGAATCTTGGCAACATCTCTGTTCGGGGCCCCGAATCGTGCAGAATACGTCCGTGGACGACGCTATCCGTTCATCGCGTCGCGAGTTCCTGACAGCCGGCAGTGTCGCCCTGCTCGGTCTTGCTGCGCAAGGCTCCCGTCTGCCGCAGGCTGAATCCGAGCCGATCATCGACATCCATCAACATCTCGGGTACAGCGGCCGGCCCGATGCCGTGCTGCTCGCCCATCAGCGCGCCCTGGGCGCGACGACGACCATACTCCTTCCCGCCGGCCGCTCCGTGAACACCGCATCCACGCATGCAGGGGTAGCGAACGGATTGCAGGCGCAGGCGCTCGGCAACGACGCCTGCTATCGCTTTGCCCGAGCGCATGCGAAGGGGTTCCGCTGCGGCGCGAACGAGGTGCCGGATGTCGAAGGCGCCACGCGCGAGATCGAGCGATATTTGCAGCGGGGTGCGGTGATCATTGCCGAGCAGAAGTTCGGCGTGGAATGCGATTCGCCGGAGATGCAGCGCATCTACGACCTGGCGCGCGTCCATCGAGTGCCCCTGCTGATGCACTGGCAGTTCGGGATGTACAACCATGGTTTCGAGCGATTCTACAAGATGCTCGAAAAATACCCGACGGTGAACTTTCTCGGCCACGCCCAGACGTGGTGGGCGAACATCGACAAGGGCCACGGCGACCAGTCGGTGCTTTATCCGAAGGGCCCGGTCACGCCAGGCGGCCTGACGGACCGCTATCTGGGCGACTACCCGAACATGTACGGCGACCTCTCCGCCGGCTCGGGCCTCAACGCGCTGACACGGGATGAAGACTTCACGCGCGATTTCCTGACGCGCCACCAGAACAAGCTGCTGTACGGCAGCGATTGCAGCGACCACGAGGGCGCCGGACCGAAATGTCAGGGCGCCCAGACGATCGCTGTCGTGCGACGGTTGGCAGCCACCAGGAGCATCGAGCGGAAGCTGCTGCACGACAACGCCATTCGACTCCTGGGATTTCAAAAGGTTCAAGGGGAACCCCTTGAACCTTTTGAACCCTAGATTGGACTATCGTCCGGACGCGCCGAACCCGCCGCGGGCGCTGGCCCGCAGCTCGCCAACCTCCTCCCACACGACGTGCGGCGCCGGCAGCAGGATGCCCTGCGCGATGCGGTCACCCTTGGCGACCTGCACCGGCAGGGCGGTGAAGTTGAGCGTCGGAATCTTCACTTCGTCGGTCGGGCCGCAGTAGTCGGAGTCGACGACGCCGACGCCGTTGGCCACCATCAAGCCGCGCTTCAGCGGCGTGCTGCTGCGCGCGAAGACGGCAAGGAACATGCCCTGCGGCACCTCGATCACCAGCCCCGTCGGCACGAGCCGCACTTCGCCCGGGGCGATGAGGGTGTCCTCGGATGCCGCCAAATCGAATGCGGCCGAGCCATCCGTGGCATAGCACGGCAGATCGACGGACGCATCAAGACGACGGATTCTGACCGTGCACATTGCTGCAGCCGGGGCCTATCTATCCTGCACCGACGGCGACGTCGCCGCGACCTTCGGCTTGAACAGGTCGCTCACGTCACGCTTGCCCTTTTCGAGGTACGGAACGCCGTTCTGCATCCACTCCGGCGTGGGCTTCCCGAGCAGGAAGTGGTCGAAGAACTCGTCCTGGTGCACGGTCCAGTGCTTCTGGTTGTCGCGCTGGCGCAGGCCGTGCGGCTCGCCGTTGTAGACGAACATGTACGCCTCCTTGCCCAGGCGGCGCATCGCCGAGAAGAACTCGATCCCCTGATACCAGGGCACCGCGTCGTCTTCGTCGTTATGGATCGAGAGGTAGGGCGTGTGGACCTTCTCGACCCAGAAGATCGGCGAGTTCTCGATGAACTGGAGCGGTGCATCCCAGGGCGGCAGGCCGATGCGGCTCTGCGTCTTCTGGTACTGGAAGGCCCGGGACATGCCCGTCCCCCAGCGGATGCCGCCATAGGCGCTGATCATGTTCGACACGGACGCGCCGGCCTGCACCGCCGCGAAGAGATTCGTGCGGGTGATGAGATGGGTGATCTGGTAGCCGCCCCACGAGTGTCCCTGGATGCCGATCCGTTTCGGATCGATGTAGCCTTGCGCGACGACCGTGTTGACCGCCGGGATGACGCACTTTTCCGCGCTCTCGCCCGGGTAACCGGTTTCGTACACGATGTCGGGCATCAGCACGACATAGCCGTTGCTGACGTAGCGCGTGATGTTGATGCTCGTTCCGGGGTTGGGCGCCCGGTAGCTGTGCAGACCCTCTGACAGCTCCTCGTAGATGTAGACCATCAGCGGGTACTTCTTCGACGGGTCGAAGTTCTCGGGCTTGGCGACGATCGCGCGCAAGGTCTTCCCGTCCGCGTTGATGTACTGCATCAGCTCCGCCTTGCCCCAGATGTAATCGCTCTGCTGGGGATTGGCGTTCGAGACTTTCTTCATGTCGCGAAAGCTCGCGTCGCTGACCCAGAGGTCCGGGAACTCGTCGAACCGCGCCTGCGTGAAGACCACGCGATCGGCGTTCCGTGCCTTGATCACGGCACCAAAGGACTTGTCCACCATGACGATTTTTTCGGGCGCGGCACTGCCGGCGTAGGCCACGCGATAGAACCCGCTGCTCTCGGTCTTGTCGTCGTTGGCCGAGAGCAGGATCGGCTTGTCGGTGGGAATCGCGCGTTCTTCGGGGTCGAGCGACCGATAGCGGTAGACGATCTGGTTCTTGCGCCCGTCGCCGGCGGTCAGCATGCGCGGGCTCGTGCCGTCTGGCTTGATTTCCCAGATGTCGTACTTGTCGTAGAGGAGGACCGACGCGTCTTTCGCCGTCCAGCCCGCCGAGCCGTATGCCGGCGGCAGGCTCGGCGAATCGTGATCCTCGCGCCAGAAGTTGAGGTTGAGCTTCGATGTCAGGTTGACCTTGACGCCGTCCGAGATCCGGTAGGTGAACCAGTCGGCCTCGCTCTCATCGAAATACAGCAGATACCTGCCGGCGGGCGACATTGTCGGGTTCCCGCGAAAGTGTTGCAGGATCGGCTGCCGTTGCCCGGTCTTGAGGTCGACGAGCCCAACGTCGTTGTAGGTCGTGTCCCACGACATCTCGCGTCGATAGCCGAGCTCGGAGGTGCCGACGGCGCGGGCGGAATCGTCACCCTGGACCACGTTCGGAAAGTCGGGCGTCGCGAGCTGCACGAATCGCTTGTCTGCGAGATGCACGATCGCCCGGTACGAGCGATTGCGCTCCTGCTGCGCTCGGACGCGCTGCATCGGCTGAAGGAGCGGGTCCTGCCAGTGCCAGAGGTCGACACCGCGAGGTGCCGGCGCGCCTTCCGGCGCGGGCGGTGCCGGGGGAGTCGCGGTACCGACGAAGAGTCGCTGGCCGTCCTGGGAAAACCGCGGCGGAGCCTGGTCGCTGACGACCATTCCCTGAGGCACGCCACGCGTTGTCGCCGACGCGAGCTCGGCGGCGGCAGGGTCACCAGCCTTCCAGTAGTACAGGCGATAGGGTGACACCTCTTTGTCATACTCCGCCTGGTCGCTGAGGAACGCGAGCTGCACGCCCGCCTCGTCGAAGGCGAGGCTCTTGTAGTTCCCTTTGCCTTTGTGCAGCGTGACGATCGTGCCGTCGCTCATCTTGCGGGCGAATGCGCCGTCCTCTTCGGCCTTCGCAGACGAAACCGCATAGGCGAGCCAGGATCCGTCCTTCGACCACGCGAAGTCGCTGACGAGCGGAATCGTCGTTTCCTGACCGGTGACGAGATTCCGCACGATCAGATCGCTGCCGTTGTCTTTTCGCTTGCCGCGCGGCGCGCCTTCGGGCTGTCCCTCGCCCGGCGCCGCCTGCGGAGCCGCTGCCGCGGGAGGCTCGGCGGTTGCGCCGCCCCTGCCGCCCCGCCCGCCAAATCCGCCACCGCGGCCGCCGCGCCCCCCGCCCGCTCGTCCCCGGTGCATCGCGGCCCACGAAGACGACTCCTCCGGAAGGCTGACGCCGCTGACGCGTTCGACCGTCGCGACCTGTCCCGTGGCGAGGGTCATGATCCCAGCGGACGTACGTGGCGGCGTGTTGGCGCCGCCCCGCCCCTGGCCTTGGCCCTGGCCCTGGCCCGCTTCCGTTCCTCTGCCGGCGTTCTCGCCGCCGCGTCCGCGACCCGCCAGCCGTTCCTTCTCTTCGTCCGCCTTTGTCTGCGCGATCGTGAACGTCACGACTTTTCCGTCGGGCGTGAACGCGGGGTTCGTGCCTCGCGGGTGCCGCAACTCCTGACCCGTGCGGAGATTCCGGACCACCAGCTGCCCGTCGAGCCCCTGCGAGGTCAGCGCGTAGGCGAGCCAGTCCCCGTCGCGCGACAACGTGGTGCCCTGGATCGACCACCAGGCATCGTAGGCGTCGTACGACAACGGCTTCTTGCCGGTGACCGCGCTTTGCGCGCCGAGCGGAACGCTCGACCACGAGGCCCAGGAGCACGCCAGCAGCGCACTGCAGAGTACGGCTGTCCCATGGCGTTTGAGTTTCAACAACATGAACCACCTCGCGTTCGAGAGTGCAGGTCGAACTAGTGAAATGCGACTTATTATGGCGTAAGTCTTGGTCGGTTCGATTAGTTCTAGGTTCAAAGTAGGTTTCAAAAGGTTCAAGGGGTTCAAAAGGTTCAAGGGTTCACGGGTTCACGGGGTTCACAGGGGTTCGGGGTTCAAGGGGCCAACCCACCATGTACACAAGTGGCCGTGTCTGGCTTGTTGCGCTCGTCAGTGTCGCGGCATCGGGAGCGATCGCCGCCCAGGTTCGTCCACGCGCGCGCGATCTCGGCATTCAACCGGGGGCCGGCAGTCCGGGCCCGCTGAACGCGGTGACCGACGTCGCGGGCGTGCGTGTCGGACATACGACGGTCATCGCCGGCGACGCGGTGCGCACGGGCGTGACGGCGATCCTCCCCCACGGCGGCAATCTCTTTCGGGAGAAAGTGCCGGGCGCCGTCTTCGTGGCGAACGCCTTCGGCAAGCTCGCCGGCTCGACGCAGGTGCAGGAGCTTGGCACGATCGAGTCGCCGATCGTCCTGACCAACACGCTCGGCGTCGGCGTGGCCGTCGACGCGATCGTCCGCTGGACGATCGGTCGGCCCGGTAACGAGAACGTCCGATCCGTCAACGCGCTCGTCGGCGAGACGAACGACGGCGGGCTGAACGACATCCGCGGCCTTCACGTCACGCGCGAACATGTCACCGCAGCCATCGCCGCGGCACGTGACGGCGCCGTCGAGGAAGGTGCCGTCGGCGCCGGCACGGGAACCGTGGCGTTCGGGTGGAAAGGCGGCATCGGCACATCGTCGAGGCGCGTCCGGCAACAGAACGACGAGTGGACCGTCGGCGTGCTGGTCCAGTCGAACTACGGCGGCCGCCTCACCATCGCCGGAGTGCCGGTGTGGCGCGAGCTGGCGCCGCAGGCCGCCGCCAACGCGGCGGCGAATCGCGAAGTGCATCCCGAACCGCGAACAGCGAGGGACGAGCCGCGCCCCGGCGACTCCGACGGCTCGTGCATGATTGTCGTCGCGACCGACGCGCCGCTCGACGCGCGCAACCTCGAACGGCTCGCGGCTCGCGCCATCTTCGCGCTCGCGCGGACGGGCTCGACCTACTCGAACGGCAGCGGCGATTTCGCCATCGCCTTCTCCACGCACCCGGCGCTGCGCCTCACGACGACGGACGGCCCGCAGCCGCGGACGGTCCTTCCGACCGACGCGGTCTCGAGCCTGTTCGAAGCGGTGCTCGACGCCACCGAAGAAGCCGTCTACAACTCCATGCTCACGGCCACCGACACGACAGGAAACGGCCGCACGATCCGCGCCCTTCCGATCGCGCCGCTCACCGCACTCCTCAGGAAGTACGGACGATGAAGCTCGCCCTGGCCGCCGCGATCGGCGTCCTCCTGTGGATCGGCGTGGAGGCCCAGGAGGGACGGTTCCGGGCGAGCGTCGACACCGTGTCGATCTACGCGACGGTCAGCGAGGCGGACGGACGGCTCGTGCCCGATCTCGTCAAGGAGGACTTCACCGTTCTCGACAACGGCACGCCGCGCGAGATCACGCTCTTCTCGAACGAGACCCAGCCCATCACCGTGGCCATCATGCTCGACATGAGCGGGAGCATGTTCAGCCGGTTCCTCCGGCTGCGAACGTCGACGCTGTCGTTCGTCGACGCGCTCCTGCCGCAGGACCGCGCGCAAATCGGATCCTTCGGCGACGAGATCGCCATCAGCCCGCACCTGACGGGCGACAAGCAGGTGCTGCGGCGCGTGTTGCGCAACGAGCTGTGGCCGATGGGCGGCACGCCGATCTGGAATGCGCTCGACACGGCGATGACCGCGCTCGCTTCGGAGTCGGGCAGGCGCGTGGTGCTCACGATCACGGATGGCCGGAACATGTGCAGCTTCCCCAGGTGCCTGAAACCCGACGCTGTCGAGCGGCGGGCCGTCCGCGAGGGTTTCATGCTGTACGCAATCGGCATGGACGGCACCGGGCTCGACGGCGAGATCATGACGATTGCCGAGGAAACCGGCGGCGGCCACTTCGCGCTGCCGGAGGGAGCGGATCTGACGGCGACGTTTGCGCGCGTCGCCGACGAGCTCCGCCGGCAGTACTTGATCGGGTTCAGCCCGGATGTGCTCGATGGGCGGCTGCACCGCATCGACGTGCGCGTCGGACGTCAGGGGATGAAGGTCAGGGCCCGACGCAACTACCTCGCCGGACGCTCATGATGCGTATCGATGACACGCGACTGACGTCGCGCGCTCGTGTGCCGCTCTTCGGGATCGCGCACGTGATCACTCTCGCCGCGTGTGCCGCATTCGTCTTTGCTGCGACGGCGGCGGCGCCGCCAGTGTCACAACGCGCGCCGCTCGTCCTTCTGGACGTCGCCGTCGAGGGGCCCGACGGGAAGACCGTCACCGGCCTCACACGCGACGACTTCGAGATCGTCGCCGGGGGCGCGGCGCGCCCCGTCGAGTCGTTTGCGGCCGGCAGGGAACAACCTCTCTCGTTGGTGCTACTGCTCGACGCCAGCGCCAGCCTGGAATTCATGGTGGAACGGAAGGTTCTGCGGACCGCCATCGAAAAATGGTTCGTGGGTCAGCTCGCGCCGCATGATCGGGTGCAGGTAGGCTCCTTCGCGAAGCAGATCTCGATCGGCCCGGCGCTCGCCGGCAACCCGCGAGCGCTCCTCGCGGCCGTACGGACGGCGCTCGATCCGCGCGACGCGGATACGCTCGGCCCCTCCCCGATCTGGGACGCGGTCGACGCCGCCGTGGCGGCGCTCGCGCAGGCGAGCGGCCGGCGCGCAGTGGTGCTCGTGACCGACGGACGAGGCACGGGCAACCGGCAGGGGCCCGAAGAGTCCGGTGCGCGAGCGATCGCGGCCGGCGTCGTGGTCAACGTGGTCGGCGAAGACTGGGAGATGACGCTGCGGCAGGACGCCACGAGCGGCGTCCGCGTGCGCCCCGGCGTGGCGCTCGAGTGGATCGCGAACGCGACCGGCGGGTTGTACGTCCATGATGGCGGCACGCCTTCCGCACCCGGGCCGATCCTCGAGCGTCTCCTCGCAGACCTGCACGAGCGCTACACGCTCGGCTTCACAGCACCGGTCCGAGACGGCACCGCCCACCCCCTCGAGGTCCACGTCAAACGCCCGGGGGTGATTATCCGGACGCGCCGCTCCTACGTCGCACCTGCGGAGCCGTAGTGGCGGATTTTTTGAATCTTTTGAACCTACTTGATCGGTGTCGGTGCCGTCAGCGTCAAGCTGTACTTCGTCAGTGAGCTGCTGAGCGTCGCCGCGCGAACGAAGAGCACGTTGGCATCGGCAATCGCCTTGGGCAGCTGCGCCTTCGCCTCGGTGTAGGCGCGCATCGTGATCTCGGTGGGCCACATCCCGGCCATCAGCCCGGTCTTGGCTTGACCCACGCGGGCGACGAGGCTCTCCCCCGCACCGCCTCCGCGGCCGCCACCACCGCCAAAGCCTCGCCCCCCGAACGCGGGCACCGTCAACTTCGGCGCCAGCGCCGCGACGTCCTTCTGCAACGCTTCGAGAGATGCCTTGAGGTCGCCCGGCAAGTCCGTCTTGCTGGCCGCCTCTTTCGTCAACTCGCCGAGACGCGTGTTGAGCGTTCCCATGCCGCTGCCCACGTCAGTGCCGCGCCGCTGCAGCTCGTGCATCTCCATGGCCATGTCGAACATCTTTTTCCGTTCGACCTCGGTCAGCACGACTTCGGGATCCGCAGCGACGCGCAGGGGCCTGCTCTCGACGGTCTTGCCGTCGACGACCAGAGAGACGGTATAGGTCCCAGGCAGCACATAGGGGCCCGGATTCCCGCCGCCGGCGCCGCCGAACCCGCCGCGGCCGCCGCCACCTGCACCGCCGCAGCCGGCTCCGAACGGATTCTGCGCCGGCGCACCACCGGGTCCGCCCTGACGTCCGGGTTGACCGCCGCCCTGCCCTCTGCCGGCCGGGGTTGGCGCGGGCTGCACGCGCAGATCCCAGCACGCGGACTGGATGCCGGCACGGTTGCTGTTGGCGAGCACCGCTCCGGAGATCTCGCGAACTTCCTTGCCCCCGGCATCGGCGATCTTCAGCTGGACGGTCTCGGCCTGACTCTTGAGGTACCAGGAGATGACCGCCGCCTGCGGCGGGTTCTCTCCAAAGAACGTCTGATCCCCCCAGAACTGATAGTTCCGATCGCTCGCGGGACGCCTGAACATCGCGGTCGGGCCTGGCGTAAAGAGCTTCCCGGCTGCCGTCGTCGTCAGCGCGGCCGAGTACTCCTGGATGGGCGCCAGGCTGTCCAGAATCCAGATCGTCCGCCCGTGCGTCGCGAGGAGCATGGCGTTGTCGCGCGGGTGCAGCGTGATTTCGTCGATTCTCACAGTCGGCAGGTTGGCCTTCAAGCGCTGCCAGCTCTTGCCTCTGTCGAGCGACAGGAACAACCCGGTCTCTGTGCCCAGGTAGAGCACGTCCGGGTTCTTCAGATCTTCAGTCAGCGTGCGTGCGATCTCGCCCTTGAGGTTGGCCGCGATCGAACGCCACGTCTGACCGAAGTCGGTGCTCGCGTAAATGTAGGTGTCGAAATCGTTCTGGCGGTGGCCGTCGAAGGTGGCGTAGACCGTCGCTTCATCGAATCGCGACGGCACGACCTCGGACACGTAAATGCCCTTGGGCACGCCCGGGATCTTGTCGATGACCTGCGTCCATGTCTTGCCGGTATCCCGCGTCACCGCGAGCTGGCCATCGTCGGTGCCGGCGTACAGGACGCCGGCGCGCTTCGGCGACTCCGCGAACGACACGATCGCCGGCCACGCCGCGATGCCGTCGTTCTTCGCAGATATTGACCTCGCTGCCCTTGATGCCCATCGTGACGCTGTCTTCGCGATTCTGATCGGTGGTCAGATCCTGACTCACCCCGATCCACGACAAGCCTTTGTCCGCCGATCGAAACACCTTGTTGGCCGCGGCGTAGAGGACCTTCGCGTCGTGTGGTGAATGCACGAGCGGCGTGTCCCAATGCCAGCGCAACGCGGGCTCCCCCGGACCGGGGACGGGCCTGATCGACATGGACTCGAGGGTCACGCGATCGAGGCGGACCATGTTGCCGTCCTGCGACTCGCTGTAGGCGATGCGATAGTCGGTCGGATCCTGCAGGACCACGAAGCCGTCGCCGCCCTGTACCGTGGCCCAATGATGGTTGGCGATGCCCGGCGTCCCCCGCACCTGGCTCGGCCCGCACCAGCTGTAGTTGTCCTGCATGCCGCCGCAGACGTTGTAGGGCGTCGCCATGTCGTAGCTGACGTGATAGAAGAGCCCCACCGGAAGATTGGGAAGGAAGACCCATGTCTTCGACATGTCGTACGACACGGCCAGGCCGCCGTCGTTGCCGATGAGCACGTGATTCGAGTTCGCGGGATTGATCCAGATCGCGTGGTGGTCCGAGTGCGTCCTCGACGCGGCAGCGGTATTGACGGTCTTGCCGCCGTCGAGCGTCTGGTGGAGATCGACGCCGCCGAGGTACACCACCTCGGGGTCGTTGGGATCGATCCGCACCTGGCTGAAATACATCGGGCGCGGGTTCGCGTTGCTCACCTTCCGCCACGTCGCACCGGCATCGTCTGACCGATACATGCCGGTCGGCGCGGTGTTCAGCGCGCCGCCGCCGGCCCCGCGACCGCCGCCGGGGGCTTCCTGTGCCGCCGCCGGCGCAACGCCAGGACCTTCTTCCGCGGCCGCGGCGCCGCCCCCGCGCCCGCCTCGACCGCCCGGGGGCGTCGGCCCTTCGATGAGCGCGTAGAGAATGTTGGGACGCTTGCGATAGACGTCCATCGCGATGCGGCCAAGCGGGCCGTCGAGCACTCCCCCTTTCAACCTGGTCCAGGTCTCGCCCCCGTCAGTTGACTTCCAGATGCCGCTGCCCGGGCCGCCGCCGTTCATGCAGCAGGCGGTGCGGCGCCGCTGATACGTCGACGCCCACAGCACCTGATTGTTCGAGGGATCCATCACGAGGTCGTTCGCGCCGGTGTCGTCGTCGACCTTGAGGACGTGTTTCCACGTGCGGCCGCCGTCGACGGTCTTGTAGACGCCACGATCGCCGCCGGGTCCCCAGAGGCTGCCGGTCGCGGCCACCAGCGCGACCTCGTTGTTCTTCGGATCGATGACGATGCGATTGATGTGGCGCGACGTGCGAAGACCCATGTTGGTGTAGGTCTTGCCGCCGTCGACGGACTTGTAGACGCCGTCGCCCCACGACGTGCTCTGTCGGTTGTTCGACTCGCCGGTGCCGACCCACACGAGATCGGGGTTGGACTGCGAGATCGTCACGTCGCCGATCGACATCAGGCCCTGGTCCTGGAACTGCGCCTCGAACGTCGTCCCGTTGTTCGTGGTTTTCCACACACCGCCGTGCGCGGTGCCAACGTAGTACAACGACGGATTGGCTTCGTAGACGGCCAGGTCGGCGATGCGGCCGGACATCGACGCCGGGCCGATCTGGCGGAAATGCAGTGCGTCGAGAGGCAACGCGCCCGAGGGAGCGCTTGCTCCCTGCTCGGATCGGCCAGCAAGCGGCCGTCCAGTGAACATGATGGCGGCGGCGAGCGCCACACCAATCAACCGATAGAGCCTCATCGTTAGCGGCCTCCAGAACACGGAACGCGGATCACGCGGATTCGTTTTTCACGGGAGCGGATCACGCGCATCTCAACGGGACTCGGATCACGCGGATTCTTATCACGGGACGCGGATCACGCGCATCTTCAAACGGCTCTCGGCTCTCGGCTCTAGTAAAACCTTCGACCACGAACTCGAAGATCTTGCCAAAGCCTAAAGCCTAGAGCCTGGAGCCGGGGCCCTGAGCCTGAGCCCTGAGCCCTGAACCGTTTGACTCTATTCGGGACCTCCCTGCAGCAGCGGCTCGCAGGCCTCGAGCCGCGGCCCCTTCTCGTCGCAGACGGCGAAGCGCTGGCCGCGGGGTCCCGGGAACATCGTCACACCGGCGTACTCGCCTTTGGCGTTCAACATGTAGAAGTTGATGTTGAAGTTCGGCTCGCCGCGCGCGTTCTGGAGCCGCTTCTCGATGGTGTTCGCCTTGATCCGGCGGAGGGCTTCCATGCCGGCGTCCTTGGGACTCTTGCCGCGGCGCATCTCCTCGACGATGAGGAACGACGCGAGGCTGTAGAGGTTGGCCTCGCCGCGGCCAGTCGATCCCGCGGCGCCGACCTCGCCATCGACGTAGAGTCCGGCGCCGAGAATAGGCGAGTCGCCGACGCGGCCCGGAATCTTCCACGCGAGGCCGCTCGTCGTGGTGACGCCGCAGATCTCGCCCTTCGCGTTGATGCCGTTGCAGTTGATCGTGCCGTAGAAGTGATTGGGATCGACCCAGCCTTCGTCCATCATCTCGCGCTCGACGCGGCGCAGGGCGGCCTCCCGCTTGACGGGGTCGAGATAACGCACGGGGTCGGTGCGGCGCTTCCACTCCAGCCACGCGGCGCGCGAACGATCGGTATTGAGGTCGTCTTCGATCTTGAAGCCCATGTTCCGGGCGAACCGCTGCGCGTCCTGGCCGACGATCAGATGATGGTCGGTGTCGGTCAGCACCTTCTGCGCCACGAGCGAGGGCGTGCGCACGCCCTCGATGCAGGCGACGGCCCCCGCGCGCTTCTTTGGCCCGTGCATGCAGGAGGCATCGAGCTGGACGACGCCGTCGGCGTTCGGCAGCCCCCCGTAGCCAACGCTCGTGTCTTCCGGGTCGAGCTCGCAGAGGTTGACACCGGCGATGAGCGCGTCGAGGACGTCTTTGCCCTCGGTGATCATGCCGAAGGCGATTTCAACGCCCGTCTTCGCGCCGCCGTTCTTGTACTGATGCCCGTTGGCCGACGATACGACCACGGGCTTGACGCCGCCACGGATCGTGGCGGGAGCCTGTGCCGACGTACGGGTGTGCGCGGCCGCGGCCAGTCCCGCGGTCGCGCCGGTGACGACGAATTCGCGGCGGTTCACTTTACGGGGCATGATGTCGGTTTCTCCCCTTCTGAAAGCTTGGACATAGGACTGTACACAATCGTCCACTCGACCCTTCGGTTTCGTCCCTTGATCACTGAATCATGTTCCACTTCCGGATCGTTTCTTCCACCAGCTTCCCCATCTTCTCGTTGACGCGATCGAAATAGCGCTTCGCCTTGACGGCATCGAACTTCGGGAAGCCCTGCCCCTCCTTATAGAGCCCGATGCTCGACGGCGTCGGGTAGGCGCTCCAGGTGCCGGCGGCGGGATTGGCGGTCGTCATCTCCGGCCCGGTGTAGCGCTCCTTGTGGACGAGCGCCGGATCGATCGCGAGCATGAAGGCGTTCTCGTTCTCGCCGGCGTGTCCGCCGTCCTCGCCGAACACTTCCAGCGTGATGTCGGAACAGTAGCTCCACCAGTTGACGACGAGCGTGCGGACGCCGGTCTCGCGCCCGATCTCGACCCCGAGCGCGTTGAGGACAGCTGTCTGAGGCCCGCCGTGCCCGTTGATGAGGATGATGTTCTTGAAATGGTTCCTGGCGAGGCCCAGGAGCACCGCCTTGACGTACGGGCGGTACACCTCCTCGGGAATGGTGAACGCGCCGGGATAGGCGTCCATCGAGCCGGTAATGCCGTACGGAATCACCGGGGCGATGAGCGCGTTGGTGCGCGACGCGATGACCCTGGCAATCGCCAGCGGCGCGATGATGTCGGCGCCGTTGGCGGTGACGCCGTGCGGCTCGAGCGTCCCGAGCGGCACGAGCACGGTGTCGATCCGCTTCGGCACGACCTCGCGGAACTCCATCCAGTTGATGCGCTCGAGCTCGCGAGTGGTCGGCGGCTGCGCCGCCGCCGCACCCGCGATCATACGCACGACAGCGCCACACAGGTCAGGCGAAGCCTCATGGTCGCTCTCCAGAATCGCCGTAGTGTAGCAGTGATATTCTCTCTGGTCGGCTCAGGGCTCAAGGCTCAGGGCTTTAGCAAGATTCAGGAGTGTGCTCTCGAAGGTTTTTGCCTGAGCCCTGAGCCTTGAGCCGACCCGATCACAGTGACGAGAAATATTTCCATCGACACGATCCGCGAGGCCGCCACGCACGTCTATGCGGCCGCGACGCGCACGCCGCTGGTACCGCTCCCGACCGAGCCGCGGACACCCTGACGTCTTTCTCAAGCTCGAGACGCTGCAGCCGATCGGCTCCTTCAAGATCCGAGGCGCCTATAACGCGGTGCGTCAGCTGACGCCGGCCGAGCTCGGCCTGGGCGTCTGGACGGTCAGCGCGGGCAACGCCGCCCAGGGGGTCGCGCTCGCCGCGCGGAAAGTCGGCGCCCGCAGCAGCGTGCTCGTCATGGACACCGCGCCCGAAACCAAGCTGCGCGCCATCGAACGGTTCGGGGCCACGATCGTCCAGGCCCCCTACGACGAATGCTGGCGCACGGTCGAAGCGCATCGATCCGATCGCATGCAGGGCCACTTCGTCCATCCGTTCGACGACGATCATTTCATCAGCGGCAACGGGACGATCGGCCTCGAGATCCTCGAGGACCTGCCTGACGTCGACGCCGTCGTCGCCCCGCTCGGCGGCGGCGGGCTCCTCGCCGGCGTGGCGTGCGTCCTGCGGAGCGAACGGCCGGACGCGCGGATCTACGCGGCCGAACCGGAAACCGCCGCGCCGCTGTCGGCCTCCTTCGCCGCGGGACGAGCGAGTAAGTTCGACGGATGGCGCGCGTCGTTCGTCGACGGGGCCGGCGGACGCTCGGTCCTGGAGTCGATGTGGCCGCTTCTGAAGGATTGGGTGTCTGAGTCGCTCGTCGTATCGCTCGACGACGCCGCACGCGCGATGCGACTGGTGGCCGAACGCATCCACGTCGTCGCCGAAGGAGCGGCCGCCTGTGCGGTTGCGGCAGCCGTCTCACCCGCGATGGCCGCGCGCGGACACAAGAAGGTCGTCGCCGTCGTTTCAGGCGGCAACATCGACTTGAAGAGGTTCGCCGAGCTCGTCGGCGCGTGTGGATAGATGCCTTCCGGTGGTCGGCGGAGTGGCGTAGCTCTGGCGGAGGCTGTCAGGCGGAAGAACACAACGGGTACACTGGACCCTGAGACGTCGGCCTGACCAGCCTCCGTCAGAGCGACTCAGAAGCACCCGGCGTAGGCCGCCGGACGCAGCAGGAAACAACGAGGACCTAGAGTGGACGTTCACGTCAGCGAATCTCAGACCCCTGTCCCGGATCGCGTTGGTCGTTTGCCCGAGCTCGCGAACGATCTCTGGTGGACGTGGAACACCAATGCCCGCGAGGTCTTTCGTAAGCTCGACTACCCGCTCTGGCGGCAGACCGCGCACAATCCCGTGTTGATGCTGCGACTCATCTCGCCCGAGCTCCTCCAGCAACGGGCGCAGGACGAGCCGTTTCTCCGGCTGCTACGACGCCGCGATCGAGGCGCTCGACACGGCGCGCGCGACGCAGGACACCTGGTGGCACCGACGCTATCCCGACGCGAACGGCTCGATCGCGTACTTCTCCGCCGAGTTCGCGCTCCACCAGTCGCTCCCCATTTACGCGGGAGGACTCGGCGTGCTGGCCGGCGATCACTGCAAGGAAGCGAGCGACCTCGGGATTCCGCTGATCGGCGTCGGCTTCATGTACCCGCAGGGCTACTTTCATCAGGCCGTGCACGCCGAAGGCTGGCAGCAGGAAGTCTACGAGCGTCTGAACTGGACCGATGCGCCGGTCGAACGCGCCGTCGGAACCGACGGCCGCCCCTGCGTCATCGCCGTGCCGCTCGGGAATCGGACCGTCCTCGTGTCGGTCTGGCAGGTGCGGCTCGGCAGCGTGAGGCTCTTCCTCCTCGACACCGATCTCGAGGAGAACGCACCCTGGGATCGCGAGCTCTCGGCGCGTCTCTATGGAGGCGACCGCGAGACGCGCATCCAGCAGGAGATCATCCTCGGCATCGGCGGCGTCCGCGTCCTCAAGGCCATGGGCATCGAACCAACCGCCTGGCACCTGAACGAAGGACACGCGGCGTTTGTCGTCCTGCAGCGCATCCGCGATCAGATCGACCACGGCGCGTCGTTCGAATCGGCGCTCGACGCGGTCCGGAGGACGACGGTCTTCACCACCCACACGCCGGTCCCGGCCGGACACGACGCGTTCCCCTTCAGCCTGGTCGAAACGCACCTCTCGGGCGCGTGGGGCACCCTCGGCGGCTACCGCGACGCATTCCTGGCGCTCGGCCACTACGACAACGGCAGCGGGCCGCTCTTCAACATGACGGCGCTCGCGCTCCGAACCGCCAACTTCGTCAACGGCGTGAGCCAGCTGCACGGCCAGGTGACGCGCGACATGTGGGCGCCCATCTGGCCGGACCTCGACAACGACCACCGCCCCGTTCGCGCGATCACCAACGGCATCCACGTCCCCACGTGGCTGTCGCTCGAGATGGCGGCACTCCTCGACGACTACCTGCCGGCGGACTGGCGCGATCGCGTCGACGAGCCGTCGCTCTGGGAGGCTGTCGACCGGATTCCCGATGAACGTGTGTGGGAGACGCGGCAGGCGCTGCGGACATACCTCTTTGCGTTCCTGAGAGAACGCGCGCGGCAGCTCTGGCAGAACGAACACGTCACCGCGGCACGCGTCGTCGCGGCCGGAACGCTCCTCGACCCGAGCGCGCTGACGATCGGGTTCGCGCGGCGGTTCACCGGCTACAAGCGGTCGGAGCTGATCTTCCACGACCCCGAACGCCTGGTGGGCATCCTGACCGCGGCGCGCCGGCCGGTTCAACTGGTCTTCGCCGGCAAGGCCCATCCAGCCGACGAGACCGGCAAGCACAACATCCAGAAGGTCTACCGCCGCGCGATCGATTCGATGTTCGCCGGCCGCGTCGTCTTCGTCGACGACTACGACCTTCACGTGGCGCACTTCCTCGTGCAGGGGTGCGACGTCTGGCTGAACAACCCGCGCAAGCCGCTCGAAGCGTCCGGCACGAGCGGAATGAAGGCTTCGATCAACGGCGTGCCGCACCTGAGCATCGGCGACGGCTGGTGGGCGGAAGGCTATGCGCGGCCGGAACGGCTGGCTGATTGAAGGGCAGTCGCAGGGCGGCGATCTGGACGCGGTCGATGCCGCCGACGCCGAAGCCCTCTATCAGCTCCTCGAGCGCGAGGTCGTGCCGACTTTCTACGACCGCGACGCCCAGGGCATCCCGCGTGCGCTGGTGCGCCATCGTCCGGCAGGCCATCCTGACCGTCATCCCGAGATTCTCGGCGCGACGCATGGTCAAGCAGTACGCCGACGCGATGTACGCGCCGGCCATCCGGGAGGGCGCGGCACACGGCCGGCCATAATGCGCTAGGATCGAAGTCATGTCTCGCAGCAAGGCCATGACCCAGACACGGTGCGCCCTCTGCGGCGCGAAGGACGTCTCCGAGCCGCGCGGGGAGGAACGCTACTGCCGTGACTGCTGGGACAAGAAGATCGCCGTCGAAGAAATCGTCGCGCGCGAGTTCGCGCTGAAACGCTACATCCGCGCGCACAGCGCCGAGAAATACCTGATCTACCACTCCACGCTCAAGCGCCCCTGCGGTCAGCTCATCGTCGTCGACGACGGGTACGATCTGTTTCTGACCATGGTCCTCTACCCGACATTCGGCTGGGACGAGCACGCCTACCACCTCGAAGGCGATCCCGAAGGCCGCTCGTTTGCCGAGATCCTCGTCGACGTCGTCGCGGCCGAGGTCATCGAGCCGTGGGGCGGCGGCAAGTGGCACCTCGAGATTTTCCGTTCGTCGAACCCCGAGCCCGAGGACTGGAACGGCGAGATGTGATCGAGAAAATGCTGAATGCTGAATGCTGAATGCTGAATGCTGAATTCCGATTCAGCGTTCCGACTTCAGCCTTCCAACTTCAGCATTTCCTTCAGCATTCAGCATTCAGCATTCAGCATTGCCACTGCCGCCGTCTCGGCTATACTCCTGTACAAATTTGTCCCGGGCAGTGGTCATCTTCCGCCTGAAGGAGGCCACGTCACGACCAGGAGAAGCCCTGTGACGACCGAGAAGCTGACGGCTGAGAGCTGAAAGCTGATAGCTACCTGAGGAGGCTGCCATGAACCGCCGCTTCGCGATGATCGCTGCCGCGTATCTGTTCACCGCCCTGACCCCATCGCTGTCGCGTGCCCAGGCCAAACCGGCCGCCCAGACCGCTGCGCCGGCGCCGGCAGCGCCGGCCAAGTGGGTCCCGCCGATGAAGGGAGAGGCGTCGGTCGAATTCGTTCAGAGCAAAGCGACGCCGGTCAAGGACGAGGTCCGGACGAAAATCAAGGTACGCAACACCTCGAAAGGTTCGATCGCGCTGCTCTCGGTCGAAGAGATCTGGTACAACAACAAAGGCGCTATCACCTCGAACGGGATCTACCGTCACAAGCAGCTGCTCAACCCCGGCGAAGTCATCGAGTTCACGGTCATTTCCCTGAAGAAGCCGGACCTGTACCAGAACATGCTGATGTTCAAGCACGCCTACGGGACGATCAAGCCGACAAAGGTCGCCAAGCTGCCATAGGACCCGGGCTCAGTCCAATCGATCCACGGCCTGTTGCTCTCTGGGCCACGGGCGTAGGATGGCGGACATGGATGACCTTCGATATCCGGTCGGCACGTTCGCGTTCGACCAGACGAGCACGCCCGACAAGCGGGCCGCGTGGATTCGTCAAATCGCCGAGGCGCCCGCGCTCATGCGCGCGGCGGTGAGCGGGCTGAGCGATCGCCAGTTCGACACACCGTACCGTCCTGGCGGCTGGACCGTGCGGCAGGTGGTGCACCACGTCCCCGACAGTCACCTCAACGCCTATTGCCGGTTCAAGTTCGCGCTGACGGAGGACAACCCCACGATCAAACCGTACGACGAGGCCGCGTGGGCCAACGTCGCGGACACGGCCGGGACGCCTCCGGACGTCTCGCTGGCCTTGCTCGACGCGCTGCACCAGCGCTGGGTGGTGCTGCTCGAATCCTTGACGGCGGCGGACTTCGCTCGGCCGCTCCAGCATCCCGAGCGAGGCGCGATTACGCTCGACTGGATGCTGCAACTCTACGCGTGGCACGGAAGGCATCATGCGGCGCACGTGAGTTCGCTGCGTGCGCGGCAGCAATTCTGAATGCTGAACGCTGAAGGAACTTCAGCATTTCCTTCAGCATTCAGCATTCAGCATTCAGCATTTCTTCTCGGCGTACGCGCCGGCCAGCGGAAGCTTCCACACGCGTCCCTTGTAGGCATGGAACAGGCAGAGCGCCCACACGCACACCCACGCTGCACCGGTGGCGGCGGACAGCAAGAGCATCGCCCAGAACGCCGTCGGCGACAGAATCAGCAGCATGAATGCCAGGGCCAGGAAGAACACCGCCGCGATCCCGAGGATGCCGAGACCGGCGACAGCCTGCCACGCGTGGAACCGCACGAAGCCGCTTTCTCTCTCGGTCGCGAGGAGCAGCGCCCCCGAAAACGGACCGGCAAGGTAGGCAAGGCTCGCGGCCACGTGAGGCGTCAACCCGGTGAACGAGGACGGCGCTTCGCGTGCGCTCAGCTCAGGTGTGAGTTGGCCGGTAGAGGGCCCAGGGCCTGACGATTGTCCTCGCGTGAACCTGGACCTGAACGTAGGCCTGGTCTTGGGTCCGGGCGGCGTCTGGTTCCGGGGCTGCGATTTGAAGACAATCGTCTGGAGCCCGCTCGAGTCAGGAATGTTGAACTGGACATCTCCGTCGTCGCGTGGAAGCGAGACGATGTGAAAGGGCGAGACGATGACCTGCGCGGCGACGAGGGCGGGATCGGGGTGTCGTTCGTCGACGAGCACGACGAGCGACGTCGCGGGGGGCGAGCCTTCGCGCCGCGTGCCGGTCACCTCGATCGTGAACCCCGGTGTGGGACGCTCGCCCGCAAAGACCGCCGCCACCATCCTGGATTCGAAATCGACTTCGGGCGCAGAGGCATTCGGGCCTGCGTGCGCCGCCCAGACGGCGCTGAACGCCTGCCGATCGCGGATCAGAAAACGGCGAGGCTCGACGAGCCGGCTGTCGTCGCCTCGCGCGATGGTCCCGACATCTCCCATCAGCGTACGGTGAACTCGACCTCGCGCGCGGCGGTTGCGCCGTTCGACAGGAGTGACTTCGCTTCGACTCGCAGGACGTAGCGCCCGGGCGCGACGCCCTTGAGCGGGACGGTGGCGACGTGCCCGTACGTGCCGTTGACGCCTTTCAGCTCCTCGGTGCGGCGCTCGTCGGTGGAGCTGAAGACCACGTTCCCGTTGTCGGCAGTCACGCTCGTCTTGATCTCGACCCTGATGCGGCGTCGAGACCTTGTTGTCGTAGACGTCAACCGCCAGCGTCAGCTGATCGCCGGAGGGGAACTCGCGCAGAGCGGTCGGCGAGCTCGGCAGGATCTCCTTGAAGTCCGCGATCGGGGTTCGCGGTCGGCATGCGGTCCGCGGAAACGGCGGTGAGCAGCAGGCCACCCATCGAGAGGTCCGCTTTGCTGAAGTCCGGCACGTCGAGGTCGTACATGACCGAGCCGACGAGCCCGCCGACGCCTCGCGCGCGCCGATCCGCAACTGGTAGGCTGCCGGGCGTGAGCGCGAGACGGCGCGTCAGCCGCACGCCGTTTTTCACGCACCAGCGCGTGCGTTTCCGGCACGCAGCTTGAGCTCGGCGATGTCCTTGGCGCTGTCCCGAATCTTGCCGCTCTCGTCCATCGCGAGAATCGCCATCTTCGATGTTGTTGGCAAAGAGCGCGCCGTCCTGCTTGAACTTGAGCGCCTGCCCATCGATCTCTACGACGATCAGCACGGATGCTTTCGGGCGAGTCCCCATCATCGGCGCGGCAAAGGCGGTGATCGAGAGCCCGGTGACCGGCACGGGGCTGTCGAGCGCCTCGCGCATGGCGATCGAGGCCGCGATGCCCGGCGGCGCGGGCGTGCCCGCGGGCGGCCTGCCTCTTCGGCGCGACGTATCCCTTGCGCGCACGCACCTGGAGACCCGGCTGCTTCATCCGGACGGTCAGCGTCCGAAACTGGCCGTCACGCCTGGTGTCGTTCGAGTAGTACCCGAGGACGTAGTAGCTGCTGTTGTCCTGGATGATCCGGGCGAAGCTCTTCGGCGAAATCGTTCGAGTTGACTGCGGCAAACCCGCCGGTTTCGTCCGAGAGCGTGCGCAGGCTGTCCTGAGAGATGGTGATGTTCGCGCTGCAGGGCGGACAGGCCGAGGCCGAGCGACGGGTCGTTCGGACAGAGACGCAATCTCTGCCGCGTCGTCGAAGCCGGACAGGCCCCGAGGGTCGACCCCGTAGAAGCTGACGTTGGCGCGCGTGGCGGCGGCAATCGCATCCTGGCTGTACTGCCTGATGTCGGTCGCGTAGGTGTTGCTGATCGGATCGTAGATGTCGTAGTCGATTCCTTCGCTGAAGAAGACGACCGCCTTGCGACGGCCGCGAATACCGGCCATGTAGTTCGCGACGTTCTTGAGGACCGTGAACGTGTTCCGCGCCTTGTAGACGCGAATCGCCTCGTTCGGATCGCGCGGCCGGCCGGTGATGCCCGTGCCTTGCGTCCGGTAGTATTCGTCGATCCGCTCGAGCGTGCCCGACCGTTCCTTCTGGCCCATGAAGTTGTTCACGGCGCGCAGCAGGCGCTCGCGGCTGCCGGTGAACTCCTGCGCCGTCGATTTCGCGCCGCCGGTCTGCACGATCGCCGCGACGTCGTTGGCACCGAGGTAGCGCTCGATGAATTGACGGGCGGCCAGCTTCACGCGCGCCGAGCGCGAGAAGCTCGTGTTGAGGTCGTCGAGCACGATGACGAAGACGCGGCCGTCGAACTCCTTCCGGTTGCTGCGGACGTCGGGCTCGATCGGCTTGGTCTTGAAGAGCGGCGGGTCGAACTTCTCGACCGGGATGTCGACGAGCGACGCGACCGACACGGTCTGCGGCTTGCCCTGCTCGAAGACCTGAAAGTCGTCCTTGGTCAGGTTGCGAACGAAGTTGCCCTGCTGGTCGGTCACGATGGCGTCGATTTCGACGTAGTTGACCTCGACCTTGAAGGTAATCGGCGGCTGCTCGGCCGCAGGCCGCGGCGGCGGGGTCTGCTGCGCCCCCATGGTGAAGCTCGTCGAAAGGCTGGCGAGCAGGATCAAGGGCCGTAACGCCAAGCGTGTGGGTGCGCATAAGGTCAATAGAAACGTGAAGGCAGGGCTCCTTCATTATAGGACTCCGGCGGCCCGACGGGGGTTGTTAAGGTTGTTAAACGGGGGGCGGTATACTCGATGCATGGCTTTGCCGATAGAGGCGGTCCAGCAGGCGCTCAAGGAGGAGAAGCTCGACGGCTGGCTGCTGTACGACTTTCACGGCTCCAACCCGATCGCATCCCGGCTGTCGGGCCTGGCGTCGTCAGGGAAGATGGCCACTCGGCGGTGGTACTACTTCGTGCCGGCCACCGGCGCCCCGCGAGGGCTGGTGCACGCCATCGAACGGCACAATCTGGACGAGCTCCCGGGCGAGAAGCGCGTCTACGCGGGGCGCGAGCAACTGGCGGCCGGCCTGCAGGACCTGCTGAAGGGCGTCGGCCGGGTGGCGATGGAGTACTCGCCGGGAAACGCGATCCCCTACGTCTCCCGTGTCGACGCCGGGACGATCGAGGCGGTGCGCCAGTGCGGCGCGTCCGTCGTGTCGTCAGGGCGATCTCGCGCAGCGCTTCGAAGCGGTCTGGACAGACGCCGCGCTGGCCACGCACCTTGCCGCAGCCGAGCGGCTCTATCGGATCAAAGACCGCGCGTTCGACCTGATTCGGAAGCGCTGCGGCCGTCGGCGCCGCGCTCACCGAAATCGAAGTCCAGGACGCGATGGTCGAGTGGTTCCGCCGAGGAGGGCCTCGTCGCCGACGACGCCACCGAACGTCTCGGCGCAGGAGAACGCGGGCAACCCGCACTATCAGGCCACTCGTGCCGTGCATCGCGCGATTCGCCCCAACGAAGGGGTGCTCATCGATCTCTGGGGTAAGCTGACCACGCCGGGTGCCGTCTATGCCGACATCACCTGGATGGGGTTCACCGGCGCCGAGTGTCCCGCCGGATTTCTCGGCAGCGTTCGCGGCGGTGCGCGATGGGCGTGATGCCGCCGTCGCGCTGGTGCAGTCGGCCGTACGGGAGGGCCGCGACCTTCGTGGATTCGAAGTCGATCGCGCGTGCCGAGCGGTCGTCGAGCGCGCCGGGTTCGGGGCGCAGTTCATCCACCGCACCGGACACAGCCTCGGCGAAGAGGTGCACGGCAACGGCGTGCACATGGACGACTACGAGACGCACGACGACCGCCGGCTGCTGCCCGGCACGGGCTTCACGATTGAACCCGGGGTCTACACGGACCGATATGGCGTCAGGACCGAGATCAACATGTTCGTCGGCGAGCGCGAGGCCCGAGTGACGGGCCCGCTTCAGCAGGAAGTCGTCTTACTGATTTGATCAGTCCGAGTCTCGTGATATGTTGCTTCTCGAGTCCGCTTCCGCCCAGCGATTCGGGCGGGGCACGATCGATAGCCAGGGAGAAAGAAGATGCCCACTCGCAAGACCACGCTCTTTTATGTCGTTCTCATCGCGGTTGCCTCGGCGGCCGTCGGAATGGTCATCGCGTCGCAGTGGGGTCTGTCCACAGAGCTCGTCGGCCCAGACGGTCGCGGTGCCTGCGGCGAACTCGGCTCCGCTCAGCGGACCGATCGACGCGACCACGTTCCGGAACATCGCCAAGAGCCAGGGCCCGGTCGTCGTCAACATCCGCACGCAAGCCCGCGCGCGCGGGCGGGAGTTGACGGAATTCGACGGCAGCGATGAGCTCTTCCGGCGCTTCTTTGGTCAGCGTCAGGTCCAGCCGGGCGCGGCCGCGGGCGATCGGCGCCGAGGAGCCTCCGGTTGAGCAACCGGCGCGGGCACGGGCTTCGTCATCGACAAGGCGGGCTTCATCCTCACCAACAACCACGTGGTCGAGGACGCCGACGAGATCCAGGTCGGCCTCTACGGCGCCAACATGTCGAACCCCAACGAGCATCTCTACGCCGCCAAGGTCGTCGGGCCGGGATAGCTGACCGACAGCGCGCTCATTCAGCTGACCGAAATGCCTGCCGCGCCGTTGCAGGAAGCCAAGTTCGGCGATTCCGACCAGATGCAGCCCGGCGACTGGGTGATGGCGATCGGCAACCCCTTCAATCTTGAGCCATACCGTCACGGTGGGCGTCGTCTCGGCCCTTGGCCGCCCCGTCGGCGGGCTGCCGAGCCGTCCGCAGAACATGATCCAGACCGACGCTGCGATCAACCCTGGGAACTCCGGCGGACCGTTGCTGAACATCCGCGGCGAGGTCATCGGCATGAACACCGCGATCTACACCGACCAGCGGTCGGCGAACATCGGCATCGGGTTTGCGACCCCGATCAACTACGATTCGGGCGATCCTGCCGCAACTGCGGTCGGGCCGCGTCATCCGTGGCGTCATCGGCGTCACGGTACGGCCGTATCCGATCACCAAGGAGAGACGCGCAGGCCTTCGGCCTGCCGAACACGAACGGCGCGGTGCTGGCGACGGTCGCTCGAGGGCAGGCCGGCCGCCAATGCCGGGCTCCAGCCGGTGACGTCATCACCGAGTTCAACGGCAAGCCCGTCGGCGACAGCGATGCGCTCGTGGCGATGGTCGTTGGCACTCAAACCGGGAACCACCGTCCCGCTGACGATCTACCGCTACCGCGACCGGCAACCCAAGTCCTTGAACATCACGATCGGCGAGCTCGACCTCGACAGCCGAGCAGGGCCCAGAGCGCGCGGCCGGACGCTGCCACCGAGCCGACCTCGACCGGCTTCGGCATGACGGTCGAGCCGTCACGCCCGACATCGCCCGGGAGCTGCGGGCTGCCTGCCGGCAAAGGCGGCGCCGCTCGTCAGCGACGTCAGCCCCAGCCAGCCCGGCGAATAACGCCGGCGTCGCGCCAGGCGACGTCATTCTGGAGGTCAACCGCACACCGGTGACCAACGTGAGCCAGGTCAAGCGCGAGCTGCAGAGTGCCGCACCCGGCTCGACCGTCTTCCTCGTCGTCTGGCGCGTCGGCCCGGCCGGCGGCCAGGAGACGTTCCTGACGCTGAGGAAGAGATAGGTCAGTCGACCATTTCGGGATGTGCAGAGCCGCTGACGAGGTCCGTCAGCGGCTTTGCTGTTTTCAGGGAGCAGGCGGCTTGCGCCGGGAATCAATGTCTGTATAATCCGGCGCCTGGAGCGCATTGATGCCGACAACGACGATCGAGCGCGAGATCAAGCTTCGGTTCGCATCGGTGGACGAGGCACGCACGGCGATTCTCGCGTCCGGGGCGACGCCGCTCCTCGGGCGGCGGCTGCAGGAGGACTCGCTGCTCGACAGCGACGACGAGGCCCTGCGACGGCGGCGCTGCGTCCTGCGCGTCCGGATGGAGGGCGGCAAGAGCCGCCTGACGTTCAAAGGGCCGGTGCAACCGGGCCTCATGAAAGTGCGCGACGAGCTGGAGACGGTCGTCGGCGACGGCGACATCCTCCTGCGCGTGCTCAAGGAGCTCGGCCTCCACGTGTGGTTCCGGTACGAGAAGTACCGCGAGGAGTTCGCCCACGAAGACGTCATCGTGGCCATCGACGAAACGCCTGTCGGCATCTTCGTCGAGATCGAGGGCAGCGAGTCCGGGATCGCGGCGATGGCCGAGGCGCTCGGCCGCAAGGAATCCGACTACATCCAGGACTCGTACCGCGGCGTGTTCCTCCAGCTCCGCGAGCAGTTCGGCATCGCCGGCCCGGACATGGTGTTCGACGAATCGGATGACGGAAGCTGACCGCCGGGCGCCGCGCGCGCTCCTGCTCACCGCGGGTCTTGGCACTCGACTGCACCCGCTGACCTACGTCCGAGCGAAAGCCGCCGTCCCCATCAACGGCGAAGCGCTCGTGCGTCGTGTCATCCGCGGCCTGGCCACGGCCGGCATCCGCGATCTCGTACTCAACCTTCATCACCGCCCGGCATCGATCGCGGCCCTCGTTGGCGACGGCAGCGATCTCGGCGTTCGCGTTCGGTACTCGTGGGAACAGCCCGTGCTCGGATCGGCAGGCGGACCGCGGCACGCGCTGCCGCTCGTGACCGACTCAGACGATGACGACTTCCTGATCGTCAACGGTGACACGCTGACCGACGTCGACGTCTGGTCGCTCCTCGCGCGCCATCGCGAGTCCGGCGCGCTCGTCACGATGGCCCTGATTCCCAACCCGCGGCCGAGCCAATATGGGGGGGTCATCGTCTCCCCCGAGGGCTGGGTCACCGGGTTCACGAGGCCGCGGCCGTCGAGCGTCTCGATGCCCGCTGACGCGGCCGGGCCACCCACGTTCCACTTCATCGGCGTGCAGGTGGCGAGCGCGCGGACGTTCGCGTCGCTCGAGGACGGCGTGCCGGCAGAGTCGGTCAACGCGCTCTATCCCCGTCTCATCGCCGAGCATCCACAGAGCGTCGCCGGCTACGTTTCGCGACGCGTCCTTCCTCGATATCGGAACCCCCCGCGACTGCCTCGACACGTCGCTCGCGCTCGCCGAGACCGAGGGCGCGCGGTTCATCGGGGCGCGCGCGACGCATCGGGGATTCGGCGGTGCTCGTGCGCAGTCTGCTGTGGGATGATGTGACGGTAGGTGCGCGAGCTCAACTGCACGAGTGCATCGTCGCGGACGGCGCGCGCATTCCGGACGGCGCGCGATACGAACGGTGCGCGATCGTCGCGCGCCGAGGGGATCGTGAGCGCCGGGATCTACTGGCGCACGCGCATCGACGGAGTGAGCTGCTCGTGCGGAGCAGTTCTATCCTGCAGAATTCGCCGTCGGGCCATCAACCACCATGAGCAACCAGGTAGCCGACGCCGCCGGCCAACGCGAGCGCATCGACGCGTATCTCGAACGGAGCGATCTGGCGCGGCAATCGCCGCGCGTCGTGCCGCTCACGGGCGACGCCTCCGACCGGCGGTACTACCGCGTCCTACTTCCCGACGCGCCGTCGATCGTGCTGTCGCTCTATGCAGGCCGCGTTCGACCTCGACACGCTGTCGTTCGTCAACGTCGCGCGGCTGCTCGAGCAGATGCCGGTGCCCATCCCGACCGTCATCGGCCATGCCGGCGACCTCGGGGTCCTCGCGCTCGAAGATCTGGGCGACGTCACGCTCCAGGCCCACCTGGGCGCCGTCTCGCCGGCAGAGCACGCGGCCCGCTATCGACAGGCGGTCGCGCTCATTGCGACGCTGCAGCGGCGCGGAGCCGAGCTCGAAAGCCCTGCCTACCTCCCCTACGGCATCGCCTTCGACGTCGAGAAGCTCACGTGGGAGATGGACTTCTTCACGAAGCACTTCATCGAGGCGTATCGCGGCGTGGTCATCGCGCCGGCCGCGCGCGACGAGCTCCGCGAGGCGTTCGGAGAGCTGATCGCCGAGCTGACCGCAGAGCCCCGCGTGCTCTGCCATCGCGACTACCACAGCCGCAACCTCATGCTCCATCACGACCTGCTCTACATCATCGACTTCCAGGACGCGCGGATGGGGCCGGATACCTACGACCTCGTCTCGCTGCTGCGCGATTCCTACGTCGATCTCCCCGAACAGACGGTCGAGGAGCTCATCGCCTATTTCCTCGCGCTCAAAGGCCAGACGGGCACGGAGGCTGCCTTCAAGCAACGCTTCGACGCGATGGCGCTGCAGCGCAACTTGAAAGCGCTCGGCACCTTCGGCTATCAGACCACGGCCAGGCGCAATCCCGTCTACATCCAGTACATCCCGCGCACGCTCCGGCACGTGCGCAACAACCTCGCCCACCTGCCGCGGTTCGCGCGCCTCCGCGAGCTTCTGAGCGCGCATGTCGAGGAGTTCCGGTAAACGGCTCGCGCTCGGCTCCCGCTGTCAGGCATGAACCATAGAGTATCGAGCTCTAGGAGGCCACTCCTGCCTAGAGCCTAGAGCCTAGAGCCAACGAGCTCAGCCTGAGCCCTGAGCCAGGCAAGCGTGGTACAATCCGAGGTTCACTCAGCCACGAGCGAGCCGTTCCATGCGCTTCGGGATTTCCACGCACCTCTATCACGACCGCCGGCTCGACCGCGGCCACCTGGCGCAGATCGCAGGCTATGGGTTCGAAACGATCGAGCTCTTCGCCACCCGGAGCCACTTCGACTATCGCGACGACGCGGCGGTCGCCGAGCTAGGGCCGGTGGCTCGACGAGACCGGACTGACGCTGAACAGCATTCATGCGCCGATCACCGACGTGTTCGGCGGATCACGGAAAAAGGACGACCTACTCGAACGCGGTTGGCGCGCACGACCGGCGCGAGGCGGCCGTGCGGGAAACCGAAGCGGCGCTCGGCATTGCCAGGCGGATTCCGTTCGACACCATGGTGCTGCACCTTGGCACGCCGGACAACATGAGCAACGCGGACGACAATCACCGCGCGGCAGCCCTGCGAAGCCTCGACGAGATCACCCGGCTCGCCGAGCCACTCGGCGTACGAATTGCCGTCGAAGTCATCCCGAATCGGTTGTCCGATGCGGCGTCGCTCGTCGCAATCCTCGACGACGAGCTCGAGAGCAGCCGCACCGGCATCTGCCTCGACTTCGGCCACGCCCATCTGATGGGAGACGTGGCCGACGCTGTCGAGACGGTCGCCGAACACATCATCTCGACCCACGTCCACGACAACCACGGCCGCGATGACGAGCATCTCGCGCCGTACCGCGGATCGATTGACTGGGACCGGGCGCTGGTGACGATGCAGAAGATTGGTTACGAAGGCACGTATCTGATGGAGCTGGCCGGGACCGGAGACGCCGCCAGCGTTCTCGAGGACGCGCGGCGCGCGAGAAGCCGGTTCGAGCGCACGCTCGCGCACGCATGACCGTCTACATCGAAGACATCGCGGCGCACACAGGCCTGGCCGTGACGCTCCGGGGCTGGCTGCACAACCGCCGGTCGAGCGGCAAGATCCACTTCCTGACGCTCCGTGACGGCACCGGGTTCATCCAGTGCGTCATGTCGAAGGCGGCCGTGGGCGAGGAGGCGTTTGGTCGCGCGGACCACCTGTCGCAGGAGAGCGCGATCACGATCACCGGCACCGTCCGCGCGGACGCGCAGAGCGCCCGGCGGTTTCGAGCTCGACGTGAGCCACCTCGACGTCGTGGCCGAAGCGCAGAACTACCCCATCACGCCGAAGGAACACGGCGTCGACTACCTGATGGACCGCCGGCACCTGTGGATCCGCGCGCCGCGTCAGCAGGCGATTCTCCGCGTGCGCCACGAAGTCATCAGTGCCGTCCGGGACTTCTTCAACGAGCGCGGCTTCATCCTCGCCGACACGCCCATCTTCACCCCGGCCGCGTGCGAGGGCACGACCACGCTCTTCCCGGTCCAGTACTTCGACGACGAGACGGCGTACCTGACGCAGAGCGGGCAGCTGTACAACGAGGCCAATGCGATGGCGCTCGGCCGCACGTACTGCTTCGGCCCGACGTTTCGCGCGGAGAAATCCAAGACCCGCCGCCACCTGACCGAGTTCTGGATGGTCGAGCCGGAAGTGGCGTACGCGACGCTCGACGACGTGATGGATCTGGCCGAGGGGTTGGTGGTGTTTGTCGTCGCGCGCGTGCTCGAGCGCCGTCAGAAGGAACTGAAGGTCCTCGAGCGCGACACCGCCAGGCTCGAGAAGGTCCAGGCGCCGTTTCCGCGCATCTCCTACGACGAGGCCGCGGAGATGCTCAAGAAGAAGGGCCTCCCGTTCGAGTGGGGCGGCGACTTCGGCGCGCCCGACGAGACCGCGATCTCAGAGGAGTTCGACCGGCCCATCTGCATCCATCGCTACCCTTCTGCCGTCAAGGCGTTCTACATGAAGCCTGACGCGCAGCGCGCCGACGTCGCGCTGTGCGTCGACGTACTGGCGCCCGAGGGCTACGGCGAGATCATCGGCGGCGGGCAGCGCATCGACGATTACGACCTGCTGCTGCAGCGCATCAAGGAACACAACCTGCCGCAGGAAGCCTTCGAGTGGTACCTCGACCTGCGCCGGTACGGCAGCGTCCCGCACGGCGGCTTCGGCATGGGCATCGAGCGCGTCGTCACGTGGATCTGCGGCATCGATCATCTGCGCGAGGCCATTCCGTATCCGCAGAATGCTCTACAGGATCTACCCGTAGACGGTGTCACGATGGCCGCGAAGCTCACGATGAGCACGAAGGACATCTTTCTTGAGTGTTTCTTCGCGAATCTCGCGATCTTCGGGCTCTTCGTGATCAACCGTAGGCCGTTGCAGCAAACGCACTGAAATTTATGAAGATCGGCTTTCTCAGCCTCGGCTGCCCCAAGAACCTCGTCGACGGCGAGGTGATGCTCGGCATGGCCCGAGAGGCCGGTCATGAAATCACGAGCGACGCCTCCGACGCCGAGGTGCTCGTCGTCAACACGTGTGCCTTCATCGACTCGGCCAAACAGGAATCGATCGACGCCATTCTCGAGATGGCCGCGCAGAAGCGCGACGGGCGCTGCTCCCGGCTCGTCGTCACCGGTTGCCTGGCAGAGCGCTACCGGGACGAGCTCAGGCGAGAGATCCCCGAGATCGACGCCGTGCTGGGCACGGGGGAAGTCGAGGGGATAGTGGATGCGATTGGATCTCAGGGATCAGGGATCAGGGGTCAGGGAGCCGGGATCCCCCCCGCGGCGACCGTTCCATTGAAGTTCTTTGGGAAATCACCGCGACGGTTGGGGAGTAGCAATGCGCCGGTGGGAACCCTGGTCCCCGGATCCCTGATCCCTGATCCCAGGATCGCGAATCCGCCGATCCCCGATCGCAGGATTCCCGACTACCTCTACGACGCCGACACGCCGCGCTACCTGACGACGCCGAAGCATTTTGCCTATCTCAAGGTCGCTGAAGGCTGCGACTACACGTGTGCGTTCTGCATCATCCCGACGCTCCGCGGGTCGTATCGGAGCCGGACGACCGACTCGATCGTCCGCGAGGCGCGCGCGCTTGCCGGACGTGGAGTCCGCGAGTTGCTCCTCATCTCCCAGGACACCACCTTCTTCGGCATCGATCGCGGCGAGCGCGGTGCCCTCGGGCGGCTGCTCCGTGAGCTGAACCAGATCGAGGGGCTGGCCTGGATCAGGCTGCTCTACCTCTATCCGACGACGATCACTGACGATGTCCTCTCCGCGATGGCCGAGTGCGACAAAGTCTGCCGTTACATCGACCTCCCGCTCCAGCACGCGTCGGCGGAGGTCCTCAAACGGATGAGGCGGCCCGGCAACCGTCGCACGTACGACGCGCTGCTCGCGAAGATTCGCGTCCAGGGTGCCGGACGTGACGCTCAGGACGACCCTGATTGTCGGGTTCCCGGGCGAAACGGAGGCCGATTTTGCCGAGCTGGAGGGCTTCGTCGCCGATACCGGGATTCGATCACCTGGGCGTCTTCACGTATTCGCACGAGGAGGGCACTACGAGCCTTCGGCCTTGTTGACGACGTGCCGGCTGGGGTCAAACGACAGAGACGAAACGCCCTGATGGCGCGTCAAAAGAAGATAGTGGCCCGGGCGCACCGGGCGCGAATCGGAACCGAGGCCGCGGTGCTGGTCGATGGTCCGTCGGCAGAGCACGAAATGGTGCTGCAAGGTCGGCTCGAGGGGCAGGCGCCCGACATCGACTCGGTCGTGTACCTGACGGATTGTGACCCGGCCGCGTTCGAGACGGGCGCCCTCATCCAGACCAGGGTGGTCGGGGCGCGCGGCTACGATCTGGTGGCGGCCCCTCTGGTCTAGGCCGGCAAGACCGAAGGGAGGGCCGTTCGGGCTCCTGTTTTCGGGGGTCGGGCGCTGACTCTTGCGTCGAGCGCTGTGCTATATTTATGGGTGGCAGCTTCGAGTAAGTCAGTACCCGAGTGGGCCTGTGCCCACTTTTTGTTTTTAGGGCGGTTTTTCGAGGGCTCCGCTTTTCGAGGGCCTTCTTTTTTTGAGGGCTTCGCGGCGCGCCGGGGCGCGGACACCGCTGCTCACGCATGTCGTCGGAACGGTTGACCGCGATCCGCGCTGCCGCCGAAAGAATCGCGCGCAGTTACGGGCTCGAGATCTTCGACGTGCAACTGCGTCGAGAAGTCGATCGGGACCGTATTGCGGGTGACGATCGACCGCCCGGACCGCGGCGTGCCGGAGCGGCCGGAGGACGCGGTGGGCATCGAGGAGTGTCAGCGCGTCAGCCACGACTTGAGCGCGGTCCTCGACGTCGAAGAAGAGGACCTGGGCGAGGCGGCGCTCGGTCGGCACTACACGCTGGAAGTTTCGTCACCCGGGCTGGATCGCGCGTTGCGGCACGAAGCGGACTATCGGCGTTTCGCGGGGCGGCTCGTGAAAATCGTGACGTCGGTGCCGCTCGACGGGCAGTCCGCCTTCTCCGGACGTATCGTCGGCGTTGAACAAGATACGGTGGTTCTCGAAGAGGGCCGCAAGACGCATCGGGTGCCTGTCGCGAGCATCAAGCGCGGGCGTCTGGCAGTGGAGTTTAGGTGAAGCCGTCAGCTGTCAGCTCTCAGCTGTCAGCGACGTTCGCTGAGGCCCGAAACTGAGAACGACGAGCTGCAGAGCGCGAGCCGAGAGCTAGACTTTCTATGGCCACAACGACCAATCCGCTGCTCCAGCAGATCGACGCGATCGCCAAGGAAAAAGGCGTCGAGCCGGAGATCATCATCAGCGCTGTGCAGGATGCGCTCGAGGCGGCCGCGCGGAAGAGATTCAAGAGCGAAGCCCTGAGGGCCAGGTTCAATCAGGAGACAGGCCAACTCGAGTTCTACGCGGTCAAGAAGATCGTCACCGAAGTCACCGACGCGTCGACGCAGATCTCGCTCGGCGAAGCGCAGCAGCTCTACGGCGAAGAAGCGGAAGTCGACATGGAGATCGAGTTCCCGCGCCCGACCGAAGATCTGGGCCGCATCGCCGCGCAGACAGCCAAGCAGGTGATCTTTCAGAAGGTCCGCGAGGCTGAGCGCGAGAACGTCTACGCCGAGTACAGCCAGCGGGTCGGCGAAGTCGTCAGCGGCATGGTGAAGCGGTTCGAGAACGGCGACATCATCATCGAGCTCGGCCGGGTCGAAGCGCAGCTCCCGCGCAAGGAACAGTCGCGGGCGGAGAACTACACGTCCGGCGATCGCGTGCGCGCGGTCATCCGCGGCGTGAACCGCAGCGCCAAGGGCCCCCAGATCGTCCTGTCGCGCACCGATCCGGCGCTGCTCATCAAGCTCTTCGAGCAGGAAGTCCCGGAAATCTACGACGGCACGGTGGTGATTCGCGGGGCCGTGCGCGAGGCCGGCGATCGCGCCAAGGTCGCGGTGTACTCGCGCGAGCGCGACGTCGATCCGGTCGGCGCGTGCGTCGGCATGAAGGGCACCCGCGTGCAGTCGATCATCCGCGAGCTGCGCGGAGAAAAGATCGACATCGTCGAGTGGTCCGAGGATCGCGATCCTGTTCGTCACCAACGCCATCAGCCCCGCCAAGGTCCAGCGCGTCTCGATTGTCGACGACGCCGAGCGGGTGATGGAAGTCATCGTCGAGGACAAGCAGTTGTCGCTCGCGATCGGCAAGAAGGGACAGAACGTCCGGCTCGCCGCGAAGCTGACGGGATGGAAGATCGACATCAAGAGCGAGGAAGAGAAGCGGCGCGAGGTCGAAATCCAGCTGGGCGCGCTCGAGATCGGCGAGCCGGCGGCGGAAGGAGCCGCGGCTGAGCCGCCGTCGAAGGCGCCAGGCACGGTCGATAGCGACGGCCTCCCGAGACCGCGACGCTCGTTGGCGGAATCCGGACGCCCCTGCCGCGGAGGCAGGCGCTGGACGAGGCACGCCAGTCGTGGCGGACAACGCGAGCCTGGTCCGAACCCGCGACCGAGCCCGACCCAGAGGATCCGGGTGCGGTCGAACCGGATCCGACCAAGTAGGGCCGAGCCGGACAAGTAAGGGCGAGCCCAAGCTCGGGCGAGCCGTCACGCAAGCACGGGCAAGCCCGAGAGGGCGAGCCCGCCAAAGTTTAGAGAGGTAAATGGCGACAGTTAGGATTTACAGGGTCGCGGAGCTGCTCAACACGTCGAGCCAGGAAGTGATGGCGCTGCTCAAGCGCGATCACGGCATCGACGTCAAGAGCGCATCGAGCACGATCGAGGAGGTTGTCGCCCGCCAGTTCGTCGAGCGGCTCGCGCGCCAGCGGAACATCACCGTGCCGTCGAGCGCCTCGTTCGCCGACGCGCCCGCCGCGGTCCGAGGCCGGAAGCCGGCCGCCAAGGCCCCCGAACCGCAGCGTCCTCCGGCGGCCGTGTTGCCGCCGCCGCGCCTCGTGAAGACGGCCAAGCCGGCGGCGCCCCCGCCCGAGCTCGAGGCCGAGCTCGGCCGCTCCGGCGACGTCCGCGCACGATGACGTCGAGCACGTTCCGACTCCGCACGACATCGGGCCGGACGTCCCAGTCGCCGAGCCCGAACCCGTCGCTGCTCCCGAGCCCACGGCGGTCGACGATGCTCCCATCGTCGAAGCCCCTGTCGAAATCGAAGAACCGGTGGTTGCTGCACGCGTGCCTGAATCTGTTGTCGAAGAACCTGAGGAAGCAGCCCCGACGCCCGCGCGCGATGCGCGCCACGCCAGCCGCCGGCGCCACGGCCGGTGATGCCGCCGCCCACCGGACGCATCGTGCCGCCGACGCTTCGGCTGCGCGTCGAAGATCCGAAGACGGGACAGGCGCCGCCCGCGGCGCCGCGCAGGCCCGGTGCTCGTCCGACCGACGGCACCGACCGGGCCCGCCGCGTCGCAGGCACCGACAGGCAATCTGAGCCGCCCGGCGGCTGGCGCGCTCCGGGCGCGCCGGGCGCACCGTCGGCGCCGGCTGGCCTCGGCGCCCGCCCACCGCAGCGCCCGGGCGGCGGTTTGCCGCCGCGACAGGCACCCATGGGTGGTCCGCGCCCGCTGCCCTCGCAACCGGTCCGCCCGTCGGCCCCGCCGCGGCCGGGCTCGACGCCAGGCTATCGCCCGCCGCCGCCGCGATTCAGCGCGACGCCCCGGTGGCGGCCAGCGTCGTGACCACTCGCCGCGGCCGAACATGCCGGCGGCCGCACCGGCGGCGCCGCCGCCGGTCACGCGCACCATCACGCTGGCCGAAGGCATGACCGTCGCCGACCTCGCCACCAAGCTCGACGTCAAGGCGAAGGACGTGATGCGCAAGCTGATGGATCGTCGCATGATGATGACCATCAACAGCACGCTCGACGACGAGACCGCGTCGATGATCGCGCGCGAGTTCGGCGCCGACGTCAAGATGCAGACCTTCGAAGAGGAGATGCTGCAGGTCGAAGCCGAGGACGTCAGCCCGGCCGACATCGTGACGCGCGCACCTGTCGTGACCGTCATGGGCCACGTCGATCACGGCAAGACGACGCTGCTCGACGCCATTCGATCCGCGCGCGTCGCGGAGCGGGAGGCGGGCGGCATCACCCAGCACATCGGGGCCTACGCCGTCCAGGTCAACGACCGCAACGTCGTCTTCCTCGACACGCCGGGCCACGCGGCGTTCACGATGATGCGCGCCCGCGGCGCGCGCGTGACCGACGTGGTCATCCTCGTGGTGGCGGCAGACGACGGCGTCATGCCGCAGACGCGTGAAGCGATCGACCACGCGAAGGCCGCCGGAGTGCCGATCCTCGTCGCGATCAACAAGATCGACAAGCCCGACGCCAATGCCGAGCGCGTCAAGAAGGAACTGGCGGATCTCGGCCTTGTCCCCGAGGCAGTGGGGCGGCACCACGGTCATGGTCGAGGTGTCGGCGAAGAAGAAGCAGAACCTCGACGCGCTGCTCGAAATGATCCTGCTCGTCACCGAGATGAGCGAGCTCAAGGCGAATCCCAAGCGCAGCGCGTCGGGCACGGTGCTCGAGGCCAAGCTCGACAAGGGTCGCGGTCCGGTGGCGACGATCCTCGTGCAGGACGGAACGCTCAACATCGGCGATACGCTGATTGCCGGCACGATCGTCGGCAAGGTTCGAGCGCTCATCGACGATCGCGGCCGTCAGCTGAAGCACGCCGGGCCGGCGACGCCGGTCGAAGTCCTCGGCCTCGGCGGACTGCCCTCAGCCGGGCGACGCCTTCCAGGCGCTCGCCGACGCGACCAAGGCGCGGCAGATTGCGCTCTTCCGCCAGACCCAGGCCAAGGACAAGGCGCTCGGCGGGAAAGGCTCGCGCCTCACCCTCGAATCCCTGCAGGCGCAGATTGCCGAAGGCGGCATGAAGGAGCTGCCGGTGATCATCAAGGCCGACGTGCAGGGATCGGCCGAAGTGCTCGGCGATACGCTGACCAAGCTGACCGACGAGAAGGTCAAGGTCCGCATCATCCACAGCGGCGTCGGCGCGATCAACGAGTCGGACGTGCTGCTCGCCTCGGCCTCGAACGCGATCGTCATCGGCTTCAACGTGCGGCCGGATCGCAACGCCGCCGATGTCGCCGACCGCGAGAAAGTCGACATCCGGCTGCACTCGGTCATCTACAACGTCACCGACGAGATGAAGAAGGCCATGACCGGCCTCCTCGACCCGACGTTCAAGGAAGTCCGGATGGGCGCCGCGACGGTGCGCGAGATCTTCAAGGTGCCGAAGTTCGGCACCATCGCCGGGTGCATGGTCACCGAGGGACGCATCACCCGCTCCGGCGACACGCAAGCCCGCCTCGTGCGCGACAACGTCGTCGTCTACGAGGGCAAGATCGGCTCGCTGCGCCGCTTCAAGGACGACGTCTCGGAAGTCAAGGTCGGCTTCGAGTGCGGCATCGGATTCGACAAGTTCAACGACCTCAAGGTCGGGGACGTCATCGAAGCGTTCGCCGTCGAACGGGTCAAGACGGCGGTCTGAGAAATGTCTGAAGTCTGACGTCTGAAGTCTGAAGTGAGGAAGTGTGAAGTGTGAAGTGCGAAGTGGAAGTATGAAGTGGAAGGCTGAACTAGAAAGTCTGAACTGAGAAGTCTGAACTGAGAAGTTGGAAGTAGGCGCTGACGTTCGAAGGACGTCCTGGTTCTCGCTTCGCGCTTACTTCACACTTCTACTTCACACTTCACACTTCACACTTCCCCACTTCAGACTTCAATCGTCAGACTTCAGACTTTCAAGCATCAGTTCCAACCATGGCATCCCCCCGCTCCACCCGCGTCGGCGAGCAGATTCGCGAAGACCTCACGGAGTTGCTGGCCCGCGAGGTCCATGACCCGGGCATCGGCTTCCTGACGATCACGCGGGTGCAGGTCACCGCCGACCTGCAGATCGCCCGCGTCTACTACACCACGCTCGGCGACGCGCAGGCGCGCAAGCAGACGCGGCGCGCGTTCGATCGCGCCACGCCGTTCCTGCGCAGGCAGCTCGGCCGCCGGCTCCAGCTGCGGCGGATCCCCGAGCTCCAGTTCTTCTTCGACGAGAGCATCGAGCGGCTGGACCGGGTCGAGCGGATTCTGCAGGAGCTTCAAGCCGAGCGCGCCGCGAACGCTCCCGTCGACCCGGCTGCCCCTGACCCGGATGCCGGCGCCACGTCCATCCCCGGTTCAGTCACCAATATCCATCAATGAGAAAGACGACGACCGCTAACCTCGCAGAGACCGCGGCGGGCCCGGATGTGCTGACCGTCGATCTGCGAGGCGATTCGCAGGCGTCAACGGTTTCTGCTGACGTCGCACGCGCGGCCCAGACGGCGATTCGATCGGATCCCAGCTGGCCATGGCGTATGCCCTGGAGGCACTCGGCAAGGAGGTCCGGCTCGTCAACGCCGACGCCGCGCCGGACCACTATCGGGAGTTTCCGGGCGTCGACCGGATCGAGATCGCGGGCCGGAGCGACGTCGAGGCCGATGCCCTCATCGTGATGGAGTGCAGCGACCTCGGCCGGACCGGCGTCGCCGGCCTCGACGCCCACTTCATCATCAACATCGACCACCATGTCGGCAACCGGATGTACGGTGCGCTGAACTGGTTCGACGAGTCGGCCGCGGCGTGCGGCGAGATGGTGTTCGACGTGATCCGCGGGCTCGGACGTGCCGCTCAACCGCGAGATCGCCACGCACATCTACCTCGCCATCCTCACCGACACGGGCTCGTTTCATCACTCGAACATCACGCCACGCACGTTCGACATCTGCCGGCAGGCCGTCGAGGCTGGCGTGAATCCGGCGGCCATGGCGCGCCGCGTGTTCGACAGCAACAGCTTTGGCAAGCTCAAGCTCATTGGCGCGCTCCTCGCCGCGATGGAGCTCGTCGACGAGGGACGCCTGGCGGTCCTCTACCTCGACGACGAGATGCTGAACACGTGCGGCTGCACGCACAACGATACCGAGGGTGTGATCAACCTGCCTTTGACCGCGCGCGAGATCCAGGCGGTCGTGTTCTTCAAGGTCGAACCGGCGGGAGACGTCCGCGTGAGCATGCGATCGAAGTACGACGTGGACGTCCGGGCAGTCGCCACCGCGTATGGAGGCGGCGGCCACAAGAACGCCGCCGGCTTCACCGTCCCGGGACTCCTCGCCGATGTGCGCCCGCAGATCATCCAGCGGCTCGTAGCGGCGATCGACGAAGGCCTGCAGAGCAGGCCTTCGTAATGCTGAATGCTGAGTGCTGAATGCTGAAGTGACCTTCGACGTTAAGTTCACATTTGACGATTGCCCAGTCCTTCAGCATTCCCTTCAGCAGTCAGCAGTCAGCATTCAGCATTCGAATGATGGACGGTGTTCTCGTCATCGACAAACCCGCCGGCCCGACGTCCCATGACGTCGTGGCCGTCGTCCGCCGCGCGATCGGCCTCGCTCGCGTAGGGCACACCGGCACGCTCGATCCGCTCGCGACGGGTGTGCTCCCGCTCGTCATCGGCCGGGCGACACGGCTGGCGTCGTTCATGAGCGGCGCCGACAAAGAGTACGTCGCGAAGATTCGCTTCGGCTTGGCCACGGACACGTACGACGCCGAAGATCTGCTCGGCCGTGGACACGACCACTTCCACGGTTCCCGGGCTCCACGAGTCGGCCATTGTCGACGCCCTGCCAGCCTTCGCCGGACGGTATCTGCAGACGCCACCACCCTTCTCTGCCAAGAAGATTGGCGGCACGCCGGCGTACAAGCTGGCTCGAGAGCGGAAACAGGTCGACATCAAGCCTGTCGAGGTCATGGTCACCGAGATCGAACTCCGCCGCTACGACTGCGGCCTGGCGGAGGTGAGGGTGGTGTGCTCGAGCGGCTTCTACGTCCGGTCGCTGGCGCACGACCTGGGACAGCGCCTGGGATGCGGGGCACATCTCGAGAGCCTTCGGCGGACTCGGGCCGGGGAGTTCACGCTGGACGACACGGTGTCGCTCGAGGCAATGGTCGCGGTGAAAGCCGGCGTGGACATGAAAGAGGATGGACTGGCGGTCGCCATGCATCGGCTCATCCCGATGGAACGGCTGCTGACCCACCTGCCGGCAGTCGTCGTGAGCGACCTCGGCGCGAAGCGGGCGAGCCATGGCGTCGACCTGAGGCCGGAAGACCTCGCGCGGGCATCGTCCGCACCTGGAGGGATGTCAGCCGGGGACCGGCTGAGACTCCTTGACGGCGTGGGATCGCTCCTCGGGCTGGCCGAACCGCGGGGCAACGGCCTTTTGCATCCGGTCGTGGTCCTGGTGTAAGATGTTGAGTCGTTTGGAATTGTAATTCCCAATCTTAGGAACGAACGGCGGTTTGGTGCGGCGGGTCGAATCGAATCCCGCCGAGGTCTGGGCCGTGCGTGGAGGTTTCGACGTGGCTTTGAGCAAGGACCGCAAGACCGACATCATCGGTTCATACAAGACCCACACTTCCGACACGGGATCACCCGAGGTTCAGGTGGCGCTCCTCAGCGAGCGGATCAACTACCTGACGGAACATTTCAAGACCCACGCCAAGGATCATCATTCGCGCCGCGGCCTCCTGATGCTGGTCGGCCAGCGCCGCCGCCTTCTCGACTACCTCAAAGGGAAGGATACGGACCGCTACTCGGATCTGATCAAGCGTCTGGGCATCCGGAAGTAGGAGCTAGAAGCGAAGAGTTAGGAGCTAGAGTGATAGGCGTCACGAGGTCTTGTGCCTTCATCCCGCTTCCTGCCGCACTTTCTATCTTCTACCTCCTGACTCCTGACTCCTGACTCCTAGCTCCTGACTAAGACAGGCTTCACACGAAAGACACAAACAATGCATACCCGCAACATCTCCGTCGGCCGGCACACGCTGTCGATCGAAACCGGCCGCCTCGCGAAGCAGGCGGACGGCTCTGTCGTCGTGCGCTCGGGCGACACCATGGTGCTCGTCACGGCCTGCGCCGCCTCCAACCCGCGCGAGGGCATCGACTTTCTGCCGCTCACGGTCGACTACCGCGAATACACGTATGCCTCGGGGCGGATTCCCGGCGGCTTCTTCAAGCGCGAAGGCAAGGCGACCGAGAAGGAAGTCCTGACGAGCCGGTTCATCGATCGGCCGATCCGGCCCCTCTTCCCGGCGGGCTGGCGGCACGAGACGCAGATCATCGCGTTCGTCATCTCGGCTGACACCGACCACGACAGTGATGTTCTCGCGATCACCGGCGCCTCAGCGGCGCTCGCGCTCTCGAGCATCCCCTTCACGCGGACGATTGCCGGCGTGCGCATGGGCCTCGTCGACGGCGAGTACCTGGTCAACCCGACCTTCGAACAGCGCCGCAAGAGCAGCCTCGACCTCATCGTCGCCGGCAGCAAGGACGCCATCGTGATGGTGGAAGCGGGCGCCAAAGAGGTCAGCGAAGATGTCATCCTCGAGGCGCTCGACCTCGCCCACGCAGCGATCAAGGAAATCATCGCGGGCATCGAGGCCCTCGTGAACGAGGCCGGCAAGACCAAGCGCCAGTTCGCGGTCAAGGAGATCTCCGCCGACATCCATCGCGAGGTCGAGGCCAAGGCTTTCGGCCCCCTGACCGAGGCGATGCTGATCAAGGACAAGCTGGAGAACTACGGCAAGGTCGACGAGGTGCTGGCCGGCCTGCTCGCCAGCATCCCTGAGGACGATGCCGAAAAGCGGAGCGCCGCGAAGCACGTTTTCAAGGAGCTCAAGGAAAAGGTGATGAAGGACGAGGCGCTCGAACGAGGCCGCCGGCTCGACGGCCGCAAGTTCGACGAGATTCGTCCGATCACAATCGAGGCGGGCGTCCTGCCACGCACGCACGGCTCGACCGTGTTCACGCGCGGCGAAACGCAGGCCCTCGTGACCGTCACGCTCGGCACGGCGGAGGACCAGCAGAAGATCGAGATGGTGGACGGCGAGACGTGGAAGCGCTTCATGCTCCACTACAATTTCCCGCCGTTCTCGGTCAACGAAGTGCAGTTCATGCGCGGTCCCGGACGGCGCGAGATCGGTCACGGCGCCCTCGCCGAGCGCGCCCTCATCCCGATGATTCCCCCCGAAGAGACGTTCCCCTACACCATCCGCATCGTCTCCGACATCCTCGAGTCGAACGGCTCGTCGTCGATGGCGTCGGTCTGCGGCGGTTCGATCGCGATGATGGACGCCGGCGTGCCCCTCAAGGCCCCGGTGGCGGGCGTCGCCATGGGGCTCATCATGGACGAGGCGACCGGCAAGCACGCGATCCTGAGCGATATCGCCGGCGCCGAAGACCACTACGGCGACATGGACTTCAAGGTCGCCGGATCGGCGGCAGGCATCACGGCGCTGCAGATGGACATCAAGGTGTCGGGCATCACGCACGACATCATGAAGAAGGCGCTCGAACAGGCGCGGCAGGGCCGGCTCCACATCCTCGACAAGATGAAGCAGGCGATCGAAACGAGCCGGGCGGATGTGTCCGCCTACGCGCCGCGGATCGTGACGATCCGCATCCCGGTCGACAAGATTCGCGATGTCATCGGACCGGGCGGCAAGATGATCCGGAGCATCATCGAGCGGACCGGCGTCAAGATTGACGTCGAAGACGATGGCCGCGTGAACGTCGCGTCGGCCGATGAGGCGTCGGCGCAGAAAGCGATCGGCATCATCCAGGAGCTGACCGCCACCCCCGAGCTGAACAAGACCTACATGGGGAAGGTGCAGCGCATCACCGACTTCGGCGCCTTCGTCGAGATCATGCCGGGGCTCGACGGGCTGCTGCACGTCTCCGAGATCGCGCACTACCGCGTGAAGGACGTCCGCGACGAGCTCAAAGAGGGCGATCAGGTGATGGTCAAGGTGATCAACATCGACCCGTCAGGCAAGATTCGGCTCAGCCGTAAAGCTCTCCTCCAGCCGCCTGCCGCCGAAGAGGCGCAGGGGCGCAAGGGCTGAGCGCGCCGCCAGCGCACACCGGCTGACGCAGAGGCGGTTCGCGAACCGCCCCTGCAAAATGCGGAACGGAGCAACCAAACCCTCTCCTGAGGCGTCTTTCATCTGGGGGCTATCTCTGCCTCAGGGGGAATCATGACTCGAAGGCCACGAACGCTCCGAGCGGCGCTTGCCGTAACGGTCGTCGCCGCCGCTGCCGCGTTCCTGGCAGGCGGAGCGGCCGGCGGTCACGGTCAGGTGCGCGAGATTGCCATCAGCGGCGATCAGTTCGCCTTTTCACCCGCCCGCATCGAGGTCCAGAAAGACGACCTCGTCCAGATCAAGTTCACCGCCAAAGACGTCGCCCACAGCTTCACCGTCGACGGGCCTTACCGGATCTCGAAGCGCGCCGGGGCGGGCCAGTCGGTCGTCTTCGAGTTTCGCGCAGACGAGGCCGGGCGGTTCACCTTCTACTGCAACCTCACGCAGGATGAGCGCTGCAAACAGATGAAGGGCGAGCTGGTGGTCCGGTAGGCGGCTCGCGATTCGCGGCTCGCCGCTCGCAGGTCATCCGGATCGGCACTGAACCGACCGCGCAGGGCAATCCTCACGTTCTTGAGCTGCCAGCCGCGAACTGCGAGCCGCGAGCCCCGCCCCTACAGAGTCAGGTTTCTCAAATACTTGTAGCTGGCCCCCAGGTCGTCGAGGGGTGACTTGGGGTTGTCGGTACTCGACGATGTAGTGCTTGATGCCCGCCTTGTCCGCCTGGCCGAGGATGCGCTTCCAGTCGATCGAGCCGGCTCCGACGCTGGTCATCTGTCCGGTGAATTTCGTGCCCTGCCCGAGCGCTCCGGCATAGGCGCTCGCCTCTTTCCCGTCCTTCAACCAATCCTTCACGTGCACGAGGGGAAACCGGCCCGGATATCGATTGAAGTAGGCAACCGGATCCTGCTCGGCCGCGACCGTCCAGCAGATGTCCAGCTCCATCTTGACGAGCGCGGGGTCGGTATTCTCGAGCAGATAGTCGTACGGCAACCTGCCGCCGAGCGCCTCCGAGGGAACGAACTCGAAACCGTGCTGGTGATAGGCGAACTGGATGCCTGCCTTCTGGCTCTCCTTGCCGGCGTTGTTGAAGAGGTCGACGGCTTTCTTCCAGATGTCCGGCTGCTTGCGCTCGGCCTCGCCCACATACGGAACGATGATGAACGTCTGACCGAGAATCTTTGCTGTCTCAATCGCCTCGGGCAGCTTCTTTTCGGCTGTCGCCCAGTCGACGTGCGAGGCTGGCGTCGTCAGGCCATTCTTGTCGAGGATCGCCTTCACGTCCTTCGGCGTCCGCTCGAAGAGTCCCGCGAACTCGACTTCCTTGAACCCGATCGCCGCGACCTTCTGCAGCGTTCCGGCGAAGTCCGCCTTCATGAGCTCGCGCACGGAATACAGCTGCAGGCCCAGGGCTCCCAGCTTGCGCTGGGCGATGGCCGAGGCTGGAAGCGCCGAGGCCGCGGCGGCCGCGAGGGAGGTCTGGAGAAACGTGCGTCGGTTCATGAGCCGTATCGTAGCGCCCCGTTGGCGGGATATCAACGCTCCCGCAGCGATCGGTTACCCCCTGCTGTTACTTGACCGTCTCCCGCGCCACTTCGTTGTAAAGTACGCCGTCCCGCTCTCGAGCGGTTGTGGGCACAGATCGCCGAGGAGTTCACATGAGCGAAACGATCACTATCCAGATCCGCGCCACTGATCTCGAAGTGAACCGGGCAATTCAGGCGTACATCCCGATCCTCCAGTCCTCGTACCAACTCGCGCAGGGGCTGCCGTTCAGCCTGCCGGACGGCTACCAGGAGATCGGGCGCGTGAGCGCGGCCGCGGGAGACGTCGGAAGAATGGCGCGTGCCGAGCAGGCGCCAGAAGCCAGGCCCGAGGCAAGAGCCTTGGCCGCGGCGACTGCCCACCCCGATCTCTTCGGCTTCATCGTGCGCGAGGTCGCGACCGGTGCCGTCATCGTTTCGATACGCGGGACGCTGGTCCCCGAAGAATGGCTCCGCAACTTCACGGCCCTTCCGTCGCCGTACTCGTTTCTGCCGCACTTCGGCACGGTCCATCTCGGCTTCCGCCTCGTCTACGCAGGCGTCCGCGCGAGCATCGAGCAGGCCCTTGCGGCCGTGTCCGGGAACACGCGCATCACGGTGGTCGGGCACAGCCTGGGCGGCGCGATGGCCACGCTCGCCGGGCCGGACATCAAACGCAATCTGAACCAGGACAACGTGGACGTCTGCACGTTTGGTGGCCCTCGCGTGGGAAAACCGGACTTTCGCGGGAAGTTCAACGCGGAGATTGCCCGGTGCTACCGCGTGACGAACCAGTTCGACATCGTTCCGCACGTGCCGACGATCGTGACTGGATGGATGCACGTCGGCGAGGAGGTGGAAGTCGACGGCAACCTCGACAGCCCGCACAGCCTTGTCGCGTACCTGGCTGGCCTCCGTGCGATTGAGGCACCCGATGCCGGCCTCACCTCGCGCGTCCTCGAGCGCCATGGGTTGATGAGTGCGGTGGTTCCATAGTGTTCGCTGTCACGACGGAGTCACGAAGATCGCGAAGCGGCGAAGATCGCGAAGAAGTACCTGTTGTTCTTCGTGATCTTCGCGGGCTTCGTGCCTTCGTGATGGGTGCCGTGGCCGCTTAGGCAGTTGTGAGATGGCTTCTCCGCAGGCGGCTCTTTCGATAGCCATACCCGAAGTAGACGATCACTCCGATCGCCATCCACATTATGAGCCGCTCCCAGGTGCTCCACGGCAGGCTGAGCATCAGGAGAAAGCTCACGAGCGCGGACAGGATCGGCAGCAGCGGGACGAGCGGCATCCGGAACGGCCGTGGCAAATCCGGACGCGTGCGCCGCAACACGATGATCCCGAGCGAGACGATCACAAATGCCATCAGCGTCCCGATGCTGACGAGGTTGCCGAGAGTGCCGATCGGCGTCAGGCCGGCCGCAATCGCGACGGCGGTGCCTGTCACGATCGTGGAGACGTGCGGCGTGCGGAAGCGGGGATGGAGGCGGCCGGCCCATGCCGGCAGCAGGCCATCCTTCGCCATCGAAAGGAAGATGCGCGGCTGCGCGAGCATCATGACGACCATGACCGAGCTGAGTCCGGCCAGTGCGCCGACGGTCACGAGAATCTGCACGACCGCCATCGGCCCCTCCCAGGCCGTGCCTGCGGCGCGGCCTGCCGCGGCTTCGATCGCGACCACGAGCGGCGCGGGCTCATTCAACATCGCCTTGTAGGGCACGAGGCCGACCATCACGCCGGAGACCAGCACGTACAGCACCGTGCAGACGGCCAGGGAACCGAGAATCCCCCGGGGCATGTCGCGCTGGGGATTCTTCGCTTCCTGCGCGGACGTCGAGACGGCGTCAAAGCCGATATACGCGAAGAAGATCACGCCGGCGCCGCGGAGCACCCCGCTCCAACCGTACTCGCCAAAGTGGCCCGTGTTCTCGGGGATGAACGGGTGCCAGTTTGCCGGATCGATGAAGAAGGCCCCGGCGCCAATCACGATCAGCACCACGGCGACCTTGATCACCACGATGACCGAGTTGACCGTCGCCGATTCGCTGACGCCGAAGATGAGCAGCGCCGTGACCGCGACCGTCACGAGCACGGCCGGCACGTTGAATACCGCCATCACCGGGTCGCCGCTTGCGACGGGGACGAGCGTCCCTGGCGCAGCGCTGAGCGCGGCGGGAAAGCTCAGACCCAGCTGACCGAGCAGCGTCACGAGGTTGCCGGACCAGCCGACGGCAACCGTGGCCGCGCCGAGCGCGTACTCGAGGATCAGATCCCAGCCGATGATCCAGGCGACGAACTCCCCGAGCGTCGCGTAGGCATACGTGTAGGCCGAGCCCGCAACCGGGACGCTCGACGCAAACTCTGAATAACAGAGCGCAGCCAGCACGCTCGTCAGGCCAGCAAGGACCATCGAGAGCACGATGGCCGGTCCCGCATTCGCCGCTGCGGCCTGACCGGTGAGGACGAAGATGCCGGTGCCGATGATCGCGCCGACGCCGAGCATGACGAGCTGGCTCGGCCCGAGCACGCGCGGCAGGCCGCTGCCGTGGTCCCCCCCGAGTTGCTCCGACTGGATGTCTTCGATGGGCTTGGTCGCGAAAATGGACATTGGGAGTCTCCACCGCCAGCTTGGTGGAGACCCTCCGCGAAGTCATGAATGCGCCGTCAATTACCCGTAAGAAACCCTCAAGTTCTTCTTAAACTCCACCGGTTCGGATTCAGGAACCAAGCGATTGAAGGCGGACGGGGCCGTGGCCGGCCGGTGCACCGGTACGAGGCGCCCTCGGCTTGGTGACCTGCGGTTCACGGGTGACGAGCGGTCGCCGGTGCGTGACGAAGCTTCGGAGTGCGGACAGCGCTGGATGAGAGCGCTTCGGGCCTCCCCTTTGCGTTTCCTGGAGCAGTGCGCGAGCACGTCGGTTTCGCGCGTCAGGCTAGAAAGGAAGGGTTCGAATGATCAGGGCTCTCATGTTCCGCGCCGGTGCTGCCCTCGGGGTGCTGGCCGCCGCAGTGCTCCTCGCGCCGCTCCCGACTCTCCACGCGCAAACGCCGACCGGAACGATCACCGGGCGCGTCAACGATTCAAGCGACCTCGCGGTGCCAGGCGCCACGGTGACGATCGCCTCGCCGAATCTCCAGGGCACACGCTCGACCGTGACCTCCGCCAACGGCGACTACATCTTCCCGGGCCTGCCGCCAGGCTCGTATACCGTCACCGTCGAGCTGAGCGGCTTTGCGACGACGAAGCAGACGCGCGACGTCGGCGCAGGGCAGCCGGTTCAGATCGACGTGACGCTGCGGCCGGCGGCCGTCAGCGAGGTCGTCACGGTCACCGCCCGCACAGATGCCTTCACCAACACCGCGCAGGCATCGACCAACATCCAGCAGGAGCTCCTCTCGACGCTGCCGACGGCCCGGACGATTCTGTCGGCAGTGAACCTCTCGCCGGCGGCGCACGCGACCGGACCGAACAACGCCATCACGATCGGCGGGGCGATGTCGGCTGACAACCTGTTCATGCTCGACGGCGTCCAGATTCAGGACAATCTCCGCGGCACACCCTTCTCCCTCTTCATCGAGGACGCGATTCAAGAGACGACGGTCTCGACGTCGGGTATCTCGGCTGAGTACGGGCGGTTCACGGGGGGCGTGATCAATGCGATCACCAGGTCAGGGGGCGACCGATTCAGCGGCTCGCTGCGCACGACGTTTACCAACGACGACTGGCGGACAACGAGCCCGTTCGACGAGCCGAAGGTCAGCGCGACGGTGCCAACCTACGAGTTCACGATCGGCGGTCCGATCGTGAAGAACCGGACCTGGTTCTTCGGGGCCGGGCGCTTCTTCGATCAGTCGCAGGCCAACGAGACGGGCTACACGCGATCAGCCTATACGTTCGACAACGACGAGAAGCGGTTCGAGGGCAAAATCACGCAAGCGCTCGGAACGGGACACAACGTACGGGGCGCCTACACGGCCATCCGCGAAACCGAAGCCAACAACGTCTGGCCGAGCCCGCAAGAGGTGATGGACCTCAGGAGCCTGCACACGCGGCAGCTGCCGCAGGAGCTGCTGTCGCTCCACTATTCGGGCACGCTCAAATCGAACCTGTTCGTAGAAGCGCAGTATTCCGCGCGTGGGTTTGCCTTCGAGAACTCGGGTGGGACCTCCACGGACTTGATTGAGGGCACCGTGCTGCGGTCGCAGCAGACAGGAGCGTTTTGGTGGTCGCCGAACTTCTGCGGCGTGTGCGGGCCGGAAGAGCGGGACAACAACAACCTCTTCCTGAAGAGCACGTACTTCCTGTCCACCCCGCGCGGATCGCACAACATGGTGTTCGGGTACGACACCTTCAACGACAAGCGCAAGGGCAACAATCACCAGTCGGGCAGCGACTTTCAGGTCTGGACCACCGATACGCTCATCGAGAACGGCACGGTCTACCCGGTAGCCGCCGGCAACGGGAGCACGTACATCATCCAGTACCCGATTCGACTGGAGAGCCTCGGGACCAACTTCCGGACGCACTCCCTGTTCCTCAACGATACCTGGAGCGCAGGCAAGCACTTCACGATCAACGCCGGGGTTCGTTGGGATCGGAACGACGGCAAGGATGCGAGCGATAACCTCGTCGCCAACGACAGCGCGTTCAGCCCGCGGCTGGGCATCGTATGGGACCCGCGGGGCAACGGTCTCTGGACTGTGCATGCGAGCTATGGCAAGTACGTCGCGGCGATTGCGAACACCATCGCCGACTCGGCCTCGCCGGCGGGCACGCCCTCGATTCTGGCCTGGTTCTATCGCGGCCCGGGGATCAATACCGTGCCGGGATCGCCGCTCGTCGCGTCCGACGCGGCGCTCAGGCAGGTGTTCGACTGGTTCAATGCCGGTGGAGGCACGAATCGCGCACCGTTTTTCACGAGCATCCCTGGGATCCAAACACAGATCCGGCAGTCGCTGGTCTCGCCGCACGCGAAGGAATTCTCGACCGGCATGAGCCGGCAGCTGGGCGGACGCGGTGCGGTCCGCGCCGACTTCGTCTACCGCGACTTCGCCGACTTCTACGGCGATCGCACCGACACGTCGACGGGGCAGGTCACCGATGAAGCCGGCCAGGTGTTCGATCTGGCGCTCGTCGAGAACACGAACCTGCTGACGCGGCAGTACACCGCCGTCAGCGCGCAGGCCAACTACCGCCTGGGTTCGCGCGTCGATCTCGGCGGCAACTACACCGTGTCGCGCCTGTGGGGCAACGTCAACGGCGAAACGGTCAACAGTGGACCGGTCTCGAGCAGCCTGACCAGCTATCCGGAGTACTTCGATCTGGCGTGGACCGCGCCCGAGGGCGACCTCGCTGCCGACCAGCGGCATCGGATCCGCCTGTGGGGGACCGCGCGACTGCCCTTCTTCGAGCGTTTCGGCACCTTCACGCTCGGCTTGTTCGAGCAGATCAACTCGGGGACACCCTACGGCGCCCTTGGGGAGCATCGACAGCGGGCCCTACGTTGCCGATGTCGGCTACGCCCAGCCGCCAGCCACGGTCAACTACTGGTTCACGGACCGCGATGCGTTCCGCACCGAGACCATGTTCCGGACCGACCTCTCGCTCAACTATAAGTATCCCCTCAGAGGACAGAGCGAGATCTTCGGACAGATTCAGGTGCTGAACCTCTTCAACCAGTTCCAGTTGTTCAACATCAACAGCAACGCGATCGACACGGCGGTGCTGACGGCGGTGGATGACCCTGACCGCTTCCAGGCGTTCAACCCGTTCACAGAGCGGCCGGTGCAGGGTGTGCACTGGGACTACGGTGAAGAGTTCGGCAAGCCCGTCGGCGCGGCGGCCTATACGCTTCCGCGGACGTTCCAGTTCGCGCTGGGCGTGCGGTTCTAGGCCGCGCTTCTCGTGGCTCGCGGCTCGCGGCTCGCAGGTTCCGGGTTCTGGGGAAAACCTTCGACAGGTGGTCGAATGTTTTCCTAAAGCCTAAGCCGCGAGCCGAGAGCCGAGTCGTCGCCCAAAACCTTTCGGGTTCCCGCGAGGCGCGCTAACATGCGGGTTCGGCCCCATGCCCGCCACCGAGACCTCGCCTGACGCCGCCGATCGTCAGCGCCTGCCGTGCGTCTCCTTTGGCCCGTTTTCGTTCGACACTCACACCCGGCTCCTGAGCCGCGGCGGACAGGAAATCGCACTCCCCCCGCGCGTGCTCGGGGTGCTCGAGTTGCTCCTGGCAGCGCGCCGGCGACGTCGTCGCGCGGCAGGAGTTGATCGATTCGGTCTGGAAGGACGCGTTCGTGACCGACACGTCGCTCGCCGAGGCGGTGAGCGTCCTCAGGCAGGCGCTCGCGGACGATCCGCAGTCGCCCACCTACATCCAGACGCTGCACCGCCGTGGCTACCGATTCGTGGCGCCGGTGTCGACCGGCAAGACGGGCCGCGCGGAAGCGCGGGCCCAGTCGACGCGCCGGTCGTCGAGCCCGCCGTCTCGCCATCGATTGGCGGCCAGCTGGTTCCGTGGAGCGCCGCAGCCATCTGCGCGCTCGTCGCCGTTGCCGCAGTCTGGCACCTGACTCGTGGCGACCAGGCGGCAACAGTGCCTGCCGCGCGATTCACCCTGTCGGCCGCGCCCTGGCACACGGTTGGACGAGTCGGCGCCGGCTCTCGCGTTCTCGGCCGACGGCACCACGCTCGCCTGGTCCGGCTGCGACGCCAGTGGCTGCCGACTCTACGTCCGCGCCCCTCGACCGTCTCGAACCGTCGGCCGTTCCCGGCACCGACGATGGCCGCGCGCCGTTTTTCTCTCCCGATGGCAGGTGGCTCGCCTTCTTCGCGGACGGCCGGCTCAAGAAGGTAGCGCTCGCAGGCGGGGCGCCGGTGACGCTGGCCGACGCGCCCGTCGATGCTTGGCGGCGACGTGGATCGACCGCCGACATCATCTTCGCGGGATCGCCGTCTGGCGGCTTGACGCGGATCTCGGCGGACGGCGGTGAACCTCGGCCGCTTACCACACCTCGTGAGGCCGACGGCGAAATCCGCCACGCCTGGCCCTCCGCTCGTCCCGGGCTCAGCGCGTACTGCTGTTCGCCATCGGCACCGATGCCGATCGAAGGCGCGCCGGGCGTGATGGGCGCGTTGTCGCTCGATGCCGCAGGATCGTCGCGGCGTCCGCGCTGGCGTACGCTCGTGGCCGGCGTCGAACCTCGCGCGCGCGGCGGCGCCGCGACACGATCGTCTTTGCGAAAGGCTCGGAGCTCCAGGCGATTGCCTTCGATCCGATTCGGATGGCGGCGGCGGGAGCGCCGCGCGCGGTCATGGCCCCGGTCGCTACCGCGCGTGGCCGTGCGCAACTACGCGCTGTCGGCGACCGGATCGCTCGTCGCGGCCATTCCTCCGCGCCGTCTTCTCCGCCCGTGGCCCCCGGGTTGACGTGGTGGTCGCCGTCAGGATTTCAGGCGGCAGCAGACGAGGCCCGACGGCTGCGCGGCGCAAACCTGTCGCCCGAAGGGACGCGGGTGGCCGGCGTAACGTCGAAGGCGCCCGCGCAGACGTCTGGGTCATCGACGTCGCTCGTGGCACCGCGACGCGTCTGACGCACAGCGGATCAACTCATCGCCGATCTGGTCCGCTGATGGCCGGACCCTCTACTTTGCGTCACGCACTGACGGCGTGTTCGAGATCTGGAGCCGCGACGCGGAAGGAACGCAGCCGGCGACGCGCCTCTTCTCCGACGTGAGTGCTGCGCGGCACTCGCTCCCGCTGGCGGTCTCGCCCGACGGCACGATGCTCGCCTTCCTCCAGACCGCAGCCAGCGAAGAGGCGCGGACCTCTGGGTGCTGCCGCTCGCCGGCGGTCCGCCGCGTGCCGCTCGTGCAAGGGCCGTTCGATGACAGCGCGGCCAGCTTCTCTCCGGACTCGACGCTGGTCGCATTCCAGTCGGCCGAAACGGGCCGCTGGGAAATCTACGTCCAACGCCTCCACGACGGACGCCGCATCGTCGTCTCGACCGACGGCGGCGAGCGGCCAATCTGGGCGCGGGACGGACTGTACTTCCAGTCTCGCGGGCAACTCGTGCGAGCCACGGTCGCTGACGATGCGGCGACGCTGCGCGTCGGACAGCGTCACCGGACGAGCCGGCGTTCAGGGCGGAACGCTGCAGGGCGTTTCCCCTGACGGCCGTGTGCTGGTCGACAGAGACGCTGATCTGTTGCAGAGTACGGCCGTCGTCAGCCTCGAGTGGCTCCGGGAGGTTCGCGCGCTGCTGGGTCCTCCGGCGACGGCGCTGCCTCGCTAGAGTATCCGAAGCAATAACTCCGTCACGTCTGGATGTCGAGGCGCTAGCGGCCATTGATGACGAGCTGACTCACCTCGCGCGGCTTCTCGATCGCCAGCATGTGCCCCGCCTCCTGAATTACAACCGCTCTGCCGTGCAGTACCCCTTCCGCAATCATGCTGACGAATTCGAGGCTGCCAGATCGATCGAGGGCGCCCGCCGCGGCCACGGTTCGCGCCGTGACCTCCTTCAGCCGGGTGCCAGCCGGCGGCTCGAGCTGGGGAGGCGGCGCTCTCAGCGTCCAAACAGGCGCGTTGTCCATGACGACGGCGCGGTAGCGTTCGGCGGAACGGCCCGACCGCCGGACGCCCGCGAGAAGAGGGCTCTCCCAAAAGAGCTCGGCGGCGCGTCTGGAATCGCCCCCCTTCACTGCGGAGGCGATCGGCTGCATCCAGTCGAGGCTGGCCGAAGCCTTGATGCCGGCGAGTCCCGGCGAGAGCAGGACGAGCCGCTCGACCCGGTCCGGATGGGTGAGCGCGAAGTCGAGCGCGATACTCGAGCCCATCGACAGCCCGACCAGCGTGGCGCGCGGGACCTTCAGCTCGTCGAGCAGGCCCAGCAGGTCGTCCACAGACGACGGGAGCGGCGCCATGACCTTCGAGCGTCCGTGTCCCCTGACGTCATAACGGACGACTCGCCTCGTCTCCGCAACTCGTGGCACCACGTCGTCCCACTCGCGCAGGTCCATGTGGAATGCATGGATCAGGACGACGGTCGGGCCACGCCCGTCGATGCGGTAGTGCAGCCCGGCTGCCGTAAGTGCTTCCGATGTCTGCGCCGACGGGCCAGGGACCGGCGCAGCGACGGCCGATAGACTGACGAGGAGAGCGACTCGGCAAAGACGAGCAGGGAGAATGCGCATCGGCGTTGTCTTCTTTCGGATGGCTACGTGCGCGCCTCTTTGGGCGGCGCCCAGAAGCCGGTGACTGATTCGATCAGGCCGTCCGCACGGAGCACGAAGACGTTCGTGCCGCTGCCGCGCTCGCTTCCGTCGGTCCCGACGGCGACCCAGTCGACGAGGAGCGTTCCCTGGCAGTGCCGCACATCACCCCGCCGTCGCAGGTGCAGACCGGGCATGAAGCGTTGTGTGGCGCTGATGTGAGGGATCAGATCGTCGAGCCCGTCGAGGAGGCTGAAGCGGTCGCGGAATCGCACGTCGGGGCAGGCGATGGTCGCGAGCTGCTGTCTGCGCGTGTCCTCGATCGTTTCCGACCAGGCGCCGAACCATGCGTCGGTGGCTTCCGCGGCGTTGATGTTCACGAGGTCCGCCACCACGTTGCCGAAGACCGACAACTGATAGCGCCAGCCCTGGACGTGCTCGTCGCGCGGACCGGCGTCGGCGAACTCGTGGAGCAGGTCGAGTCGCGTGGCGAGCCCCTGGGGCGCCAGGCTGATCGTGACACGCGAGCTGCCAGGCGGAATGGGGTTGCCGCTGTTGAAGCCGTAGGTGAAGACGATCCGCGTCGGCGGATCGACTTCGACGACCTCGCCCGAGCTCTCGATGCCGTTGGCGTGGCGAATGTAGACGCGTCCACCGCTTTTCGGCTCGATCGTGGAGCCGGCGCCCCACCACGACGCCCAGCGATCGCTCTCGGTGAAGAAGCTGAACACGATCTGCGGCGTCGCCTGGATGACGACCGTCCGATCGAGGCGGTGCGGGAGATTCATGACGTGCGTTCTCTCTTCCTGGTTGTCGTCAACCGTGCGTTCGTGCTCTTGGCAGCCCGTGGGCCGCGGCGTGTGCTCAGAAGTTCCGCCTGGAGCTTGAGCCGCCAGAGCGCGTCGGCCCACATCCCCTCGAGCATCCGCTCGACGGGACCGAGTGCGTCACGACGCGCGCGATAGAGACGGTGCCTGCCTTCCGATCGAGATTCGACGAGCCCGGCGTCGACCAGCGTGCGCAATTGCAGCGATACGGCGCCGAACGTCACGTCGGGCATGGCCCGGTGGATGGCGCCGGCGGCGAGCTCCTCGCTCCACACGAGCCTCAGGATCTCGCGCCGGCGGGGTGAGGCGACCGCGGCCAGCATGGGCGTGTCGGCGAGCACGTCTATATTTTAGTTATAACTAAAATGTTGTCAAGTCCCCTGCGACGCGAGAGAAATCGGAGGCTTGACGGAGGCAACGGGTTCACAACGGAGGCACGAAGGCGAACGAAGACGAACGGAGGCCGTCGCGCTGCAGACCGCATGCGACCGTGGACGGCGAGGTTGTCGAGCTGGAGCTGCCTGCGCGACGCGAAGCACGCTGAGTGGGCCCGGGTGCGCAGATCGCAAGCACGGCCACGAACCAGCGTGCTTGCGATCTGCGCACCCGGGCACACCTCGCCGGCCACGGACCGGCGCGCAGGCAGCTGCAGCGAGACAGCCTTCGTTCGTCTTCGTTGACTCCGTTCCTTCGTTGTGAACCCGTTGACTCCGTCGGCCTCCGCGAACTCCTGCGGACAGCGACCGTCTACGGCTCGCGCAGCACGACGATGGGATCGACGGTCGCGGCGCGATAGGCGGGAACGATCGCCGCGAGGACACCGACAGCCAGCAACATCGAGAGCGGCGTCAGCATCGCGAGAGGATCGACAGGGGAGATATCCGGGAACATCGCGCATCGACGAAGACGAGCGGCATCGGCGATGATCAGACCGCCGAGAACCCCGCCCAGCATCAACCCCAGCGCCTGCCGCAGGACGAGCCGCACGATCGCTAGTCGGTCGGCGCCGACTGCCATGCGGATACCGATCTCATGCGTGCGCCGGCGGATCGTGTAAGTGAGGACCGCATGAAGACCGGCCGCGGCCAGGAGCAGCGCCGACCGTGCCCAGGCCTGCACCCAGCCACACGCCATCACGCAGCCCGCTGACCGGCTCGAGCGCTCGCGCCTCGAGCGTTTCGAGGCTGACCCAGGGAATCGCGGGATCCGCGGCGGACACGGCGGCCTTGATGGCGGGCATCGCGGAGGCCGGCTGCGACGCGCGCACGACGAGCACGATCGAGCCCGGCGTCTCGCGCGGCATCGGGAGATAGATCGCGGGCGCGGATCGGCCCGTCCCTCGGTGAGTCGATCGGCCACGATCCCGACGACCTCCACTGCCCGCGCCGGCGCGTCCGGCGGGTGCGCAACGCGGAGCGTCTGCCCGAGCGCCGACACGCCTCCGCTCAGCCAACCTCGACGCCAGCGCCTCGTTGACGACGGCATCCCTGGGCGCGTCGCCTGCATCGAAGCCGCGTCCCGCGACGAACGTCGCGCCGAATGCATCGAACCACCCGCGCGTGACGAAGTCCGCCAGGCGTCACGCGTCGAATCTCGTCGGCGTCAGACGCCTGCCAGATACCTGACGGCGCCGTTCATCCTCACGAAGTCGGCAAACCCCGCGGCGGCGATCGTCCGATCGCCGTCGAGGCGCTCCAGAACAGCGTCGACGAAGAGGCGCGACTCGCGCAGTCCCGGATGCGACGCCGCAAGATTGAACTCCGCGACGATCGCCTTGTCGGCGCCGGGCGGAAGGTCCGGCAGCCAGACCTGCATCGCGGTCACACCGCGCGCGCTGACGAAGAGAAGCGCCAGAGAGATGGCGACCTGGGCCACCACGAGCGAGGCACGAAGGCGCTTGTGGCTCATGCCGCTGTCGCGAACATCCCTCACGCCCGCCGCGACGGCGCTCCGCGTCGCGAGCCATGCCGGCGCGAAGCCCGCGACCAAGACGACGGCGACCACGAGAGCAGAACGTGAAAACGAGCGACGCCACGTCAACCGTCACCGGCATCTCGATGAACCGGCGCCGCCCAGGCGAGAAAGGCCGTCGCCCCCTGCCATCCGACGAAGCCGGCCAGCGCCGACAGCAGGACCGCTTCGATGCCGAGCATTCGGACCAGACGGTAGGTCGACGCGCCGAGCGCGATGCGCACGCCGAGCTCGCGGCTTCGCTCGGTCGCCCGCGACAACTGCAGGTTTATGACGTTGCCGCAGGCGATGAGGAGGACGCTGACCGGCACGAAGAGAAACACGCCGAGCACCAGCGCGACCTCAACCGGACGCTCGCTCCATCTGAGGCCGGCCTCGGAACGAAATCAGCCTCCGCCGCTCGCGATTCGCCCCTCGGCCCCTTTCAACCTCTCGGCCCAGAGCCGCGAGCTCGGCCTGCGCGCGTTTCAGGCTCGTGTCCGGGCGCCCGCGCGCAACGACCGACAGCCACGGCGCGGTCCGCGCCGTCAGTGCGGAGCGAAACGACGGCGTGACGTAGCGGCAGCCAGACCTGCGGGTAGCCAGCCTCGCTCTGTCCGACGTCGCGCTGAAGGAGTCCCGGGAAGCCGGCGGGCGTGACGCCGACAATCGTGAACGGTCGACCGCCAACCATGATCGTCCGGCCGAGGACATCCTCCGACCGCTCGAAACTGTCCCGCCAGAGGGGCTCGCTGATGAGAGCCACCGGCGGCCCATCGGCGCGGGCATCGTCCGCCGTGAGCAATCGTCCGCGCACCGGCACAGTCCCCAGCGTCTCGAAGTAGCTGGGCGAGACGAACGCGGCCGTCAGCGTGACCGGCCCTGAGGGCAGTACCACGGGAACCGACCGGTTGCCGTCGGCGGCAAACGCGGAGAACGCCGCCCCGAGCGTCTGCTCGATGACCTCGAAATCTTCCTGGCTCATAGGCGGCGGGCCCGCTGGTCCATCTCGCTCCGGACGAGCCCCGATCGGTCGGCGATGCCCAGGCACGTCGTCGAACGCGAGCGCCTTCATCACCGAGAAAGCGGCGACGGCAATGGCCATCCCTATGCCGAGCGAGACCGTCGAGACGACGACGTGCATCGGGCTGCGCCGAAGCTGTCGCAACGCCGCAATCAGGTCGGCCGCATCACGAGAGAAACGTGCGCGCCGCCTGAATGCGCTGTTCGAACGGCGGATGCGTATGAAACAGCCACAGCGTCGTCGCCGAAGGACGCTCCTCGGCGAGATTCTGCGCCGCCAGGCGCCGCATGGCCGACACAAAGGCGTCGGGCCGTTCGGTCATCGCGAGCGCGAACCGATCGGCGCGGTGCTCGTTGCGCCGCAACCACGCGTTCACGACCGGGGTCGTCAGGAGTGACACGACGCCCGCCGTCAGCAGCAGGAGCGGCAGGCCGGCGACGTCGGTCGGGCCGCCCAGTTGGAGCGCGCGCCACAGGGCGTGCAGCACGCCCGCCGCGGCGGCGCACGCCGAGCGCAATCACCAGAGACTCAATCACGAGACCATTCCTGATGTCCCGATGGGCATGGTGTCCCAGCTCGTGGGCCAGGATCACCTCGATCTCGTCGTCTGTGTAGTGCGCGAGCAGGGTGTCGGAGACGCAGAATCCGCCGGCTGCGGCCGGTGCCGACGAGCGCGGCGTTCGCGCGCCGGGTCTTGTCGCCGAGGCCCCACTCGTACACGCCCAGGACGGGGACGCCCGCGCGCCGTGACAACGACTCGATGCGCGCCCGCAGGGACGCCCTGTCGAGAGGCTTGAAGCGGTAGAACATCGGCAGGAGCACGATCGGCGTCAGGCGGGCAAGAACGCCGACCGCGAGCGCGCCCGCGGCCGCCGTGACGGCCCACCACCAGCGCGGCCACTGCGCGAGCGCGAAATACACGAACTCTGACGCGGCAAGGACGAGCACCAGGCTCATCGCGAGTCCCTTCATGTGATCGATCATCCACACGCGCACGGGAACGTCCGACAGGCCGTAACGGCGTTCGAGGACGTACGTCTGGTAGAAACGTTGCGGGAGCCCGATGAGTTCCAGCAGCAGGAGGAGCAGGAGGGTAAAGACGGCGACGGTCGATGCCGACGAGGCTGGAGCGCCGGTGACGAGCGACCGCCGCATCACGCATCGCCGCGGGAGACACCCCCAGGAACGAGCGCCAGCATGGTGCCGGCCTGCGTCGCGAGCGACAGCCAGAAGCAGCGGCGCTGGAGGCGGTGGAAGCGAGCGGCTTTGTCTTCGTTCACGCGCGCGTTCCAGAGACTGGCCGAAGGTCGCGAGTGCGTTCCGTGCGCTAACCCATGCGCCTTCGATCGTCCACAGAGCCTTCACCGCAGAGGGCGCCGAGGACGCAGAGAAAGACCCTATGGCTCTGCGTGCTCGGCGGCCTCCGCGTAGAGCTCTTGGACAGCTGAAGGGCGTCGACTCACGGCTGCGCTCAATTCAGCTGCACCGAAATCAACTTCGACACGCCCGGCTCCTCCATCGTCACTCCCCAGAGCCGGTCGGCGATCTCCATCGTCTTGCGGTTGTGCGTGATGAGGATGAACTGGGTGTGCTCCTGCATCCCCTGCAGCATCTCGACGAACCGGCCGATGTTGGCGTCGTCGAGGGGCGCGTCGATCTCGTCGAGCAGGCAGAACGGGCTCGGCCGGTACTTGAAGATCGCGAACATCAGCGCCATCGCGGTCAGCGCCTTCTCTCCGCCCGACAGGAGCTGGACGTTCTGCAGGCGCTTGCCCGGCGGCTGGGCGATGATGTCGATCCCGCTTTCGAGCTGGTCGTTCTCGTCGAGGAGGACGAGACCGGCGCGTCCGCCGCCAAAGAGCGTCGTGAACGTCTGCTCGAAGTTGTGGTTGATGACGGCGAAGGCTTCGCGGAAACGTTCCCTGGTCGTCTTGTCGATCTTGCGGATGGCCTCGCCGGTCGACGCGATGGCGTCGATGAGATCTTTGCGCTGCGTCGTGAGGAACGCGTGGCGGGACTCGAGGTCGTCGAACTGATCGATGGCCATCATGTTGACGGCGCCCATCTGCTCGATCTTCGTGCGGAGGTCGGCCACCATCTCGTCGGGCGTCATGTGACGCCCGGCGCGCCGCAGATTCCTGCGTCTGCGCCGCGCCGGCTCGATCCCGGCCGTCCGGCGGCGATCTCGCCGCTGTCGTCGTCGATCTCGGCCGCCTCGGGCCGATCGTCGATCGGCTTGGGGCTGGCCAGCAGTCCGTCGCGCTCGAGCGCCTCGACCTCGGCCGCGACTTCGTCGAGCGTGGCCTGGACCGACTCCACGCACGAGGACGCCAGATGCGTGAGGTCGGCCTCGGCGGTCGCCCGGCGCGACTTCGAGCCGCGACGCCTCGGCGCGGACGCCCTCGAGCGAGCGCCGGGCGTCACGGATCCGGCCATCCTGCTCGTCGAATCCGTTCCGCAGCGACTGCGACCGCTCCTCCGCCTCGCGGACGCGCTGGCGTTGCTCGTCGAACGTGCGCACGCCGGCGTCGAGCCGCGTCTCGCGACGCGGCGATGCCTTCCTGGAGCTCGGTCCGGCGCACGCCGGCGCGCCGGAGGTCCTCGCGGCGGGTGGCGAGCCGCGTCTCGAGCTCCGCGCTCGCGTCCTCGAGCCGGCGCACTTCGACCGAGAGCGCGCTCGTCCGCTCGACGAGGGCGGCGTGCGTCGCTTTCGCCTCCGCCGTCCGGTTCGCCTGCGCCTGCATCGCCTCGCGGGCATCGAACAGCCGGCGCTGCGCGCGATTCAGCTGGTCGTCGGCCTCGCGCTGATCGGCCTCGATCCGGACGATCGACTGCCTCGCTTCATCCTGTCGCGCGTCCTGGGTGCGCTGCTCTTCTTCCGCCGAGCGTCGTTCGACGGCGATCTGCTCGCGCTTCCTCGCGATCCGCTCCGCCGCGCCGTCTGCCGTTCCAATCTGCAGGTCGAAGCCGACCATGGCCTTTTCCTGGCGATGCTGCTCGCCCTGCAACGACGTCGTCGCAGACTCCGCAGCCGCGATCCGCAGATCGAGCGCGGCGAGCTCTTCGCGCACGCGGTCGACAGCCGCGCGCTGCTCGTCGGCGCGCTCGCGCAGCTCCTTGATCTCGCGTTTGGTCGTGAGGATGCCCTTCGCTTCCGCTCGCACGCCGCCCTCGACCACGTGGAGGCCGCGGAAGACGTCGCCCTCGAGCGTGACGACACGCGCCGGGCACCAGACGAGCGGCGTCCCGGGCCGAGTCGAAGTCGGGCGCCACCCAGGCGTCGCGCGAGGACGGCGCCGATGACCTCAGCGACGGGGCCCGACACGCGCACGACATCGCTGAGCGGGCGTGAGCCCGGGTGGCACCTCGATCGCCGCCGGTGATGCCTCCTGCGCTGCCGAGTCCGCGACCACGAAACCCACGCGGCCGGCGTTGCGATCGCGCGCGAGCCGCAGGCCGGCCTCGGCGTGCGCGTGCGAGGCGACGACGACGTGCTGCAGCCATTCGCCGAGGCACGCTTCGACCGCGCGTTCGTACCGGCGATCGACCTCGAGGTAGTCGGCGACCGATCCCATCTGTCCGACGTCGTCGGGCGACTCGGCGAGAATCGTGCGGGCGCCGTCGCCGTACTGCGCGCGCGCGGCGTCGAACTCTTCGAGCGAGGTCAGGCGCGCGAGGAGCGCGGCAAGATCGTGCTCGCGCGTGCGCAGCTCGCTGACGCGCGGCCGTCGCGATCCGCCCGCGCGCCGAAGAGCTCCGACTCGCGGGCGGCGCGATCGACGTGCAGCGCGTCCATCGCCGAACGCGCGCGGTCGAGCGCCTGGGCGGCGGCGGCGCGCTCGGCGGCGGCGCGTCCGGCTTCGACGCCGAGATCGTGATCTTCGACCTCGAGCGCGGCGATCTGCTCCGCCATCCTGCGCGCGCGCGGCGACGGCGTGCTCCATGGCGTGCCGCAACGCCGTCGCGGCGTTCACCGCGGCGAACACGTCGCTGCGGGCCGCCTCGACGTCGGCCTCGAGCCCTTCGATCTGGCGCTGCGCCGCGACGTACGCGGCTTCCTCGGCGGCGAGCGTCGCGGCCGCCGCGTCACGTTCGGCGCCGGCGCGGAGGGCCGCATCGCGGCGCGCGTCGAGCTCGAGGCGGGCCGGCTCCTGCCGGGCGTCGAGCGCGCGCACTTCCGTCTCGATCCCGGCCGCGGCGGTCGACAACTGCTCGATCTGCTGGCGGTCGAACGGCAATCTGCTGCTGGAGACGGCCGATCTCCATCTCGCTCGCGTGCGCGGCCTCGCGCGTCGCGGTGGCCTGGCCGTCGGCCTCCATGAGCTCGAGGCGCAGCCGTTCGAGCGTCGTATCGAGCTCGGAGAGCCTCGCCGCAGCGGCCGTCTCGCGCTCGCGCGCATCGGCCAGCTCGGTTCGCGCGGTCTCGATGGCCTGTCCGAGCACACCGATACTTCTCGGCGAACTGGACTTTCTCCCATCGCCGCAGTTCTTCGCGCAGCCGCTTGTAGCGCCGCGCTTTGGCGGCCTGGCGCTTCAACGCGCCGCGCTGCTTCTCGACTTCGAACACGATGTCGTCGACGCGGGTGAGGTTCTGCTGCGCCGCTTCGAGCTTCAACTCCGCGGTGCGACGACGGCTCTTGTACTTCGTGACGCCGGCGGCCTCTTCGATGAGCTGACGGCGATCGGTCGGCCGCGCGCTCAGAATCTGGCCGATCTTGCCCTGTTCGATCACCGCGTAGCGCCTTCACGCCCACGCCGGCGTCCATCAGCAGGTCCTGCACGTCGCGCAGCCGGCACATCTCGCCGTCGATCAGGTATTCGCTCTCACCCGAGCGATAGAGCCGCCGCATCAGCTCGACGTCGCGCACGAGGAGCGGTGCGTCATCCTCGAGCGTGTCATCAATCACCTGGGCGATCACCTCGGCGATCACGTCGGGCGCCACCGCCACGCCGCCGCCAACGGTTCGCCGCCTCGACCATTCCGATCGGGGACGCGTGGCCGTTGCCGCCCGACGTTCTCAGTGCCGGCCCCGCCGGGCTGCCTGGCACGCGCGCGGCCACGCCGCTCAGCTTGAGCCGGACCTCGGCGGCTGCGGTCGGCTTGCGCGCGTCGCTGCCGCCGAAGATCACATCCTCCATGCGGTCGCCGCGCAGGCTCCGGGCACTCTGCTCTCCAAGCACCCACGTGAGCGCGTCCACCACGTTGCTCTTGCCGCATCCGTTCGGACCGACAATCGCCGTGACGCCCTGCTCGAAGGTCAGCTCGGAGCGGTCAGGAAAGCTCTTGAAACCTGCGATTTCGAGACGTTGGAGCCGCATGAACACCCTTTACCCTAACGAAAAAGCCGCCCGCGCGCCGGAGAGACACTCCGACCCGGAAGCGGCTGGAATCGCTTCGATTGTTGAGTGATGTCTGGGAGGCGAACGTTTCGGTTTCAACGACCGCACGGCCGACGCCACACCCTGCCCCGGCAGGATGGCCCCTGGAATCAGCGACGGCGGTCAGTCTAACAAGCCCCTATTACATGGGGCAAGACTAAAGTGAACCCCCAAATATGGGGCCAAAGCCCTACCGGTCCTTCTCGGCTCCGGTCATCCGTGCCCTGGCCAGTTCAGTCAGCTTGACGGCGTCTGGAAACTGCTGCAGGCGCGAACTGCGCCTGCGGATCTTTCGCGATGAGATTGCGCCGCGCCTCTTCGACGCCGAAGAGCGCGAGGTCGATGTCGTAGTGAATCATCGCGCGGATGAACGCGTCGTCTTTCTCGAAGCTGTCCTCCTCGATCGTGACCCTCTGCATCTTGAGCGAGGCTTTGAACTCGCTCATCATCGCGTCGGTCACCGTGAACCCGCGCGCGATCCGCTTCTGGTTCTTGTTGGCCGCGCTCATCCGCGTGTCGCCTTCGGCGACGAACTGATCGGCGAAGGTGGCAAACGCCTGACGGGCCCCGAGCATGCGGCCGAAACGCGTGGGGTTGAACCCTTCAGCGGGACCCAGGAGGAACTTGTCCGGCTCGATCCCGCCGCCGCCGTACACCTTCCGCTTCGCGTCGGTATAGCGCAGCTCGGCTGAGTCGTGCGACCGCTCGGCGGACTGGTCTCGCAGCGAGTACGTCAGATACTCGTCGAATGCGCCATCCCAGGGCCGCTGAATCATCCGCCCGCTCGGCGTGTAATAGCGGCCGGTCGTCAGCGCGAGGCCCGCGGGGCTCGCGCGGGGTCCGACCGTGTAGACCGACTGCACGAGCGCCTTGCCGAACGTCGTTTCGCCGACGACGAGGCCGCGGTCATGATCCTGGAGCGCACCGCTCACGATCTCTGACGCGCTCGCCGAGCCCCGGTTCACGAGCACCACGAGCGGCTGGTGCGTGTAGTCGCTGTCCTCGGTCGCGCGGTACTCCTCGTTCGAGCCCGGCGTCCGGCCTTTGGTGAACGCGATGAGCTCGCCCTTGGGCAGGAACCTGTTCGAGATTCGAATCGCCTGCTCGAGCGGCCCGCCCGGGTTGTCGCGAAGGTCCAGCATCAGGCGCTTCATGCCCTTCCCGCTGAGCGCCTTGAGCGCGACGCCGATTTCTTCGTTCGACGTCTCCGAAAACTCCCCGAGCTTCACGTAGCCCGTTTCCTTGTCGATCATGAACGCGCCGCGCACGGTCTTCATGTTCACCGCGTCGCGCTCGATCTCCAGATCGATCAGCCCGTCGAAGGCGCGACGCTTGATCGAGACGCTGACGACCGTGCCCTTGTCTCCCTTGAGCAGCGCCACGGCCTGATCCGAGGTAAAGCCCTTGGCGTCGTACCAACCGTCCGCATCAGGCTTGATCACCTTGCCCTTGTCGGACTCCGGCAGCTGGTTGGTGCTCTTGATGCGCGCGATGATGTCACCGCGCCGCAGGCCCTTCTTGTAGGCCGGCGAGTCCTCGAACACCGACATGACGGTGATATCGCCATCGGGCGACTGAATCTGAATCCCGAGCCCGTAGTAGATTCCATGCTGCCGCTCGCGCATCTGGCGGTAGCTCCGCGGGTCGAAGAAACTCGAATGGGGATCGAGCTGCTTCAACATGCCGTCGATCGCGCCGTAGACCAGCCGGTCGGGCGGAAGCTCGTCGACATACTCCTTCGCAATCACATCGAGCGCGGACGTGAAGATGCGGGTACTGCTGCGCGACTTCGTCCTGCCGCGCCATCAGGCTGCCGCCGAGCGCGCCGCCAGCAATCGCCGAGAGGACCACCGCGAGTATCGCCACGGGAAAGAACCGGGAAGTACGCATGAAGTCATCGTAACAGACGAAGTGTCGTGATTGCAACGACTTCCGGGGACCTGACGAGGTTTGCGGTTGACCCCTCGCCCGGCCCGTTCCTATAATCGAGGGTACGGTGTACAACCGCCCGGTTTTTCAAGGACTTCCATTATGTTCGGTCCCATCGGCATGCCCGAGCTCATCGTCATCATGGTGATCGCCCTGATCATCTTCGGGCCGCGCAAGCTGCCCGAGCTGGGGCGCTCCCTCGGACGAAGCCTGAACGAGTTCAAGCGCGCATCGAACGAGCTGAAGCACACGCTGGATGAGGAAATCCGCGTCGAGGAGCAGCGGTCGACCGAGCGGCAGCAGGCTCCGGACGTGCCCCGCCCGATCGTCGTCGGCGAAGAAGACGAAGCGGGCATGCCCCGGCAGTCAGGCAACTCCTAAGGCCGTATGGCCCTCGTCCCGTTTCCCTCCGCCACTCCGGTCCCTCGCGATCCGGACGACGACGAACTGCAAGACGACGATGGCGCCGGCGGCAAGATGTCGTTTCTGGAGCATCTCGACGAGCTCCGGAAGCGCCTGATCGGCTGCGTCTACGCCCTCGTGGCGGGCTGCCTCGTCTCGTTCATCTTCGTCACCCAGATCCAGAAAGCCATCCTGCAGCCGCTGCAGCAGCTCATGCCGAGCGGCACGAAGTTGATGTACACGGCACCGACCGAAGGCTTCATGACGATGATGAAGATCGGTGCCCTGGGGGGCCTCTTCCTCGCACTGCCGTTCATCATTCTCCAGTTGTGGCTTTTCATCGCGCCCGGTCTCTACGCCAACGAGAAGCGCTTTGCGGTGCCGTTCGTGATGTTCGGCACGTTCTTCTTCGTGTTCGGGGGCTGCCTTCTCTCACTACATCGCGTTCCCGTACACCTGGAAGTTCTTCCTGGGCTTCGAAAACGAGTATCTGCGAATTCCGCCCGCAGTTGAGGGACGTCTTCTCGCTCTGGGTCAAGATGGTGCTCGCCTTCGGGGTCATCTTCCAGATGCCGACGATCGTCTTCTTCCTGGCGCGCATGGGGATGGTGACGGCGGGCTTTCTGATCAAGCACACGAAATACGCGGTGCTGATAATCTTCATCCTGGGCGCCGTCCTGAGCCCGGGCACGGATGTCGTGTCCCAGGCCATGATGGCCGGCCCCATGCTCGTCCTCTACGCGATCAGCATCGGCATCGCCTGGCTCTTCGCGAAGAAGAAACCGGCTTAGAGATCGGGCTCTCGGCTCTAGGCTTTGGGCTCTAGCAAGAACTTCGAGTACGTGAGTCGAAGGTTTGACTAGAGCCCAAAGCCTGAAGCCGAGAGCCGAGAGCCTCCACGCGCCCATGGTCATCAAAGCCTCGGCGGCGACAGAAATCCGTACGCTCATCGACTCGCTCGGCGCCGGCGACGAGGTCCAGCGGGAAACCGCAATTGCGCGGCTCGGCGTCATCGGCGGTCGCGCCCTCGACCGGCTGACCGATGCGTACACGAAGACCACCGACCGCCGCGCGCATCAGGCCATCCTCCGGGTACTCGAAGCCATTGGCGATCGCCGGAGCGCGCCGCTGGCGCGGCGGGCCCTTGCGGAGGGCGGCGACGTCGGCGTCGCTGCGGCCGGCGTCCTGCGTGCGCTCCTGACGTCCCCTCATGCGGCCACGGCCGCCGCCGCGCTCGATGTGCTCGTGGCCACGGCCCTCGATCGCGGCCACGACCGGCGGCTCAGGCTGGCCGCCCTCGACGCGCTGGAGGGAGATGCCACCCGACGTCCGTGGACGCGTCGCCGAGGCGCTGCGGGACGATCCCGCGAGCGGGCTGCGCGACGTGGCCGGCGTGATCACGGTGGCTGACGGAGAAGCCGCGCAGGCCGAGGCGATCTGGAAAGACGCGGTGGACGGACGACTCCCGGACAGGTCCGACGAGTTGCGTGACGCGCTCGCCAGCCGTGGCGCGTCGGCGCCGCCGAATACCCTCCGCGCGATGGTCGATGCCGTGCGGGGCAGGGAACGCGAGGCGGGCGAGACGGCACGTCACGGGTGGCTCGCGCTTCGAGGATCACTGCACCAGGCGCTCGCCCTGCGCGGCAGCAGGCTGGCGCTCTACGACCTGCGCGAGAGCCTCGAGGACCGGACGACGCGGCTTCCGGCGTCGTTCCTGGCCGCCCTGCACGTCCTCGGCGACGTGTCGTGCCTCGAACCGCTCGCCGCAGCGTGGGGCGCCGCCGAACCGGACACGACCGCGGACGGCGCCCGGTGGCGCCATCAGCTGGCGGCGGCTTTCAAGGCAATCGTGCAGCGCGAGAAGATCACAAAGCGACACGCCGCGATGAAACGGATCGCGGCGCGGTGGCCGGGGATTCTGACGTAGGCTCTCGGCTCTCGGGTCTCGGCTCTAGGCTTTGGCAAGATCTTCGAGTTCGTAGTCGAAGGTTTTACCAAAGCCTAAAGCCTAAAGCCGAGAGCCGATCAGTACGACTTCGCGAACCACGGCTCGCCGACCGACGGCTTGCCGCACTTCACGCAGGTCCCAACCGCTGTCTCGCTCCCGAAGGGAATGTTACGGAGCGTCGCCTGCGTTTCGGCCTTGATCTGCGCCTCGCACTCGTCGCTGCCGCACCAGCTGGCGATCACGAAGCCCGGGCGGCCTTCCATCGCCGCTTTGAACTCCTCGTAGCTCGTGACCCGCGTCGTGTGCTGCTCGCGGAACGCGAGCGCGCGCTGGTAGAGCGCCTTCTGGATCTCGTCGAGGAGTGCCACGACGTGCGCGGGAAGACCGTCCATCGCCACCGATGCCTTCTCGCGCGTGTCCCTCCGTGCCAGCACCACCTGCGATTTCTCGATGTCCTTCGGACCGATCTCGAGCCGCACGGGCACGCCCCGCAGCTCCCATTCCGCGAACTTCCAGCCTGGCGTATACGCGTCTCGATCGTCGAGCATCACTCGAACACCCCGCGCGACGAGGCCGTCGCGGATCTCGCGCGCAATGGGGAGCACCGTCTCCTGCCAGTTGCCGCGGGGGATCGGCACGATCACGACTTGATGGGGCGCCACGCGTGGCGGAAGAATCAGGCCGCTGTCGTCCCCGTGCGTCATGATCACGCCACCGATGAGCCGCGTCGACACGCCCCATGACGTCGTCCAGGCGTGCTGCACCGTCTTGTCGCGTCCCTGAAACTGAATCTCGAACGCTTTGGCGAAGTTCTGACCGAGGTTGTGCGACGTGCCCGCCTGGAGCGCGCGTCCGTCGCCCATCAGGGCTTCGATCGAGTACGTCTTCGACGCCCCGGCAAACTTCTCGCTCTCGCTCTTCTGACCGTCGATGACCGGCATCGCGAGCTCGGTCTCGGCGAACTCCTTGTAGAGCGCGAGGATCTTGAGCGTCTCCTCCTGCGCGCCCTCGGCCGTTTCGTGCGCCGTGTGCCCCTCCTGCCAGAGGAACTCGGTCGTGCGGAGAAACGGCCGGGTGACCTTCTCCCAGCGCACCACGTTCGCCCACTGGTTGATGAGCACCGGCAGGTCCCGCCATGACTTGATCCACTTGGCGTAGAGCGTCCCGATGATCGCCTCGGAGGTCGGCCGGACGACCAGTGGCTCGGCGAGCTCCTCGTCCCCGCCGCGCGTCACCCACGCGACCTGCGGCGCGAAGCCCTCTACGTGCTCTTTCTCCTTCATCAGGAGGCTGGCCGGAATGAAGAGCGGAAAGTAGGCGTTCACGTGACCGGTCGCCTTGAAGCGGCGGTCGAGCCCCTGCTGGATGAGCTCCCAGATCGCGTAGCCGTACGGCCGGATGACCATGCAGCCCTTGACCTCGGTGTAATCAGAGAGCTCCGCGCGCCGGACGACGTCCAGGTACCAGCGCGAGAAGTCTTCGGACTGGGGCGTGATCTCGGTCACGAGCGTGTCTTTCTTCTTGTCTGATGTCATGTTGGGCATGGATGTCATCGAAGTTGTCTCTTCGGTCGGCATTCACTGCGGGTGAACGGGCCGACGGCAGTACCATCAGCGACTCCCCAGAGCGCTGACCACGATGACACGATGTTCACGATGCACAAGAACCAAACGTCATCGTGGTCATCGTGCCATCGTGCCATCGTGGTGCGGCCGTAAGCCCGTTCGACTGCTCGACTTAAGTACCAGCGGGTCTAGATCGTCTCCGGCACCCTGCGCTTCCAGTGTATATCGTCGCGTTGCGGGTAATCGTCGCGGTAGTGTGCGCCACGGCTTTCCTCTCGCCGGAGCGCGGCGCGAGTGATGAGACGCGCGACCGTCAGCAGGCTCGCGGTACTCCACCCCGCCGCATCGAGCGCCCCTCCGTTGCGGAGCCAGGCGTCGATCTCTTTCCACGCCGGCTCCAGGTGCGACAGCGTCGACTGAAGCCCGACCCGATCGCGGAACAATCCCACGTCACGCCACATCCGCGCCTGAATGTCCGCAGCGCTCAACCCCGTCGCCCCCGCACCGAACCCCGTGAACCCTCTGAACCTGATGAACCCTCTGAACCTAATGAACCTTTTGAACCTTTTGAACCCTGAGCGAGCATGGCCTTTCCGGCGCGGGCCCCGAACACGAGCCCCTCGAGCAGCGAGTTGCTGGCGAGCCGGTTGGCGCCGTGGACGCCGGTGCAGGCCACCTCTCCTGCGGCAAAGAGGCCGCCGATCGACGTCCGGCCGTCGAGATCGGTCTGCACGCCGCCCATCACGTAGTGCGCGGCGGGCGCGACCGGAATGCGGTCCCGCGCGAGATCGAGCCCTGCCTGCCGGCAGGCACTCGAGATCAAGGGAAACCGCTCGTGCACGAAGTCCGGGTCCAGATGCCCGAGCGAGAGGTACACCGGCGCACCGGTTCGCCGGTGTTCGAGCTCCATGCTGCGGGCGACGCGATCGCGGGGCGCGAGGTCACCGGCAGGATCGTAGCGCAGCATGAAGGCCTCGCCGCTCGCGTTCAGGAGTCTTGCGCCTTCGCCGCGCAGGGCCTCGGAAAGCAGGAATCTGGGCTGCCCGGGCACCTTCAACGCCGTGGGATGGAACTGGACGAACTCGAGATCCGAGACCGCGGCGCCTGCCCGGTAGGCCATCGCCACGCCATCACCCGTGGCAACCAGGGGGTTAGTCGTGTCGCTGTACACATGTCCCGCGCCACCGGTCGCGAGGAGCACGACCGGCGAGCGCGCGATTGTCGTCGTCCCATCCTCGTGCAGAATTCGCGCGCCGGCGCAGCGCACTCCCTCCCCCTCCTCTTTTTCGCCGTCCGTCACGAGCTCGACCACCCGCGCGTGGTCAGAGGTCTGGACATTTGCGAGGGCCGAGGCGCGACGCCAGAGCACCCGGCCAATCTCGCGCCCGGTCGCGTCGCGCGCGTGCAGGACGCGACGCGCGCTGTGCGCGCCCTCGATTGCCAGAGCCGGCGTGCCATCGGGCTCGCGATCGAATGCGGCGCCCCAGGCCATCAGCTCGCGCACGTATCCGGGCCCTTCCTCGACGAGCACCTCGACGGCGCGCGCGTCGCAGAGTCCGTCGCCGGCCGCGATCGTGTCCGCCGCGTGGGACGCGGGCGAGTCTCCGGGGCCCACCGCGGCGGCGATGCCGCCTTGCGCATAACCGGTGTTTCCCTCGCGAGGCTCCGCCTTCGTCAGGATGAGCACGGTCCCCGCGCCGCCGAGCTCCACGGCTGCACGCAAGCCCGCGATTCCGCTACCGATGATGATGAAGTCCGCGTGCAGATCCACGCTCTTGTCCGATCCTGTATCCTACCATTCGACTCTTTGGCCGCTCGCCGCGCGGCACAAGTAAGGTCGATGGACAGCAGTCACCAGCTTTGAACCTTGTGAACCCTGTGAACCCCTTGAACCTCGGTGACCACCTGAGCCCGTTGCAGGTCCGTGCCCCTTCTGGTGCGTATCCCATCGACATCGCCGGCGGCGCGGCCGCGCGCCTCGCCAGCATCATCGACGCGCTCGGTGCTCCGCGCCGGCGCTTCATCGTCTCGAATCCGACCGTGTGGAGGCTGCACGCCGACACGTTCGAGGGGCTGACTGCGGAGGAACCGATTCTCATTCCCGACGGCGAGCGCTTCAAGCAGCTCGCGACGGTGGGACGCATCTACGACGCCCTGATCGCGGCGACGGCCGATCGCGCGACGACGATCGTCGCCGTGGGCGGGGGGGTCGTCGGCGACGTCGCGGGGTTCGCCGCGGCCACGTACCTCCGTGGCGTGCCGGTCGTCCAGGTCCCGACGACGCTCCTCGCGCAGGTCGACAGCGCGATTGGGGGAAAAGTCGGCGTCAACCACGCCGCCGGCAAGAATCTCATCGGCGCCTATCACCAGCCGACGGCCGTAGTGGTCGACCCCGAGCTCCTCTCCTCACTTCCCCGGCGCGAGTTCCGCGCGGGCCTGTACGAAGTCGTCAAGTACGGCGTGATCGCGAGCTGCCCCCTGTTCGACCAGATCCGCGCGCGCCTCGCTCAGTTGTTCTCGCGCGATGCCGCCGTGCTCGTCCCTGTGATCGCCGAGTGCTGCCGGATCAAAGGCCGCGTCGTCGAGGAGGACGAACGCGAGTCCGGACCACGCCGGGCGCTGAACTTCGGGCATACCCTCGGCCACGCGCTCGAGGCGGTGACGAAGTACCGCCGCTTCCGGCACGGCGAAGCCGTAGGGTACGGAATGCTGGCCGCCGCCAACCTGTCGGTCTGGAGGGGGGCCATGCCTGCCGCCGACCGCGACGCGCTTGTGGCGCTTCTGGCACAGATGGGGCCCCTGCCCTCCGTGTCAGATCTCTCGGCGCAGCAGGTCATCGAGGCGGTTGGACGTGACAAGAAGGTCATCGCCGGGCGCCTGCACTTCGTCCTCTCCGCCGGAATCGGCGCGACGACAACGGTGACCGACGTCACGATTGACGAACTGAGCGCTGCGGCACGGGGTCTGGGATTGCGAGCGTGAAGCCGGACACGTCAATCCTGCCCTACTCGATCCTGTGCTCCTTCAGCTTCGCGAGGAGCATCTTGTAGCTGATCTGCAGCAGCTCGGCCGCCCGCCCCTTGACGTTGTCGGCCTCCTTCAGCACCTGCTCGATCTTGACTCGTTCAATGACGGCCTGTGCCCGCCTGGTCGCGTCCATCAGCGTGCCCGAAAGGTCCAGGTCGGCCAGTGGATTCACGGGCTCGGTCGGCGGCGCGGCCGACACGAACGACAGGTTCAGGTGCCGGGGCTGAATGGAGTCGCCGTCGGTGAGGATCACGGACCGCTCGATGCAGTTCTGCAGCTCGCGGACGTTGCCCGGCCATCGGTAGGCGACGAGCTGCTCGAGCGCTGCCGGCGACAGGGTGAGCGGCTTCTTCTTCATGTCGCGGCAGAACCGTTCGACGAAGTAGCGCGCGAGCAGCGGGATATCGCCGGGACGGTCGCGCAGTGGCGGAACCGTAATCGGAAAGACCGACAGCCTGAAGTACAGGTCCTCCCGGAACCGCCGCGCCGCGACGGCGGCGCGCAGGCCGCGGTTGGTCGCCGCAACGAGCCGGACGTCCACCTGCACCGTCACCGTGCCGCCGACGCGCTCGAAACGCCGTTCCTCGAGCGCTCGAAGGATCTTCCCCTGGAGCGTCAGCGGCAGATCGCCGATCTCGTCGAGGAAGAGCGTGCCGTGGTGGGCCATTTCAAACTTGCCCAGCTTGCGCGCCACGGCGCCCGTGAAGGCACCCTTCTCGTGTCCGAAGAGCTCGGTTTCGAGCAGTGTCTCGGGAATCGCCGCGCAGTTGATGGCGACAAACGGCGCATCGGCTCGCGGGCTGAGGGCGTGCAGCGACCGCGCGAAGAGCTCCTTGCCGGTCCCGCTCTCGCCCTCGAGCAGCACCGTCGTGTCGGTCGCCGCCGCCCGCTGAAGGCTCGCGAACACTTTCCTCAGCGACAGGTCGTCACCGACCAGCAGGGGCGCGCCGCGACGGACCGCGAGCTCTTCCTTGAGCAGCAGGTTCTCGGTCACCATACGGCGCTGTTCGAGCGCACGCGCGACGAGCAGGGCCAGGTGATCGGGGTCGACGGGCTTGGCGAGAAAATCGAGAGCGCCCTCTTTCATGGCGGCGACGGCATCTTCGATGCTCCCGTACGCCGTCATGACGATCACCGGGACGTCGGCGTCGAACTCCTTCGACGCGCGGAGGACGCCGAACCCATCTCCTTCGGGGAGCCGCAGGTCCGAGAGCACGATGGCCGGGCTCTGCTGGAGCATCCGCACGGCCTCGGGCTGATCGCGCGCCTCGAGCACGGCGTGGCCCTGCCGCTCGAGCGCGTGCCGGAGCATCGTACGAAGAGAATCCTTGTCTTCGACGATCAGAATCTGGGCAGGAGCGGCCACCTGGGCGGAAGTCAGCGGAGCCAGCCTGGGGGGACCCCGGCTTTGCGCGCTTCTTCTTCGATGTCAAAGACCTGCTTCTTCGAAGCCTCGAGGTCGGCCTTCACGCGTGCCATCTCGACGGCCGCCTTGGCAGCATCGTCGCGGAGCTTCTCTTGCTGAACCGCGCTGGGGCGGTTCTGGGCGTCGATGAAGAGAGAGCTGACACGGGTCTGCATCGCCTCGAGGAAGACCTCGTTGCGGCGCAACGCCTCCCGGGCCTGCGTGATGCGGCCGCGCCAGGCAGCTTCCCCTTTTTCGTCGGGAGAAGGGGCGTCGCCGTTTGCGGCCGGCTTCTGCCCGGTACTTGCCGTGGCAGTCGGTGTCGCGGCGGCGCCGCCATCGGCTGGCGCCGAGGCCGGCTTGCGCGCCGATTCTGGCAGGTCCTTCGAGGTGATGACCCTTTTGGATTCCTTCGTCGTCTTCCGGCGCTCGGCTTCCTTGCGGGCGAGCTCCGCCAGGGACGGCGGTGCCGACTGCGCGGCGGCACTGGCGGCCCCTGCCCGGACGGGGGTCGAAACAAAGAAAGCCGCAAGCCCCATGGCCAGCAACCTGCGAACAGTCGAATGCAACAGTGGAAGAGCTGGCATAGTGACCTAAATACCTGTTGATTGTATCAGATACGAGCGCGCTCGGCGGCCTCAAATGCGCATGTCGACAGAGTGTCCATGAGCTAGGCGCACGCGCCTTCGGCGAACGAGGCCCGACGGGGCGGAGGTTGCTGCTCACTGTCCTGACTGCCACGCAAGGACTCTGAGACCGCCATCGTCGGTCCGTGCTACGCGGGCCTCGGCCGATCGCCGGGTCCCACCGGCCCCGAAGGCCACCGCGCAGACGAGGATCCGCGCGTTGCTGTCGACCGCCGGGTCACCGTCGCCATCTGACTCGTCGTCTGCGACCCAGACCACGAAGTAGAGCGGCAGGTTGAGCCCCGGCGCCGCCTCCGGCGAAGCAAGGAGCGAGCGCACCGAGGCGTGAGCGAAGAGGCGCCACCGGGGACTGTCGGCCCCGAAGACGACCGAACCGTCGCGCACATCGCTCGCGCGCTGGTGGTCGGCGGTGAGGCGCATGAGGTCGAGCGTCCGCCCGTCGGGTGCGCGCGGCGCCATCTCTCCGTCGTCGAAGCCCGATGTGACGTTGCCTGGTGGCTCGGCCAAAGCGGGCGACCAGTCCGGCATCGTGGCGAGATCGTGCAGCCCCCGCTCGAGCGCTGCCTCTGCGCCGTAGGACGCCTCCCGCGCGTAGCGATAGCTGGCGCTGACGAGCGTTTCAGTCGTGGTGAGCGCGACGAGCGCGGCTGCGATGGCGCCGACAAGGAGCGCCATGAGCAGGGCGATCACGACGGCGACGCCCCGTTCGGTGTCGGAGATGTTGATGACATCAGCGCTCATAGCCGCTCAACGGCCGAAGACCGCCGGCGTCATGTTGCGCGGCGCGACATCGAACGTCACCTCGTGGTCGGGGACGAGGCTGTACCCGCTCGACGATCGTCCCGGCCGCAGGAACAACGCCCCGGCGCCGCGGACGTCGTCTGCAGCGGCCTCGAGGCGCAGCGTGACGCGCACCAAGCGGATCCTGAGCAGATCGCCATCGAAAAGGTGGGGGCCCGCGCCACAGACTGGGCCGTCGGTCATCTGCGCGGCTGTGAGCTGATGGAGCCCCGCGGCACCGAGATCCTCGAGGCGTGAGACGGGAGGCGAGCCGGCGTCGTACACGCAGTTGCTCGTTCCGTCGGCAGGGCGTGAGACGCTCGTCGGCGACGGGTCGGCGAAGTACGCGAACCGTACATCCACGACGTGGTCGATGAGCGGCATGTCGCTTTGATAGCCGTCGTAGAGCATCAGGCGTCGATTCGCGCGATCGAAGTAGTAGACGCGCTGCACGACGGGCACGACGATGGAGGTTCCGGCCTCGTAGGCCCGGTGCAATGGCGGATTTGGAGCGCTGTGTGCCAGCGCACCGGCAATTCCCGTGACCGTGAAGAGGTCGTAGCCTGCGCCCACGCCGCGCGTATCCACGATGAGCGCCCGCGTCCCTTCAGTGAATCCGCAGAGTCCGGCCGCCGGACACCCCGGTGCCGCGTCACTCACGGGCACGGCGTCCGATGCGGTCGCCATGTCGAGGCTCAGCGTCGAAGGCCAGGCGGCGTCCGCGACGTAAACGACGCTGACCCGATCGGTGAAAGCCATGAGCCGGGCGTCGGGTGCCCGGGCGCCTGTCCGCGCGGGAAGGAGCGGCGCGATGTAGGCGGTCAGGCCGCCAGACGATGCCCCTCGGAGGGCGCCAACGCCCGCAAGTGCCAGATCCTTCTGTAGTTTTTCTGCGGCAACGCGGACGCGTTGGTGCAGATCGGCCGCCTCGCCGTGCGACCGCGCCAGGCGCTGGCCGCTCGCGGCGACCTGCAGCAGCGTGGCCATCGACGTCAGGAGAATCGTGAAGGCGATCAGTACTTCGACGAACGAGAATCCGCGGTCGCAAGGTGTCATTGTCTGCATTTGCCAATGGGCTCCTACTGTGCCTTCCTCGTGCGGACGCTCACCAGCACGGCTTCGACGCCCGTGCGGCCATTCCATTCCGCGGCGCGCGACCGATCGTCGCGAACGGTCGTCACGAGCACCTGCAACACGAGCGTGCGCTCGGGGTCAGCGGGCAGCGGCCACACTGCCCATCGCCGGATGAAGACCGCGTTTGCCGGCGGGTCGCTGTCGTGACCGACCCAGCGGCCCGCATCATCCAGGTAGTCGACGTAGGGCGGCATGTTCGTGCCGAGCGTTCCAGCCGGTGACGCCTGCAATCCCGCTCCGTCCGGGGCATGGTTCGGATGGCTCACGTCGGTCGCACGATCGGATCGCGGAACCGCTGGCACGCCGGGCGCCGGCGGTTCGTACGCCCACGCGAGCGAGCGCAGTTGATCCATCTTTGCCGCCGCGAAGATGACGGCCGACGAGTGCTCCCTGGACGCGCGGATCGCGCGCGTCGACACGGCGACGAGCTGAGCCACGCCGACGGCGATGGTGATGAATATGGCGACGGCGATCAGGACCTCGACGAGGGTGAAGCCGGACGAACGCGACGGTCGTCGGATGCGGGACATGGCCGGGCCACAGCAGTGCAACTCGCGATCCTGCCGCGACCGATCGTGCGATTTGCTGTTTTGTTGGAGAAACGCGTTGGTGGGTAGCGAGGGCCCGATCGCGCGTTGCTGAAACTGCGCGCTTACAGCCGGGTCGAGATCGCAGAAACTGCTACCCGGATTAGGGAATTCAGACGCACTCAAGAGCTCTCTCGAGTTGAGATGAACGCGCCGGCGGACGGTCTCGATGATTCAAGAAGTTCATCGTGGCCATCGTGCCATCGTGCACATCGTTGTGATGCCGCAGCCCGTGCGCCGTTCAAGGAAGCAAAGAAGGCAGTACAGGCCGTTCTAGTTGGCAGCGACCGACTCCGGCAACGTGACGACGATCCGGGCGCCGCCGCCGTCCCGGTTGACGATCGTGACGCGGCCGTTGTGGGTGACGATGATCTTCTGGACGAGGGCGAGCCCGAGGCCGGTGCCTTGTTTCTTCGTCGTGAAGAACGGCCGGAAAACGTGGTCGACCGCGTTGGCGGGCACACCGGGGCCATTGTCGCTGACGCTGATGCGCTGGACGCCGTGCACGGGGTCACGCTGACCCTCGATGACGATCTGCGGCGCGATTCGCGCCTGATCGCAGGCCTCGAACGCGTTGCGACAGAGGTTGCTGAGCGCCTGACGGAGCAGGACCTCGTCGCCTTCGACCCGGCCGAACTCGCCGCGGACGACGACGTCCCCGCCGCGCGCCCGCACGTCGGTACGGACTTCCTCGGCGGCGCGCTCGACGAGCCCGGCCATCTCGACGGGCGCGAGCGCCAGCTCGGTCGGACGGGCGAAGTTCAGGAAGTTGGTGACGACCTGCCCGAGTGCTACCGTCTCGTCCCGGATGCCCTGGACGTAAGGACGAAAGTCTGCCGGGAGGCGGTCCAGATCGAGCAACCGGCCGTATCCGTGGATCGTGGCGAGCCCGTTGCGGAACTCGTGGGCGATCCCGGCGGTCATCTCCCCGAGGCGGGCCAGGCTGTCTTTCAATCGGAGCTGTTCCTCGAGCTCCATCACTTCGGTGAGGTCGCTGAACAGGCAGATGACGCCCTGCGCGGTGCCGCCGGGCCCTTCGCGAATGGGTGAAACCGTGAGGCCCAGATGCGACGCGACGCCGCCGGTGAGCGGCACCGCCCGGCGCACCACCGGCCGCGACGTCCGCAGGCATTCCTCGAGCACGTCGGCCAGAGGCCCGACGTCTTTCAGCACTTCCCGATAGGGCCCTTCCCAGCGATTCCCCGGCAGCCCGAGCATCGTCTGGCCGGCGGGATTGAGCGTGCGGACGATGCCGGCGCCATCGACGACGAGCAGTCCGGAGGTCAGGCTGGCGACGATCTCGCCGCTCAAGCGCTCGGAGGCTTCGGCGCGCGCTTTCATCGCGCGTTCGCCCTCGCGGAGCTTTCGCACCGCGTCTTCCATGGCCGACGTCATGAACTGGGTTTGTGTACCGGTTTTCCGCTCGTCTCGAGTAGAGGCGCGGGCGGCAGCGAAGATGCGAAGAACGGCGTAGGCGAAGACGGCGGAAAGCCCGGCGACGATCGCCGCCAGGACAAGGAAGAGGTAGCCGCTCTGGGACACGTCAGTCGTCAGTCGTCAGTCGTCGGTCGGCAGTCACAGTCGTCAGGCCGAGTCTTCAGTCGGCAGTTCCAGTCGGCAGTCCGGGTCGGCAGTCGGGTCGGCAGTCCAGTCGTCACTTCCAATCAGGACCCCATCGTAGACGACTCTCGACCGACTGTCGACTACTGACTGTCGACTACGACTGTCGACTGGAACTGTCGACTGAAGACTCGGACTGAGGGCTGTGACTGCCGACCGACGACTGAAGACTGTCGACTATTGCGTCGGCCTGAGCAACTGGCGGAGCGTCAGGGTGTTGACGTCGCGGAACATCGGCGTGGCCGGCGGCAGGCGCGCGGGCAGCAGGAAGTCGGTGTCGAATTGCCAGTCGCGGTCGCCGCGGACGTAGACGTCCGCATCGCAGCACTTGAAGGAGCCCGTCGCCTGGCGGCTGATGAAAAAGCTGACCATCGATCCACGGTATCGCTGCACCACGCCTGACGAGCTTGATATGAACCAGTCTTCGAGGCTCCGCAGGAAGTTGTGCACGCCGCCGTCGGAACCGAAGCTGGCATCCGCGTAGGAAGGCTTCGGAAACGGCAGCGTCTTGCCGGACACAATCGCGACGCGATAGCCCGTCGTGTCGGCACTCCGATAGTTGAGCATCTTTTCCGCAGTGCTCCCGTCGTAGTCGAGCTTCGCGTTCGTCGGGGAATTGAACGACCTGATGTCGTTCCACCTGTTCGAGAGTACGGTCACCGAGTCGGCAATGATCCCGACAGCCACGTTCGGTTCAAGTCCATTGCCAGATCCCCTATCTCCAGATCCCCTATCTATAGATATCGACGAACGCCAGGCTGCGTAAGCTGACCTGCGTGATGAGCCGGTTCCGGAAGAACTGCTGCGTTCCGCGCCGCGGAAGCCTCGACCGGGCGGACAACATGATGTTGACCTTGCGAATCTGATTCGCATAGCAGGGCAGCGGCGAACACCGGCCGGTCCCGTCCATGTCGTCGTCGTCCATGCGCACATTCGACGGGTTGCTCACGCCGTCCGCCAGGTCGTAGGAGATCGTCAGCCCTTCGATATCGAACGCGACCGCCGTTCCATCCGAGTTGTCGAAGAGGTCCCAGGCGCCGTTGTTCATCCGGCGCACGAGCCTCGGCCGCAACGGATCGGTGACGTTGTCGATGTAGTAGGTGATCATCCGGATTTTTGTGGCTTGCGTCGAGACGAAGTCACATGGCGCCGGCAGCGCCGCGCACGGGGCCCCCGCCAACGGCGCCCTCGTGAGATCGTCTCGGCGCGGTACCCTGCAGCTCGCCCGCCGTTCCGTCAGCCACCGGCGGGGCCTGATTCAGATGCAACGAGTCGTTGGCCGCAAAGGAGATCACCTGGGGGAAGACGTTCGCGGCAGTGACGCTCGAGACCTGCAACAGAGTGCTCTGGCCGCCCTTCGTGAGCATGATCAGATCGCCGGCGCGAATGTTGTCGCCGCCAGCGTCAGGGGCATCAGAGATGAGGTGGCCGCTTGGATGAAACGGATCCGCCGCGGTGCTGCCCGCAGTGTAGACACGCGGAGTAGCGGCCGCGTGGACATAGGTCGCACCGGGCCTCGGCACGGTGATGCTCCGGCCATCGGCCGCAAACGCCCTCAGGGTGACCGCTTCGAACGAGCTGTCGGCGGCGAGCACGGTGATCATGTCGGTCGGCACATCTTCGACGAGCTGCGGACCTCGCCCGGGTCCGGGGGTGACGGCCGTGATCTCCTCGCAGACCGTGTCCGGATCCGTCGCTCGCGGCGGACACAACGAAGGTCCATCCAATTCAAAGCTCGACCCCTCGGGACCGGGGAGCATCATCGGTACCGAGTTGGCGCCGTTCGGGAGGACGATCGCGCGGCTGCCCGGCAGACCCTGTCCGACCTGGAGCAGATCGCGCACCATCAGGTCCATGGCCGTGCGCAGCCCGTTGTTCATGTTGGTGATCTGCGAGGCCGAATCGGTGGCCGTGATGGCGTTGTTCATCGCCCCCATCGTGGCGCCAAGAATCACCGTGGTGATGGCCATCGTCACGAGCAGCTCGATGAGCGTGAAGCCCCGTTCGCGATGTCGGCGCCTGGCAACGGCTCGAGGATTGCGCGGATGAGTCATTGCTCCAGGCCTCAGGAAATCGCCGAGATGAACGTCGTCAGCGTGCTGCCGATACCGCTCCCTTTTGGACCGAACGCGACCGCGGTCGTCCAGCCAGTCCCCGTCTTGCGGAACTTGTCGGGCGTATCAGTCGTGATCAATGGATCCAGGCGGAGTTCCATGCGGTTCTCGAGCCGGACCGTTCGAAGGGTTGTGAATCCCGCGGGATTGAGGTTCCTGCGAACCGTTTGCACCGCATTGAGCCCGACGGAGTCGACAGCGACGAACCTCAGCTCGACGTTGCGCCGCTGACTGATCGCGACTTCGCGCGCCGCGCGGATCGCATCCAACACCTGCGCGGAAGCTGCGTCCGCGCGAGAGCTCCGCACGAACGACGGCGACACCAGCATGGCCATTCCTGCCATCACTCCTATGAGCCCCACGACGACCAGGATTTCGAGCAGCGTGAAGCCCGATTCGCTCCTGCCCCGCTCGTTCCGACATGTGCTGCGGTGTGTCTGGTGCATAGCCATGACTTCCACCCCTGCGCCTCGAAAGACTCTCTACGGCTGAGCAGGTAGCAAGTGATGTTCCGCATGCAGATAAACATCCACAGACAAATAGGTTAGTTAGGGCCGACGACAGTGTTGCGGCCGTCGCGTGTGCGGTTGCGTAACGAAACGGGACAGATCGATGACAGAACTGTTGAGTGAGTCCCGGAAAGAGGCGAAGAACGGCCTAATAGAGGCGGAGGTACCAGTCGACGATGCGGGCGCCGAAGAGGGAGGCGACCAGGCCGGCGAGGGAGAGGAATGTGCCGTAGGGCAGGGCGTACTTCATGCCCCCCCGGCGAATCGCGATGACCAGCAGGCCCACGAGCGCGCCGGCGAACGAGGAGAACACGAGCGTCAGGATGACGAGCTTCCACCCGAGGAACGCGCCGATCATCGCCAGCATCTTGACGTCGCCGCCACCCATGCCCTCGACGCCCGAGTAGCGGTAGTAGGCCTCGCCAATGAGCCAGAGCATGCCGCCGCCGAGCACTGTCCCTATCAACGCGTCGACGATGCCAGGAGGCACCATCGTGCTGAACGCCAGCCCGACGACAATGCCGGGGAGCGTGATCACGTTCGGCAGGAGGTGGTGCTCGAGGTCGATGGCGAATAGCACGATCAGCGCGCACGCAAAGAGCAGCCGGGGAACGAGGATGATGTCCGCACCGAACACGAAGTAGTGCAGGATGAAGATCGCCATCGTGGTCAACTCGACGATTGGATAGCGGATGGAGATCGTCGTTCTGCATTTGCGGCAGCGTCCCCGGAGCATCATGTAACTGACGACCGGGATGTTGTCGAGCCAGCCGAGCACGTAGCCGCACGTGGGGCAGCCGGAGGGCGGGTGGACGATCGACGCCTTCCGCGGCAGACGGTGGATGCAGACGTTGAGAAAGCTGCCAACGGCGAGACCGAGGATCGTCAGCCCCACGAGCGCGAGGATCTCGTCGGTCATGATGGCGCGGAGAGACGGCTGTGGGGCAGCGGAAAGAGCGTCGAGCGGCTGGAGAGTGAGACCACTCCCGTGGCGGAGTCGATCTCGAATGGCATGCCCGCCGGATCGGCGGGAATGCCCCGAAGGATGCCGCGCCGCGCCAGGGCCTCCCACGAGTACCGTTCCCCAGGGGGCGGCGGAAACCGTTTGACGATTGCCTGGAGCCGGTCAATCAGGTCCAGCGCATCCAGTTGTGCGAGGCTGCGCTCGGCGGTCCGCTTCAGCCACGCCTCGTCGGACTGGAGAATCTGGTTCCACAAGAACCTGGCGGACGCGCGGTCGCTGCCGGCGCCAAGAACGGAGGCCGCGAGCGGTTTCAGCCAGTTCGGCGAGCCCGGCAGCTCGGACGCCCGCTGGAACCACATCGCGGAGGTCGTCAGGTCACGGAAGTGCCAGTAGTACACGAAGCCGATGTCGTGCAGGTACTGCCACTTCCCCGGCTGGGCGGCGACCCCTTTCCTGAGGAGCGCAATCGCCTGGTCGGGACGGCCAGGGCCACCGGGCAACGACTCGCTCAGAAAGATCGCGCCAAAGCGATAGGCGATGTTGAAATACGGGTCGAGCGTGGTCGCCAAATCGAGCAGCGGAAAGAGCAGCTCGAAGTTGCGATCCTCGGCCTTCGACAGGCGCTCTCCGCCATAGTGCTGGAGGGCGCGGATCCAGTACACGTCCGCCCACAACGCATCGAAGTCGAGAGCGAGGCGCTTGATCGCGGGGCTCGAGCGCACGTAGAGGATCCGATTGGTCGCGGCGGTCTGACCGGTATAGAGGCGATCGCGGGCGACCTGCAGTCCCACGGCGGCCGCAAGGCAGCCGCTGACGCCGGCGATCGCAGCGATCGTCCGAGTGACCGTCGGTCACTTGAAGTCCCGCCGCGAGAAGATGAGCATCGCAATGATCAGGAGCAGAGCGATGTAGACAACGCCGTATCCTGCCGTCAGCGCAAAGTACCCTCGAGGCACCGCCAGGCCATGAACGACCTGCGTCTTCACGTCGAACGCCGACAGATCCGGCAGGATGTGGTAGAGGCCCCGCGCGAGCCAGGCAGCACTTTTCGAGTCGACGACCTGCTCGAAGTTCCTCAGATCGGCGTTGAAGTGCCCGGCGACATAAAGGCCGAACGTGAGTGCCGCGGAAAGGATTGGCGTCGAGAAGGTCGAAAAGAAGAGCGCCACCGCGGTGACGAGCATCAGCTCGACGAAGATCAGAAAGAGCGCCTTCAAGAGCGCCGGATCGACCCCGGGCGCGTCCCAGGCCGTCTGCAGCTCCGGGGGCGTCGTCCAGGTCATGTAGGCGAGGACGGCGTAGAGCGCTACGGTCATGACCACGACGTTGACGGCAAGCGTCACCACGAGCCCGGCATACTTGCCGAGGATCAGTTGCTGCCGGCTGATGGGCTTCGCGAGCAGCGCGTAGATGCTGCGCCGCTCGACTTCCTTGGACACGAGCCCGATGCCGATGAAGATGGCGATGAAGAGTCCGAAGATGGCGATGGCCGCGAGCCCCAGGTCCTTGATGATCTTCACGTCCTGGCCGGCCGTGAGCTGACCGAGAAAGAACGACGCGCCGATGAGGAGGACGGCAAAGAGCACGAGGTTGTAGGGCACGCGGTCCCTGACCGACTCGCGGAACACGCTGACCGCGATGCAGCTAATCGCCCGCACGCGAAGCCTCGAGCGACGGCGGCCGGGCCGAACCGGCTTCCGCCACCTGTTTGAGGAAGAAATCCTCGAGCGTGTCCCGCACGTGATTGAGCGAGACCAGCTTGGCGCCGGTGGCGATGAGATCCGCGAGGACGCGCTCCGGCGGCGTGTCGGTCGGCAGCTCGATCGCGTAGCGGCCGGGTGAAATCTCCGTCGTGCGACGGGCGGCCGGGGCAATGCGCGCGAGCACGTCGGGCTTCACGTCGGTCATCACCAGTTCCCACCCGCGCACTTCGAACGCCAGGATGTCGTCGATGCGCCCCGTCGCGGCCAGGCGGCCCCGGGCGACGACGGCGACACGGCCGCAGAGCGCTTCGGCATCCGACAGGATGTGGGAGCTGAAGAAGACCGTCCGCCCCTGATTGCGGAGGTCCAGGATGAGCGCCCGGACGTCGCGGCGCCCGAGCGGGTCGAGACCCGACATGGGCTCGTCCAGAAAGACCACCTCGGGATCGTTGATGAGCGCCTGTGCAATGCCGACGCGCTGCACCATCCCCTTGGAGAACTTCCGCAGTTGCAGCCGGCGCTCGGCGCCGATGCCGACGCGATCGAGCAAGGATGACACACGCTTCGCGCGATCAGCGGCGGAATACCCGAAGAGCTGCGCAAAGTAGCCCAGCAACTCCTCGGCGGTCAGATAGTCGTAGAAGTAGGGATTCTCCGGGAGGTATCCAATGCGCTGGCGCGTCGCCACGTGGCCGACCGGCTGACCCAGAATCCCGGCTCTACCGGAAGTCGGAAAGATGAGCTGCATCAGCAGCTTGAGCGTCGTGGTCTTTCCTGCGCCATTGGGGCCAAGGAAGCCGAAGATCTCGCCCGGCTCAATCGAAAGGGTGAGGCGATCGAGCGCGCGGTACGGCCGCTTGCGCCAGAAACCGATCGAGTAGTCCTTGGTCAGCTCATTTATCTGTATCGCTGGGGGCATGTCCGCTTACTTGGCCCTCTGGAGCTCCAGCTGGATGAGGACGTCGAAGAACTGGGCAGGCAGGACCTGCGTCGGCGACCGGCCGTTGATGTAGAACGTTGGCGTCGACTTGACCCCGAGCAGTTGTCCAAGGCCGGCGTCTGTCCTGATCTCCTCCTTCACGCGCGCGTACTGCGCGTCGAAATCGGTGATCCCGCCAACCGTCCTCGCCGCGTCCTTCACCTGGTCGGGCGTCAGCAGCGGCGGACCGAGGTGCCCGAAGATCCAGTCTTCCAGCTTGTCGGCCGTGCCCTTGGCCTTCGCCATGATCACCGACGCGGCCGCCTCGCACGATGCGGAATGGACGACGTTGGGGACACCTGGATTGCATTCCGGCTCGAGCGGATAATGCTTGACGACGTATTTCACCTGCCCGCTGGCGATGTACTTCGGCAGGATCTGCTTGTAGGTGTCGAAGGTGAGCTTGCAGGCGGGGCACTGATAGTCGTTGAACTTGACGATCAGGACCTTGAAGCCGTCGGCCGGCACCGGCACCTCGGCCTTCGGCTGGACCTCCCACCACTGGGCGATCTGGGCCCGCTGCTCGTCGGTGACCTGTGGCAGCGGCGCGGGCGCCTGGCCTGCGGCTGCCACTTCGCCCGCGGTGTCGCGAGGGAATGCGCCAACGGCGATGGCCGCCCCGGCGACGAAGAGGACCGCGATGAAAAGCGCGAGGGGACTCGACACGAGCGTGCGAACGTCGCGGCGTGCGCGATCGGGCAATGTCTTCATGGGAAACGTCGTAGCTCCACCGGAAATGAGGAAGATCGCGATCACGGCAACGTAGGTGATCGCACAGAGGATGCAGAAGGTCTTGAGCACGAAGGACGACGCCCAGCCGAGATAGAGGACGAAGGACAGGGCGAGGGTGGACAGCGCGAAGACATACGCCGGGGCGTTCTCACGCGCCTTGGAGCCCGGCCGCCCGGCCACGCCGGCGATGACGAGCACCATCGCAAAGAACAGCACGCCCCCGAGCGCGACCGGCACGCCCCACAGGCTGCCGTACCGGCTCAGATAGGCCTGCGAGCAGCTGATCGTGGCGTTCACGTCGCAGGCACTCGTGTAGCTCGCGTCCGTGAGCAACTGATAGTGCACGTAACTCGACCACGTCGACGAGCCGAGGCCAATCGTTGCGAGGGCGAGGATCAACTGTCGCTTGAACGGTGTCATTCGATGACTCTACCGGATGGCGGCCCGAACCTCCGTCCCGAGCGTCGGCGCTCCGCTGTCGGGCATCTTGCCAGCGAAGGTTTCCGTGTGCTCGTAAATCACACGGTCGACGTTGGTGCCAAAGAATCGCACGCCGGACACGCCGGGGGACACCGGGTCCGCGGTGACGTGATACCCGTCGAGCGGCGTGTCGCCGGTGCAGGTCAGCAGAGGCTCAGCGACCTCGGCGACCTCGGCGCCTTCCATCGCAATCAGATACCCGCTCTTGACGACCTTCGCCGCCCCTGTCAGATCCGGGCTCAGAAACGGAGCGCCGGTGCCCGGGTGTGGCTTGCCGAGACTCGTCAGACTGGGGGCGAATTTCTGGTGGCCGCAGGTCTGCATGAAAGCGAACTGCGCCTGGTTGATCACCTGCAGCGCCGCGATGGCGGACGTCTCGCCGGCGCGTGGACGCGCCTGGCCGTAGTTCGCCATCGCGATCGTCAAGAGGACCCCGACAATCACAATCACCACGAGGAGCTCGATCAGGGTGAAGCCGCGCGCGTCACGCACGTCCATAAGATTATCACCGCCGGGGAGCCGGCTCGGTCACTTTCGCCCACTCGATCTTACCCCGGGGAACCGAGCCTCCCGACGCCGGCACGAGCCCTCGAACGGTCAGATCTCTATTACCCAGAACCCCTGGCGCGACGTCCGGTACAGAACTCGGTACGGACCTATCGGGGCTGGCAGACTCGCCGGGCGCAGGCAGACCAGATACCGCACTCCGCGGCTCTTCCAGTTGGACCAGTTCGCGCGTGGGTCGTCAATCGCCACGGTTCGCCTGCCGGTCCGCAGATAGACGAGCGCGGGATTCGTCGTCGCGACGTACCCTTCGGACGCGAGATTGTCGCGCATCCAGTTCAGCACTGAATCCGCTTCGTGAGCCTCCGCCGCCCAGTCGGCGACCCCGGCTCGTCGAGCGAGTGCGGTACTGACTGTGATCGAGGAGATTGAGGCCGATGACGCTGAGGAGCGCTATTCTGCTGGCGGTCCCGGACCGGGTGAGCGTCTGAATACCGCGCACGAGGTAGAAGAACAGAAATGGCGTCAGCGGCAAGACAAATCGAATCGCGGGGTGGGGCCACAACACGATCATACCGATCGATAGCGGCACCAGGAACTCGGCGGTCGTCGGCGCCCTCCGGGCGACGCTCAAGAAACCGAGGAAGGCTAGACTGCTCAGCACCAGCGAAACAGCTATCGTCCCGGCCGCGCTCCCCATGCTGGCAGGAAACCGGCCTCCGGCCACCGCGATGACCTCCTGTCCGCTCTCGCGCCCGTCGCGGAAGAGCACCGGTGTCACGATCGCTCCGATATCACGCGCAAACACGTCGATCAGGCCATCCTTGACTCGAGCCGGAAGCTCACGTGCGGAGACCGTACCCATCGCTGGCCTGCCGGCCCACTGCAGCCAGAAGTGTTCACTGTAGGCGAACGCGTGCGCGCCGCCGTGCGCGAGCCTCTCTTCCCTCGTGGGCTCGTGCGTGCGCGCGAACCAGGTCCAGGGCGCGACGCAAAGCAACACGGCCGCGCAAAAAAGGAGCGCCTGTTGCCAGTGGCGGCGCGTGAGCAGGTGCAGGACGATGGCCGCGACCAGCGGAACGCCGGCGGACCGAATCAGGACGGTTCCCGCCGCCAGCCCAGCTGCCAGCAGAGTGCAGCCATAGTGACGATCGCCGGTCGCGCTCTTGTCGATCAAGCTCTTGTCGATCAGCACGACCGCCCCGACTTGAGCAAGGGTGAACACGCATTCGGACATCACGGTCGACGTGGCCAGGAAGACGAAAGCTGGCGTGACGACGGTCGCGCACGCGAGGCCAAGCGCAAGTGGTGACGTCGTGGCGCGGTAGCGGGTGAAGTACCGATAGCTCACGATGCCGACGCCGAACATTGCCGCAATCGACAGGCTTTTCAGTAGCACGATGTTCCGTGGAAACTCGGGATCGACAAGGAAGACAACCGACAGGAGCGCCGCGAATCCAGGCGGGTAGGGCGGCAAGAGGCCAGGCGATGGCGAATTGGCGAGATGGTACCCCTGACCTTCCGCGAGCGCCCTGGCGAGCAGGATGTACCAGGCGTCATCGACGATGAGGCCGGCGGCGGCGTCGATACGTGGAAGATAGACTGTCAGGAAGAGACTGGCGGCGACGAGAACCAGTATCCAAACGGGCACACGAGAACGCATGGAGCCAGGTCTCCCTCAGCCGAGGCGGGCGTCCGACCCGCAAGACTTCCTCGAATAGACGACTGAACGGCATCGATCATCCGCCATGCGCTACCTCGCTACGGTGGAGGAGCCTGCTCGTATCCGCGACCTGGGCCAGGACTCGCGTTGGTTCGCCAGGTGCCCGAGTCGCTCACTGAAGTGGAGTTGCCCCGCCGCCCGGCGCCATGGAGGCCTCAGAGGGAGGCGCGCCGCTCGCAACGAAGTACACGACCTGCGCGTCCGACGTCGCGAAAGCGCGGCGGCCGGTTGCGGCGGCGCTGGTCGGCTCCGCCGTCAGGTAGTAGCCTTCCCGGGTCGGGTTCCCGTTGCAGTCGTTTGGCCCCGGACCGGAGGCGCCCGACCCCAGGACGATGACGTACCCGCTCTTGATCGCAGGGTCGACAGCGAGCTCCCTGGAAATGAAGGCCGTCGACTGCCCTGGGCACGGCGTTCCGAGCACGTCCAGTTGCGTGGCGTACCCGCCGGAGGTTGCCGAGGCCGCGTAGGCCACTTGCGCGGCGTTGATGGCTTTGAGCGAGCCGATCGCGGAGGCTTCGTTCGCAGACATCTTGGCTCGCAGGAGTCCAGGCACGGTCAACGCCGCGAGGATGCCGACAATCGCGACGGTGGCGAGCAACTCGATGAGCGTGAAGCCGTCGGAGCGCGACAGCGCGTGCCGTTCGGTGCTGGTGGCCATGGGGTTTCTACAAAAAAAGGATGCCCGCTTTCGCGGGCATCCCTACACTCTTGAACCGAACCGAAGGCTACTGAATCGGCTGCGCGGTGCCGCCCAGGGTTGCCGCCGAATCCGGGGCAGTGCCGCTCCCATCCTGGTAGATGGTGGCCGCCGCCGACGTCGAGAACGCACGGTTGCCGGTCGAACCGACTGTGACCGGCTCCGCCGATGCCCAGAAGTCTCCACCAGTTACATTGGTGTTGCAGTCGGCCTGGGTTACCGCGCCAGCCGTTGCCATTGTAACTGTGTATCCGCTCTTCGTCACGGTAGCGGCCGAGGACATGTCGGGGGGAAGGAACCCCTGGCCGACGCTTCCACAGGCGACGCCCAGGATCGTGAGGTCAGTCGCGTAACCACCTCCGCCTGCCGCCGACGAGTAGGCTGCCTGCGCGCTGCTTACAGCGCGCATCGAGCCGATCGCCGACGCTTCGTTGCCGGACATGCGGGCGCGGAGCAATCCGGGCACCGCGATGGCCGCGATGATGCCGATGATCGCCACGACGATCAGCAGCTCGATGAGCGTGAAACCCTTCTGGTTACGAACTTTCATAGTCATTTCTCCTAACAGTATCGAAGTTGTGTTGGCCGCGGGGAATATCCGCGCCGGCTCCCGACTGGTATTCCCAGCGGCCGACGCCAGGCATTGAGCAACGGCGATGCCAGCGCCGCGCGCTCACCCTCGCGAGTTCTAAGTTGCTCAATACTAGAGGTTTGGCGCTTTGAACAGCCCAGCTGGCCACCGTCTCGTCATGCCATTTTTTGGCGACCTGACAATTAGTGTCGCTCGAGGTTGTCAGAAAGTGGCGGTGTGTGCGGGTCGCGGTTCGCTGCTCGCGGCTCGCGGTTGGCTGCTTGCGGTTCGCGGTTCGGGGCTCGACTCGGGGGCTCGGGATCAGGAATGGGCCTGTCATATCTCCTTGAGATGTCGCGGCACCGGGATTGGCCGGCCCGCATGGGCGCCGAGTTTCACCTGAGGCGCGAGCCGCGAGCCGCGAGAAGCGAGCCGCTTACTTCAGGTCGTACTTCTTCATGTAGTAGCGGAAGGACCGGAACGACATCCCCAGGAGCTCGGCGGCCTTCACCTTCACGCCGCCGGCGCGTCTGAGCGCCTCGGCGATGTACTCGCGCTCGATGTGCTTGACGTGCTGCTCGAGGTCGAAACCGTTGTCGGGGAAGCTCTCGGCCGGGACGGCTGCACCAGCCGTCGCCGACACCGCCCCACGCACCGCGTCGGGCAGGCTCTCCACGAGAATCGACGGCGTGCGTTCGAGGGCGACGGCGCGCTCGATCGCGTTCTCCAGCTCCCTGATGTTTCCCGGCCAGGCGTACGCCTGCAGCGACGCCATGGCCGTTCCAGACACGCCGGAAATGGCCTTCCCCATCTCGGTGGCGAAGCGCACGGCGAAGTGCTCGGCGAGCAGGGGGATGTCCTCGATGCGCTCGCGGAGCGCGGGCAGCCGGATCGGGATGACGTTGATCCGGTAGAACAGGTCTTCCCGGAACGTGCCCTCCGCGACCATCTTCGCCAGGTCCCGGTTGGTGGCGGCGATCACGCGGATGTCCGCCTCGACTTCCTCGGTGCCGCCGAGGCGCCGGTACTTCCGTTCCTGCAGCACGCGGAGCAGCTTGACCTGCACGAGCTGGCTCATCTCGCCGATCTCGTCGAGGAACACCGACCCCTTTTCCGCCACCTCGATGAGCCCCTTCTTGTTGGTGTCGGCGCCGGTGAAGGACCCTTTCATGTGGCCGAAGAGCTCCGAGTCGAGGAGCGTCTCCGACAGCGCCCCGCAGTTGAGGGCCACGAACGGGCGATCTTTCCTGAGCGAGTTGTAGTGAATCGCCCGCGCCACGAGCTCCTTGCCGGTGCCCGACTCTCCCGTGATCATCACGGTGCTGTTGGTGGGCGCAATCGTTTCGATCAGCTGGAACACCGCCAGCATCGGGTCGCTGGTGCCGATGATGTTCGAGAACTTGTGGGAGCTCTGGAGCGCGCGCTTGAGCAGCACGTTCTCCCGCTGCAGGTGCTTGCGCTCGAGCTCCTTCCGCACGCGCAACCGCAGCTCGTTGGCGGCGCTCGGCGACTTGTGGACGTAGTCGGCGGCGCCGAGACGCAGGGCTTCGACCGCCGTGTCCGTCGAGGCGAACGCCGTCATGACGATGCTGATGATTTCGGGGTCGATGTTCTTGGCTTCCCGCAGAACGTCGACGCCGCTCACCTGCGGCATCCGGATGTCGGTGATGAGGATGTCCACGCGCTGCTTCTTCAGGAGCTCGATCGCGCGCGCCCCATCGTCGGCCACGATCACCTCGTAGCCGTCGCGCTTGAGCACGATCGACAGCAGCTCTCGCATCGAGCGCTCGTCGTCGACGACCAGCACGCGCGCGGGCGTCGTGGTCAGGGGTTCAGTTACGGTGTCGGTTGCCATGTCGGTGTTTCAGCTGTGTATTCAGTTTGTCGTGGGGCTCTGTCTGCATTTCTCAGCTTGTCGCGGGGCCCTGTCTGCATTTATCAATGCGCTTGGGGCCCCACCCCCAAGCGCTCGGGCCGCAGGCGCTGCTGTCCGTGTCTTTGTGCGGTCTCCTAACTCCGGTCTTCGTGCCCTCCTGTCTCCTGTCTCCTGTCTCCTGCCTCCTGTCTCCTGCCTCCTCTCTCCTAGCTCCTGAGTTCTGTCTCCCGTCTCCTGCCTTCTGACTCCCGCCCCGTGGCCGCCGGCAGCTTGACGGTCACCGTGGTTCCCTTGCCGCGCGTGGAGGCTATCGACAGCTCGCCGCCGTAGTCGCTCACGATGCGGTGCACAATCGACAGGCCCAGCCCGGTCCCTCGCTCGAATCCTCCGTGGAACGGCTGCAGGATTCCGTCGAGCTCGTCGGGCTCGATGCCGATGCCTTCGTCGGTCACGGCGAGCGTGACCATCGGCGGCTTCCCCGCCTCGGCGACCGCGTGGACCGCGGAGAGGGTCAGCCTGCCTCCGTCGGCCATGGAGCGCAGACCGTTGGTCGCCAGGTTCCAGACAATCTGCCGAATCTGCGCCTCGTCGGCAAGGCACCAGACCGGATCGTGAGGCACGTCGCAATGGATCGAATGCGCCTCCGTCAGCTGCGCGCTGTTCTGCAGCAGCGTGCCGGCATCTGTGACGACCTGCCGCACGTCGATCCTCGACAACGCGCTCCGCTGAGGCTTGGCGTATGCCAGAAAGCTCCTGATCGTTTCGTTCAGTCGATCGGACTCGCGGAGCACGATGTCCATCAACTGCGATTGCTCGTCGCTCAGCGGCAGTTCCTGCCGGAGAATCTGGAGCGAGCCCGACATCGATGCCAGCGGATTCCTGATCTCGTGGGCGATGCCCGCGGCCATCTCTCCGACAGCCGCCAGGCGGTGCTGAATCCGCGCCTCGCGCTCCTGACGACGGGCTTCCGTGACGTCCTGGAAGGTGAACACGAACCCGACCTCACCTCGCGGCGTCCTCAGAATGGCCGTGCTGATGCCGAGGACGATTTCGCGTCCGTCCGGGACTTGAATCCGTACTCGACGCGCGGCAGCTTCGGGCGCGCCTCGCGCGTCCCGAACATCTCGATGAACTCCGCGGGGAGCGTCAGCACCTCCGCCGCGCGGCGGTCGATCGCCTGGATCGCCGGGATGCCCGTGATGACGGCCGCGGCGTTGTTGAAGGTGAGGATCTGTCCATTGATGTCGGTCGTCACCAGGCCGGCGGTCAGACTGCTGATGACGTGCTCGCTGAACGCCTGGAGTCCGGCAATCTGGTCGGACGCCTGCTCGAGCGCCGCGCCCGTCCGCCGCAGCCGCTCCGCGAGGTATCCGCTCAGCGCCGCAACGGCCATCACCCCGAAGACGTTCAAGCCGGCGATGAAGAACCCCACGCGGCGCGGCGGAAGGTCCAGGCCAACGACCACCGACAGCGCGGGAGTCCCGAAATACTGCGCGCCCACCAGCCCGGCGTACAACACCGAGCTGAGGATACCCACCAGCATTCCGCTGCGCCGCGACTGCAAGGTGCTCGCGGCGATGATGGGAAGCGCGTAGAGCGACGTGAAGTAGCTCGCGACGCCGTTGGTCATGTAGACGAGCGCCGACACGATGATGGCGTCGCAGGCCAGCTGCACGTCCACGATCCAGGGGTGCTGCTCGGCCTGCTTGAGAAGCAGCACATACACGAGCGTCAGCGCATACGTCAGCCCGATCAGGAAGAAGAACGGGTCGATCGGCAGCGACCCGGGTGCGTTGATCTGGATGAGCGTCGCCGAACCGAGCAGCAGGGTGACGACCGCAAGGCGGCCGCCAAGCAACCACAACAGTCGGCGCCGGAGGTTTGGGATCATGACATGTGCTGGTTCATCGGGTTCATAGGGTTCACGAGGTTCAGGCTGAACCCCATGAACCTCTGAACCTTCTGAACCTCCATGGCCCAAAATGAACCTCCTGAACCCCTTGAACCGCGTGAACCTCGACTTACGTCAGTTTGCTGATCAGGTCGAAGATGGGCAGATACATCGCAATGACGATGCCGCCGACGACGACGCCGAGAAACGCGATCATGACCGGCTCGAGCAGCGTCAGCATGCCGCCAACGGCGGTGTCGACCTCGTCTTCGTAGAAGTCCGCAATCTTCGACAGCATCGTGTCGAGCGCGCCCGTCGTTTCACCGACGTTGATCATCTGGACGACCATCGAGGGGAAGACGCCGGTCTCGCGGAGCGGTGCCGACACGGTTTCGCCGCGCTCGATCCCGGTGCGCGTCGTCTGGATGGCCTTCTCGATGATGGCGTTGCCCGCCGTCCTGGCGGTGATATCGAGGCCGTCGAGAATCGGCACGCCCGAGGACAAGAGCGTCGACAGCGTGCGGCAGAAACGCGCCACCGCGACCTTGCGAACGATGTTGCCGAGGACGGGCAGCTTCAACAGGATCGCGTCGATCACGAAGCGCCCGCCCTCGGTGGCATAGTAGCGCTTGAGGATGTACAGGACAATCCCGGTCACGATGACAATCAACCAGCCCCACGCCACGACGAAGTCGCTCAGGGCGATGACGAAGCGGGTCGGGAGCGGCAGCTCCGCGCCCAGACCCGAGAAGAGCGAGGCAAACGTCGGGATGACCTTCCACAGGATCGCGCCGACGACGAGCACGGCGATCACGATGACCGCGACGGGGTAGATCATCGCGGACTTGACGTCGCCCTTCAGCTTGACGTTCTTCTCGATGTAGACTGCGAGCCGCTTGAGGATGGTGTCGAGAATACCGCCCGCCTCGCCGGCCGCCACCATGTTGGAGTAGAGCGCGTCGAACGTCTTCGGGTGCTTCTTCATGCTGTCGGCCAGCGACGCGCCGCCCTCGACGTCCTCGCGCACCTTGAGGATGACCGCCGAGAAGTTCTTGTGCGGCTCCTGCTTGCCGAGGATGTCGAGGCACTGCACGAGCGGCAGCCCCGCGTCGATCATGACCGAGAACTGCCGCGTGAAAATCGCCAGGCTCTTGGACGGCACTCCCTTCCCGGGCTTGGGCCCGCCCGGCTTCACTTCCTTCTCCTTCGCCTTGGCCTTCGCGGCGGCGGCCTTGGCGGGATCGATGCGGGTGACCTGTATCTGCTCGCGCCGGAGCGCGCTGACCGCTGCATCCATCGTGTCCGCTATCCGCTCCCCGGTGACCGGCTGACCGGTTCTCGTGCGACCTGAATAGGCAAATGTCGGCATAGATCCTCAGCTGCTCGCTTTTTACTTCTCGCTGATCGCTTGTCGCTTCTCGCTGCTCGCTGTCCGCTCGGGCTCCTGGCTTCGGCAAAGCCCGAACCCCCTGAACCTCGTGAACCTGCTTGAACCTGCTTGAACCTCTTGAACCTCTGAACCTCTTGAACCTCGAGATCCCTACCTAACCCCCGTCCGAGGCGGCATCCCGGTCCGGGGCATCCCCGCCCCGGGGACGACGCCGGCACCGCGACTGATCATCTGTTCGAGCTCGTCTTTCTGCGACGAGGCGCCCATCGCGGTTTCGAGCGTGATGATCCGATGCTGGTAAAGGGTGACCAGGTTCTGATTCATCGTCTGCATCCCGAGCTTCTCCTGCCCGGTCTGCATCGTCGAGTAGATCTGGTGCACCTTGTCGTCGCGGATCAGGTTCCGGATCGCCGGCGTCGGCACCATGATCTCGAGCGCGACGACGCGCCCCTTGCCGTCCGCGCGGACGAGCAGCGTCTGGCAGATGATGCCCTCGAGTACCAGGGACAACTGCGTCCGAATCTGTCCCTGCTGATGTGCCGGGAAGACGTCGATGATGCGGTTGATCGTCTGGGCCGCCGAGTTCGTGTGCAGCGTCGCGAACGTCAAATGGCCCGTCTCGGCAATGCGCAGCGCGGACTCGATGGTCTCGAGATCCCGCATTTCGCCGATGAGGACGATGTCGGGGTCCTCCCGGAGCGCGGCGCGCAGCGCCACGGCGAACCCGAGGGTGTCGGCGTGCACCTCGCGCTGGTTGACGATACATCCCTTGTGCTGGTGGATGTACTCAATCGGATCCTCGACCGTGATGATGTGCTCGCGCCGCTCGGTGTTGATCTTGTCGATCATCGCCGCCAGCGTCGTCGACTTGCCGCTGCCCGTGGGGCCGGTGACGAGCACGAGCCCCCGGGGCCGCTCCGAGAGATTGCCGACGATGGCCGGCAGCCCGAGCTCGCTGAACGGCTTGATCTTTTCGGGAATGACGCGGAAGACTGCGGCGACGGCGCCGCGCTGGTTGAAGATGTTGCCGCGGAACCGTGCCATGCCCCGGATGCCGAACGAGAAGTCGAGCTCGAGGGTCTCCTCGAACCGTTTCTTCTGCCCGTCGGTCAGCACGCTGTAGGCCAGCGCCTTGGTGTCGGCGGCGCCGAGCACCGGCAGGTCGAGGACCTGCAGCTTCCCGTGCACGCGGATCTGCGGCGGCGTCTGCGTCGTCAGGTGCAGGTCGGATCCGCTGTTCTCGACCAGGGTCTTCAAGAGCTCCGGTAATGTGGCCATGTATATCGCTGCTCGCTCGGTTTACTTGCTACTTGCTGCTCGCTGCTCGCTGCTCGCGGCTCGCTGCTCGAAGAGCTTCCGAACCCAGGTCGCACGACACGATCTGAGCCTTTCGAGCCGCGGGGCAGCGAGCTGCGAGCCGCGGGACTACTTGACCGTCTCACGCGCCACTTCCTCGAGCGTCGTGACGCCTTCCATGACCTTCCGCAGGCCGCTGCGGCGGAGCGTGATCATGCCTTCTTCGACCGCTTTCCGCTTCAGCTCGAGACCCGACGCGCCGACGAGAATCAGCTCGCGCATCTGATCGGTGATCTCCATGACCTCGTACAGGCCGACGCGTCCCTTGTAGCCGGTCTGGTGGCAGATCTCGCATCCTGTGCCGCGCTTGGGCACGATGTGCTGGGCTTCGTCGGTCGTGAAGCCCGCCTCGACGAGCGCCTGCGCCGGCATCGGCTGATCGGCCTTGCACGCGACACAGACGCGGCGCACCAGCCGCTGCGCGCAGATCAGGTTGACCGAGCTCGCCACGAGGAACGGCTCGATGCCCATGTTCATCAACCGGTTGATCGTGCTGGGCGCATCGTTGGTGTGCAGCGTCGAGAGGACGAGGTGGCCCGTGAGCGCGGCCTTGACCGCGATCTCGGCCGTCTCGAAGTCGCGGATTTCGCCGACGAGGATGATGTTCGGATCCTGCCGCAGGAACGAGCGGAGCGCCGCCGCGAAGTTCAACCCGATGTTCTCGCGGATCTGCACCTGGTTCACGCCGACGAGGTTGAACTCGACCGGGTCCTCTGCCGTCATGATGTTGGTTTCAGTCGTGTTCACCTTCGAGATCGACGAATACAGGGTGTTCGTTTTTCCGCTGCCGGTCGGACCGGTCACGAGGACCATGCCCCAGGGCTTGGCGATGGCGACCTCGAGCTTGCTCAACGCTTCGGGCTCGAACCCGAGCTTCGTCATGTCGAGCATCAGCTTGTCCTTGTCCAGCAGACGCATGACGATCTTCTCGCCGAAGAGCGTCGGCAGGCACGACACGCGGAAGTCGATCTCCTTGAGGGCGCCGTCGACGGCGAAGCGGATCTTGATGCGGCCGTCCTGTGGGAGCCGCTTCTCGGCGATGTCCAGCTTCGCCATGATCTTGAGTCGCGACGTGATCGCGTCGCGGAACTTCATCGGCGGCGCCATCACGTTGTAGAGGATGCCGTCGATGCGGAACCGGACCCGGAACTCCTTCTCGTACGGCTCGATGTGGATGTCGCTCGCGCCCTTCTGGATTGCCGACATCAGCATCAGGTTCACGAGCCGGATGACCGGCGCTTCGCCGCCCTGCCGCTCGAGCGAGGCGACGTCGATCTGTTCGAGCTCTTCGAGGAGCTCCACGTCGTCGTCGACGACCAGGGCCGACGTTTCCTCGAGCGCTTTGGTCACGAGCTCGAGCGTCGCGGCGCTCGACAGGCCCGACTGCTGCGGCGGCGGCTTGGGCCGTTCCGCCTTCTTCTCGGCCGGCTTCTGCACCTTGGGCGCCGCCGCCGTGGCGGTCGGGTAGTACCGCTTGATGGCGTCGGTGACGGCCGTTTCCGAGGCAACCACGGGCTCCACGTTGTAGCCCGTCATGAACTTGATGTCGTCCATGGCGAACACGTTCGTGGGATCCGTGATCGCGATCGTGAGGGTCGCGCCCGAGCGGCTCAACGGGACGATCTGATACTTCTGCGCGGTGTCGGCCGGGATCAGCTTGATGACCGACTGGTCGATCTCGAACTGTGTGAGGTTGATCGAGGGTACGCCGTACTGCTTGCTGAGAAGAGACGTGATCTCTTCGTCGGTGACGAAGCCGAGCTTGACGAGATTCAAGCCAAGCTTGCCGCCGTTGGTTTTCTGATAGTTCAGCGCCTCCTGCAACTGCGCAGGAGTGATGCGCTTTTCCTTCAGAAGCAGGTCGCCGATCCGGACCGCCATCGTTGCAACTCAGATCGCGAGAAGTTGGCTGCGCAGAGCACGGCCGTTAGAGGCCGGACCACGTCAGTCGGCGAGGGAGAACGTCGCTGGGGGAGATGATTATTGTACATGGTTGACACTTTTTGTCAAGATTTGGAGACAGAATGGGCTTCGAACTGACACAAACGGACAATTGACGGGGTTGGAACACGGAATTCGCCGTGGTAACGCCCCGGCGACCTGGTCAGGCGACGACGTCACGCACAGATCTGTCGGGGCTCTCTTCTCGCTGCCCGCTCCACGCTGCTCGCGGCTCGCGGCTCGCCGCTCGGGGGCTCGGGGGGTCGGAGAAAGACGGCCAGCAGGGCTTCAGTACCCGAGCCGGGCCGCGACGCCCCAGCCTCGGTCTCCCGCGCGGGAACCGAGCGTGACCTGCGCATCGACCATCAGGGACCGGAATGTCGTAACGCTGCCGCCGAGGCTGTAAACGGGCGCTCGGCCGCCGGGCTCGTCGCCGAGGGTGTTGAAGCGGAAGCCGCTCCGGACCGAGACCCGCTTGAAGATCCTGGCCTCCGCCCCGGCGGCGACGTCCCGGACCTCGCCGAGCGAGCCGGCGGCGCGCTCAAGGTCGAAGTCGGCGGCAACGATCACGCCCGGCAGACCGACAAAGGAAATCCCGGCGCGCGTCTGACGATTCAGCGAAACGGACTCGCTGTTTGCCGTCGAGAAATCCGGTTCCGTGACGTTGCGGACGGTCAGTCCCGCCCGGACCTTGCCCAGAGAGGCCATGACGCCGATGTCCGCATCGAACTTGTTGCTCGACTCGTCTGGCAGGTCGCCGGCGACGTCCAGAAGATCGTCGGGGTCCCCGTCCGGGACGAGTCCGGCGGCCGCGCTGCCGCGCACCCATTTCAACGTGGCCGCGACCGCGAAGCGCTCGGTGAGTGATTGCACGAGCGTCACACCCGTCTGATGAGTCGTCAACTCGACGAGCCGAACGGCCCGGGGGTCGGTGGTGGGCGTCACGGTTGTGGCGGTGAGCCTGTAGGTCCGACAACCCGACCGGCATCGTCGTGAGCGCGATGATGCTCGCCGACTGGCGTCCGGCGCGGCCGATGTCCTCCGGTTCGGCCTTTCCAAGGTTGTTGTCGAGGACCAGGCCGAAATACGAGCCACCGAGCGCCAGCCCTGCCGGATTCCAGTAGACCGCCGTCGCGTCGTCGGCAACCGCAACGAACGCGCCGCCCATGCCTGCCGCCCTGGTGCCCAGCACCTCGAAGCTCTGCGCCGAAGCCGGACCGGACGCGACGTGCACGGCGATAATGAGCGCCAGCCCGGCGCGCGTGAGCGATCGGCCCATCCTCGTCAGCTTAGCGTACGGGTAGAGTGCGGCTTTAGGCTTTAGGCTCTCGGCTTCAGGCAAGGCCATCGACCCGAGTGGTCGAGGATCTTCTCAAAGCCAAGAGCTTGGAGCCTGGAGCCGGGACTGCGTTGCTCCCGCTCGGGCCCACCTCGGCCAGCGCCGCTGGCCGGTCACACCGCCGGCCCCTAAGCCTCAGACCACGTTGATGTTCCGCTCGCTGAATTGGCGAAACCTCGAGCGCACTTCTGTCGTATTCTTCTCCAGAAGCACGATAAAATCATGTAGCCCTCGGTCGGCGCGAGTGCCGCCAGGCTTGCCACTCCCAAACTTATGGCCAATCCCTCGACTGAAGCCGGGGCAACGCATGCCCCCATGAGCCTGCTGTCTCGCTTCGTTGGCGTGGTCACTTCCCCCAAGGCGACGTTCGAAGCCGTCGTGGCGCATCCACGCTGGTTGGGGATGCTTCTGCTCGTCACAGTGATCGTCGCCGTGTGCGTCACCCTCCCGATGACGACCGAGGGCGGCCGTCAGGCCGCGCTGGACAACAACGTCCAGCAGATGGAGAACTTCGGGATGCAGGTCAGCGACGAGATGTACGCCAACATGGCGAAGGGGATGCGCTTCGCGGCTTATCAGACGTTTTTCAGCATCCTCATCGTCGGCCCGATCTTCTCGGTCATCGTGGCCGGCATCGTGTACGGCGTGTTTACGGTGCTGATGGGCGGCCAGGCGTCGTTCAAGCAGTTGTTCGCGGTGTATGTCCATTCGACCGCTGTCTCCGCCGCCGGAGCGCTCTTCACAGGGCCGCTGAACTATTTCCGCGGCTCGGTGTCGAGCGCGACCAACTTGTCGGTCGTGCTGCCGATGATCGACGAACACTCGTTCCTCGGCAGACTGTTTGGCATGATCGACCTTTTCATGGTCTGGTGGGTGGTAGTGCTGGCGATCGGGCTGGGTACCTTTACCGGCGGCGGACGCAGCCAATCACGATCGGCCTGTTCGCCGTCTACGCCCTGATCATTCTCGCGGCGGCGGCTGTCATGAGTGCCTTTGGGAGAACGAATTGACGAGGAACAAGAAGATTCTGATCGGTGTCGGCGTCGCCATCGCGCTCGGGGGCATCGCGTTCGCCAACGTCAAGTTCAAGCGGACTGTGGGCGTCACCGTCAACACGGAGGCGATCAAAAAGCGCAACCTGGAGGCCATCGTGTCGGCGTCCGGCAAGATTCAGCCCAAGCGCTTCGTGAATATCAGCGCGGACACGATGGGCCGGGTGACCGACCTGGCGGTCAACGAAGGCGACCGCGTCAAGAAGGATCAGTTCCTGCTGCAGGTCGACCCGCGGAACCTCCGCAGCGCGGTGACACGCACGCAAGCATCGCTCGAGGCCGCACGCTCGCAGACGCAGCAGCTCCTGGCATCGATCGACAGCGCCAAATCGTCCCTGAAGCAGGCGGAAGACAATCTCAATCGCCAGCAGCAGCTCTGGAAGGGTGGCCTGACGACGCGCGAGGCGTTCGACCGCGCCGAGAACGAGCTGAAGATGCGCCAGTCCGACCTGCGCTCGCAGGAGCAGCAGATCCAGACGCAGCGCCTGCGCATGCAGCAGGAAGAGGCCAGCCTCGAGACCGACCGCTACAACCTGAGCAAGGTCCGCATCGAGTCGCCGATCAACGGCATCGTCACCCGGCGCAACATCGAGGAAGGCGAGATGGTCGTCATCGGAACGATGAACAACGCCGGAACGGTGCTGTTGACGATCGCCGACATGTCGGTCATCGAAGCCGAAGTGGACGTCGACGAGACCGACATCCCCGGGGTCAAGATGGGCCAGATCACCAAGATCACGATCGACGCGTTTCCCGACAAGACGTTCACCGGGAAAGTCACCGAGATCGGCAACAGCCCCATCCAGGCAACGGGCGGAGCGGCGGCGCAGGCAACGAACTTCAAGGTGGTGGTCACGCTCGACACGGAGATTCCGGAGGTCCGCCCCGGCTTCACCTGCACGGCCGAGATCACGACAGCCACCAAGACCGACGTGCTCGCCATTCCGATCCAGGCGACCACGGTGCGGGAGATGGTCGTCGACGACAAAGGGGAGATCGTCAGGGCGCCGGAAACGGCCGGCAAGCGCCCGCGGCCATCGGGGACGGTCCAGGCCTCCGAGCTTCCACCCGGTCAGACCCGCAAGGAGCTCGAAGGTGTATTCCTGGTCCGCGACGGCAAGGCTGTCTTCGCGCCGATCAAGACCGGCATCGCCGGCGACAAGTATTTCGAGTCGATCAGCGGCGTCAAGGAAGGCGACAGCGTGATTGTCGGCCCGTTCAGCTCCGTCCGCTCGCTGGCTGACGGCGCGCTCGTGAAGATCGAGCAACCGGTCACCCGCGCGCCTGGCGCCGCCGCGTCGTAGCGCCCCGACCCAGGAAAGGCCGCTGAACGCCGAACCATGAACCAGTTCCTCGAAGCCGCGGCGATCGCGCTCAACGCGATCTGGAGCAACAAGCTCCGGTCGTTGCTGACGGTCCTCGGCAACATCGTGGCCGTGACCTCGATCATCGCCGTGGTGTCGCTCATCCAGGGCATGAACGGCTACGTCGCCGACACCATCGTGTCGGGCGTGGGCGCCGACAGCTTCACGATCCAACGTCAGCCTGCCGTCCGCACGCAGGAGGATGAAGACCGCGTCCGGAGCTTCCCCCGCATCACGCTGGACGACGCCAAGGCGGTCCGCACGTTCAGCGACAACATCACGGCCGTGGCGGCGCAGGGCAACGCGAGCGCGGCGGTCACCTACGGCGAGGTGACGCTCGCTTCGATTCAGGTGCGCGGCGTGTCGAAGGACTATCTCTTCTTCCAGACCTTCGATGCCGAACACGGGCGCCTCATCAGCTCGAGCGAGATTGATCGCTACCAGCACGTCACCGTACTCGGCGCGACGACCGCCGAGCGGCTGTTCGGCCAGCTCCAGCCCATCGACAAGGTCATCCGGATCGGCGGGCTGAACTTCCGGGTCGTCGGCGTCAGCGAGAAGAAGGGATCGTTTTTCGGCCAGTCACAGGACGAGTTCGCGCTGATCCCGCTCGGCGTGTTCCGGAAGATGTTCGGCTCGCGTCCGAACATCCAGTTGCTCGTCAAGCCGCGCTCGCCCGAGCTGATTCAACCGGCGATGGACGATGCGACCGTGGCGCTCAGAATCGAGCGGCGGCTCAAGCCCAAGGAACGTGACAACTTCGGGATGTTCACCTCGGAAACGCTGCTCGCCATCTACCGGCAGGCCACCGCCGGCATCTTCGCGATTCTCGTCGGCGTCGTCGCCATGTCGCTCGTCGTCGGCGGCATCGTCATCATGAACATCATGCTGATGGTGGTCAGCGAGCGCACGCGCGAGATCGGCCTGCGCAAGGCGCTCGGCGCGCGGCGCCGGGACATTGTCTGGCAGATTCTCACCGAGTCGGTGACGCTCTCGACCTTCGGCGGCATGGTCGGTACGCTGCTGGGGTTCGGGCTGGCGCTCCTCATCGCGACGCTCACGCCCCTGCCCGCCGCGGTCGAGATGTGGTCTGTCGTCCTGGGAATCGGCATCACCGCCGTCGTCGGGCTGTTCTTCGGGTTGTATCCGGCCATCCAGGCCTCGCGCCTCGATCCTATCGAAGCGCTGCGCCGCGAGTAGATCACGGACCAGCAATGGCAAACCTCCGCTCCGGCCTCATGCGTGAAATCGTCGGCATGTCGATCGACACGCTGCGGACGAGCAAGATGCGCTCGGCGCTCACCGTGCTCGGCGTGGTGATCGGCATCACCTCGATTGTCGGCATGACGTCGCTCATCCGGGGGTTCGACAAGTCGCTGCGGGACGCGATCAGCCAGATGGGTCCGAACACGATCATCGTGCAGAAGTTCAGCGGCCTGAGCTTTGCGGCGGGCAAGACGTTCATGGAAGTGATCAAGCGGCCGAACCTGACGCGCGAGGACGCCGCGGCCATTGGACGCGAGTCGCCGTCGGTCGCCCTGATCGACGTCTGGCTCGGCGCGATGGGCAACAGCCAGTCCCGGATCTACTACGGGAGCGCGCGAACCAGGCAGGTCCCGATTCTCGGCGCGACCGAAAATTTCGCCGCCGTCAACTTCGCCAAGCTGGAGCTGGGCCGGTTCTTCCTTCCGTCCGAGATCGATCACCGCCGCCAGGTCGTCGTGCTCGGCCAGGCGCCCGGCGAGGCGCTCTTTCCCAACGTCGACCCGATCGGCAAGAAGGTGCGCATCGGACAGAACGAGTTCACGGTGATCGGCGTGCTCGGCAAGCGTCCAACCCCAGGCGGGTTCTCGATGGGGGCCGACGACTTCGCCGTCATCCCGTTCACTGCGCACGAGAAGTTCTACGGCAAGGTCCTCAAGGCCTCCGGCTACACCGGCGGCCAAATCACCCCCCAATCGTTCAGGACCGCGATGATTGCCGTCATCCCGCGCGAGGGCATGCGCGACCAGGCGCTGCGCGAAGTGGAAGCCATCATGCGCATCCGCCACAACCTCCGGCTCGAGGAGCAGAACGACTTCGAGCTCGCGACCCAGGATGCCGCGCTCAAGGTGTGGGACCAGTTCAGCCAGGCCACCTTCCTCGCGCTCGTCGTCATCAGCTCGATCGCGCTGATGGTCGGCGGCATCGGCGTCATGGCGATCATGATGATCTCGGTCACGGAACGCACGCGCGAGATCGGAGTGCGCAAAGCGCTCGGCGCGCGGCGGCGCGAGATCCTGTGGCAGTTCCTGATCGAAGCCGCCTTCCTCACCTCGGCCGGCGGGGTCATCGGGATCATCTGCGGCAGCGCCATCGGCCTGCTCGTGCACTGGCTGTCGGGGTTCCCCGTCTCGCTGCCGTGGTGGTCCTTCGCGCTCGGCATCGGCTTTTCCGCCAGCGTCGGCATCTTTTTCGGCCTCTTCCCCGCCATCAAGGCCTCGCGGCTCGACCCGATCGAAGCATTGAGGTACGAGTAGGGGCGGTTCGTGAACCACCCCTACGGTCGACCTTCAGCGTTCGGCTGAGCGCATCCGATTCAGCTACACTCTCGACATCCGGCGGCATGGTGCCGGTTCGGACGGGCGCTCATCGGTCGCCACGGCCAACACGGACAACAAACTGAATGGCAAACCTTCGCTCCGGCCTCATGCGGGAAATCGTCGGCATGTCGATCGACACGCTGCGGACGAGCAAGATGCGCTCGGCGCTCACGGTGCTCGGCGTCGTCATCGGCATCACGTCGATTGTCGGCATGACGTCGCTCATCCGGGGGTTCGACCAATCGCTGCGCGACTCGATCGGGCAGATGGGCCCGAACACCATTTTCGTGCAGAAGATGGGGGCGTTGAGCTTCGGTTCCGGCAAGACATTTCTGGAGTTGATCAAGCGGCCGAACCTTACCCGCGAGGACGCGGTCGCGATCGCGCGCGAGTCGCCGTCGATCGCCCTGATGGACGTGTGGCTCGGCGCGACCGGCAACTCGCGGGCGCGCGTGTACTACGGGAGCTCGCGCACCACGCAGCTGACGATTTTCGGCGCCACCGAAAATTTCGCCGCCGTCAACTTCGCGAAGCTGGAGCTCGGCCGCTTTTTCATTCCGGCCGAAGTCGATCACCGGCGTCAGGTGGTCGTGCTCGGACAGACGCCAGCCACCTCCCTCTTTCCCAGCATCGACCCGATTGGCAAGAAAGTGCGCATCGGACAGAACGAGTTCACCGTTGTCGGCGTCATGGGCAAACGCCCGTCGCCGGGCGGCTTCTCGCTCGGCGCCGACGACTTCGTCGTGATCCCGTTCACCGCGCACGAGAAGTTCTACGGCAAGGTCCTCAAGGCCTCGGCCTCCAGCGCCGGCCAGGCCGGCCCAGGCTCGTTCCGCACCGCGATGATCATCATCATTCCGCGCGAGGGCATGCGCGAGCAGGCGATGCAGGAGGCCGAAGCGACCATGCGCATCCGCCACAACCTCCGCCTCGAAGAGCCGAACGACTTCGATCTCGCGACGCAGGACGCGGCGCTCAAGGTGTGGGAGCAGTTCAGCCAGGCCACGTTCCTCGCACTCGTCGTCATCAGCTCGATCGCGCTGATGGTCGGCGGCATCGGCGTCATGGCCATCATGATGATCTCGGTCACCGAACGCACGCGCGAGATCGGCGTCCGCAAGGCACTCGGCGCCCGCCGCCGCGAAATCCTCTGGCAGTTCCTGATCGAGGCCGCGTTCCTGACCTCAGCTGGAGGGATTATCGGGATCATCTGCGGCAGCGCCATCGGCCTGCTCGTGCACTGGCTGTCGGGGTTCCCCGTCTCCCTGCCGTGGTGGTCTTTCGCGCTCGGCATAGGCTTTTCCGCCAGCGTCGGCATCTTCTTCGGCCTCTTCCCCGCCATCAAGGCCTCGCGCCTCGACCCGATCGAAGCATTGAGGTACGAGTAGGGCGATTCGCGAACCGCCGCTACGACTCATACGGCTGCCAACTCTCGGCCAGGGCCTACAGATCCCGCGCGTCCAAGAGCCTCTCACCGCGGAGGGCGCCGAGAACGCAGCGCCATATGGTTGCTTTCTCTGCGCACTCTGCGTGCTCGGCGGTGAGAGGCTTTGGGACGATGGACAGCGCTGGGATTGGCCGGGAAAGAGACTTCTGCACTCTCTGGAGACCCCTTGGGTTCCCTCAACGAAGTGAGTATGATTTGCTTCTTGCTCGGATCCGGGGTTCCTGCCCGCTGTTGGGCACCCCTGGCTCGCGGCCCAACCAGAAAAGGTCAGACGAATGCTAGGCGGCCTGATGGCCAGCTCACAGTCCTAATCGTTTCGAGCTGGCAGCTGGATGCGGGAAGCTGGCAGCTTCGGAGGCCACTCCAATGAAAGTCTACGATGCCCAGAGCCTGAGAAATGTCGCCCTGGTCGGCCATAGCGGCGCCGGCAAGACGCAGCTGCTCTCCGCACTGCTGTTCGATGCCGGCGCTGTCAATCGCCTCGGCCGCGTCGATGAGGGTACCACCGTCACCGACTACGACGAAGAAGAGATCTCCCGCAAGCACACGCTTTCCGCCAGCCTCGCCTACGTCGAGTGGAATCGCGCCAAGATCAACTTCATCGACACACCCGGCATGGCCAATTTCCTCAGCGATGCGCGGGCGGCGCTGCGCGTGTCGGATGCCGCGCTCGTCGTCGTGGATGCGGTCTCGGGCGTGCAGGTGTCGACCGAGAAGGTGTGGGGCTTCGCCGCTGAAATGGAGACGCCCCGCCTCGTCGTATTGAACAGGCTCGATCGGGAACGCGCGAGCCTGACCCGGGCGCTCGACTCGCTGCGCGGCGTCTTCGGCCGCACGGTAATCCCCATCCAGATTCCGATCGGTGAAGAAAAGGATTTCCGCGGCGTCGTCGATCTCGTGGCGATGAAGAGCTGGACGTTCGCGGCCGACGGCAGCGGCACTGCGTCGGAAGCCCCGATCCCGTCGGACCTCCAGTCGACGGCCCAAGGCGCGCGCGATGCGCTCATCGAGATGGTCGCGGAAGCCGATGACGCGCTGATGGAGAAGTTCTTCGAGTCGGGAACCTTGACGCAGGACGAGCTCGTCGAGGGCCTCAAGCGCGCTGTGTCTGCGGGCCGCATCGTCCCCCTGCTGTGCACGTCGGCCACTGCGAACATCGGGATGCAGCCGCTCCTGGAGGCGATCCTGAACTACGTGCCGTCGCCGGCCGAGCGGCCCTTCACGGCCACTGCCAAAGGATCGGAGGACAGCGTCGCGGTGAAGATTTCAGAGGGCTCCCCGGCCGCCATCTTCGTCTGGAAGACCGTCGCCGACCCCTTTGCCGGACGCATCACGATGTTCCGGGTCATCTCCGGCTCCGTGAAGGCCGACTCGACGGTGCAGAACATCTCGAGAGAGACCCCCGAGCGGTTCGGCCACCTGATGCTGCTGCTGGGAAAGACGCCCACCAACGTCCCGGAAGTTCGCGCGGGCGATCTTGGCGCCGTGGCCAAGCTGAAGGACACGCTGACGAGCGATCTCCTCGGCGACAAAGCCGTCTCGTTCAGGGTGCTGCCGATCACGTTCCCCGAGCCGGTGATCTCGTACGCGATCGAGCCCAAGTCCCGAGGCGACGAGGAAAAGATCAGCACGGCGCTGCACCGGCTGCAGGAGGAAGACCCGAGCATCAGCTACAACCGCGACATGCAGACCAAGCAGCTGCTGCTCGCCGGCCAGGGACAGTCGCACATCGAGGTCACCGTGGCGAAGCTGAAGCGGCGGTTCGGCGTCGAGGTCAATCTCAAGATCCCGCGCATCCCGTATCGCGAGACGATCACCGCGTCCACCGAGGCGCACGGGCGCCACAAGAAGCAGACCGGCGGCCACGGACAATTCGGCGACTGCAAGGTCAGGTTCGATCCGCTCCCGCGCGGCAGCGACTTCGAGTTCGTCGACGACATCTTCGGCGGCTCGATCCCGAGGCAGTTCGTCCCGGCCGTCGAGAAAGGCCTCCAGGACGCGCGGCTGCGCGGCTTCCTCGCGGGCTATCCGATGGTCGATTTCCGCGCCACGGTCTTCGACGGGTCGTACCACCAGGTCGACTCGAACGAGCTGTCGTTCAGGATGGCGGCGTCGCTCGCCTTCAAGGACGGCATGTCGCGCGCCCGCCCGACGCTGCTCGAGCCCGTCATGGATGTCGAAGTCTATGCGCCGAGCGACTACGCCGGCGACCTGATGGGGGATCTCAACAGCCGGAGAGGCCGCATCGGGGGGATGGACACGCGCGGCGCCTCGACGGTCATCCACGCGAAGGTCCCGATGGCCGAGATGCTGACCTACGAGCAGCACCTCACCTCAGCGACGGGCGCGCGAGGCTCCTATCACATGGAGTTCTCGCACTACGAAGAGGTGCCCTCGCACCTGCACGGAAAGATCATCACGGCCGCGAAGGCCGAGCGGGGGCAGGAGGCGGCGGAGGAGGTCTGAGGCAATGCTGAATGCTGAGTGCTGAATGCTGAAGTGAATGCTGAAATTCTTCCTTTACTTCAGCACTCAGCATTCAGCATTCAGCATTCCTACGATCCGCCCGCTTTGCGCGGAGCGGCCGTCGTCTTGGCCTTGCCGCGTGTGTCCGACTTCGCCGATGTGCCCTTCTCCCGAGTCGGCTTGGCCTTCTTTGCGTCCGGTTCCGGCGACTCGCCGTCGCCGGCATCGGTTTTCTTCCGCCGCAGCCGTGCGGCCGCGGCGCGCAGACGGCTCGCCACACCGCCGGGCTTCTTCACGTCGGCTTTCTGAGCCTTGTCTTCGCTGGCGTTGGGGTCGTACTCGCTGCCCACGAGCTCGATCTGCGCGACCTCGGCGCTGTCGCCGCGGCGGTAGCCGAGGCGGAGGATCCGCGTGTACCCGCCTGGCCTCGTTTCGAAGCGCGGGGCGATTGTGTCGAACAGCTTGCTCACGACATCGCGATCCTGGATGTCACGGAGCACGAGACGGCGCGCGTGCAGCGTACGCGCGTTCGCCTCACCAGCGGCGAGGCCGCGTTTGGCGAGCGTGATGATCCGCTCGACAAACGGTCGGAGCTCCTTGGCCTTCGGCATCGTCGTTTCGATGTGCTCGTACTTGAGCAGCGCCGACGCCTGATTGCGCAGCATGGCGATACGGTGCTCGGTGACCCGCCCCAGCTTGCGGTGACTGACTCGATGTCGCATTGTTGGGATCCTTGATGCGGTCGGGATCCGGGGCTCGGGGCTCGGGGCTCGGAATTCGTCGTCTGACGAACCGTGCGAGTCCCGAATCCCGAACCCCGAATCCCGGCAGCGTTCGTTACTCTTGCGCCTGTGCCGTCGGCTGGTCGAGCCGCATCCCGAGGCTCAGACCCATCCCGGAGAGAATCTCCTTGATCTCGTTGAGAGACTTCCGGCCGAAGTTCTTCGTCTTGAGCATCTCGCCTTCGGTCTTCTGCACGAGCTCGCGGATCGTCCGGATATTCGCGTTCTTCAGGCAGTTGTAGGAACGCACCGAGAGCTCGAGCTCCTCGACGCTCTTGTCGAGGTTCTCGTTGAGCGGCCGGACGCCCTGCTCCGACGACAGGTCCTGCTGCAGGTCACCGGCATCCTCGAGGTTGATGAAGATGTTGAGGTGATCGCGAATGAGCTTGGCGGAGAGCGATACCGCGTCGCGCGGGGTCACCGAGCCGTTCGTCCAGACGTCCACCGTCAGCTTGTCGTAGTCGGTCGCCTGTCCGATGCGCGCCGCCTCGACGAGGTAGTTGACCTTCTTGACCGGCGAGTGCACCGAATCGATCGGGATCCAGCCGATGCCGAGGTCCTCGTCGAAGTTCTTGTCCGCCGCGACGTAGCCGCGACCGCGCTTGATGCGCATCTCCATGTGGAGCTTGCCGCCCTCGGCCACCGTGGCGATGTGCGCGTCGGGCTCGAGGATTTCGATGTCGGCGTCGCCTTCGATGTCGCGCGCCTTCACCTCGCCCGACTTGTCCACGCGCAGGTACAGCGTCTTGGTCGTGTCGACGTGCATCTTGAGCGGAATCTGCTTGAGATTCAGGATGATGTCGGTCGCATCCTCGACCACGCCCGGGATCGGCGAGAACTCGTGCTGGACGCCGTCGATCTTGACCGCCGTAACGGCCGCGCCGTCAATCGACGACAGGAGCACGCGCCTGAGCGCATTCCCGATGGTCGTGCCGAATCCACGCTCGAACGGCTGCGCGTAGAACCGCCCGAACCTCTCGGTGAGCGTCTCCCGTTCGAACTCGAGCCGCTTGGGTCGCTGAAAACCTTTCCAGAGCATGCGTTCTGTTCCTTTCACTTCAGGCGCCCGAATCGAAGGCGCCGCCAGACCTGCCGTTTGTTCCCCGCCTCCCGCCGCAGGTCTGGGAGGCTGCGGGCGGGGAACCGCGTAGAGCTTCGGGTGAATCGAGGCCTCGCTGAAAGTCTGAAGTCTGACGTGTGAAGTTTGAAGCTCAGGAAGCCAGAAGTCTGCAGTGCGAAGTAGAAGTCGGAAGCTCACGAAATCTGAAGTGCGAAGCGAGAAGTTGCCTTCCCGACTTCGCTCCCCACTTCCCACTGCAACTTCCCGCTTCGAACTTACTTCGTGCTTCTACTTCTCACTTCCAGACTTCACACTTTCGAACTTCAGACTTCCAACGTCAGACTTCAAACTTTCTCTACTTACTATACAGTTCGACGATCAGCTGTTCCTGCACTGGCAGGTTGATTTGTTCCCGTGTCGGGAGCGACGCGATGCGGCCGGTCAGGTCGCCGGGGTTGAACGACAGCCATTCCGGGATCCCGCGGCCCTTGACCTCTTCCATCGCGTGTGTGATGGCGGCGTTCCCGGCACTCGTACCGCGCACCGTGACGAGGTCGCCGGCCTTGAGCGAGTACCGACGGCACATCGACCTTGCGCCCGTTCACCGTGAAGTGCCCGTGTCGGACGAGCTGACGCGCCTGGGCGCGGGACGTCGCGAGGCCCAGGCGGTAGATCACGTTGTCGAGGCGGCGCTCGAGCAACTGCAGCAGCGTCTCGCCGGTGATGCCGCGCGTGCGATCGGCCATCTCGAAATAACGCCTGAACTGGTTCTCGAGCACCCCGTAGATGCGCTTGACCTTCTGCTTTTCGCGCAGCTGCAGGCCGTAGCCCACGAGCTTCGCCTTCCGCAGTTTGCCGTGCTGCCCCGGCGGCAGATTGCGCTTCTCGATCGCGCATTTCTCGGTGTAGCAGCGCTCGCCCTTCAGGAAGAGCTTCATGCCTTCGCGCCGGCAGAGCCGGCAGACTGGTCCAATATAACGTGCCATATTGACTAAACCCTTCTACGCTTCGGAGGACGGCAGCCATTGTGCGGAATCGGCGTGACGTCGCGGATCGACTTCACGTCGATGCCGATCGTCTGGAGTGCTCTGATCGCCGACTCGCGCCCCGCGCCGGGTCCCTTGACCTTGACCTCGACGCTGCGCATGCCGAACGCCTTGGCGGCGTTCCCGGCGGAAATCGCCGCCTGCGTCGCCGCAAACGGCGTGCCCTTGCGCGAGCCCTTGAAGCCGATGCCCCCGGCGCTCGACCACGCGACCACGTTTCCTTCAGGATCCGTGATCGTCACGATCGTGTTGTTGAACGAGGCCTGGATGTGCGCGTAGCCGTGATGCACAATCCGCTTCTCGCCACGCTTCTTGAACGTCTTCTTCTTGGTTGGCTTGCCCGCACCCTTCTTTCCGCCTTCAGGGGGTGCCGACGCGTCAATCGGGTCGTTTTTGGCCATATCTTTTCAGCTTCCAGCGCTATACCGTCTTCTTCTTCGCTACCGCGCCCTTACGAGGACCCTTGCGCGTGCGCGCGTTGGTGCGCGTGCGCTGGCCGCGAACCGGCAGGTTGCGGCGGTGCCGGATACCGCGCCAGCTGCCGATCTCCATCAGACGCTTGATGTTCATCGAGATCTCCTTGCGAAGATCTCCTTCGACCCTGCCCTGCTCCTCGATCACCCGGCTGATCTTCCGGACGTCGTCCTCGGACAGGTCCTTGACGCGGATGTCCGAGCTGACCCCGGCTTCCGTCAGGATGTCGTTCGATCGTTTCCGCCCGATCCCGTAGATGTAGGTCAGCCCGATCTCGACCCGCTTGGTGCGCGGAAGGTCGATGCCTGCGATTCGTGCCATAAATATGATCCTTGTCAGGAGCGAGGAGTTAGGCCTTCTAGCTCCTAGCTCCTAGCTTCTAGCTCCTGTTAACCCTGTCTCTGCTTGTGCTTCTGATTCGAGCAGATCACCCGCACCACGCCGCGGCGGCGGACGATCTTGCACTTGTCACACATCCGTTTGACCGACGCTCTGACCTTCATTGCAGCCCTCTTACAGCTCTCAGCTTTCAGCCGTCAACTTTCGGCTCTTGGTCCGGCTGTCATCGCTGAAAGCTCAAAGCCGAGAGCTGACAGCTTCCTTACAGCTTGCCGACAATCCGTCCCCGAGTCAGGTCGCGCGGCGACAGTTCCAACCGCACGCGATCTCCGACGAGCACCCGGATGAAGTTCCGACCGGGCCCCCCCGGGGCGTGCGCGACGACCTCTCGCTGGCGATCGATCCCGACCCGGTAGAGCCCGTGCGGCAGCGACTCGAGCACCGTACCTTCCACGCTGACCGGCATCGCGTCCCGTCCCGGCTCCGCCTCCGCCCGTCGTGGCTACCGCGGACCCGCCGCAGCCGCCGGAGCGGCGGACCGCTCCGTCAGCACGAGCGGACCGTTCTTCGTGACCGCCACGGTGTGCTCGAAATGCGCCGACAGGCTGCCATCGCGCGTCACCGCCGTCCACCCGTCGCGCAGGACTTTCACCGCCGGCCGCCCCATGTTCACCATCGGCTCGATGGCGAGCACCATGCCCTCGGCGAGTCGCGGTCCGCGCCCGGGCTCGCCGTAGTTGGCAATCTGGGGCTCCTCGTGCAGATCGGCGCCGATGCCGTGGCCGACGAACTCCCGGACGACCGAAAAACCCGCCGCTTCGACGTGCTCCTGAATCGCGTGCCCGATGTCCGAGACCCTGCCTCCCAGGCGCACCTGGGCAATGCCCTTCTGCAACGACTCCTGCGTGACGCGCAACAACCGCTTCACGTCGTCGGACACGTGACCGACCGGAACAGTGACCGCCGAGTCGCCGAAGAAGCCATCGAGCTTCACACCCATGTCGAGCGAGATGATGTCCCCCTCGGCCAGCGCGCGATCCGCCGGAATGCCGTGCACGACCTCGTCGTTCACCGACGCGCAGAGCGTGGCCGGATAGCCGCGATACCCCTTGAAGGCGGGCTCGGCTCCGGCCGCCAGCACCAGCCGCTCGGCGGCCGCATCGAGGTCCGCCGTCGTCACGCCCGGCGCGACCATGCCGGCCAGCTCGGCGAGCACGTCGGCCACCAGTACGTTCGCCCGGCGCATCTGCTCGATCTCACGCGGCGACTTGCAGACAATCACAGCTTTACGCCTCCAGCAGGTTCCGCCGCGTGGACTGCGGCGTTCACGGCGGTCGTGACCACGTCGGCCGGCTGGTTTCCGTCAATCGTTCGGAGCGTTCCGCGCCCCGAGTAGTAGTCGACGAGCGGCTGGCTCTGGCGCTGGTACACCTTCAGGCGCTCCCGCACGATCTCGTCACCATCGTCGACGCGCGACACGAGCCGTCCGCCGCACTTCTCACACGCCTTCGTCCAGTGAACGGCCGCGTTCGATCCGCACCGGCCGCAGATGCGCCGGGTGGCGAGGCGCCGCACGAGCACGTCCTCCGGCACCACCACGTCGAGCACCACCAACGGTCCGCGTCCGTTCACCATGCGATCGAGCGCCGAGGCCTGCTCGACCGTCCGCGGAAAGCCGTCCAGCACGAAGCCATATCGCGCGTCGTCACGGTCGAGCCGCGCCTGCACGATCCCGATCATCACGTCGTCGCTGACGAGCCGTCCCGCGTCCATGGCCGCCTTCGCCACGCTCCCGAGCGGCGTGCCCTCCTGCACGGCCTCGCGCAGGATGTCGCCCGTCGAAATCCTCGGCAGACCGCGCATCTGCGCAAGACGCTCGGCCTGTGTGCCTTTTCCGGCGCCAGGGGGACCGAGCATCACGACGTTGAGGCCCGAGGCTGCACCATGCTGCAGTCGCACCTACTGTCCTCGTCTCCCGCGTATCCGTGTCTTCTTCATGAACCCGTCGTAGTGGCGCATGATGAGCTGCGACTCCACCTGGTTCACGGTGTCCATGGCCACGCCGACGATGATGAGGAGCGACGTCCCGCCGAAGAAAAACTGCACGCCGAGCCCGTCGGTAATCCACCGCGGCGTGTAGGTGTCGAGCGTCGGCCCGATGAACGGAATCGGCGCGACCTTGAACCCGTTGATCAGGAACTCCGGCAACAGCGCGACCATCGCCAGGTAGATCGCACCGACGAGCGTGATCCGCGTCAGGATCGTGTCGATGTGCTCCGCCGTGCGCTTGCCGGGCCGGATCCCCGGAATGAAACCTCCGTACTTCCGCATGTTCTCGGCCACGTCGTCAGGATTGAAGATGATCGCGGTGTAGAAGTAGCAGAAGAAGATGATGCCCGTGACGTACAGCAGGTTGTAGAGCGGCATGCCCCACGCGAGCTGATCGCTCAGGCTCCGCATCCAGCTGCCCTCGGCGAACATCGACGCCAGCGTTGCCGGGAAGGCGAGGATGGACGACGCAAAGATGACCGGGATGACGCCGCCGGTGTTCACCTTGAGCGGAATGTGCGTGCTCGATCCGCCATACATCCGCCGGCCGACGACGCGCTTGGCGTACTGAACGGTGACCCGTCGATGTCCCCGCTCGACGAACACGATGGCCGCGATCACGCAGATCATCAGCACGAGCAGGATGATCAGCCGGATCGGCCCCATCTGTCCCGTGCGCAATTGGTCCAGAGTCAGAATCGCGGCGCTCGGCAGGCCCACGACGATGCCGGCAAAGATGATGAGCGACATGCCGTTGCCGATGCCGCGCTCGGTGATCTGCTCGCCCAGCCACATAACGAATGCCGAGCCGGTGGTCAGCGTCAGCACGGTCATCATGCGGAAGCCCCAGCCCGGGCTGTAGACGAGCGGCAGCCCTCCCGCAATCTCGGTCGTCCGCTCGAGGAAGAACGCGATGCCCAGGGCCTGCACGACGCTCAACACGATCGTGCCGTAGCGCGTGTACTGCGTGATCTTCCGGCGACCGAGCTCGCCTTCCTTGGACAGCCGCTCCAGGTACGGCCAGACGACGGTCAGCAGCTGCAGGATGATCGACGCGCTGATATACGGCATGATGCCGAGCGCGAAGATTGTCATCTGCGACAGGTTCTGCCCCGAGAACATGTCGTACAGGCCGAACATCGTGCTCTTGGCCTGTTCGGCCAGGAGCTTGAGCGCCTCCGGGTTGATCCCGGGCGTGGGCACGTGGCCGCCCACGCGATACACCGCGAGCAAGCCGAGCGTGAACAGCACGCGGTTGCGCAGCTCGGGAACAGCGAAGATGTTCTTGAGACTGTCTTGCAGCATATATAAGTGGTGTGCGGGGCGACCCGGGTCTCCCGCGACGTTCAGCTACGCCAGTACTTCCGCTACTCCGCCCGCGGCCGCGATCTTCTCGGCCGCCTTTCCACTGAACTTGTGCGCCCGCACCGTCAACGCCTTCTCGATCTCCCCTCGCCCCAGCACCTTGATCAGTCCCCTGCGGCTGACAACGCCCCGTTCGCGGAGCAGCTCAGGGGTCACCTCGACGCCAGCGTCGAAGCGCTCCTGCAGGGTGTCGAGGTTCACGACCTCGTACGCCTGACGGAACAGGTTATGGAATCCCCGCTTGGGGACCCGGCGGTGCAGCGGCATCTGGCCGCCTTCGAAGCCGCGCTTGTGCTTGAACCCGGAGCGCGACTTCGCGCCCTTGTGGCCCCGGCCGGCGGTCTTTCCGTTGCCGCTCCCCTGGCCGCGGCCGATGCGCTTTTTCGAATGCGTCGAGCCCTTCGGCTTCCGCAGATTACTGAGATCCATGGTTCGCTCTTCTCTGAAACTCTGAAAGTCTGACGTGTGAAGTCTGCAGCACCTTCACCGTTTATTCCACCGATATCAGGTGACGCACCTTGAGGATCATGCCGCGCGTCTCGGGCGTATCGAGCAGCGTGACCGAGTGCCTGATCCGTCGCAAACCCATGCCCATCACCACGGTTGCCTGATCCCGGCTGAAACCGATCGGGCTCTTCAACAGGGTGATCTTCAGCCGCCGCTGCTCGGCCGGTGCGGACGCTTTCGTGCCTCTAGGCATTGACAGCCTCTTCCTCTTCTTCTTTCCCGCGCAGCCGGCGGATCACCTTCGGATCCTTCAACCCCGCGAGCCCGGCGAACGTCGCCCTCACCACGTTGTGGGAGTTGGCGGACCCGAGCGACTTGGTCAGCACGTTCTGGATCCCAGCCGACTCGACGACGGCGCGCACGGCCCCTCCGGCGATGATGCCGGTGCCATCCGGCGCGGGCTTCAGCAGCACCTGGCCGGCGCCGAAGCGTCCGACGATCGGGTGCGGCACCGTCGTGCCGCTCAGGGGAACCCGGATGAGCGACTTCTTGGCCGCCTCGATCCCCTTCTTGATCGCCGACGGCACTTCCTTCGCCTTGCCGACGCCGAAGCCCACCACGCCGTGGCCGTCGCCGACGACGACGAGCGCGCTGAAGCTCAAGTTCTTGCCGCCCTTCACGACCTTGGTGACGCGGCTGATGTTGACGACCGTGTCTTTCAGTTCGAGCTGCGACGCGTCGATTCTCTCTCGTGTCTCAATCATAGCTATCTGCTTTCAGCTCACAGCTCTCAGCAATTTCGCTCTCACCCGCAGCGCATCCGTGGCTGACGTCTGAAAGCTGACAGCTGTTAGCCTTCCTCAGAATTCCAGCCCCGCCTCGCGCGCCGCCTCGGCGACCGCTCGAACGCGCCCGTGATAGAGAAACCCGCCGCGATCGAACACGACGCGCTTGATCCCCTTGGCGATCAGGCGCTCGGCGATCGTCTTCCCCAGCAACTGCGCGCCGGCCTTGTTGCCGGCCCGCGCGGGCCCGCCCAACTGCGGCTTGAGCGCGGGCTCGGTCGTCGCTACCGCCGCGATCGTCGTCCCGGTGAGATCGTCGATGACCTGCGCGTAGGTGTGCGCCACGCTGCGAAATACGCGCAGCCGCGGCCGCTCAGCCGTGCCGGAGATGCGCTGGCGCTGCCGCAGCGCGATCCGCCGGCGCCGATCCTTCTTGGTGTTGATCTTCATGTCTCAGCTCTCAGCTCTGAGCTCTCAGCCATCAGCTCGCAGTATCAGCAACAGGCTGATAGCTGACAGCTGAAAGCTGAGCGCTACTTGGCGCCCGTCTTTCCAGCCTTCTTCTTCAGCACTTCACCCGTGTAGCGAACGCCCTTCTGCTTGTACGGGTCGGGCTTCCTCAGCCGCCGGATGTTGGCGGCCACCTGCCCGACCTGCTGGCGGTCGACGCCGGTCACGGTGATGTGCGTCTGCTTGTCGATCGCGATATCGATACCGGTCGGAATCTCGAACACGACCGGATGCGAATAGCCCAGCGCGAACACGACCTGCTTGCCCTTCACCTCGGCGCGATACCCGACGCCGACGATGTCGAGGTCCTTCCGGAAGCCTTCCGTCACGCCCTTGACGGCGTTGGCCACCAGGCTGCGCGCCAGGCCGTGGAACTTGCCGAGCTGCGGGTCCTCGCGAAGCAACCGCGCGCTCAGCGTATCGCCTTCGAGCTCGAAGCCGATCCCTGCCGGCAGCGCCTGCCGCAGCGAGCCCTTCGGCCCCTTGATTTCGACGAGGCCCGGCTGGACGTCGATCTTGACGCCCTTGGGGATCGCGATGGGTTTCTTGCCGATTCGTGACATGGTCTTTAGCTCTCAGCTTTCAGCTCTCAGCTTCAGCGTCGCGAAAACTCCCAGCGCTCGTGCTGAAAGCTGACGGCTGATAGCTGATCGCTGAACTACCACACGTTACACAAGACTTCGCCGCCGACACCGACCTTGACCGCTTCGCGGCCGGTCATGACGCCGCGCGACGTCGTCAGGATGCTGGTGCCGAGGCCCGCCAGCACGTCCGGCACATCATCGCGCCCGAAATAGACGCGCCGGCCCGGCCGGCTGACGCGCTGGATGCCGGTGATGACGCGTTCGCCGCGCGGTCCGTACTTGAGGAATACCCGCAGCAGCGCTTGGACGCGCTCGCCAGGCTGGGCATCCAGCACCTTGAAACCCTGGACGTAACCTTCGCTCTCGAGGATCCGCGCGATCTCCACCTTGAGTCTCGAGCAGGGCATCTCCACCCGCGCCTGCCTGGCGAGCGTCGCGTTGCGAATCCGCGTCAGCATGTCTGAAATTGGATCGGTCATGTTTCTTAGCTCTCAGCTATCAGCTTTCAGCTTTCAGCTCTCAGCCATCGAATCGCCAGCTCTGCCCTTCGGCTGAACGCTGACGGCTGACAGCTGACGGCTGTCTACCAACTGCTCTTCGTCACTCCGGCAATGTCGCCCTCGAGCGCCAGCTTGCGGAAGCACAGGCGGCAGAGCGCGAACTTCCGCAGATACGCACGGGGCCGCCCGCAGCGCTTGCAGCGGTTTCTCAGCCGGACCTTGAACTTCGGCGTCTTCGCTTCCTTGGCGATCTTTGCAGTCGTGGCCATGTTTGCCTTTGTCGTCTCTCTCTATCGCCTACGCGGTTCTGAATGGCATCCCGAGCAGCTGCAGCAGCTTCCGCGACTCCTCGTCGGTCTTCGCCGTCGTGACGACCGAGATGTTCATCCCCCGGGCCTTGTCGACCTTCATGTAGTCGATTTCCGGGAAGAGCAGCTGGTCCTTCAGCCCGAGCGTGAAGTTGCCGCGGCCATCGAAGCCCTTGGGTGACACGCCCCGGAAGTCGCGCACGCGCGGCAGCGCGACCGACATGAGGCGATCGAGGAACTCCCACATCCGCTCGCCTCTGAGCGTGACCATGGCGCCGATGGGCATGCCCTTGCGCAGCTTGAACTGCGCGATCGATTTCTTCGACCGCGTGATCACGGGCTTCTGGCCGGTGATGCGCGCGATCTCGTCGGCGCCGGTGTCGGCAATCTTCGCGTTCTGCGTCGCCTCGCCAAGACCCATGTTGACGACCACCTTCTGGATCCTGGGAATCGCCATGACGTTCGTGTAGCCGAACTCCTTCGAGAGGGCGGCCGCGACTTCCTTGTCGTATCGCTCTTTGAGGCGGCTCATTTGTCTACCACTCCCTCGCACTTCCGGCAGATGCGGACCTTGCGGCCGTCCCCGAGGATCTTGCGGCCGAGCCGTGTCGGCTTGTCGCAGTCGGGGCACACGAGCTGGACGTTCGACGCATGCAGCGAGGCTTCGCGCTCGACGACGCCGCCCTTGATCTGCCGCTGCGGGTTCGGCTTCGTGTGCCGCTTGATGAAATTCACGCCTTCGACGATGAGGCGGTTCTTCGCGGGGTCGACCTTGAGCACGCGGCCACGCTTGCCCCGGTCCTTCCCCGTGATGACAATCACGTTGTCGTTGCGGCGAATCGGACTCTGTAATCTCGACATAGCTTTCAAGCTTTCAGCTGTCAGCTCTCAGCGCGTGCCGGTTCGTCGAACCGACGGCTGAGGGCTGATGGCTTCCCTAGAGCACCTCTGGCGCCAGCGAAATGATCTTCATGAACTTCCGCTCGCGCAGCTCGCGCGCCACCGGCCCGAAGACGCGGGTGCCGACGGGCTCGTTCTGATCGTTGACCAGCACGGCAGCGTTGCGGTCGAAGCGGATGTAGCTGCCGTCTTTCCGGCGCTGCTCCTTGCGCGTCCGTACGATGACCGCCTTGACGACCTGCCCTTTCTTGACGGTCGAGTCGGGAGTTGCCTCCTTCACCGACGCCGTGACGATGTCACCGAGCCTGGCGTAGCGCCCCGTTGAACCGCCGATCGGGTTGATGACGGCGATCTTGCGCGCGCCGGAGTTGTCGGCCACGTCGAGAATCGATCGCATCTGGATCATGGCTAGACCCCCTTCGCTTTCTCGACCACGCGCGTGACGACCCAGCGCTTGCGGCGGCTCAGCGGACGGGACTCGACAATCGCCACGCGGTCGCCGACCTTCGCGTCGTTCGCCTCGTTGTGCGCGAGGAACTTCGACGTCCGCTTGCTGGTTTTCCCGTAGAGCTCGTGCCGGATCTGGCGCTCAACCGCCACGACGACGCTCTTGTCCATCTTGTCGCTGACGATGACGCCGGTGATTTCCTTGCCTGCCATCTACCGACTCTCCTTCTCGCGCAGCACGGTCTTCACCCGCGCCAGATCGCGGCGAAGGGCTTTGAGCTTGTGTCCCGCTTCGAGCTGTCCCATCGACTTCTGAATCCGCAGCCGGAAGACCTGGTCGTCCCAATCCTTCACGCGCTGCTGCAACTCGTCGACGCCGAGGTCACGTATCTCGGCTACCTTCATAGCGCTTTCTCCTGCGCAAACCTGGTCGCGAAGCGGGTCTTGATCGGCAGCTTGGCCGCGGCCAGCTGCAGCGCCCGGCGCGCGTCGGCCTCGTTCACGCCTTCCATTTCGAACATGATGCGCCCGGGCCGCACGACGCAGACCCATTGCTCGGGGGCGCCCTTGCCCTTGCCCATTCGCGTTTCCTGCGGCTTCTTCGTGATCGGCTTGTCGGGGAACACGCGCACCCAGATCTTGCCGCCGCGCTTGATGAAGCGGGTCATCGCGACGCGCGCCGCTTCGATCTGCCGGTCGGTCAGCCAGCACGGCTCGAGCGCCTTCAGCCCGTAGGCGCCGAACGACACGTCGGACCCGCGCCACGCCTTGCCGCGCATGCGGCCGCGCTGCTGTTTCCGGTACTTGACCTTCTTCGGCATCAACATGGCGAATTGTTCCTTGTCGCTATCAGCTCTCGGCTCTCAGCTTTCAGCTCGCTCATCGGCTTCCAGCTGTCGCGCTGAAAGCCCAAGAGCTGAGGGCTGCCAGCTAGCGTCGATCTGCCCCAGCCGGACGCCGCGGCGTCCGGTAATCTTCCTCCCGGCCGATCTTCGGCACCAGGCGCTCGCCCTTGTAGAGCCACACCTTGACGCCGATCGCGCCGTACGTCGTGAAGGCTTCCGCGAAGCCGTAGTCGATGTCGGCGCGCAGCGTCTGCAGCGGCAGCTGGCCGTGCAGATACCATTCGGACCGCGCGATCTCCGCGCCGTTCAGCCGTCCCGACACGCGCACCTTGATGCCGCGCGCGCCGAACCGCAGCGCCGACTCCACCGCTTTGCGCATCGCGCGCCGGAAGGCGACGCGCTTCTCGAGCTGCATCGCCACCGACTCGCCGATGAGCTGCGCGTCGAGCTCGGGCTTCTGGATCTCCTGGATGTTGATGAAGACCTCGCGGTTCGTCTGCTTCTGAATCTCGGTCTTCAGCTTGTCGACCTCGGTCCCCTTGCGCCCGATGATGATGCCGGGCCGCGAGGTGTAGATGTCGATCTTGAGCTTGTTGGCGGCCCGCTCGATCTCGATCTTCGACACTCCGGCGTGCGCGAACCGCTCCTTGAGCTTGTCGCGCAGGTTCAGGTCCTCGTGGAGCAGCTTCGCGTAGTCGCGATCCGCGTACCACCGCGAGCGCCACGTCTTGTTGAACCCGAGCCGGAATCCGTTCGGATGAACCTTCTGTCCCATAATGCAATCGCCTCAGGCTTTCGCCGTTTTCTTCGCGCCACCGCTCGTGCGTGCCGCCGGCTTCTTCTTCGCCAGCGGCTTCCTGGCGGCCTTTACCGGTTTCGCCTTGGGCTTCGCGCCACGCGGACGCCTCGGCGCCGCGCCATCAGGCCCTGCCGGAGCCACGACTGTGGACGGCCGCTCGGTAACCGCGACGGTCAGGTGCGCCGTGCGCTTGACCACACGGAACGCGCGGCCCATCGGGGCCGGACGGATCCGCTTCTGCGACGGCCCCTGGTTCGCGTAGCAGGCGGCCACGAAGAGCCGCTCCACATCGCCGCCGAATCCTTCCTTCTGCTGCGCGTTGGCGATCGCCGACCGCAGCACCTTCTCGATGTCGCGCGCGACGCTCTTCCTCGCGAACTGGAGCGTGGCCAGCGCCGCGTTCACATCACGACCACGGATGAGGTCGAGGACGAGCCCCGCCTTCTGCGCCGAGGTGCGCACGTACTTCGCTGTCGCGTGTGCCTGAACCGCCATCAGGCACCAGCCTTGGGCGCAGCGGCTCCCGCCGGTGCCGCGGGCGCGACCGACGCCGCTTTGTCGGACTTCGTGGTGTGCCCCTTGAACACCCGCGTCGGCGCGAACTCACCGAGCTTGTGGCCCACCATGTTCTCCGTGAGGTACACAGGGATGAACTTCTTCCCGTTGTGCACGGCGAGCGTGTGCCCGACCATCTCGGGAATCACGGTCGAGCGGCGAGACCAGGTCTTCAGCACCTTCTTCTCGCCCCCGCGGTTCATGATCTCCACCTTCTCGAGCAGCGGCACGTCGACGAAGGGGCCCTTTTTCAACGATCTGGACATAAATTTCTAGCTCTCAGCTATTCGCGGTCTGACGCGGAACTGAGGTTCCGCGCTACTGGGCGCCCCGGGTCATTTCTTCCGGCGCTGCACGATAAACCGATCCGTCACCTTGCGATTGCGCGTCTTGTAGCCCTTGGTCGGCTGCCCCCACGGCGACACCGGATGCCGTCCGCCGGACGTCTTGCCTTCGCCGCCCCCGAGCGGATGGTCGACCGGGTTCATCGCGACGCCGCGCACGTGCGGCCGCTTGCCCAGCCACCGGCTCCGGCCCGCCTTCCCGATCGACACGTTCTCGTGATCGACGTTGCCCACCTGGCCGATGGTGGCGAGGCACTCGGTGTGAATCTTCCGAATCTCGCCCGAGGGCATCTTGACGGAGGCGTAATCACCTTCCTTCGCGACAACCTGTACCGACGACCCCGCGCTGCGCGCGATCTGGCCGCCCTTGCCGACCCTCAGCTCGACGTTGTGCACCTGGGTGCCGAGCGGGATGTGCTTGAGCGGCAAGGCATTCCCCGGCAGGATGTCGACGTGCTCTCCGGCGATGATCGTGTCTCCCACCTTCAGGCCGAGCGGCTGCAGGATGTACCGCTTCTCGCCGTCGGCATACGTCAGCAGCGCGATCCGCGCGGACCGGTTCGGGTCGTACTCGACCGTCGCCACGGTTGCGGGAATGTCGCGCTTGTCGCGCTTGAAATCGATGATGCGGTAGTTGCGCTTGTGTCCGCCGCCGCGCCACCACGACGTCAACTCGCCGCGGTTGTTCCGCCCGCCCGACTTGTGGAGCGGTTCGGTCAACGGCTTGTACGACTCGCTCGTCGTCACCTCGTCGAACGTCTGGACGGTCTGAAACCGTCGTCCAGGGGAGGTGGGGTTGTACTTTCTGATTGGCATGGTCGTCTTTTCCTGATCCAGCCTTCGGGTCCTGATCCAGCCTTCGGGTCCTGATCCAGCCTTCGGGTCCTGATCCAGCCTTCGGGTCCCTGATCCAGCCTTCGGGTCCCTGATCCAGCCTTCGAACCTTATGCGCCCTCGAGGAACTCGGGGATCTTCTCGCCTTCCCTGAGCTTGACGTAGGCCTTCTTCCAGTCCGATCGCTGACCCATGAAGCGGCCCTGGCGCTTGAACTTGCCGTGCGCGATCGCCGTCCTCACCGCTTCGACTTTCGAACCGAGGAGCTTCTCGACCGCGCGTTTGATGTCGACCTTGGTCGCACCGACGTGCACTTCGAATACCACCGTCCGGTTGTCTTCGCGGAGCAGCGTGGTCTTCTCGGTGATCAGTGGGCGCCGTATGACGTCTGTGAGCTTCATGTCTTTTCCAATGCTGAATTGAGCATTCAGCCTTCAGCCTTCAGCATGTTCTGGAGCTTCTCGAGCGCGTCTTTCGTCGTGACGATGCGCGCCGTGTTGATGACGTCCCGGGCGGTCACGCGGTTGCACGCCACGAGGGTCACGCCGGCGATGTTGCGGGCCGAACGCGTGAACCCCTCGTCGGGCGTCACGTCGATCACGAGCGTCTTGCCCGTCGCGCCGAGCCGTTTGAACATCTCGGCGGTCGTCTTCGTCTTCTGATCGCCCGCCTCGAGCCGATCGACGACGATCACCGCGCTGTCGTTGACCTTCTGCGCGAGGGCCGCGGCGAGCGCGCCGCGACGCACTTTCTTCGGCAGGTCGTAGGCGTAGCTGCGCGGCGTGGGGCCGAACACGGTGCCGCCCTTGCGCCAGAGCGGGTTGCGAATCTCGCCGACGCGCGCCCTGCCGGTGCCCTTCTGCCGCCACGGCTTCTTGCCGCTCCCACTGACCGCGGCGCGGTTCTTGGTCGCGTGCGTGCCGCGGCGGTCGGAGGCGTTCTCCTGCACGACCGCCTCCCAGATCAACTCGGCCTTCACGCGTCCGCCGAACACCGCTTCGTTCAGCTCGACCGCGCCGACTTTCTCGTTGTTGCCGTTGACGATGTCAATGTGCATGACTGAGCTTCCAGCTTTCAGCTTGCGCTACTTCTTCCCCTTGACCGCTTTCGACGGCTTCTCGATCTGCGGCTTCGGATCCGGCTTCCGCGCGATGGCCTTGCGCACGATCAAGTACCCGCCCGGCGCACCAGGAACCGCGCCCTTCAGCACGAGCAGGTTGTTGTCGGCATCGACCTGCACGACCTTCAAGTTGCGAGTCGTGACACGGTCGCCGCCCATCCGCCCGGCCGCGCGCATGCCCTTGACGACGCGCGAGGGGTACGACGAGGCGCCGATCGACCCCGGCGCGCGGTGGAACATCGATCCATGCGTGGCCGCGCCGCCACTGAAGTTGTGGCGCTTCATGACGCCCTGGAAACCCTTGCCGCGGCTGATGCCGATGACGTCGACGCGATCGCCGCTCGTGAACAGGCCCGTGACGAGCACCTGATCACCTGGCTTCATCGCCTCGCTGCCGGCGGCCTCCGCAACCTCGCGGCGCACGCGCGTCGGCGGCACGCCGGCCTTCTTGTAGTGGCCGGCGAGGGGCTTCCGCACTCGTGCGGGCCGCTCTTCGACGAACCCTATCTGGACCGCCTCGTACCCGTCGGACGACTGTGCCTTGGCCTGCACGACAACGCACGGCCCGGCCTTGATGACGGTCGCGGGCGTGGCCGAGCCATCCTGCCCGAACACCTGCGTCATGCCGACTTTTCTGCCGATGATGCCAGTAACCATATTTAAGAGCTCGCGGGGCCCCACCCCCGCTCGCGCTGCCTCGCGCCGTCGCGCTCGGCAGCAGCCGCAGGCGCTGCTGATTCCTGCACCTGCGCTGGGTCCTTCTTCATCTCAGCACCACCAAGCGTCCGTGCCGGGTGCCGGGCCCATTTACTTATGTTCCTTGCCGAACGCCTTGATCTCCACGTCTACGCCGGCCGGCAGGTCGAGCTTCATCAGCGCGTCGACGGTCTGCGGGGTCGGCTCGAAGATGTCGATCAGCCGTTTGTGCGTGCGCAGCTCGAACTGCTCGCGCGACTTCTTGTCGACGTGCGGCGACCGCAGCACGGTCCACTTGTTCTTGTCGGTCGGCAACGGAATGGGCCCCGCCAGCCGCGCTCCCGTGCGCCGCGCCGTCTCCACGATCTCTGTCGTCGACTGATCGAGCACCCGGCTGTCGTACGCCTTGAGGCGGATGCGGATCTTGTCGCTGAATGCTGAAGCCACGTTGATGATCCTTGTAATGCTGAATGCATTTCTTCTACGTCTTACCTTGCACCCTCGCCACGACTTCCTCGCTCACATTGTTCGGCGCCGGTTCGTAGCGGTCGAAGTGCATCGAGTAGGTCGCACGGCCCTGCGTGCGCGAGCGCAGGTCCGTCGCGTAGCCGAACATCTCGGCGAGCGGCACGCGCGCGTTGATGATCTGCGTGCCGCCGCGATCCTCCTGCGACTGAATCTGTCCGCGCCTTCCCGAGAGGTTGCCGATGACGTCGCCCATGTGCTCCTTGGGCACCACCACCTCGACCCGCATGATGGGCTCGAGGAGCACCGGCTTCGCCTTCTTGGCCGCATCCTGGAACGCCATCGAGCCGGCAATCTTGAACGCCATCTCCGACGAGTCGACGTCGTGGTAGGAGCCGTCGTACAGCTCAATCCGCACGTCGTCTATCGGATAGCCGGCGAGGATGCCGCGCGTGAGCGCTTCCTTGATCCCCTCGTCGACCGGCTTGATGAACTCTCGTGGAATCGAACCGCCGCTGGTCTCGTTCTCGAAGACGTACCCCGAGCCAGGCTCGCCCGGAAAGAGGTGGATCTTCACGTGGCCGTACTGGCCGCGGCCGCCGGTCTGCTTCGCGTACTTCATCTCGCCATCGGCGGGACGCGTCAGTGTTTCCTTGTACGCCACCTGCGGACGTCCGACAGTCGCCTCGACGCCGAACTCGCGCTTGAGTCGATCGACGATGATCTCGAGGTGCAGCTCGCCCATGCCGGCGATGACGACTTCGCCGGTCTGCTGGTCGGTCTTGACCCGGAAGGTCGGATCTTCCGCCATCAGCTTCTGCATCCCGGCGCCGAGCTTTTCCTGGTCCGCCTTGGTCTTCGGCTCGATCGCGAGCGAGATGACGGGCTCCGGGAAGTCCATCGACTCGAGGACGATCGCTTTCTTTTCGTCGCAGACCGTGTCGCCGGTCGTGACGGTCTTCAGGCCGACCGCCGCCGCGATATCACCCGCGTAGACTTCCTTGATTTCTTCGCGTTTGTTCGCGTGCATCTTCAGCAGGCGGCCGAGGCGCTCGGTCTTCTGCTTGGTCGAGTTGTAGACCGACGATCCGGACATCATGACGCCCGAGTACACGCGAATGAACGTGAGCTGGCCGACGAACGGGTCGGTCATGATCTTGAACGCCAGGGCTGAAAACGGCGCCTCGTCGGCCGCCGGGCGCTCGATGATGGTGTCGGGTCCCTTGTTCGGATCGAATCCCTTGATGGCGGGCACGTCGACAGGCGACGGCAGGTAATCCACGATGGCGTCGAGCAGGGGTTGGACGCCCTTGTTCTTGAACGCGGACCCGCAGATGACCGGCACGAACGCGGCCTCGGCCGCGGCGCCTTCGGTGTGCACGGAGCTGTTGACGCGCTTGCGCAGCGCCGCCTTGATCTCGTCCTCGAGGATCTCTTCGCCTTTGAGGTACTTCTCGAGGAGCTTGTCGTCGGCCTCGCTGACCTTCTCGATCAGCTGCTCGCGATACTTGAGCGCCTCGTCCATCATGTCGGCAGGAATGTCCGACACGATGTAGTCCGCGCCCATCGTCTCGTCTTTGTAGGTGATCGCCTTCATCCGCACGAGGTCGATGACGCCGGTGAACTTGTCCTCGGCGCCAATCGGCAGCTGAATCGCGACGGGATTGCCGCCGAGCTTCGAGATGATCTGCTCGAAAGTCCGCTTGAAGTCCGCGCCGATGCGGTCCATCTTGTTGACGAAGCAGATCCGCGGGACGCGATACTTGTCGGCCTGGCGCCAGACGGTTTCCGACTGTGGCTCGACGCCGGCGACCGAGTCGAACACGGCGACGGCGCCGTCGAGGACACGCAGCGACCGCTCGACTTCGGCCGTGAAGTCGACGTGCCCCGGTGTGTCGATGATGTTGATGCGGTGCTCGCGCCAGAAGCACGTCGTCGCGGCGGACGTGATCGTGATCCCGCGCTCCTGTTCCTGCTCCATCCAGTCCATGACCGCGGTGCCATCGTGCACTTCACCGATCTTGTACGTGATGCCCGTGTAGTACAGGATCCGTTCAGTCGTAGTGGTCTTGCCGGCATCGATGTGGGCCATGATGCCGATGTTCCGCGTCCGAACAAGTGGTGTTTCTCGTGGCATAGCTATCAGCCGTCAGCTCTCAGCTTTCAGCTGGCTCTCGTTTTCGGAAAAATCCAACTTCGGTCGAATCTGTCGATTCCCATTGCTGCCAGCCGATCGCTGACAGCTCATGGCCTACCACCGATAGTGCGCGAAGGCCTTGTTGGCCTCGGCCATGCGATGCACGTCTTCGCGCTTCTTGACGGCGCCCCCGCGGAGGTTGGCCGCATCCAGCAATTCGTTCGCGAGCTTTTCCTTCATGGTCTTGCCGTCGCCGCGCTCGCGCGCGTACCCCACCAGCCAGCGGATGCTGAGCGACAGGCGCCGATTCGGGTTGACCTCGACCGGGACCTGATAGTTCGAGCCGCCGACGCGGCGCGACTTGACCTCGAGCGCGGGCTTGACGTTCTCGACCGCCTTCTTGAACACCTTGATCGGATCATCGCCCGTCTTCTCCTGGATCGTGGCCAGGCTGGCGTACATGATCTGCTCGGCCGTGCTGCGCTTGCCGCCGCGCATCAGCGTGCTGATGAACTTCGTCACGAGCGCGCTGCTGTACAGCGGATCGAGGGGCACTTCGCGCTTGGGAACTTCTCTTCGTCTAGGCATCTATTGATCCTTCTCTACGACTTCGGCCTCTTCGCCCCGGTACTTCGAGCGTCCCTGCTTCCGGCCCTGCACGCCGACGGCGTCGAGCGTGCCGCGGACCACGTGATAACGGACACCCGGCAGATCCTTCACACGGCCGCCGCGGATGAGCACGAGCGAGTGCTCCTGCAGGTTGTGGCCGACACCCGGAATGTAGGTCGTGACCTCGATCCCGTTGGTGAGCCGCACGCGCGCGACCTTGCGCAGCGCGGAATTCGGCTTCTTCGGCGTCTGCGTGAAGACGCGGACGCAGACGCCGCGCTTCTGCGGGCTGTTCTGCAGCGCCGGGCTCTTGGTCTTCGTGAGAACCTTGTCCCGTCCCCTGCGCACCAGTTGGCTGATCGTCGGCACGAGCACTCCATGCGCACGCTTCGCGCGCGCAGAAAACGGACACAGCACACGAACGGCTCGCGCCATCCGCGCCATGACGGCTACGCCACCCACCCACGCACAGTCGCGCAGGTGTATGGTCCGGTGCTCCAAGCCTAGGGAGCCGCAAAGCGGCCCGGCACCTGGAGCTGACTTACCCTATAAAGGTTGATGATGCTGCGCCTCTCGTGTCCACGAGGCGTCGGCGATACGGTTCCCGCGCTGCTCGCTTGTATCCGCGATTCGCGCGTGTGGGCGCCGCGTCTTGGAGTCTGGCCCTAGATAGGGTGTCCCAGGGCCGACCAGAACCTTGCAAATATAGCAAAAGGGGATGTGGGGGATTAAGTCCCCCACACCTGAAAGGAATTACCGCCAGGAACTACTGTTTGATCTTGTTGCCAAGGTCCTTCACCGCTTGGCCCACCTTCCGGCGCACGGTTCCGACGCCTTCCTGCAATTCGCCCTCGGCCTCGTCCGCCACGCCTTCGTCCCTAAGTTGTTCATCATCAGTGAGATCACCGAACCCCTGCTTCACCTTGCCCTTGACCTGCTTCACCTTGCCGTCGAGCTCGTCTCGGTTCATGTCCGCCTCCTTGTCCAACCGAGCTGAGTCTCTTCAAGAAATGGTGCCTCATCCTTATTCACGCGGCCTCGCTCCCCCGCGGCTCGCGGTTCGCGGCTCGCTGCTTCCGCTTCGGGGGTAGGATCCGCTCCTATGCCGAAACTCATAGAAGCGCCGGCGGTCGTCCAGGCCGCGGGCACCAAGCCGAAACGGATTGAAGAGTACGCAGGTCGCGTAAACTCTGGGCATGCTGGGGTTAGCGTCGCGCGTATGGTCTCGCCCGCGGGCTGGCAGGAGCCAGGCCAACGGCCGGAATTCGAGGAGATCACGGTCGTCCTCCGCGGGGTGCTGCGGGTCGAACACGAGGCGGGAATCCTGGATGTTCGCGCCGGCCAGGCCGTCATCACCTCCCCGGACGAGTGGATCAGGTACAGTACGCCCGACCCGGAGGGCGCCGAATACATAGCCGTATGCCTGCCAGCCTTCTCACCCCACAACGTCCATCGCGACGCTGGCTAAGGGGCCTGCTCGGCGCTGCCCTTGTCACGTCGATGGCCTTCACTCAGCCTGGGTGGCGGGATCCGGCTCGAGAAGACGACGGTTACGACGGCCGATTCCGCTTCGTTCGGGTGCGGTGGGACGGAGGCACCACTTTCGGCCGCCGGGGGATGAACAACGCCTGGAGCCACGATTACCCGCGAGCCGAGGCCAACCTCGCAAGAATCCTGCAGGAACTGACCCTGCTCAACCTCAATCCCGACGGACGCATCCTCGGTCTCGACGATCCCGAGATTTTCAACTACCCCATCCTCTATATGTGGGAGCCCGGGTTCTGGATCATGACGGACCAGCAGGGAGAACGCTTCCGGGAGTACCTGCTCAAGGGCGGGTTCGCGATTTTCGACGACTTCGAATACGAGCAGTGGAACAACCTCGAGGCGCAGATGCGTCGAGTGCTTCCCGAGGCGCGCTGGGTTCAACTCGACGCGTCCCATCGCGTGTTCGACTCGTTCTTTCGCATGGAGCACATCGACTTCCCGCACCCCATGTATGGCATCAAGCCGACCTATTACGGCATCTTCGAAGGCAATGACCCTTCGCAGCGCCTGATGGTGATCGCCAACCACAATCATGATGTCGCCGAGTACTGGGAGTTCTCCGACCGAGGGCTGTGGCCGATCGATCTGTCCAACGAAGCGTACAAGCTCGGCGTCAACTACATGGTTTACGGAGTGACGCACTGAACGCGGCCGGGGACACTCAACCGTGACTGTCCCCGGGGACACCCACCCTTGAGTGTCCCGCACTCAGCGAAGGACCTTGCTCCCCAGGCTGAGCAGGAACGTCCCCATCCACACCGCGATCGGGAGCCAGGCATGCCGGTCCGTCTTCACGGCCAGACTGCGGACGCTCCCAACCGTTCGAATCGCGGCCACCACGCCTATTGATCCAATCACGAAGTAGGTCGGGAAGATGAAACGCTCGGCGCGCACGAGCGCGGGGCTCAGCACCGCGATGAACACGGCCGTCAGAATCCACGCCCACGCGAGCCCGCGCTCGGTTGTCTCGTCGAAGGGCGCCGGCAAGGTACCGATGGTCCTGAAACGGAGCCAGACCCACGCCACGGCGCACGCCACCAGGCTCCATGGGGCCGCGAACCACGCGAGCCTGAGGAGATACCATCCCACGTTGACGAGCGCGTGCGGAACGACGCTCGGATCACTGACCCGTATCGACCCTCCCAGACGCGTCGACCGGTAGAAGTCCAGGAACGACTCGCCGGTCGTCCGTACGTAGAGCGACTCGTAGCCGGCCAACATCAGCGCCGCGGTGATGACGGCCGCGGCGAGGCCCGCCCACGCCCACCGATTGGATCCGTCCTGGGGCGTCGGCACGAACACCAGCCACAGCGCCGCCGCGACGAGCGCAAACATGGCAAACGCGCCCTTGAGCAGGACGAGAAAGGAGAACGACGCCGCCATCGCCAGCACCCACCAGGGATTCGTGCGCGCGCGGTGTGTGGTAAAGATGAGCGCGAGAAAACACATCAGCAGGGGATGTTCCTGGTTCCCGCGGATGCGGTACACGAACGAGACGGGTAGCAGTTGCAGGAGCCAGGCGAGCGAACGCGCCTCCATGCCGTTCACCACGACCGCCGCGACGAGCGGAATCAGCGCGATCACCGCGGCTTGATACAGCATGTTGACGATGTACGCGGCCTGACCCGCGGGAACGCCGGCGCGAATCAGGAGCACCGAGGGGAGCAGAATGCCCACGGGGTGCTCGCGAAAGAGCCCTTCCTGGTTCCACGCCCCTCCCCACTCCGGCGCAATCCAGCGTGATGGCGGCTGCTGCGCAAGCTCTCCGGAAAGCCTCGCGTAGAGCGACGAATCCGGATCGCGGGACTGGTAGTCAGTCGCGACGAGGAGCGACGCCGCAATCGCCAGCGCGCACGACCAGAGGAACGCCTGCTTCATGAAAGACGCATCGGGCGTCACCCGTTCCCGGCGGGCTTGTTCTGAAGGCCCACGCCGGCACGACATAACGGGCACTCGCCGGGCGTCCACATCGAGAAGGGAAACGAGGCAAGAGTCTCGAGCGCCAGCTCGTTGACGGTGGCGAACTCGGCGGCGGATGAGCCGAGGACGGCGAGCGCTGCCACCGCGACAGTCTCAGCACCACACGCCTCGAGGTCCGCAAGCGTGCCACGCACCGCCGAGCCGGCGCTGATGACGTCGTTGACGATCGCCACGCGTTTCCCCTGCAGCCTGCCGCGAAGGACTGGCGGAACCCGGTACTCCACCGGAAACAGCAGCGACTCGTCAGCCTGACGAGTGAATCGCTCCGTGTAGTAGAACTCGACATCCAGATCGGAGGCGACCATCAGCGCCACGAACGCCCCCTCGACGAGAGGACCGCAAACCGCGTCCACTCGATACTGGCCGAGGCGCGCCGCCAGTTCGGCCGCGCGCTGGCGGACGAACTCGGGACGCAGACAGAGGAGCTCGAGATCGGTCCACAGATCGCTGTGATGCCCGGACTCCAGCCGGAAGTGTCCGATCCGGCCGGGCAGCGAACTGACCACCTCCTCCTGTTCCAGCAACGCGCGCACGGCCGGATCGTCAGAGCGCCGCGCCGCGTCCCTGACCGAGCAGGCGAACTTGTTGACGGCGTTCCACGAAGCGCCGCAGGCCGTCAACCGGCGGGCGAGCGGCACGTTCGACTGCGCGAGAGCGGCGTGAATCGGGGTGTAGCCATCCTCGCCCGCCGCGTTCACGTCCGCTCCCGCGTCGATCAACTGCCGCGCCGCCTCATCGTCTCGCGCCCAGATTGCCGCGTGCAGCGGCGTGTCGCCGTTGCTGGCGCGTGTGAGCGGAGTCACCGCTCCGGCGTGAGACCAGGCGGGCTCGCCGGACAGGTGGGTGAGAAAGTCACGAAGGTTCATGGGCGGCCCATCGGCGCCGGACGCGCGTGGCGCGGCTGATAGATACCCAGCGTGCCGCCTCCCGGCAAGGTCAGTTGCGTCAGCAGGCCCCAGCCCTGGTCCTGGACCGTGACCGCACGACAGGTTGTGGCGCTTCATTTCCGCGACGAGCGCCTCGACGTCATCGCACATCATGTAGAGCTCGTGCACGCCGTTCCTGTCCGACGGGTGAACGGCGACCTCAGCCGGCGGCAGTCCGAAGATCAACCATCCGCCTCCGACATCGACGTGCGTCAGCTTGAACACGTCGCGCAGGACGGCGCGATCCGCATCAGGGTTTGTACTGTAGATGATCGAGTGCGCGCCGGTGATCATGGCAGGTTCCCCACGCCGCCTCGCTTTCGCTCGGGCCCTCGGCGGCAAAACCCAAGACCCCCGAGCATAGCCGAAGTCCGCCGCCGACGCCCGCCGTTGCCGCGCGCGACCCGGAGTCCTACAATTCATGCCTCTGGAGGCATTCGATGGCTACGACGCATTTACACACGGCGACGAACTTACCCACGGTGGCTGGCACCTTTACGGGGAAGGTGCCAGCCACCTTTGTGGGCCACCGATCCGGTGCGACGACCGCGACGGCCGTTTTCAGCGTGCTGGCAACGGCAGTGGCGCACGCGCAAGCGCCGTTCACCATCGGCCCGGTCACGGCCGCACAGGGATCGACGGCCTCTGGTACCCTGACCGTGCCGGCACGACCCGGCGACGATGGCACGACCATTCCGATCAGCATCGTTCACGGCTCGAAGCCGGGGCCGGTGCTGGCGCTGACGGCGGGCGTGCACGGCCAGGAGTACACGCCGGTGCTCGCGCTGCAGCGGGTGCTGAAGACGCTCGACCCGAAGACACTGGCGGGAACGGTCGTCCTGGTACACGTCTCGAACATGCCGTCCTACCTCGCGCGAACGATTTACTACTCGCCGGCCGACGGCAAGAACCTCAACCGCGTGTTCCCCGGCCGGGCGGACGGCACGCTCTCGGAGCGCATCGCGCTCGTCCTGACGCGTGAGGTGATCGAGCGCGCCACGCACGTGGTGGACCTGCACTGCGGTGACGGCAACGAATCGCTGCGGCCCTACAGCTACTGGATCACGACCGGCGCGCCTGCGGTCGCCGACGCGGGCAAGCAGATGGCCCTCGCCTTCGGCCTCGATCACATCGTGGTCGATCGCGAGCGGCCAACGGATCCGAGGCGCGTCGGTCTATCTGTCGAACACCGCGATCACGCGGGGAAAACCGGCGCTGACCATCGAATCAGGCGGGATCGCGCGCACCGACGAGGAATCCATCGCGGCGATCGAACGCGGCATCGCAGGACTGCTCAAGCACCTGAGCATGCGCGCCGAGGGCCCGATGCCCGTGGCTCAGCCGATCTGGATCGAGCGCAGCGAAGTCGTTCGCAGCAGCGGCACGGGAATCTTCTATCCGGCCGTCGAACGGGACACACGGTCGCCCAGGGGTCGCTCATCGGACGGGTCACCGACTTCCACGGCACGCTGCTCGAGGAGTTCAGCGCGCCGTTTGCGGGTGAGGTCCTGTATGTGATCGGCACGCCCGCCATCAGCAAAGGAGAGCCGATCGCGTATGTCGGATCGACAGCGAAGCCTCAGTAGAGGTCCAGACGCGGGCGATAGGCCGTCCTACTCCGCCTCGGGGGGAACGTCGGCCGGCAGTGGCAGCTCGCTGCTGCCCGTGCCCTGAGAGCGTAACGGCACGATCGGGGCGCCCTGCTGCATCCCGAGCACGAGCGTGTTTCCCGGTTGCTGGCCCAGCACCTGCAGCGCGCGCAACTGCATCAATGAAGGATTGCGTTCGATCAACGCGGCCGCGTTCGCGAGATTGCGGAGCGCGGCGGTCTCGCCTCGCGCCTTCTCGAGCGCCGCCAGCCCTTCCTGACGCGCCTTGACCACCTGCGAGAAGATCTTCTTCAGATCGCCAGGGAAGGTCAGGTCGCGCAGGGACGCATCCTGCAGCTCGACGCCCACGGCCTCGAGCCGCGGTCCGGCAATCGCCTTCAGCTGCGCCGGCACCTCCACGCGACGGCGCAGCAGATCTTCGATCGGCAGACCGGACGCAATCGCCCGCAAGGCGAGCTGGAGCTCAGTGTGGATGGCCACCTGATAACTGTCGCTGCTCAACACGGCGCGTTCCGGGTCTTTCACTTGATACGTCGCGACGATGCTCGCCTTGACCGCAACGCCGTCTGCGCTGAGCACTTCCTGACCGGCGACCGCGACCCGCGACGGCCGGACATCGATCTTCTGGATCTGGGTAAGTGCCGCCCAATGCCAGTACAGTCCCGGACCCAGCACACCCTTGAAGCGGCCACGCGCGAATTTCAAGCCCCGCTCGTACTCGAAAACGGTGGTCTTCGCTACACGCGCGGTCACCGCGACGAACAGCAGGAGGAACAGAAGGGAAATCCACAGGCTCATCATGATGGTGCGATCGGGCGCGGTCCGAGAACGGGGTTCGAGAAAGGTGTTCCGCCTCGAGAAGCCACCTGCGAACCACGGGGGTCTGAACCCGCAGGGTGGACCGCCGGCTGCGGTGTGAGCCGCTGGCGTCCAGAGACGGAACGTGATGGGAATCGAACCCGGTTTTGAACCATGGGGAACGGCGACGCGCAGAGCGGCGCGCCTACGGCACGCGCCCCGCTTCCTGTTCCCGCGCACACGCTAGCATGCGCCGCAGGTTCGGGCAAGCGCATAACCGCCGAGGCGCGACTACCTGTTTTCGCCCCGCCGGCGCGTCGTCGTGACGAGGAGAAATGTCGTGCCCGAGACCGCTACTGCCGCGCCGACGGTGTCGTTCCCCCCGCGACGGGCACGCCCATCTGCCAGAGCATGAACGCATAGGTGAACGCCGTCTCGCGCAGCGCGTCGTAGCGTCCCGACGAGCCGCCGTGCCCCGCCCCCATGTTGGCCTTCACCAGCAGCGGGTTCTTGTCGGTCTTCGTCGCGCGCAGCTTCGCGGCGAGCTTCGTGCCTTCCCAGTACGGGACCTGGCTGTCGTTGAGTGACACCTGCACGAGCATCGCCGGATAGCCCGCCGCCTTGATGTTGTCGTACGGCGAGTACCGCATCATGTAATCGAACGCCGCCTTCTCGTTGGGATTCCCCCACTCCAGATACTCGCTCGTCGTCAGCGGCAGCGATGCATCGAGCATCGTGTTGATGACGTCGACAAACGGCACCTGGGCAACCACCGCCTTGAAGAGGTCGGGCCGCATGTTCGTCACGGCGCCGACGAGGAGGCCGCCGGCGCTCCCGCCCTGAATCACGAGCCGATCGGGAGCCGTGTATCTCGACGCGACCAGGTACTCGGCGCAGTCGATGAAGTCGTTGAACGTGTTGATCTTCTGCATCATGCGGCCCTGCTCGCGCCACTCCTCGCCCATCTCGCCGCCGCCGCGAACATAGGCGTTCGCGAAAATGACGCCGCGCTCGAGCAGGCTCAGCCGATTCGAGGAAAACGTCGGGGCTCCCGACGCGCCGTACGAGCCGTAGCCGTACAGCAGCAGCGGCGCCTTGCCGTCGAGCGCCATGCCCTTCCGGTGCACGACCGAGATCGGCACCTTGGTCCCGTCGCGGGCGACGGCCCACACGCGCCTGGCCTCGTACCGAGAAGGATCGTAACCGCCGAGGACTTCCTGCCGTTTCAGGAGCTTCCGCTGCCGCGTCGTCACGTCGTAGTCGTAGACCGTCGATGGCGTGACCATCGACTGATAGTTGAAGCGTACGGTGGTCGTGTTGAATTCGGGGTTGCTGCCGAGCGACAGGGCGAAGTCCGGCTCGTCGGTGGCAATCCGATGCGACTGCTTCGTCTTCGGGTCGATGATGCGCAGCTGGGTCAGTCCGCCTTCACGCTCCGACACCACGATGTGGTCTTTGAAGAAGCTGAGCCCGTTGATCTTCACCGCCGGATTGTGCTCGATGAAGACGTTCCAGTTCTTCGCCGACGGGTCGTTCATCGGCGCGGTCACGACCTTGAAGTTCTTCGCGCCCTTGTTGGTGGTGATGTAGAAGAGCCCGTTGTAGTGATCGACGTCGTATTCGTGGTCGGCCTCGCGCGGCAGGATGATCTTCAGCGTGGCGGCGGGCGCGTCCGCCGGCAGGTACTGCACCTCGGTGGACGTTTTGGCGTAGCTCGCCAGGAAGATCACCTTCTTGTCGAGCGAGCGCCCCGCACTGACGTCGAAGAGCTCGCTCTTCTCCTCGTACAGAAGGTCGCTCGCCGTCGCGCCCACGGCGTGCCGCCAGAACTTGTCCGACCGCTTCGACACGGCGTCCTCGGTCGTGTAGAAGAGCGTTTTGTTGTCCGTCGCCCAGACGACCGATCCGACCCGCTCGATGTTCTCGGCAAGCACCTGGCCCTGGCGCAGGTCCTTTACGTGCAGACTGTACTGCCGATATCCGGTCGTATCCGTCGAAAACGCGAGCAGGTTTCCATCGTCGCTGGCAGCGTACGCTCCGAGACCGAGAAACTTGTGTCCCTCGGCGAGCGCATTGAGATCCAGCAGGATCTCTTCGCTACCTTCCATGGTGCCCTTGCGGCGGCACATGTACGGGTACTGCTTTCCTTCCTGCGTGCGCGAGTAGTAGAAGTAGTCGCCGATCCGCGACGGCACGCTCAGATCGGTCTGCTTGATGCGACCGAGCATCTCGGTATAGAGCGTTTCCTGGAGCGCCTTGGTCGGCTTCATCACCTCTTCGGTGTAGGCGTTTTCGCTCTCGAGGTACTTGATGACTTCAGGATTGCTCTTCTCCCGCAGCCAGAAATAATCGTCCTTCAGCGTGTAGCCGTGGATTTCGGTGGTGCGTGGCCGCTTAGCCGCGACCGGCGGCTGCGTTCGAGGCGCCTGTTCGGCGTGAGTGGCTGGTCCAACGAGCGCTACGGCCAGAAACGGCACGACCAGCGCGACATTCTGTTTCGTCATGGCGCGACCTCTGCGAAGCTGTGGCTGAGAAACCTCATTATACGCCGCGCTCAGCGCAGCAGCCGTGTGATGAGTGGGACGCGCGATCGATGATCTTCAGCAGCTGCGCGGTGTCGGGCATCATCGCGGCACCGCGTAGTCCTGATACTGAGGATCCTTCTCGAGGCGTTTGTCCTCCAGGAACGCCCAGGCGGCCTTGTTGATCTCCGACGAGCGGCCGTAGTAGTAGTGCGTGTGTCCCTTGATCTCGGTGAGCTCGACGTTGAACTCCTGCCGGTTCAACAGCTCGAGACTCTCGCGCACCTGCCTGACTGGAAACGACGAGTCGTTCGTGCCCACCCAGACGGCAATCGGGATCTTCCTGGGCGCCCGCGCGATATAGGGCACAACCGACGGAGAAACCGCCCCGGCGTGAACGGCCACGGCCGCAAAGTACTCCGATTCGAGCACGCCCATCGAGATCCCATGTATCGCGCCGGCCGAGTGGCCGAACACATACATGCGTCGCCGGTCCACAGCGTAGTCCGTCTGCACCGCTTCGATGACGTGCCGCAGCAGCAGCGGCCCGTCGTCGCGCATTCCCCACCCGTCGCGGACGATGGCGTCCGGGCCGGCGAGGATGATGCCTTCCTTCTTCGCCATGGACTGCCAATGCTCGACCAGGATCTTGCCGTCGCGACCCGAGCCGTGCAGCAGGATCAGGAGCGGTGCCGGCTTTTCCTTTGCCTTGTCGGGCACGAACAGGTAGTAGGTGCGTTCGGTCCCCTGCGATGCGACGGATTCCTTGGTGATCTTCTCAGCTGCGTTCCCGCTCGCGGCGAGCGCCAGAACCATCCAGACCGACAGGGCGGCTTTGGTCATGATCCCGGAAGGATATCGCGACTGGTCGGCGAACGGTATCGTGACGCCGGTGAGCGGTCGCGGCCGGGCGTTTTGCTGGACGACGGAGCGCCGGCCGTGCAAGCATCGTTTTCCGACAATGACTTTCGCGGGTTCCGCCGGCACGCTGGTGAAGCCGACACGCACCGCTAGCCATCAGCATGACGTGCGACTGCGGCATATCAGCCGCTGCCGACGACGAGCGGCGCAGGGACGCAGGGCTGCGGCTGCACTAGCTCTGCTCGTCTGGGGCGGTGCGGTGGGGACCCTCGCGGTTCCATCGCAGACTGTTGTCCCTCCAGCTCAGACGATCGCCCTTCCAGGGTCGGCACCTGGAGCGGACTTCTATCTGAAACGTGGCGAAGACTTTGCCGGCGCCCATCAGTACGATCGCGCGATCGCCGACTACAACACTGCGATCCAGTTGAAACCGGACTATGCCGAGGCCTACAACAACCGAGGCTTCGCCTACTATCTGAAAGGGAACGAGGAGCGCGCGATCGCCGACTACACGCGAGCGATAGAACTGCGGCCCAACTACCCGAAGGCGTACAACAGCCGTGGGGTTGTCTACCTTGCGGGTGGTTACGGGCGGGCGAAGGCGATCGCCGACTTCGATCGCGCCATCGCGTTGAAACCCGATTTCCGGTATGCGTACATCAACCGCGCGAATGCGCGTCTGGCCAGGCATCCATGGCTCGCGCTGGACGACTTCCATCGAGCTGGCATGCATCCTGAGAAGCAGGTCGCAATAGTCGGCGGCGCGATCCTCCTGGTGGTCGCCGGTATCGCCCTGGTCAGGCGAACACGCAGCCGCAGGGCCCGCAGATCTTTCTGACCGAACCAACGCGAACGCCCGTACTTACGCCAGCATCCGTTCGTAGTAACGCTCGTACATCGGCACGACGCGGTCGACGCAGAACTCTTCGCGGACCCGCGTCCGGGCCGCGTCCGCCACACGGCGGTGCAGCGCCGGGTCCGTGAGCAGCGAAATGGCGCTCGCGGCCATGCCGTCGAGATCGGTCTGGTCATGGAGAAAACCGGTGACGCCGTGCGTGATGACTTCGGGCAGCCCGCCGACGTTCGACGCCACGACGGGCACCTCGCACGCCATGGCTTCGAGCGCCGCAAGGCCGAAGCTCTCCTGCGCGGAGGGCAGCAGGAAGGCGTCAGCGGACGAGAGCAACGGAATCACGTCCTCCTGGGCGCCGAGCACCTCGACGAACGGGGCGATGTGGAGCTCCTTGCCGAGCCGGTACGCCGTCCCGATCTCTGGCCCGTCCCCCACGAGCAGTAATCGAGCGGGGACCGAACGGCTGATCCGGGAAAACACCTCCATCACCGCATCGATCCGCTTGACGGGCCGGAAGTTCGACACATGGATGACGAGCTTCGTCGACGGGTCCGGTGCGAAGCGCTGTCGAAGCGCGGGAACCGCACGCCGCCGGTAGACGTCGCAATCGAGACAGTTCGGAATCACTTCGATGTCGCGCCGGACCCCGAGCTCACGGCGTGTGGCCTCGCGCAGGCTCTCGGACACGGCAGTCACGCCGTCCGACTTCTCGATCGAGTAGGCCACGATCTCCGAGAACGACGGATCGCTCCCGACAAGCGTGATGTCGGTCCCATGCAGGGTCGTCACCACCCGCGGGACCAGGTGGCCGCCGGACTCGAGCACCTGTCTCGACAGGAGCGCTGCCGTGGCGTGCGGGATCGCGTAGTGCGCGTGGATGATCTCGAGCGGAAACTCGCGCGCCACCTGCACGACCTTGTTCGCGAGCGACAGGACGTACTGCGGCTCACGAAAGAGCGGATAGCTCGGCGTGTGCACCTGGTGGAAGATGAGCCCGGCCTGGTAGTCACCGAGCCTGAAGGGAGGCTCGGTGCTGACGAGGTGTACCAGGTGACCGCGCTCCGCGAGCGTTTTCGCCAGCTCGGTCGCGACGATGCCGCTTCCGCCGACTGACGCGTAACAGATTATTCCGATATTCACTGGTTCAAGGGGTTCAAGGGGTTCAGTTGGTTCAGTTGGTTCAGGAGTTTAGGAGGTTCAGAACTCAGCCTACGGGTTCTTGAAGAGATCAGGCCGCACCATCAAGTCCTTGACGACCACGCCCTCGGCAAATGCCACGCCCGCGAGCGCGCCGAATTGCGCATCCCGACTCTCGACGAGCTGCACGAAGAGCGGCGAGGTCAGGCGGGTGGCCACGCCGTTGGCCGCGGCCACATTGAACTGGCTCACGTGGCAGCGTAGCGCACGCCGCTTCTGCTCGTAGTGACCGGACACGTCCACCACGAACGATGGCGGCGCCGAGTCGTTGATGAAGTAGTAGCTGACCCACTCTGGCCGCCACGCCTCCTCGTCATTCCCCGCGTCGTACCGACGCAACCCGCTGTTGAAGACGGCCTCGGTCAGCACCTGACTCGCGGCCACGTGATCCGGATGGCGATCGATGCCGTAGGGAATCGCGACCGCGCGTGGACGCGCAGAGCGGACGAGCGCGGCGGCGGCGCGGACGTGCTCGGGGTTCCCGCCGATGGCGCGGTCCGGCCAGCGCAGGTTGACGCGCCAGGCCGCGCCGAGCACCGCACGCGCCGCTTCCGCTTCAGCCAGCCGTTCGTCTACGGTCCCGTTGCTGCCCATCTCGCCGGCAGTCAGATCGCACAGGCCGACGCGATGGCCGTGCGCCACGTGTTTCGCAATCGTCCCGCCCAGGCCGATCTCGAGATCGTCGGGGTGGGGTCCGAAGATGAGGAGGTCAACCGGATCCATCGTGTTAGTGTCCCGCCGGTCCGAGCGCGCCGAGGACCTTGCCGATGAACTCGTTGAAGGCGTTCTGTCGGATCCACCGGACGACAACCACGACGTCGTTCTGCCAGTCGATGTAGATGATGTTGCTGCCGTTTCCCTGGAACGTGACGGCAGTCGGCGGGGCGCCTGGAAAGGCCGGCTTCGCGCCCGAGTTGAGAAACCAGTTCATATACCCATAGCCATCATTCGCCGGGCCGGGCGAACGCGCCATGTCGATCCACTTCTGCGAGACAATCTGACGATCCTTCCACTTCCCGTTGCGCAGAAAGAGATAACCGAAACGGGCCATGTCTCGAGCCGAGATGAACATGCCGCCGCCCCAGTGGCCGCCGCCGGTCATCGATTGGACGCGCCGGCCGTCGAGGTCGATCCACGAGTTCTCGTAGCCGTGCCACCGCCACGTGCTCGACGCGCCGATCGGCTCCATGACCTCCTCGCGCAGAAACTCCGGCAGCGGCCGCCGGAGGACCTGCAGCGCCGCGAGCGCGAGGACATTGACGCGCGCATCGTTGTACCTGTACCTCGTGCCCGGCTCACTGAGCTTGCGATTCGGCCAGTCGGCAGGCGTCTGACCCTCCGGGCGATCCGCCCAGTCGGGCTTGCCCCAGATAGTTCCCTGCCAGTCGCTCGTCTGGCGCAACAGGTGCTCCCACGTGATCTGTGAATTGTGCGGCCCCTCGAAAAGCTCCGCCGTCGGCATATAGTCACGAACGGGATCGGTGACGTCCCGAATCAACCCCTTCTGCCACATCAGGCCGACAACGGTCGACAGGAAGCTCTTCGTCACGCTGAAGGTCATGTCAACGCGCGTCGTCTCGCCCCACTCTGCGACGACGTAGCCGTTCCTGATGATGAGGCCGTTCAGTGCCCCGCGCGGCTTGATGGGACCGATCGGGGTGTCGAATGGCTCGCGGCCGAACGACGTCGCGAGATCGATCGCCAGATCCTTGTTCCCGGGATTCTCGCTGGCCACCGAGAACTTGATGGCCGCCTCGAGCTTCGCCACGTCGATGCCCGCTTGTTCCGGCGTGCGCTTCTGCCAGTCGAAGCGATCGGGATAATAGGGAGTCGCCGCCGGACGCTGGACGGCACGGGGGGCCTGCCCTGAGCCTAGCGCCTGCGGCCCGAGCGAGGCGCGAAGTCGCCGAGCGAGAGCGAGCGGGGGTGGGGCCCCGCGAGCATTGAGATCCGAAGGGCCCTGAGCAATGGTCAGCGTCGTCACGACCGAGACGATGCCGAAGACGACGAGCCACCGCGAGGCGAGGTGTGGCGCAGAATTCATGCGCCGGATTATGCCACGGGCGGCCTCCGGCCTCTGGCCTCAGAGCTCGACTTGTGGACTCTCCTCGTACGCGGACCCGATGCGACACAACTGGTCCAGTGTTTCCGCGAACAGCTCGTAGAGCAGCTTCAGCCGCTCGATGTCCTTGATGACCCCGGCGACCTCGAAGCGGAGCTCGTCGACACCTTCCGGAAAGGTTGCCCCGAACCAGCCCTCGTCGTCTTTGACGGTGAAATGAATCTCCCGCTGCCGGGCGATCAGTTCCCGAAGCTTCTGATGTGACAGGAGCTCCCGCACCAGCGACTCGTCGGTCCCCTTGATGATGAAATCCCGATCGAATTCCGGATCGCCGACCTCGATATCCTGCATGCCGAACCATTTCCCGATGTCGCTGAAGATCCCCTTCCGGTAGATTGTGAAGCGGAAGCTGTTGGGATTGACATACGGCGCGCGCATCCGGGTAAAGATGATGACCGCTTTGCCGGTGGACACCGCGTAGGTATCGAGCGTCACGGTCCATTCTTCATGAGTTGCCTGAACCTTGTCGCCCTTCCAGAACCCGCCTGCTACGTACCTGGCACCGATCTCGGTGCTCAGTTGGCGCCAGATCTCTTCGCGGCTCGGACCGAACCATCTGCGCATCTGTTCACCTATGCAATTCTGAATGCTGAGTGCTGAATGCTGAACGGAATTCTGAATTTACTTCAGCATTCAGCATTCAGCATTCAGAATTTCCCGAGGTAGTCGAGCACCAGCGTGCTCAGGGCTCGAATGCCAATCGGCACGGCCTTGTCGTCTGCGTAGAACGTCGGTGTGTGGTGGCCGCCTGAGACCTTTCCCTGTGGCACGACGCCAATCCTGAAGTAGAAGCCCGGCACGATATTGCTGAAGAACGAGAAGTCTTCCGATCCGGTCTCCGGCGGAGCTATACCGACGTTCTCCTTGCCCATGACGCGCTGCAGGGTGGGAACCATGCGCTCGGTGAGCGCGAGGTCGTTCGTCGTCAATGGGTGGGCTCGGTCGAACTTCAGCTCGAAGGTTGCGTGGGCGGCCTTCGTCGTCCCATCGAAGATGTCGCGCATCCGCTGCTCGAGCGTGTCCTGGATGGACACGTCGAACGTCCGGATCGTCCCTTCGAGGTACACCTCGGCGGGGATGATGTTGTTCCGATCGCCGCCGCGAATGATGCCGACGGTGATGACATTCGCGGAGAGCGGCGGCAGGATGCGCGAGCGCAGCGTCTGCAGCGCGAGCACGATCTGTGCAGCGGTGACGACCGGATCGACGCTCAGATGCGGAGCCGAGGCGTGCGCGGAGCGGCCGCGGACGATGGCGGTCCACTTCGTCGCCGCCGCGAACGCCGGGCCCGGCGTGTCCAGAGGCGGCCAAGCCGTTCCTCATCGCCCGCGGCTTCCGGTGGAGCGCCGTTGGTGTGCAGCGCGATGACGGCGGCCGGCTTCAAGTCCTTGAAGACACCTTCTTCCACCATGAGGCCTGCGCCGCCCTTCTCGCCAGGCGGCGGCCCTTCTTCGGCCGGCTGGAAGATGAACATCACGGTGCCGTTGATGCGATCGCGAAGGCTGGAGAGCACCGACGCCGCGCCGAGCGCCGCGGCGACGTGTATGTCGTGGCCGCACGCGTGCGAGACCCCGACCTCGCGCTCGACGTAGGTCGCGCGCGCCGTGGACTTGAACGGGAGGTCGCCCGCTTCGGTGACGGGGAGCGCGTCCATGTCGGCGCGAACAGCGATCACCGGCCCCGGTCCCTTCCCCTGCAGCACGCCAACGACTCCGGTCCTGGCGATTCCGGTCGTCACTTTCAGGCCGAGCGCGCGCAGTTCCTTCGCCACGAGCTCCGCGGTCCGGATCTCGCGGTTCGAGAGCTCGGGATGCTGGTGAATGTCGTGCCGGATCTCGATCGCCCGCGAGGCAACCTTGTCGACGAGCGCGCTGACGTCCTTGTCGAAGGTCTGGGCACGGGCGATCGGCACAAGGAGGTTGAACCCGATGATGAACAGCAGCCTGCTCGTGGCCCTTCGCATGTCGTCTCCCATGGGTCAGCCGGCCGAGACCGCGTGCCGGATGCGCGCGATCTGTCCCAGGTGCATCAAATCGTGACCAGCATACAGCCTGCGCAGCTGCTCGACGCTTTCCTCTCCGCGCTCGGCGTGGACGCCGACGCGCCGCAGGTCCTGCGGGGACGCCCGCTCGATGAGCCTGAGGTTCCCCCGGCGCAGGATCCCGAACGTCTCCAACGACTCGGCCGGTTCTGCCTCGTCGTAGTGGAGGTTGTCGGCCCATTGGTCCTGGTCGTAGCCGGTAATGATCGGGCGATCCTGCGCGAGGATGAGCCGCATCCGCCACGCCCACACCACTTCCGAGTCGGCCAGATGCTGCAACACCTGACCGATGGACCACTTGCCCGCCATCTCTGGCTGCTTCAGCTTCACGGCGGGCACACCGTCGACCGCCCGGCCAAGCGCTGCCGGCGTCGCCCGCAGCACGCTCATCGGATCCTGCGATCCGAGAAGTCCGAGGATGGCACTGACGTAGGCCGACGCCTGCTCGGCGGCGCCGGTCGAAGGGTTGGTGAACACAGACATGCCGTGATTGTAGACGCAGCCGCTCGGCTCTGGTGCGGGCCGCTTCGAGAATGGACGCTACCACACGGCAAGTGACAGAATACCCGCTCGTTCACCCCGTCAACTCCGCGCGGAGCCAGGCAACACGCATGATTCGAGCGGCTGCACTGTTCACGATCGCGACGCTTGCAGTGACTGTCCCCACGGCATGGACGCCCGGCACACAGTCGAAGCCCGACGCGCTGCAGACACGTCCCGAGCGTACAAATTTCGAAGAAACGAGCCGCCTCGAGGACGTCACGGCCTTTCTGACCGCTCTGTCAGCGAAGTCCCCGCTGGTGCGGGTCCAGACCTTCGGTACGACCGAAGAGGGGCGTCCGATGCCGCTCGTGACGCTCTCGAATCCGGCGGTCAGCAAGCCCGCCGAACGCCCCGCCGGACGGCCCGTGGTCTTCCTGCTCGCCAACATCCACGGCGGCGAGGTCGAGGGCAAGGAGGCCGTCCAGGTGCTCATGCGGCGGCTGACGAGCGGCGATCTCCGGCCCCTCCTCGACCGCATTGTGATCGTGATCGCGCCGATCTACAACGTCGATGGCAACGAAGGCATCGACGTGAAGAACAGGACCGCGCAGTACGGACCTGTCGCGGGCGTCGGCCGGCGCGAGAACATCAAGGGCCTCGACCTGAACCGCGATTACATGAAGCTCGAATCTGCCGAGGCGCGGGCGCTCGCGGGCGCCCTGACGGCGTGGGACCCTCACCTCGTCGTCGACCTGCACACCACCAACGGGTCGCACCATGGGTATCACCTCACGCAGTCCATCCCGCTCAACCTGTCGCTCAGCCCGAAGATCCTCGACTATCACCGCGAGACGATGATGCCCGCGATCATGAAGTCGCTCGAGGCGAAGCACAAACTGCGGGCGTACTACTCGGCAACTTCGGCCGCGGCAACGCGCCGGTCGGCGAGCTCCGCCGCTGGAATGCGTTCGACCATCGCCCGCGCGCGGGCCAGAACTACGTCGGGTTCAGGAACCGCCTGACGATCCTCTCCGAGGCGTACTCGTACCTGTCGTTCAAGCGCCGCATCGAGGTCACCGAGCAGTTCGTCGAAGAGATCCTCGCCTACGTCGACGGCCACCGCGCCGAGATCGTGTCGCTCACGAAATCACTCGACGACGAGTGGATGACGCGTGCGCAGGGGTCGGCCGACATGCCTCTCGGCGTCGAGTACGAGCTGCGACCGCTCCCGAAACCGGTGCCAATCCTCGTTGGCGAGGTGAGGCAGGAAGTCAACCCGCGCAACCAGCTGCCGATGACGGTCGCCATCGAGGACAGCTACACGCCGGAGCTGATGCAGGACTACGCCTATTTCGCGCCGACGCGCACGGTCCCGATGGCGCGCGTCTATGTCCTGCCGACCGACCCGTCGTTTCAACCGATCGTCGACAAGATCCGGCAGCACGGCATCACCGTCGAAGAGCTCACGGCCCCTCTCACCGCGGAGGTCTCGAGCTTCATCGTCGAGGCGATTACCAAATCGCCGAAGCCCTTCCAGGGGCACAACGAGGTGAAGCTGAAGGGTCGTTACGTTGTGGAGAAGACGACGATTCCGGCTGGGACCCGCGTCGTCCGGCTGGCGCAGCGACTGGGGCCGCTCGCTGCCTATCTCCTCGAACCGGAGAGCGACGACGGGCTGACGAACTGGAACTTCATGGACCCGTGGCTGGAAGTCGGGAAACCCGCACCGGTGCGCAAGGTGATGCTGAACGCCAAGGTGTCGGTGAAGGGGGTCTGAGAAAGTTTGAAGTCTGACGTGGGAAGTCTGAAGTGTTCAAGTACGAAGCGGGAAGTGCGAAGTGGAAGCGTGAAGTAAGTCGGAAGTGAGAAGTTGGCACGAGCCACTTCACACTTTAGTTCACACTTCCAACTTACTTCAAACTTCCACTTCGCATTTCCCGCTTCGTACTTGAACACTTCAGACTTCCCACGTCAGACTTCAAACTTTCTTCTTGTGTCACCTCTCCGCCTGTTCCGTCGTCGTCGTTTTCTTCGGCTCGGCCTTGCTGGGGTTCTTCACGTGCTTGTCGAGCCAGGCTGACCAGCGCGCCCACAGGTCGAGGAGCGTTTCCTTGGCCACCGGGCCGTGATCCTCGTACGGATAGAGATACAGCGCGGTCGTCTTGCCCAGCCCGTTCAGCGCGTGATACAGCCGGATCGAGTTCTGCGGATCGGTGCCGACGTTCTGATCGGCCAGGTTGTGATACATCAGCAACGCGCCGGTCAGGTTGTTCGCATAGAGGAACGGCGACATCGACAAGTAGACGTTGGGCGCTTCCCAGATGTCCCGGCGCTCGCTCTGGAAGCCGAGCGGCGTCAGCGTGCGGTTGTAGGCGCCGTCACCAGCGATCCCGGCCTTGAAGAACGGCGTGTGGACCATCGCGTTGACCGCCGAGAACGCACCGTAGCTGTGGCCGCCGATCGCGAGCCGCGCCCGGTCGACTATCGCCGCGCTTGTCGAGCTCGTCGATGACCGCCGCCAGATTGTTGCGGAGGTCGTGGACGTAGTTGTTGTTCATCTGCCCGGCCGGTCCGACGATCGGAGAATCCGGCTCGACGACGGCGTAGCCGAGGCGGACGAGGAACTCCATCGACCGCATCCCGAAGGCCTGGAACGAGTTCTTGTTGTACGTGCGGTCGGGCCGGTCGTACGCGTCCTGGTCCTCGAACTCGCGCGGATAGAACCAGAAGATCGCCGGCAGGCGCGTTCCCTTTCTGGTAGCTCTGCGGGAGCGTTACCGTCGTCTTGAACTTGAACCCGTCGGGTCGCGCGATCGTGAAGCGCTCGACGACGGCGTTGGTGACGTCGGGTGTGTAGTCCTGGTTCTTCGTGAGCTGCGTGCGCGTGCCGTTCTGCAGCAGATACTGCTGCGGTACCTCCTTGGGTCCCTCGCGTGCCACGATGAAGCGACCCGCCTCGATGTCGAGCGCCGTTGACACGCGCTCGTACACGCCCTTGTTGTCGCTCTCGTCGATCCGCTGCTTCTCGCCGGTCTTGATTGCGACCTTGTCGATGAACGTCCTGGGACCGACCTCGTCCGGATTCTTGTCGTAGGCCGTGCCCGCCATGAACACGCTGCTCCCATCGGCCGAGAGCTGCACGGGGCCGACGCCACCACCCCCGCCGCCACGACCGCCGCCGCCCGCGCCGCGTCCACCGCCACCGCCCATCGAGCGCGTGCCGACGAGCGTTCCCGGATTCGCATAGACGTCGTCGAAGGCGTACCGCGCGAGCGTGTAGCGCTCCGCGGGCTGGGCCAGGTTGACGGCGTAGTCAACCGTGTTCTGACCGGCGCGCTCGCTGAAGAAGATCATCTTCATGTCGGGCGAGTACCGCAGGCCCGTCATCCGCGTGTTGCTCTCGAAGATCACCTTCTTGTTCGCCTCGTCAAACGGAGGCAGCCATTGATAGAGGCGGTCCTTCCTTTCGGGTGCGCGGCCGCCGCGGCCTTCCTGGTCGGTGTTCGCCGCCGCGTCCCCGGCTGCGCCCGCGCCGCGGCGTCCCTGCCCGCGACCCGCCCGCCCTGAGCCTGCGGGCGGCGGCTCCTGCTCGAGAAAGGTCAGACCCTGGCCATCCGGACGCCACGCCATGTCGCGCTTGCCTTGTTGATTCGCTCCGCCGCGGCCGCCGCCAGCGGCCGGCGGGTCCGCTGGGGGCTGCGTGTCGTCCTGCACCCCGAGGTTGATCGGCCGGTCGCTCAACTTGGCCATCATCTTTCCGTCGGCGTCCCACACCTCTTCGACCTGGCCGAAGCTGCTGACGGGCACGTCGTAGGAGAACGGCTTGACCATCTGCGTCACGCGCAGGTACTTGCCGTCGGGCGAGGCATCGACCGACCGGACCATCGCCGGCTGACCCACCTTCTTCACGACGCCCTTCTGCACATCGATGAGTGCCACCTGTCCCGTCACGTGCCACTCGAGGAGCTGCTTCTCGTACGTGGTCGACATGAGGCTCGGAAACGTTCGCAGCCGATTCTTGTCCGAGTCGGCAATCTTGACCGTCGGGCCATCCGGCGCGGTCGGCGCGGGAGGCATCGCGACGCGGCCTTCGGGGACGAGCACGGCCGAAATCTGCTTTCCATCCGCCGTGAACTCGAAGCTCGACACGAGCGTGGCAAGGAGCGGCGTCCTGGTAAGCTGCCTCGACTTGCCCGACGCGACGTCGGCAATCCAGATGTGCGTCGCATCGTCCAGGTGGGCGAGATACGCGACGCTGGCGCTGTCGGGCGACCAGACGGCGTTCGAGACGCGCGATCCGGCGGGAATCTGGATGGTCTTCTTCGCACCGTCGGCAGCGGAGACAATCTGGATGCCCACGTTGTTGCGGACCGTGAGGGCGCGCGCACGGTTGGCCTTGTAGTCGATGAAGACGCCGCCGAGCTCGTGGTACGGCTTCGAGAAGGTCTTCATGACCACCGCGCCGTCGCCAATCTCGTCGAGGAACCACTTCTTGTCCGGGCTGAGGTTGGCGAGCGTCACGTTGAGATGCCGGGGCGCGAGGACCGCGTCGACGAGCTCCTGGGGGGGCCGCGCGTAGCTCTCCTGCTTCAGCACGTCATCCGCCCAGCTCGTGGCGGTTGCCGGCTGCTGGGCCGGCCGTGCGGACTGCCCCGCGATGCGCAGGGGAATCAGCACGAGCAGCAGGGCCGGAATGGCGCGCAACACGCGCCGCAGAGGAGTCGTCTTCATGGTGCCTCCGTAAGAGCGAAGAGTCAATCGGGCGGAAGGGTCGCGGACGAGCGTTCCGACGCAGTTACTGGGAAGATACACCAAGAACTGACCAAACGCTTGGAATTCAACGTCTTGATCGACCCTTCCGTCACGAGAGTCACTCGGCCCTGAGGACGACGACCGGATCGACACGGCTTGCCAGCATACGGGCCCCTTCTTCAATCCGGCTGCCTTTTGAACCGTGGGCGTCGTATCCGGTTACGACCCGCCCTTCCGCTTCCCCCACTCCGGCGACGGAGGCTCGGTGGTCAAGCGGTTCGCCGGCTGCGACTTGAGAAGCTTCATCGCCTCGTCGACCGCGCGCTCGAGTTGCGGATCGTTGCCGGCAATGACGTCCTTCGGCCAGTTCTCGACGTCGATGTCCGGCGCCACGCCTTCGTTCTCGACGGCCCACTTGCCGTCGCGCGTGAAGAAGCCGCCGCGCGGCGCGATCATCGAACCGCCGTCGATGAAACCGGGCGTGTCGGCGGTGTGCACGAGCCCGCCCCACGTGCGCTTGCCCACGAGCGGCCCGATCTTGCGCCGCTTGAACATGTACGGCATGAGGTCGCCGCCCGAGCCGGCCATCTCGTTGATGATCATCACCTTCGGCCCCCAGATGCCGGCTGAAGGGCTCGTGAACGGCATGCGATCGCCGGCCACGTTGTTGAAGTAGCCGTCGAAGTCGCGTCCTAGGAGGTCGACGATGTAGTCGGCGGCCGACCCGCCGCCGTTGTAACGCTCGTCCACGACGGCGCCCTTCTTGTCCTGCTGAGCGAAATAGTAGCGGTTGAAGCTCTCGTATCCGCCCTGCCCCGTGTTGGGCACATACACGTAGGCGAGCTGACCGTTCGACAGCTTGTCCACGAGCCGGCGATTGTGCTCGACCCACGCGCGCGTGCGCAGCGCCTGTTCGGTCGTCGTCGGCACGACGGTGACCTGCCGTGCGCCTTCCATCACCGGCTTACTGTTCACGGTCAGGACAGTCTGCCGGTTGGCGGTGCCGTCGAGCAGGCGGAAGATGTTGTCCGGGGCGCGCAGCTCCATGCCGTTGATGGCGACGATGAAGTCGCCGACCGCGACGTCGACGCCGGGCGCCGAGAGCGGCGCGCGGAGATCCGGGTTCCAGCTCTCGTTGTCGTAGATGCGCGTGATCTTGTAGCGGCCGCCTTCAACCCCACCTTCAACAACGAAGTCGGCGCCAAGGAGACCGCCGGGCGCTTGCGGCACCTCGGGCATGGCCCCGCCCCGCACGTACGAGTGCCCGATGGCGATCTCGGCGCCCATGTTGTCGAGCAGGTAGTTGAGATCCGCGCGGTGATTGACATACGGCAGGAGCTCGCCGTACATCTCTCTCATCTTGGGCCAGTTCGATCCGTGCGCGTTCGGAACGTAGAGATAGTCCCGCTGGTTGCGCCAGCCTTCGCTGAAGATCTGCTTGAACTCCTCGCGTGGCTCCAGATACATCCGGAGAGAGACGTCGAGGCGACCCTGACCGGCCTGCGGCGGGGTGCGATCCGCGTCCACCAGAAACAGGTTGACACTCACTGGCCCACCCGCGGCGGCACCGCGTCCGCGGCCGCCGGCTCCACCGCCGGTGCGGTACAGCAGCTTGCGACCATCAGCACTGACGTCGTACTCGGCCACACCAGTGACGAACGGCGCCGCGCGCCGGTCGCTGATGCGATAACGCTGAAGCGTGGCGCCGCCGCCAGCTCCGCCGCGGCCGCCCCCGCCCGGAGCAGCCTCGAGGTAGTACACGGTGCCGGCGGCTCCGGCCTTCAGCTGGCTGTACTGGCGTTCCGGGACGCCAGCGACAGAAATGATCCGCTGCTGCAGTCCGTCGAAGTCGATCTGCACGGTCACGGGCACGCGTGGCGTGCGAGGCGCCTGCGTGGAGGGCTGATCGTCTGCGCCCTCGGCCGCTGCCGCCGATTGCCCTGAGCCTGTCGAAGGGGCGCCACCTCCACGACCACCGCGGCCGCCACCACCGCCACCACTCGGCGGGGCACTGCCCACACCGGCGTCCTCGTCACTCTCGGGAAGGAGCGGGCTGGGCTCGCCCTTCTTCAGCACCGCGAAGTACAAGCCGAAGGTCTCCTCGCGGTCGTAGGACGTCATGTCGAGCCACTGAGAGCCGAGCCCGAAGTTGGTCGATGCAAGGAACCACAGGTACTTGCCGTTGGCGTCCCACGCAGGAAACATCGCGTCGGCCAGGGCGTCGGTCACCTGCCGGGTCTCGCCCGTCTCGGCGTTGCTCACGAAGATCGCGCGGTAGAGCGTATTCAACCGGCTCGCATACGCCACCCACTTCGAGTCGGGGCTCCAGACCGGATTCAGCGTCCGCTGTGGCACCATCCACGGATCGCGGCCAACGACCTTGGCCTGCCCGCTGGCGACGTCGAGCACCCACACCTTGAGATCGGTATCGCTGAAGAGGATCTTCTTCGAATCGGGCGACCACGACGGCGTGTAGTAGTGCTTCGGGTTGGGGATCGCGATCTCGCGCGCCGGCGCGAGCCCCTCCTGCGACTCGATGACGAGCTTGTACTCACCCGACTTGTCGCTGAAGTACGACACCCACTTCCCATCCGGTGACCACGCGGGCTCACGCTCCGCCGATGCGCTCGAGTTCGTCAGGTTCCGGACATCGCCCTTCTCGGATGGAATCGTGAAGATCTCGCCGCGCGCTTCGACGACAACGCGCTTGCCGGTGGGCGACAGCGAAATGTTCGAGATCCGGCTCGTGACGTCTTCCCATCGCGGCATCATCCACGGAAAGTCTCCGCGAGCGATGATGTCGACGACCTGGCTCTTGCCGCTCTTCGGGTCGAGGGAATGGATGCGGCCGCCCTGTTCGAAGACGAGCGCGCCCGGGCCCGAGTCGATCGCTTTCACGTCGAAGTCGGTGAACCTCGTCGTCTGCGTGAGCTTCCTGGCCTTGGTGTCGAACGACCAGACGTTCGCGACGCCGTCGCGGTCGGACAGGAAGTACACCGTGTCGCCCGACCACACGGGGTCCATGTCCTTTGAATCGGTCCACGGCGGCGAGACGAGATCGAACGTCTTGAGGTCGACGATCCAGATCGGGCGGTTCTGACCGCCGCGATAGTTGCGGCGCTCCTCGTCCCAGGAACTGTTCATGCGGTAGGCGATGTGCGTTCCGCTCGCCGAAATCTTCCCCTGATACCCGCGCGGCAACGGCAACGGCTGCTCGACGCCACCCGAGGCGGGCACGGTCCAGAATCGCGCCGCTGCGCTCGGCGCCCAACTCGCTCGGCCGGAGGCGAACATGACGGCCGTGCCGTCCGGCGTCCACCCCTGCACCGCGTCCGCGCCGGGGTGCCACGTGAGGCGTTTGGGATCGCCGCCTTCGGCGGGCACGACGTACACATCCGTGTTGCCGGCATATTCGCCGCTGAAGGCAACCCACCGGCCGTCGGGTGAGAAATGCGGGTTCGTCGTCTGGCCCTGAAAACTCGTCAGGCGGCGAGCGAGGCCGCCGGAGCGTTCGACCACCCAGATGTTGTTGGCGTAGGCAAAGGCAATCTGCGTCGCGCTCACCGTGGGCGAGCGCAGCAGGCGCGTCGCCTCCCCGTTGGGCGCGGCGTTCGCCGCCACAGGTCCTGGCGCGGCGCCCAGCACCACCAGTCTGGGCGCGGCGTCGAGCGCCGCCAGGAGCGCGAGTGAGACGAGCCAGGGCATCAACCGCACACTGAGGCGAACCGGGCGAATCTTCGGCATCAGGAGCCTCCCGGGCGAGATCGTATGGGAAAATGAGGCCCGGCAGAAGGAAAACCCGCATTGCGTTTCTGCGCGCCGATGACGATACCGGCATCGGGCGCCCCCCGCGCCAAGTAGAACCCGTTGAGATTGTCCGATTCGCAGTGGCACTTGGCTTGCCTCCGGCCCTTGAGCCCGTCGTGGCGCTGCGGGGACACTCAAGGTTGAGTGTCCCCGGCGCAAACTCCGTGCCCTGCGGGAGAATCGTTAGGCAACATCATGACCAACCTGGTTCGGCTACTCGGTGGATGCGTGTTCCTCGCGCTGGCGCTGCTCACGACGGTCGTGGCACCCACACAGTTCCTCTGGAAACTGAGTGTCGCGGCAACCGAGGGCGGACACTGGCTGGCGGTCGGCGCGCTCTTGGCCGCGATTCCCTGGCGTGGCCAGACCCGGCTGGGCAAGCTCGGTGGGATCATGGGCCTCGCCGCAGCGGTGCTCTTCGCGTTCCCGCTCTACCACGCTTACAACATGAACACGGCGCTCCCGGCCCTGCTCGACACCAGCTTCGGGAAAGAGCGCCGCGACCGGGGACGCTTCGCCGAGGACTCGCGGCCTGAACCGCTGGTCATGTTCGATCTCGTCACCTCAGTCCAGTCCCGCCCGGTCCGACTCGAAGAACGTGTGTTCAGCACGACCGAAGGCGAAAAGCTCACGCTCGATATCTACAAGCCGGGGTACGACCATGGTCCCGTGCCGGGCGTGCTGGTCATTCATGGCGGCAGCTGGCAGAGCGGCGACAGCAAGGAGTTCATGGCTCTCAACGCCTACCTCGCCGCCCGCGACTACGTCGTCGTCTCGATGAACTACCGGCTCGCGCCCAAATGGAAGTTCCCGGCGGGCCGCGACGACGTCCTGTCGGCCATCGCGTATCTCAAGGTCTACGGTCACGAGTTCGGCCTCGACCCGACGCGGCTGGCGCTGCTCGGGCGATCGGCCGGAGGCCAACTCGCGCTGCTCGCGGCCTACACCGCGAACGAGCCAGCGATCCGCGGCGTCGTGTCCGTCTACGGCCCGACGGATCTGAAGTTCGGGTACGAGCGTCCGGCATCGAAACAGCTCCTGGACACGCGTGGTGTGCTCGAGAGCTATCTGGGCGGCCCGCCCGCGAAGGCAGACGAGGCGTACTTCGCCGCATCGCCCATCAACTTCGTGAACGCCTCGTCGCCTCCGACGCTGCTGATTCACGGGCTGCACGACGGACACGTCCTCCCCGAGGAAAGCGCCCGCCTCGACGCGCGGCTCGCCGAGGCGAAGGTCAAACACCTGTTCGTGCGGCTGCCGTGGGCGTCGCACGCCTGCGACTGGAGCTTCAGCGGCCCATGCGGCCAGATCACGACGTATTCGATCGAGCGCTTCCTCGAGAACGTGATGTTCACGCCCGCCGCCGATAAGCCGCAGGGCCGGCTGGCGCTCGGGAAGTAGACGGTTCACGGGTCCCGGCGCGCAACTCGCGCCTTTCAGCCGGCTTCCGGCCGTTCGATCATCATCCGCGATCTCTCACGCATCTCGGGCTTCCGCCTTTAGAAGCCGAAGCCCAGATCTCCCTCGACCGATCGAGTATGCAGTCATTGCGTACTCGAGGTTTGTCAGACGTGGCAGTCTCTGTACCCTTTCGGGCTCGGGGCCGTGAAAATACGGGGGTTAGGTAGCGGCCACATCCTTGCACCCTCCAGGGCATGAAACAGGACAAGCCGTCTGGACTAATGTACAATGTACATGACGTGAAACGGTATACCGTGGCGCAGGTGCGAGAGCGGCTCGCCTCTGCGCTGGATGAAGTCGAAAGGGGCGTGCCCGTGGTCATCGAGCGGCGGGGGATTCAGTACGTGATCTCGATCCAATCGCGGAAGGCCCGGCCCGGTCGACGGCGGTCAATCATCGAAACGATCGATCCAGCGATCGCCGCGGGACAGTGGACGTGGACGTGGACACCTCGAGGGCTGCGGCTGAAGCGACCGCGTCGCACCTGATTTGACGGGTCGCAGTCGATGATCCTTCTGGACACCAACGCGCTCATCTGGCTCGAGCAGGGGCATCCACGCAGTCGCGTCCTCCAGCAGGTCGATCGGCAGCTCTACATATCGCCCGCGACGCTCCTCGAGCTGCAGTTCCTGATCGAGGTCGGACGAATCCGGCTGCGGAGCGGCACAATCGAGCGGCTCGCCGAGGACGACCGGTGGCTGCTCGATGACCCGCCCGCCGCGGCGTGGTTCGGCCTGGCGATCGATCTTTCCTGGACACGGGATCCATTCGATCGTCTGCTCATCGCCCACGCGCGCCTGCGCGCGTGGCGCTTCGCCACGTCCGACACGGCGCTCATCAAACACTTGAAACCGGCGGAGCGCATCGAGATGTGAACGCGGACGGCTCAGGGCTCGGGGGTTGGTTTTGCCTGAGCCTTGAGCCCTGAGCCTCGAGCGCCCTCAGGGGGTGGTCAAGCGGACGATCTCGGCGGCAGGCACACGCGTCGACGGCCCGTGGAAGAGCGCGTTGAACACCAGCTTGAACGTCGCGCGCGGCTGCGCGCGGAAATCCACCTGGCTGCCCATCGTCACGACGTAACCGTCGCCGACGCGGAACGCGACGATGTTGGCCTGGTCCCGGAGCAGGTCTTCGCCGAGCAGCCAGCCGCTCTGGAGGATCGGACCCTGCGCCGGATACCGCGAGACGACGTCGCTCTGAATCGCGAAGCCAGGTTTCAGCCGATAGGCCTGGTCGGATTCGAAGAACACCGGCCACGCCGCCGGCATGCCGAACGCGACGGGATGCGAGGGGTTGAATTCGTTTTGCAGCAGGGAGCCTGGGCAGTAGAAGACTGAAGCCGGATCGATCACGCGCTCGCGGAGCGCCGCGCTCAGGCGCGCGGGGCTGGAGAAGGCCTCGCGCATCACGCGAGTGGCGTCGCCGCCCCCACCCGCGTCGAGCCCTGGTCCACCGCCGCGTCGTCCGCCGGCCGCGGCCGGAAGGACGCGCTCGATCGGCAGATCGAGCAGCGCGCGGGCCGTGTCGACAGCCGATCCAATCGCCACCAGCGTTCCGCCGCCGCGCACCCAGTCGCCGAGTTTCATCCATCCGGAGTCGCCGACACCGTACGCCCAGGTCCACTCCTTGTCGTGCCTCTTGGGATCGAGACCGCGGACGATCGTCTCGCGGCTCGTGCCATCCGGCAACACGATCGCATCGTATTGTGCGGCGAGGTCACGGGTGAAATCCGTGGATGCGATCGTGCGGTGGTTGAAGCCGGTACTGTTCGAACAGCCACTTCATCCAGCCGCCCGGCATGTTGTTGGCGGCCCGCCACAGGCCGATGCGTGTCGCCGGCTTGAGGCGGTACGCGTCGACCGGCACCGGCTTGTCGGCGGATGCGACGGGCAGCCCCGTGGAGATCGACAGATCGGCCAGGATGCGCGTCGTCGCGGGCGATGGCGGCACGATCCAGGTTCCCGGCGCGAAAGTGCGGCCGGCGTTCTCGAATGCCCGGGCGGCGCGGTAGATGCCGATGCCTGCCGCCTGCAGGCGCGCCACGGCGATGAAGGCGGCGTTCGACTCGGGCCCGACGAGGTACGCCCAGAGCGGTTGCGCAGGCATTGGGGTCAGCGTCGGGCGAAGCGTACGCACCAGCTCCAGGCTCGCCTCGAAGGGTGGCTCGATCTGGTCGACCTCCACTCCCATCAGCAGACCGAGCGTGTGCCCGGTCACGTCGTACGGCGGTTTTGGCGGCCCCCCGGGAAACAGCCTGAGGTCGGGATACTGCTGCCGCTCCAGCATCGTCTTGGCGAAGGCGCCGTAGGGCTGGGCCAGCTTGATGACCCACGATCCGGCGCTGTATTGCCGGCCGTGCGCCGTGAACGGAGCCTTGGCCTGATGGATCTCGACTTCGCCGATGCGGAGGATGTTCAGCAGCTCGAAGGCTTCGTACGGATCGCGCTGGGCCGCGGGCAGCACGAACGCGTACGGGACGGCCTTCCGGTTGATCCAGTCGGCGTGGACCCTGTAGAAGTTCTCGAGCCACGTGACGCGGTTCTTCGCGACGTGGCCGATTCCCGCGAAGGTCGCCGTGACGGCGTAGTCGACGATCTGGCGCAGACGCCACTCTCCGCTCTTGTAGGGAACCGGATAGTTCCACCGAACCTCCTGTGGCCCCAGGGGCACATCTTTTCCAGCGGGATTGACGAACGGATCCGCGAGCTCGACGCTGGCTATCTCGGTCAGGATGCGCGGCTGGCCGTGGTAGACCATGTACTGCCGCGCCGGCGCCCACAGATCGTAGCGCGACAGGTACTCGATTCCCGTCTTTCCTTCCGCGACGAGCGCCGACGCCATGGCGTTGCCCACGCTCGTGATGCCCTGCGCGAGAATCGGGTGCACGTTCGGGTCGTACGGATCGTCGAACGGCGGCACGAAGATCCTCGACGCATTCGCCCCCTGCTGGTGCATGTCGTGCGTGATGATCGGTTTGTACGCGCTGTGGACCTTCTCCACCGCGAGCCGTGTTTCGATCTGCGTGAACATGAACCAGTCGCGGTTGTCGTCGTGTCCGACGTACTTGTGATAGAGGTCGGGGTATACGCGCGCGAAGGGCGTGCCCTTCGTCTTGTACCAGTGATCGACGACGAGGACCTGACCGTCGGGATTCTGTGACGGCACGACGAGCAGCACGACATTGTCGAGCATCTGCCGGATCTCGGCGCCGCTGTCGGTCGCCAGCCGGTGCACGACCTCGGTGAGCGCCTGCGTGTTGCCCACCTCGGTCGAGTGAATCGTCGCGTAGACCAGGTAGAAAGCCCGGCCTTCCTGCGCGAGCTTCTTCGCTTCCGCCTCTGACAACCCCCGCGGATCCGCGAGCCGTTTGTTGATCGCGACGAGCTTGTCCAGCTTCGCGAGGTTCTCCGGCGCGCTGATCGTCGCCAGCACGTACGGATTCTCCATCGTCGTCTTGCCCAGCTCCTGGTACTTGATCCGGTTGGTGGTCTTCGAGAGGTGCTGGAAATACTCGAGGATCTTCGGATAGCGCGCCAGCTCGCCGTCGGTCCCGATGCGGAAGCCGAAGAACTGCTGCGGGGTCTGCGCCTGGCTGGGCGGCGGCTGGCCTGGCGTCTGCGGCTGCGTCTGCGCGGGCGCCTGGCGGGCGCCGAAGGACACTTCGTTCGCCAGCGCCAGAAGAACTGCGGCCAGGAAGATTGGAAAGCAACGGCGCATGGGAGCTCCCTCAGCGACGGATTCTATGCCGCCCCGTACGGTCAAACAATCAGATACTGCCACCTCGAAGCGCGGTCAACGCTGCGGTTTCTGCGACGTGTCAGATCCAATGATTCAGAATCCGCCGCTTTTCAGCCCTCGAGCGGTGGCATGGTTCTGGCCAGACGACGCTACAATGAGCGCATGCCCGGCGGCCATCAGGGTGATGACGTGAGGCCCGCCAGCTCCGGCCCGACGGAGGGCGTGAAGCTCACCTACGACGACTTCCTGCTGTTCCCAGACGACGGGAAACGGCACGAGTTGATCGACGGGGAGCACTATGTGACGCCGTCGCCGAACATCAAGCATCAGCGGGTCCTGGGCGAGCTGCATTGGACGGTGCGGTCCTATCTGGAAACGCATCCCATCGGCGAGATCTTCTGCGCGCCGCTCGACATCGTGCTGTCGCCGCACGACGTCGTCGAACCTGATCTCTTCTACATCTCGCACGAACGCGCGGCGAAGGTGCTGACCCCGCAGAACGCGCGGGGCGCCCCGGAGCTGGTGATCGAGATCGCATCGACGAGCACGCGGAAGCGTGACGAGACGATCAAGCGGCGTCTCTACGAACGTGATGGCGTATCGGAGTATTGGGTGGTCGATCCAGAGGTCGACGCGATTCGCGTGTACTGTCGAGCGGGCAATCGGTTCGATCGTGCCGTCGAACTGACGACCGAGCGAGGCGACGTGCTGACCACGCCGCTCCTTCCTGGCCTGGAGATTGTGCTCACACGGATCTTCGACGAGCCGGCCGGCGCCACTCCGCGTTGAGGCGAGCGACGCCGCAACGAACGCGATGGCGTGTCCGAGTTGAACCTGCGGCTGGACGTTCTGCCTCAGGCCCTGTCTGCGCTTGCGTCGCGGTAGGCGCGTTCCAGCAGGCCGTCCACGCCGACGACCGTCGCCGTTGCGGCCAGGTACTCACGGTCGAGGCGAGGGCCCTGCACGATGATGTGGCGAGGGCATCCCACCACTGTCGGTCGGACACGTCGCCGCCCTGCCTTCGTTTCCGGACGGGTCCATCCTGACCGCCCGCGACGCCGGTGATCAAGGTCTCAGCGGAAGTTCTCGACGAGCATCAGGTCGCTGCCGCGGCGGTCCCGTTGCGTGAACAGGATGCGGCGTCCGTCAGGCGCGAGTGTCAGACCTGGCCCCACTGGATGTTCGGTGCGATGGACGGTTCGCGTGGTCTTGGAGGCAAAGTCGTAAAACCGCAGCAGGCTGCCTTCCCGCGGGCTTGGGCTGGGCGTCAGGTACCAGATTCCGGCCTCTGTAACGACAAAGTTCCTTCCTGCTAGTTGCTCCGGAAACACGTCGGTCGCTTCGCCGCCGCCCGAAGGCGCTCTTCGCAGTTTGGTCCCTCGGACCACAGGGTGCCCGGAATAGTAGATCCACTGACTATCCGATGATTCTTCTGCGACCCATCCGTCCGCCGTTCCGCTGACTGCCTCCGGATCGCCGCCGGTGCGGGCAACGCGATAGAGCTGCTGCGGCCTGTTGCGAGAGTAGTAGATCCATTTTCCATCGCGGGACCACCGCGGAATGACGCCGTCGGCCAGCCGTTTGAGCTCGCCCCCATCCGGGCGGACGACGTAAATGCCAGATCCGGCGGGTTCAGCTCCGTCGAACGCGATCCATTGACCATTTGGAGACCACGCTGGGCTTCCCGCGTGCCTCCCGACAAACTGCGTCACCTGTGAACAGTCCGAACCGTTGCTCCGGCAGACCCACACCTGACTGCTGCCGGAACGCCTCGACTCGAACGCGACTTTGGTGCCATCCTGCGAGAAGGCCGGACACTGCTCGCCCCACGTGGACCGGAAGGCCGCGACGGCCTGGCCTTTCGCGCGGCCTACTTCGTCGAGCTCCAACGACCAGATGTTCGTGCGGGCAAGGGAACGAGAAAACACCAGCCGACTCCCCCTGGGGGATATGGTCGGATCGTAGGCGCCGTCCCCGGCAACCGACAGCCGTTCGGGCGGAGAATCCGGCGAGAGGGCCATCCGCCAAAGCGACCGCGACACGTCCGGCCCCGCGGAGTAGACGATTTCTCGGCCGTCGGCAGACCAGGCGACGCTTCCTAAGCTCCGAGGGATACCGATCTCCTTCAACTCCAGACCCGCTTGCTGCGAAGGACGTAAGGACAAGAGCATCAGGCTCCAGAGAGAGGGGGGGCCCAAATACCGTCGGAACGCGACGAAGTCGCCGCTTGGCGCGATCGCCGCGAGTTGATCGAACTCTGGAGCGCCGGGTGATGTGAGCTGAGTCACTTGGCCCGTCTCGATCGAGAGCATGGCCAAGCCGGGTGGTTGATTGGCGGCGGGCGACCTCGAGATCACCAGAGACCGTGAATCCGCAGACCAGGCCAGGGATGGCACCGCGGCGTCGCCGACCTTCTTCTCAGCAGTCCCACCCAGAGCCGGAATCACATACACGTCGAGTCCATGCTGCAGTCCTGTCATAACGAGGGCAGTAGCAGTAGGCGGCACTCCACTGGGCTCGGCTTGTTCTCGAAGGAAGGCGATCCAATTTCCGTCAGGCGAATACCTGGGAAGCAGGTCAGGGGCGGGGTCTTTCGTCAAGGGAATCGGATTACCCGGACCGACGAGCTTCACGTAGATGTCGAAGTTGTCTTCGGCGTCACCGTTCCACCGAAACGCGACCTGGGTGCCATCGGGAGATAGCGACGGCATGTCTTCGGTGCCGGGGTAGCTGGTGAGCGGCACGGCCGTGGGCTCAGCCGCCGACTTGGCGCGGTCACCTGCCGCGTTCTGTGCAGTGTTGCCAAAGCGGGAGCCGATGTAGGGCAGCGTCAGAAACAAAACCACCACGACTAACACTGCCGCTCCAACGGCTGGCCAGGGCCAGAGCCGGCGAACTCGTGATTCTCTGGCAGTGGCCATTCCGATTGGCGCTTGTGGCTTCCGCGATTCCTCGAGCTCGACACTCGCGTCGCCGATATCGCGCAGTCGCCGCTTTGGATCCTTCTCGAGACAGCGGGCCAACAGATGACGCACGGAAGGGGGCACGGCCGACGGCAGTGCCTTCCAGTCCGGCTCCCTGTCGATGATGGCCGCGAGGACGTCGGTGACCGTCTCGCCGTCGAAGGCGCGGCGACCGCTGAGCATTTCGTAGAGCACGCAGCCGAACGCCCAGAGATCCGCGCGCTTGTCGACGGGCTTCCCCCGGGCCTGCTCCGGGCTCATGTAGGCCGCGGTACCCACAATCACGTCATCGCCGGTTCGACCCGCCGTAGCGGTTGGCAACGCGTGGGCTCCGGGAGTCCCGTTCTCCGCCTGCCGGAACGTGGCCACGCCGAAGTCGAGCACCTTGACGACCCCGTCGGGCGTGACCTTGATGTTGGCCGGCTTCAAGTCCCGATGGACGATGCCCTTTTCGTGGGTGGCGTCCAACGCGTCGGCGATCTGCGTCGCAACGTTGAGCGCTTCGCTTAGCGGCAGCGGTCCCTCAATCAACCGTTCCGCCAGCGTCGCACCCTCGACCAGTTCGAGAACCAGCCCGCGCACGCCATCGGCCTCCACCACTCCGTGGATTGCGGCAACATGCGGATGGTTGAGGGCGGCCAGCAGCCTCGCTTCCTTGTCGAGGCGCGCTCGCCGATCGGGGTCGGCCAGCCAAGCGCCAGGCAGGATCTTGATCGCCACCGGCCGACCCAGCTCGATATCGCGTGCGCGATAGACCTCGCCCATGCCACCGGCGCCGAGCAGTCCCTCAATCTGATACGTGCCCAGCCGGGTGCCAGGCGAGAGGCGGGGGGGGCCGTCGGGAAAGAGAGGGTCGCTGCCGAACGATCCGGCCTCACCATGCGCCGCGACGAGCGCATCGACTTCGCCACGCAGGGACGAATCGCCCTGGCAGGCGTTGCGCAAGAACGCCTCGCGAGCGCCCGCGTCACGCGCGAGCGCGCCGTGAAAAATCTCGGTGACCTGCCGCCAGCGATCGGGCGTCACAGAGCGCGCTGCGCTTTCAACGCAGCGAACAACCAGGCGCGGGCGGCCTGCCAGTCGCGCTCCACGGTCGCAACAGAGATGCCGAGCACGTGACCGGTTTCTTCGAGCGACAGTCCACCGAAGAACCTCAACTCGGCGATTCGGCTCTTGCGCGGATCGAACTCCGAGAGTCGCCCCAGCGCCTCGTCGAGCGCCAGCACGTCGATGTCGGGAGGCCGGCCTTCGGCTACCCGCTCGTCGAGCGTGACTCTCACCCAGCGTCCGGAACGCTTGGCCATGCGCCCACCGCGGGCGTGGTCCACAAGGATGCGCCGCATGATCTCGGACGCCACTCCGAAGAACTGCGCGCGGTTCTGCCACGCCGCCCGATCCTGCTTGATCAGCCTGAGATAGGCCTCGTGGATGAGGGCCGTCGGCTGAAGGGTGTGGTCCCGGCGCTCGCGTCGTAGATAGGCGGACGCGCGGCGGTGGAGCTCGTGGTACACGAGCGGCATGAGCTCGTCGCGCGCGGCGGAGTCGCCTTCGCTCCATTCACGCAGGAGCTTCGTCACGTCAGTGGCAACCACCTTCATTTCCTGACCGGCCCCATCCTGCCGTGCCGGAAGCCGTGGGTCAAGCGCAGATTCCCCTTCCTCCACGTTCCGTGAGCAAGTCTGCCCACGCCTCTCGCGTCACCTCCAGGAGGCTCGAATGCCCCGGCAATCCGGGACCAGGTGCCTCCGGGAGGTGGACGATGGGAGGGCGCACGTCCGGGCTGGCGCATATCGTGGCCTGTGAACTCATCGTCCTGGCTGCTGGCACACCGGTCGCGGCAGGCCAGTCGAGCGCAACCCAGAAGGGGGACGGAAGGCAACCCTCGTCACCCGCAACAACTGTTGAACCGTCAAAGCCTGGTACGGGCAGGCTCCTCGATGGTGAGAGGATCTCCAGCCGCATTCTCATTTCGGACCGGGCCACAACCCGGGCACTCGAGCCAGCCTTGGTCGAGGCATGGAAACAACTGAGCGAGGCAGGCTGTCAGGCGCTCCTCACTGAATTCACCGACCAGCGAGGTCACGCGCTGGTCGAGAACATTCCCAAGGATGCAGGCAGCCTTCAGAACTATCTCGCCAGGATAGTCTTCGTTGACGGACGAGAGACCAAGTCATGCGCCAAGGGGGCCCTCGCGGTGACCGAACCCGGCAGCCGCGTCGTCCGCGTGTGCGGCAGCCGCCTGGTCTGGACCTGGCAGCAGAACTCGCGGCACGTCGTGGCGGCGCTCATTCACGAGGCGCTGCACACGCTCGGCCTCGGCGAGAACCCGCCCTCGTCTGACGAGATCACGTCCCGCGTTCTGAAGAGGTGCGGGCGGAATTGACTGATCGGATCCTGCCGGTCCGAAACGCAGGCCAGCTTGCAGTTTCTGCAGCGCTCGGAACAGACCAGGCGGAAAACCAGAGCAGTCTCGAGCTCCGACGCATGGCACGCCCCTGGCTACGCCACGCTACAATGAGCGCATGCCCGGCGGCCATCAAGGTGATGACGTGAGGCCCGCCAGTTCCGGCCCGACGGGGCACGGCGTGAAGCTCACCTACGACGACTTCCTGCTCTTCCCAGACGATGGGAGGAGGCACGAGTTGATCGACGGGGAGCACCATGTGACGCCGTCGCCGAACACGAAGCATCAGCAGATCCTGGTCGAACTGGTTTGGGCAATACGGTCGTACCTCGAGGCGCATCCCGTCGGCAGAGTCTTCTGTGCGCCGCTCGACATCGTGCTGTCGCAACACGACGTCGTCGAGCCGGATGTGTTCTATGTCTCGCACGAGCGGGCGGCGAAGGTGCTGACCCCGGAGAACGCGCGCGGCGCGCCGGAATTGGTGATTGAGATCGCGTCGAAGAGATACCCGGAAGCGAGACGAGACCTTGAAGCGACGCCTCTACGAGCGCGATGGCGTCTCGGAGTATTGGGTGGTGGATCCTGAGCTCGACGGCATTCGGGTGTACCGTCGAGCGGGCGATCAGTTCGAGCGTGCCATCGAGCTCACGAGCGAGCGAGGCGACGTACTGACGACGACGCTTCTGCCTGGGCTCGTGATCGTGCTGACCAGAGTCTTTGCCAAACCAAGCGGCGATGAATGAACCCCTTGCAGCGGCCCTCAACCTCAACGGTGTTTTGCTGGAAAATGTGCCTGAAACCGCCTCTTGAACAGTCAGAACACCTGCTGGAGCCGAGCGTGCCGGTTTGACGCCCCCCGGGCCGGGGCGTAGAATTCGACGCGTTACCATTGCTCTTGCAGCTTGGGGAGGATCGCATGCGCCAATCGCGCCGCAGTTTTCTTGAGGTCCTGGCCGGAGGGCGTTCGGACGCGGGTCATGACGCCGGGCTCTGGATTGCCGCGCGCGGCCGCGAGGAGTACCAGGCTCAGGCCGCGCAGGGAACCACGGCACCCCGGCGACCGGAGCTGCCTCCGGGCGTCAAGGCGATCCGCATCAGCAGCAACGAGAACCCGCTCGGCCCGGGCAAGGCGGCGCTCGACGCGATCACGCGCAAATTCCCCGAGGCTGGACGGTATCCGTTCAACAGCACTCCGGGCGACGGCGCGCTCGTCACCGCCATCGCCACGAAATTCGGCGCCAAGCCCGAGAACGTCGTCCTTGGCGCCGGGTCCCAGGAAATCCTCAAGAGCGCCGTCCGCGCGTTCACGTCGCCGACCCGAGGGCTGGTGACCGCGGCGCCGTCGTTCGAGAACTGCCCGCAGTTCGCGAAGAAGCTCGGGCACCCGGTCGCGGAGATCAAGGTCGACGCGGCGATGAGGCTCGACCTCGACGGCATGGCGGCCGCAGCGAAGGGCGCAGGCCTCGTCTTCCTGAACAACCCGAACAACCCGACGGCGACGGTGCACGGCCTCAAGGCCGTCAGCGATTTCGTGCAGCGCGTCCGCGCCGCATCCCCGGAAACGGTGATTCTCATCGACGAGGCGTATCACGACTACGTGACCGATCCCTCGTACCAGAGCGCGATTCCACTGGCGATGCAGACGCCCAACGTCTTTGTCGCTCGAACGTTTTCGAAGGCGTACGGCATGGCCGGCTTGCGCATCGGCTACGGCATCGGCCAGGCAGCCACGATGAAGCCGATGGCGCAGCTGAAGATGCCCTACAACATCAGCGTCTTCGGCGTTGCGGCTGCGATCGCCGCGTTCGCCGATACGAAGCACATCGAAGAAGAGCGCGCCCGTAACACCGAGGTCCGCGCGTTCACGGTCAAGGCGCTCGACGACCTGGGCTGCAAGTCCAGCGACTCGCAGGGCAACTTCCTCTTTGTCGAGACCGGCCGGCCGGCGGAAGAGTTCCGCGACGCCTGCGCCAAACAGGGGATCATGGTGGGCCGGCCGTTCCCGCCCCTCGAGAAGACGCACGCGCGCATCTCGCTCGGCACGATGGAAGAGATGAAGAAAGCCACGACGGTGTTCCGCAACGTGCTCCGGCCGGTGACGACGACCGCCGGCAGGAAGTAGCGCCACGGATGACACCGGCAACACGGGATTTGTAGGAGGCAGAGTATGGCGCTCTCGCGACGGGGGTTCGTCCAGGCGGTCGGCATCGGATCGGCGACCGCACTGACCGGGGCATGGATTGGCGCACGCGGCCGTGAGGACAGCATCTGGTCCGCCTTCGACCCGACGGTCACTCTCGAAGCGGTCGCGCCGGGCATGATCTGCCTGAGCAGCAACGAGAATCCGCTGGGGCCGGGCAAGTCCGTGATGAAAGCCGTGCGCGCCGCGTTCGGCGAGGGCGGCCGCACGCCGGGCCGCTATTCGTCGAGCGGCGGCGACCTCATCGACGCGACGGCAAAGAAGCTCGGCGTGAAGACGGAGAACATCGTCCTCGGCTGCGGGTCGACGCAGATCCTGCGGACAGCGACCCACCTCTTCACCGCGAAAGACAAGGCACTCGTGGGCACGATCCCGACGTATGAGGAGTGCGCCGGATACGCGGATATGATGGGCCACCCCGTGCGCGCCGTCTCGCTCGACGGTGATTTCAAGATGGATCTCGGCAAGATCGCCGACGCCGCCAAGGGCGCGGGCCTCGTCTTCTACTGCAATCCGAACAACCCGACGGCCACCTACGTCGGCGCGAAGGCGACACGCGACTTCCTCGCAAAGATCAACCGCGAGTCACCCGACACGACGATCCTCGTCGACGAGGCGTATTTCGACTACGTCACCGATCCCGATCACGACACCCATATCGGAATCGCCGTCGACAACCCGCGCGTCGTCGTGGCACGGACGTTTTCAAAGGCCTACGGCATGGCCGGCCTGCGCATGGGTTACGCCGTGGGGCACGTGGACACGATCAAGAAGATGCGGGAATGGGACGGCGGCTCGGGCACGGGCTCGCTCAACGTGCTGGCGCTGCACGCCGGAATCGCCGCAATCGAGCAGGACGCCGCGTTCATCACTGCGGAGCGGGCGCGGAACACCGCCGCGCGCGACTTCACGATGAAGTGGTTCGCCGATCGCGGGATGAAGCCCACCGACTCACAGGCGAACTTCATGTTCGTGAACATCGGCCGGCCGGCGAAGGAGTTCCGCGAGGCCTGCCGCGCGAAGGGCGTGCTCGTCGCCCGCGACTTCCCGCCGTTCGAGAAGACCCACTGCCGGCTCTCGTTCGGCACGATGGACGAGATGAAGAAGGCAGTGGCGGTGTTCGCCGATGTATTGGGGAAGAAGGTCGCGACGGCGGCGTAAGACAGTCACGGGCGCGGGTGCACGGGCGGCCGCGTCGTCCGTGTCTGCGGTAGAGAGCTACCGCGAAACGCCGGCTTCGGGGGACAACTTCTTCAGGCGCCCGCGGGCGGTCTCGAGCAGAACGAGGTCGCTGTCGCCGTCCTTCCATAGCTCCACGAGCGCCGAATAGAGACGACGCGCGTTGTCGGAGCGCCCCAGCCGTTCGTACAACGCTCCTAGCACAACGTGGGATTCGAGCCACGTCTGTTGCAGTTCGCTGCCGAGATGCGGAGGGTTGCGGAGCACGAACTCTTCGTAAAGGCTGATTGCCGCGGGCAGCCGGCCCGCCGCCGCGTACGCGACAGCGAGGGGTTCGAGCATTTCCACCTTCAGAACCTCCCGAGTGGGCTCGAGCAGGTCGAGGGCGCGCGTGGGTTGCCCGGTGGCCAGCTCGATCCCGGCCTGCGCAAGATCAATGTAGGCTCGATCGAGCCCCACGTTGCGAGCCACGGAGCTGTCAGCGGTCGCACTCCCCGCGGTTTTCTGCATGAGCGCCACGAGCCGCTGCGCATCCCGGAGTTGGCCCCGCCGCGCCAGCCGTTGGACTGGCCGCCAGAGCCAATTCGGGGCCAGCGAAAGTCGGGTAATGAGCCGATCCGCTTCCAACCATTCAGCGTCAGCCTCGCGGCGTTCGCCCCGCGCATCCAGCGTCGTCAACAGGTACATCCGATCGCGGAACTCGCTGACCGGCTCTTTGTTGGTCCGATTGAGCACGATGGCGCTGCGGAGCTCCTCGCCGGCCGAGCCATACCGCCCTCGATACATCTGGAGCAGCGCGAGCGATCGGTAGCCTCTCGCCTTGTTGTCGGGCGCGCCCTCGTTCTTCATTCGACTGAACACGGCTTCGGCCTCCGCGAGTTGGCCGGCTTGAACCAGGGTGAATCCGTATTCGTGGTTCACGAACGGACCGAACATCAGCGTCGGTGCCAGCGCAAATGCCTTTTGATAGTCCGTGATCGCCGCATTGAATTTCCTCATCCCGGAATAGACGCTCGCCAGGTTCACGAGCGCTGACGGATCGTCAGGCTGAAGCCGGAGCACGTGCTGGAATCCCTTTGCCGCTTCCTCGCGCTGCCCCAACGTTGCCATCTGGGTCCAGGCCAATCGGAACCAGGCGCGGGAGTCATCCGGGTATTGCGCAAGGTAGGTCTTGTACGCAACCGCTGCCTGCTCCCGGTTACCCCGCGAATCCTCGGCGACGGCCTGAATCCACAAACGCTCGCGCAGGCTGAGTCGGTCGGTCAGCCGGAGTGCCTTTGCGAACAACTGCTCCGCCTCTTCGCGAGCCGTACGCCCGCTCTCCAAGTAATACCGACGGCCCAGCTCCGCGTACGCCAGGGCAAAGTCCGCGTCGAGGGCAATCGCCTCACGCAACAGCGCATTGCTGGCGCGATAGTCTTCCGCGCCGATGTTGAGGCCCTCGGCGTACAGCTTCAGCGCCGCGAGGGAGGACGTGGTCACGATTGGCAGCGGCTTGACCTGCCCCGGGAGACCGGCGAGTGATTCCCCCAGGCTGCTGCGCACCCGCGTCGCGAGCTCGCCAAGCGCGCCGAGCACGGCGTCCTTGTTCCTGGCCTGGACCTGTCGGTGAGTACCAGGCCGCACGCGTCTTCGGGTCGATCAACCGAGCCGTAATCGCATAGACATTTCCGACCTGGGCGATGTCGCAGGCCAGGACGCCCCGGATGCCGTCGCGGACCGCGACTTCCGAGGCCAACGTCTCGTCGAACCGTTCGGGCTTCCGTTGCATCCGCTGCAGCGTGGCGGCCACGCGGTCGGGCGGGTACACATTCACATACTGGGACTGCGCGATGGCAACCTCGAGTGCCAGCCGGAGAGACTTGTCGAAGACCGGATCGTTCGTCAGGTTGTTGAAGTCGGAGACGATGATCCAGTCTCGCTCCTTGAATGCGAGCGCTGGCTCCGGCGCGAGGAACGACCAGGGCCGCATCCAGTAGATGGCGACGCCGGCAAGCACGACGGTGAGTGCCGCAGCCGCGGAAAGCCAGCGTTTCGATCGGGATCGGGTGTCACCAACGCCTGTGGCCGGCGGCTTCTGCACGGCATCCAGCTCGAGGCGGACATCGCCGAGCGATTGATACCGGCGCGTGCGGTCCTTCTCGAGGCAACGGCTGACGACGTGGGCGAGGAGCGGCGGGGCGCCGGGCACGCTCTGCTCGAGCGGCGGTGCCGCCTCGTTCAGAATCGCGTGGGCGGTCTCGAGCGAGGACACGCGTTTGAACGGATGCGCACCCGTCAGCAGTTCGTGGAGCAGCACGCCGAACGCGAAGACGTCGGAACGGGCGTCGATCGGCATGCCACGAAGCTGCTCCGGTGACATATAGGCGAGCGTGCCCGTGGGCTCGCCCGGCAAGGTCGCAGTAGGCGCGCCCGCGGTCGCGGCATCGGGGGAGAATGGCGCAGACACGCGCTTGGCGACGCCAAAGTCCATCACCTTGACGTGTCCGTTGGCGGCCAGCATGACGTTGGCGGGCTTGACGTCGCGGTGCACAACGCCCCCGGCGTGGGCGAAATGGAGTGCTTCGGCGATCTCGGTTCCGATCCGCACCGCTTCATCGATGGTCAGCCGGCCGCTCGCCAGGTGCGCGCTCAGCGTGACACCCTCGACGTACTCCATTGCGAGGAAGGCCCTGCCTTCGTGCTCGCCGACTTCGTACACCTTGCAGATGAACGGGTGATCGAGCTGCGCCGCAGCGCGCGCCTCACGCAGCAGCCGCGAGCGCCCCTCGACCTCGGGCCCCGCGGAATCACGCGGCTCGCCCGCGAGCGCCGGCAGGAGGAACTTCAGGGCGACTTTCCGATCGAGCGCGAGATCCTGGGCGGCATAGACTTCGCCCATCCCGCCTTGACCGATGCGAGCATGCACGCGGTAGTGGGCGAACTCCTTGGCAATCATCCGGCTGGAAGAACGCCATCGTATGTCCCGCAACGACGAAACGCAAGCCGCACTACCGAACACTCGCCCAGACGAGCCGCAGCTTCAGCACGCCACCGCCCTTGACCGTATCGGCCGGAATCTCGTGCAGGGTCGCGGCGGTGCCGTTGTCGACGATGTCGAAGCCGGTGGCGGCGACGAACCGGCCATCGTTCAGCGCGAAGCGATACCGATCGAGATCCTCCAGCAATGCCGTGACGGGTGTCTCGATGTCCGGATCCGCGTCGTCGAGGCTGGAGAATCGAGCGATATCGAGAGCACCGTGTCCCGGCCGTCCGCGGCGAGCGTGGCCTCGCCGCGAAGGCCCAACTCTTCGAAGAACCGTCCAATCAACCTGTCCACGCGCTCGAATCGCGCGTCGGTCAGGACCATGTAGGGACGCTCCGATCGGAGGAGGCGCGTCGAGACCCGATCGGGGCCAAGCCGTCGCAGGCCCTCGGCGACCTGATGCGCGTCGGCGGCAATGGCGTCGAGCCACTCCCGCTCCTCGAGCGCTCGTGTCCTGGCGTCGTCTTCATTCGAACGCACGCCCTGCTCCAGCACCATCCAGGCAACCGAGCCCGATGGCGAGAGATATACGCGGTGCGTCGTTTCCTTGACCAGACAACCCGCCGATCCGAGCGTGACAGCGACAACGGCCAGCAACCCCAAGTACCGCTTCATGATTCCCCCTTGTTTGTCTGGGCTTCCTGCCCCCTTGTCTAGAAGACGGCATCGGGGATTCGAACCGAACGCGGGTCCTCCCGCCTCCCCGCGTGGTAACGTGTCCGCCGATGGACGGTGGGGACACGACCGATGTGGTTCGGGCGGCCTTGGCGCGCCGGACGACAAATCCGGCCTCGAATCAGGCGCTCGATCGGCTGTACCGAGCGGTGCACGCCGAGGCTGTTGTCCTACATCCGGCTGAAGCTCGGTCGCACGCCTGCGCGAGCGGCTCGAGTCGCGCGACATCCTTCAGGCCACGCTTCTCAAGTCCTTCCAGCATCTCGATGAGTTTCGCGGCTCCGACGGCCAATCGCTGATGGCGTGGCTGGCCCGCATCGCGGACCATGAGATCGTCGATCGCGCCGACTACCACAACCGCCAGCGGCGCGACGCGGGACGCGAGACGCCGATCGACGACCAACCCGAGCTCTGACGGCGCGCGTGCGATCCGTGTTGTCGCAGGTCATTCTCGACGAGCAGGCCGGCGAGCTCGAGACGGCGCTCGACTCGCTCACCGACGCGCATCGCCAGATCATCCTGCTCCGCAAGTTCGAGGATCTGTCGTTCAAGGAGATCGCGCACCGTCTCGGCAAATCCGAGGACGCCTGCCGGATGCTGCTGGCACGCGCGCATGACCGCCCTCACACTGAAGCTCGCAGGACCGCGCGGCACATGAGCGACATGGCGTCAGAGCTCGAACCGCTCTTCGCTCGCTACGTTGAAGAGCACGTGCTGCACGGCCGCATCCTCGCGGCGGCGGATCTCTGCGGTCCGCGCGTCGATCTCATCGCGCCACTGCACGCGCTCATCGAGCGCTACCGGTCGCTTACCGTGGCGCTCGACGGCGGGCCGGCCGCGCCGGACGATTTTCAGGCCGCGGCGACGGCAGACGCGCTGCCGCAGTTCGAAGGGTTTCAGACCATCGAACGGCTCGGCGCGGGCGGCATGGGCGAGGTCTTCAAGCTGCGGGATCTGAAGCCTCGATCGGATCGTCGCGGGCAAGATCGTCCGCCGCGGCGCGGGGGCGCCGGCAAGCATCGGCGAGTTCCTGCGCGAAGCCCGCTCGATGGCGCTCTTCTCCGATCGCCGCATCGTCCGCACTCTTCGAGTTCCGGCCCGACGCCGACCCCCCGGTCATCATCATGGAGCACGTCGACGGGTTCGAGCTCGGACGCATCGGGCCGTCGCTCGAGTTCGCGCAGCGCGCCCGCGTGCTCATCGACATCTGCGGCGCCGTCCAGCACGCGCACGCGCTCGGCATCCAGCACCGCGACCTGAAGCCGTCGAACATCATGGTCGACGCCGCAGCTCTCGCCGAGAATCCTCGACTTCGGCCTGAGCTCGCGGCGATCCACTCCGCGGCCATCTGAAAGGCACGCTGAACTACGTCGCAGCCAGAACAGCTCGATCCGTCGCAGCCGATCGATCGCGCGCACGGACGTCTACGCGCTCGGCGTGGTCCTGTACGAACTGCTGTGCGGCCGCCCGCCGTACGCCGCGACGACCGACGAAGGATTGTTGCCGCCATCAGGGCAGGTCAGCCCAGGCTTCCGGTCGAGATCGATCCGCGGGTGCCTGAACCGTTGCAGGCCATCGCGCTCAAGGCCATGGAGCGCGATCCGGCGTTGCGGTATCAGTCAGCCCTCGACCTGGCGCCGACCTGCAGCGCTATCTCGACGGACGGTCGGTCCTCGCCCGGCCGTCGGTCTACGCCTCCACGCTCGGCATCCGCGTCGCGCCGCACCTCCAGCAGGTCGGCGAGTGGCTGCGGCTGCGGCTCATCTATCCGCACGAAGCCGAGCGCCTCCGCTCGGCATATCGCGCCCTCGACGCGCGCGAAGACGACTGGATCGTCGAGAGCCGTGCGCTCTCGTATTCGCAGATCGCGCTCTACCTCGGCGCGTTTCTGCTGGTGTGCGGCAGCCTCTTCTACTTCGCCGCCCACCGGTGGTACAGCGCGGTGGACGGCATCGCGCGCCCGCTCGCTCGTCCTCGGGCTGCCGTTCGCCGGCCTGAACGCTCGCCGCGCATCACCTCTACCGGCGGGATCACAAGGCCGTCGCCGTCGCGTTCTTTCTCGCCGCCGTCGGCCTGCTGCCGCTGCTGCTCATCATCCTGTTCGACGAAACGGGGCTGCTGGTGGTCCCGCCGGACACGCCGGGCCAATTGTTTCCGGACGGATCGATCTCCAACCGCCAGCTGCAGGTCACGACGCTGCATCGCCTGCCTCTGGTGCGGCGCGCTGGCGCTCCGTACGCGCACGGCGGCGCTCAGCACGGTCTGCGCCGTCCTCGTCTTCTTCTTTGCGCTGTCCGTGCTCTCCGATCTCGGCTTGCGATCGTGGCTCGACGACGGCCGATGGGACCTGCTGGCGCTCAACACGCTCCCGCTGGTCGTCGCCTATGCCGGACTCGGCACGGTCGCGGAACGCGGACACTGGCCGTGGTTCGCGAGGCCGGCGTATGTGGCGAGCGCGCTGCTGCTCATCGCCGTGCTGGAACTGCTGGCGTTGAACGGTCGGACCTTTCACTACTTGGGGTTCTCACTCCAGTCGATGCAATCGCCAGGGGTGAGCGACCGCCTGCTCCTCGACACGCTCGCAGCCATGACGCTCAACGGGGTCGGCTTCTACGCGCTCGCCTCGACGCTCGACCGCCACGGGACCGAGCTGCAGGCAACGGCGGCCCGGCTGCTCTTCACCCTGTCGCCGTTCGCGATCCTGCAGCCGCTCGGATACCTGGTCCGAACGGCCGAGTACTCACTGCGATACGACTGGATCTACCTGGCCCTCGCGCTGGCGATCGCCCTGATCAGCCAGACGCGCCAGCGCCGGGCGTTCTACTACGCGGGCGTCCTCAACACCGGTGGCGCACTCTTCTTGATCGCTCATCACCGGGATTGGTTCGATCAGCCATTGTGGGCGCTAGCGGTGATCGTTTCTGGACTTGCGGTTCTCGGGGCGGGATTCGTGCTCGCTCGTGTGGAGCGTAGGACCAGGGGACAGCGGGCTGAATAGAACACCCGCCACATGAAGCAGTGCTTCAACAGGAGATCAGGAGAAAAGGACCCAAACCACAGAACCCCTCCTGGTCTCCTGGTCTCCTGTACCCCTTGAACCTGATGAACCACCTGAACCTGAACCTCTTTGAACCCCTTGAACCCCCCTGAACCTCTTGAACCTCTTTGAACCCCTTGAAACCTGTCTATACTCTTCCCCGAATGACTCGCCAATGGGACGTGATCGGGATCGGTGCCACATCCGTCGACTACGTCTATCGCCTGCCGACACGCCCTGAAGCCGAGGGACCGCACTCGAAGATCCGCATCTCGAGCCACACGGTGTCGTGCGGCGGCCAGATGGCCACGGCGCTTGCCGCCTGCGCCACCCTTGGCCTGCGTTCGAAGTTCGCCGGCGTGATCGGCTCCGACGACAACGGGACGCGCGTGCAGGAGGCGCTCGTCGCCCGCGGCGTGGACGTCGCCGATGCCGTCGTCCATCACGGGCCGAACCAGTTCGCCGTGATTCTGGTCGACGAGCGAACCGGGGAACGCATGGTGCTCTGGAGCCGCGACGACAGCATCGCGCTCGGCGCCGACGAATTGCGGCCGGACCTCCTGCCGTCCGCGCGGATCGTGCACGTCGACGATGTCGACCAGAAGGCCGCGATTGAGGTGGCGACGCTGGCACGCGCCGCCGGCGCCATCGTCACGAGCGATATCGATCGCGTCACCGATCGGACCGAGGAGCTCGTCGCGGCGGTCAGCATTCCGATTCTGGCCGAGCACGTGCCGGCGGCATTGACCGGTGAGCCCGAGATCGGCCGCGCGCTCCGGATCCTGCACGAACGACACGGCACGCTGATGTGCGTCACCCTGGGTCGCAGCGGCTCGATGATTGTGGATGGCGGGCGTGTGCACTACGCCCCCGCGTTCCCGGTGGACGCCGTCGACACGACGGGGGCGGGCGACGTCTTTCGCGGCGCGTTCATCTACTGTCTCCTGCACGAGGATCCTCCCCCGGCGCTGCTCCGGTTCGCGAACGCCGCCGCCGCCGTGAGCTGCACGCGCCGCGGCGCGATGAACGCCGTCCCGTCGCTCGAGGATGTCAATCGGATGCTCAGGGCGTGAATCGGCGGCTCGCTGCTCGCGGCTGGCGGCTGGCGGTTGCTGATTTTGACGTTCGTAAGGCATCAAACTCTTCCCGAGCCTCCAAACCAGCAACTGCGAGCAGCGAGCAGCCAACCGCGAGCCGCGAGCCGCGAGCCAGTGCAAACTCCTGCCGCTCCAATCTCGTCTACTCCCCCATGCTGAACCTCAAGCTAGCGCTGCGGACCCTTTTCAGGAGCCCGTTCGTCACGATTGTCGCCGTCGTCTCGCTTGCGCTCGGGATCGGGGCAAATACCGGGATTTTCTCGCTGTTCCACCAGCTCATCCTCCGATCGCTGCCCGTGCAGGAGCCTTCAAGGCTCGTGAACCTGTCGGCGCCTGGTCCCAAGCCCGGCTCGCAGCAATGCAATCAGGCCGGCGACTGCGACGTCGTGTTCAGCTATCCGATGTTCAGGGACCTCGAGCGGGTGCAGACGTCGTTCACGGGTATTGCTGCGCACCGGCTCTTCGGCGCCAACCTCGCCTACCGCGGTCAGACCCTGAGCGGCGAGGGCGTGTTCGTCTCGGGCAGCTACTTTCCGGTGCTCGGCGCGCGACCCGCGCTCGGCCGGCTCCTCGGCCCGAGCGACGACCGCTCCATCGGCGACGCGCCGGTCGCAGTCCTGAGCCACGCGTGGTGGCAGTCCCGGTTCGGCGCCGATCCGAACGTGCTGAACGACACGCTCATCGTCAACGGACAGTCGCTGACGATTGTCGGCGTGACGGCGCGCGACTTCACGGGAACGACGCTCGGCGCGACGCCGCAGGTGTTTGTCCCGATCACGCTGCGCGGCATCCTGCAGCCGTGGTTCACCAGCTTCGACAACCGCAGGAACTACTGGGTCTACACCTTCGCGCGCTTGAAGCCCGGCGTGTCGCTCGATCAGGCCAAGACCGCGATCAACGTGCCCTACCGGCAGATCGTCAGCGACGTCGAAGCGCCGCTCCAGCAGGGCATGAGCGACCAGACGATGGCGAAGTTCAAGGCGAAGGGCGTCGGGATCGAGGACGGGTGGCGGGGGCAGAGCTCGGTCCACGGCGAGGCCCGAACGCCGCTGCTGCTCCTGCTCGGCGTGACCGCGCTCGTCCTCCTCATCGCCTGCGCCAACATCGCCAACCTGCTCCTCGCACGCGCGGCGGGACGTGCCAACGAGATGGCCATCCGCCTGTCGCTTGGCGCGAGCCGGCTGCAGCTCGTCTCGCAGTTGCTCGTCGAGTCGTGTCTGCTGGCAGTGCTCGGTGGTGCGGCCGGCATGCTCGTCGCCCGCTGGACGATCGATTTCATCACGTCGGTTCTTCCCGACGACGCGACGACGACGCTGTCCTCGACGCTCGACACGAACGTGCTGCTGTTTGCGGGAGGGCTGACCATCGGCACGGGGCTCCTCTTTGGTCTCTTCCCGGCGCTGCACAGCACACGGCCGGACCTGGTCTCGACGCTCAAGGGCCAGGCGGGCCAACCGTCAGGGGCGCGATCCGCTCAGCGGTTCCGCACGACGCTCGCCACCGCGCAGATCGCGCTGTCGATGACGCTTCTGGCCTGCGCCGGCCTCTTCACCAAGAGCCTGCTGAACGTCAGCCGCGTCGACCTCGGCATCAAAGTCGAGAACGTCGTCACGTTCGCGATTTCGCCGGAGCTGAACGCGTACAAGTCCGAGCGGTCGCGCCAGTTGTTCGAGCGTCTCGAAGACGAGCTTGCCGCACTGGCTGGGGTCACCGGCGTCACGACCGCGCTCGTACCGCTGCTGGCAGGCAACAACTGGGGCAGCGACGTGCAGGTCCAGGGGTTCCAATCAGGACCGGACATCGACAGCGAGTCCCGCTACAACGAAGTCGGCCCCGGCTACTTCCGCACGATGGGCGTGCCGCTCATCGCGGGCCGCGAGTTCACGCGCGCCGACGTCCTGGGCTCGCCGAAGGTCACGGTCGTCAACGAGGCGTTCGCGAAGAAGTTCAACCTCGGGCGCGATGCCGTCGGCAAACGCATGGGCGGCGGCCGCAAGGGCGAGGCCATGGACACCGAGATCATCGGCCTGGTGCAGAACGCCAAGTACAGCGAGGTCAAGCGCGAAGTTCCGCCGCTCTTCTTCCGGCCGTACCGCCAGGACGACGCCGTCGGCTCGATGACGTTCTACGTCCGCACGAGCATCGACCCCTCCTCCTTTCTCGTCAACATCCCGAAGGTCGTGGCCAGGCTCGACCCCAACCTGCCGGTCGAGAACCTGCGGACGCTCGAGCAGCAGGTGCGGAACAACGTCTTCCTGGATCGCCTCATGACGACGCTGTCCGCGGCGTTCGCGGTGCTCGCGACGCTGCTGGCGGCCGTCGGGCTCTACGGCGTGCTGGCGTATACCGTGACGCAGCGCACGCGGGAGATCGGTCTGCGCATGGCGCTCGGCGCCGCGCCGTCGCGCGTCCGGTTGATGGTGCTTCGTCAGGTCGCGGTGATGACAGTCATCGGCGGCACGATCGGGCTCGCCGTCGCGGTCGCGGCTGGCCGCGGTGCTGAGAGCCTTCTGTATCAACTCAAGGGATGGGACCCGGTCGTTCTGGCAGGGTCCGCGATCGCTCTGGCGCTCGTCGCGCTCGGTGCTGGCCTCATCCCCGCCCACCGCGCCTCGCGCCTGGATCCGATGCGGGCCTTGCGGTACGAATAGGTTCAGGAGGTTCAAGAGGGTTCAGGGGTTCAGGAACCCTGAACCTCCTGAACCTATTGAACCATGAGGTACACTCCGGTCAGTGCAAAGACGCGACTTTTTGACATCGACGCTCGGGGCAACGCTCATGGCGGCCTCTGGTGACCGGGCCGACGCGGCTCAAGCGACTGGAGCCAAAGTGGTCCCCGAGTTCTACGTGTGGCGTCAGGTACTTCTTGAAAAACGGCACGCAGCCCCGGCGGCTCGCGGAGTTTCTGCAAGGTGCGGCCATCCCGGCGCTCAATCGTCTCGGGCACACGCCGATCGGCGTGTTCGAGGTGACGTTCGGCTTGCCGGCGCCGACGGTCTTCGTGCTCACGCCCTCGTCCTCGCTCGACAGCCTGCTGGCGATCGAAGCTGGGCTCGAGCGCGACGCCGCGTTCATGCAGGCGGCAGGCCCGTACCTTGACGCGCCGGCGAGCGATCCTGTCTACACGCGCCAGGAGCTGTCGCTCTTGACCGCGTTCCCGAACGTGCCCCGCATCGAGATTCCCGCGGCGACCGCGGCGAAGGGCCCCCGTCTCTTCGAGCTGCGCACGTATGAGAGCCACAACGAGCGCGCGCATCGCGCCAAGGTACGCATGTTCACCGAGATGGGCGAGGTCGACATCTTCAGGAAAGTCGGGCTGACGCCGGTCTTCTTCGGTAGAACGTTCGTCGGCCCGCGCATGCCGAGCCTGATATACATGCTCGTGCACGAGAACATGGCCGGTCGCGAGAAGAGTTGGGACGCCTTCCGCACCAGTCCCGACTGGAAGAAAGTAGCATCGACACCAGGTTTCTCTGATGCCGAGATCGTCTCGAACATCACGACGGTGTTCCTGAGGCCGGCGGTGTATTCGCAGATCTGAGCCTTATAGCTGCACCTGGAATCGATGCTGTCAGTCGCTCCTCAGTGCGACGACCGGGTCCAGCCGCGCGGCCCGTCGCGCGGGTAGCGCCGCAGCCACGAGCGCGACGGCGACGAGCAGGGCGCACGTGCCGGCGAACGCCGCGAGATCGGCAATCTGCACACCGAAGATGAGCGCACCGAGGACGCGCGCGAGAGGCAGCGCCAGCGTGCCTCCGATGGCGACGCCGGTAAGCGCCAGCCGGAGACCGTCGCCGGCAATGAGTCGCGTGAGCTGTGCCGGCGTTGCGCCAAGCGCCAGGCGCACGCCCATCTCGCGCGTGCGCCTCGTCACCGCATATGTCATGACGCCATAGAGGCCGAGTGCCGCGAGCAACAGCGCGAGCAGGCCGAACCCGGCGAAGAGCGCGCTGACGCCGCGCTGTTTGTCGGCGCGCTCCTTGAGGACACCGTCGAAGGAACGCACGTCAAAGATCGGCAGCGCCGGGTCGAGCGCGCGAATCTGCGCCTGCACGGCCGTCCCAACCAGCGCCGGCGCGTTCGTCGTCCGGACGATGGCGGTGTCACGGTCGAGCGTCGAGTGCTGGGCGAGCGAGACGAACAGGAAAGGACGCGAATCCTCGGTCGGCTCGTCGTACTTCGCGTCGCGAGCGACCCCGACGACTTCGAGTGTGGCGCCGTCGAGGCGCATCGTCCGTCCGAGCGCTTCGACGCCCGGCCAGAGCCGCCGCGCCAGTGTTTCGTTGATCACCGCCGCCCCTGGCGCGCCGCGTCCGTCCTGCACGCCTATCTCGCGGCCGGCCACGAGCGGCATCTCGAGCGTGGTGAAGTAACGCGGGCCCACGGCGTTCATGTACGCGCGGCCTTCGACGGGTTCCCCGCGGTCGTCCGTGGACGTGACGATCGTGCTGTACATGATGCCGCTGAGCGGCGGCACGTTCGCGATCGTCGCCGACGTCACGCCGGGCAGCGCCTCGAGCCGCGCGACGAGCTCGCGGCGGAAGGCCTCACGGCGCGGGGCCGGATAGTTCTGCAGGACGAGATCGTAGGACGCGGTAATCATCTGGCGCGGATTGAAACCGAGCTCCATCGAGCCGGCCTTCTGCAGCGCGCGAAGGCTCAATCCCGCGGCGAGGAGCAGCACCAGCGACAGCGAGAGCTGAGCGACGACGAGGATCCCCTGCAGGCGGGAACGGCCGCCCCCGGCCGACGCCGTTTGCCGCAGCCGCGGCAGCAGCGGGGCTCGCGTGGCGGACAGCGCCGGCAGCAGCCCGAACACACACACGCTCAGCGCCGCGAGGAGCGCGGTGAAGCCCAGCACCCGCACGTCGGCACCCGCATACAGTCCACGAAAATCCGACTCGCGCAGCTGCGCGAGCAGCAAATCCGATCCCCAGAAAGAGAGCAACAGGCCGGCCGCGGCGCCGCCGCCGGCGAGCACGAGGCTCTCGGTCAACAGCTGTCGCACGAGACGGCCGCGTGAGGCCCCGACCGCGGCGCGGATGCTGATCTCGAGCGAACGGCCGGCGCCGCGCGCGAGCACCAGGTTGGCGACGTTCGCGCACGCGATGACCAGGACGAGGCCCGTGACCGTGAGCAGGAGCGCAGTGAGCGGGAGCATCTCGCCGCGCTCCCCGGGCGAGAGTCCGGACGAAGCGCGCGAGACAACCGCCGTCCGTTCCTTGTTGGTGTCGGGATACGTCTGTTCGAGCGTAGCGGCGAGGCCCGTGACGGCGGCCCCTGCCTGTTGCATGGTGGTTCCCGGCGCCAGACGGCCGATCACGCGCAGCCACAAGGTGCCGCGCTCGTCCAGCCATCCAGCCTGCGCACTGTTCGTCGCAGGGAGCGCGGCGATCGGCAGCCAGATATCAGCCGCCTGCCCGAGCTCGGGACCGGTAAAGCCGTCCGCCGCCACGCCGACGACGGTGAACGGGCGCCCGTTGATGATGAGCGGCTGCCCCAGCACATCCATCGCGCCGCCAAAACGTTGCCGCCAGAGCCGATGCCCGAGAACCGCCGCCGGCTCGGCGGCGGGTCGATCGTCGGCGGGCTGCAGCAGACGGCCGGCGGCCGGAAGGGCACCGAGCGTCGCGAAATACGATCCCGTCACGAGATGGCCGCGGAGCCGCTCCGGCTCACCGCCGCTTCCCAGGCTGAATGAGGTCGGGCCAAATGCGAGCAGGCTCGAAAAGGTCCCGCGCGATCCTTCCAGGTAGTCGATGTACTCGAGGTAGGACATCCCGCCCGGTCTGGGGCGCTCGCGCGACACGCCCGATATCCAGACGAGCTCGGAGGAGGACGCCACGCCGGGCATTGGTTTGAAGAGGGCGGCGTTCGCGAGCGTGAAGATCGTGCTGTTGACGCCAATCCCGAGCGCCAGCGTGCCGATGGCACCAAGGCTGAACATGGGGTTGAGCGCGAGCGCGCGGATCGCAAATCGGAGGTCCTGGAGCATAAAGAGTCTCGCCCTGAGCTGTCGAGACCACTAGCCAACTCCCTGCCATGTCCGGCCGCGGATTGTAACTGGCATGTATGAAGGGAGTTGGAGTGATACGTGGTCGGCACTGCGGCCGTCGCAGTGTTCACATCCGGGAAGCCCCTGTTCCGCGATCGGCCGATCTGTTCTGCTACTTCGAGCCAGCTCCACCAACTCGAAGGCCACCTTCATCCAGGTGCTGTAGGGCGCTCCCAGTTTCCTCACAATGGATTGCAACGCCTTCGTAGACGATGCCATCATGCAGGGCTGATCCTCCAAAGTTCCTGGACCAACAACCAATCTTCCTCTGCCCATGACTTTCGTCCGCCCATACCGGTCCACCGACGAAGCGCAACTCTTCGATCTCGTTCGCGCCTTCCCCACTCCGACGCCGCCCGATCGCGCCGCCTTCGCCGCCGCCCTGAGCGCGAAGTTGGCGGACGACGACTCGTGTCTGGCGGTGGCCGAGCACGACGGCGCGCTCGTCGGGTACGTCGCGGGGTATCCGCCATCCGACCTTCTATGCGAGTGGATACACGGCCTGGGTCGATGAGGTGTTCGTGAACGCGGCGTTTCGAAAGCGGGGCGTCGGCCGTCAGCTGATGGAGGCATTCGAAGCGTGGGCGGCCAGCCGAGAATGCACGCTCGTGTCGCTCGCCACCAGAGCCGCCGGCCCGTTCTACGAGCGACTGGGCTATGCCGCAGGGGCCGAGTACTTCAAAAAGGTACTTGAAAAGATGACCGGTGAATTCTTCACGCGCGCAACCCATCCACCAGCATGGTGATGAGCTGATCGACAACCTCTTCCCGATCGCGCCAGGCGAAGTTGGGCATGACGATGAGCAGTGAGGTGATGCCGTGGATGCCGGCCCAGAGCGCGCAGCTCGCGTTGTGCACGTCCACCTTCGCCAGCTTCTTCTGCCTGACGCACTCCCCGACCAGGCGCGGCAGAAACCCGAACGCCTGCATCGCCATCGTCCCCGGCTCCTGATACCGGGCATCCTTTGCCGGATCGTGGCCGTGCGGAATGCCGAACGTCGCCTGATAGTGCTGGGGATGCTTCAGGCCGAAGTCGACATAGCGCCGGAGGCCTTTCTCGAGTGCGACCAGGGGATTGGCGTGGCGGTCGGCCACCTGCTGCAGCTCCTTGGCGAGCCCGCCCATGAGCTGTTCGCAGACGCAGAACACGAGGTCGTCGCGGTCCTTGAAGTGCAGGTAGATGGCCGTCGCCGAGTAGTCGATCTTGTCGGCGACCTTGCGCATCGAGAGGCCGTCGTACCCTTCACGCACGAGAATGTCCCGGGCGGCGTCGAGAATCTCCTCCCGCAGCAGGTTCTTCTGGCGCACGCGGCGTCTTTTCACGCTCCCGCTCAGGACCGCCTTTTTCATTAACACTGTTAACCTAGCGCCGACTCCCGCACGCTGTCAAGGATGGAGCGCTACCGCGCGCGCGCGAGATCCGCGACGATGTCGTAGTGAAACCGCACGAAGCGGTACAGCTCGCTCTCGAGGATGCGTTCCTGGTCGCTGTGTGCGCCGAAACCCTTCGGCCCGTCTTCGGTGTCTGTCGCCGGACCGATCCCGAAACACTGCACGCCTTTGGCCCGAAGGTAGGCCATGTCGGTCGCGCCGGTCGACATCGTCGGCAGCGTCACCGTCTTGTAGTGCCTGGTGACGTTGGCCTCGATCGCCTTGAAGCCTTCCGAGTCGAGCCGCGCGGTACCCGAGGCCGGCCTCACGTCGCGGGCAGACCAGGCCACGTCGACGGCGGGATCGTCGATGACCTTCTTTACTTCCGCGAGGAAGGCGTTGAGGTCCTCGTCGGGGTGCGTCCGCACGTCGAGGCTCGCCTTCGCCTCCGACGGGATGACGTTGAGGCGATAGCCGCCCTGAATGATCGTGGGCGACACCGACGTCCGCAGCATCGACGCGTGTCGCGGCTCGCGGTCGAGGAAATAGTCGTCGGCAGCCGAGGCAAGGGACGCGTCGGCGCCGACGACATCCAGGTACCGTTTCGCATCCTCGGGCGACGAGATCGAGGCCAGGCGCTTGAAGTAGGCGCGCGTCGTGTCGTTCAGACGGATCTGCGGCTTCCACGCGGCCACTTTGGCCACCGCCGCGGCGAGGTGCACGACCGCATTCGATTTGAGCGGCACCGACCCGTGGCCGGAGACGCCGCGCGACGTCAGCTCGATCGCGCGCGGGATCTTCTCGAGCGTCTGGATCGACGCAAACTTCACCTGCCCGCCCACGCGCGACACGCCGCCGCCTTCGGCGAGACAGTACTCGGCATCAACCTGCGGGAATTGCTGGCCCACCATGTACTGGATGCCGATCCGGGTGGTGCCTTCCTCGCCGGCCTCGGCGAGAAAGATGACGTCGCGATCGAGCGCGACGTTCTGGCGTTTGAGCGTCAGCATGACCATGAGTCCCGCGACCAGGTTGTCCTTGTCGTCCACGGTACCGCGGCCGTAGATATACCCGCCCGCGCGCGTCGCGCTGAACGGCGGATGCGTCCATTTCTTCGGGTCCACGTTGACGACGTCGGTGTGGCCCATGATGAGGAGGGGCCGCTTCTTCCCGCTGCCCTTGAGGCGCGCCACGACGTTCGGACGACGAGACTCGAGGGCGAGGATCTGAACGGGGATGCCTTCCGCCTCGAGCACCCTCTTCAGGTACTCGGCCGCCGGCTGCTCGTTCCCGGGCGGATCCGAGGTGTCCATTTGGACGAGCGCCTGAAAGTGCCGGAGTGTTTCTTCGTCCAGCTTCGCCGCGTCAGGTGCCTGTGGTGTGTGGGCCGTGGCGGTCACGACAGCAGCGAAAACCATCAGCAGTGCGCTGCGCATAGGGTTGGGATGGTAGCACTACGAGGAGCCGCCGATGTGTCTTCCCCCGGCACGATCCGTCGTCAGGCTGACACGGCAAGGACCAACGGCCTCACACGGGCAGCGATTTCTGGAGGATCGCGATCGTGCGAACGGGCGATGTGACGATTCGGCGGCAGTCGAGCTCGAACTCCATCTGGAAGCCGAGGTTGATCGCCAGGCGTTTGAGGAAACTGCCGCCGGCAGTGCTGCCGGCGAAGCGGGCGGGAGTCCAGTCGGGGAAATAGCGGCCGCCGCGCACGCGCACGTCGCCGCACTGGTTGATCACGATGAGCTCGTAGAGCGTGTTCTGCGTGCAGACGTGAATCTGCTGGAACTCCTCGAGCGATCCGACGTGCACGGCCTGGCTCCAGTCGCGTGCGAGCCAGGCATCGAGCGACGCGGCGAGGCGCGGACGCTCAGGTTCGGCGCGCGCCTGTTTGACGCGGGTTGCCGAGGACTGGCGCGGGCGGTGGGCGTGGGATTTGCCGCTCATTGTCGTGACCGCAGCTCCGCAAACCAGTTCAACACGACGTTGAACCGATCCGAGTCGTCTGCGCCCTCCCGGCGCACGACGACAAATGATTTGCCGTCGGCGCTGACGTCGTAGTTGCGCGAGCCGTCGAGCGTCTCGTACCGCGATTCGAGCACGAGCTGCGGCTTCCCCGAGCGGAATTCCGCACCTGGCGTGATGGGCACCGAGACGAGTTGATTCGCGTGGCGGAAGTAGAGCTCGGTCCCGGTCCGCGACCACGCAGGCTCGGTCCCACCGTCGGGTGATACGAGCCACTTGGGGCCCGGGCCCGGGAACGGCTGCACCCAGACCGCGCTCATGTTGGTCTCGTCGGAGACGTAGGCCAGCCACTTGCCGTCGGGCGAGAACGTCGGCGCCGACTCGTCGTTGGGCGTCATCTGAAACGGCGACGGCTCGCTGCCGCGCGTCATCACCCAGATGTCGTGCTCCGCGCTCGGCTTGCGCTCGTCGAACGCGAGCGTGAGGCCGTCGGGCGACCACGACATCGGGAGGTGCGGATTCGCGCTCGTAAAGACCGGCATGCTCCCGGGGAGGAGTCCCGCCAGCGCCCGAGACTGCGCGGCGCTCGGGTCACTCGCGGATCGAATCAGCGGTTCGGGCGTGCCGCTCCCGTCCACGCGCCGCGAGTAGAGCGACGCGCCACCTGATCGCGCCGACTGGAACGTGATCTGCTGGTTGTCGGCCCAGATGGGGAAGCGATTGACGCCGCCGGTCACGAGCGGCGTCGCCGTGCCGCGGTCCAGATCGTAGATCCAGATATCGGAACCGTTCTCTGACTCGATGGCGACGGCGATCCGGCGGCCGTCGGGCGAGATGCGAGGGTGCGTGTACGCGGCCCGCCGGTCCGACAGCACCGTTGACCGTCCCGTGCGATCCGCGAGGACGAGCGCGCGCACGGGCAACGTCGACGCGCGAGGAATGTAGACGAGCGCCCCCGACGCGGAAACGGCGAACGCCGCGCTGCCCGAAGGGTCGACTTCGGGACGTTCGAGGAGGGGCACTGGCGAGCCCGGCACGTTCCCTGGAGCCGGGTTGAACGGCACGGCCACGAGGCCGCCGGCATTCGCATAGAGAAGATGGCCCGTCTGCTGCACGTACTGTGCGCCGGCGCCACCGCTGCCGGGCTGGCCGAGCGCGCGCACCGTCTTGCTGTCGAGCGACAGGACGGCGAGGTGCCAGCCGCGATCGGTCGTCACGCCGAAGAGAACGTCGCCGCTCGGGAGGCGCTGCGGATACGCGTGCTGCAGCTCGCCGGTCGCGGCATCCACGGTCGTCAACCGTTCCGGCGTCGTACCGGAGACCGGTACGCGCCACAAGCCGCCCGGTGTGGCCGACGTGGCGAACACAATCGTGTCGTCGGGACCCCACGTCGCACTCCAGATCGCCGCCGCCTCGCAGATCTTGAGCGCGCCGCCACCGTCGACCGAGACTCGTTGCAGTGCGCCGTTGGCGTAAAACCCGACCCATCTTCCGTCGGGCGAGAAGAAAGGCGCGCTTCCACCGTCGGTGCCCGCGATCGCGGTCGGCTCGAACCGATCGAGCGGCCGCATGAAGAGCCGCGTGCGCCCTTCGCGCTCCACGGCCACATAGACCAGACGCGTGCCGTCGGGAGAAATGGCCAGCGGCGCCAGGCCGCCACGTTCCACCTGCTGACCGGCGGGAACGGGCACGACCACGCGAGACACGCTCTCGGACACCGTCGTGCTCGGCCGCCCGGCGAGCCAGATCCCGAGAGCGACGAGCACGGCGACCGTCGCCAGCGCCGCCGCGGCTGTCACGGCCGCCCGTTTGCGCGAGACGCGCCACGGGTCGACACCGGGCATCTGCACGACGAGCGGGGCGCTCTCGGCGACGGCGTCTTCGATTTCGAGACCCGCGTCCGCGATGTCGTGCAAGCGCGACGTCGGATCTTTTTTCAGGCAGCGTCTGATGAGCCGCTGCACGGCCATCGGCGCGTGCGAGAGTCCGCGCCAGTCCGGTTCCTCGCGGAGCACGGCGGCGAGCGTGTCCGAGACGGTCTCGGAGGCGAAGGGCGGCTTACCCGTGAGCGCCTCGTAGAACATGCACCCGAACGCCCAGATGTCGGTGCGCCGATCGAGTGTCTTGCCGCGGACGTGCTCGGGACTCATGTACGCGGCGGTCCCGAGAATCAGCCCTTTCTGAGTCGTCGTCGTGAACATCGCCGCGTTCGACGATGACTCCTGTCTCTCGGACTCGAACGCCTTGGCGAGGCCGAAGTCGAGGACCTTGACGCGCCCCTCTGGCGTGACCTTGACGTTCGACGGTTTGAGGTCGCGATGGATGATGCCGCGCTCGTGCGCCGCTTCGAGCGCCTGAGCGATCTGCTTGAAGATAGGAAGTGTGTCGCTCGGCGGCATCGGACCGCGTTCGATCCGCTCCGCCAGCGTTTCGCCGGGCACGAGCTCCATCTCGAGGAGCGTCGAGTCGCCGACTTCTTCGAGCCCGTGCAGCGTGGCGATGTTGGGATGATTGAGCGAGGCGAGCACGCGGGCCTCGCGCTCGAAGCGGCTCTTGTATTCCGGATTGTCCGACGTGAGCTCGTGCAGGACCTTGACGGCGACCTCGCGGCCCAGCCGGACGTGCTCGGCCCGATACACCTCTCCCATGCCTCCGGCGCCGAGCGACGCGAGGATCCGGTACGGGCCGACGGAACTGCCTGGGGTGAGACGCAAACGCTTCTGAGGCGGATTATACCGCCGAAGAGCCGGACCCCGGGCCGTGTTACAGTGGCCGGCGCATGCCGATTCGGCTCAGGGTTCCCCGCTCGGGGCTCCAGTTCCGAGGTGCGACGTCGCGGGTCGGCGCGCGTATGTACACGGGCCTGTTCTTCGTCTGGCTGTGCCTGCAGATGTCGTCAGGGGGCCTCGCGTCCCAGGCGACACCGGCGCAACGGCCCGCGGTTCCCGCCGCCCCCCAGACCCCGCTCGAAACCGCGGTGCGCGACGCCCTTCAGCAGTACTCCGCCGCGCTCGAGACTCTCGACGCGGAGCAGGTCAAGAAGATCCATCCCTCGGTCGACAGCGAGGGCCTCAAGCGCGCCTTTCGCGAGATGCGCGAATTGAAGGTCACGATCGACACCATCAAAGGTACTGTCCACCGACGCTACGACGGCCCGCGTGAGTTGCCGGGTCACGCAGACCCTCACGCCCAGGGCGGGAACGAAACAGAACAACACGGTCACACGCGTGATGCGGCTGCGCAGGCAGGAGGCGGCATGGCTGATCGACGGATTCGAGCGATGAGAACGGCGAGTGGTCTGGCGTTGGCGATCCTGCTGGCAACCGCCCCCAGCGCGGTCGCGCAGACCGAGTCGAGCCCCAACCTGTCGTCGCTCCTGCCCGAGCTCATCCTGCGGGAAATCAGGCTGCCGACCCCGACGACACCAGGGCTCTCCCATTCGGCCCATTTCAGCCCGTTCGCCGTGACGGAGCTCGCCAATCCCGCGGTTGCCGTCGTCGACGGCTTCAACAAGCTCATGGTGCTGCAGCTCTCGACGTCCCCGATCGGGTCCTCGTCGGGAGGCTTCAGTTACGCCTTCGACCCCACGCTCGGCACGTTCCGTCGCGCGAGCACCAGTTTCGGCCCGCTCTTCGCCGAGCGCGCCGCGACGATCGGCCGCGGGCGTGTCAGCGCCGGCTTCAACTACCAGCACTCGAGCTACGACCGCTTCGAGGGCAGCAATCTCGACGACGGGTCGATCAAGTTCTACCTGCGGCACCAGGAGTGCTGCTCGACGGGTGGCCCTGCGGTGCCGCCGTTCTTCGGCGTCGTCGAGCAGCCGAACGGCACCTTGCTCAACCCGTTCTTCGAGGGAGATGTAATCGAGGCGGCGCTGTCGCTCGATGTCTCGACCGATACGGTGGCGGTGTTCGGTAACTATGGGCTCACGGATCGCTGGGACGTGGGGCTCGCCGTCCCGTTCGTTCACGTCGACATGAATGCCACGGTCCTCGCCACGGTCCGCCGCCTGGCCACGGTGGCCAACCCGCTCATCCACACGTTTCAGGCAGGCGTGGACGTTCCCACTCAAACGTTCAACAGCAGCGCATCGGCCAGCGGCATCGGCGATATCGAGCTTCGCACCAAGTTCCGCGTGGCGGACTTCTCCGCCGGCGGCCTGGCTGCGGCTGTCGACGTGCGCCTGCCGACCGGCGACGAACAGAACCTGCTCGGCGGCAGCACGCAGGTGAAGTTCTTCCTGGTCGAATCGGCCGGCACCGATCGGCTGACGCAGCACGTCAACCTTGGCTACACCGTCTCGGGCAGCAGCAACGGCCAGTCGGACGCGTCCGGCGCCGGCCTCGCCAACTTCCCCGACGAGCTGAACTACGCGGCCGGCCTCGAGTTCGTCCTCGAACCGCGCATCACCGTGATCGGCGATATCGTCGGCCGCAACCTGCGCGACGCCGGACGGCTGGGCCTGGCCAGCAAGACGTTTCAATTCCAGCCGCAGGGCACACCCCAGCCGCCAGTCGCCTCCATGCAATTCGACGAGTTCGAACCGAGGCCAGGCAACCTCAACCTCCTGTACGGGACCGCCGGCGTGAAGGTGAACCCCAAGGGCAATCTCCTGATCTCGTTCAGCGTCCTCTTCCCGTTGACCGATTCGGGGCTCAAGAGCCGGCTCACGACAATTGTGGGGATGGACTACGCGTTTTAAGTGACATCCGTCACCCTCCACACCTGACCCTCGGCACTACCGCCCGTCCCGCCCGGGCCGCATAGTGGGTGCACCTCATTGAAGGAAGGTGCATCGATGATTGCGGAACTACGGGGCGTCACCAAGACATATGGTTCGGTCGTCGCGCTCGACAACCTGACGCTGGAGCTCGAGGAGGGCCGGGTGACGGCGATCCTCGGTCCCAACGGTGCCGGCAAGACGAGCGCCATCAAGTTGCTGCTCGGCCTGACCCGCCCGACCAGGGGCACAGTCGAGCTCTTCGGGACGGATCCGCGCTCGCTTTCCGCGCGCCGGCGGACGGGCGTGATGCTGCAGATTGCGAAAGTGCCCGAGACGTTGACCGTGCGCGAGCACGTGCATCTCTTCTGCAGCTACTAGCGAAGTACGAGTTCCTCAAGGTGCTTCGCATGCCCGGATACGCGATCCCGTCGATTGCGTTCCCGGCCATGTTCTACCTGCTCTTCGGCGTCGTGTTCGGACGCGGCACAGTGGGCGGCCTGACGATGGCCACCTACCTCATCGCAACCTACGGCGCGTTCGGTGTGATCGGCGCGGCGCTCTTCGGGTTCGGTGTCGGAGTCGCGATCGAGCGTGGGCAGGGCTGGATGATGCTCAAGCGCGCGAGCCCCATGCCGCCGATGGCGTTCTTCGCGGCCAAGCTCGCGATGTGCACGATCTTCGCCGCGGTCGTCTTCGCCGTGCTCGCCGCGCTGGGCGTGACGTTGGGCCACGTGCGGATGCCGTCGGCTGTGTGGCTCCGCCTCGGGACGACCCTCGTGCTCGGCGCGATTCCCTTCTGCGCGCTGGGCCTCGGGCTCGCGTATCTCGTGGGACCGAACTCGGCCCCGCCGATCGTCAACCTGATCTATCTGCCCATGTCGTTCCTGTCAGGCCTCTGGATTCCCTTTGCAGTCCTGCCGCCGTTCGTCAAGGCCATTGCGCCCTTCCTGCCCGCGTATCACCTGGGTCAACTGGCGCTTGGCGCCATCGGCGCGGGCGCCGGCACGCCGGCCTGGAGCCACGTCGCGGCGCTCGGCGGTTTCACGCTGATCGGTCTGGCGCTGGCGCTGTGGGGTTACCGACGGGATGAGGACAGGACCTGGGGCTGAACAATGCTGACTGCTGCATTCTGAATGGTGAAGTAAAGGCTCAAGGCGCACGGCCGAAGGCCGAACGCCGAACGTCGAGGGTTGGACCCGCGGACGCTGACAGCTGAGTACAGACAATGAACAAGAGCATCTCTTTCGTCATCGCAGGTGGCCTGGCCCTCGTCGGCGCGGGCGTCGCGGGAACACGGACGGGCATGGCCTTGCCGCACGCCACGCAGTCGAACCCACGCGAGTTCGTCATCCGCGACGTGCGCGTGTTCGACGGTGAACGCATGATCCCCAAGGCGAGCGTGCACGTCCGCGAAGGCGTGATCGTCACCGTCGGCGCCAACGCACCCGGCGGCCTCGAGTCGATCGACGGCGGCGGCCGGACGCTTCTACCCGGCCTGATCGATGCGCACACACACGCGTTCGGCGATGCCCTCGAGCGCGCGCTCGTGTTCGGTGTGACGACCGAGCTCGACATGTTCACCGATCATCGGTTCGCCGCGGCGATGCGTTCGGAGCAACAGCGGGCGGACGGCGCGTTGCGCCGTGCCGACCTGTTCTCGGCCGGCACCCTCGTGACCTCGCCGAAGGGCCACGGCACCGAGTACGGCGTGCCGATTCCCACGCTGGCGTCGGCCGCCGACGCGCAGCCCTTTGTCGACGCGCGGATCGCGGAGGGCTCCGATTACATCAAGATCGTGTACGACGACGGCGCGTCGTACGGAATGCAAATCGCGACGATCGACCGCACCGTGCTCGGGGCAACGATCGAGGCGGCAAAGAAGCGCGGCACGCTCGCGGTCGTCCACGTCGGTTCGCGCCAGGGCGCGGACGACGCGATCGCGGCCGGCGCGAGCGGACTGGTGCACATCTTCGCGGACGCGCCAGCAGACGCGGCGTTCGTGAAACGCGTGGCGTCCGCGCGGGCGTTCGTGACGGCCACCCTGTCGGTCACCGAGAGCACGACCGGCGTCGCCAGCGGCGCCCCGCTCCTCAAGGATGCGCGCCTCGCGCCGTTCATCACCGTGGTGGAGCGGACCTCGCTCGAGGGGCGATTTCCGAGTCGCCCCGGATCGAAACAGAACCTGGCCACCGCCCTCGCCGCCACCAAGCTGCTCTTCGATGCGGGCGTTCCGATTCTGGCCGGCACCGATGCGCCGAACCCCGGAACGTCGCACGGGTCGAGTCTTCACCGCGAGCTCGAGCTGCTCGTCCAGGCCGGACTCTCCCCGGAAGCCGCCCTCGCGGCGGCGACGTCCGTGCCCGCGCGCATCTACCGCCTGCGCGACAGGGGCCGCATCGCCCCCGGACTTCGCGCCGACCTGGTGCTGGTCAATGGCGATCCGAGCCGCGACATCACGACGACGCGTGACATCGTATCGAACTGGAAGCGCGGCGTTCGTCTGGAGCGAGCGAAGGCTCCAGCGGCGACCGCGGCTGCTCCGGCGGCGACCACGACCGGCCTCGTCAGCGACTTCGATGCGTCGGCCGATATTCGCGCCGAGTTCGGAAGCGGATGGCAGCCATCGACCGACAGCCTGATGGGCGGCAAGTCGACCGCCGCGCTGGCCGTCGTTCAGGGCGGCGCGAACAAAACGCGCGGCGCGCTGGAGGTCTCCGGCACCATCGCCGGGGGCGTGGCCTACCCGTGGGCCGGCGCGATGTTCTTCCCCGCCGCGACGCCGATGGCGCCAACCGACGTGTCGAAGTTCAAGGAGATCGTGTTCTGGGCGCGGGGCGACGGCGGCGCGCATCAGGTGATGGTCTTCGCCGCACGCCTGGGCAACATCCCGGCGACACAGCCGTTCACGCCCGGGCCCGACCTGCTCGTCATCCTCGCCATCGTCGCGGTCGAGACGTACGCGCTGTCGCTCCCGCCGCAGTTCTGGATTCCCGCGATCGTCATCTCGGTCCTCGTCGGCGGCTCGAACATTCACTTCTGCGAGATGCGGAGGAAGGATCGCGCGCTCATCAAGGCGCACGAGGTCGCCGAGCACATGGCCACGATCGCCGAACGCGAGCGGATCGCGCGCGACCTGCACGACCTGCTCGGCCACACGCTCTCGATCATCGTCTTGAAGTCGGAGCTGGCGGCCAAGGTCGCGGATCGTGATCTCGGCAGGGCGATTCGCGAGATCCGCGATGTCGAACGGATCTCGCGCAACGCGCTGGCCGAAGTCCGCCAGGCGGTCTACGGGTACAGGGGCGAGCGGCTCGAGGAGGAGCTGGCGACGGCGCGGACGGCGCTCGATGCGGCGGGCGTCGCGTTCGACGCGGACGTGGCGACGATCACGCTCGACCCGGATCAGGAACGCACGCTGTCGCTCGGGCTGCGCGAAGCGGTCACGAACGTCATCCGGCACGCGCGGGCCGCGCGTTGCCGCGTCACGCTGATCGAGAACGGTGCGAGCATCCGCTTGACGGTCGAGGACGACGGTATCGGCGGCGACCTGGCGGAGGGAGCGGGACTCTCGGGGATGCGTGCGCGCCTGGCCGAGATCGGCGGAACGATGGAGCGCGACGCGCGGCGCGGCACGCGGCTGACGCTCGTCGTCCCGCGCCGGCCGGAGGTCGCGCGCGCGATGGTCGCGTCGTGATCCGGATCCTCATCGCCGAGGATCAGGCCATGGTGCTCGGCGCGCTGAGCGCGCTCCTCGACATCGAAAGCGATCTCGAGGTCGTCGGCGAAGCCCGCAACGGCGCCGAAGCGTTGACGCTCGCGCTGAAGCACCATCCGGACGTGGTCGTCACCGACATCGAGATGCCGGGAATGACCGGCCTCGATCTGGCCGCGGCGCTGCGCGAGCACGAGCGTGCGCCGCGCGTCATCATCCTGACGACGTTCGCGCGTCCGGGCTACCTGCGGCGCGCGCTCGACGTCGGCGCGTCCGGGTACTTGCTGAAGGATGCGCCCTCGGCCCAGCTCGCCGACGCGATCCGTCGAGTCGCCGCCGGCGGCCGCGCGATCGATCCGTCGCTCGCCGCCGAGGCCTGGACCGAACCCGATCCGCTCACGGATCGCGAACGCCAGGTGCTGCGCCTCGCCGACGAAGGACTGTCGAGCGCCGAGATCGCCCGGCAGCTGAAGCTTTCCGAAGGAACTGTCCGCAACTACCTCTCCGAAACCATCGGCAAGCTCGGCGCCCGCAACCGCGTGGAAGCCGCGCGCATGGCGCGACAGAAGGGGTGGCTGTAACTCAGCGAGTTTCTTCGATCGCCTTCGCAACAGATAGATTCACCCACCGCTGGCGCCCGCCGTCGGCCGCGCGCACCCACCCGCCGCCCCCAAGCTGCGCGACTCCGATTGTTTCGCGCTCCCCTGCGGGCCAGGTGACGTCGTATCGGCCTCCGGCTTGAGAAACGCGAGTGGTGCCGCCACGACCGCGTTGACAACCCGGACGTCCGCGACGTTGGCCAGCGACACCTTCCAGTCTCCCCGTTGCCCGACGTCGATGAGAGGCAGGCGGCGAACGTCGACCTCTCCCTGCACGGCCACGATGCCGCTGCCTGGCCCCGGCACGGACTGCACCTGTCCGTGAGTCGATCGCACCAAGTACAACGCGCCGAGGACGATAGCAACACCGGTGATGATCTTCTTGCGCATGTTCACCCCTCACTTGACGGTTCGCTGGCCGCCATAGCCCTGACCGCACCTCCGGCCTCACCACGTTAGACAGCCGGTGCCGTCAGCCGGTTGGACAATCCAGTCGTCGGACCTCTTCGGCTGCAGCAAGCGGTCGAGCGTCCGCCATCATCACCGTGGCGCCCACCACAGATCAATCCTTCCGGCTGAACGCCGCCGACAGACGTCTTAACCCGTTGGGAGGAGAGCATGTCCGATATCCATCCAGGCCGTAGGACCTGGATACTGGCGGTCGTCTGCGTGCTCGTGGCCGGCCACGCGCCTGGCGCGCAGGATCTGGCAGTGCAGACGCCGCTCGGCCAACCCGGGCGAATCAAGGTAGGCGTCGAGCTCGTCACAACGTCCGCAACCGTGCGCGACGGCCGCGGACAGTTCCTGGCAGACCTGAAGCCAGACGAGTTCGAGCTCTACGAGGACGGGGTCCGGCAGACGCTGGTCACGTTCTCTCTGTCGCATGGCGGCCGTGTGCTCGACGTCGCGAGGCCCACCGAAGGGACGCGCGAGGGCCTCGTCCTTCCGCCGTCGCGGCCCCCGAACGACGCCTCGGGCCGCATCTTCCTCATCTTCATAGACGACGCGCATCTCGAACCGAGCCAGACGCCGCGCGTGCGTGAGCTGTTCAACCGGATTACGAAGCGGTTGATCCACCCTGGCGATCGTTTCGGCATCCTCTCGACCGGCCCCTCGTCGATCGAGGTGGACCTGACCTACGACCGGAACCGGCTCGAGCAGGCGGCCACCAAGATCATGGGCAACGGCCTCTCGCCGCGCGACGTGCTCGACCGGGCCGGCGGCAGCGCCGGCCTGTCGGAGGTGCGGCATCGAGCGCACGTGGCCTTCAGCACGGCGTACGACCTGCTCGAGGACCTGTCGAAGATCCACGATCGCCGCAAGGCGCTCATCTATGTCAGCAACGGGTACGACCTCGATCCGTTCGCGGATGCCCGCGAGAAACAGGAGAAGGAGCGCGCCGGCGAATCAGAGAGCAACCCGTTTCGTCAGCAGTCGACGTTCTCGGACGCGGATCTGGTGTCGCAGCTGTCGGAGCTCACGCGCGCGGCGGTGCGCGCCAACGTCGTCATCTACACCATCGACCCGCGCGGCCTGACCGCCGGGCCGGACATCGACCAGCCGGTCGACATGGCGTCGTATCAGAGGCACGTGTCGAAGACGCAGGACACGCTGCGGGTGCTCGCCGAGCTGACCGGGGGCCGCGCCATCGTGAACCGCAACGACTTCGACACGGCCCTGGATCTCGTCGACCGGCACACGAGCGACTACTACATGCTCGGCTACTACTCGAGCAACCCGGATCAGTCCAGACGCCGGCGGACGATCGAGATAAAGGTCCGGCGCCCGGGCGTCGAGGTGCGCCACCGCACCGAGTATTCGCTCAAGCCGGCCGCGTCCCGTGAGTGATCCGCGTGATCCGCGTCCCGTGAGTAATCCGCGTGATCCGCGTCCCGTGGGCAATCCGCGTGATCCGCGTCCCGTGGGCAATCCGCGTGATCCGCGTAGCGTCAGCGATCCGCGTCGGCCCCGCGAAATCGGCGCTAGGGATAGCCCACACTGGCTGGATGGCTCCCTTCGGAACCTGCCGCGCGCCTGGGCCTCCTGACACCTCGCTGATACGCTCGGCGTTTGCGTTCAGAAATCTGATGCACTCGTTCCGTGCGCGGGGATAGATTCGCATCAGTATGGCCGTCATCGTCAAGCCTCCGTGCGACGAAGCCGCGATCCTGACGGGCGTTGCGGAGGGATCGGATACGACCTGCGGCCGTTGGGTGCTGGCCGCCACCATCCTGGGCTCGAGCCTTGCGTTCATCGACAGCACGGTCGTGAACGTGGCGCTCCCAGCCCTGCAGTCGGCGCTCGACGCATCGCTGTCAGGTGTGCAGTGGGTCGTCGAAGCCTACGCGCTGACGCTCGCGGCCTTGCTCCTGACGGGCGGAGCGCTTGGCGATGCCAAAGGCCGCCGCAAGGTCTTTGCCGCCGGCGTGATCCTCTTCGCCCTGGCATCCGCATGGTGTGGCCTTTCGCGCATCCATTGCCGAGCTGATTGCGGCACGTGCCATCCAGGGCATCGGCGCCGCGCTGCTCGTCCCGGGCAGCCTCTCGCTCATCAGCGCGTCATTCCCGCCGGCCGAACGCGGGCGCGCCATCGGCACCTGGTCGGGCTTCACCGCGCTCACCGCGGCGTTCGGTCCGCTACTCGGCGGGTGGCTCGTCGAGCATCTTCGTGGCGATGGGTCTTCTTCATCAATCTCCCGCATCGCGCTCGTCGTCGCTCGCGATCACTATCTGGCGAGTTCCTGAGTCGCGGGCCGCACACCCGGCGGAACGGCTCGACTGGCCAGGCGCCGTGCTGGCCACGGCGGGTCTCGGAGGGCTGGTGTTCGGGCTGATCGAGTCGGTGCACATGGCCAGCGTCGTGGGGATCGTCCTCCTGCTGGCGGCTTTCTGTCTCGTCGAGCTCCGCTCGCCGGCGCCGATGCTTCCGCTGGCGCTCTTCCGCTCGCGCAGCTTCAGCGGCGCCAACCTGCTCACCTTTCTCCTGTACGCGGCACTGAGCGGCGTCCTCTTCTTCTTTCCCATGAACTTGATCCAGGTTCAGGGGTACTCGGCAACCGCCGCCGGCGCCGCCCTCCTGCCCGTTATCGTCCTGATGTTCCTGCTGTCGCGCTGGTCCGGCGGCCTCTTCGATCGGCATGGGGCAAAGGTGCCACTCATCGTCGGGCCGCTCGTCGCTGCGCTGGGCTTTGCGCTGTTCGCCAGGCCCGGCATCGGCGGCTCGTACTGGGCGACGTTCTTCCCCGCCGTCATCGTCCTCGGCTTCGGCATGGCGACGAGCGTGGCGCCGCTGACGACGACCGTGATGAACTCGGTGCCTCCAGATCATGCCGGTGTCGCGTCGGGCATCAACAACGCCGTGGCGCGCGTCGCCGGTCTCGTCGCGATCGCCGTCTTTGGCGTGGTGCTCTACTCGACGTTCACCCGCGCCCTGGACCGGGAATTCGCCGCGCTTGGCGTGGCGCCGGCGGTTCGCGCCGAGATTGACGCGCAGCGGCGCATGCTGGGCGCCGCCCGCACGACCGACCCGCGGGGGCGAGAGGCCATCGAGCGCTCGTTTGTCGCTGGTTATCGTTCCGTCCTCTGGATCGCGGTCGCGCTGGCACTGGCGAGCGCCGGCACGGCCACAGCATTGATCGATCGTGACAGGCAGCAGCATCGCCCCTCGGCCGAATGAGAACGTACGGGACTATGATTCCGACATCGGCCAGTAACGGAGGGTATTGCCATGGCACTGTCGAACCACCGGCGCCACTCGGAAGACGATGAAGATCGGGAAGACGAAGGCGCGCGCATGGGCTTTCTCGAGCACCTCGACGAGCTCCGTATGCGCCTCATCCGATCATGCGCGGCGATCGCCGCGGGTATGGCCGTCTCGTTCGTGTTCGTGAATCGCCTTGCCGACGTGGTGCTCGCTTCGGTGCAGTCGTCGCTTCCTGCCGCATCGTCACTCATCTACACGCGGCCGGGCGAAGGACTCACGTTCTACCTCGATCTGGCTTTGATGGGCGGTCTGGTCATCGCGGCGCCGTTCGTGACATATCAGGTGTGGCGGTTCATCGCACCAGGACTGCACGCCAACGAAAAGCAGCTGATCGTTCCGTTCCTTGCTCTCGCGATCAGTGGCTCGATTGCCGGCGCCCTCTTCAGTCACTACGTGCTCTTTCCCAGCATGATGGCGTTTTTTGCCGCCTTCGACTCGCCGCGGATGCACTTCGTGCCGCGCGTCGAGGACACCTTCGCGCTCTACAAGAACACGCTCATCGGCATGGTCGTGGTGTTCCAGATTCCGACGCTGGTTTTCGTGCTGGCCAGGCTGCGGCTCGTCTCGGCGCGCTTTCTGTGGCGTCACCTGAACTACGCGGTGCTGGCCGCCGTGGTCGCCTCGGCGCTCCTGACGCCGTCAACTGACCCGTGGAACCAGCTCGTCTTTGCTGCGCCCATGGTGGCCATGTACGTGATCGGCATCGCCATCGCGTGGCTCTCGCGCCCGCGGGCGGATTCGGACGTCACAGGGAAGAGCCAGTCGGCGCTTGGTTTCGTGGTTGCGGCCAGTGTGTTCGAGCAGGCGCGCCGTCGCCGGGACGCGGCGGCAACAGCTCGGGAATCTCGGTTGGCCGCCCTCGGTCGCTGGCGCGCCGACTAGCCTCCAGGGTGCGGACGATGGAGAAGGCCCGCGTTCGATACGCGACGATTGGTGACGCGGAGCACGTGGGTCAGCTCATGACCGAGCTGGGATACCCGACGACGGTCGACGCAATGAAGGAACGCCTGGCGATGATTCTGGCGGACCCGCGCTATGTCACGTTCGTGGCCGACACCGGGCGGTGTGTCATCGGCGTTGCTGGAGCTACACTCGGGCGGTACTACGAGAAGGACGGCACGTATTCCCATTTGCTGGTACTTGCCGTTTCGTCGGAGGCGCGGGGCCACGGCGCTGGCACTCAACTGGTCGATGCCGTCGAAGACTGGGCGGTCAGGAATGGCGCACGCACCGTCGTGGTCAACAGCGCATTGCACCGCAGCGGCGCGCACGGTTTCTACGAACGGCGCGGGTATTCTCGGACCGGCTTTCGCTTCGTCAAACAGCTGAACCAGGGCGAGTAGCCGAAACCGAGAACCCGTCGTCCGGTGCGCAGTCACTGAACTGGAAGGGGCGGCTTCGCCGGACCTGGCGCCAGCTGTCCCCCCTCGACTACCGGGACCTGGCGGGCCAGGTAAATCCGTCGGATGGCCGCTCCAGACTTCGCACCACAATTCTCTGAGCCGCGGGCTCCCGCGCGGGCGCGCCGGTGACGATGACGCGATCGCCTGGTCTCAAGGCTCGCACGACGTCAATGGCAGGCTCGGTGCCGCACTCGATGCCCCATCGTTGTCTCGTGCCTCCCTCGACGGGCACCCACAACTCGATGCAGGCGAGTCCCGCCGCAACGGGGGCACTCGTCGCCGTGATGTCTCCCTCGAGACGGACGGTCGCGTCATAGTCGAACCTGTTCTGCAATGACGGCTCGGCTCGGGCAAACCGCCCCTGCAGATAGCGTTCGAACGCCAGATCGAATTCGTCGCGTGTAATCTGAAAGGCGCTCTGGAACGGGTCGCCTCCAGTACCAGCGGTCTGGCGAAGCCCGAAGAGGAACTGCCGCACGCCCGGCTTGCCCCAGCGCGAGTCGATGAACTCGAACGCGGCGTGCCCGAGGCCATAGACCAGCCGCGGATCCTTGACACTGTCGTTGGCGTGCAGGCTGCTCAGCGCGGGAATGGCATTGGCCCGAACTGCACCGCGAAGGACCGCCAGGTCGCTCGGCTCCCATGCGCCGCGTTCGTACTCCGCCAGACCCTCGGTAATCCAGCGAGGCGTAGAAGCGCCGGGAAGGATGTCGAACCCGAAGACGTGGGCAACCTCATGGGTGAGGAGCCCATACCATTGATCGGCGGGACGATCGGCCGCGAGAAGGATGCGGTCCCGGTCGGGTTCGGCGAATGACGCGACGTGCATGGAGCCGAACTTTCCCGCCTGAACACTCTGCTCGAACTCGGTCGTCGTGCGAAACAGGAACACCGGGACCCGGAACGCCAGGTCGTGCTTCAAGTCGGAGCTGACCTGCTCGTAGGCGCGTTCCGCGTCCCGCGCGAGGCGCTCGGCGTGCAGATCCAGGTCTGGAGGAAAGTAGATCTCGAAATGATCGGTCTGGCGCGTGTGCCAGGAGCCTGCCTGCTGGAGGGCCTTGACTGGAGACGCTGCCGCAGTCGCGCGCACACCTGCCGGGGATGAGCTCTGCGGAGTCGATTGCAGGGCAACGCCGGCGACGAGCATCATGCCGAGCGCCAATACCGCCAGCCCGCCGGCGGACCGAGGATGATCGTCTTCGGGCGCGCCGAGCAGCCTGCGGATGCGCGCAAGGAGCGGCCCGTCTGCGGCGCCGACCGATAGAGCAACGTCGCGAGTCCGCCAGGAGGCCAGCTCCGCCAGCGCCGACGCATACGCGATCGGCTCACCAGACACGCTCACCGCCACGTCGTCGCAGCAATGCTCGCGCTCCTCCCGAATCCGTGACGAGACCCACCAGACTGCCGGATGAAAAAACAAGAGCGTCTCGGCAACGGTCTGGAGCAGGTTCACGGCGTAGTCGCGCCGGCGGATATGGGCGAGCTCGTGCGCAAGAAGCGCCTCGACCTGGCCTGGTGTGAGGTTGGTCAGTACCGCGACCGGGAGAAGAATCACCGGGCGAATCGACCCGATGACGCCCGGGGCATCGACGAGTCCCGATTCCACGACACGAAACGCCGAGTCCAGTCGCAGTCGCACGGCCAGGCGCTCGGCGACCGACTGCCACGGCGACACGGGTTGCGCGCGGGACGCGACCCGCAGTCGATGCACGCCCCAGCAGCCGAGGGCAAGACGCGCCAGAAACAACGTCACGCCCGCAAGCCAGACGCACACGACCAATGGAAGCCATTCGTCGATCCAGTGGCGCGCTGGCGGTTGCGCCGCTCGCTGATGGCCGCATCGTTGGTCGCGGTTTGCCCGATCGCGTGTCCTTCAGATGCCGATGCCGCGGGCGCACCGCTCGCGCCGGACAACTCCGCCGCCGGTGGAACCCAGGAGACGGCCGCGGTGATCGCGGGCGCGGCGAGCATGGCCGTCAAGCCGACGCACGCGATCGCGTACCGAGCCTCCGACGACCGATGTCGGGACCATCGCAGACCCGCCGCGGTCACCACGGCGAGCAGTCCGCCCTGCCAGACGAAATGGATCAGCGTCCAGCCGATCGTCTGCATCCCGGCCTGAATCGGCGCATTCATCGGCGTCCTCCTCGATGTCTGTCCAGTAGTTTCCGGATCTCCGCCAGTTCCTTGGGTGACGTGTTCGACGCCGCGAGTGCCTGCATGATCAGCTTCGCTGCCGAACCATCGAAGACCTTGTCGAGCATGTCGGTGACCAGTTGCCTCTGCGTCTGTTCCTCGGGGTTGGCCGCCGAGTAGACGTGAGTCCGGGACGACTCGTCGCGGTGCACCAGCCGCTTGTCGGTCATGTTCTGCATGAGCTTCAGAACGGTGGTGTAGGCCGCTTCCCGGCCCATGGCCTTCGCCACTTCCCGGACCGTGCTCGGCCCGCGCGACCACAGCACGCGCAGGATGGCGACCTCGGCGTTGGTTGGCTTCTTCGGATTCGGCTTCATATCCGCATTCTACGACTTTCGTCGTAGATGTCAATACGACAAATATCGTAGACATGGATTTGAGTGTCGGCAGCTGTGAACGGCTGGCCGACGCTGCCGTGGCACGACTGATGTTACGCTGTCAGGAAGTGCTCGCTCATGCGCGCGAAGCCGATCCATCCCGCGCTCTTCCTCCTGGCGGCGCTCTCCGCTTCCTGTGGCACGCCCAACCCCGAGGTCGTGTTCTACAGCGTCGATGGCCATCATTTCTCGCCGGCCGAACGCCGCACGATTGAACGCATCGCTCGCGCCACGGCCAGAGAGGTGAAGCAGATCCTGCCGACGCTTGGGGATCAGTTGACTATCCGCGTGGAAGCTGGCAAGAACGTCATCCCGGAGACCGGCGAGACCGCCAGCGCGCACCCTCCGAACGTCGTCTATTGGACGGTCGATCCCAACCGCGCCGGCGGGATCGTCGCCGTTGCCAACGCCGAGCTGCGCCGCACCCTGTTTCACGAGTTCCATCACCTCGTCCGCGATTCGGCTGTCGGCGGGACGAGCGGCTCTCGATCGGGTCGTGACCGAGGGCCTTGCGACGGTCTTCGAACGGGACTTCGCCGGTCCTCCACCACCCTGGGGGATATACCCGGATGACGTGGGAGCGTGGCTGGCCGAGATCCTGGCGCTCCCAGCCAACGCGCCGAGCCGCGAGTGGATGTACCGACATCCCGACGGAAGACGCTGGATCGGCTACAAGGTCGGCACGTACCTGGTCGATCGCGCGATCAGGGCGTCGGGTCGATCGGCGGCCGCCCTTGTCTCCTCTTCGGCCGATGACATCGTCCGACTGGCGCGCTCGGCAGAGGAGACTCAGTAGGGCCCTGAGCCCCTGAGTTCTCCGACGCCTCTGCTAGACTTCTGGTCGCGCCGCGCTCGCCCTTCGACGCCGCTCAGGGCGACCCTGAGCCTGTCGAAGGGTCGGGGCGCAGGCGCTTCTCACTTCAGGGGGGATTCCTCATGCTCCGGGCTCGAAGACTGCTGGTCGTCGCGTGTGCCGCTCTGCTTCTCGTCGCCGGATCGGGGAAGATCGGCGTGGTTGCGGTCGGCGAGGTTCAGGGCGCGCAGCCCAACCCCCAGTCCAGCATCGACCCCCTCGTCCTCAAGTCCCTGCAGTGGCGCAGCATCGGCCCCGCGCGCGGCGGCCGCTCGATTGCCGTCAGCGGCGTCAAGGGTCGTCCGAAGGAGGCCTACTTCGGCGCGGTCGGCGGCGGGCTCTGGAAGACGGTCGATGGCGGCGAGAACTGGGCTCCGGTGACCGACGGCCAGATCAAGAGCGCGTCGGTCGGCGCGGTCGCGGTCTCCGAATCGAACCCCGACATCGTCTTCATCGGCATGGGCGAATCGTGCATCCGCGGCAACATCATGCCGGGCGACGGCGTCTACAAATCGACCGACGCCGGCAAGACGTGGACGCACGTCGGCTTCGCCGGATCGCAGGCGATCTCGCGCGATCCGCATCCACCCGACCAATCCCGATATCGTGTTCGTCGCCTCGTTCGGCAAGTACGGCGCGCCGAGCGACGAGCGCGGCGTCTTCAAGAGCACCGACGGCGGCAAGACCTGGCAGCGCAGAGTTGTTCCGCGACGACGAAGACCGGCGCCGTCGATCTGGCGATCGATCCGCAAGGATCCCGAACGTGATGTACGCCGCGTTGTGGGAGGCGTACCGCGTCGAGTATCAGATGTCGAGCGGCGGCCCGGGCAGCGGCCTGTTCAAGTCAACCGACGGCGGCGAGACGTGGACCGAGATCACGCGCAACACCGGGCTCCCGGCGGGCGTCATCGGCCGGATCGGCGTAGTCGTGTCCGGCGCCGACTCGAACCGGGTCTACGCGCTTGTCGAGAACGAGAACGGCGGCCTCTTCACGTCAGACGATGCCGGCGCGACGTGGACGCTCGTCAACAGCAACCGGAACATCAGGCAGCGCGCGTTCTACTACACGCACGTCGCCGCCGACCCGGCCAACGCGACACGGTCTACATGCTGAACGTCAGCTTGTATCGATCGATCGACGGCGGCAAGACGCTGACGACGCTCGGTGGCTCGCACAGCGACCATCACGATCTGTGGATCGATCCTGACGATCCGAAGCACATCGTGATCGGCAACGACGGCGGCGGGGCCGTCTCGTCACGTCAGGTCAACCGCAGGGCCAGGGCCCGACAGCTCTGCTGCGTGGAGCGCCGCAGGACTTCCCGACGCCGCAGTACTACCACGTCGGTCACGACGAGCACGTCCCGTATCACGTCTGCGGCGCGCAGCAGGACGGCAGCACGGTCTGCGTGCCGAGCGACACGAATCTCGGCGGCGGTGGGCGCGGCGCGGTGGCGGCGGTGGCGGACGCGGCGGCGCGGCGCCGGCGCTCTACAGCCCTGGCGGCGCAGAGCCCGGATATGTCGCGCCCGATCCCGAGGGATCCCGACGTCTTCTTGCCGGCGGCAACAACGGCTCGTTCCTGACCAGGCTCAACCGGCGCACCGGCGAGCTGCGCGAGGTCAATCCGTATCCGCGTATGTTCTCGGGTGAGCCGTCGAGCGCGCTCGTCGAACGGTGGCAGTGGACGTTCCCCATCATCTTCTCCCACGCGGATCCGACCGTCCTTTACACCTCCTCGCAGCACGTGTGGAAGACGACCAGCGGCGGACAAAACTGGGACAGGATCAGCCCCGACCTCACGCGACACGACCCCAAGACGATGGGACCGTCGGGCGGACCGATCACCAAGGACATGAACGCGCCGGAAGTCTACGGGACGGTCTTCGCCATCGGACCAGGGAAGAAAGACGTCAACGTCATCTGGGCGGGATCGGACGACGGTCTCGTGCACGTGACGCGCGATGGCGGAAAGAACTGGGCGAACGTGACGCCGAAGGAGATGCCGGACTTCGGCCGCGTGAGCCAGATCGACGCGTCGGCGTTCGAGCCGGGCGGCGCCTACGTGGCGGTCAAGCGCCCGCTCCTCGACGACCTCGCGCCCTACATCTTCCGCACGCGCGACTTCGGCAAGAGCTGGACGAAGGTCGTCACCGGCATTCCCGCCACCGACTACGTCCACGTCGTCCGCGAAGATCCGGCGCGGCGTGGACTGCTCTACGCAGGCTCGCAGAGCACCGTCTACGTATCGTTCGACGACGGCGATCGCTGGGAGCCGCTGGCGCTGAACCTGCCCGGCACGCCGGTCTCGGACCTCATCGTCGAAGACAACTCGATTGCGATCTCGACGCACGGCCGCGGCTTTTACATCCTCGACGACATCTCGCCGCTGCGTCACACGGGCTCGGAGACGGCCGCCGCGGACGCCGTCCTCTTCAGGCCGGCGGATGCCATCCGTGGCGGGGGCGGCGCGACGATCACGTACCTGCTGCGAAAACCTGCGGAGAAACTGACGATCGAGATCCTCGACGCGAAGGGCCAGGTCGCGCAGACCATTCAAGGTGCGCCGCCAGGAGGCCGCGGCGGGCGAGGTCGTGGACGCGGTGACGGTGCGGCGCAGGATCCGGGCGGACGCGGCCAGGCACAGCCGACAGCCCAGGCGGGAGTACCAGTCCAGGCGGGAGCGCCAAACCAGGCCGAAGCGCCACCAGAAGAAGAGGGCGGCGGTGGAGGCCGTGGACGGGGTGGCCCGCCGACCGCGTCGCTCGCGCCAGGGCTGAACCGTGTCACCTGGAATCTCGCCTACCCTGGCGCAACGACGTTCCCGGGCATGGTCCTGTGGGGCGCGACGACGAATGGGCCAGCCGCACTGCCGGGCAGCTATCAGGTGCGCCTCACCGTCGACGGCCGCGCGCAGACGCAGCCGCTCGTCCTCAAGAAGCACCCGCTCCGGACGATCTCCGACGCGGACCTCCAGGAGCAGTTCGCCCTCGGCATCCGCATCAGGGACAAGGTCAGCGAAGCGAACAACGCGGTCATTCAGATTCGCAACATCAAGCGCGAGATCGCCGAGCGGCTGGGCAAATCGCCCGACGCGCAGCTCAAGACCGTCGGCGATCGCCTCACGAAGAGCCTGAGCGCGGTCGAAGAGGAGATCTATCAGGTCAGGAACCAGAGCGGCCAGGATCCGCTCAACTTTCCGATCAAGATCAACAACCGGCTGGCGTCCCTGCTGCGCGTCGTCAACACCGGCGACGGCAAGCCGATCGCGAACGCCGCGCCGATCCTGAAGGACCTCAGCGCCGAGCTCGGGATCCAGACGGATCGCCTGCAGCAGGTGCTCTCAGCTGATCTGCCAGCGTTCAACGCCGAGTCGCAGCGCCTGGGCCTGGGCGCCCTGGCCGGTAAGTAGTTCCGGGGCGTACGGTGAATTCCGTGGCGAGCCACACAAGCCTGGCGAAGCGTCGGCACATCTCGTTTCCAAGTGACGCTCGTTTGCAGAACTCACTTCGCGACCAACCATTCTGCGCGACCGGCTGCTCCGATCATGAGCGGCGAATTCGACTCATCGCTCGTCGGTCGCCAGTTGGGATCATGGAGGACGTAAAGGGTGAAGCGCCCCCCGGCCGGAACGATCCGACTGGTGCTTTGGATGTCGTACCGTTCATGCCCTTCCGAAAAGGTAAGCGATCGGCTCGAGACTTCGCCAGCGCGGCGAAACCCGAGCTTCGGGTTCGGGAGCAGTGACATCACGAAACGGCCCCGTTCCGGTAAGTAGAACCACAGCGCGCCGCCCGAGATACTGCCTCCCACACGCGTGGAGGCGTCCAGTACCGTTCCGTTCAAGCTGATCCGACAATTCTCCAGCTGCAGTTCGACGTCAGCGAGGGACAAATCCCGCAACGGGTCCGGCAACGGGCTGAGTTCTGCGGCGGCCGCGGGGGGCGAACGCTTGAATACGAGATAATCCACGACTTTCTGTCCCGTCGCGGGGTTCTCCAGGAGATCAATCGCGACGGTGTCACCGGCGCGCACGTCTGGCACCAAGGGGTACTTCAGGAGCGCGATGGGCGTCCACGACGGATCCACCATTTGCATGTCGGCCAGTTCCGTCCCGGACAAACTGAACGGTTCGAAACGGACCTGCAATGCCTGTGAACCATCCTTCGCTTCAATGAGCAGATCGTACGCAAAGTATCGCCTCTGGGTGCGGTCCAGCACGAACCGATGGAAGCGACCGACGCTGCCCGTCCTGACGCCTGACGGAACCTGCGCTGAACCAGGCTCCATTCGCGCTGTCATGTGAACGTCGATTCTATTGGGCGCGGAAACCGAAACCTGCGCCGCCGCCGGCAGTGCCGCGGTGACCACCACAAGAACGATGAACGCTTTACCGTATGGCATCGCCGCTCCTTTCGATTCGCACGCTGACCGAATTGACCGGTTGGAAACCTCGCAGGTCGTAGGTGGTGCCGGGCGGTTCCACAGCTGGCCTGTGATCGCGAACCGCGAGGACGGTGAGCCATACCAGGGCCACGGAGAAAGCAATGGCGACCGGAAGCGGGATGCGAACGCGCGCGCTCATCAGAATCCGCCACCACGGCCTCGGCTGACCGAACACACGCTGTTCGAGCGCGTCAGGAGCATTCGGGACCTGCCATTCCTGCAGCAGACGTTTCAGTCGGGGATCGTTACCGGGTTCCATAAGCAGGGCCTTTCTCCTCGAGCAGCGGGGCGAGCGTCCGCCTGCAGATTCGCGCGCGCACGGTGCAGACGTGACTTCACGCTTGCGACCGCCGATTCTGTGGCGTGCGCGATTTCTTCCAACGTCAAGTCCTCGTATTCGGCCAGGATGATCGCTTCTCGCTGCAATGGCGGCAGCATCTGAACCGCCCTGGCTACCATCTCCGCGCGCTCCTGACCGAGCAGGTCGGCCGGCCCACAGATGGACGAATCCTCTTCGAGCGAGTCGTGCGGATGCTCGTCTCGCCACCGTTTGAGAACCAGCTTGCGGGCAATCCCGAGCAGAAACGCCCGCAGGGCGCCGCGATTCGGGTCGTACGCCTCGGGCTTGCGCCACAGCGCGAGAAAGCACTCCTGCACGATGTCCTCGGCGCCGTTCGCTGATCCGGTCATCCGATACACGAAGCGGTAGAGGACATCCTTGTGCGTGCAGAAAGCGTTTCGGAAGTCCGGGTCGGTCATGCAGTCTCTAGTTTCCGCAAACCAGCAAAAAGATACGCCCAAGGACGTTCTTTATGGTCGGCGATGGCCGGATGGCTCAACAATGTAGAATTGCGCCGGCGGTCGACGAATGCTCGCCCAATTGCTCTCGCTGTTGCTCGTCGCGGCCCAGGCTCAGCCCGCATCTCCGCCACGGGACGGAGCGCCAGCGAAGGTTGGCTCGGCCGCGATCTCCGGACGGATTACGGAGCAGGAATCCAATCGTCCTCTTCCCCGCGCGATTGTCACGCTGGTCGCATCCTCCGGAGGCGGCAGGTCGAAGTTCTGACTGACGCGGAGGGCCGTTACGAGTTCGCTGGTCTGGAACCGGGTCAGTACGGGGTCCTGGCCGCACCGGGGGAGCTCCGAGCCACTCATCTGCGCCACGCGTTCGGGCGTGCAGAACCGCTCGACTCGATCACCAGCCCACCCCGGTCCGGCGTGGTGCTGACGAAAGGCGAGCGCCGCGCCGACGTGAACATCGCACTCACCCGCGCGCTGGCGATCGAAGGGCGCGTGCTCGATCCGTGGGACACGCCCGATGGCGGACGTCACGGTGATGCTCATGCGCACCGATGGGAGGCCGTATCCTGCCTTCCCGGTCTCTTCCGACGATCGCGGCGACTATCGCCTGTTCGGTCTCTCACCCGGTCGCTACCGTGTGTGTGCCGCTCCACAGCGATCCTCTGACGCGCCGGCGGAGGCGTATCGCTTGGTTCAGACCTGCCACCCTGCCGCAGTGGCGCCCGAAGATGCCGCCGACATCGTGCTCACGACCAGTGATGCCAGCGGCATGGACATTCGCGTGCAGCGCGGCGGAACCTTCACGGTCTCCGGATCGGTGACGGATGCCGCGGGCGCCGTCGTTGACAGTCCACACGTCTCGGCCTTTCCCGTCGATCGTCGAGCCGACTCCGGGTACGCCGTGGGCCGCGCGGGGCGGTTCGTGCTCCGCGGTCTGCTGCCCGGCCGATACGTCGTCCAGGCGTCGGTCGGAGGACCGGACAATCCCGACCAAACCCGTCCGCCGGCGCGCGAGCGGGAAGTCGGATACACGTCAGTCGACGTCGGCGCCGCGGAGGCCGTCGAGTGTGTCATCACGCTGTCGAAGGCCCAGGCCGTCAGCGGGCGGATGGTCTTCGAAGGTGGACCAGCGCCGCCGCCGAGCCGACTGCGGATGGCTGTGCAGGCGGTCGCGACGGGGCTGGGTTGGGGAATGGCGATCGTGGAACGCCCACCGACCGCGGCAGTAAGCGACAAGCTGACGTTCGACCTCACGGGCCTGTACCGGCTGCCGCTGACCATTACTGTCACGGGGCTGCCCGACGGGTGGGCCATCAAGTCGATTCGCTACGACGGCGAGGACATCACCAACGTGCCGACCACACTCGGCGGCGGTCCAGGACCGCAACGCTTGGAAATCGTCGCGACCAATCGCGTCGCACAGCCGTCGGTCCGCGTGACCGACGAACGCGGCGACCCGCTATCCTCATTTTACGTCGTGCTCTTGTCGACGGATCCCTTGCGGCGGAAAGGCCTGCCCGCGTGGATACCTGGCTCGAAGGCGCAGGACGGTGTGCTGAGCCTCGGCGCACTGTTGCCGGGCGAGTACTACGTGGCCGCGTTGGGACTCGACGACTTCGACGTGCTGATGAACCGCTACGCCAGGCTCGATGACCTGACACCTGTTGCCGCTCGCGTCACCTTCACCGAGCGGGACAATCAGACACTCGATCTCCGGTTGACACCGCTACCCGCGGCCCGACGATGACTGCGCTGCTCTGGCTGTCGCTCGTGGTTCTTCAGGCCATCCCTGACGCACAGGCGGCGACCGCAGTGATCCGCGGCCGCGTCACGGACCAGGAAAGCGGCGCGCCGATCGCGCGCGCTGTCGTGCGCCTCGCCAACCGGGACTCACCGGGTCAGCGTGTCACGCAGACCGACGACGACGGCCGCTACGAGATGGGAGGCCTGCCGGCTGGACGATACTCGGGGTTTGTCGCGGCCGGCCAGCACCGTGCAACGCATCTCGATGGCTGGCTGTTCGCCGACCGTCGAGGAGAGATCGATCTGAAGGCGGGCGAGACGCGCCCCGACGCGAACGTCGCCCTCGCACGATCCCGCGCGATGACCGTCCGCGTCGTCGACGAATGGGGCGAGCCGTTGGCGCGTGTCCGGATTTCCGTGAAGTCCGCGGACACCGGGAACACCTTTGCATCATCATTCAACCGCACGACCGACGATCGAGGGCGGCTCCGCATCTATCAGCTCCCACCGGGGCGATATCTTGTCTGCGCTGACACAGGCGCGCTTCTCGGCAGCGTCAGTGCGACGGCGCCACGTCGCGAACGGTTTCTGCGCACCTGCTATCCGTCTGCGGCCGCGGACGCACCGGCCCAGTCGGTACGCCTGGATGCAGGCGACCTGGACGAGATCGTGATCCAGATGCGGCTCGGCCGGACGTTTCGCATTTCCGGAACGATACTCGACGCGGCCGGTGCGCCGGCGCAGATTCCGTTCGCATCCTTCACGATGTTCGAGCCGAACGGATCTTCAGGGACGAATATCGCAGTGGGCGCGGACGGAGGCTTTACTGTCGCCAACGTCCCTCCAGGCGACTATGCGATTGAAGCGCGGGTCGGCGGTCCCGAGAGGCCAGAGCAACGGCAGTCGCTCGCAATCGGGTTCCAACCGGTCGTCGTCGACTCAGCCGATGTCGACGGTCTTGTCGTGACGATGTCGAAGGCGGTCGAAGTCGCGGGACGATTCGTGCTCGAGGATACCGGTACGTCGCTGCCAAGACCGGGAGGGTCGGGACTGTCCCTCTGGGCGCGCCTGGCCGGCGATCCGCTGCGCGGCCAGGGCAGCAGTATCACGGCTCGTGCGGAAGAGGACCGCACGTTCGTCTTCCAGCGGATGTTCGGCAAGCGCACGTTCGAGGCCGCCAACATTCCACGAGGCTGGTATGTGAAGTCGATTCGCTACGACGGCAGGGAGATCATAGACGTGCCGACCGAGCTCAAGGCCGGCACCGATCCGTCGGCGCTGGAAGTCGTCCTGAGCAACCGCGGAGCGACCGTCACCGGCCGCGTGACCGACGACGGCGGGAACCCCGTGCGAGGCGCACGAGTCTTTCTGTTGCCCGCGAATCCTGCGCGTCTGAGCCGGTTTCCGGACTACGTCAACACCTCCGCCACCGGTGCATTTCGCGCCGGCCCGCAACGCGCCGGAGACTACGTCCTCGTGGCCCTCGGCCCATCCGGGCCTTTACCGTTGAACGACGCAAGTCGGCTCGCCCAACTCACGCAGGCGGGTGCACGCATCACGCTCGCCGACACCGAGGAGCGGACGCTCGACCTGACCGTGGTGAGAATCGATCGGTAACGTGCTCCGGCAGGATGACGCATGAACACAGCACAACTGAGTATTGCCATCGTGATCGCCCTGATGACGGGCAGGAATCCGGCACCCACCCAGGGCGTGGGCGTACCGCCGACGGCGGCAACGCCTCCAGCGCAGGCGGCGCCCGCACCGCGTCCGACGCCGCCAACCCGCGATCCGAACACGCCGGGATATGTCACCGCCAAGGAATTGCCCGACGGCGCCGTTCCGCCTCCGGATGCCGACGGAAACTTCATCATCGGCCCGACGCACAATCCCGCGCCGGAAATGGCCGTGCAGGAAGGCGTGCCGCAGGGAACGGTCTACACCTTCACGATGAGCTCGGCCGACAGCAAGATCTATCCCGGCATCGCGCGCGAGGCCGGCACGTTTGGCACGGTCGATCCCGCCGATCCCGCCAAGCTCGTCGTGACCACCAGCCATCCGGCTCCCTACACTCGCCGCGTGGCGGTCTACGTCCCCAAGCAATACGTCCCCGGCACGCGCCGCGCCATTCATCGTCGGGGCAGACGGCCCCGACCTGGCGTTGTTCACGGCGCTCGACAATCTGATCGCACAGAAACGGGTGCCGGTGATGATTGCCATCTCCATCGGCAACGGCAGCGGCGACGCGCAAGGCAGCCAGCGCGGCCTGGAATACGACACCATGTCGGGCCGATATGCGGAGTTCGTCGAAACGGAAGTGCTGCCGCTCGTCGAGAAGCAATACAACGTGAAATTGACCAAGGATCCCGAGGGCCGGGCGACGATGGGCGGCAGTTCCGGCGGCGCGGCGGCGTTGATCATGGCGTGGTATCACCCTGAGCTCTATCACCGCGTGCTGACGTATTCGCTGACCGCTGTGAACCAGCAGTGGCCACCGAGCGCCGAGACCCCGCACGGCGCGTGGGAGTTTCATGAGCGCCTCATCCCGAACAGTCCCGTCAAGCCGATTCGAATCTGGATGGAAGTCGGCGATCGAGACCTGCTCAACCCGAATGTCATGCGCGACAACATGCACGATTGGGTCGTCGCGAACGAGAACATGGCCAAGGTACTGGCGGCGAAGGGCTATCACTACCAGTTCGTCTTCGCCAGAAATGCGGGACACACCGATCGCACCGTGAAGCAACAGACGCTGCCGGCAGCGTTGGAATGGCTGTGGAAGGGCTATCCCATCGAAGGGGCGAAGAGCGTTCGCTAGGCAGGTTCAGCGGAACCAGACGCCGAACGCCCAGCAGATGAGCGCGTTGGCGGTCGCCATCGTGAAGTCGTCGGTGCCGCGCGGAGAGTACAGCTCGAGCAGCGAGTTCGAGATCGCGAGCACGAGCGAGAGCATCAGCCACGGCGTCCCGAGCCCGTGCGCCGTCACGACCCAGACACAGAAGATCAGCGCGGCCAGGAATCCCGCAACGATGCCGGTGACCGACTTGCGGTTGACGTCGCCGATGCCCCGGACGCGCAGCCGCTGTTTGCCGAAGAGCGACCCGAAGATCTCCGCGCTGCCATCGGTCACCAGATACGAGCCCCAGATCAGCGCGAACACCGGCGCGAACTCCTCTTTCGGGAAGACCGCCGCGAGCTGGACGCCGAGAGGCACCATCACGAATTTGAAAACCGTCCACAACGTGGTGATGAGCAGGCAGTTCGCGCGCGCGAGCACGCCGTCCATCACGCGCGACTGCGGCCCGTAGAAGAACGCGCCCAGCAGCCCGTTGACGCGGTAGAAGCCGAGGAAGATCCAGCTGGTCACGACGGCGTCGAGCAGGTTGTCCTGGAGGAACGCGGTGGCGAAGTCGGCGTGCTGCTCCTGAGTGACCTGGAGATAGAGGTAGTACATGCCGGCTCCCGCCAGCGTCATGAACCGGCCGCGTCGTCCAATCATGTCCGTGATGCGGATGCGGCGCTCCGAGTAGCGGCTGACGAGGTCGCTCACGTCGTAGGGACGGTCCATGCGCGACGAAAACGCGTCGCGCCGCTCCTCCCGGGTGAACCCGACGAAGTAGCGCAGCAGCGCCCCCTTGATCGCCCACCAGATGACACCCCAGATGACATAGAAGAACAGGACCCCGGAGAGAATCCGGCCCGCGGTGTCCCGATCGAAGCGGTAATTCTTGAAGAAGAACGACCCGCCAGCCAGGAATGTCGCCAGCCAGAAGACCGTGAGCGCCGCGTTGAATGCCACCGCGCTCCGGAAGATGATGTCGGCGGTCCTGCGCCGGCTGTCAGCCGGCGCGGCAGACTGCGGGAAGTTGTCAGTCAATGGGATGGTCGGTGCCCGGGCAATCACCTCAGCACTCCGCACTGTCCAAGGAAGGGTCTTCTGAGGGTCGCTGCCTATCAGGCGCCGTTCATGACAGAGTGTATTGTGGTTGCGGGACGAATTCCATGATGACCGGACGTCCGATCGGACATCGATTGCTCCAGGTCATCATGCTCGGCCTCGTGCTGTCTGGATGGACGCTCCCCCCGCGATTGGCTGGAGATGCACCCGTCACGGCCCCGCTCGGGGCGGCGCGGACAGCCAGCTCTCCACTGACGCCAGTTCAACCGGTTCAGGAACCCGATGCCTGGGGTGAGCCGGTCGACGGCGTTCAATTGAGGCTGGCCGTTTCGAAGAACGCGTCGCCATCGCTCCCAGGTGAGCTGCCAGTCTTCGAGGTGCAGCTTCGCAACCTGGGGGATGGCCCTGCGACCTTCGTCGCCGAGGCCATCGTCTTTTCGAACATTGACATAGACGGCGTCTGGTACACGCAACTCCATGCCGGCAGCTGTTGTGCCAGCCCGAGGGAGATCGTGTCGGGTGCACTGAGCGATACGTTGCCGCTCCGCGTTCTTCGGACGACCCTCTTCGAGCTGCATGCCGCGCCCGCGCGAAGCGTCGAGTTGCGGCCGGGAAAACATTCGATCCGTGTAAGAAGCGTGTCACGCGAGCTGTTCTACGTTCACACCTTCGCTTCTCGAGGCGTGGCTTTGTTGAGCAACACGGTCACTGTCGACATCCCCGACCTGTCGCCGACGGCGGAGCGGCAGGCGCTCATCGAGCAGGCTTCAGCGGGCGGTGCCAGCGGCATTCGGGCGGCGCGGAGACTCGTCGAGGAGTATCCTGAGGCGGCACTCAAAGCAATCGACGCAGCCGTGGAAGCAACACACGACGCGAGCCTGCGCAGCCAGTACGTCGGGTTGGCGGCGCCACTGCCCGGCGATGAGCCGGTGGCGTTTCTGACCTCACAACTCGCACCATCCGCCGGCTTGTTGTCGCAGGTTCGCGCCGCGGAGGCACTCCTCGCGCGGGGCCAGGACGATTGGCTGCCGGCGATGATCGAGGCGTGGCGACACGTTCACCGGCCAGTGTCACGAACGACGCCGGATCAGGATGCCGAAGCTCTCCTGATCGCGTTGCTCGCACGGAGCGGCAGCGCCGAGGCGGTTGATGCGCTCGGGCAGAACACGCAAGCGCCAGTCGATGTACGGCTCGCGGTCGTGCAGACGTTTCTGCCTCCACCGGTGAACGCTGGCAGCAGGACGCAATCCGGCACAGGTTCGAGCCTGACCCTCATGGCTCGGGCCGACATGCCGACTCTCCCCGGCGGGGCCGCCGGCGCCGCCATCGAGCGCTTGCTCCGCGTCGCGCTCGACGATAAGCGACAGCGCTTCGGATTGAAGGGGACCTATGACGGCGTCTCGTACGCAAATCCCCGCGTCTGCGACATGGCGGCGTTCGTCTTTTCAAGGCGCTGGCCCGAAAAGTATCGGTTCACCTGGCCGGCAAGTCCCGCCGAGCGGGACGCACAGATCGCAGTGATCCGGAACACCTGGCGCCAGGGTTGAGATCGATTAGATGGACCGATCGCTCGACCTGACGACTCGCCGCCGCCGATCAGTTGCTCCTCAATGGCGGCCGGCCGCTACCACGTCCGACTCCAGCCGTCGAACGTCGAGGGGCTCGTGATGCGGGAGATTCGCTGGGCTTGGCGCAACATCATTGCGCGGCGGTGGCGGGCGGCACTGACGATCGGCCTGCTCGCCCTTGCCCTCGCAGCCACCACAATCGTCTTCTCTGCTGCGGATTCGCTCGTCTTCCGTCGGGTCGCATACCCGGCAGCGGACCGGTTGGTCACGTTCGACACGCGTGATGCACAATCTGGAAGACCAAGCGGCGGCTTTGCGTCCGCGGCTGTGCTCGATGAGTGGCGAAAACAGACTGACCTTTTTCCCGCCGTTCACGGGCATCTCTACAAGACCATCTTCCTCATCGGTAGTGGGGAGCCCGAGCTCGTGCCGGGCGCCGATGTTACAGCCGGACTGATCGACATGCTCGGCGTGCGACCGCGCTGGGGCCGCACTTTGTCTGAAGACGACGCAGAGCAAGCAGACGTTCACGCCGTCCTGATTGCCGAAGCGATCGCGCGCGAGCGGTTTGGGGATCCCGCACGGGCGTTAGGCCAACGGATCGAAACCACAGCGGAGCCCCTGCTGGTTGTCGGCGTCATGCCTGCATCCTTCCGGTTTCCGGATGGCACACAGCGCATATGGCGCGCCTTCGATCCTCGAGGACCTCTCGCGCGGAACATGGGCATCTCGTTGATCGCCCGGATGGCCGACGGCGTCTCCTTGACGCAGTTGTCCCAGATGATGAAAACGCGCAGTGAGGCGCTCTACGTGGCTGCCGGCGCACGCACTGTCTTGATTGCATCGCCTGCGCCACTGAGAACGGCCCGAGTAGTGGCCGAGCAGCGCCGCCTGCTCTTCGTGCTGCTCGGCGCGGCGGTGAGCCTTCTGTTGACCGCGTGCGCCAATACGGCGAGCCTGGAACTTGCCGGTGCACTCGCTCGAGCAAGAACCTATGCGATTCAGCTCGCCGTCGGAGCGTCGCGCGCAGAGCTGATTCGCACCGGTCTCCTCGAAGGGATGTGCCTGGTCGGAACTGCCGCCCTGGCGGGTGCCGTGCTCGCGTATCTCGGGACCGACGCACTCGTCCGGTACCTCCCCCCGTCACTCACAGCGAGCGTCAACCCGATTGACGTTGACTACCGTGCGTTGCTGGTCACGACGGGCTTTGCAGGCCTGGCGTGGATCCTGTCGTCGGTGCCTTTGGTGGCATTCGCCTGGCGAGCGAACTTGTTGGAGCTATTGAAGATTGAAGGCTCGTCCGTCTCGGCGTCGCCGGGCGGTGCCCTCTGGCGACGTGCGCTGACGGTCGCGCAAGTGGCACTTGCGGTCATGCTACTCGTCGGCAGCGTGCTCTACGTTCGCAGCTATCTCGGGTTGGTTCGCCTGGACAAGGGGTTCGACAGCTCCGGAGTGGTCGCGATTTCGCTCACGATTCCACCACAGCTTCTCGGCAGCGGCGCCGAGCGCGCGGCGATGGCGCAGACCATTCTGGAGCGCCTGCGTGCACGCCCAGGCGTCCTCGGGGCGTTCGAAGGATCGCCGCCGCCATCCACCGGCGACAGTCCGACGTCGAACGATCGCATCGAGGTAGACGGGAGACCGCCGATGGAGACGAACATCCTGGTGCCACGGCTGTGGGTCGACCCGGACTATTTCCGTGTGCTCGGCATCCCAATGGTCGCCGGCAGGATGTTCGAACCGGGGGATCCACCTACGAACGTCATCATCACGGAGTCCCTGGCAAGGAGGTTGTGGCCAGATGGAGATGCCGTCGGGCACCGCTTTCGCGAAGACCCGCTTTTTGAGTGGAGCCACGTAATTGGAATCGTCAAACACGTCCGCACGACTTACGACGGCACGTCCGGACCGGAACGGTACCTTCAGAGGTACTCGTTGAGGCAACCGCCACCACCGGCGACCGCATCGACAGGCGCCAGGCCTCGCACCAGCGGCGGCGGACCCGCCTACGGGTTTCTCACTGTTTCGGCGCGCGTCGATTCGCGCTCACGTGCTTCCGATCTGTATCAGACTGTGCGCAGCGTCGACACACGCAACATCCTCAAGGTCGAGTTCGTCGATGACCAGTACGCGCGACAGTTCGCGGATCGGTTGCTCGCGACGCGCATCATCACAGCTTTTGGAGTGCTGGCGTTCGTTGTCGCAGCTGTCGGTATTTACGGAGTGATGGCGTTCCTTGTGGCCAACCGAGCGCGTGAAATCGGGATACGGATGGCGCTCGGCGCGGACCGTCGGCGCATTCGTCGTCTCGTGTTCGAGTCTTCAATGTGGCTCGTATTCCTCGGGGCTGCAATTGGAGTTGGAGGCGCCCTCGTTGCGTCGCGGTGGGCGCAATCACAGCTGTTCGGCGTCAGAGCCACGGACCCGATGACAATCGTGTTGGTGACGGTTGCCGTCGTGGTCACCGCTCTGTTGGCCACGTGGCATCCAGCGAGGCAGGCAACCCGCGTGGACCCGAAGGCATTGCTGCGGAACTGATTCGAGTGACCGTCGCACCCGCCCAAGGTTGCACTCATCGGCTTGCGCGTTCACACAGGTCCGCGAGTACACATCCAGGCCGTCGCGCGTGATGTGCCACCCGCACAAGAACACGAGGCGCGCTCCCGGGCGCGCGTGGTCCAGTACCGCCTAGGTCCGGTCGGCCGCAGGGCCGAGATCCGATGAGACGAAGCCACTCTTGCCGTCGTTGAGGAGCACGCGATCGAGGAGCGGCGTGTGCCGTCCCTTCGCCAGGACGAGGTCGAGATCGCCGTCGCCGTCGAGATCGCCCATGCTGACGTTCGCGGAATCCTCGGACGAGGTTTCGAGAAGGACAACCGTGTTGAAGGTGCGCGGTGCTGCGGTGCGTTGGACACCGAGCGCGAGGATACTGAGCACAGCGACGAGCACACCGACGCACTTCAGTGGCATGGAACTGCTCCTTTCTAGCTACGGCTCGTTGACGTCCTCGTGCGTGCGACCGGGCAGCCGCTCGCCCTGACGATTCGCCGCCGCCGATCAGGTGCTCCTCGATGACGGCCCGGCCGCTACCACGTCCGACTCCAGCCGTCGAACGTGGCGAAACCGATTCTATACGGCCAGCGCGGGTCGGTCGTGTAGGTGACGTGCCAGCTCGCCGCACCATGGGCGATGACGATGGCATCGAGCAGCCCGAGAACGGTCGTATTCGACACTTCCACGCTGAAGCGCCGCAAGCCAAGCTGCTTGGGTGCGGGGCCACTGCCGACGATGCCGCCGCCGCGCAGCTCCGGACGCAGGTGGAAATGTACTTCGCGCAGCGCTTCGCCGATTGTGACATCGTGAAGCTCGAACGCTATGATCGACTGGTTCAACACGCCTTTCTCATCGGTGCGCGCCGTCTTCGGTCGCAGGTGAATGACGCGGTTCTCTTCGCTCCAGACGTACCGCGGCTGCGTCGCCACAATCCTGTCGAGGGCGTTCGCGACAGTGTCGCCGCCGAGATGCAGTTCGCCGACTTGCGCCGTCTCCACGACCGGCTCGTCATCGAGACCTTCGAAGCCCATCGGCACGCGTGCGGACCACGCGAGCAAGTTCATGGCACGTACGAGGTCGCTCGTTACGAGCGGCAACGCGACAGAGACCGGATGAGCAGGCAGCACACGAGTCGCGTATCGGCTCGATACCGCCATTGAGGATTGGCCCGACACGGCGGTTACCGCGGAGGCGGTCAGCAGCAGACCGGCGAGTGGGGCGGTGCGTCGCATAGGGTCACCTCGCCGCATTAGACCCCGGCGCCGCCGGGATGTGCCACGCGATTCGAGGCCTGTGCCATCATGTAACAGGAGCTCTGATGATCAATCTCGACGGACTCGAGATGCATGTCACCAGCACGGCGACCAGCGGGGTCGTCGGTCCGGCAACTCGACTGCACTTCGTTCAGCGCGGGAACCGCGTGGTCGCGCGCTACTCAGGGGGAGCCGTGGCACGAGGGTGGCTGGCCGGGCGCCTTACCGGCTCCGAGCTCGTGTTCCGGTATGCGCAGCGCGCACAGTCCCCGGCGATTCATGGCGGCCGCTCGATCTGTCAGGTGGAACGCCTGAGCAACGGACGGACGCGGATCATCGAACACTTCACCTGGAACACGCGGGACGGATCGGGTACCAACGTGTTCGACGAGTGTCCGCAGTGAACGTCAGCGCACGGCCCTGGACGGCACGTTCACCGCGAACACGAACCGCTGGCCGTCGGGACTGCTCACCGTACTGAGCTGGGCGGGAGCGCCGACCGGAGTCGGCATCTCGAAGAGCGGCCGCGGCGCCCGGGCTTCAAACGCCGGACTCGTCGAGACCTCGACCGCCATCACGGTCTGTCGGGGCGGCTGCGACAGATAGAACAATTCCCTGCCGTCCTTCCGCCAGACGATTCCGCCGATTCCCCCCTCGCTCGAAACCTGTGAACGGGCGGCATCGACCGACGCGCCGCGGCCTCCCGGGCGATCGAGGACGTCTCGACAGGCCTGACGTAAATCTGAAAGCGGCCGGACTGGTTCGAGTTGAACGCGAGCAGGCGGCTGTCGGGCGAGAAGCGGCCGCCGCGCCCGAGGAACTCCTGCGCCTTTGAGCTCAATCGGCTTGCGATCACCTGCAGTCGGCAACACGAACATCGAGTCGCCGGACCAGAAACAGAGGAAGCGGCCATCCGCCGACCAGTCCGTCAGGACGATCGGCGCGCCGGTCGTGTGCTGGTACAACCGCTCTTCGTTGCCCGTGCCGTCCGCCGCTCGTCTGTAGAGACCGTGGGTGTTGTCGCGCACGGAGACGTACGCGATGGAACGTCCATCAGGAGACCACACCGGTGCGGTATCGAGCGCCGCATCCGAGGAGATGGACGTGCCCTTGCCGGTTTCGATGTCGAACGTCCACACATCCTGCGTGTCGGTATCGAGATCCCTCTTGATCACCGCCAGCCGTGAGCCGTCGGGCGAAAACGCCGCCTGGGAGTACGCAGCCCGGCTCTCCCACCCTGCCGACGACGGTCCCCTGCCGGTCGAAGACCGTGAGCTGCTGCAGGCCGCGGCTTCGCCGCTGTTGCGACGCCAGAAAACGGCCGACGGTGCCATCCTTGCCGCCGGCGGCAATCGCCGCCTTCGAGCGTGCCGCAAGCGCCTGCTGGAATGACGGGACATCCTCCTTCTTCAGCACCTCGAAGCCGAAGCCGACGGTTCCCATTTCGTCGAAGGACTGCTCGCCCCACAGGGCGCGCCGCGGCGGACTGATCGGATTGCGGGGATTGTCGGCGGAGTTGTCGTAGGTCAGCGTGACGTCGAGGCGCGTGCCCTTGGGCAGCGTGAACGGCTCCTTGTACACGTAGCTGTCCTGCCAGTTGAAATCCCAGTCGTTGATCCAGATCAACGGCTTCGTGGACCCGTCGGGCAGCGTCGCGGTCGCCTTCATCTCCCTCGCCAGGTAGTGCGCGTGCGCCATCGCCGAGTAGACGCTCACGTCGCCGGGGAGCGTGAACGAGTCCTGAATGGTGAAACGCTTCTCCCCTGGCGGAATGTCGATGCCTGCCCCGACGCCGAAAAGCGCTGGCAGCTCGACCGAGAACAGATCCTTTTCAGGGGCCTTGTCGGCGAAGAAGATGCCGATCAGCGACTTCTCGGTCTCCGGTTTCCCGCTCAGATGAAAGTGCATCTGCAGGAGGAAGTCCGAACCCTTGGGAAGCCGCGCCGCAACGCCGCTCGGGAGCATCCTCGGCGTCGCCCCGACGGCCCATCCACCGAGGCCGCCGGGAGGCCCCTCGATTGTTCACCACGCCGACCGCCCCCATGCCGCCGAATCCCGGCCGTCCATCCGCGCCATCCCGCGCCGCCAGGCTTCCGCCCGCCACCTGCGCAAAAAGCGCGTGATGGACGACTTTGCGCGCGCTCGGACGAAACTCGATCCCGCGCACCCATTTGTCCTCGGTGAGCCTGGTCGGGATCACGAAGTTGCTGAAACACGTCCGGCCCGCTCGCGGGAAGGTCGAACCCTGCCGGCATCTCCAGGATCAGATCCGGCTGACCGAGCCGCCAGCCATCAGGCGGGAACCGCCGGCAGCTTCGGCATCTTCGACGTCGTTACCACGCGGCATCCCTGCCGTTCACCCAGGCGCCGATCGCGGCGATCTGCGCATCGCTCAGCCGCCGCTCGCCGACGAACTCGCCGTACCCGTGAGCGGCGTGCCACGGCGGCATGTACTTCGATCCGTGACTTCGACGATCAGATCGCCGCGCTTGGCGACGTCCTCGTAGGAGATCAACGAGAAGGGGGCGGCCTCGCCAGGACGATGACAGGTCACGCAGTTGGCGTACAGGATCGGCGCGATCGTTTCGGTGAAGGTGACGCTGGACGAAGGTGCCCGGGCCGGCGCGCCGCGCCGACCGCCGGATGCCTGCGAAAAGCCGGTCACCGAACCCAGGGCCATCACCACCCCGAGCCCAACGACGGCGCCAACCAGAACGCGTATGCGCATGATTACTTCCTCAGAGTCGCGGGATCGACGATGTAGCACCCCAGTGCCTCGGTCTCGACCTTCGGCACCGGCCGTCCCGGACAGGACGGCGTCGAGCGCGTTGCGCAGGTCACGTTCGGTGACCTGCTGCCGCGGCTTGCCAAGCGCCGCATAGAAGTTGTCGATGCGGCCGCGGTACCGGATCGCGCCCGCCCGATCGATCACCACGGCCTGTGGCGTAATGGTGGCCTTCGCGCGTGTCGCGATCGCACGCGCACGGTCGACGGCGGCCGGAATACCGGCGTAGCGATACTCCTCGAGATGCCTGCGTACCTCGTCGTCGAGACGCGTGGCCGACGAGGCTGTGTCCACGTCCTCGTACACCAGGGAGCACCCCACGCCGCGCGGATCCGTACTCCCGGCACACGCGCTGGATCTCGGGCGCATAGGAGTTCGAAATCGGACAGTCGGTCGCGACGAAGAAGATCACGTTCGCCGTGCCAGCGGGCTCGAACGGATGCAGCGGGCGGCCGTCGATGTCGAGAATCTGTCCTTCGACCCCTTCGACCGGCGCCGCGTCGATGGCAGGCATCGCCGCACCGTCGACGGCTTGCATGGCTGCGCCGCTCGCTGTGACGGCGAGTGCGAGAACGGCCGGAAGGAAGGCACTCCACAAGAGCGTGCTTCTGGATGGCATGTCGCACTGGGGCTCAGTGTCAGGGATTGTCAATAGTCGAGCTGGCGATTGTCAAGGCATCAACTCGACGGCTCGCCGCTTCCTGCAGGAGCCGATGCGCTGAGGCGGCCGGGGCATCGAATCTGCCCCGGCCCTTTTGCCCGGCAGGTCGAGACTAGAACACGAAGCGCAGACCCAGCTGCACCGTGCGCGGCGCCCGGAACGAGAGTCCGCGTATTCGCATGAAGTTCGGGTCGGTGAACCCCGTCACCGGGTTGCCGAACTGCGGGTGGTTGAACACATTCTGCGATTCGGCGCGGATCTCCATCCGGTAGTGCCCGAACGGGATGGCACGGAACACCGAGAAGTCGAGGTTCCAATTCGACGGCCCGCGGAAGGCGTTCCGACCGGTGTTCCCCCATGCGTTGCCTGGCTGCGAGAAGAGCGACGGGTCGTACCACGTCTCGTCAGGTCCAGCCTCGCCGAAGCCCGGCTGGGGGTCTCCTGTCGCGTTGATCGTCTGCTGTCCGCCTTGCTGCTGCAGCAGACCGTTGTCGCCGCCGACGGTGAACGGCGTCCCGGACAGCCATGACGCGATGCCGTTGATCTGCCAGTCCTTGATCAGGGTCGCCACAAGACCCGAGCTTCCCCGCCCAAACGGCAACTCGTAGACGAAGCCCATCTGCAGCATGTGGGGACGGTCGACGTTGGCCAGCGCGAAGTTCCGGCTGAACTGCGACGGCTGGGCCCATGTATAGCCTCCACCGTCGTCCTCGACCTCGTTCATCGCCTTGCTCCACGTGTACGCGCCCTTCAGCAGGAACCCGTTCTTGTAGGGACGATTCACGGCCACCTGCAGCGCGTGGTAGCGCGTGCGCGCCGAGGCGGCGAGGGCGTTGATGGCGGCAGTGCCCGCCTGAGTGAACAACGTGCGATTGGCGTTGCCGCCGAACTCAGCGTAATTCAAGCTCCTGCTCGCGTACTGGCCGTCAGTGCGCGTGCCGACGTAGCCGACGCTCGTGGCGATATCCAGCGGGAGGCGTCGCTCGACGAACACGTTCCACGACTGTGTCGCACCACGCGCGATATCGTCCGGATCGGGACTGGTCATGTCCACGCCACGCGGGAGTGGAACGATCCCGGTCGAGATGTCCGGATTCGGCGCGAAAGGGATCCCCTTGGACACGTTGCCGTACGGGGTGAAGCCATTCACCCCGGCATCGCCGTGGGCAATCGTCAACGGGAAGCGTCCGCGCATCGGCCGCGACCACGGGAGCGGCGTGAACGTCTTGCCGTAGCCGGCACGGAACACCGTGCGGTCGTCCAGGCGGTACGCGGCGCCGAAGCGCGGGGCGAAGAGCGTCTTGCTCACCTCGATGCCGAGGTGATCGTCGTTGCCGCCGACGCCTCCGAGCCGGACGGTGAACGTGTTCAGGTCGAGCAGCTCGATGCCTCGATCCTGGCGCATCATCAGCGGGTAGTACTCGTAGCGGAGGCCAAGGTTCAGCGTGAGCTTCTCGTTGACCTGCCAGCGATCGGCCACGTAGACGCCGGTACTGGTTTTCGCGGCCGCTCAGCTCTTCGAACTGCTCGCTCTTGCCGAATTGGCTCATCTCCCCAAGCATGAACGACGCATAGCCGTTCCAGCCGCCGACCCCTGCATAACCGGGAGTCCCGGTGATGCCGCCACCGAATGTCAGGACGCCCCTCGGGTTACCGACTTCCGGCTGCCAGTGGTTGAGCCTCAGCCGCACGAAGTCAAAGCCCGTACGGAACTCGTGCCGTCCGGCCACCTTGGTCAGGTTGGTCGAGACCGTGTAGCTGCGCTCGTCGCGCCACACCGGCGTCCATGTGGAGTTGTTGCCCAGCTCCGACAGGCCGGTTTGGAAGACGGGCATGCCGCTGTAACGCTGCAGATCCGCTGAGCCCGGGCCACCAACACCGTCAGCATTCAACCCAGAAATCCCGAATGTATCCGTGCCATAGTTCGTCCCGTAGTCAGGGCCCGTCATGCTCTGCTGCATCACGTTCGCGCCGAAGCTGCCGTCGAGGAGGAGCGTCGGGCTCAGCGTCCACGTCTGGCCTACCGTATAGATGGTTGTCCTCGTGTCCCCACCGCCAGCAGCGTCGAACGGCAGGTAGAACGGATCGAACACAGAGGCCTGCATCATCGAGAACTTGGCCCAGATCTGGTGTCCCGCCGTCCGGTTCCAGTTGACCTTGACGTCGTAGTTGTCGCGATCGGCCGTCGGGTTGCGAGGGAGGAACAGGTTGTTCTGCAGGCCGTTGTTCGTGCCGGGGTTGTTCGGCTCCGGGTACATCGCCTGGATCTTCCTTGCGATCTCGCTGATGCGATTGGCCGGAATCACGGCGTTTTCGAAGAACGTGCGATTCCTGCCATCGGACGTGCCCGTGGCCGGATCGTATATGCGGAAGCTGGAGTTGAGCGCGACGACTTCACCGAAATCGCCGTTGCGCATCCGTGCGGTCGGTACGGTGTAGGTGTTGAAGATGCCCTGCCGCTCGGCGTTCCTTTCCCACCCTCCGAAGTAGAACAGTTTATTGCGGCGGATGGGACCGCCAACCGTGCCCCCCATGATCGAGGTGCTCGCATCGACCTTGCTCGGATCGAAATAGCCGCGGCGGGCGTTCAACTCGTCCTGTTGGCGGAAGTAGAACGCGGAGCCCCTGACGGTGTTGGTTCCCGATTTTGTCTGGACGGCTGTCGCCGCCCCGCCCGTCATGCCCTGAGCTGCGTCGAAGCTGTTGGTCGAAATGTTGACGTTCTCGATGGTTTCTGCCGGCGCGATGTACCCGGCGTGGTGAGGCAGCCACACGTTGATGCTGGCGGCGCCATCGATCCGCGTCACGTTGTTGTTGCGATTCGTCCCGTTGATGTTTGTCGAGAGCGCGCGGCCGGGCGTGTCCGTTTGCGCGTTCTGGAAGACAGGAGGCGTGGCCCCGGGGACCAGGTTCATCAGGTACTGGTAGTTGCGGTACTGATTCAAGGGAAGGTTGGTGACATCCTCCGGCCTCAAGTCGACGCTGACGTCGGCTTTGTCCGTCTTGAGGATGGTCGCTTCGCTGGTGACCGTGACCGATTCGTTCAACGTGCCAACGTCCAGGCGGCCGTTGATGCGGATGATACCGCCAGCCGTGATGAGGATTCCGGTCTGGACGAACTCCTTGAAGCCCTGCAGCGAGGCCTTCAACGTGTAGGTGCCACCGGTGATGTTTCGAATCGTGTAAGTACCGGTGGCGTCGGTCACGGCCGTCAACTCGAGGCCCGTATCCTCGTTCTTGATGGCGACGGTCGCGCCGGGCACGGCGGCGTTCGAGGCATCGTTGATGGTTCCGGTCAGGCTTCCGTAAAGGGCTTGACCGGCGGCCGGGGTTGGCAGCAGCCAGATTGTGGCTGCCAGTGCCACGGCCATCCACGACCTCGGCTTGGGCAGACCAAGACGATCACGCGCGAATACTTTGGGTTCGCTCATTCGTCATCCTCCATGAAAGAACGAGATTTTCAAACTCAGCCGCCTTCGCCAAGGCTACAGCGGGCCGCGCCGAAGCTTGAAAAGCGGAGGCGGGGAGAACGAAACCTACGAGCATCACAGACGCCGTCAGCGATTCGGCCGGTTCCGCCTTGAGGAAGGGCGCGTCAGGCCTCGCGGAGCTGGGCCGAAACCATTAATCATGCCGGCCCTGGACTTGTCAAGATGGCGTTGGACGGATGTCAACGCGGATGGCGTCAGACCGATGGCGGTTAGACGCACTACTGGATCGCCATCCACAAGCAGGACGGCTATCCATGGCGCAAGGGGGCGCGCATCGTCGGTTCAGTCGCCAACGCCGAGGTGAGTCATGAGATTGCGGCTACACAGGGCTTGGACATCCGCCGCCGGTGTCTGGAAACCTCATCGCACCGGCACGTTCTACCTGGCCGTCTTTTCCCCGTACACCTGCACGGTGCCTGCGGCGCAAATCGCCGTCGATGCGCAGCGCAATCCGGTCGTCGGGGCCGTCGATGCTGGAGGGCAGCGCGCCGGTGCGTTTTCTCATCGCGATGAGGACGAGCGCCAGGCCAATTCCAAGGACCGCGGCCAGGATTGTTGCCAGGCGAATGCGCGGGTCCGAAACCGCGACAGCCACAACAGCGGCAACCATCCCCAACCCGCCAACACCCTCGATCCGAATGTTCGCCATATTGATCAGCGAGGGTGACGGGGCCGCAAGACGCCGGGGCACGACGATGGACGGGGTTGCATGGCGGTGGCCCGCAAGGAGCAGAGCCAGGACGAGGCCGCCGACGAGGCCAGGGACCAGAATGATGAGCAGGGGTTCCATGGGTGCCTCCTGGTGAACCGTTTTCAGCGGGTCAGCCACATCACCGCAGCGGTCTGGCACATGTCCGGCCGGGGCTGCGGGAGCACGCTCCAACCCAGTCGCGTGCCCTGCCCCTATTGTACTAATACAATAATACAATTGCAAGTGGTCGTACAAGCCCGAGCCAAGGCGCCCCGCCACTGTCATCACGTTCGGAATGGGCTGGTTCGGCTCCTCCCGCGCGTCATCCAGAGCGTCGCGCCCAGCATGGCGACGCTGATGAGCATCCACGCCGTGGCCCACACCCACGACGGCAGCAGAAACAGCCGCGCCATCGTCGCGGCGTCGGACTCGCCGCGATCGATCAGGAACAGGACGCGGATGTCAAACACCGAGTTGAGCGCCACCTGAATGGCGAGCAGGCTCAGGAGAAATCGCGGAGCGTTTCCAATGCCTCTACGGGCGAGCGCGACGAGCGCCGCGCCCCACGCGAGCACGACACCGAAGCCAAAGAGATTGCGCATCCAGAAAACGAGCGTGAAGAGCATGAATGCGCCAAGGCTCAGGAGAATGACATGCGCCCATTTCTCGACGCGCGTTGCGGCCATGAGCAGGCATCCCACGACCGCCGCGCCGAGATATCCGGCGGAGGCCACGAGGCCGCCGGCCACGCGGCCCACGGGTACGAGGCTCTGCGTGAGGCCGCTCGTGTCCGGCTCGATGGTGATCGACGTCACCCGGCCGCCCACGAGCACGGTCATCAGCGCATGAGCGCACTCGTGGACCCACGTGCTGAAAAGCCTGAATGGATAGAGGATGGGCTGCGCCCACGGCGTGAGGCTGACGACCAGCGAAACCGCGACCGCCGCCCACAACCAGTTTCCGATCGGACGGCCCGGCGAGAAGAACGCAGTGCGGGACTTCACTTCTCCCGCGGCTTGAGTGCGCCGCGGAGCTTGTCGGCGAGCGATCCGAACCCCTCCGCCGGCGCCGCATCCTCGCGTTCGGTGTACTCGCGCACTTCCTCGGCCTCGTGCGCGTCCAGGACCGCCTTGGCGCTGAGACGGATGCGGCGGCCCGACGGGTCGACTTCGAGGACGACGACCTCGACGTCGGCGCCGACGGGAAACGCTCTGAGCGACATCCGCTTCCCTGGCAACGCCGGTCTCGCTCAACGGGATGAGACCGGTGCGCCCCGGGGCAAGGAACACGAACACGCCGAACTTCTCGTGACGCTCGACCTTTCCCGTGAGGCGCGCGCCCGGCACGATCTCGGGTTGCGACGGCGCCGCCCCGCCGGCGCGCGCCGAGCCCTCCGGAACGAGCGCGACGCCGATCCGCTTCTTCTCGAGGTCGATGCTCAGGATCTCGAATGCCGCCGGTCATCTCCGGGGCGACCAGGCCGGACCATCCCTCCGATCGCCCCGTCGGAGCGAACGTGGAGGCGTGCGCCAACCCTTCGACCCCCGGCTCGAGCTCGACGAACGCCCCGAACTCCGCGACGCGCGTGACGCGGCCGGTGCGCACCTGGCCGACCTCGTACGTTTCGTGGACTCTCGACCACGGATCGGCGGTGAGCTGCTTCAACCCGAGGGAGATCTTCTGCTTGTCGTCGTCGACGCGCAGGACCTTGACGGTGATCTCCTCGCCGGGCTTGACGACCTGCGACGTGTCCGACACGCGGGACCACCCCATCTCGGACACGTGCAGCAAGCCCTGCACGCCGCCGCCCAGGTCGACGAACGCGCCGAACTCGCGCACGGAGGTGACGCGCCCGGTCATCACCGCGCCGGCGACGATCGATCGCCGGATCTCGGCGGCGCTCGCCCGCTGCTCCTCCTCGAGAAGCGCGCGCCGCGAGACGACGAGGTTCCTGCCGCCTTCCTTGTACTCGATGATCCGGAACTGCGTAGACGCGCCCTTCGTGCGCCGACGGGTCCGTGTCCGGAGGGTGTCGATCTGGGAGATCGGGCAGAAGGCGCGCTGGCGGGCGATGCGCACCTCGTACCCGCCCTTCACCGCCCGTTCGACCTTTCCTTCCACCGGAAGACCGGTGTGGAACGCGTCTTCGAGCTGCCGCTCGGTCGCGGCCCCTCGCGCCAGCTTCCGGGAGAGTGTCAGCCCTCCCACGGTCGACACCACCATCGCCTGAATGCGGTCGCCAACGGCGACCTCGAGATCGCCCTCGGCGTCCTTCAGTTCGTCGATTTCGATCGTGGCTTCGCCCTTGCCGCCGACGTCGACGAACGCCACCTCCGGGCCGATCGCGACGATCGTGCCCTCGATGGTCTGACCCTTCTCGAAGCGCTTCGCTTGGAGCGAAGCCTCGAACATCGCGGCGAAATCTTCGTCGGGCTCGCTCACGGCACGCTCCTCGTGATGGTTGCTCTAATGCGCCTCTGGCCGCTCGAAGGGCGCCGGTTCGAGATCGTCGTGGGGCCCTCCCGGTCGGACGGGCGCCTGGAATAGTCGCAGCAGTCGCATCGACCACGCGGGCGCATTGTCCTCGCTCGCAGTCTGCGTAATCCGAACGAACCTCGCACTGACAGGCGCGAACGTGATGACCGTGGTTCCCGGAACTCCCTGGCCTTCGGCAACCGGCGCGCTCCAGGTGCTGCCATCAGCGGATACCTGGACCTGATAGCCCCGCGGGAAGGTCCAGGCTGGCGGCAAACCGCTCCGGCCGCCAATCGCTGAAGAGGTGAACTGAATCTCTGTCAGCACCAGCGGCGCGGGCAATTCAATCTGGAACCACATGCCGGCTTGTTGCGGCACACCGGTCGTCCAGCCCAGGAAGCTGAGTGCGCCTCGCGGCGTTGCCGATGAAGTTGTAGCCGCCTTCGGCGTTCGCCTGCGGCGCGGGTCGCGCATCGTGGCTGGCTGTGACCTTCCACGACGCATCGGGGACGAGCGGGCGCGGCAGCGAGGCGTCCAGCTCGTCGATGGTCCATGGGGCCTTCCGATCGCCGGAGGCCGCACGGACCCTCGCGACGTCTCCGGTCGTCGCGAAGCGCGCCCGCGTTCCCGAAGCTGTTGCGCACATACGACGCGACGTCCGCAATCCACTGGTCCTTGTTCGAGCCCATCGCCACCATCACCTGCGGATACATCCTTGCCGTCCACCGGGCCGGAAAGTCCGTGCAGGACGGCCTTGATCACGTAGTCGCGATGGCCGTTGACGCGTGCCGACCCGGCGAGCGACGGCGCCAGCGTGGAACCAGCGGCAGCGCCGGGCGTCGGCGTGCCGCGCCCGTCGGCGCCGTGACACGAGTAACACAGCTCGGCATAGATAGCGCCGCCCCGCTCGAGGCTGTTCTGCTGCTCGGGAGTCAGCGGCGGACCGCCACGACCGCCGCCTCGTCCGGCGGCTCGCTGGGGAATTCAGAATCCTGTCGGCGACAAACTGCACGCCGCGCGCGCCTTGTTGCCGTCCGATCACCTCCTTCACCGCCGTCGGCGTCTCCGCAACCTTCAGGACATTCATGGTCAACATCGCCTGAATCACGACGTCGACGTCCTTGTCCTTCGCCAGCGCGCGGTAGTCGTTGTCGAACGACTTGTCACCGGCCTTGTAGAGCGTCTCGCTGGCACGCAGCGCCTGAATCCGCATGCGAGGATCTGGATCGCGCAAGAGCCTCGCGCGTGAGCGCTGCGCTGAGCGCGCCCAGTCCCTCGAGTGTCCACAGGGCGTGGAACCGCGCGAGCGGGTTCTTCGACGTCCGCACCAGCGTCTGAAGCGCAGGCACGACTGACTTGTCCTGCTTTCAGCACGAGCAATTGCTGCGCCGTGTCGCGCCACCAGCCGTTCGGATGCGACAGGTGCGCGACCAGCTGCGTGGGCGTTTCGTTCAGCATCCGCGGCATCGTCCGATCGCGCGCGATCCCGTCGTACGTCAACCGCCAGATGCGGCCATGCCCCGTCACCTTGTCCAACTGGTACTGCTTGATCTTTTCGCGCAGATACGTGCCCTGCCTCGCCCACTCCGCGCCCTCGATCATGCCGCGGTACATGTCCGCGATGTAGATCGTGCCGTCCGGACCGGTCGCGATGTCGACGGGACGGAACAGCGGATCGAGCGAGCGAATGAACTCGGAGCGCGGGTAGACATTCTGAAGCTGCGTGAGACCCTCGATCTTGACCGGCCTCAGCCGGCGGACGATGCGAGCGACGACTTCGCCGTGGAGATAGTCGCCAATCGAGATCCTTCGGCAGCCGATCGCCACGATAGATCTCATTGCCGGCGGCGGCCGTGGCGTAGATCAGCGAGCCGTCGGGCATGCGAGTCCCCGGCAGCCCCGCCTGGATGTCGCCGATGAGGATCGGCGCGCCCCACACGATGTTCAGATCCGGTTCGAACTGATCCGGCGGCGCAAAGTTGCCGTAGTGCATGGGGAACTGGAAGTAACCGGGCAACCCGCTGGCGCCACCCTGAAACCACACCTTGCCGTCGTTGTCCTGCGTCACGCCCCACTGCGAGCTCTTTGGCCCCGTCGGCTCCTTCACGATGCCGCTCGGTGTCCAGCGCAGGCGGAACGCGTTCACCGTGCTGTAGAGCCAGTTGTCCATCGCCCAGAACAGGCTGGCCTGCTGAGACTCCATGTTGCCGGCGCGCCCGAAGTTCGTGGCGAACAGCTCTTTCTTGTCCGCCACGCCGTCGGCATTGGTATCCGTGTACTTCCACACGTCGTCGGCGTTGGTCTCCATCGTCAGAACGGCGTTGGCGCCGAACGGCGTCACGAACCGCGGAAACACCAGCTTGTCGACGAAGACAGAGTGGCGCTCGAACACACCATCGTTGTCCCCGTCCTCGTGCAGGGAAATCCGGCCGATCGGCGGAATCACATCGATCCCTTCGGGAGTCTGAGAATAGCCGCGCAGCTCGACCACGAACATCCGGCCATTCCCGTCGAAGGTGACCTGGGCTGGGTCCTCGATGATCGGATCGGAGAGCACGGGCTCCAGTCGATACCCGGCCGGAAGCCAGAAACGATTGGCTTGCTCGGTCGCCGGGAGCGGAAGAACGGGCGGCTTTGGCGACAAATCGGCGGTCGCATTGGCCGGATCGGTCGCGCCCGGCGCGGCACCAGGCCCTGGCCCACCGGTTGGCGTCTGGATGGCTCCTCGTCCGCCGCTCTGTGCCTGCGAGGTGAGGGCACGCGGCCAGATGAGCACCGCGCCAACCGCCACCACACCCGCCGCGGTCAACAGATAGTAAGAGATGTGGAGGTTATGCCGCATGGCCGTCTACTTCGGCGCGTGACGCCCTGATGTCCCCTTCGCCATCTGAGCGAACTGTAGATCGAGCGCGTTCGCGTACGTCTGATCGCCGGCGCGCACCGCGGCGGAATGCGCCAGCGCAAAGGCGCGCGCGGTGGCGCGGTTCGCGAGGTTGCGTCGGGCGAGCGCAAGCGCCCGCGCCGGCTCGTTTCCAATCCCCAGATAGAACTCGGCCGCGTGATCGGCGAACGCGAGCTCGTAGTTCCCGAGCAGCCGCTCGTAACGAGTCTTCGCTGCCAGCCGCAACCGGTTCGCGTCCTCATGGTTGCCGCGCGCGGCCAGCACATCCGCGAGCCGCCACGCGCCTTCCGGATCCGAAGCCATCAACGAAGGCCCGAGCAACGATTCGGCCCGAACGAGGTCGCCGTCCAGGATGAGAAGCTCGGCGAGGTGAACGCGTGCTTGTGTGTAGTCCGGAACGAGGGCGATCGCTTGCTCGTACCAGTATCGAGCGCGGCCGCGGTCGGGCTTCGTCGCCCTCTCACCCCAGAGCACCCCGCGCTCGAAGCACACCCACGCGGCCGGAAACGGGGAGACGTCGCGATTGGCCAGCAGTGCTTTCCCAAACGCGTCATCAGCGTCCTCGAACTTCCCGATCTCGATGAAGGTTGTGGCGAGCAGGGCGAGATTGCTCAGGCTCGGCTTTGCTTCTGCCGCCTTTCGACGGGCCGCCAGAGTTTCGTCCAGACGTGCGCCGGTGGCGTGCCAGAGTGAGAGTCGGATCGGTTCGAGATCCTGCGGGCGCGCGCCGAGCGACGCGGCCTGATCGAGGTGGACACTGGCCTCGCCGAAACGATGCTGTGACGCGGCGACGCGAGCCGCGAGGACGAGCGCTCTCGATTCTCGTGGATTCTCCTTCAGCGCCCGCCTGACGAGATCGGTCAGCCGATCGGTACTCGTCCACCGCCCCCAGGAACTGCGAGCGCATCGCTTCGTGGTCAACGACGGCTTCGGCTGCGGCGATCTGGAACGGGTGTGTCTCGTACGCGTTCCAGGCCGCTCTCGTGGCGCTCTGGAGGTTCGCGACTGCGATCGGGCCGGACGTCGACGCGATCGCAACGTCGGCCCATTTCACCCCGCGTTGGCGATGGACTTCCCACTGCGGCGCCTGCTTCACTTCAGGCACTCCTCCGAACTGCTTCTTGAGCTGGCCGAGTCCGGTCGAGAGGAGTCCATTCAGAATTGCCTGGACGACGAACGCCGCCTGGCCATTCAACCGGTAGCTCATGCGCCACTCGACCCGGCAGCCGTTCGCGATGTCCGTGACAGAAAGCCGGCTTGCGTAGTTGGAGACAGGCAGCCCGCTGACGAGGGAGGTACTCGATGAAACGCGCATCGTTGTCGAGGCGCTCCAGCCTCTCCACGATGACGGACCCATCTACCGTCTGGACCCTGCGCAACTGGCCGACGCCTGTTCCTGCCGTCTCCACGCCTGCGATCAGCGGATGCCAGTCCCCATCGAAGCGGCCAACCGTCTTCCAGACTTGCTCGCATCCGGTGGCCACGTCGATCGTACGCGTCGCCGTGAGCACCGTGGGGTTGGGCGGCTTCCCGTACGGAAACTCGTTGCCGCCCGGCTGGGTGGCGCCGGTGGCTCCACCGTGGATGAACGGTCTTTGCCCGCGGTTGACGTGGTACGAAATCATGATGTCCATCACGTTGGCGTCGAGAGTTCTCCCTCCGCCGGTCGTATACCGCTTCCCTTCGATCGTGCTGCGCTCAATCTCGAGGTGGCTGTCGTCGGTCGTCGGCATGGCGACATCGATCAGAAGGAAATCGTCAAGGAGGACGTTCGTCCCGGCGATGAGCGCGGCCGGCGTCCAATCGACGTGGCCGTCTCGTTTGTCCCAGAGCTCGAGGCTGAGGAGCATGCGCTCGCGATAGAACGACTTGCGCTGCGGATTGATGGCGAACGGGGTCTCCTGATTCCAGAGATCGCGCAAGTCGACCTCGCCCTGCACTTTCAACCGGAAATTCGTCACTTCGGGGCGGCCGATCCAGTCAATCCGCGGGGGTGCGGTCAAGCTGCCGGCGGCCCGCGGCGTGGTCTCGGCGACGACACCGAACAGGGATCCTTGCGCCAACTCGAGCACCTTCGCCGTCTCGAACTCGATCACGATGCTCAGACAGTTGTTGTCCTGGAGGACATTGGGCAGGACTTGCGGCATCGCCGTGCGAGGCGGTATTCCCCAGCCGTCGTAGAAGGGGTCCGAACGCAATCCGGCAAAGACGCGGAAGACGCCGTCCGGCGTCGACGCGCCCCGTTCGTCGCCGACGACCATCTCCACCTTGCGATCCCCGGGTAGCGTGCATCCACCCCGCTGGCGAGGCTTGCCGATGCCCGGCTGAGGCTCGAGCGCCTCGAACTGGCATGTGAAGCGAAGCTCGGCTGCGGCAGCCCGAAAGCCAGCCCGGTCCCCCAACCCGGCGACGCGCACGGGACGCATCGCGATCGTGTAGTTCACGGCGTTGGAGAAGAATGCGGAGTCGCCCGCGAAGGCAAATGCGTTGGCGATGAGTACCGTGCGCCCTGCCTGCGCGGGGCTTCTGAAGGCGAAGAGATCCGTCAGGTCCGCCGTGGGGTCGGCGGTAGTGCGCGGACCATCGATGTGATCGGAGCCGATCGCCAGGCCACCGCCGAGGAGCGCGAGACCGGCGACCACCATCAACGAAGTGGAACGTCGCATGGGGCCTTTCCTTCCAGCCCGGCGAAAAAGAGTTGGGCTCGGTTGCGCGATGGACAACAGCGTATGCTGCGCCACACGAGCCGCGCGAATCAAGGATGGATTGCCGCTCGGTCCTATCACGAGGCGGTCGCGATTTCAGGGTGCTTTCTGGCTCTCGGGCGACCTCGACCGGGCGCCCCTGGGCGACGATCTCCCGGTCGAGATCTCGAAGCAGCAGCGAGGACGTTGGGAGCGCTCGCAGCATTCGTGAACGGAGGCGCCCACGAATTCCTTGACCAGACTCTCCATGGCCCGACACACGGCAGGGTGTTTCCCGGTCAAGGCCGATAACGGGCATCCCTCACCGCGGATGATGTAGTGACCGTTCTCCTCGACGCGAGTCACGGCTCCGAGTTGCTCGTTGAGGAGTCCGCTCGTCGCAACGACTCGGGCCCGCAGCGGTCCCGGAAGGGCGCCCGGACGACACTTCAGCGGCGAGCTTCCTTCCCGCCTCCCGCAGCAACGCATCGAGCTGACGCGCCGGCAGGCCCTTGGCGAACACGTCAACGAGCTGCGTGAGCAGCGGAACATACGCTCGCGACAGCAGCTGGTCGACCTCAGGCGTCAGCTCGAAGACTCGTGACGGCCTGGTGGTGTCCCGGCCTCCTGCCGACGCGCCGGACCACGCCGTCACGCTCCATCGCCGTGATCTGTGCGCGCACCCCGCTGGCGCTGAGCTCCAACCTGGTCGCGATATCGTCGACCGTCAATGCGCCCCGCTGGAGCAGGCTGACGATGCGCCCGCGGCCGGTATCGAGTAGCTGCTGTCTGAGCATGTGTGAGCACGCGGCGAAGAGGGTTTGAGTCGCTCGTTGCTGCAGCCGATGTCTTCGATTGCCACATCCGAGCGCCCTGGATAAACAATTATCCACCGACATTTCGAGCCCGAGGACGGCAGTCGTCCCACTGAACGTGCAGTTTACTCGCCCGGCAGCCCGGCGTACTTGATCGGCTCGCTGTCTTGCAGATACGCAAGATAGAGCTTGTTTATCTAACTCGGCGATTCGCGCCACAGCTCGTCAAGCAGTCAGGAGCAGGACGACATGACAATCGACAGAAGAGACAGGCCATCGCTCTTCCAACCCCTGCCGAGGATCGGCATGACGGCGCTGATCGTCGTCACCCTGACCTCGGCAGCCGTGCTCGCCAGGTTCGCGAACAACGAAGGCGGCGCCCGAGGCACCACTGCCGCCTGCAGAGGCCGCGCAGGCGAACGAGAAGACGTCAGCCGCCTGTCGCCGAGGGCCAGCGTGTCTTCCGCTTCGATACCTTTGGTGACGAGAAGATCTGGACCGACACGCTTCGGCTGCACGAGGTCGTCGAGAAGAGCGTGGATCCGACGACCGCGCTCAAGGTCGGGCTCAAAGTGGATGCGGACGTGCTGCCGCCGGGGATCCTCGAGAAGGTCGACCTCAAGAGCCCGGCGACGACGGTGGCGCTGCTCAAGATGAATGCCGTCGTGGGCCTTCAGGCCACCGTGGACGCGAACGATCGCATCACGCGGCTTGGCGTCACCTGCGCGCTCTGTCATTCCACGGTGGACAACTCGGTCATGCCAGGCATCGGTCGCCGGAAAGACGGCTGGCCGAACCGCGATCTCAACGTCGGCGCCATCATCGCCCTGTCGCCGGCGCTCCCGGCGGACAAGAAGGCGGTCTACGCGTCGTGGGGTCCCGGCAAGTACGATCCCGCGCTACAACCAGGACGGGAAGAACACGCCGCTCGTCCTCCCGCCCGCGTATGGCCTGGCCGAGGTCAAGAACGAAACGTATACCGCGGAAGGGCCGATCTCCTATTGGAACGCCTATGTCGCCGTCACCCAGATGGGCGGGCAAGGCAACTTCTCCGACCCGCGGCTCGAGATCGACGTCAAGCATTCCCCGGACATGGTCACCGCCAAGCTCCCGGCGTTGCGCGCGTATCAGCACAGCCTGCCGACGCCTCCGCCTCCGGCCGGAAGCGTCGATGCCTCGATCGCCAAACGTGGGCGCGTGCTGTTCGACAAGAGCTGCGCCAGTTGCCATGTCGGCGGCTCCGGCACGGACAACAACGCTGGAAAGCTGCACGCACCTGCGGAAACGGGCGTCGACGGCGCCTATGCCGCGCGCACGGCCAGCAAGTCATATCGCACCACTCCGCTGCGCGCACTCTGGCAGCACGCGCCGTACTTCCACGACGGCAGCGCGGCCACGCTCGCCGACGTCGTAGCGCACTACAACAAGGTGCGCAAGCTCGGCCTCGACGAGCAGCAGCAGCGCGACCTCGTCGAGTTCCTGAAGTCGCTCTAGTCGATTCCGTCAGCGACGAGCCCGCCAGTTGTCAGCGGAGGTCCGGCGTACGCCGGGCCTCCTGCCTGACCCACTTGAGAATGGGTGCGAGAGAGGAGTTCGCACAGCCGGTGCCGCCGCAGCGTTCGGCCGCCCAGACGGAGCGGCCATCCCGGTCGATGTCGATTGCGCTGACGCCACCCAGCTGCGGCCAGCCGGCAGCGTTCCCCAATTGTCCGTCGTCCGATACGGATTCGGCAGATCGAGCGCAGGCTGAGGCGACACCTGCGCGACGCCGGCGCCGCCGCACAGCGTGAGGGCCAGGGCGACGAGGGCACGTTTACGCGACATATGTGAGTTGGCGCGAGCGATCCAATCTTTCACGCAAATAGATTCGCGAATGAACGGGTGAACAATCGCCCGTGGAGAGTCTAGTCCAAGATGCTCATCCCCCAGAACGACGAACGGAGTCCGCAGAAAGCCGTGACCATGGCTCGTGGCATACTCAGCGGAAACAGCATCGCCTTCAGCCGGAGTGCCCGATACGATTGCGATCCGCCGCGGCTGACGGACGACGCGAGCCGGACGGCTCGATCCCATGCGCAGCTCACGCCGACGCCGACTGTTGCTCCTCGCCTCGGCATTCCTAGCCGCCGTGCCGGTGGCCTTCGGGCTCATCCGCGCCGTGAGCACCGGCGACGATGTTCGCTACCTCTGGCTCGCCGGTGCGGCAATACTCGGGTCGATGGTGGTCATGCCGCTCGGACGCGGCGCGTCCGGTCCCTCTCAGGTCTCGCTCGGTCGTGCGTTGGGCGCTGTAGCCGCGGGATCCCTGTGCGCCGCCGCGACCGCGGTTCTCATGGGTGCAAGAGCGGGACCCGGAGTCGCGATCGTGGCGCTTGCCTTTGGGCTCTGCACTGGGACAAGCGCGCTGTTCGCAGCCCTCGCGCGCCAGCCCAAGACGCGTTGACGGGCGAGCACGCCCGTTCAAGGGGTGAGACTCGAACAGAAATCGACGCGTCATGCTGCGCACTCTCAGCCGCGCATGGCAATCAGCGGGTCGACCGCCGCGGCACGGCGCGCCGGAATGTAGGCCGCGAGGAACGCGACGAGAACCAGGAAGATCGGAACCCCCACAAAGCTGAGCGGATCGGTGGCGCTCACGTCATGGAGTTGCCCGCGCAGGACGAGTGTCAGAGCCCACGCTCCGGCCAGGCCGAGCCCGACACCGCCGAGCGTCATCGTCATTCCCTGCCTGACGAAGAGCCGCACCAGGGCCCGCCGGTCGGCGCCGAGCGCAGACCGGATGCCGATCTCGTGCGTCCGCTGTGACACGAAGTACGACACCACGCCGTAGACCCCGATTGCGCCTAGGAGCAGCGCGATGCCGGCCACCACGATCAGGAGCCAGGCGAGGGTTCGATTCCTCGAGAACGCGAGGTTGTGCACGTCTGTCATCGTCAGGACTTCGAAGACGAGGAGCGTCGGGTCGAGGTCGCGGATGGCCGCGCGTGCGGGTTGCGCGAGAAGCGCGGGATCGCCGGTCGCCCGCATCAGCAGCCGAGGGTCGCTCGCGGCTTCGTGTGGGTACGGCAGGTAGGCAGTCGGCAGCGGACGGTCGCTGATGTCCCAGCTCAGGATGTCCTCGGTCACGCCGACCACCGTGAACCAGACTTCGTTCGTGCCAGTCGTCTGCTTGAACCGCCGCCCGATCGCGCTCCCGCCCGTCCAGAAACGTTGCGCCATCGTCCGGTTGACGATGGCCACCGGTGAACGGGAACGTCCCTCGACGTCGGTGAACGTGCGCCCCTCCAACAGGGGCACCTCCAGGACGCGGAAGAAGTGCGGCGTGATGCTGCCGATCACGACGGACGTGGCGCCGCCGGGCGGCACCTGTCCCTCCGGAACGATTGTTCGACGCACGCCGCCGCCACGCAGAGGCATCAGGTTCGCCGCCGCGACCGACGTCGCGCCGGGCAGGGCCTGAAGACGAGCCACGAGCTCGTCGACACGCCGGGCGGCGGTCTCGGGTGACTCGTCGCCTGTGGCCTTCATCTCGACTCTCAGGGTCATGATCCGAGAGGTCTCGAAGCCCCCCTCTGCTTTCAGGAGGTTCAGAAAGCTCCGCACGAAGAGCGACGCCCCGACAAGGAGGATGAGCGAGAGGGCAACCTCGCCGACGATGAGGGCGGCACACAGGCGGGTGTGGGGCGGGCCTGACGTCGAATCGCGGCCGCCGGCTTTCAGCACATCGTGCTGGACGCGCCGCGCGGCCTGCACGGCCGGCATGAGGCCCGACAGTACCGTCGTCAGCAGCGCCAGCCCGATCGTGAATGAGAGAACGTTGACGTCGATCGGGAACTGTTCGGCGAGGCCCTGGCTCAAGAGATCGCGCCCCCAGGATCCGATCGCGAGGCCCACGGGCACGCTGCCCGCGGCGACGAGCAGACTCTCGGTGAGCAGCTGACGCACGATGCGGGTCCGCGGGGCACCGAGTGCCATGCGCGTCGCGATTTCACGGCGCCGCGACGCTGCGCGCGCCAGCGTCAGATTGGCGACGTTCGCGCCGGCAATCAGCAATACGAAACTGACGGCACCCATGATCATCAGGACCAGCGAGCGGGTTCGTGCAGACACGCCGACCCTGAGCCGCTCGACCGCGATGCCCCAGCCTTCGTTCTCGCGGGGATGCAGCCGTTCGAGGTCGCGGGCAACGGGAGCCAGCCGTGCGCCGGCCATCTCCAGCGAGATCCCGTCGCGCAGCCTGGCATAAACCGTGACGTCGCGCTGGTCCCTGCGCTCGTCGGACGCCGTCGCCGCGAGCGGGAGCCACACCCGCGACAATCCCAGGGCACTTCGCATGCTGACGTGCGACAGCTCCGGCGGCATGATCCCCACGACGATGCGGGGCACGCCGTCCACCATGATGGAACGTCCGATCAACGACTTGTCGCCGCCATAGCGCTGCTGCCAGACGGTATGACTCAGCACAACGACCGGCGCCGCGCCGGCCCGATCCTCGTCCGGCCGGAAACCACGGCCCTCGGCAGGCGCAACGCCCAGAACCGGGAACAGGTTCCACGAAACCCGTGCGCCGGCGTAGCGTTCGGGTTCGCCGCCGTCGGCCACGTACACGCTGGCCCGGCGCAGCGCCGCCATCTCCGCAAGTCCGGCGCTCTGCTCTTTCCAGTCGATGAAATTGGGGTACCAGGCAGGGCCGCCGCCCCCGGGATTCGCGTGGCGCTGTTCGTTCACCGTCACGAGCTGGTCCGACGCCTCGAACGGCAGCGGACGCAGGAGCAGACCGTTGACGAGACTGAAGACCGTGGTGTTGACGCCGATCGCCAGCCCCAGGCAAAGCGCCGAGAGCAGCGCAAATGAAGGGTGGCTGGCGAGCGAACGGACCGCGTACCGCAGATCCTGAATCGTGCTGTCGACGATCGCCACGCTGCGCGCGCCTCGACGCTCGTCGTTCCGCCGGGGCACATCGCCGATTTCGCCCAACGCTTTGCTCACGAAGCTCCTCTCCTACTGTGTAGCTTCCGCCCTTCCCATTCTGCGCGCGTCTGACCCCAGATCTCCACCGGATCGTGCTCGAACGGCGGAGGCAGACGCCCAGGACCCCGGTGGCGTGAGCCCAGCAGGTTGGTGTCGAACGAGGTTGTCAACGCCATGCGACAAAACTTAATACACCCCGTCGAACCCATCAATACCCGCCAGGTGCTCTAGACTGGAATCGATGCCGGCCATCTCCCGCGTTGCGCGCGTCGTGGTGCTTCTGGCGGGACTCCCGCTCGTGACGATTGCGCCCCCGGCCGCTCGCATCCAGCCGCCGGGCGATCTCGAGGCGTTCGCGCGGAAGGTTCGCGAAGTGATTCGGCTCGAGTACGCGGAACCGATTCGGTTCAACTACCTCGAGCAGGGCCAGGACGTCGACATCTCGATGTTCGGGAGGGTCTCGGTCGGCCCGATGCAGACGTTCGAGGTTCGTCAGAATCCACCGGGAGAGGCGTGGCGCCGGCTGATCGCCGTCGAGGGCACGCCGCTCGGCGAGGCCGAGTTGGACCGCGCGGATGCCGAGCATCAGCGCCAGCTCCGGAAGAAAGCCGACCGTGAAAAGTCCGAGACACCACGGCAGCGTGCGGCGCGGCTGAAGAAGGCGGCCGACGAGCTCCGTGAACGGGATGAGATCCTCGACGATGCCGAGCGGGTGTTCGCGTTCAGCTTCATCGCTCGTGAGGTTATCGACGGCGAACCGGTGATCGTCGTCCGGCTGACACCGCGCCCGAACGCGCGAGTAACGACCAGCGACGGTCAGCGCATGAAGCAGTTCGCCGGCAAGCTCTGGGTCTCCGAGAGCGACTATCGTCTCGCACGCGTGCAGCTCCATGCGATTGACAGCGTTTCGGTCGGGTGGGGTGTCGTCGCGCACGTCGAACCCGGGAGCGGATTCGATTTCGTGCGCAAGAAGGTTGCTGGCGCCTGGGTCGCCTCCGTGCTGACGATTGAAGCCAGCGGCCGCACGCTGCTCTTCCGGAAGTTTCACATCAAGAGCGTCACCACGTACTCCGGTCATCAACCGTTTACGGCGCCCGCCAGCTGATGTCCTGAGGCGGGCTCCCGCGAGTCGCGTTCAGGGACTTCGCTGTCACGGGCCGACGGCTCCTGCACGTGGCCATCGTGAGTTGACCGTGAGCCCCGTGACAGTCCGAATTGTTCGGAAGGGCTCGGTTACGAGACGAATAATTGTGTCGATGCTAGCACTGCGGTTGAGCACGTGTCACCGCTCCGTTGCGGTCCTGAGCCAAGGCATTCTCACTTCGTAGTCAGGAGCTGTCGTCGCCGAGACCGACCGGGCGTGAACGAGCCGGCGCCGCTTGAGCGTCCTCAGCGCGTGCTGGACGGCGCTCTTGGAGAGCCCGGTATCGGATGCGATCTGCTGCAGGCTCGCGCGAAGCATCCCGCCCCGTTTCGAGCCCGCATGGCGGTACAGGTAGAGATACACGAGAAATGCCGACGGCTGCCGGTCGTGGCCGACCAGATCCGGCATCAGGCTGTCGATGACGTGCGCATCCAGGGCGATGCGTGTGGGCATAGTGATTACTACTACTGAGCGCGCGTGGCGTGGAGTTCGTCGCGCCGCCTCAGGAACAGCCGTGGGGGACCTTCGCCATCATGAAGGACGTCGATGGCAATCAGTTCTTCCTGTCGTCGCGCGCGTGAGATGAACGTGGTTGCGCACCACGAGATTGCCCGTGCTCCAAGAAGAAATCCGCGTAATCCGCGTCCCGTGAACCAGAAGAGATCCGCGTAATCCGCGTCCCGTGAACCAGAAGAGATCCGCGTAATCCGGGTCATCCCGCGTCCCGTGAACAAGGAGAGATCCGCGTGGCGAGCCCGGCGTAGAATCGGTACATGACGTCCGCGGTTCCAGGCGACCGTGCCCGCGCCCCGAGAGCGTGGCTTCGCGTGCTCGTCGCGCTGCTCGTGCTCGCCAGCGGCGCCTACGCGACCGGGGTCGGGTGGTTGATGACGCAGGAGACCGAGCTCATCTTCCGCACCGCCGGGCCGAAGAACGCTGTCCGGCCGTCTTTCCCGTACGAGCAAATCGATCTGCCGCGGGCCGACGGCGCGCGGCAGTTCGCGTGGCGCATCACCAGGGACAAGGCTGGCGCGAGGGCGGAGGCCGGCGAGATCTGGGTGCTCTACCTTCACGGCAACGCCTCGACCGTCGCCAGCCGCATGAACGTCAGGCACTACGAGCGGCTGCGAGCGCTTGGACTGAATGTGCTGGCGCCCGAGTACCGCGGCTACAACGGCCTGGAGGGCCCGCCGTCGGAAATCGGGGTCGTCGCGGATGCGCGGGCGGCGTACGACTACCTCCGGAATCGCGAGGGCATCCCCGCGGCGCGGCTGGTGATCTTCGGCTGGTCGCTCGGAGCGGCGGTCGCTGTCGCGCTGGCGTCGACGGTCGACTCGCGCGGCGTGGTGCTCGAGGGTGCGCCGGCGTCAATCGCCGACATCGGACAGGAACAGTATCCGATGTTCCCGGTCCGGTGGATCATCCGCAATCCGTTCAACGCGATCGAGAAGGTCGGCGCCATTCGCGCGCCGCTCCTCTTCCTGCACAGCCCCGAAGACACGATCATTCCCTACAAGGAGGGCCGCCGGCTGTTCGATGCGGCGCCCTCGCCCAAGACCTTCGTCGAGGTGCGGGGCGGCCACATCGAAGCGAGCGAGATCGACCGCGACGTGTTCTACGGCGCGGTGCGAACGTTCCTGCAGTCTATTTCCACGCCGCCGCCGTCTCGCTGACAAACGCGCCGAACGACCGCGGCACATGGCCGAGCAGCCGTGTCTGGCGCTCGATGGCCTCGGGCGACGCTTTCAGTCCCTTGGTCTGGAAGAACGCGTACATGTGCTTGAAGTCGTAGACCAGCCAGTCAGGCATGAATTGAAGCGTCTGCTTCTCCCATGCGTCGAGATCGTTGCCGCCATACGCGATCGGACGGCCGAGGGCACGCGACCACGCTTGTGCTGTCGACTCCCCCGTGTGCGGCTCAGGGCCGACGAGATCGTAGGTCTGCCCCTCGTGCCCTGACGTCGTCAGGGCGACCGCCGCCGCCTCCGCGATGTCACGGACGTCGACGCGGTGCAGTCCGACGTCGCCGAGTGGTTGGGGATAGACGCCGTGCTGAAGGAGCACGTCCTTGTAAAAGTAGTCGTTCTGATAGAAGTTGTTCGGGCGCAGGATCGTCGCGGGTGCGTCTGCCTTCAGGAGCGCCTGTTCGATGCTGAGCTTCCCGCCGAAGTGCGGCAGCCACGGCGCACCATCCGCGTGATGCACCGAGAGATAGACCACGCGTTTGACGTTCGCTTCGCGAAGGGCACATGCCGACAGGAGCCCCTCGTACACTTCCGTCGGGCTGACGGTGTTGACGAGAAACACGCCGTCCACGCCCTTGAACACCCGCTTGACCGTCTCGACCTTGGACAGATCGCCCGTGACCGCTGTCACTCCCGCGGGCAGCTTGCCGGCTTTCGCCGGATCCCGCGTCAACACCTGCACCTGCGCCCCGCGCGTCAACAACTCGCGGACGACCTGCGACCCGACCGTCCCCGTCCCACCTGTCACAAGAATGTTCATGACTGCACCTCTGCCGATGATCTCGCTGCTGCTTCGCTTAGTGTCGTGTCTCAGAAGTTCGTTGTGCACCGAGGGCGGCGATGCGCCCGGCCGGCAAGGCGCGAGGAGCGAGCATATTGAGCATATGTGAGCGACGAGCAACGCCGCCGGACGGGATGCAGCGCCGGCCGAATGCCAACGAACTTCTGAGACCCGACACTAGACGCCTGGTCGGCGCCGATGGTCCCCGCGGCCCGTATAATTCGTTGGACTGTCGGACACGAGAGGAACAAGAGGAGATCGAGGATCCGTAATGGCTCATCATATATCCCGTAGCCCCATAATCCTGGCGACGCTGCTCGGGCTGATCGCGGCACACCCTGCCGCAGCGCAGCGCCGGTCGATGACCGAGAAGGATCTGTTCGCGTTTGTCTGGGTCGCCGATCCGCAGATCTCGCCGGACGGATCGCAGGTCGCCTTCGTGCGCGTGAGCGTCGACGAGAAGAAAGACGCGTACGACACCGCGATCTGGCTGGCGAAGGCCGACGGCAGCGAACCCCCGCGCGCGATCACGAGCGGCATCCGCGACACCAGCCCGCGATGGTCGCCTGACGGCCGGCGGCTGGCCTTCCTCCGTGCCGTGGAGAAGGACGGCCGGCCTCAGCCGGCGCAGATCCACATCATGGCCATGGCCGGGGGCGAGCCCTGGGCCATCACCGAGATGCCGCGCGGCGCCGGCGAACCCCGAGTGGGCGCCCGACGGCAAGACGATCGCGTTCTCGTCGACGGCCCGTCCAGCTGACGTGACCGCCGCGCAGAAGCCCCCAGCCGACAAGCCCCGCGAGAGCGACGTGCGCGTGATCACCGAGGCCGTGTACCGCGCGAACGGCATCCCCGGCGGGGGATTCGTCGACCGCGATCGGCCCGCTCAGATCTGGACCGTGGCGGTCCCGGCAACCGCCAGCGAAAAGCCGGCGCCCGTCGCGCTGACGTCCGGCGAGTTCGCCGCGGCCAACCACCGCTGGTCCACCGACGGATCGCGAATTCTCTTCGTCTCGGATAGACGCCGGGAGTCGTACTACTTCTCCGCCGACAGCGATTTGTATTCGATGGCGAAGGACGGCGGCGAGCCGACCCGTGTCGTGAGCATCGACGGACGGATCGGCGCCTACGCGCTGTCGCCAGACGGCAAGCGCGTCGCGTTTGTCGGCTCGTTCTCGGGCAACCCCGAGCGTTCGTACACGCAGCCCGACCTCTGGCTCGCCGAACTGGGCGCCGGCACGCCGCGCAATCTGACGGCCACCTACGACTTCGACATCAACGGCGGCATCGGCGGCGACCAGCGCGCGCCGCGCGGTCAGCTTCCGGGCGGCCCGCTCTGGAGCCGCGACGGCCGCAGCATCCTCATCGGCGCCGGCGAGCAGGGCAATGCACACGTCAAGCGCGTGGACGTCGCGAGCGGCAGGATCGATCCCGTCACGTCGGGCAACGGCGACGTGATGTCGTACACGATCGACGCCTCGGCCCAGAAGATCGCCTTCGTCCGCTCCACGCCCACCGCCGTTGGCGATCTCCATGTCCTCGACACGGCCTCGACCGCCGCGCCGAAGAAGCTGACGGCGTTCAACGACAGCCTCTTCGCTCAGCTCTCCATGAACGAGCCGGAAGAGATGTGGTACACGAGCTTCGACGGCCAGAAGATCCAGGGATGGATCCTCAAGCCGCCCGCGTTCGATGCGACGAAGAAGTACCCGCTGATCCTCCAGATCCACGGCGGCCCGCATTCTGCCTACGGCAACACCTTCACGCACGAGTTCCAGTGGATGGCCGCCAAAGGCTACGTCGTCCTCTACACGAACCCGCGCGGCAGCTCCAACTACGGCCAGGACTTCGGCAACATCATTCAGGTACAACTACCCGGGCGACGATGCGAAGGATCTGATGGCGGGAGTCGACGAGATCCTGAAGAAGGGCTACGTCGACGAGACGCGGATGGGCGTGACCGGCGGCAGCGGCGGCGGCCTCCTCACGAACTGGGTCGTGACGCAGACGAACCGCTTCAAGGCCGCCGTCAGCCAGCGTGACATATCCGACTGGGCGAACTTCTGGTACACGGCCGACTTCACGCTCTTCACGCCGACCTGGTTCCGCAAGCCCCCCTTCGAGGATCCGGCGGACTTCGCGCGGCGCTCGCCGATCACTCACGTCGCGAAGATTCAGACGCCGCTGATGTTCATCCTCGGCGAGGAGGACTACCGGACTCCGCCGGCCGCCGGCGGCGAAGACCTCTTCCGCGCGCTGAAGTATCTCAAGCGCCCGACGGTGATGGTGCGATTTCCGGGCGAGAGCCACGAGCTCTCCCGTTCCGGGCGCCCCTGGCACCGCGTCGAACGCCTCGAGCACATCGTCGGATGGTTCGACAAGTGGCTGCTGGGAAAAGAGACGGGCACGTACGAACCCGCGGCGGCCCGCCAGGAGCCGGCGCCGCCGGCTCAGGCGCGACAGGCGCCGGTTGGTCCCACGCGTGCGAACATCCTGCGCGGCGAATATGGGCGGTACCGCGCGAACAACGACCTGCTCTCGTACCACCTCGATGTCCGTGTCGATCCGGACAGGAAGTTCCTCAGCGGCAAGAACGCGGTCCGCTTCAAGATGCTCCAGGACGATACGCGTATCCAACTGGACCTCTACGAGAATCTCGAGGTCGAGAAAATCCTGCTCGGCACGCAGGAACTGAAGCACGAGCGCGAGCTGAACGCGGTCTTCATCGACTTTCCGGAAACGCTCAAGCGCGGGCGCGAGTACTCGATCGACATCCACTACTCCGGAACGCCGCGCGAGACCGGACGGTTCGGAGGCATCGCGTTCCGGAAGGACCCCGCGGGCCGGCACTGGATCAATACCGCATGCGAAGGCGAAGGCTCGAGCATCTGGTGGCCGAGCAAGGATCAGTGGCGCGACGAGGTCGAGAACATGAAGCTCAGCGTCTCCATTCCCAATGGGCTCGTCGACGCCTCGAACGGCCGCTTCATCGGCAAGACCGACCTCGGCGACGGCTACACACGCTGGGACTGGCAGATCAACTACCCGATCAACTCCTACAATGTGTCGCTCAACATCGGCAGCTACGTGCAGTTCTCGGACCGCCTCGGCGATCTGACCCTCGACTTCTACGTGCTGCCGGAGAACCTCGAGAAGGCCAAAGTGCAGTTCGCGCAGGCCAAGCCGATGATCGAGGGTTATCAGAAGTACTTCGGCGAGTACCCTTTCAAGAAGGACGGCTACAAGCTGATCGAAGTGCCCTACTCGGGCATGGAGCATCAGAGCGCCGTCACCTACGGCAACAGATTCGCGAACGGGTACCTCGAGCGCGACTGGACCGGCGTCGGCGTCAGCCCGAAGTTCGACTTCATCATCATCCACGAGAGCGCGCACGAATGGTTCGGCAACAGCATCTCGGCGGCCGACGTCTCGGACATGTGGATTCACGAGGGCTGGACGACGTATCTCGAAGTCGTCTTTGTCGAGCACATGTTCGGCTACGACGAGGCGCTGAAGTACGTCAACGGCTACAAGCCCAAGGTGGCGAACAAGGCTCCGATCATCACGGCCCGCGGCATCCACCGAAGCCCGTCACAGGATCAGTACCTCAAGGGCGCGCTCTTCCTGCAGACATTGCGCGCCGTCGTCAACGACGACCAGGCGTGGTGGAAGCTGATGCGCGGCACCTACCAGGAGTTCAAGTACAAGAACATCATGACCGAGGATCTCGTGCGGTTCTTCAACAAGGAGACGGGCAGGAACTGGACGCCGATTTTCGACCAGTACCTCCGGCACGCCGATCTCCCGACGCTGGAGCTGACGTTCAACGAGACCGACAAGACGGTGTCGTATCGCTGGAAGGCGGACGAGAAGGCCTTCGCGATGCCGATCCGCGTGGGGCAGGCAGGCGCCTGGCAGACGATTCAGCCGACGACCGAGTGGAAGAAGATGTCGACGGCTCTGAAGCAGGAAGAGTTCCGCGTCGCAACGGACCTCTACTACGTCAACGTGGCCAGGCAGCAGCCGACATTGCAGTAACAAGACCCGCTGTCTATCGCTGCACGAAGTTGCCCGATCACGCAGCGGCACATGACGATGCGCGCCGGAGTGACGCAGGCGGCTCGGCGCTCCGCTTCGCGCCGTGGAAAAACGGCCCCTCCGCGGCTGACCTGACGATACGGCGTCGGCTGGCGCGAATCGACCGCCGGTAAAGCATCGGTTCGGCAACGAGCCCAAGTGAACCCTTGAGACGAAACGGCGCCGACGCCGATGGGAGCCGCTACGAGACCGTTTTAGAGACTGCGCCGTCACGGCGCTCAAGTCGCGCCGATCCGCCTGCGTCACTCCGACGAGTGTCTGAGAGTGCCGCGCCCCAGACGCCCACTCTGCAGGACCTAACCCAGGCGCAACCAGCAGCAGCCGTCGAGCCCGGCGTATCGCACGAGCCGGGGATTGTTAAGAACAGGTGGCGAGCCTAATTTTCGCGAGTTGGAACCAGATCGGCGAATGGATGAGGCAGGTTGAGGGATTGCGGCGCGTGGCGTGACCCGCGACCGAGTGGTACCGCTTGGTGTCGGAGGCCTGCCCAACATGGAGGCCGGGATGGCGAGCTGCACTGCCGAGGCTCTCTCAAGCGGCAGGCCGGCGCGTCCCCAGATGAACGCACCACCGGCACAGAACGAATACATAGCGTGATTGCCGACGCGACGACTGGCGGCTAGAGCCAAACAGCGTCGCTCACGACTGGCAGGTCTTGGCTCGTTTCACTCGTGCCGCAGCGCTGATTGAGGATCGATCCGCCCGGCGCGGCGTGCCGGCAGATAACTCGAGGAGATGATGAGCAGGGCAAAGAGGATGACGACCAACGCCAAGGTCAGTGAATCCCCGGCGTCGACGTCGAAGAGCAATGGCTGAACCGTCCCGCCGAGTGCGCGGCTCGCAGCGGCGCCCGCGACCAGCCCGACCGTTGCTGGCCCGGCGGCCTGGGCGAGCATCAGCCGTACCACGCGGCCCTGCGTCGCGCCGAGCGCCATCCGCACACCGATCTCGCGGGAGCGATCCGTGACCGCCTGCGACACGACCGCAACCAGACCGATCACCGCGAGCGCAAGGGCGATCAGGCCGAAGACGGCAAATACGATCAGCGTGAAATGCCACGGTCCGCGCACGCGTCTCACGATCGCATCCATCGTGCTTACGCCGCCCACAGACAGGCGTGGGTCTACGTTCTTGACGGCGGCCGCGATGGCAGCTGCAGCGCTGAGAGGATCTCCAGTTGTGCGGACGGTGAAGTGCTGCACGTCGATGGTCGACTGTCGCATTGGGACGTACAGATCGGAACGCGGGTTTGCGATCTCCCGATAACGTGCCGTGGCCACCACACCCACAACGGTGTACCAACGGGGGTCGTCGTAGAGGTTGAGGCGCAGCCGGCGACCCAGCGGATCTTGGCCTGGCCAAAGACGTTTGGTGGTCTCCTCACTCACGATCGCGCTGGGGCTCGCCGTCGCGGCATCCCGCTCGTCGAAGATGCGGCCCCGTAGCAGTTTGATGTTCATCGCTTCGAAGTAGCCAGATGTGATCGATTCCCAGTTGACCGCTCCGTTGCGATTCCATTGGTCGGGCGTGTCCGTCTGTCCTTCGAGCAGCACTCCGGAGTCCATGCCGATTGGACCGTGCTCGAACGGGCGCTGATAGACCGCGCCTGCGCTGCGGACCTGCGGCAACTGCTCGAGGTTCGAGCTCAGGCGGTCGACCAGTTCGTGCCTCGCGGCGCGACTGGGAAACTGCTCCTGATTGAGACCGCTGACCGAGAATGTCAGGACCTGCGCCGACTTAAACCCGAGGTCGAGAGCCGACAGCCTCGCGAAGCTGCGCAGGCACAGGCCGGTGGCGATCAGAAGCACAAGCGTCCCTCCGACCTGCACCGCAACTAATACGCGGCGCGCCGGCGTCGTCGCTTGGCCCGCTCCCGTGGTGCCGTGCTTCAAATCGTCGACGAGCGACCCGCGGCTCGCACGTAGCGCCGGCAAGAGGCCCACGATGACGGTCGCTATGAATGCCGTGGCCACGGCGAAGAGCATCACCGCGACGTTGACGCCGGTGTCGTGGAGCCGTGGAATGTCCGCTGGACTGAGTGCAATGAGTGTTTCGAGCCCCGCGCCCGCGGCGAACACCCCGACGAGGCCTCCAGCGCACGCGATGAGAGCGGCTTCGGCGAGCAACTGCCGGATCAGAACGCCACGGCTTGCGCCGAGCGCTGCCCGAACGGCCATTTCGCGGCGGCGCGATGCGCCGCGCGCGAACGTCAGACCCGCGACATTGCCGCAGGCGATGAGCAGCACCAGAACGACGGCCACCAGCAGCAGCCACAGGATCTGTCGCGCCGGACCAAAAATGAAGTCGAGCAGCGGCGTCACGACGATCCGAAAGTTCGAAAGGTCGATGCGATGCTCGTCGGCCACTCCCTTGAGTACAACGGCATCTCGTTGCGCGCGTCAGCGATGCTCGCGCCGTCCTTCAGTCGGCCGAGGGCATAGAACACCCCGAGCTTGTCGAAGAGGTCGCTGCGCGGCTGTTTCGTGTGCCGCGCAATCGCCTCGAGTCGCGGCGCCGCCGGCGTCCAGTACCGTGCGCCGCGCGGAAAGAAGAATTCCGGAGGCATCACGCCGATGACCTCGAACGGTTGCGGCGCCGCTTCCTCGCGGACGATGATCCGCCGACCGATCACGGACGGATCGGCACCGAAGAACTGCGTCCACGCCGCGTGACTGAGTAACAGCCGGCGTTCCGCGCCAGGGGCGTCGTCTTCCGCGTCGAAGACGCGGCCGAGAAGCGCGCCCGATCCGAGCACTTCGAAGAACGTGCCCGAGACGACCGCCGCCGAAAGAGTCACCGGATCGCGGCCGGGAATCATGAGGGCTCCGCTCCAGTTGACCGAGCTGATCAGCGCGACGTCATCGAAGCTTCGCAGATGCGCTTGAAAATGGGCCTGGGTCACATAGGTCGCCTCGATTCTCGACTCGTGACGCACATCGACGGACCAGAGCATCACGATGCGGTCGGCGGCCGGCAACGCCATCGGGCGCAACAGCACCGCATGGACGATGCTGAACATCGCAGTGCAGGCGCCGATGCCAACCGCAAGAATGAGAATGGTGACGCCCGCGAACCGCGGCTCGCGCCGCAGCCCGCGAACGGCGTGGAACAGGTCGCGCAACAGTGCGTTCATGGGTCTCATCGGCTCACGCGCCCTTCGGCCAAACAACTTCCAACCGCCAACTCCCAACTCGCAACTCCCCGGGGAGGCTCTTTGAAGAAACTCGACCAATACCGACTGATCTCGATTGGGCTCCGCTTCGCCCTTTCTGTTCCGCGGGCCAATCAACTGAAAAATCGCCGGCCGCCGGCCCTCCAGGATGACTACCGGCTTTGACGTGCGTACGTCCCCGGCGCAGTTGAGATGCAGCCGCCAACCGCCGAGATCAACTAACCGGCCCGGTGGAGGAAGCGGTGGCGAAGAGGTGGCGTCCTGGCCTCGCGCGGCAGTTGAGCCGCTGAGAAGTAAGAGGACGGTCAGCGCGATCGAGCAAACCCGGTGCGTTCGCCCTGCATCTATTCTCCTCGCCTAAGCGCTGCCGCGATCTGGCCCGATAATACCTCTAGCGGCCGCGAACCTGCTCTCGATGCGGCGCGCGCTACCTGTCAGCACCCGAAGTGCTCTCGCGTCGACCGCTGTGCATCCTGCCGAGTGACTCTGGTCGCGAGTGACCAACGCGAGTTGGACCGCTTGCCCTGTGCCGCGCTTCGGCGACGGCGCATTGCCTTAGCCCCAGGCGGTTCGATATCCCGTTTGGGTTCGAGTGCGTGGCGACCGCAAACCGCTGGATGGAAACGAGCGAGATCTGGTGAGCCTAAATTTCGCCAATTGGAACCAGCTGGACGGGTGGCTGCGGCAGGTTGACTGGCTAAGGCGCGCGGCGTGACCCGCCTGCTCCGATCGCCGCGAGATACAACTTGGCGTTGCCGCCGATCACGAACTCCGTGGTATCGCCGACCCAGCGCTGATTCGGCCGCTCCGGATCGAACTGACGGGCGAGCCCATTGGCCGCCACGGGTTGGTCGTGCTCGCTCATCGTGGTCGAGCGAAAGCGCTTGCGCACGCGTGCGCGCAGCCCCTCTTCCCTCATGAGTCGGCCGACGCGCTTCTCGCTGACGCGCTCGCCAGCCTCGTGCAGGTCCTTCCAGACGCGCGGCCCGGCCATAGCGACCGCGGCTGGCGCAATGCGAGGCGCGGATTTGGACAGTTGTCGGTCTCGTGGCACCCGCGCCGACACGGGCCGCTCCTGCCACGCGTAAACCCACTCGCGACACCGCCAGTGCCCGACAACATTGCGCCACCGTGAACTCGGCCCTCTCCGCGGCAATCCAGGCGAACTTCACGCCTGGTGCTTCGCGAAGAAGGCCGCGGCTTTTTAAAAAATCACGCGCTCGGTCCGTAGCTCGCGCACCTCCTTCCGGAGTCGGGCGGGCTCCTCGCGCTCGGCGAGCGTCAGCCCCCGTGCGGCCGTTGCTCCGGTCCGCCTGTGCGCGCTGCACCCATTCGCTCAACGCCGTTCCGGTCAGGTCGAGATGTCCACCGAAATGGGGTCAAGTCCATGGACCTCGTCTTCGGATCCAACTCTGAGCTCCGCGCCCTCGCGGAGGTCTACGCGTGCGCCGATTCGCAGGAGAAGTTCGTCCGCGATTCTTTGGCCGCCTGGGACAAGGTCATGAATCTCGATCGGTTGGCTCGCGTCTGATCCCGCGCATGCGCGTCTCTAGACGCGAGCGGACCAGCGCCGCGACCGACTCGACGCTGATGCTCTTCAGGCACAAATTGTCGTTGCAGGGCGAGCGCCGCTGGTTGCTTGGACCGATGCACGGGCTGCAGGAGTATCCGGTGTGGATCAAGTCCGCGCTGCTCGCCAGCGGCCCGTAACGCTCCGGTATCTCCGGTCCAAAAAAGACGACTTCGTGGATGCGCGTGAGCGCCGCGAAGTGAGCCGGTCCTGAGTCGTTCGTGACCAGCACGTGCGCCAGATCGTACAGATGCAGCAGCTCGGTCATCGTCGTCCGGCCGGTGAGGTCCAGCGCACGCGTCGACCCCAGCTCCGCGCAGAGGGCTTGTGCATCCGGCTTCTCGCTCTCAACGCCTGTAATCAGCACGAAGACCTCAGGATCCTGCAGCAGCTGACGGGCGAGTTCAGTGAAGGACTCGAGCGGCAAACGGCGCATCGGAAATTTGTCGCTGGCGTTGGGATTGAGGACGACGAGCTTGCGCTGCGGGCCGATGTCGGCATGCAACGCGCGAAGCTTCCGCCAGATCCCGGCGGCCGCGCTTTCGTCGGTCGAAATCTTCGGCACATCGAGGCAGTCCATGGTTCTCGGCCGTTTCACTCGAGGCACCTGCTCCGGCGGCGTGTCGAGCGCGTGCACAAGGTCGAGAAACGTGTGAGCGGCATGGATGTGCCCGTTGTGCAGCACCTTGTGCGTCAGCAGATCGCCGGCATAGAGCCCCTCCTGGTTGAAGCGGTGAAAACCGACGCGTCGGCAAGCGCCAGACAGGTAGCTCAGCATGCTGCTGTACCTGACGAACGCTTCCATGTTGATCACCGTGTCGATGCGGCGACGGCGGGCGGTCCGCAGGAACCGCAGCGTGTCGCGCGCGAGTGACAGCACCGAGTGCGAGTCGATGGTGATGACGTTCTCGGGGGGGATCATCTCGAGAATGTCCACGCTCGACCGAATCTGCGTGAAACAGAGAAAGTGCAGCGACGCGTCTGGATGGAGCTCCCGCGCTTTCCTCAGCGCAGGATACGCCACCACCATCGTTCCCATCTCCGCGAGCTGAACGAACAGGATGTTCCGCGGCTTGCCGGCAGGACCGGTGGCGAGTCCGACCAGGCGAAGGATCCGGGAGACGACGGTGAGGAGGCACACAACCGGGATCCCGACCCAGTAGTCGATAGCCCGCATCAGGTCCGCAGTCACGGCAGTCTCGTTTCGAAGGGGACGGCGTCGGCCGCCGACCACTCCGCTGAAAATGGTACGCTCAACTGATGCTGTCCTCCCGCCGGCGTTCGCTCGTCTGGCCCATTCTCTTCGTGGTCACCTTCACCGCCGTCGGCTACACCGCGCTCCGCCTCAAGCGCGATGGACTCGTTGATCTCGTGGCGCCGCGCACTGCTGCCACGCGCTTCCTGGCGAACGAGAACCTGTATCGGCCCGACGATGGTCACTACCAGTTCAAGTACTTGCCAGCGTTTGCGCCGCTCATGGCGCCGTTCAACTGGGTGTCCACGCCCGTCGCAGAGGTCACATGGTTCGCGTTGATGGTGACGATGGCGTGGGTGTTCATCCGCCTGTCGCTCACCGCCCTGCCCGACCGGCGGCGGTCCGAGCGGGTGCTCGTCTGGCTCACGCTGCTGCTGACCGGCAAGTTCTTCGTGCGGGAGTTCGTGATGGGGCAATACAACCTGCCGCTGGCGCTGCTCCTGCTCGGTGCCATCATTGCCGCCCAGCGCGGCCGGGGATTCTGGGCCGGAGCCTCCGTCGCGGCGGGCGTGTTCATCAAACCATATGCTCTCATCCTGGTGCCGTGGCTGGCCTGGACGCAGGGCTGGCGTCCGTTCATCCCATTCGGCGTGGTCATGGCGATCGGGCTGTTGCTGCCGGCCGTCACCTACGGCTGGAACGGCAACCTGACCCTGCTGCACGAATGGTATCGCACCGTCACCGAGACGACGGAACCAAACCTGTTCACGCCCGAGAACATCTCGTTCGCCTCGATGTGGGCAAAGTGGATTGGTAGCGGCCCGACGGCCAAGCTCCTCGCGACCGCTTCGGCGGTAGCGGCCGTCACCGGCGGCCTCTTCGTGATGTCGCGGCGGCGACGGGTGGTCGAACCGAATTACCTGGAAGGCGCGTATTTCTTCGTTCTGGTTCCTCTCTTGTCGCCGCAAGGCTGGGACTACGTGCTCGTGCTCGCGGCGCCGGCTTACATGTGTCTTGTGGATCGGTGGCGCGACATGTCGCTGCCCTGGCGCGCCGTTGCCTCGACCGGCTTTTTTCTCACCAGCTTCACCATCTTCGACCTCCTGGGGCGCTCGCTCTACATTTTCCTGATCGAGGCCGCGGCGGTCAGCGTGGGTGCCGTGCTGGTAGCAGCCTGCCTGGTTCACGTCCGGATGCGGGGCGCCGCGTAGTCGCAGCCACAATCGCTCACGACCGCGTCCCTGCTGTCCTCTCTCATCCCAAGCCGTTCACAACGATGCCCGACGCCCGCTGCAGCGGCTATGCAATTGCCAACGTTGTGCCCGAACACCTCGCGGAGGTGAAAGGCCCTCGTGTTGCGCTGGTCGATAAGACGCGTGCCGCGGTAAAGGAACGGCTGACGAAGGAGATCACGTACTCGGACGCGGGTCACAGCACTTGCGGATGCAGGAGCAGGCGGGCAAGCCGAACGCCCGGTTAGACTCGGGCGAGGCACTGAAGCGCGCCGATACGCTGCAGGCCAGGTTACAGAAGCGGCTTGAGGATTTGAGCCTCGAGCACAGATTTCACCTCTGCCTCCGGTGGTTATCGGCGCCTCATTGATCGTGCCGTTCGGACTGCTTGCTTCGATGAGAGGGTAGGCCGACGACCGCAGCCGTGCCACCGGCTGATCTTCAGGCCCGCGCCGCCCGCGCGCGCGCCGCCGTGATCGCGGTCGAGCAACAGCTTGGGTTCGAGCCGAGGGACGTGGAGTTCGATAAAGTCGGGTACGACATCGAGAGCCGTGGATCTCGCGGTGGGAGTGATCATCGGTGCGGCGTTCGGCACCAGCCGCACGGTCCACGTGCGCACGAAGCGCAACAGGGCGAGGTGTCGGATCAGGAACTGGCGGAAGTCCACCGGGATCGCTCGACGGACGGCCACGTCATCGACGTGGCCGTCACCGCACGGAGCACAGCTTCCGCGGACGATGCCGGCGCAACGCCGCATCCGCGCTCCTCGACAACGGCGCGTCGACCGCCACATCGACGCGCCGGAGCGCGCCCACCCAATCCACACGACTCGCGTGCAATGGGGGACCGCCATGGACGTGCCCAACCTGCGCAAGCTATTCCGGAACCGATCTCGATCGCGCGATGCCGCGAATTGCTCGGCGACGAAGCCGACGCGCTCGCCGACGACGAGGTGCTCGACGTCGCGTGCCACGCGGAAGCGATGGCCCACGTGCTGATCGCCCTGGCATTGCAGGACGGTCGCATTCACTGACGACCATGCGGCGACGACGGACCTTGCCGGCGGCCGGAGACGGGATTAAGCTGGCCGAGATGATCGGCGCGGTGATCTACGTACGCGTCAGCACGAAGGAACAGACCGAGAACCTCAGTCTGCCAACCCAGCTACGGGCCTGCGAGGAGTACTGCCGCCGGCAGGGCTACGACGTCCTCGAACGCTTTCACGAAGAGGGCGAGAGCGCCAAGACCACGGACCGCAGCCAGCTCCAGGCGCTGCTGAAGTACTGCCGAACGCACAAGGGCAAGGTCCACTTCGTGGTCGTCTACAATCTCACGCGCTTCGCGCGGGAGAAGTACGACCATTTCGCCCTGCGTGCGCACCTGAAGTCGCTGGGCATCTCGCTGCGGTCGGCCACGGAACCCATTGACGACACGTCTACCGGCAAGCTGATGGAAGGTGTGCTGGCCGCGTTCGCGCAATTCGACAACGACGTCCGCTCGGATCGGACGCGCGCCGGCATGAAGGCCGCGTTGGAGCTCGGACGCTGGACGTTCCCGGCGCCGCTCGGCTATCTCAATGCCTCGAAGTGGTCGAACACCAGCCTTGTGCACGATCCGGAACGGGGTCCACTCGTGCGGCAGGCGTTCGAGGATCTGGCGACGGGTCAGTACTCGAAGCAGGAAGTCATCGCCCGCGCGACGGAAGCAGGTCTGCGCAGCCGCAAGGGGCTGAAGCTCTCGCCACAGAGTTTTGGCCAGATGATGCGGAACCCGATCTACGTCGGGAAAGTGGAGAGCCCGGACTACGACGTGTCGACGAAGGGCAACTTCGAGCCGCTTGTTGACGAAGCCACTTTCTACCGCGCCCAGGCGGTCCTAGACGGTCGCATCGTCGTCGCCGGTCCACGTCAGCGGAACCACCCGGACTTCCCGCTGCGCGGCTTCGTCCGCTGCGAGGCGTGCGGCCGGCCGCTCACAGGTAGCTGGTCGAAGGGCCGCAACGGCCACTATGCGTACTATCACTGCCAGAAGCCGTGTCGTTCGGTGAACGTCAGCAAGGCCGCGCTTGAAGGCGCGTTTGTGGACGAACTCGCGCTCCTGCAGCCGACACCCGGCTACATGCGCCTGGTCAAGGACCGCATCCTCTTCGTCTGGGAACAGCGGCGCGCCGAGGCGAAGAACCGGACCGCAGAGCAAGACCGGCGGGTCAAGGCCATCCAGCAGAAGCTCGACAAGCTGGACGAGGCGTTTCTCTACTCGGAGGCGATCGACGTCACGACCTACGGCCGTCAACGCGACAGGCTGCGTGAGGAGCTGACGCTCGCCCAGATCGACCATCACGCCGAGGCGACCGACGAACTCGACGTACAGGGCATCCTGGCGTTCGCAGAACGCATCCTGCCGCGCGCGTCAGACCTGTGGGTGCAGGCGTCGCTCGACTACAAGCAGCGGCTGCAGCAGCTGTTCTTTCCCGGAAGGAATCGCGTTCGACGGAAATCGATTCAATCGAACCGCCGTAACGGCACCACTTTTCAACTACTTGGCGCCGTCTGAGAGTGCTGATGAAAAGAGTGGTGAGCCGGACTGGAATCGAACCGAGAACCCGCAGATTAAGAGAGGGCGCCGTCACGGCGCTCAGGTCGCGCCGATTCGCCTGTGTAACTCCGGCGGGGAAGCGGAGCGCGGAGGCGACTGCATCACTTCGGCGTGCACTGTCGTGCGCCAGTACAGACGACATCCTCGACAATAGTTTAGGTCTACTTCGCCGGCCAGACCGTGCCCTGATCCGTCTTCGTCACCGGTCCGAGCCCCTTGTAGACGAACTTCTGCAGCCGTCGTCCCTCGTAGGTCTCGGTGGTGAACAGGTTCCCCTTCGAATCCGTCGCGATGCTGTGCACCGCGAAGAACTGTCCGGGCTGGCGTCCACCGTCGCCGAAGCTGGTCAGGATCTGCATCGTGTCGCGCTCGATGATGTAGACCTTCTCGTTCTTGCCGTCAGCGAGGTACAGATACTTCTGCTGCGGGTCTTTCGAGAACGCCACGTCCCACGTCGAGCCGTCGCCGAGCGTATTTCGCGCGATGAAGGTCTCCTTGACGAAGGTCCCGTCCGCCTTGAACACCTGAATCCGATCGTTCGGCCGATCGCAGACGTAGAGGAGCCCGTCGTTCGACAGATCGGCGCAGTGCACCGGCGTCCGGAACTGCTGCGCCGGCGGCGCCTTTGGATCGTATCGGCCGATGTCCGTGTCGTCGGGCTTGTTGCCGTAGGCGCCCCAGTAGCGCTTGAACTTCCCGCTGTCGGCATCGAGCACGACGACGCGCTTGTTCTGGTAGCCGTCGGCGATGTAGGCCTCGTTCGTCTTCGGATCGACGAAGATCTTCGCCACCCTGCCGAAGTTCTCGAGGTCGTGGCTGCCGGTGCGCTTGCCTTGCCGCCCGATCTGCATGAGGAGCTTGCCGTTCCTCGTGAACTTCAGGACGTGCGCGTCCTTGTCGCCGTTGCCGCCAATCCACACGTTGCCCTTGTGGTCGATGAAGATGCCGTGGTTCGACGTGGGCCACTCGTAGCCTTCAGCAGGCCCGCCCCAGTGCCCGACGAGGTTGCCTGCCGGATCGAACTCGAGCACGGGCGGCGCCTTCGAGCAGCACGATCCCGTTGGCGGAGTCTGGTCTGCCGCGGCTTCGGCGGCCGAGAGCGAGTCGTTGCGATGCACGATCCAGACGTGATCCTGGGCGTCGATCCCCAGGCCGATGACCTGACCGAGCACCCAGTTGTTGGGCAGGGGCTTCGGCCAGAGCGGATCGACTTCGAACCGCGGCGCCTGGAGCGCGCTGCGATCCTGCGCGCCGGCCGCGTTCTCGAGCAGGTGGCCGGCCACGCCGAGCGCCACGATGGACGCCAGAAACGCCGACCCGATCAGCAGATCCCGTTTCTCTCGATCATCGATTGACGAACTTCTGCAGGCGCTTGCCCTCGAAGTTCTCCCCCGTGTAGACGTTGCCCTTTGCATCCACCGCCACGCTGCCGACACCGTAGAACCCGCCCGGCCAGCGGCCGCCGCCGCCAAAGCTCGAGACGACCGCGAGCGTCTCGCGATCGAGGACGAAGACCTTCTGATCCTGACCGTCGGCAACGAACAGGAATCGCTGTCGCGGATCGCTGGAGAACGCAAGGTCCCACACCGATCCCTCGCCGGTCGTCGTCTTCGACACGAACGCTTCCTTCACGAACGTCCCGTCCTTGCGGAACACCTGAATGCGATTGTTGCGACGATCGCAGACGTAGACCAAGCCGTCGGCGGAGATCTCGACGCAGCTGACAGTCCGGAACTGTTTCGCCGGCGGTTCGCTCGGATTGTAGGGGCCCGCGTCGGCCTCGCCGGGCGCCTCTCCGTAGGCGCCCCAATGCCGCTTGTAGACACCGGTCGTGGCGTCGAAGACGACGACGCGCCGGTTGACGAAACCGTCGGCGACGTAAACCTCGTTGGCCTGACTGTCGACGGCGATGGCGGCCGGTCGATTCAGTCCGGTCTTGCTGTCGTTCGCGCCAGGCTTCCCTGCCTTGCCGATCTGCAGGAGGAACTTTCCCGCGCGGGAGAACTTCAGGACGTGCGCGTCCGCGGGACGAGGCGTTGCGGGCGCAGCGGCGCGGCGCCCCGTCCAGCCGCGCCGGTGGTCCAGTGACGCCAGCCGCGGCGATCCAGACGTTGCCCTGCGCATCAACGGCAATCCCGCCAGGCGATCGCGGCCACTCGTAGCCCTCCCCGGGGCCGCCCCAGTGACTGACCAACGCCCCAGCTTCATCGAACTCGAGTACCGCCGGCGCCGGGTGACAGCACTCGTCTGCCGTCGGCGGGCTGGTGGCGGCGCTCATCTCCGTCCGCGCGTTCAGCGAATCCGCACCGCGATGGACCACCCAGACGTGATTCCGCGAGTCGACCGCAACGCCAGTGATCGATCCGAACAACCAGTGGTTCGGCAGAGGCTTTGGCCAGAGCGGATCGACGTGCAGGCGTGGCACGGCAGCTTGCTGTGCGAGCGGGAGACGCGGGCTTCGCCGTTTGCGCGATCGCCGTCCGCCCGATCGTCGTCAGCCCGCTGTCGCCGCCCGAGCCGACGACGAGCAGCGCGAGCGCTGAAGTCCATCCGAGAACGTTTCGAATCATGCGCGTCACCCAGGCGATGGAAGACGACTATCAAAACCGCCGCTTCGCCAGACACTCTATGCGAGCAGCGATCTTCTGCGCAAAACAGGGCGCCAGTATACACTGCGCGCAATGGCAAAAGACCGCCGACGTCGGCCCGCTTCCTCGCGCCGCTGGTACTCGCGGTGCTCGGGCTGCCGCTGGCGCCGCGCGCGCACGAGATCCCGAACGACGTGACGGTTCACGCGTTCCTGCGGACCGAGGGACAGCGCCTGCGCCTGCTGACACGCGCACCGATCGCCGCGATGCGGGACATCGTTTTTCCGACCCGCGACGGGACCAACCTGGACCTCGCGCGCGCGGAACCGGCCGTCCGCGACGCCGCCACACTATGGCTCTCGGACAGTATCGCGCTGTACGAAGGCGGCACCCGCCTCGGGGCTCCGCGGATCATCGCCACCCAGATCTCGCTGCCCTCCGACCGGTCGTTTGCGTCGTACGACACGGCGCTCGCGCACGTCACCGGACCTCGGCTCGCACCCGACACCGCGCTCGTGTGGAACCAGAGCCTGATGGACGTTCTGTTCGAGTACACGATCGCGTCGGACAAGTCCCGCTTCTCGATCGAGCCTGCCCTGGCGCGGCTGGGCATACGAGTGGTGACGACCCTGCGCTTCCGCGCGTCCGACGGCGTCGAACGGGCGTTCGAGCTGACGGGAGATCCGGGGATCGTCAGGCTCGATCCCAGGTGGCATCAGGCGGCGCTGCGGTTCGTGGAGCTGGGTTTCCTCCACATCCTGGACGGAACCGATCACCTGCTGTTCCTGCTCTGCCTGGTGATCCCGTTCCGCCGCCTCCGGCCGCTCGTGCTCGTGGTCACTGCCTTCACTGTCGGGCACTCGATCACGCTCCTGGCATCGGCATTCGCTCTGGCGCCGGACGCGCTCTGGTTCCCTCCGCTCGTCGAAACCGCGATCGCGGCGTCGATCGTCTACATGTCCCTCGAGAACATCGTCGCACCGGCATACCTCCGCGAGAGCCGCTGGATCTTCGCGCTCGCGTTCGGCCTGGTGCACGGATTCGGGTTCTCGTTCGCGCTGCGGGACACACTGCAGTTCGCCGGCTCGCACGTCGTTTCGTCGCTGCTCGCGTTCAATGTGGGGGTCGAGCTCGGGCAGATCCTCGTGCTGCTCGTACTCGTGCCCGCGCTCCAGCTGATGTTTCGCTATGTCGTCGCGGAACGCATGGGCACGATCATTCTGTCGGCGATCGTCGCCCACACCGCGTGGCACTGGATGATCGGGCGGGCGGGCGAACTGGCCCGATTCGAATCGCCGGCCATGACCGCCGCGGGTCTTGCCGGCACGGTGAGATGGCTGATGGGGCTGGTGATTATCGCCGGGCTCGTCTGGCTGGTGTCGCTGATGCGGCGGCGCGCTACCTCACGAGCTTGACCCGCTGGCCGGAGGGTTCCGCTCCGACGAACGGCGTTGTCACAGAAGCCAAAAACTGGCTAGACTTGCCGCGTAGACGCCCCGTATTTGTTACGCATTCAAGGAGCGCGCCATGGATTTTCGTTGCCTTTGCGCCGTCGTCCTCTTCTCGGGCCTGATGTCATCGAGCGCGCTCGCACAGGAAGCGCGCGGCGCGATCCAGGGACGTGTCGTCGACGCGAGCGGCGGCGCGGTGCCCGGCGCCACCGTCGAAGTTCTCAACATCGCCACCGGCGTCGTCACCCCCACCACCACGAATGAGGCCGGCAGCTATCGGGTGGCGTTTCTCATCCCCGGCAACTACCGCGTCACGGTCTCCCTGGACGGGTTCAGCAAGTTCATCAGCGACAACATCGAGGTCCACGTAGCGGACCTGCTCACCGTTGACGCGAGCATGAAGGTCGGCGCGATCACCGATGAGGTCACGGTCACAGCCGACGCGGCGACCGTCGATCGAACCAACGCCGAGCTCGGCCAGGTGGTGGATGCGCGCCGGATTGCCGAGCTGCCTATTCGCGAAGGCAGCCCTGTGGAGCTGGTGATCCTGGCACCGGGCGTCACGGTCACCACCGACCTGCGATCGCGCAAAGCCGCCTTCAACAACGGCCTGTCACAGTTCTCCACCGACGGCGTCGGCGAGAAGAAGAACGACTTCACGATCGACGGCGTCTCGAACGTCGCCAACGACCGCGTCGCGTACAGCCCGCCGTCGGCGTCGGTCGAGGAGTTCAAGATCCATACGACCTCCTACGACGCGGCAATTGGCAACACGATGGGCGCCGTGGTCAACCTCGTGACCAAGAGCGGGACCAACACCCTCCGGGGGCAGGTGTACGAGTGGTATCGTGGCGCCGCGCTCGACGCGAAGAACTTCTTCGACAAGCGCGCCGACCGGCCGAAGCGCGACTACGAGGACAACCGGTTCGGCGGCGCCGTGGGAGGCCCCATCAAGTCGAATCGGACCTTCTACTTCGCGAATGTCGAGGCGAACCCCTTCAAGGTCCCCTCGCCGAATATCGTGACGGTGCCGACGGCGAAGATGCGCGTCGGGGACTTCTCGGATCTGCTCGCGCTCGGGCCGCAGTATCAGATCTACAACCCGTTCACGATCCGGCCGCACCCGACGCAGGCGGGGCGGTTCACCCGCGATCCCTTCCCCGGGAACATCATCCCGGCCGGACTGATAGACCCCGTCGCGAAAAAAATCCTCGAGTATTTTCCGCTGCCAAACCAGGCGGCTACAGCCGATGGTCAGCAGAACTTCCAGAACCCGACGGCGGTGGCGTTCGAGACCTACTACACCGCCACCGGACGGGTCGATCACAACATCTCGGCCAACCATCGGATCTACGGACGCTTCAGCTGGGATTTCTGGGAGGAAGAAAAAGACGATCGCTTCGACAACATCGCGACGGGAATCTTCCTGAACCGGAAGAACCGTATTCTCGGCCTGGATGACGCCTACACGTTCCGGAACAACCTGCTGATGAACGTTCGCGGCGGGTTCACGCGGCAGTTGTTCCCTGAGCGCCGGCGGAGCCAGCCGTTCGATCTCTCGACGCTCGGTTTCTCGTCGCAGCTCGTGTCGCTTGCGCCCAGCGACATCGCCACGTTTCCGTTCATCAACTACGACGGCTTTCAGGACTTCAGTGTGTCGGAGTCGGGCGATGGTTACTTCACGACCGACGTATATTCGGTCACCGGCAGCCTGATGTGGCTCGTCGGGTCGCACAACATGAAGTTCGGTTCGGATACCGCTACTACGTCGAGGATGGCAGCCGCTTCTCGACGGCCGCGGCGCCGCAGATCAATTTCAGCAACGGCTGGACGCGTGGACCGCTCGACAACTCCCCGGCGTCGCCGTTCGGGCAGGACTTCGCCTCGTTCCTCCTCGGCCTCCCCACCGGTGGAACGATGAGCCGCGCGGCGGCGTACACCGAAAAGAGCAGCGTGTTGTCGTTCTACGCGCACGACGATTGGCGCGTGAGCGGCAATCTGACGCTGAACCTCGGACTCCGCTGGGAGATCGAACAGCCGCTCACGGAAGCGGAAGGACGGTTCGTCAGCGGATTCGACTTCGAGACCGCGCTGCCCATCGCCGCCACCGCTCAGGCGAACTACGCGCGCAACCCGATCGCCGAAGTGCCGGTCGGCGAGTTCGCGGTGCGCGGCGGCCTGCTCTATCCTGATACGGGTGGCCCGAGGAACGCCTGGCAACGGAACCTCGGGAACGTCATGCCGCGCGCGGGATTCGCGTGGTTGGTCTCCCCCAAGACGTCGGTGCGCGGCGGCTACGGAGTGTTCTACGACGTGCTCGGCACGAACCGCATCACGGTGAATCAAGTGGGCTATTCCCGCGACACGAGCCTGACGCCGTCGCTCGACAACGGGCAGACCTTTGTCGCCACGCTGGCCAATCCGTTCCCGAACGGCTTGCTCGAACCGGTCGGCTCCGGCCTCGGCCTGATGACCAACGTGGGCCTGGGCGTCAGCTTCCCGTACGTTGGCACTGTGAAGAACCCGAGCAACCAGCGCTGGTCCCTCGGGCTGCAGCAGGAGTTGCCGTGGCAGTTCCTGATCGAGGCTACCTACGTGGGCGCGCACGGTCACAATCTGCCGGTGGTGACGCAACTGAATGGCGTGCCCAACCAGTACCTCTCGACGTCGCCGGTGCGCGACGATGCGACGAACAACCGGCTGACGCAGCAGGTGCCGAATCCCTTCGCTGGACTGCTCCCGGGCACGGGCCTCAACGGTGCGAACGTCGCGCGCAGTCAGCTGTTGCGGCCGTACCCGCAGTTCACGTCGATTCAGGCGACCGAGACAAACGGCGAGTCCCAGTACCACGCGTTGCAGGGACGCGTCGAGCGCCGGATGGCGAACGGATTCACCATACAGGTCGCCTACAGCTGGTCGCGCACGATGATCGAGACCGGTTACCTCAACGATGCGGACACCGAGCTCGAGCGCGTGATCAGCAACTTCGATCGTGCGCACACGTTCGTGTCGAGCGGTCTGGTAGAGCTGCCGTTCGGCCGCAACCGGCGATTCGGCAGCAACTGGTCGGGTGTGACGGACACGTTCCTGGGCGGCTGGCAGGTCGGCTACATCTTCAAAGCGCAGAGCGGCGCGCCGCTCGGGTTCGGCAACTTCCTGTTCGCCGACGGGATGAGCGTCGGCGACATCCTGGCGGACAACCCCACCGTGGATCAGTGGTTCAACGTCAACGCCTTCAACCGCGTCACCGCCCAGCAGCTCGTCTCGAACGTACGCACGCAACCAAGCCGGTTCGAGGAAGTTCGCGGACCCGGGTATGCCGTGCTGGATCTCTCCGTGCTCAAGAACGTCAGGCTCGGCGGTTCCAACCAGCTGCAGTTCAGGCTCGAGTCGTACAACACGCTGAACCGGGCGAATCTGCAAAACCCGAGCACCGCCGTGACCAGCACCGCGCTGGGGACGATCACGGCGCAAAACGGTCTACCGCGTCAGCTGCAGATCGCCGTTCGGTTCATGTTCTGAGTTGACAGACGGCGCACCACGTCCTCGAACACATACTACACGGCGCGTGGAATGGCGACTGTCCGGCGCCGGACGCCGGACAGTCAGGCTAAAAGGGCCTACGGCACTTTGATCTTGAGTTCGTCCTTCACGCTTTTCACTCCGTCGGTCTCCCGGGCGATCTCGAGCGCCCGACGCCTTTCTGACGCCGACCCGACGTTGCCGATCAAACTGACCACGCCGTTAGTGGTATCGACGTCGATCTTCAGCCCGCTGACGGTCGAGTCCGCCAGCATCTTGGACTTCACGGCTGCGGTGATACTCGCATCGGTCATCGCCGTGCCTGTGTCACGCGCCGCTTCCTTCATCTCGTCGGCGACACCTGTGGTCGGCGCCGTGGCCGGCGCAAGCACCATCGCATCGACGACGTCGCGGACGCCTTCGGTGGCCTTGGCGATCTCGACGGCACGCTCCCTGGCGGCTGCTGTTTCGACGTCGCCCTTGAGCGTTACGACCTTGTCCTTGGTGTCGACATCGATACGGTAGGCCTTGACCGTGTCATCGGCTGCGAACTTCGTTTTTACGGCTGTGGTGATGCCCGCATCCGACTGAGAGCACGCGGTCGTCATGGACGCCGCCACTAGAATCGCCCCCAGGAAACCAAACAAGTTCTGTCGTTTCATCTCGCACAACCTCCCTGTGTGATCGGTTACCCACTCACCGAAGAGAGGTGCATTCACCGTACCAGTTTCCCGATGACGGCTGGGCTTCGAGCAGAGCCTTATTCGAGCAGAGCCTTATCGGAGCGCCGTTCGATCAGCCTCCGGCAAGCGCGCGCATCGGCTCGATGCGAGAGGCGCGGAACGCGGGAAGATATGCGGCGACGAGGCCGACGCCCAGCAGTAGCGCCGCGCCAGCGCCGTATGCGACAGGGTCGACGGGGCCGATCCCGTGCAGCACCGTGCTCAGGCTGCGGGCCGCCAGGTATGCCAGCGAGAACCCGGCGGCGCTCCCGATCGCGACGAGGACGAGCGCTTCGCGCATCACGAGCCAGAGCACCTGACGGCGATCGGCTCCGAGCGCAATCCGCAACCCGAGCTCGGCCACGCGCTGGTTGACCCCGTAGGAGATCGTTCCGTAGAGGCCGAGGCACGCCAGCAGGAGCGAGATCCCGCTGAAGACCGACGTCAGTTGCGCGATCACAGTGTCCTGCGAGAGCGATCTCGCGACGCGCTGCGCCATCGGCAGGATGTCGTACACCGGCAGCCCCGGCTCCGCTTCCGTGAGGGCCTGGCGCAGCGTCGCCACCAGCGCCTCGGGCACGCCCGCCGTGCGGACCTCGAGATCGTTCAGCACCGCGTCTTCTGACGGACCCGACAGGTGGTAGGTCATCGTGGGAACGGCTGACTTGAGGTCGCGATACTTCGCGTCCTCCACGACGCCGACGATGACGAACGCCTCGGGCGTGCTGACGGCATCGATGTCGTAGGCCCAGCGCTTTCCGATCGGATCCTGACCCGAGAAGAACCGCCGCGCCATCGTTTCGTTGATGAGCGTGGACTTCGAGCCCTCCGCGCGGTCGGCCGGGCCGAACGGCCGGCCGCGCAGGATGCGCAAGCCAACGGTCGAGAAGTAGTCCTCGGTCACGATCTCTTCGTTCGTCGACATCCGCTCGCCCGACCGCGGTGTGTAGCCTTCGACACTGAAGCCGCTGATCTGCGAGGACGTCACGACCGGGCCGTTCTGCGACAGGCTCGCGGACTCGACGCCTGGAAGCGCCTGCACGCGATCGAGGAGGCGCCGGTAGAGTGCCTGCCGTTGCCCGGCCGAATAGCCCAGACTGCGCACGTCGATCCGCGCGCCCAGCACGTGGTGGCGATCGAACCCGATCTCGGAGGTCGCCAGCACGCGCAGGCTCCGGACGAAGAGCCCCGCGACGATGAGCAGGAGCAGACAGAAGGCCATCTGCGCCGCCACGAGCGCCCGGCCGGCAACGAGCGTCCGGCGGCTGTGCAGCCCGACCGCCCGGGACTGGAGCTTGAGCGACTCGGAAACGGGTACGCGCGTCCCGCGCAGCGCCGGAAGCATCCCGCAGCCCAGCCCCGTCATGAGCGACATGCCCACCGCAAAAGCCATCACGCGCCAGTCGAGCGTGATGTCGAGCGTGATGAGCGACGTCTGTCCGCTGACAAACAGTCCGAGAAGGAGGTCCCGACCCCACACCGCCAGGGCCAGCCCCACCCCGCCCCCGGCGAGGCCGAGGAGCATGCTCTCGACGAGGAGCTGCCGGATGAGCCGCAGGCGCCCGGCGCCGAGCGACAGACGCACGGCAATCTCCCGCTCACGAGCGGTTGCCCGCGCCACGAGCAGGCTCGCCACGTTGCCGCTCGCAATCATCAGCAGCACGATCATCATCGCCAGCAGCACGTACAACGTCGTCGAGGCCTGGTCGCGGAGCGAGGACAGGCCGCGACCGGCCGGGGCGAGCACGACGCGCTCGGCGCGCAGACGCTCGGCAAAGTCGGTGTCGGCGCCGCTGCGCGACGACACATCGGCATGGTGGCGCACGGTCAGCGCCGCTGCGATCGTCTGTGGCTCGGTGCCCCGCGGCACGCGCGCGAACACGTTGAGCCATTCCACGTTTTCCTGAGGCGGCCAGGGTTTTCGCGTATCCGCATCGTTGTGCGAGCTGGCATTCCCGGCGTACCGAATCGCCGATTGCATCATCAGCGGGACCCAGGCGTCGACGCCGCGCATCGACACGGTGGTGCCGAAGAACCCGGGCGCGGCGATGCCGACAATGGTGAACGCAGTACCGTTGATGGCGAGGGTCTGGCCAACCGCGTCGGACGCACCGGCAATACTGCGCTGCCAGTAGCCGTGGCTGATCACCACAACGGGGTGTCCATCGAGCACGCGGTTGTCCTCGCGCGTGAGGAGGCGTCCGGCCTGGGGGCGCTGCCCGAGCACGTCGAAGTACTCGCCCGACACCAGTTGGATCGAGCCGCGCTCGGCGGCAGCGGTCGCGGACGCACGGGCGGGACGAAGCTGCATCGTCGCTACCGAGCTCGCGGCCGCCAGCTCCGCACGCCCGGCCAAATCGTCGCGGAGACGTCCGGCCTCGGGCCACGAGAACCGCGGCGACATCTCGTCGGGGCGATGCCGCTCGGCGACGAAGAGCCGATCCGGCTCAGCGACGGGAAGGCTGCGCAGGACGATGGCGTTCAGCAGCGAGAACACCGCCGCGGCGCCGCCAATCCCGAGCGCGAGCGAAGAAACCGCGACGGTCGTGAAAACCGGGCTTCGGCGCAGCAGACGGAGGCCGAAGCGGAGATCCTGAAGGGCGTCGGACAGCATGGGAACCATAGCGGACACGAGGGTGCAACCCGTGTGCCTCGAAGTCGCTCAAAACAAAGGTAAAAAGCCACGGAGGCCGTGCCAAGTGGTCGATTCCGGACGGCTACTGTTCGCGCCCGAACTGTCCTGTATCAATACAGGTGGCTGGCACCTTCCCGGCACCCGGCAAAGGTGCCAGCCACCTTTGTCCGGTGTCCGGGCCGACCGTCCGGGTCTATGCCTCTTCCTTGAGGGCGGCGGCGGGGTCAGTGGCGGCTGCACGCCGGGCCGGCCACCAGATGGCCAGGTAGCCCGCAATCCCAAATCCGGCGGTCGTCGCCAGCAGCGTGAACGGATCGACAGGCGGCACGCCGAACAGCTGGCTCTCGAGGGCGCGGCCGGCGCCGACGGCCCCGACGAGCCCGAGCGCAATGCCCGCCAGCATGACCCGGCTCCCCTGCGTCACGAAGAGCCAGGTGATGCGGCGCGGATCGGCACCAACCGCCATCCGAACGGCAATCTCACGCTCGCGCTGGCGGACTGCATACGCGATGACGCCGTACACGCCGACGAGCGCCAGTACGCCGGCGACGGTCGAGAACCCTCCGAGCAGCCACGCCAGGAACTTTGGTCGCGACGTCTGCTGCGTGATCTCCGTCTGCAGCGTCGTGGCCCTCTCGAAGGAGATCTGGGGATCGATCTCCTTGTATGCCGCCTGCAACTGCGGCATCCATGTCAGCGGCGCGCCGGCCGTCTTGACTGTACGTCCAGCTGAACCGCCCGGGCGACTGCAGCATCGGCACATACATGTCGGCAAGGTCGTCGTCTTCGGGTGTCTGACGCACGTCGCGCACGATGCCGATGATCTGTCGAGTCGTCGACCGCCGTTCCCCCTGCTGACCATCGTCGACGACGTTGACGCGGGCGCCGATCGCACGCCCGTCCGGCCACATTCGCCGGGCGAGCGTGTCGCTGACGATCGCGACTGGCTCGCTGCCGATGCGATCGCGCGGCGAGAATGCGCGCCCAGCCGTCAACGGAATCGCCAGCGTCGCGAAATAGCCGGGGCCCACGCCAATCACGCCGGAGCGGCCCTCGACTCGCGCGCCCGCCCGGTCAATCTCCAGCACTCTCGGTTGCGGCGACTGCAGCGGCCACCAGTCCGTCGTCGCCACCGATTCGACGCCGGGAATGGCCTCGACGCGCGCCAGCGCGCGCTCGTAGAACGCCAGACGATCGGCGGGTTCCGGATACGTGCGCTGACGGAGGGTCATCGGAACCGAAAGGACATTCGCCTCGATGCCGAAGTCGACGTGAAGCAGGTTGATCACGCTCCGCATCATCAACGTCGAGCCGGCGAGCAGTGCCAACGACGCCGCGACCTCGACGGCGATCAACACGGAACGCGCGCGCTGGTTTCCCCGGCCGTCGGTCGCGCCTCTCCCCCCGCCCTGGAGCGAGCCGACCAGCCCGACCCTCCAGGACGACACGAGCGGTCCCACGGTACACGCGCACGCAGCGAGGAGACCGCCGAGCACGGCCGCCATGACAATCGGCGTGTCGACCGTGAATGCGCCGGCACCGCCGGGAGCCGTGCGGCCCAGCTCGCGCTGGACGACAGGCGCGAGCCACCCCGTCAGAAGTCCGCCGGCGAGCACGCCGACGATTGTCGCGCCCGCGCTGAGCAACAGCCCTTCGATGAGCAGCAGCCGCGCGATGGCAAGCCGGCTGGCGCCGAGAGCACGCCGTACCGCGATCTCCTTCTGCCGTCGCGTCGTGCGAACCAGCAGAAGGCCAGCGACATTGCCGAGCGCAACCAGCAGCACGAGTGCGGCGGCGACCGCCACCGACCGCAGGATCGGCCGCAGCCGCGCGACGTAGGCGGCGTGAGTCGACTCGAGGGTGGCGCGCCACTCGGCGCTCGGCGCGGTGGTGCCGGCCCGTACCAGCGCCGTAATCCGGTCGATCGCCACGCCCGGCTGCACGCCCTCGCGCAGCCGCACCATGTACGGGAAGGTTGCCGCCCGGAGGGGAACCAGCACTTCGGTGTAGACGTTCAGGTGCCAGAAGTCCGGCGGCATCACGCCGACGATCGTGAAGCCCTCGGCTTCGTCGGGACGATCGCTGACGTAGGCGTCGAACTGCCGTCCGACGATGTCCGGGTCAGCACCGTATCGCGTGCGCCAGAGACGGTCGCTGATGAGCGCGACGTTCGGCCCCCCCGGCGCGAATGCGTCGCTGTCGAATCCACGGCCGATGGCCGGCTGAATTCCGAGCCCCCGCACGAAGCCCTGCGTGACCCACGCGCCAGGGGCGGACTCGGATCGCTCGCCGCCAATGAGATAGAAGACATCGAGGTCCCACGCGATCGGATGCTCGACGACGTCAGCGAGCGACTGCCAATCGAGCGACTCGAGTTTGGGCGGCGGCATCTGCCCTGGCGGCGCATACCTGACCCAGGTACAGACGCTCGGCCCCTGGATAGGGCAGCGTCCTGAAGAGGTAAGCGTTCACCACGACGAGAACGGCCGCGCAGAGCGCCACCCCGAGACCGAGTGTGGTGACCGCAGCGAGCGTAAAACCCCGCGACTTGGCTAGGCTCCGGACGGCAATGCGGATTTCGGTGAACATGGGGGAAGCATAGGGCATAGTACGCAGCTTTTGCACACCCCTGTTCCGTGACGGAACAACTTCCAAGAGGTGGCTGGCACCTTTGATGGAAAGGTGATGGAAAGGTGCCAGCCACCTTTACGGGATTTACGGGAATCGTCCGCCGTCGGTGTGTCCGGGGACTGTCACGGTTGAGTGTCCCCGGACGAACGGGCGACGAGCGGCGGACGTCTAAGCCCCAAATGACAGCCACACCCCTACGCGTTGCCAGGCGTCTGCTCAAGGCGCCCATGTTTACGTTGATCGCGGTCTTCACGCTCGCGCTCGGTATCGGCGCAAACACAGCGATCTTCAGCGTGGTCCGCGGCGTCCTGCTCAAGCCCCTGCCGTTCGACGCCCCCGACACGCTCGTCGGCGTCTGGCTCTCGGCGCCGGGACTTGGGATCACGGACCTGAACCTGTCGCCTTCGATGTACCTGATCTCCCGCGAAGAGGGCCGTGTCTTCCAGGACATCGGGCTCTGGGGTGACGGCTCGATGACGGTAACGGGCAGCGGCGACCCCGAGCGGGTTCAGGGCTTGTTCGTGACGGATGGCACCCTGCGCCTCCTCCACGTCAACCCCGTCCTCGGTCGCGGCTTCACCGTCGAAGACGACTCGCCGAAGACGCCCGAGCGCGTACTGCTCACCCACGCGTATTGGGAACGCAAGTTCGGAGGCGATCAGGCTGTGGTGGGCAAGTCGGTCGTGGTCGATGGCAAGCCGCGCGAGATCATCGGCGTGCTCCCGGCGGGCTTTCGCTTCCTGAATGAGAACCCGCAGCTCGTCCTCCCCTTCCGCTTCAACCGCGCCGAGCTCCACGTCGGCAACTTCAGCTATCAGGGTGTCGCGCGCCTCAAGCCCGGCGTAACCCTCGAGCAGGCGAACGCCGACATCGCGCGGCTGATCCCGATCATCCCGGAACGGTTCCCGATGCCGGCCGGGTTCTCGCGAAAGATGTTCGAAGACGTCAAGATGGCCCCCAACGTCAGGCCTTTTGCCGTCGACGCCATCGGCGACGTCGGGCGCGTGCTGTGGGTGCTCCTTGGCACGGTGGGGCTCGTCCTCCTCATCGCCTGCGCCAACGTCGCCAACTTGTTTCTGGTGCGCGCCGAGGCACGGCAACAAGAGCTGGCGATTCACGCCGCGCTCGGCGCCGGATCGCGAAGGATTGCGTGGGAGCTTCTGTCGGAAAGCCTGACGCTGGCGCTCGCCGGCGGCGTTCTGGGGCTCGGCCTGGCGTATGCCGGCATCCGCACGCTCGTGGCCAACGCGCCCGACGGTCTGCCGAGGACCGCAGAGATCGGCATCGACCCGCTCGTCCTTCTCTTCACTGTCGCGATCTCGCTCGTCGCCGGGCTGCTCTTCGGCCTCTTGCCGGTGCTCAAGTTCACGACCCCGCACCTCGCCTCGGCGCTCAAAGAAGGAGGACGCCTCTCGAGCGCCGGCCGCGAGCGGCACCGCGCGCGCAATGGGCTGGTCATCGCCGAGATCGCCCTCGCCGTCGTGCTCCTCGTCGCGTCCGGCCTCATGATCCGCACCTTTCAGGCCATGCGCCAGGTCGATCCTGGATTCGTCCACCCCGAGGAAGTGCTGACGCTGCGCGTATCGATTCCGGAGTCTCTCATCCCGAATGACGAGCAGGCGATACGGACGCACGAGCAGATTGTCCGGAAGCTCGAACAGATCCCAGGCGTCCGATCGGTCGGCGTGTCGAGTTCCGTCACCATGGACGGCAACAACAGCAACGATCCGATCTTCATCGAGGATTTCCCGCCACAGGGTGAGAAGCTGCCGCCGCTGCGCCGTTTCAAGTGGACGGCGCAGAACTACTTCCAGACGATGGGCAATCCAATTGTGGCGGGACGGGAAATGACGTGGGCCGACGCCTACAGCAAGGCGTCCGTCGTGTTGATCAGCGAGAACTTTGCCAGAGAATACCGGAAGGAGCCGGCGGCGGCGATCGGGCGCCGAATCCGCCAGACACCGCGCGACCCGTGGCGGACCATCATCGGCGTCGTGGGCAACGAGCGCGACAACGGCATCGTCCAGCCGGCGGTGTCGATCATCTACTGGCCGCTCATGATCGACAACTACTATCAAGGTAAGCCCTACGCGCGGCGCAATCTCGGTTACGCGCTCAGAACCGACCGCACCGGCTCGCCGACGCTCCTCAAAGAGATCCAGCAGGCCGTGTGGGCTGTGAACGCGAACCTGCCGGTCGCCAACGTGCGCACGCTGGATCAGATTCGTGCAGCCTCGATGGCACAGACGTCGTTCGCGCTGGTGATGCTGGGGATTGCCGCCGCCGTCGCCCTGCTTCTCGGCGTGGTTGGAATCTACGGAGTGATCGCCTACGTCGCGCAGCAGCGCACGAAGGAAATCGGCATTCGAATGGCGCTCGGCGCCGCGAGTCGCGACGTCAGCCAACTCTTCGTGCGCCATGGGATCGTTCTGGCCGCCATCGGAATCGTGTGTGGAATGGTGGCGGCGGCGCTGCTGTCGCGCGCCATGTCGACGCTGCTGTTCGGCGTCAGTGTGTACGATCCGCTCACCTACGCAGCCGTCGCCACGGCGCTCGGGGGAACTGCCGTGCTGGCGAGCTACTTGCCTGCGCGGAGGGCCGCTCGCGTCGATCCTGCCGAAGCGTTGAGGTGGGAGGCCTAAATCGAGGGTTCAAGGGTTCAAAGGGTTCAGGGGTGCAAAGGGGTTCAGGTAAGATGAAACCTTTTGAACTCCTGAACCGTCGCTGATGCTCCAAATCACCCCGTCCATCATCGTCGAAGACTCCGAGCTCGAGGAGACGTTCGTTCGCGCGTCGGGGCCTGGCGGGCAGAACGTCAACAAGGTGTCGACGGCCGTGCAGTTGCGGTTCGACGCCGGCCGGTCCAGGTCGATCGATGAAGACATGCGCGAACGCCTGCGGGCGCTCGCCGGCTCGCGCATGACGACCGATGGCATCCTGGTGATCGACGCGCGGACGTTCAGGACCCAGGCTCAGAATCGGGAGGCCGCGCGCGAGAGACTCGTCGAGCTGCTGCGCAAGGCTGCCGTGAAGCCAAAGCGGCGCCGCAAGACGCGGCCGTCGGGCGCGTCCAAGTTGAAGCGCCTGGACGCGAAACGGCGCCGCTCGGGCACCAAGCAGGGCCGCCGCGATGCCGGCGACAACGACTGACGAAGTGTCCCGCGTCAGGACGTCCGGGGCTTGGCCGCAACGTAGCTCTTGCGCGCCCGCGCCTTCATGCCGCGGGTCTTCATCTTGACTTCGAGATCGTGGCTCTTGCCATCGAGCTTCGTCGGCTCGAACGCCAGCGCGTACTGCTGGTGCAGCTCGTCGGCCACGCGCGCAAACGTCGCCCTCAGATCGTCGGCTCTCGTCAACTCGAAGTAGCCGCCGCCCGTCTCCGCCGCAATCTTCGGCAGGCCGGGATCCGGCCGCTGCGTCATTCCACCGCCGCCCTGGCCGCCGAACCCGCCGGTGAGGCCCCCGCCGCCGAGCGGCGCCTGCCGCCGGCCGTACGGCATCCGGCTCTCGAGACCGATGGCGTAGAGCATGACGTCCTCCTTGGTCGCCCGGTCCATGACGTCCATCACGCTCTGGTTGTTCATCTTGAAGTTCCCCGGGCTGTCCACGCCGTCGGTAAAGAGCAGAACGACCTTGCGCCCGTCCTGGGGCAGGAGCTCCCTGATGGCAACGTTCGCGGCGTTCCAGAGCGGCGTCGGCCCGTCTGGCTGCAGCTCGCTCCGCAGGATATCGATCAGCATCCTGCGGTCGCTCGTGAACTCTTCGGGATCCACCTGGATCCTGGTCGCGAAGCTGCCGATGCGCGCCTTGTCGGCCGGCAACAGCCGCTTGATGAACTCTTCCGCACCCTGGGAGACCAGCCTGAAGCTCTCCTTCATGCTGCCGCTGCGATCGATCATCACGACGACGCTGATGGGCTGCGTCTCGGTGGCGAAGAGCGTGATTGGCTGGAGCTTGCCGTTGTCGTAGATCTCGAAGTCGTCCTTGGTCAGGTCCGGCACCAGCCGGCCGGTTGAATCGGTGACCGTGGTGTACACCGCGACCGAGCTCGCGCCGCTGCGGAAGGCCGGCTGTTTCGGCGGATCCTGGCCGGCAAGGACGACCGACAACGCGGCAACGGCACAGGCCGTCGGGATGAGTATTCGCGTTCGTAGCGCGCCGCGACTCATGGGGAATACCTCGAATCGCCCTCGCGCTCGGCGAGCGTCAGGAATGGGCGACTAAAGCAGGGCAGGCACATCCATTGTCGCACACGACAGAGCTTGTCAACCAGGGGCGGCGAGCGGGCATGCATCGTGAAGGGGAAAGCGCTGGAGGTGGTATTGACCAGCCTGATAACCGCTCTTCTCTTCAGCTGCGCAATCATGACCGCAACTCTTGGCATCCAGCAACCCAAGCCGGGACCCAAGGTCAACGCTGATGCCCTGTTGCTGCTGGACCTGAAGCAGCGCATCGACAAGTACATGGAGCTGCACCACCGGCTCGAGAAAAGAGGCCCCGCGCTGAAGCGAACCGACGAGCCGGCGAAGGTCAAAGCGTCGCAGGATGCGCTCGCGGCGGCCATTCGGACCGAGCGTGCGGGCGCCAAACAGGGGGACATCTTCGCTCCGGAGGTCGCACAATTGCTGCGGCGGCTGCTGGCCCCTGAGGTCAAAGGCAAGGAGGGGGCCGAGACGAAGAAGTCGATGAAGGAGGACGCTCCGGCCCCGATGCGCTTGAAGGTCAACGCCAGCTACCCGGAAGGGGCGGCGCTGCCGACCGTACCTGTGAACCTGCTCGCGACGCTCCCGCAGCTCCCCGAGGATCTCGAGTATCGAATCGTCGGGAAAGACCTCATTCTCCGCGACGTTCACGCGAATGTGATCGTCGACTTCATTCCAGGCATCATCCCCTGAGGGGCGCTATTCCTCGTTGCAGCAGGACTAGGGCACTCCGGCGACGGCCAGAATCACGGTCATCGCGACCTTGACCGCCTCGACACTTCCCTTCCGTTCGACGTCTGTCCACTCGTCTGGTGCGTGCGCCCTGCCGCCGGGACCGCCGCGGCCAATCGTCACGGCGGGAATCCCCATGTTCATCGGCACGTTGGAATCGGTGCTGCTCGTCGAGTAGTTCGGCGTCAGGCCGAAGGCCTTGACCACGGCGGTCGTCATCTGCACGATCGGTGACGAGGCGGGCGTTTCGCCGCAGGGACGATCGCCAATCAATTTCGGGTCGGCTTCGATCTTGCCTTCGCGGGTCGAGCGGGCGCCATTCTCCTCGTCGACGGCCTGCCTGACGATCGACAGAAACTCCTCGTTCACCTTCTTCAGCTCCGTGCAGGATTCCGACCGCATGTCCACGTCCATGCTCACGGCGGAGGGAATCGAGTTGACGGAGGTTCCGCCTCTGACGACACCGATGTTGAACGTCGTCTTGGGCTCGACCGGCACGTGCAGCCGCGAGAACTTCGCGATGGCGCTCCCCATCGCGAACGCGGGGTTGACCAGACCGAACGCGCCGTAACTGTGGCCACCGGGTCCCTTGAACGTCACGCGGTAGCGCAGGCTCCCGACGCCGCCGCGGGTGATGTTGCCCTGTTCGCCGCCGTCGATCGCGATGAACTGCTTGATCCGATCCTTGTACCTACCCTGGCGCAGCACGAACTTGGCGCCGCGCAGATCGCCCTCGCCTTCCTCGCCGACGTTGCCGACAAAGAGGATGTCGCTCGTCGTCTGGAACTTGCCGGCCTGCATCGCGCGAACGACCGCCAGCATGAGCGCCAGGCCACGCGTGTTGTCGCCGATCCCTGGCGCCGAGAGCCGCGTGCCTTGCCGCTTGACCTTCACGTCAGTGCCTTCGGGAAACACGGTGTCGAGGTGGGCGAGGATCGCGAGCATCGGCCCGCCGGCCGCCGTACCCTTGCGCACACCCATCGCATTCCCTTCGGCGTCCATCTCGACATCCGAGAGGCCCTGCTGGCGCAGCATCTCGACGTAGGCTTTCGCGCGCGCCTGCTCCTTGAACGGCGGCGCGGGAATCTCGTTGAGCGCGACGAGCTCCTTGACGAACCTGTCGTAGTCGCCCTCGATGAACGTGCTCGCCTGCGTGAACTGCGCGCTCTCACGGATGCGCTGGACGATTGTCATAGTGGACGAACCAGTTTGCGCATGGCCGACGGCACCAGCCGCGAGAGTGCACACGACGAGCACAGCGAGTCGCATCTTCTTCACCTCACTACTTGCTTTTCAGGATGTCCCTGGCCGACGCGAGCTGGGGGCGTGCGGACCGGTCCGCGCGCGCCGCGACTGTCAGCAGCTGCTGTGCATGTTTTCGACTCGCCGCCATGTCGCCGTTCATTCGCGCCGCGTCGGCCGCGCCGGCGAGCGCGAGGAACCGGTTCGGCTCCTTCTTGAGCGTGGTCTCGAAGGCCGCGAGGGCATCTGCCGGGCGGTTGACGGCCAATAGCATGTAGCCAAGGAGCTCGCGAGCCGGGGCGATCGGTCCTGGCGTGACGGCATTCTTCTCCGTCCGATCCTCGCGGTCCGCCGCACTCCGCATCGTCGTCAATGCCTCGTCGGTCCGGCCCTCTTTCAGCGCCGTCCACGCGGAGACGCCGAGCCGCTGGATCGCGACCTGCTCGGCCCAGTAGCTCTCGCCCGCCTTCGCGAGCTGGGCCTCGAGCGGCTGCAGGGCATCGATGGCGGCACGAGCTGTCTGCACATCGCCGGCTCGCGCCGCACCAAGGCCGCGCGCAAACCAGGTAATCGCGTCGCCTTGCGGGAAGCGGCTGGACCGGAGCTCGAGCTTCGCCGCCTCCGCCCACGCCTGACGCTCGAGCGCGTAGCGGGCCGGAATCGCCGCGAGTGCGAAGCCGCCGGCCAATGGGGGCGCGGCAGAGCCGCCGCGGCTCGGATCGAATCGAGCCGCGGCTTCCTGGAGCGTTCCCATCAATCGCCGCGCCGCGGCATCCTGCGCCATCTGCAGGTAGGCATACGTCTGATAGTCCATCGCGTGCAGCTCTTCGGCCGTCGCACCGTCCCGACGCGCGGCCTCGGCCGAAGCGATGTTGGTCTCGATCGAATCCTGCCAGTAGCCGAGGCGGGTGAACGTGTGCGACGGCATGTGCAGCGCATGGGGCGCAGACGGCGCAATCTTGGCGTAGCTTCGGGCCGCTGCGAGCGCCTTCGGCGCGAGCGGCGGGACATCGTAGGCGTGGATGATGTAGTGCACGAAGCCGGGATGGTCGGGCTGCGTGGGCGCCAACCGCTCGAGGATCGCGCCAGCCTTGAGCAGGTTCGCGTAGGTCTGGTCCGTCGGATCGTTCGAGATCGCCAGCGCGAGGGCGTAGAATGCCGACGCTTCGGGATCATCGGCATACCGCGCCGCAAGGTCCGCCATCGCGTCGCGGTAGGCCAGGAGCCGCGTGCGCTGGTCGGTCTTCTCGAAGTCGGCATAGAGCCGGCCCGCGGCGGCGATGTAGTCGCGCTCGCGGTCCGTCTTCGCGCCGATCGTGCTGGCCTTCGCGATCGCCGCGCGCCCCGCTTCGAGCTGAGCCGGTGTCTTGATTCCTGCCGCGAACGGATTGCCCCAGCGGCTCAACGCGACGCCCCAGGAGGCGATCGCGCAGCCGGGATCCGTCGTACCGGCTGCCGTGAACCCCTCGATGGCGGGGCCAAACTCAAAAGAGTGCAGGAGCGCCATCGCGCGCGCAAACGCCGGCTGCGCCGCGGCGCTGCACGACGTCGCAAACCGGACGGTCCCAAGCTTCTCGGAACCCCCGCCGTGCTGGTGGGGCTCCTGAGCGAAGACAAACCCGGTCAGGACGACTGCACCGATCGCGAGTGGGGCCACTAGAGACATGCCACATCCTCCGCACCAAAATTATAGGGCTCTCCAGCTAGGGTACCTGCGATCCATCGTGATATCGTCCGACGAGCGCCTGAAAGGTGATTGCATGACTCCGCTCGCCGCCCTGCTCGTCCTGCTCGCCTTTGCTCTTCCCCAGGAGGCCGAACAGGAAAAACCGAAAGTGCCGAAGGACTCGGTCCAGCTCACCGTGGTCGGATGTCTCCAGGGCCGGGTCCTCAAGACGCTCGACGAGCGGAAGACTGACGTCGAGAGCGGTCCCTACGTCGGAGCGCGCTCGTTTCACCTGGCCAGCAAGAAGCCGGTGACCGACGAGATCAAGCGCCAGCAGGGACACCTGGTCGAGGTCACCGGGCTCGTGAAGCGCTCGGCGCTCGATGACAAGGGAATCCAAGTCGGTCGCGTCGCCATCGGCGGCGGCTCACCAGTCGCCGGCTCGCGCTCCATGCCCAGCCCTGCCGACAACGTCACCGTGATGGACGTCTCGTCCGTGCGGATGCGCGCGACGTCGTGCACGCCGCAATAGGGCTCTTGGCTTCGGGCTCTTGGCTTTAGGCAAACCTTCGAGCGTGCTCTCGAAGGTTTCTAGCCTAGAGCCAAAAGCCTAGAGCCGTTCAGAACGTAAACTTCACCGCCAGCTGCGTTTGACGCGGATCGCCGACACCGGTGCGCAGAAACCCGGAAAAGTCGAAGAGCAGGTTCGTGGTCAGCGAGTTGATGTTGTTCGTGTTGTTGAACGTGTTGAACATCTCCAGGATTGGCGTGATCTCGTAGTGCCCGCCGAACCGGAACGCGCGACCGAGGCGCCAGTCGAACGAAAAGTACTGGTTCTCTTCCGCTCCCCGTTGCGGCCACGATCGGTGCCGTCGAGGCTGCGCGGGCTCGCGGTGATTGGCTGGGGACCACGATACTGGATCCGGGTGTTGGCCCAGAACCCATAGGGGATGGTGAAGTAACTGAAGAAGTTGACCTTGTGGCGGATGTCGCGATTCGAGACGGCCCAATCCTTCGCCAGGTCGAAGAAATTGAAGCTGGTATCGGTGAAGGGATCGCGTTCGTTCGAATCGTCGTCTTCATCCTTGGCCAGCACGTAATTGCCCTCGAGCTGGAACCCGTTCGAGAGCCGCTTCCTCAGCCCCAACGTCAGCCCGCGATATCGCGACGACCCGCGGCTGTTCGTGACCATGACCTCGCCGAGCTGGAGCGCCCAGGGCGAGCCGGTATAGGCGTAGCTGTTGCCCGTACCTGGACCATCAGCGCAGCAGACCGGTCCGCTCCGGTTGTAGTTGAGGAACCGCGTCAGGTCGTGGCCCTCGTTCCAGATGAAATCGACGTAGCCGGCCCAGTCCGGCGCGAGCTGCTGCTCGTAGGCGACGTTGAAGGCGAAGACGTGCGGGTTCTTGTAGTCGCGATCGAACACGCGCACGCCGCTGAACAGCGGGAACTCCCCGTCGGGCAGCGGCGCCGGGCTGACTACGCCGGGCCAGACAGGGCCGGGAACTCCGCTGCTGATGATGCTGGTGTTGAGGAAGATCGTCTGCTGCTGCAGGCCGTTGGTCGTGACCGATCCGACCTGGCTCAGCATGTTCTGCCGGGCGTAGTAGACACCCCAGCTCGAACGCACGAGCGACGTGCCATCCCCCTTGACGTCCCAGGCCACGCCCACGCGCGGCTGGAACATCGCCCACTGGCTCGGGATCGTGCCGTCGGAGGGGAACGTCGGGTCGGTGAGGAACGCCGCGTACGCGGTCGTACGCGGATCGACCGTCTCGGGCATCGTCTGTGCGTCCCAGCGCAGACCGTAGTTCAGCGTGATGTTCGTGCGAATCTGCCAGGAATCCTGCGCGAAGAGCGAGAACTCGTTGTTGTTGATTGTCGATGCCCCCGCGGCGTCGGTCGCCGGCCCGGTGCGGCCCGCACCCTGCAGATAGAGGAGCAGCGGCCCGCCGTCCGCGGAGAAGCCCGCCGGGCACGCCGCCGGGGCGGTCACATACGTCGTCACGAACGCAGGCGTCGAGCAACTGACAGTGTTCGGCCCGAATCCTCCAGAGGCAGCGGGTGACGCATAGCGCAGAAAGCCCGCGACGCTGCTGAACAGAGACCGTCCCGTGAAGAACCCGCGGAACACCTGATCGTTCAGCGTGTGCATCCACTCGCCGCCGACCTTGAAGGTGTGCGTGCCGGTCACGAGCGAGATGTTGTCCTTGATCTGCGTGCGCCAGATGAGCTCGTCGACGTTCGGTTGGAGGAAGAAAGGATCGCCGAATCGAAACGACGGGTTGAACCCGATACCGGTGTCAGCGGCGAGTCCGGACCCCGCCGACGTCCGAGGCCGGCTCTCGCGCGAGTACGTGAAGTGCGCCTCGTTGACCAGTCGGGTCGAGAGCGTCGTAAACCAGTTGAGGTTCATCACGTTGATCCGCGCGGGATCGCCCTCGATGCCGTTGGCCGACGGTCCGAAGGTCGCCACGTCGAACGTCTCGTTCGTCTTGCGCGAATGATTGAAGTTCCACGATCCCGAGACGTTGTTGCTCGTATTCGCAGCGACGTCGATCTTGCCGAGGATAGCCGTCGTCCGCTGCGGATGGTCGATGGGGATCCCTTCGTTCAGGTTCAGCCGTGACTGGAAGAACCCGAGCAGGGCCGTCCGCTGGCAGTCGCTGTTCTGGTTGATCAGCGCCTCGTGCTGCGGCACCGTCGGGTTCTGCACCGGGCAGGGCGTGTCGCCAAGCTGACGGCTCAGGTTCGGTCGGTCGAAGTTGGAATTGATCCCTTCGGTCGCCAGAAAGAAGAACGCCTTGTCCTTCTTGATCGGACCGCCAATCGTGCCGCCGTACTGCTCGCGGTGAAACGATTCGAGCTTCGTCCCGTCGGACAGATCGCCGGTCAGCTCCTCCATCCGCTGAAAGTGGAAGAGGCTGCCCTTGACGCCGTTGGTGCCGGACTTGGTGATGACGTTGACCACGCCTCCGGCGGTCCGCCCGAACTCGGCCGGCGCGCCGGTCGCGATCACCTGGAACTCCTTGATCGCGTCGAGCGTGATGTCGATCGAGGCGCGCTGCCCGCCCGCCTGCTCCCCGAAGAACCCGTTGTTGTAATCGCCGCCGTCCAGGCTGATGTTGTTGAAGATCCCCCGCTGACCCGCAAAGCTGATCTCGTCGCCGTCGGCACCCTGCACGATGGCGACACCGGGCGTGAGCGACAGCAGATCCTCGAACTTTCGTCCCAGAATCGGGATGGTCTCGATCGTGTTCTGATTCAGCGTCGTCGCGGCCGCCGTCCGCGAGGTTTCAATCACCCGCGTGGCCGTCGTGACCGTCACCGTCTCGGACACACCCGAGACCTTCATGGCCACAGGGAGGGTGATCGCCTGGCCGACGGTCAGCCCGATGTTCTCCTGCACGTGGGTCGCAAACCCCGCCAGCGTGAACGTCACGCGGTAGTTTCCCGGCGGAAGCTGAAGGAACACGAAGCGGCCGTCGGACTCCGTCACGAGAGTCCGCCCCTGGTTCGTATCGGAGTTGCGCGCCTCGACCGTCACGCCGGGCAACGCGGCACCGGTCGCATCGGCCACCGATCCCTGAATGACGCCGGTCGTGATTTGTTGAGCAGTTGCTCGAGGGGGAAGAACGAGAAAACCGATCAGGGCAATGACAATCAGACGAATCGACATCGCAGACTCCTCCCGCAGCTGTTGTCGCGGATGGTAGCACGGCCCGCCTTCGCCAGGGCTACGGCGGGTCCGCGGCCAGCCTCCGCTGAAGCTACGGCCGGTCCGCCGAAGCCTTGGCGAAGGCGGAAGCGCTTCGCGCGAAGGAGGATAAACTGTACGGGCTGATGGCCAACATTCTTCAAAACCTGCCGGCCGGCGAGCGGGTCGGCATCGCCTTCTCGGGCGGGCTGGACACGAGTGCAGCGCTCCACTGGATGCGCGCGAAGGGCGCGATTCCGTACGCATATACCGCCAACCTCGGTCAGCCGGACGAGCCCGACTACGACGAGATTCCTCGCCGCGCGCTGCAATACGGCGCCGAGAAGGCCCGCCTCATCGACTGCCGCGCGCAGCTCGTCTCCGAGGGCCTCGCTGTTCTGCAGGCCGGCGGCTTCCACATCACCACAGCGGGTGTCCCGTACTTCAACACGACGCCCATCGGCCGCGCGGTCACCGGCACGATGCTCGTCGGCGCGATGAAAGAAGACGACGTCCACATCTGGGGGGACGGCAGCACGTTCAAAGGCAACGACATCGAACGCTTCTATCGCTACGGACTCCTCGCCAACCCGAGCCTGCGCATCTACAAGCCCTGGCTGGATCAAGCCTTCATCGACGAGCTCGGCGGACGGGCCGAGATGTCCGAATACATGCGCCAGGTCGGCCTTCCGTACCATATGAGCTCAGAGAAGGCCTACTCGACCGACTCGAACATGCTCGGCGCCACGCACGAAGCCAAGGATCTCGAGCGGCTGAACACCGGGATCACCATCGTCGAGCCGATCATGGGCGTCGCGTCGTGGCGCGACGACTTACCCGTCAAGCGTGAAGCAGTCTCGATCCGCTTCGACGAGGGCCAGCCCGTGGCCCTCAACGGCGTCACGTTCAGGGACGCCGTGCAGCTCATGATGGAAGCCAACCGCATCGGCGGCCGTCACGGTCTCGGGATGAGCGACCAGATCGAAAACCGGATCATCGAAGCCAAGAGCCGGGGCATCTACGAAGCACCCGGGATGGCGTTGATCTTCATCGCCTACGAGCGGCTCGTCACCGGCATCCACAACGAGGACACGATCGAGCAGTATCGCGACAGCGGCCGTCGCCTCGGGCGTCTGCTCTATCAGGGCCGGTGGTTCGATCCGCAGGCCATGATGCTCCGTGAAACCGCGCAGCGGTGGGTCGCGCGCGCCATCACCGGCGAGGTCACGGTCGAGCTCCGGCGCGGCAACGACTACTCGATCCTCGACACGACGTCCCCCAACCTCACCTACAAGCCCGAACGGCTGACGATGGAGAAGGGCGAGTCGATGTTCACCCCGCTCGACCGCATCGGGCAGCTGACGATGCGGAACCTCGACATCATCGATACTCGGGACAAGCTGTTTACCTACGTGAAGGCGGGAGTGCTGGCCCCGTGGAGCGGTACGGCGCTCCCGCACGTGCCGTCAATTGGAGATGAGAGTGGGACCGGACCGGATGCCGCGGCGGAAACGGCGCCGGTGGCCGACCCCTCGAAGGACCACGACCCTCCGAAATAGAGGCCTCTCGGGCCGGCGTGGACCCGCCTGGAGTACCCGGGGTCAGATCTCGATTTTCTGATCCCCCAGCCCATGAGAAAATCGAGATCTGACCCCAGGCGCAAGGGATACCCCAGGCGCAAGGGATAAACTACTCATTCGGCATTCGATAACCGGTGCTGACCCAGCCGGAAGTGGGCTGCACGGCGAAGTCACCTGATTGAGCGCCTTCTCGAGCCGGCGACCCATTCGAGAACACCACTCCTGAGACGATCAGCCTCCGTCACGGCTGAGCTTGTGGGACCTGGTGAAACGCTACAGCGTCCAAGGTAGTAGATCGATCAGGTAAACTGGCACGTTCCTGGAATGCCCGGCCGGATCGGCTTCCCGTTTTGCGAAGGTGCGGTTGACTGGTAAGGCCTGGTTGGCGAGGTAAGGAGAGCTATGCGCGCAGAGATAATCCGTCGGGCGAAGTCTGGCCTGCTCGATGACGACGAATTGCAGTTGGTCATCACCGAGCAAATCGAAGAAGACCCCTCGTTCTGGACCGGCTCGGGGAAGACCCGCACGGTGATCAACGTCGAGGTCAACGACGGCCACGTAACGCTCAAGGGCGTGGTCCGATCCGCGGTCGAACGCCGTCGCGCGGACATCCTCGCTCGCGCCCTCGGCGCGGCAGGTGTCGAGAACCTGCTCCGTATCGCAGACGACTCATCACCGGACAAGCGCAAGCGCGTCGCGTAGCACAGGCGACGGGCTGGCTGGCCGAGGGTCAGATCTCGATTCTCTGATATTGAGCAATTAGACATTAGAAAATCGAGATCTGACCCCATGTCCGACGCCCCCGGAGCGCCGGCGACGGTGTGCTACCATCCCCCGCGATGACGGCGTCGTCCGATCCTTCTTTTTCCAGTTCGTCGGTTCCGTCGTCGCTTCCGCCTTCTTCCAGTTCACCTGAGTCTCAACCTCCTACTTCCCCACGTCCCATCGGCTTCTGGATCTCAGTCGCGCTCGTCATGGGCAACATGATCGGGTCGGGCGTGTTCCTGTTGCCGGCGTCGCTCGCGGCGTACCGGGGCCTGAGCATCGTCGGCTGGGTGGTGTCGGCGGCGGGATCCGCCTGCCTGGCGCTCGTTTTTGCGCAGCTCGCAGGGTTCCGGCCGGCAAGCGGCGGTCCGTACGCCTATACGCGTCAGGCGTACGGTGACCTCGCCGGCTTCCTCGTCGCCTGGGGCTACTGGATCTCGATCTGGACCGCGAACGCGGCGCTCGCCGTGGCGTTTGTCGGATACCTCGACCCGTTTATCCCCTCCGTCGTCCGCAGCCCCGTCGCGGCAGCGTCGCTGGCAGTGGGGATGGTCTGGCTCCTGACAGTCGTCAACTGCTGGGACACCCGGAGCGCGGGACGCGTGCAACTCGTCACGACGTCGCTCAAGATCCTGCCCCTGCTCCTCATCGGCATCGCCGGCACGCTGGCATTCGAGCCGTCCCACTTTTCACTCGCCGGCATGGAAGGCGGGCTCGGAAAAGGTCTGATGGCGACGGTCACGCTCACGCTGTGGGCATTCGTTGGACTCGAGAGCGCGACGGTCCCGGCAGGCAGCACCAGCGACGCCCGTCGTACGATTCCACGGGCGACCGTCATCGGGACGCTGCTGGCGGCGGCCATCTACTTGATCAGCACCGTCGGTGTGATGAGCCTGCTGGATCCGCCGACGCTCGCGCACTCGACGGCACCGTTCGCCGACGCGGCCCGCGCGCTCGCCGGCGATCGCGCGGCGGCGCTCGTGGCGATCGGTGCGGCAATCTCCTGTTTCGGGGCGTTGAACGGGTGGGTCCTGGTCGTCGGTCAGCTGCCGCTGGCCGTCGCGCAGGACGGGCTGTTCCCGCGGGCGTTCGCGCGGTTGTCGAGCCGGGGCACGCCGGCGTTTGCGATGATCGTGGGCGCGACGCTGTCGACTACGCTCGTGGCCATGAACTACTCACGCGGTCTCGTCGAGTTGTTCACTTTCATCATTCTTCTCGCCACGTTGAGCACGCTCGTGCCGTACACCTTCTGTTCGCTTGCCGGTGTCATCCTGCACCGACGGGAACGGAGCATGACCTGGCCGAGGGGCGCCTCGCTCGTCTCGAGCCTCGCCTTTGTTTACGCGCTCTTCGCCATCGGCGGCGCCGGCCCGGACGTCGTCTTCTGGGGCTTCCTGCTGCTGCTCGCGGGCCTGCCGGTTTATGCGTTCGTTGCACGTTAAAGACTGCTTCATTAGGTTCATTAGGTTCATTGGGTTCAACAGGTTCATTAGGTTCACGGGTTCATTGGGTTCACGGGTTCAGGGAATACTCGCCGCGCGGAAAGCTGTTCTGAACCTCTGAACCTCTGAACCCTTTGAACCGTCACGGTATAATCTGGATTCCCCCGTTCGCGAGAGAGTCAGCATCGCAATGCCCTTCGCTCGTTTTCATCCCGTCGTCCAACAGTGGTTCGCCACCACGCTCGGGCAGCCGACAGCGGCGCAGCTGAACGGCTGGCAGTCCATCCTCGACGGCCGGCACACGCTCATCGCAGCGCCCACCGGCTCTGGAAAGACCCTGGCGGCGTTCCTCACTGCCCTCGACGAGCTGACGCGCGAAGGATTGAACGCGCCGCTGCCCGATGAAGTGCGCGTGCTGTACGTCTCCCCGCTCAAGGCACTCAGCACGGACATCCACAAGAACCTGGCCGAACCGCGGCGCGGGATCCTGCGCCTGGCGGAAGAGTCGGGGCTGACCGCGCCGAGAATCACGGCGGCGGTCCGGACGGGCGACACCACGCAGGGCGAACGCGCCGCGATGATTCGCACGCCGCCGCACATCCTCGTCACCACGCCCGAATCGCTCTACCTGCTGCTCACCTCCGAACGCAGCCGGCACATGCTGCGCACCGTGCGCACGGTCATCGTCGATGAAATCCACGCCGTGATCGGCACGAGACGCGGCGCCCATCTCGCCCTCTCGCTCGAGCGGCTGCGCGCCATCTGCGGGCAGCCGCTGTTGCGGATCGGCCTGTCCGCCACGCAGAAGCCGATCGACGAGGTCGGACGCTACCTCGTCGGCGCAACGGGCGAGGCGTGCACCATCGTCGACTCGGGACATCGCCGTGAGATGGATCTCGGCATCGAGATTCCCGGCGCCCCGCTCGACGCCGTGATGGCGCACGAGGTCTGGGAGGAGTACCACGATCGGCTCGCGGCGCTCATCACGGCGCATCGGACGACGCTCGTCTTCGTGAACACGCGGCGGATGGCCGAGCGCCTGGCGCGGCATCTGAGCGAACGGCTCGGCGAGAGCACGGTCACGGCGCACCACGGAAGCCTGTCGAAAGAGACACGCCTCGACGCGGAAACCAGGCTCAAAACCGGCGGGCTGCGCGCGCTCGTCGCCACTGCCTCGCTCGAGCTGGGCATCGACATCGGACATGTGGATCTCGTCTGCCAGGTCGGCTCGCCGCATCGGATCGCGACGCTCCTGCAGCGCGTGGGACGATCGGGCCACACCATCGGCGGCCTGCCGAAGGGGCGCGTCTTTCCCACCTCGCGCGACGATCTCGTGGAGTGCGCGGCGCTCCTGCGATCGGTCCGTCAGGGCGAGCTCGACGCCATCGTGGCCCACGACGCGCCGCTCGACGTGCTGGCGCAGCAGATCGTCGCCGAGACGGCCTGCGCCGAGTACCGCGAAGACGAGATGTTCGCCCTGGTGCGCCGGGCCTGGCCTTATCGCGCTCTGCCGCGCGCGGAGTTCGACGCGGTCCTGAAAATGTCAGCGGATGGCTTCTCGACCCGGCGAGGACGGCGAGCGGCGCTCCTGCACCGCGACGAAGTCAATGCGGTGCTCAGAGGCCGGCGCGGCAGCCGGCTGCTGGCACAGACCTCTGGCGGCGCGATTCCGGAGATCGCCGACTTCCGCGTCATCCTCGATCCGGGCGACACGTTCATCGGCACGCTGAACGAGGACTTCGCCATCGAATCGATCGCCGGCGATATCTTTCAGCTCGGCAACGCGTCGTGGCGGATCCTTCAGGTCACGGCCGGCACCGTCCGCGTGGCCGACGCGCGCGGGGCACCACCGACCATTCCCTTCTGGCTCGGCGAGGCGCCGGCGCGCAGCGACGAGCTGTCGCGCGCGGTGAGCGATCTCCGCGCGGGAGATCGACGCCCGGCTGCGACACGACTCGACGTCATCCGCGGCGGCAGGCCTGAGCGCCGCCGCCGCGTGGCTCGTCGACGAGAGCGCTATCTCGCGCGCGGCGTCCGAGCAGGCGGTCGACTACCTGGCCGATGGCCGGCGCGTGCTCGGCACCATCCCGTCGCAGGAGACGCTCGTCCTCGAACGGTTCTTCGACGAGTCAGGCGGCATGCAGCTCGTCCTGCACGCGCCGTTCGGCAGCCGCGTCACGAAAGCCTGGGGACTTGCGCTCCGCAAGCGCTTCTGCCGTCAGTTCAACTTCGAGCTGCAGGCAGCGGCCACTGAAGACGGCTTGCTGCTCTCGCTCGGGCCACAGCATTCGTTCCCGCTCTCCGACGTGTTCCGCTACCTGCACCCGGAAACGACCCGGGACGTCCTCGTGCAGGCGTTTCTCGACGCGCCCGTCTTCGAGACGCGCTGGCGCTGGAATGCGACACTGTCGCTCGCGGTCCCGCGCAACCGGGGCGGGAAGAAGGTGGCGCCGCAGGTTCAGCGGATGCTCGCCGCTGATCTCCTCGCGTCGGTCTTCCCCGACGCCGCCGCCTGCCTCGAGAATATTCCCGGCGACCGCCAGATCCCGGATCACCCGCTTGTCGGCCAGACCGTTCGCGATTGCCTCGAGGAGGCCATGGACCTCGATGGCCTCAACGTCGTCCTCGGACGGATCCACCGCGGTGAGATCGCGCTCATCGCCCGCGACACGCCGGAGCCGTCCGTCTTCGCCCACGAGATCCTCGGCGCCAAGCCCTACGCATTCCTCGACGATGCGCCGCTCGAGGAGCGGAGGAGCCACGCAGTTCAGACGAGGCGCGGAACGGAATCGGCCGGGGATGGTCTCGGAACGCTCGATCCGGCAGCCATCGATCGGGTTCGCGAGGAGGAACGGCCGGAGCCCCGCAGCGCGGACGAACTGCACGATGCGCTGATGACCCTCGGCTACCTGCTGGAGAACGAGCTGCACGACGTGGAGCGAGCCTTCCTCGATGCGCTCGCGGTGAAACGCCGCGCCTGCCGCTGCTTGATTGGCGGCCCCGATCGTCCGGCGACGATCGCCATTGCCGCGGAGCGGCTCCCCGAGCTTCAGGCAGTCCATCCGGACGCGATCACCGAACCCCCCATCGAGGCGCCGGCATCTCGCCTCAAGGTCTGGGAACGACACGCCGCCATAGTCGAGCTGCTGCGCGGACGTCTCTGCCTCGTCGGGCCGACCACCGCCGGCGAGCTGGCGCACTCGCTCGCCATCGAGGTCCGCGAGTCCGACGACGCCCTTCTCGCGCTCGAAGGCGAAGGCGTCGTGCTGCGCGGATGCTTCGACGCGCGATGGTCAGCCCCACGTGGCAGAGACGTCCGCCCCGTCGAATGGTGCGACCGCGCGCTGCTCGCGCGCATCCACCGCTACACGGTGCATCGTCTGCGCGCGGAGATCGAGCCGGTGACGCCCGGCTGATTTCATGCGGTTCCTGTTCAAGTGGCAGCACGTCGATCCCGCGGATCGACTCGTCGGTCTCGATGGACTGCGCGAGGCGCTCATCGTGCTCGACGGCTTCGAACTGGCCGCGGCGGCGTGGGAACGCACGGTGCTTCCCGGTCGCGTCGACGGTTACCAGCCGGAGATGCTCGACATGTTGTGCCTGGCTGGCGACATAGGCTGGGCGCGGCTGTCGCCGCGATCGGCCGAGTTGACCGAGCCCGCGCGCCTCGCACCGGCAACGCCCATCGCGCTCTTTCTGCGCGAGCACAGCGAAGCCTGGCAGACCCTGCGCCCGGTCGTTGGCGATGCCGAGGCGAAGCTCACCCCCAATGCACGCCGCGTGATGGAAGCGTTGCGGGCGCGCGGGGCATCGTTCTTCACCGATGTGCACGCGGCGAGCGGCCTCGACGCGGAGGAGACGCGGCTCGCGCTCGGCACTCTCGTCGCGAGCGGCTTCGCCGCCTCGGATGGATTCGCCGGACTGCGCGCGCTGCTGGCGAGCGTCCCCGGCCGTGCCATCGTGCGCGATCGTCGCGCCAGCTTCGCCGGCCGCTGGAGCCTCATTCCGACGCCGCACGCGCCGGCGGCGCAGGCCAGTGCGGTCGAGGCCGAAGCATGGGCGTTGTTACGCCGATACGGCGTGGTCTTTCACCGCCTCCTGACCCGCGAGAGTATCGCCGCGCCGTGGCGCGATCTGGCCCGGGTCTACCGGCGCCTCGAAGCGCGGGGAGAGATTCGTGGCGGCCGCTTCGTCGCGGGAATGTCTGGAGAGCAGTTCGCCCTGCCGCGTGCCGTCGAGCGCCTGCGCGAGGTGCGTCGGACCGCAGCCGACGGCCGTCTCATCGTCGATCGGCACCGCCGATCCGCTGAATCTGGCCGGAATCGTGACCGCCGGCGACCGGATCAGAGCGGCGGGCCGCAACCGCCTCGCCTACCGCGACGGCGTGCCGAGCGCGGTGATCGAGGGCGGGGTCGTCCGGCCACTCGTCACGCTGGCTGAGCCGGTGCGGCGCGAGATTACGGCCGCGCTACGCGCGCGGCGCCCGGCCGCGGTTGTGGCGCACGTCTAAGGCGGCACCTTCGTGACTGTAGGAAAGGCGCGTTATCTTCCCCGCCCGCGGCCGCCTGGCCCGCGGAACGAGCGACCGCCTCCAGGATGTGACGGCCGCGGCGGGCGCGGCGGGCCGCCAGGACCTGCCCGTGCTGGCTGCAACGGTGTGACGGGGCGCCCGCGCTGCCCGGCGGAGCGACGGGCGGAGTTGGCGGCGGCCCGCTCGCGTTCGCCGCGTTTCCTGGCTCTGATCTCCGCGATGCGCTGCGCGAGCGGAATCTCGAGCTTCGCCTGCGGGCGCGCGGCGTAGTCGAAGTCCGGTACCGTCACCCGCGGCAACCGGCGTCCGAGCACCTTCTCGATGTCACGCAGCTCACCCTCTTCCTGCGGCGAGACGAGCGTGAAGGCCTCCCCCGTCATCTCCGCGCGGCCCGTGCGCCCGACGCGGTGAATATAGTCATCGGGCGCCATCGGGACGTCGAAGTTGACGACGTGGCCGAGCGCCTCGACGTCGATGCCGCGCGCCGCGATGTCGGTCGCCACGAGCACGGGGTAGGTGCCGTTCCTGAATCCGGCGAGCGCCGCCGTGCGCTGCGACTGCGAGCGGTTTCCGTGGATCCGCTCCGTCTTGATGCCGCTTCTGACCAGGAAGTCGGCGAGCCTGTTCGCCCGATGCTTCGTCCGCGTGAAGATCAACGCCTGCGTCATCGTGCCGCGCGTCAGGAGGTGGACGACCAGCACCGGCTTCAGCTCCTGCGGAACCGGATAGACGGCTTGCGTGATCCCCGACGCGGGCGCGGCCTGGCGCTGCATCTGGATCGTCACGGGACTGCGCAGCATTTCTCCTGACAGCGCCGCGATCGGCGGCGGCATGGTCGCGCTGAAGAAGAGCGTCTGACGACGGACGGGCAGGTGCGTCAGGATCTTGCGAATCTCGGGGAGAAAGCCCATGTCGAGCATGCGGTCCGCCTCGTCGAGGACGAGGTGCTCGAGCTGATTCATCCTCGCGTAGCTCGATCGCATGTGATCGAGCAACCGGCCGGGCGTCGCGACGATGACGTCGACGCCGCTCCTGAACGCGTGCTCCTGCGGTCCCATCCCGACGCCCCCGAAGACCGCCGCGCCCGGTGATCGGCGTGTGGACCGCGAGCGCGGTGAGATCTTCGACAATCTGCGCCGCAAGCTCCCGCGTCGGCGCCAGCACGAGCGCGCGCGTCGTGCGCCGCGGTTTATCGATCAGACGGTGGAGAATCGGGAGCAGAAACGCCGCCGTCTTTCCGCTGCCGGTCTGCGCGGTCGCAATGACGTCCTTGCCCAGCATCGCCGGCGGGATCGCTTCGGACTGAATCGCCGTGGGCCGTACGAAGCCGAGCTCCTTGAGGCCCTTGAGGAGAGAAGGGTGAAGCCCGAGATTGTTGAATGGCACGGAGCATTATGGCATCACAGACAGGAGGTAGGAGGGAGACAGAAGAGCTTACCAATCCCAGTCGCCGTGCTTCAGGATGCTCTGTTGTGCCCTCGTGCCTCCTGTCTCCACGCTCCCCGTAACAGCCCCTGTGCCCCTCCGCCGCCGAGAGGCGATATGATGCACCGTTGGCTGTGGCCCTTTCCGGAGGAAGCAATGAGACGACGTGAGTTCTTGACGACGGTGGTGGCCGCGAGCGTTCTGCCGCAGGTAACCGGACGGGCGGCCGCCGCGCCGGCCGCCGCTGCCCCGGAGCAGTTGAAGCTTGGCGTTGCCTCATACTCCCTGCGCAAATTCCCGTTCGACAAGGCCCTCGAGATGGCCAAGGCCTGCGACGTCAAGTACATCAACTTCAAGGATGTGCACCTGGCCGCGGACCGACCCGCCCGAAGCCATCAAGGCCGCGCGCGCGAAGACCGAAGCCGCGGGCTTCACGATCATGGGCGGCGGCACCATCACGTGGCAGAAGAACGACGAAGCACAGGTCCGAAAGGACTTCGAGTACGCCAAGCTCGCGGGGATGCCACTCATCGTCGCCGCGCCGAGCTTCGATGCGCTCGACACGGTCGAGAAGGTCGCGAAGGAATTCGACATCAAGGTCGCCATCCACAATCACGGTCCGGAGGACAAGTTCTTCCCGTCGCCGTACGACGTGTACAAGCACGTCAAGGGACGCGACAAGCACATGGGCCTGTGCGTCGACATCGGCCATACGTGGCGGGCCGGAGTCGATCCGACCAAGGCCATCCTCGAGCTGCACGACCGCGTGTACGATCTCCACGTCAAGGATCTTGCGCGATCTCAAGAACCGGGACAGCCAGGTGATCGTCGGCAAGGGCGCGATCGATTTCCCGGCGCTCTTTCGTGCCCTCGTCAAGATCGGCTACACGGGTCACGTCGGGCTCGAGTACAAGATCGATGTCGACAATCCGCTGCCGGGCATGCTGCAGTCGTTCGCCTACATGCGGGGCGTCCTGGCAGGAATCCGGCAGACCTAAAATACGGCCGATCGAAGAACAGCAGGAGATTCGACATGCGGATATCAGATGAGACAGACAACGTGGGGCGCGGCGGCGGTGGCGATCGCGATTGCCGCCGCTGGCGTCGTTGCGCAACAGCCGCCCGCTGGCGGGGCGAAGCCGGCTGCCTCGGCGCAGCCGCCGCCGGCGCCGCCGGCAGGGGGACGTCAGGGTGGCGGACGACGGGACCGCCGGCGGGAGCTTCCAGCGCCCACCCTCGCTTCCCTTCCCCGACGCGCCGCAGGTCGTCGAGACCACCGGCGCGCCCGTTCGCGTCGTGCCGCTGTTCAAGGGTCTGGCGACGCCGTGGAGCCTCGCGTTCCTCCCGAACGGCGACATGCTCATCACCGAGAAGGGCGGGCAAGCTGCGCATCGTCCGCGGCGGCACGCTCGACCCTCAGCCCGTGGCCGGGACGCCGGAGGTGTTCGCGGTCGGGCAGGGCGGCCTGCTCGAAGTGGCGCATCCACCCGCAGTTCGCGCAGAACCAGTTCGTGTACCTGACCTACTCGAAGGGCAAAGAGAAGGAAGGAACAACGGCGCTCGCGCGCGGCCGCTTCGACGGCAAGGCGCTCGTCGACGTGAAGGATCTGCTCGTCACCGACAACTGGAACACCGGCGGCGTCCATTTCGGCTCGAAGCTCGCGTTTGGCAAGGACGGCATGCTCTACATGACCGTCGGCGAACGCAACGACCGCGACCGCGCGCAGAACCCCAACATCCATGGCGGCAAGATCCTGCGGCTCAAAGACGATGGCACCGTGCCGCCGGACAATCCGTTTGTGGGCAAGACCGGATACAAGCCTGAGATCTACACCTGGGCCACCGCAACGTGCAGGCGCTCGCGGTGCATCCCGACACCGGCGCGGTCTGGGCAGACCGAGCACGGACCGCAGGGCGGCGACGAGCTCAACCTGATCGAAGCGGGCAAGAACTACGGCTGGCCGGTCATCACGTTCGGCCGCGAGTACAGCGGTGAAGTGATCAGCGCTCAGCCGGCGAAGAGGGGATGGAGCAGCCGTTCATGTTCTGGGCGCCATCGCCCGGCCTCTCGGGAATGGTGATCTTCAGCAGCGACAAGTTCCCGGGGTGGAAGGGTCAGTTCTTCCTTGGCGCGCTCGCGGGCACCGGTGTCTGGCGCGTTGGCCTCAACGAGAAGGGTCTCGCCGGGCGCGAATTGCTCTTCGGCTCGCTGAAGCAGCGCATCCGCGACGTGCGGCAGGGGCCCGATGGGTTCCTGTATCTCGTCGTCGATGCCAATCCGGGCGGGATTCTGCGCGTCGAACCCGCGACTGCTGCGGCAGGCTCGGCGCAGTGAATGGTGTCAGGCAGTGAATCGTGAACGGGCGGGGGCCTGAACCCACCCCCGCCCGTTCACGATTCACTGCCTGACACCGACTGACCCCGCCGACTGACCCCGACAGAATCTCCTTCAGCAGTTCCCGGCCTGACCCCGACAGGATCTCTTTCAGCACGCCCCCCCCCAATTCGGGTACTGCTGCTTGAGTCGAACGATCGACTGTCCGGCGACCATCGGCAGCCCTCATCTCGCCATCCAGCAACCGCGCGACAAACCGAAGACGATCGTACCACGTGACTCTCCTTCCAAGGCCCCCTCCTCCGAAGAGAGCAAAAGTGTCACCGATGTCTCGGGCCTGGAACAAAACTGTCCCTGTCTCCTGTCTCGGGAAGGGCACAGTCGGCAAGGCAATACCATCACTGGAACGGCTGCAACACATCCCATCGGACCGTCGACGACCACCGAGTCCGTGCTGGCGAGCGCACCGTCCGACGAGACAAGCCGCCGGCGTCTGGAAGAGTTTTTGCAGCGGGCGACCCGCTAATGCCCAACTCGGGACACTCGTTAGAAGCTTGGTTTCGAAGACGCAAGTCGACGACGCGGTATGCATAGGAGCGGTATGCACAGGAAACGTAACAGTGGCAACGGACAGCTGATCGGAACGAGCACCGTCATTCTCAAGCTGTCGCAGGAGATCGACCGCGTGTCGAGATCCGACGCCAAGGTGCTCATCACCGGGGAGAGTGGCGTCGGCAAAGAGCTCGTCGCGCAAGCCATTCATGCGCGTAGCGCGCGCGGGCGGCGGCCGATGATCGCCATGAACTGCGCCGGTCTGCCGGAGACGCTCCTCGAGTCCGAGCTCTTCGGGCACGCCAAGGGCAGCTTCACCGGCGCCTACCGCGACACGCAGGGCAAGCTCGAGCTCGCCAACGGTGGGACGATGTTCCTCGACGAAGTGGCGGAGATGACGCTGCGGATGCAGGGGCTGCTGCTGCGGTTCATGGAAACCGGTGAGATCCAGAAGGTCGGCGCCGATTGCGCGGTCGGCCGCGTCAACGTGCGGGTCATTGCGGCCACCAACCGCAACCTGCGCGACATGATTACGGAAGGAACGTTCCGCGAGGATCTCTTCTTTCGGTTGAACGTCGTCCATTTGACCGTGCCGCCTCTGCGCGAGCGTCGCGAGGACATTCCGCGGCTCATCGATCACTTCCTCGAGCAGTTCACCCGCAGCAACGTCACGTCGGTGCTGCACATCTCGCCCGAGGCGACCAAGCTCCTCACCGAGTATGCGTGGCCGGGCAACGTCCGCGAGCTGGAGAACGTCATCGAACGGCTCGTGGTGACGGGGCGCAACGAGGTCGTCGCGGCCGATGATCTCCCGATGGAGGTCCGCGGAGTGGACGGGCGTCCGAAGCGCGAGCGACGCCGGACGGTGACCGACGACCTCTACAAGAAACTCATCGAGGATCGCGAGTCATTCTGGACGGCCGTGTATCCGCTCTACATGCAGCGCGAGATCACGCGCGCCAACATGCAAGACCTGGTGCGCAAGGGTCTCGAAGAAGCACGCGGCAGCTACAAGACTGTGACGCGTATGTTCAACATGGAGGCGCGGGACTACAAGCGCTTCCTCAACTTCCTGCGGAAGCAAGAGTCCCAGCTCCCGTTCAAGGAGTACCGCGGGTTCAAGGCTCAAGCAAGACCCTCAACAACTACTCGAAGATCTTTTCTGAGCCCCGAGCCCTGAGCCTTCAGGCTCCCGCCGACCCCGACGCGGTCAGCGGCGCGACGTGAGAATCTCCTTCAGCACCCGCCCGTCGACATTCTCGAGCGCCAGACCAAGCAGGACGGCCATCGTCGGCGCGACGTCGACGTTGTCGATGACGTCGAGCTTCACGCCCTGCGTGATTCCGGCTCCCGACGCCACGAAGAGCGCGCTCAAGTCGGGATCGGTTGACGGGTAGCCGTGCGCGCCGAGGCTGCCCTCGGCCGCGTCCACGACGCTCTCTTCGCCCACCGCCGCCGTGAATGCGTAGCCATCCTTCGGCGTGACGAAGAGAGCTCCCATCTGGTCGTTGACGCTCGGAAGGGGCAGGCCGTAGCGAGCGTAGTCCGCAGGCTCGATTACGGCATCGATGCCCTCGACCGGGGCGATGGCCTTCCTGGCGCGCGCGAGCAGGTCGCCAGTGGGGTCTGGGACCGTCAGATAGACAATTGCCGACCCGCCTTCGGGGACGGCGTACGCTTCGGACGAGAGGACCTTGCCATCCTGCGCCTTGAGCAGGCCCGCCTGCAGGAACGCCGCGTTCAGTCGGATCTGCCGCTTGACCAGCTTGAACCCGTGATCGGACACGATGAAGAAGGTCGTGCGCGCCGTCAATCCTGCCTGCTCGACCGCCGCTTCGATCTGTGCGACCTGTGAATCGAGATGGGCCATGGTCGTCATGGCCGCCGGCGTGCGTGGTCCGTAGCGATGCTGTGTGGAGTCGAGGTTGAGCAGGTGGTACATCATCAGGTTCGGCTTGTGCTGCCGGATGATGTGCGCCGCCGCCAGCGTCCAGATGTGGTCCCGCCAGACGATGTTGCGCGTGGCGAACGTCTCGAGCTCGGTCTGGGAGAGGACGCCGGCCTTCACGAGCTCCTGCGCGATCGTGCCGTCAGCCGGCGGGCGCTCGGGAAACTCCCACGTCACGGTCGGCGCCGCCAGAATCGCTACCCAGTCCACCTGCGCCGTCGTCATGCCTCGCGCATGCGCGAGGTCGTAGAGCGTCTTGCCGCGAACCATCTGGTCGCGCGGGAGCCATGGCTCGATCCGGGGGGGAACACCGGGGTCACGCTTGAGCAGGCCGTTGAAGAGCACGCCGTGCTTCGCGGGCGTCACGCCGGTGATGAGCGTCGTGTGGTTCGGCCACGTCACCGTGGGATTCACGGGCCGCATGCCCCTGGCCACCGCCCCTCGAGCCGCGAGCCGGCGGATCGTCGGCACGGGCAAATACGGATCATCGAGCGCCCAACCCGGGAACCCGTCGAGGCTGATGAGGACGACATGACGGGACGGGCCGGGCGTCTGCGGGGGCGCAGAGCCGAGCGTCACGGATACTGCAATGAAAATCGCGACCGAGCTCAACAGCCTGGCGACATGTGCGGTCATCAGCGGCTCCTGCCTTGGGGTCAGATCTTGTATTTCAACATTCTGCCATTTCGGCCTCATGACGGCAGGGGGGCGGAATGTTGAAATACAAGATCTGACCCCCGAAAAGCCCAAAGCCAGGGACCTGAGGTCCATCTCTCACGTCTCAGGTACCGGATATGGCGCCATTCTCCATCCTTGATCTCGCCCCGATTGTCGAAGGCGGGAGTGCCTCGCAGGCGTTCCGGAACGCGCTGGACCTGGCACAGCATGCCGAACGGTGGGGCTATCACCGCTACTGGCTGGCGGAGCACCACAACATGCCCGCGGTTGCGAGCGCGGCGACGGCGGTCGTCATCGCCCACGTCGCTGGGGGAACCTCGACCATCAGGGTCGGCGCTGGCGGGATCATGCTGCCGAACCACTCGCCGCTCGTCATTGCCGAGCAGTTCGGCACGCTCGAAACGCTGTTCCCCGGCCGCATCGATCTCGGTGTGGGCCGCGCGCCTGGCGGCGATCAGGTGACGGCGGTCGCGCTTCGACGGAATCTCACCATCGACTCGTTCCCGCAGGATGTCCAGGAGCTGATGGCCCTGCTCCGCGAGCCCGCACCCGGGCAGCGGGTGAGGGCAGTTCCAGGTGCCGGATTGCACGTACCGATCTGGATCCTGGGATCGAGCCTGTTCGGCGCGCAGCTTGCAGCCGAGCTGGGTTTGCCATTCGCGTTTGCGTCGCACTTCGCGCCGGCGCAGATGATGACGGCGATCGAAATCTACCGTAGGGAATTCAGTCCCGCGTCAACCAGGGGATCGCTCGAGCGTCCCTACCTCATGCTGGGCGTCAACGTCGTCGCCGCCGACACGGACAAGGAAGCGCGCCGGCTCTTCACGTCGCACGAGCAGGTCTTTCTCGCGCTCCGCCGCGGCCGGCTCGGTCCCGTCCCGCCGCCGGTCGATCCGGATCGGTTCGACGCGTCACTCACGCCGCTCGAGCGCGAGGAGCTGCACCGCGTGCTGGGATCGGCAATCGTCGGCTCGGCTGCGACAGTCCGGCGCGGACTGGCCGAGTTCCTGGCGCTGACCGACGCCGACGAGCTCATCATCGCCGCCCAGGTATTTGACCACAGAGCCCGTCTGCGCTCGTATGACATCGTCGGGCGACAGTCGGCAGTCGGCAGTCGGGAGTCGAGCGTCGCAGTCGACAATCTCAGTCAGTAGTCCCAGTCGACAGTCCCAGTCGTCCCAGTCGAGCGTCCCTGTCGATGCGACTGACGACTGGGACTCGGACTGACGACTGAGACTGACGACTGCGACTGACGACTCACGACCGCCGACTGTCGACTGGCGGCGCCCTATTCACAACATAAATCCCCGCCAGCACAAGCACGCCGCCCCCCAGATAGGGGCCTGTAAGCGGCTCGCCGAGAAGCGGCACCGCGAGGAGCGCCGTCAATGGGACCTGCGCGAGGAGGCCGACCGACGTGACGGTGGCGGGCAGGTGTCCGAGGGCGTACGCCAGTCCGAGGTAGGCGCCGAGCTGCGAGATCAAGCCCAGGCCGAGCAGCGCCATCCACGTCCTCGTCGTGAACCCCGCGAGCGGCGCATCCACGACGGCACACACGACGAGCAGCGTCAGCACGCTGCCGGCAACGGCGATGGTGCTGAAGGTCAGCGTGTCCATCTCCTCGCGCACGTGCTCGGTTGCCAGCAGGTACACCGCAAAGCACACGGCCGCGCCGAGCGACATGAGCGCACCAGTGAAGTCGCCGGTCGCATTCCTGCTGTGCGTGGCGTTGGCCACCATGACGACGGCGGCGCCGGCCGTCGAGAGCGCCAGACCGATCCAGAAGTTCCGGCGCGGCTTGCGTCTGAAGAACATCCACGTGCCAAGGCCGACGAAGATCGGAGCGCTGTTGCCGAAGAGCGTGGCCGTCGTCGCCGTCGTGCGCATCACGGCGGTGTTGTAGAGGCCGAGATCGAGACCGAAGAAGACGCCGCCGCTGAGCGCGAGGAGAAAGGCGCGGCGAGTGGTGCTCGTGACCGTGCGGCGCTCACCGCTCGACGCGAGCAACGAGATGACCCGCCACGGAACCAGCACGAGCGACGCGATGAACACGCGGTAGAAAGCTGACGAGGGCCCGGGAACCGCGGACCAGCGGATGAAAATCGCCGACCAGGCGATGCCCGAGATCGCGACGAGGAGCGCGCCGTAGGCGAGCCACGCTCGATCGCGGCGCCGCTCATCCGGCGACAAAAGCGTCTCGCACGACTCAGGCCCTGGGATCGATGACCGTGCCGGTCTCGGCACCGGTCACGCTCGCGACGTAAGCACGGGCGACCACTTCGGCAGGCAGGCCGATGCTCGTGTCCATGCCGAGCTTGATGAGCGTTTCGGTCACCCACGGAGGGCTGACGACGTTGACCCGGATTCCCCGCGGGGCTTCGAGCGCGGCAGCTCGCGTGAATCCCTCGAGCCCTGCGTTCACGAGGCTGATGGCACCGCTGCCCGGCATCGGCGCGCGGCCGAGAACGCCGCCCGTCAGCGTGAACGAACCGCCGTCGTTGACGTGGTCGAGCCCGAACCGCACCAGGTTCACCTGGCCCATCAGCTTGTGGCGCAGCGAAAACGCGAAGTCCTCGTCCGCAAGCTCGGAGAACGGCTTGAAGCGCGCCGCGCCGGCGGCGCTGACGACCGCGTCCACCTTGCCGATGCCTTCGTAGAACGCCATGACGGATTGCGGATCGGACATGTCGACCGTGATGGGCGTGCTCTTGCTGCTCACGCCGACCACGTCGTGTCCCTTGGCTGCGAGCGCGGAAACAACGGCCCGGCCGATCGTGCCCGTGGCGCCGACGACGATGATGCGCATGGGTGGAATGATACGACAGTCGACGGTCGGCAGTCGGGAGTCGGGAGTCTCAGTCGGCAGTCTGAGTCGGCAGTCGGCAGTCAGCAGTCAGCAGTCAGCTGCAGGCTGATAGAATGCCGCATCATGTCAGCATCATTCTCACGGCGGAACTTCGCGCGACTGTTTGCTCTCGGTGGGTCCGCGGCGCTCTTCAGCGACCCGGCGTGGGCCCGCCAGGCTTCGCCATCGACGTCGCTCGCGCCAGGAGGCGCATCGGCGGGTGAGGTGTTCTGGAAAAGCGTTCGGGATCAGTTCGTGATGCCGGCCGACCTCGCGGTCATGAACGCCGCCAACCTGTGTCCCGCCTCGCGCCCGGCGCTCGAGGCGCTGGCCCGCGAGACGCAGAGTGTCGACCGCGACCCATCGCCGAACAACCGGGCGCGTCTCTACCCAGAGAAAGAACACACCCGCAGGGCGCTCGCGGAATTCCTGCGCGTCACGCCCGACGAGATCATCATCACGCGCAATACCAGTGAGTCGAACAACCTGGTGTCGAACGGCCTCGATCTCAAGGCCGGCGACGAGGTCATCGTTCACTCGGACAACCACCCGAGCAACCTGACGGCATGGAGAGAGAAGGGCAAGCGCTTCGGATTCTCGGTCGTCACCGTCGAGCAGAGGAATCCGCATCCCGGACACGAGTACTACGTCGAGGCGTTCGCGCGCGCGATGACGCCGCGGACGAAGGTGCTGTGCTTCACGCACCTCTCGAGCACGGTCGGCGACCTGATGCCAGCGAGGGATCTGTGCCGGATGGCGCGCGAGCGCGGTGTCCTGACGCTCGTCGACGGCGCGCAGAGCTTCGGCCTGCTCGACGTCGACCTCACCGACGTGCAGCCGGACTTCTATTCGGGCAGCGCGCACAAGTGGCCATGCGGCGCGCGTGAGTGCGGCGTGCTGTTTGTCAGCCGCGGCGCGCAGGCGAAGCTCTGGCCGAGCGTCTACAGCGCCTATCCTGGCGCGGTCGGTTTCTCTCGCACGTTCGAGGGCTTCGGGCAGCGCGACGAGGCCACGATGATCGCCTTCCGCGAAGCGCTGGCCTTTCAGAGTCGCGTCGGGCGAGCGGCGATCGAGGCGCGGGCGCGCGAGCTCAGCACGCAGCTCGTCGCGGGGCTGACGAAGCTGCCAGGCGTGACCGTGTGGACGTCACCCAGGCCCGAGCTGCGCGCGGCGGTCGTCTCGTTCCTGCCAGGCGCTCTCGACGCCGGCAGGCTGGCGACGGCGCTGTATGAGAAGGACAAGGTCGCGGTCGCGACGCGCGGCGGCCAGGACCGCGGCGGGCTGCGTGTCTCGCCGCATCTGTACAACAGTCCGGCCGAGATCGATCGGCTGCTGAATGGCCTGGGAAAGTACCTGAAGACCGGCGTCTAGTCAGCTATAGTTGGCTAATTCGGCCCGAGGAGGCCAACCGGCGTAGGGCGGTGTCCAAGCGTTCGGAGGTCATTGTGCTTCAACCAAAGGTCGCCAAGTTCGGACTGTTCACCCTCGTCGTGCTGTCCATCGGCGTTGCAATTGGTCGCTTCCTGCTCTAGTCCAGCTATTCTGACCTAGCCGTTACCTTGAAGCCGGACCCTGGCATCGCTCCAGCGGCCTCAACGCCGCGGGACGCAACGTTCAGGGTTGACGGGCTTCGGCAGCACCAACGGAGCCGGCGTCACGGCCCCCGTACTCGCGAGCTGGTCGAACGCGACCTGCTGCAGCGCCTTGACCTCCTGACGCGAGAAGCCCAATTCGTAGGCTGAACATTCGTTGTCACCGAGCGAGCGTGGATCTCGGCGGGTGAGGCTGCCGAAGATCACCAGCGCCTCGAGGTAGTACCCGTACGCGCTGCCATGATAGTGGTCGTAGGTCCAGAGGTCGACCTTGCCGGGCTCGATGCCGTCGTACGGATTCGGATCAGCGACACCAGTTTGCATCGCACGCGTCCACGCCTCGCCGACCGGGATCACGCCCTTCACTGCAGCACCGGCGGCCGCCTTGTCGTATGCGGCGCGGACGTCGCGCGCCATCGCTTCGATCGGCTGTTTCGCCCAGGCGCCCGTCGCCGGATAGGTCTGGTCGGCGCGCGACCAGGTCGCCATCAGGTAGAGCGCAACCTTCGGGTTGCGCGTGCGGAGGAAATCTGCCATCTCCTTGCTCGTGGCAATGAGTTTGGCGGGATCGCGGGGCTTGTCGGCGTCGAGCGTGCTATAGCCATGCATCACCACGATGTCCCATCCGCGGCTGCCGATCACGGCGCGTTTGTTCTGGAGGTGAAAGTCCAGGCCGCTGCCGCCGCGTGTCTCGAGGAAGACGTTGTAGTCGAGGCCCGCCTGCTGGGTGAATGACTTGAACAACGCGGGCACGCCGCCAATGCCCGAGCTGTTGAGGTCCGAGACGGTGTCTGGCCGGTAAAACTGCACGGGCGAGCCGGCGGCGAACGTGAAGCTGTTGCCGATGAACAGAACGCTCGTGCCCGACTGAGCCCCTGTCAGGCTCAGCGCCCACGATACGCTGGCAACGAGAGCCACTGCCACACGCATGGCTCGCTCCTTCCGCGGCGCCGGTGAGTGCAGCGCCATCTCAGGCCGACGCGTCGAATACCTGCTTTTGCTCAAGGCGATGTCTCCGCTTTGGGTCTGTCCCACCCGCCGGGAGGCAGGTAGTGGAATCGAATCAAGTACGCCTTGTCGCCGCTGCCGTGTCTGGCGATGCGCAGCAGGTCATCCACGCTCTCGAACCCCGATTCACGGGCCAGATCGTAGGTGACCTCGGTGACGGCCATCGGCGCAATCGAATCCACGACGATGTGGCCCTCGTCCATCTGGTAGCGACCACCCACCTTCACATGGGGACGCGTCCAGATGCGAATGCTGCATCTGATTCTCCCGCGCCGGATTCCCTCGCGAAGGCGTTTGGTGAACACCATCTTCCCGACTCGTGAACTTCGTGTTCAGGACCCCGCTAACGCGCGCAAGCCGCCGACCAGCCGCCGCAGCCCCTCGATCACCGAATCCGAGTCGAGCGCGCCGTAGGAGATCCGCACCGAGCACGGCGAGGGATCCGCGAACGCCGAGCCGGGAATCGTGGCGACGCGGTGCTCGCGGATGAGACGCTCGCCGAAGGTCATCGAGTCGAGCGCCGAATGCACGCGTACGAGGTAGTAGAACGCACCGTCCGGTTCGGGCACCTCACAGGGCACGTCCGGTGCGCTGAGCGCGGCGAAAATCGCGTGGCGCGTGCTGTCCAGGCGCGACAGGTGGGCGCCGGCGAAGGACCGGCCAACCTCGAGCGCGGCAATCGCCGCGTGTTGCGACACGGCCGGCGGACAGATGAGGATCGTATCCTGGATCTTGTTGACGGCTTCGGCCAGCACCTCGGGAATCACCATGTAGCCGATCCGCCAGCTCGCCATGCCGTAGGCCTTTGACAGCGAGAAGAGCGAGATGGTGTGACCGGCCGCATCGGACAGGCTGGCCGGCGAAAAATGCTCCACGCCACCGTAGGTGAAGTATTCGTACGCTTCGTCGTGGATGTGGAAGATGCCGCGGTCGCGGCACAGGGCGTTGACCGCCCTCAGCGCAGCCTCGGGGTAGACAGCGCCAGTCGGATTGTTCGGCGAAACCGTGACGACCGCACGCGTTCGCGGCGTAATCGCGCCCTCAATCGCCCGCACGTCGAGCTGGTAACTGCTCGTCGTCGGCACCGCGACGGCCCGCGCGCCGGCCATGACCACGGCCATCTCGTGGTTGAAGTAGTACGGCACGAGCAGCACGATCTCATCGTCCGGATCCGTGATCGCGAGCACCGCGTTCATGAACGCCTGGTTGCCGCCCGCCGTTACGAAGACACGGCTCCCCGGCCTGACGGTGATGTGGTTCTCGCGCGCGAGCTTGGCCTCGATCGCGAGGACGAGCGCCGGCAGCCCCTCGACCGGACCGTAGCGATGGTCGGCCAACGTGCCGCCGAACTTGCGCGCGGCCGCGATGGCCTCGGCCGGCGGCTCGTACGAGACGACCCCTTGCCCGAGCGAGATCGTCCCGGGCGTCTCGGCGGTCCAGCGCCCGACGATGGGGATGACGGGCGCCTGGACGGCATCGAGGCGCAGTGATTGACGGTTTATGCCCTGGACGACGTCGTTGCGCACGACATCAGCATAACCGCTTGCCGCCTCATTTCGTGCGCGTGAGGGTGAAGACGCCGGTGTAGTACGCGTTGGTGTAGAAGCCCACGAACTCCTTCTCCGTCGCGCGCCCGATCCAGTCGTACACGCCCCCGTCCTTGGGCCCCAAATCCGCCGTGCCCTTGAAGAGCACGGTCTTCCCCGCGGCGCGGCCCTCCATGGTGATGGCGTACTTGTATGGGCGGCCGCAGTCGCCTTCGAACGTGGCGTGGTAGCCGTCGTCTTTTTTCGCGACCTTCGCGGTGAGGGTCTTGCACTGTTCCTTCGGCGGAACCGCCGGTTGAGCCGGGTTGTACAGCTCCAGGTGCCTGTCCATTCGCCCGTGACGTCGGGGGCCGGCTGCGCGGTCGGGGCCGGTGGCGCCTGAGCGGCGAACAGGATGACGAGGGCGAGGGCGGAGGTCTTCAAGGTTTGCTCCTTCCTGGGGTGTCGCGGCTCGCGGCTCGCAGCTCGCGATTCGGGACTAGGATTGCGAGCAGCGAGCAGCCAGAAGCGAGCCGCGGGCACCATTATCACCTGATCGCAATGGGCGCCACGGTCGACCCCGTGAACCCCTGCATCTTGAGCGGCTGCACGACGAAGGCGAACTCGTGCACGCGCTTCGACGCGATCTCGTCGAGCTTCAGGTTCTCGAGCAGGTGGATGCCGCTCACGACGAGCATGAACTGGTGCACGGGCAGTGACAGCTGCGCATCGGGGTTTGGCCCGACTTCGACCGGCCAATTGTCGGCACCGACGAGCATCGGATCCTGCTTGGCAAGCCAGGCCGCGGCCGCGAGGCCGATGCCTGGACACGTCTTCACGTAGCGAGGGTTGTCCTTCCCCCACAGCCGGCTCCAGCCGGTGTGGATGAGGACCGCGTCGCCCGGCTGCAGCGTCAGCTTCTGGCGCTCGAGCGCCTGCTCGAGATCGCGCGGGGTGATCTCATAGTTGTCGGGCAACGTATCCACGCCCTTGAGCGCGGCGACGTCGATCAGCACGCCGCGTGTGATGAGCGATCCGACCTTCTCGATGCCCAGCTTGGTGAACCCGCTGCGAGTAGCTATGTCGTCCAGCCTCAGGCAGTTGTAGAGACTGGCCTCGTGTGTCTGATGCGCGAACCCGTCGAACTGCGTGCCCACCTGTCCCATCTCGCCGACGACGAGCTCCTCGTTGCTGCCGCGGTGGTTGGACCCGTCGTTCATGAAGGTCCGCTTGGTGTGGACGTCGAACCGCCGCGTGCCGAAGAACGGCATCGCGGCGTTCAGCACCTGCCCGATCTCGATGACCTCACCGGTCTTGATCAGCCTGACGGCCTTGAGGACCGACTCCGGCTTCATGTGATTCGCCGACCCGCGCGTGTCGTCGGCGCCCCACTTCGACGGACAGCGCTCGGCTTGAGTGGGAACCTTCCAGGACTGTGCGTGCGCGGCGGCGCCCGGCGAGAGGCACGCGAGGACCGCCAGGCAACGCATTGTGCGCTTCATCGAGAGGCTCCGGTGGCGACGAGGTAGGTCTGACGACCCCGGGCGGTAACGCCCGGTCGCTTCATCTTGACTTCTACTCTATGAAGCTTGCCATCGACTATCGACGGCGAAATGCGCAGCACGTAGTGACTGTGGAGCTCCTGCGCCACGGCAGCGAAGGTGGGGCCCCACTCCGCGGCATCCTTCAACAGAAAGAACGCGCCGCCGGTGTCGTCGGACAACGCTTTGAGCCCACGATCGGGCTTCGTCCGCTCGCGCGCCGGCGGGTAGACGGTTTGTTGACCAGTCGCCATGTCGATCTTCGATGTGCGGGCGATGTATTCGTGCACGATACCGATCGAGTAGACCGTTACGTCCGCCGCTCTCACTTTTTTCATGACCGCGTCGAGACTGGACTTGCTGACGTTGTCGGGGCCGTCCGCCAGGACCACTATCACCCGTCGTCCGGCCCGATCTTTCAGTCGCTCGACGCTACTACCGACGGCGTCGTAGAGCGCGCTTGGAAAGCCAGGAATCAATCGTCCGAGCGAGGTCTTCAGAAGCTGGCGATCTCCAGTGAAACCGCTCTCTGGGTGACATGTGCTCTTTTCGTCGAAACCGCACACGAGCGCTTGGTCCTCGGGAGAGAGGCGGTCCAGGAGCGCCTCCGCGGCACGCTTCGCCGGTTCGAGCACGTCCCTCATGGTCCCGCTCGTATCGAGCATGAGCACGACGTTGAGAGGACCCGGCGTGGTTGCGAATGACGTGACGGCCTGCAGCTTACCCTTGTCGTAGATCTCGAAGTCTTCCTGTGTCAGGCCGGTCACGAGGCGCTGATTCTCATCCATGACGGTAACGAACACCGCAACGGCGAGCGCCGACTGCTCGGGCCTATCCGGTTTCTGGCTGTGCACCGTCGCGCCGAGTAGAAGAGTGGTGCATGATGCAATCACGGTGTGACGGACATTAACGAGACTGTTCATGGGACGAAGCCCTCGCGCCGCTGACGGGGGACAGTCTACCCGACAAGTGTCCCGCCGCAGCCCGCCAGCCCTTTCGCACTCCACGAGAGTCGGGACCTTAAACACCAAGGGCCGGCTAAGCCGGCCCTCGGTGGTGACTGACTGTCGACTGCCGACTGGGACTATCGACTGGGACTATCGACTGCGACTAACGACTGAAGACTAACGACTGTCGACTGTCATGCGCACCCAGAAGTCGTGCCGCAATTGGAACATTTGTAGCACGACCCGCTGCGCACCATGATCGACCCGCACGTCGAGCACGGCGGCGCGTCCTCCTGGTTCTGTATGGCCGCAAAAGTCGACGTCCTCGGCGACGCGATGACCGCCGTCGCCGACGCGCCGGCGGCAGCCGCCACGTCGAGCGGCAGTTGTTCCGGCGTCGTCACGACCTCTTCGCGGTTGTTGACCCCGACGCGGAACTGCGCGTCGGCTGACAGGAACTTCGTCGCCATCCACCGGAAGATGTAGTCGACGATCGACTTCGCGAAGCGCACGTCCGGGTTCTTCGTCATGCCCGACGGCTCGAAGCGGACGTGGGAGAACTTGTCGACCAGATCCTGGAGCGGCACGCCGTACTGCAGGGCGTACGAAATCGCCTGCGCGAACGCGTCCGCGAACCCGGAGATGGTCGACCCTTCCTTCGCCATGACGAGGAAGAGCTCGCCCGGCTGGCCGTCCTCGTAGAGGCCGACCGTGATGTAGCCCTCGTGGCCGGCGATGTCGAACTTGTGGGTCAGCGACATCCGTTCGTCGGGGAGCCGGCGACGGGCGGGACCCGCCACGACGGGGGCCGTGGCGGCCTTCTCCTTGTCCCGCGACGTGTTGAGCGGCTGCGTGCGCTTGCTGCCGTCACGGTAGATCGAGACGGCCTTGGTGCCGAGCCGCCAGGAATCGATGTAGGCCTGCTGAATCTCCTCGACCGTTGCGTCCTTCGGCACGTTGACGGTCTTCGAGATCGCGCCCGAGAGGAACGGCTGCGTGGCGCCCACCATCTTGATGTGGCCCATGTAGTGGATCGACCGCACGCCGCGCGCCGGCTTGAATGCACAGTCGAAGACCGGCAGGTGCGTGTCCTTCAGGTGCGGCGCGCCCTCGATCGTCTCGTTCTCGTCGATGTACTCGATGATCTCCTTGACCTGCTGCGCGCCGTAGCCCAGCTTGGTCAACGCCATCGGCACGGTCTGGTTGACGATCTTCATCAACCCGCCGCCCACGAGCTTCTTGTACTTGACGAGCGCGATGTCCGGTTCGACGCCGGTCGTATCGCAGTCCATCATGAAGCCGATCGTCCCGGTCGGCGCGAGCACGGTCGCCTGCGCGTTGCGGAAGCCGTACTGCTCACCGAGCTCGATGGCCTCGTCCCACACCGACCGGGCGGCTTCGAACAGGTGCTTCGGCAGGTGGCTGCGGTCGATGTCCTTGAGCGCCGCACGGTGCTTCCGCATGACGCGCAGGAACGGCTCGCGGTTCTTCTCGTAGCCGGAGAACGGCCCGCCGTGATCGCGGGCGATCTTCGCCGACTGCGCGAACGCCGCGCCGTGCATCAGCGCCGTGATCGCCGCCGAGTAGTCGCGGCCGGCGTCGCTGTCGTAGGGCAGGCCCCGCGACATGAGGAGCGCGCCGAGATTGGCGTAGCCGAGGCCGAGCGGACGATACGCGTGGCTGTTCTTTTCGATCGCCGGCGTCGGATAGCTCGAGTTGTCGACGAGGATCTCCTGCGCCGTGATGAGCGTGCGGCACGCGGCGTCGAACGCGGCATAGTCGAACTCGCCGGCGTTGTCGGCCCCTTCGGGCTCGACGAACCGCATCAGGTTGATCGACGCCAGGTTGCACGCCGAGTCGTCGAGGAACATGTACTCCGAGCAGGGGTTGCTCGCGTTGATGCGCGCCGTGTTCGGGCAGGTGTGCCAGTCGTTGACCGTCGTGTCGAACTGCATGCCCGGGTCGCCGCAGATGTGCGTCGCTTCCGCGATCTGCCGCATCAGGTCACGGGCCTTGTAGGTGTCCATCACCTCGCCGGTCAGCACCGCACGCGTGTGCCACTCCCCATCGTCCATGACCGCACGCATGAACTCGTCGGTCACGCGCACGCTGTTGTTCGAGTTCTGGAAGAAGACCGACGAGTACGCCGGGCCCGTGAACGACCCGTCGTAGCCGGCGTCGATGAGCGCCCAGGCCTTCTTTTCTTCCTCGACCTTGCAGTTGATGAAGTCGGGAATGTCGGGATGATCCGCATTGAGGATCACCATCTTCGCGGCACGGCGCGTCTTGCCGCCCGACTTGATCACGCCGGCAAAGGCGTCGAATCCCTTCATGAAGGACACCGGGCCCGAGGCCGTGCCGCCGCCGGCGAGGAGCTCGCGCGACGACCGGATACTCGAGAGGTTCGAGCCGGTGCCGGAACCGTACTTGAAGAGCATGCCCTCGGTCTTGGCCAGGCCGAGGATCGACTCCATGGTGTCCTGGACCGAGTTGATGAAGCAGGCCGAGCACTGCGGCGCTTTCTCGAACCCGACGTTGAACCACACGGGGCTGTTGAACGCCGCCTTCTGATAGACGAGCAGGTGCTTCAGATCGTCGCTGAACGCCTGCAGGTCGTCTTCGCTCGCGAAGTAACTCTGCTTGCGCGCCCACGCGGTAATCGTGTCGACGACCCGACCGATGAGCTGCTTGACGCTGCGCTCACGCTCCGGCGTCCCGACCTGTCCGCGGAAATATTTCGACACCACGATGTTGGTCGCCTGCTGCGACCAGAAGCGAGGCATCTCGACGTCGCGCTGCTCGAAAACCACCTGGCCCTTCTCGTTGCCGATGACGGCCGCCCTGACATCCCACTCCACTTCGTCGAACGGATCGATCCCCTCTTGGCTGAAGAACCTGACAAAGTCCAGACCGGCCGCGGGTGCGGGTGTCGCTGGGCGTGTGGTGGTGGTCTCTCCGGCGGTGGTGTCCACCTGCGGAGCAGCGCCTGTGTGCATGTTTCCCTCCGAAAACAGCGAGCCCGTCGACCGCCCCCACTGGCCGACTGACTCCGAAGACCTAAATTGTCTCAGGAAGCGCGCACGCGACTCGTCGGACCAACAGAAGCTCGCGCGAAAGGACGAGGACAACGCTCGGCAGGCCAGACGACAGCCGCGTCGCTAATCCAGGTCTCACGCTGTACCTCGTTCGATCCCGACGTGCGAGGGCTGGGATGCCCCGCGGATCTCGTGGCCTCGCCGAAACGCGCATGATGCACGCGCGTAAAGGCGGGGACGATAATGTTCCCTGTTTACGTTGTTGTCAAGGCCAGATCCACCACATATTGTGCCCTTTTTCGGACAGAGGCGCAAGATATGGACAATTGGCCCGAAAGGCGTGGGCTTCTTCTGAATGACCTATTTTGCCCGACATCACGGCTGAGTAACGACCGTCGAGTTGCCTTTCGGCGCCCGGGATCTTGGTCCCTACCGACCCGACTGAAGCAGCTTGGCGATGTTCTGCGCGCGCTCCGCCAGCGCCCGGGCCTGGGTCACCTCGTCTTTCCTCAACGCCTCTTCCGCCTGCTGCATGAGCGCCCTGGCCGAAGTCAGGTTCGCCTGCCGGTCGTCGCTCAGAGGAGGCTCCACCTTGTCGAGCATCTTCAGCGTGGTGTCGAGGATGTCCCGAACCTGACGAATGGCTTGAGGACCAGTGGGGCTCGTCGGCGTGCGAAGGGGTGCGACCGGCGGCGGCTGGGCGGTCGCCGTCGTGTCGATCGGAGGCTCCTGCTTCGGGTCCGGTTTGACCTCGGGCTGGGGACGTGGCTTCGGCTTGCTGGGGGGGGCCGGAGCAGGCGGCGGCTCGGCCGGAGTCGGTGCGGCCGGCGGTTCGGTCGCCGGCAGCGGCTCGATCGCGCGCGGCGGCACAGGAGGAACGACGAGGGTCGGCTGCTGCTCGGGGATCTGCGCCCGACCGGTCATGCAGCCGGAAGCCGCGAGGCCGATTGCCAGGAGGACCGCCAGACCTTGAATTGAACGCGTCACTGGATGGTGCCCTCTGCGCTACGCCTGCTGAAACAGCAGTCTGAACCGTGTGCCCCGACCTGGGGTCGACTGAACCTCGACTTCCCCGTCATGCAGCTGGACGATGCGAAACACCATCGACAGGCCAATCCCGCTGCCTTTCTCTTTCGTCGTGAAGTAGAGATCGAAGATGCGGCTGAGGTTCTCGGGAGGAATCCCCACGCCCGTGTCCTCAACCGAAATCTCGACGCGACGGCGCGATGCGGGCTGGCAGATGATCCTCAATGTCCCCCCGTCGGGCATCGCATGGCAGGCATTGATCGTCAGGTTCAGGAGGGCCTGCTGCAGCATCCCCGGGTCGGCATTGATCTCGGGCACGGTCGGCGGGCAGTCCGTCTTGATCGCGATCCCCCGCCGCTCGGCTTCGGGTCCCGTCATCGACACCACTTCGCTGACGAGTGACGCCAGGTGCACCGGCTGCAGCTTCAGCTCGTCCGGCCTCGCGAACTTCAGGAACCCGACGACGACCTGATCGAGCCGCTTGATTTCGTCGCCGATGACGTTCACGTGCTTGGTCAGGTCGAGCGTCCGCGACCCGCCCGAGGGCCCGGCGGGCACGGTAATGGGCTCGCGCATCGCCCCGAGCTTCTGCTTCAGCAACTCGAGGTGGATCGTCATCGCGTTGAGCGGGTTCTTCACCTCGTGGGCGACGCCGGCCATCAGACGCCCGAGCGCGGCGAGCTTGCGCGAGTAGTTCAGCGTCGTGTGGACCTGGTTCAGGTAGACCAGATTCCGCGCCACGACCATCGCGCCGATGAACCGGCCCTTCGCATCGTCGATCGCGTGGCACAGCAGGAGGTGTTCCGGCGGCTCCTGGTCCGCTTCGGCCGGCGTACCGAGAGGCACGGACACCGGCCCGGCGGACTTGCGTCCCGCGAGCGCGCGCTCGATCAGTTGCCGGACCGGGTCGGTCTCTGCAAGGAGCGAAAGGGCCGGCTTGGCTGAGCCGGCCGATCCCGTCCGGGCCGCCAATCCCGGCAGCAATGCGCGCATGGCGGCGTTGCTGAACATCAACTCGCCCTCAGGCGAGAACAGCGCGACCGCATCCTCGAGGTTTTCCATGACCGATTCGAACTCGGTCGACGTGGAGGTGGCCGGGAGGGCATTGTTGCGGACCGCCGCGAGCTGAGCACTGACCGCCTCGAAGGAGGTCCCGAGGTCGGCGAACTCCTGCCCCGGCAAATCGAGCCTGACGTCGAGCTCGCCGCGGCCGAGACGCGTCAACCCGCTCTGGATCACGTGAATCGGTCTCAGCATCCACTGCGCGAGGAGCGTCGCGACCATCGTCGAGACCGCCAGCGCGATGACCGCGGTGTACCCGAAGTTCGCCAGCGCCTTGAGGATCTCGGCGCGGACGAACAACGTCGACACGCCGATGCGAATCGCGCCGAAGTCCTTGTCGCCCGCCAGGATCAGCTCGCGCAGCTCGTAGCGGCGTTCCTGGAGGACGAACCTGAGCTGATCGTACGCCGCGGCCTCGACGATCTTCGTCAGATCCTCGAGCTCGGGCGTCGGCTGGCCTTCGAGCGCCGGCGTACTGTGCGCCACGGCGTCACCCTTGGTGTCGACGATGGCGGCGTAGAGGATGGTATTCGTCTCCGGCTGGTTGGTCACCGCGGATTCGAGGATCGAACGCATTCCCCCATCGTTGCGGAGCGCCACGTAGGGGTCGGTCGTGCCCGCTTCACGCACCACCACGAAAGCGCGGTGGAGCATGGACTCCTTGAGCGTCGTGGCGCGCGACTCGGTCTCGTCGATCCGCAGCTGGGTCAGCGATGCAATCTGCACCGCAATCATCCCGGCCACGACCAACACCACGAGCGTGGTGACCCCGGCGACCTGTTTCGCTTTAATGCTCAATGGCTGACGCTCGATCGCATGTCTCTGTCAGGAGATAGGAGCTAGGAGATCAGGAGGTAGAAGATCACACGAGGCCGGCCCTTCGGGCCGCATCATCACTGTCTTCTAGCTCCTAGCTTCTAGTCTCCTGCCTATCCCCTCGTCTCCTGCTTCATGCGGTTCAGCTTGTTGTGCAGCGTCTTCAAACTGATCCCCAGAATCTCGGCGGCGCGCGTCTTGTTGTTGCGCGTGTGCTCGAGCGTCAGGACGATCAGTCGCCGCTCGGCCTCGTCGACGGTCGTGCCGGGCGACAGGGTGACGGTTGGCAACGTCTGTTCGCTGCGGGTGACGACCGGCGGCGGCAGGTGCTTGGCCTCGATGAAGTCGCCCTCGGCCAGGATCGTCGCGCGCTCCATGACGTTTCGCAGCTCACGGATGTTTCCAGGCCACCCGTAGCGCTCGAGCAGATACATGGCCTCCTGGTCCACCGCGCGCACAGACTTGTTGTTCCGCGCGTTGAACTCGTTGAGGAACGTCTGTACGAGGAGCGGTATGTCGGCGCGGCGATCCCTCAGGGGCGGCAGCTCGATCGTGAACACGTTCAACCGATAGTAGAGGTCTTCGCGCAGCCTGCCGGCGCGGACGGCCTCTGACGGGTCATGGTTCGTCGCGGCAATCACGCGGACGTCGACGGTCTGTTCCTGGCGGCCGCCCAGACGGCGGAACTTCTGCTCCTGCAGCACACGGAGCAGCTTCACCTGCGTCCCTGGCACCATCTCGGCAATCTCGTCGAGGAACAGCGTGCCGCGATGCGCCAGCTCGAAGACTCCCGTCCGGCGATCGTGCGCGCCGGTGAACGCGCCTTTCTCGTGCCCGAAGATCTCGCTCTCGAGCAGCGTTTCGGGAATCGCGGCGCAGTTGATCGCGACAAACGGGAACGAGGCCCGGGAGCTCAGCTCGTGGACGGTCTGCGCGACGAGCTCCTTCCCCGTCCCCGACTCGCCCCAGACGAGGACCGACGCGGAGGTCGGCGCCGCCTGCTCGATGACGCGATAGAGCGATCGAATCGCGGGACTGTTGCCCACGATGCGGCCGAAGCTCCCCTGCTCGCGCAGCTGCCGCCGCAGGAGCTTGACCTCACGAAGGGTCTCCTGCCGCTCGACGGCCTTGTTCAGCAGGATCCGCAGCCGCTGCGGGTCGACGGGCTTGCTGAGGTAGTCGTACGCGCCGTCCTTGATCGCGTCTACAGCGCTTTCGATCGTGCCCTGGGCGGTGAGCAGAATGAAGGTGATGTCGGAAAGCTGATCCTTCAGGGTGCGAAGCAGGTCGTGGCCGCCCATCCGGGGCATCACGAGGTCGCTCACGATGATGGCCGGCCGGAAGCTGGTCACCTTGCGGAAGCCTTCCTCACCGTCGGACGCTTCGTCGGTCTGAAAGCCCCAGGCCTGTACCAGCTCCGCCAGGCCGGTCCTCGTGGACGGGTCGTCCTCGACGATGAGGACCCGTTCTCCCGGGTTCTCGGTCGCGATTGCGGTTTTCTTCCATCGTCATTGCTTTGTCCATCGGGTGCACCGGGGAGTGTACCATCCTGGAGTAAGTTTTACACTGTCACTTTTCACGGGTGCAAGTCCGTCTTTGACGTTCGCCCTCCTGTACAGTCGGAGGGTATGTTCGACCCGGTGTCGGCGGCAGCCGAGGCTCCCCCTCGGATTCTGCCCGCCGATCGCTTCGGCGCGCTCGTGGAAGTGGTCCTCTGCTCTGGGTTTCCGACCCAGCTGGTCATCCTGGCCATGATGAGCGGCTTCGGCATGCGACTCCAGACGGCTGAAGGCGGCTGGTCCCCGCTCTTCGTCGCCACGCTGTCGCTTCTCGACACCGCACTCGTGATCGGCCTCGTGCTGCTGTTCCTGAGGGGGCACCGCGAGCGCGCACGGGACGTGCTCCTTGGGCACCGACCCGTGTGGCGGGAGGTGTTCGCGGGGATCACGCTCCTCCCGATCGTGTTCCTGCTGGCGCTCCTGGTGCTGGCCGTCCTCATCACGTTCGCGCCGCAACTCCACAACGTGCAGCGGAACCCGATGGAGGACCTGATGCAGAATCCCCGGGACGCGGCGATGTTCGGGATCGTGGCGATGATCGCCGGAGGAGTCCGCGAAGAGATTCAGCGCGGCTTCATCCTCCACCGGTTCAGCCAGTACCTGGGTGGCGGAGTCGTGGGCGTCATCGTGCACAGCGCGCTCTTCGGGCTGGGACACGTCGACCAGGGGTGGGACGCCACGCTGACGGTCGGAACGCTCGGCGCCATCTGGGGTACGATCTATCTGATGCGGAGCAGCATCATCGCACCGATGGTCAGCCATGCGGGCTTCAACCTGGCGCAGCTCGTCAAGTTCATTGCGCTGCGGTAGTGTCCTGGTCTTCGGTGCCTGAGAGCGCCTGCGGCCCGAGCGCGGCGCCTGCGACGTGTGAATTCCGAAATAGTGCCCGAGAACTCGAGACATTTCATCGACACCCTCTCACGAGTGCTGGCGCTGTCGCGACGGGAGCTGGCCGTGCTCGTCGCGGCGTTCGTGCTCTCGCTGCCCGCCGTCACCCCGCGGATCTACGCGTCCGACGAGATTCAGTACTTCTCCTACCTGCGCTCGCTCTGGTTCGACCATGACGTCTCGTTCGAGAACGAGTACCAGCACTTCTACGATCTGAACATCGGCCGCGGAGAGGGCTTCCACGCGACGTTCCTGGAGCAGCAGACCGAAGCCGGTCGGCGGCCGAGCTTCGCCACGATCGGCAGTGCGCTCCTCTGGAGCCCGTTCTACGCGGTCGCTGATCTGGCGGTCGCGGGTCACGGGCGGAACCGCCGACGGGTTCTCGCGTCCCTATGTGGCGGCTGTCGCGTTCGGCTCGGCCTGCTACGGTTTCGTCGCGATCCTCCTTTCGATAGCGGCGGCGCGCCGCCTCGCGGGTCCGGGACTCGCTGCCGGCCTCGTCGTCTGGCTCGGCACGCCGCTGCTCTTCTACATGTACGTCTCGCCGCCCTACTCGCACGCATGCTCGGCGTTCGCCGTCGCGCTGTTCGTCACGATCTGGCTGAAGGTGCGCGAGCGCTGGAGCGTGGGCGGCGCCGTCGCGCTCGGCCTGTCCGGAGCGTTGATGGCCATGGTGCGCGAGCAGGACGTGTTCCTGGCCCTGGGGCCGGCGGTGGATTTTGTCGTGACAGGCTTCAGAAATGGCCGTGCCGAGTTGCCGTTCGAGGAAGCCGGAAGCGGTCTCGGCAGCGCCCGCGGCCCGAGCGCGGCGCGAAGTCGCCGCGCGAGAGCGAGCGACAGCCCTGAGCCGCCGCGAGCGCGAAGCGCGAGTGGCCGCGCTTGGGGGTGGGGCCCCAAGCGCACTAAACGAAGTGGGGCCCCGCGAGCATTGATAAATGCGGCCGCAGCTGGGTGCTTCGCCTTTGCGGTTGGCCTGCTCCCGCAACTCCTCGCCTACAAGGCGCTCAACGGGCGCTTTGGACCCTCGACGCTCGTCATGCGGAAGATGAACTGGCAGGCGCCCCATGCGCTCGAGGTCCTGGCGTCGCCGGAGCACGGGTTCTTCCTGTGGACACCGGTCGCGGCGCTGGCGATCGCGGGGCTCGTCGTCCTTGCCGTGCGCGGACCGGCGCACGTCCGGCGCATCGGCTGGTGCGCGCTCCTGATGGTCGTGCTCCAGATCTACGTGAGCGGCAGCGTCGAGTCGTGGACGGTCGCTGGAGCCTTCGGCCAGCGCCGGTTCGTCGCGCTCACGATCCTGCTCACGATCGGTCTGGCCGCGCTGATTGCCGCCGTGCCCCGGGGCGCCTGGCGGCCGGCACTCGGCACCGCGCTCGTCGTGGGCGTCTGGTGGAACGTGGCGCTCATCGCGGAGTTCGGAACCGGCCTCATGAATCGACAGCGCCTCGAGTTGAGGAAGAATGCGTACGATGCGTTCGTGACGCTGCCGCAGCGGCTGCCGAACCTCGCCTACCGGTATTTCATCGAGCGGGATTCCTTCTATCGTCAGAGGCAGGATTAGCGGATGCACGAGCCCACGGCCCTTCGCGATGAACGCGCATCGTGCCTGCGGAGCAGCCGTCGGCACGTTCACCCTTGCATCGGGTCTCGCCACTCGTGAGGATCCTCTACTTCGCCGACATCCGGTTTCCCCTCGAGCGGGCGAACGGCATCCAGTCGATGGAGACGTGTCATGCGCTGGCGGGGCGCGGCCACGAGGTGCATCTCGTGGTGAGGCCGGACACGCACACGCCGTCGCGCGATCCGTTCGAGTACTACGGTCTTCCCAGAATGGACCGCCTGGTCATTGAGCGGGCGCGCGTGACCGGGCCTCACCTGGCGAGGCGCCTCGCATATCTCGCGGGTGCCGCAGGACGCGTGGCCGGCGCGAGCCGCGCGGATGTCGTGATGACGCGGGATCTGGCGGTCGCGTCGTTGCTCTTGCGCACTGCCGTCGCGGCTCTTGCGACTGCCGTCGCGGCTCTTGCGGCTGCCGTCGCCTCTGCCGGCACGTCCGCCGCTCGTCTACGAGTCCCACGGCTACTCGCCGGAGGTCTCGGCAGCGCTGCCCGATCTCGTCTCGACCGCGATTCCGCCGACGCCTTCGAAGCTCGCTCGTCTCGCGAAGCGCGAATCCTACGTCTGGCGTCACGCCGACGGCTACGTCACCATCACGAACGGCCTGGCGGCAGCGCTCACGTCGCGGCTTGGCGCTCGCGCACACCTCGCGGTCGTCCCCGACGGCACGCGGATCGTACCGAGTGGCACCGGGCACCCTGGCACCCTGGCACCCTTCCCTGGCACCGGGCCCCCTGGCACCCTAGCACCCTTGACCGTCGCCTACGCCGGTCACCTCTATCCATGGAAGGGCGTGGACGTCCTGCTCGAAGCAATCGCGCGGGTGCCGGCCGTGCAGGGCCTCGTCATTGGCGGCCACGAGGAGGAAACGGACCTCGCGCGGCTGCGCGCGCTTGCGACTGGCCTGGGCATCGAGAGCCGGGTGACGTTCGCCGGCCATCTGCTCCCATCAGCCGTTGCCGGCCGGCTCGCCATGGCTGACGTCCTGGCCCTCCCCAACCCCGCGTCGGCCATCTCGACCCACTCGACCTCGCCGCTCAAGCTGTTCGAGTACATGGCCGCCGGCAAAGCCATCGTCGCCTCGAGCCTGCCGGCGATCCGCGAGGTGCTGACTGACGAGATCACGGCGCTCCTCGTCACGCCCGGCGATCCCGAAGCGCTCGCTGCGGGCATCCGGCGCCTGGCACACGACCCCGCGCTTCGCAGCCGGCTCGGCGGCGGGGCGCGCACTGCTGTCGCGGAGTACAGTTGGGACCGGCGCGCCGAACGGCTCGAGGCGCTCTTCACCAACGTGATCGCTGCGAGACGATGATCTCCGATCGACTGATTGCCCTCGTGCGCTGCCCGGACTGCCGCGGCAGGATCGTTCGCAGTGTCGACTCCGTCGACGGCCTGAGGTGCCAGACGTGCGCACGCACGTACCGTGCACCCGGTGGCGAGTACGTGGATTTGCGGCCGGCGGACCAGTTCGCGGAGCAGACCAAGTACCTGGACGAAGCGCTCCACGCCGACGCGCGGCACGAGCGGGTGTCGCCACCGCTCCTCGGCTCGAAGATTCGCAACGACATGCTGCGGGACTTTCTCCGGCCCGGGCCCGGTGACCTCGTGGTCGATCTCGGCTGCGGCAGCGGTCGCACGCTGCTCTGGAACCGCGACCTCGGGGCGGAAGCGGTCGGTATCGACATCAGTCCGTTCTTCTCCGGGGATGCGAGGCGTGGCGTGCCTCTCCTGCTCGGCGACCTGCGGCGTCTGCCGTTTGCCGACGGCACCTTCACCAAAGCCTGGTCGCTCGACGTGCTGGAGCACCTGTCGCCAGACGCGCTCGGTGGGATGCTGACCGAGGCCAACCGCGTGCTCGCGGCCGGAGGCACCATGTTCGTCTACACCCACGTCCGCAAGAACGCCCGCGTGGCTGCGGGCCTGCGCTGGATCAACCGCCTCGCTCGCGGGCTCGAACGGCTCGGGCTGATCGACATGCGTCAGGAACGGCTGCGCAAGTCCGATCACCTCAACCCGCTCACCGACGTGCCCGACCTCGAGCGCGTCGCGCGCGCGTCGGGCTTCCGCATCGCCCGCATCACGTTCTACACACCGATCGTCGGCGGCTTCGTGGAGAACATCCTCATGCGCATGGCCGAGCGCGCGATGGCGAAGCGCGCCGCCCGCCGAATCGACCCGTCCGTCCGCCCCGCCGACGTGGACGCACAGGCCATCCGCGAAGCGCGATCGGCAGCGAAGGAACAGATCGCGAGAAGCCCGGCAACCTACGGCGTGCTGCGCGCACTGTCGTTCGCGATGAAGCTCGACCTGCTGCTCTTCGGCCGCATCACGTCGGGGCCATTTTTCGCGCTGCTGGAAAAGGAAAGCGGCTCAGGGCCGTGAGAATTCTCTACTGCGCCATCGACCAGACCGTCCCCGGCACGACGGGCGGATCGGTTCATGTCACCGCGGTGGCCGAAGGACTCGCCGCCCTCGGGCACGAGGTCCACGTGCTCGTCGCACCGGGCGACGAGGCGTTTCCCTCCGACCCCAGCTCGAACCCGGTTCACTGGATTCCGATGGCGCCGCCGTTTGGCGCGAAGCAACTGCGGTGGATGCGCAGCGGCGAGGTCCGGCGCATCGTCGCCAGGCTCCAACCGGCGGTCGTCATGGAGCGCTACTACAACTTCGGCGGCGAAGGCATGCTGGCGGCGTCCGCGGCCGGCGCCAGAACGGTGCTCGAGGTGAACGCGCCGGTCATCGATCACGCGGGGTCGACGAAGGGGCGCATCGACCGGGCGCTCATCGTCGAGCCCATGCGCCGGTGGCGCGAGAACTTATGCGCGCGCGCGGACCTCATCGTGACGCCGAGCGCCGCGATCCTCCCCAGGGACACCCCGTCGCGGAAGATCGTGCGGCTCGAGTGGGGCGCCGATACGGACCGCTTCCACCCGGACGCTCCTGGCGCCCCGCCGTTCGAACGGCCGGCGACGACCGTCGCGATCTTCGCGGGCGCGTTCAGGCGCTGGCACGGCGCCGTGACCCTCGTGCGCGCGATGCGCGAGCTCCACTCCCGAGGCCGCTCGGACGTCGGCGCAGTGCTCGTAGGCGACGGCCCGGAACTGCCGGCCGTGCAGGACGAAGCCGCCGATCTTCCGAACGTCGTCATCACCGGCGCCGTGCCGCACTCGGACATGCCCGCGTGCCTGGCCGCGGCCGACATCGGCGTCGCTCCGTTCGAGATCGGCGCCCACCGGCCGCTGTCGCTCGGGTTCTACTGGTCCCCGCTCAAGGTCTTCGAGTACATGGCCGCAGGTCTCCCCGTCGTCGCACCGGCCGTCGATCGGATACCGTCACTTGTGGCCAACGGCCGCGAGGGCCTCCTGTACGACCCCGCGCAGCCCGGAGCCCTGGCCAAGGCGCTGGAGTCACTGACCGACCCGTCGCTCCGAAGAACGCTCGGCCGGGCTGCCCGGGAACGAGCCGTCAGGGAGTACAGTTGGAAGGCGCACTGCGTTGCACTGGATACAGCAATGAAAGCACTCTGAGGTCTCATCAACTCCTCTTCCTACTTCCAACTTACTTCCCACTTCACACTTCCCAACTTTCCACTTCAGACTTCACGCGTCAGACTTCAAACTTTCCTGAGATGCGCGTCCTCCTCGCCACCGATTCGTTCCCACCCATGTGCGGCGGCAGCGGCTGGAGCACCTACGAGCTGGCGCGCGGCCTGCGCGCGCTGGGGCACGACGTGGTCGTGGCGCAACCGAGGCCGGGCACGAGAGCCGGGAGCCGCGAACGCGACTACGACGGGCTTCACGTTGTCGAGTTCGGATTTCCCGCGCCCTCGCTGCCGTTCGTCAGGAACTACTTCAAGAACGAGCGCCTCTATCCGGCTCTGGCACACGCCCTCGCGAAGCTCGTCGAGGGAGAACGCATCGATCTCGTGCATGGCCAGCACGTATTGACGTGCCTGCCGGCGATAGCGGCCGCGCGCCGACAAGGCCGCCCTGCCGTCTGCACCGTTCGCGACTACTGGCCCGTGTGTTACTGGTCCGACTTGATTCACACACGCGAGGGCCTGTCGCTCTGTCCGGAATGCTCGGCGGGCATGATGACGCGCTGCGTACGGCCCCACGCCGGCGCGGCCTGGCCGCTGGCGCTGCCGATGATTCCCTACATGCGCGCCAACCTCCTGCGGAAGCGCTCGGGCCTGGCCGCCGCGGACGCCATCATCGCAGTCAGCACGACAATCGGCGCCGATCTCCGCGCCCGCGCACCTGAGCTCGCCGCGACGCGGCTCGAGATCATTCCCAACGCGGTGGACGTCGCGCGCCTCCGGTCAAAGGCCCGGTCGACGTCGCCGCTCGTCGACGGTCCATACGCGCTCTACCTCGGCAAGCTCGCGCCAAACAAAGGCACCTCGCACCTGGTCGACGTCGTCGAGCGCGCGGGCCTCGACTGGCCGCTCGTGGTCGTCGGCGATGGACCCGATCGCGGCGCTGTCGAGGCGGAGGTCAGACGCACCAAGCGCGACGTGCGGCTCGTGGGATGGGTCGATCAGACGCAGGCGACCGCCTGGCTCGCGCATGCATCGCTGCTCATCTTCACCTCCCGCGGCCCCGAGTCGCTCAGCCGCGTGCTGCTCGAGGCGAGCGCCCTTGGCGTGCCCATTGCCGCGATGAACACAGGCGGAACGCCGGACATCGTGAAGCACGGGGAGACCGGCCTGCTCTCGGCGAGCCCCGAAGCGTTGGCAGACGACGTGCGGCGCCTGGCCGGCGACGAATCGTTGCGACGCCAGCTGGGCGAGGCGGCTGGTCGCTACGCCGAACAAACCTTCGACGCTGGTGCGGTTGTGCCGAAGATCGAATCGCTGTACCTCGATCTGAAGCGCGGATTTCGCTGATTGTTGCAAACTGGACGCGGATTGCGCAGATGATCAGCGCCAAACGGGACGCGGATCACGCGGATCAGACGTTCCAACGGGACGCGGATCACGCGGATTGCGCGGATCCAACCGATCACATCAACGGCACGTGTGACTCCACGTCCTGACATGATTCCTATCCCCGTCGCATCCCGTGAATGAAACCCGCAATACCCGCGCAATCAGCGGTCCCGTTTTGATGAGAATCCGCGAGATCCGCGTCCCGTTGAAGATCCGCGAGATCCGCGTCCCGATGATCGATCCGCGATCCGCGTCCCGTTGATAAGATCAGCGATACCGCCCATGAAACCCGCGCTACGCGTAGCCGTCGTCGCCAGATCCGTGTTCCCCTTGCATGGCCTCGGCGGCCTCGAGCGGCACGTGTACGATCTCGTGCGCTACCTCGCCGACGCGGGAGTCGAAACGACGCTCATCACGCGCCCGCCGAAGGCGCGTCAGGGCGCGGATTCGATCCACCCGCAGATCACTCTCCTGACGGTCCCCTATCGGACGTTCCCGCTCGCGGGCAGACGCGGCACGACGGTGATCGATCGCAGCACGGCGTACCCGCTGTTTGGATTGCGCGCGGGGCGACTGGCCTGGGAGCTCGTCCGCGACGGCAAGATCGACATCGTCCACGGGCTCGGCGCGAGCGTGCTCGGATATGCCCGGCGGCGCGCGACGAGCGTCGCGCCGCTCGTGCTCAATCCGCAGGGACTCGAGGAATTCGGCGCCACCAGCCCGCGCCGCGCGAGACTCAAACGCGCGGGGTACCTGCCGCTGCGGCGCGCCGTCCTCGCCTGCGCCCAGGCGGCCGATCGGATCATCGCCACCGACCGCGCGCTCGAACCCGTCGTCCGCCATCATCTCGAGGTGCCCGCGGAACGCGTCCGCGTCATTCCGAACGCGCTCGATCTCCACTGGCTCGACCGTCTCGCGAGCCATGCCGATGCCGCACGCGTGCGGCTCGCCGCCGGCATCGGGCGTGACGATGTCGTGCTGCTCAGCGTGGGGCGGCTCGAGGAGAACAAGGGCTTTCACCATCTGGCCGCTGCCCTCGGCGCGCTTGCCGCGCACGGCGGTCGTCTGCATGGGGGACGATGGCGCTGGATCGTGATTGGCGATGGTCCGTTCCGCGGCCGGCTCGAAGAGGCGATCAGGGAAGCAGGTCTTGGCAGCGCCGCGATGCTCGTCGGCCGCGCCGAGGACAAGGACCTGCACGCGTGGTACGAGGCGGCGACGCTCTTCGTCCACCCGACGGTCTACGAAGGCAGCTCGCTCGTCACGCTCGAGGCCATGGCGCACCGCCGCGCCGTCGTCGCGACAAACGCCGGCGGCCTCCCGGACAAGGTGAAGCCCGGTGTGAACGGGTGGCTCGTCGAACCCGGGGATCCATCGGCGCTTGCAGGGGCGATCGGCGGCGCGCTCGGCGAGCCCGAACGGCTCGCAGCGTTCGGGCTCGCCGGACGGAGGATCGTCGAGAAGGAGTTCTCGTGGGATGCGGCGGGACGGGCGACCATGGCGCTCTACAAGGAGCTTCTGGCGTAGCCCGTCCCCGAGTGCTCGGCAAGCTTACTGAACGCCGAAATCGACCGAGACGTTCATCGTCACTTCCACCGGGGCGCAGTTGAGCAGCGTCCCGTCGAACAGCCACTGGCGCACCGCCTCGACCGCCGCACTGTCGAGATCGGGCTGGACCGATTTGACGACCTGCACGTCGCGAACTGTGCCATCGACGGCAATCGTCGCTTTCATCAGCACTTTGCCTGCAATCTGGGCGTCGACCAGGCTCGACGGGTAGATGGGCTTCACATCCTTGATTTTGCTTGGAGGCCTGACGCGCCCGCCGGTCGACGATGGTGTGCAGCTCTCGAGAGCCTTCTGAAAGCCCGCACGGCTGTACCGCTTGGCAGGCACGTCGTTGCCTCGCTCAGGCTGCGTTGCCTTGGAGCCGCGCACAGTTATCGTTTCCTGCAGCTCGCCGAGGGTGAGAGTCACATTGCGCTTCACGGTCTTGCCGGTCAGCGTGACGCTGTCCTCGGCTTTCTGGAACCCGGGCAGCGTCGCCGCGAGCGCATAGATATCGGCCGGCAAGGGCACGAACTCGAACTGGCCGGCGTCGGTGCTCGTGACCTCGAACTTCGCCTGGCTTCGAGTGTTGGTCAGGACAACCTTCGCGCCGGGAACGGGCGCACCGGTCGGGTCGAACACCGAACCCGAAAGCGTGACGGGACCGGTTTGTGCCGCCGCAAGCGCGACCGTGAATGTGAGCAGCGCAGCAGCCGTCATGAAGCGGCCGAGGCGCGTGGCGGGTGTGCGTGTGAGTCGAGCGTCCAACATGGCGCGGATTCTCCTTTCGAGGCTTGACGAACGGGCGATGGCTGGTGCGGGAAGACGCGGCGCGGACTCGGCCTTGAGCAACCGCGCCAGCTCCACGAGGTGGGTGGCGTAGTCAGGTCCGGCAATGCCGCTCGTCAGCACTTCGTCGTCGCACGCCTGCTCGCTTTCCTGACGGAGGCGGGCACACGCGATCCACACGAGCGGGTTGAACCAGTAGGCGGTCCGCAGGAGCTCGCCCGCGATCTGGACGACCCAGTCGCCGCGGTGGATGTGCGCGAGCTCGTGGCGTAAGACGATGGCGGCCCGGTCCTCGGTCCACGACTGCGAGGCGCGTGGCAGGATGACCTTCGGCCGCCAGAGTCCCCAGGTCACCAGCAGCGACGGATGTTCGCTCTGCAGCAGCTGCACCGGGCGGCTGAGCGACAGCTCGCGGCCGATCTCGTCGGCCAGGCGCGTCCACATTCCTGGCTCGACCGGACGCGCGTGCGAGGCGAGCCAGGTGAGGCGTGTCAAACCCACGGCGAGAATCAGTAGGCTCAGCCCGGCGCCCAACATCCACGCCGGCGTCACGACAAGGGAGATATCGGTGCTCGGCGCGACCGGCGCTGACGCCGTGGCGGTCTCGGCGAGCAGGGGTTCACGAACCGCCCCAGGAGCACCGGCGTCAGCGGCCGCTTCCGTAACAGACGGTACGCGAACCGCCGCCACCGGCGTGGCACGAGCGAGACGTATCTCCCACGCCGGCACGACCAGCTCCAGTGCCGGCACCGCCATCGCGCAGAGGAGCGAAGCCGCGATCACCCAATGACGCGCCGCGGCGGAGCGCCGGCGCAGCAGCGTCGCCACTGCCAGGCCGGCCAGGATGACGATCGAGACCTTCAGGGTGCTGCCAATGAGAAAGGTCATCTGGATTCTCCCTGCTTGGCTGTTCGGGCCCTGGCCACCTGCTCGGCTATCCGCTCGAGCTCGTCCTCGGTGACGCGCGCGCCTTCGCCGCCGAGCAGCGCGCCCACGACTTTCTCGACCGAACCGTCGAAGAACGTGTCGACGAGGTGCCGCAAGGCCGACTTGCGCGCGGCCCGCCGGGGCACCGCCGGCAGATAGATGAACTTGAGGCCCTGCTCCTCGTGGCGGACGTGGCCCTTCTTCTCGAGGACGCGGAGCTGGGTGCGGACGGTGGAATAGCTGGGGTTGCCCGGCAGCTCCTCCATGACCTCGACGCCGGTGGCCCGGCCCCGGCGGTAGAGGATGTCCATGATCTGCCGCTCGCGGCGGGTCAGCGTGGTCTGCAGCTTCTGTGTCACATGTCACCGGACTCGAACCGTCGTGTCGTCGTGCCGCGCAGTGTTATTTGTATAACACTACATGCGATAAAAATAACACCTGCGGAGACGTCTGTCAAGCCCTCTGTGCGGCGCGGCGAACGGCGCAGGTATAGTTGATCCGATGCTGGTCCCGCCTGCGCCGCTCGTTCGAGGATCTCGCGGCCGTCGACAGCACGCCGCGGCGGACGGCGACCGCGCTGGCCATTGGCGTCGGCCTCAGTTTCTCCCCCCTCCTCGGGCTGCAGGTCCTGATCGGGTTCGGCGCGGCCCTCGCCTTCCGCTTGAGCCGTGTCGCGGTGCTCATCGGGCTCTGCGCGAACGTGCCGTGGATCATGGTGCCGTGGTACGCGCTGACCACGGCGGGCGCGGCGGCGCTGCTCGGCACCTCGTCCCCCGTGGACCTCAGCGAGCGGCTGCGGCGGATCGTCTCCGTGCCGTTCTACCAGGCCGCCTTCTGGGGACACGCGCGGGATCTGCTCGACGCGTTCTTCTGGCCGTTTCTCATCGGGCCAAGCGTCGGGGCCCTGGCGCTCGCCGGGGTGACCTTCGCCGTGGCGTTGCGGGTGCTCACGCGGCGCGCCATCCGCATGGCGGAGGCGAGCGCCGCGCAGCTCGCTCAGATCCTTGCGGGCGACGCAGAGCAGCGAGCTGCCGATCGGCATGTCAACGATGCGCAGGGCGCGGGCCTCGACGCGCAGTAGCAGAGTCAACAGCGCGTTCAGGGGAGCCGGCGGCAGGACGACGTCCGTGCCGGCCTCTTCCGGGGTCGCGAGCCCCATCAGCCGTTGCCCGGTGCGCACGGTGAGCATCAGCGGAAACAGCAGAGCGTTCGAGTAGGTCAGGCGCGTCACGGTGAACCCCGCGCCCGTGAGCAGCCCGCGCAGGCGACGCCGCGTCGACCGCCGCACCTCGGCACCGAACAGCGCGTGGTTGCCGCGGAGGATCCCGAGCGCCGCGACGTTGACGATGAGCGTGCCCCCCGGCTTGAGCACGCGAAGGATTTCCGCGAGCGCCGCCGCTTCGTCCTCCTCGCTCAGGCTGTAGAGGACGTCGAAGGCGGTGACCAGATCGAAGGACGCGTCCCCGAACGGCACCTCGGCAATCCGGGCCTGCGCCACACGGCGCTGTCCATACCGATGGGCGAACTCCAGGCCGCGGAACGACACGTCGAAGCCCGACGCGTGGCCGAACTCGCCGAGCATGACGAGGTTGGCCCCGGTCCCGCAGCCGCAGTCCAGAATGCGTGGGTTCGGCCGCGCCGCGAGCGCGTCTGCCACGAGCGGCCGCGCAAAGCTGCGCAGGCCCTTCCACCAGAAATGCTGCTGCTCGACCCTGTAAGTGGCTTCGAGCAGACGATCCATATTGTGCTAAGGTTTGGCCGCACGCATTCTATCCGACGTTCATTTTCCTGAGAGCATCTGTGGTCGAACGCGAGTGGCGGGAAGCCAGCGACATGCGCCCGTCGGCCTTCGTGCTGGCGGTCATCCTCGCGCCGGCCGCCCTCCTGCGCTTCGTCGCGATCGGTGCGGGCATCCCCTTCAACATCGGCGTCGACGAACCGGAAATCATGTCCCGCGTCGTCCAGATGATGCGGACCGGCGATTTCAACCCGCACTTCTTCGACTACCCCGGCCTCTACTTCTACGTCCAGCTCGGTGTGGCCGTCCTCCGCTTCCTGGCGGGCGCCACGATCGGTGAGTGGACCGCGCTCGACCAGGTCGAGACGTCGGACTTCTACCTCTGGGGACGCGCCGTCACCGCGCTTCTCGGCACGCTGACGGTGCTGCTCGTGTACCGCATCGGCATGCGATGGGGCGCGCGTCACGCCGCGCTCGCGGCGGGGCTGATGGCCGTGATGCCGCTCCACGTGCGTGAATCACACTTCGTGCTGACCGACGTGCCCGTCACGTTCTTCGTCACGCTCACGCTGCTGCTGACGCTCGGCGCGCACGAACAGGAGCGCGCCGCCGCGTTCGCCTGGGCCGGCGCCGCCGCGGGGTTGGCCGCGGCCACCAAATACACCGGGCGGTCTCGTCCTCGTCGTCCCGCTCATCGCGGTCTGGATGACGCTCGGCACCAAGCCGTCGCGGCTCGTCGCCTCGCTCGCCGTCCTCGGCGGAGCCGCAGCCGCATTTCTCGTCGCCGCTCCGTACACGATCCTGGATCTGCCAGCGTTCCTCAACGGCTACGCGCACCTGGCCGGCTACTACGCGCCCAAGCGTCTGGCGGAGCCCGCGTGGCTCACCTACTACAAGCACCTGTCGCGCAGCATGGCCTGGCCGGCCTTCCTCCTCGTCCTGACCGGGCTCGGCCTGGGAGCCGTCCGTGCCATCCGCGGACCTGGACGCGTCCGATGGACGGTCACGATCGCGTTTCCGCTCCTCTTCTACTACTTCCTGTCCGGCCAGACGCTGGTGTTCGGACGGTACCTGCTGCCGCTGCTGCCCTTCGTGTGCGTGCTCGCCGCCGCGGGTGCGGTCTCCGGGGTGAGCCTGCTGCGCCGCTTCGACATCCCGCGCGCCCCGCGCACGGCGATCATCGCCGCGATCACCGCCGCGGCCCTGCTGCCACCCGCGTGGCAGTCGATCGACTCGGTCCGGACGATGTCGCGCATCAGCACGGTCGCGCAGGCGTATGCCTGGATTCGTTCCGACGTCCCCAAGGGCGCATCGATTATCATCGAGACCCAGGCGCTCCTGCTCCCATCCAAGACGTACAAGGCGAGGAACATTCCGCAGCTCGTCCTCGACAACAGAGCGCCGGGCGAATACGCGGACTACGTCAATGCAGGCATCGACTACATCGTCGCCTCGTCCCAGAAGTACGGGGATGCTCTCAGCCGGCCTGAGGATTTCCCTGAACTTTCTGCCGCCTACACGCGCCTCTTCGGGCAAAGCCAGGAAGTGATGCGGTTCACGCCGAGCGCAGAGCATCCAGGCCCGGAAATCAGGGTGTTCCGGCTCCGATAAAAGGGCCAGGGTGCGAGGGGGGCCAGGGGTGCCAGAGTCCGCGGAGGCGCGGCGCTGCGATGGCGCGCGACATTACTTTGAATGACGCTGCGGCAGGGCGAAGACTGGCCGCCACCGAGGACCCTGGCATCAGGCCCGCTCGCCCTCTGGCACTCTATTATTTCGGCAGGATCGTCACGTCGGTGCGCCGCCGCAGTCCCGCGATCCAGTCGCGGACCAGGGATGCCGTGCGGTCGTCGACGAGACGCGTCCGCGCCTCTTCACGCACCTCCTCGTACGGCCGCAGCACGCCGTTCCTGGTGAACTCCGATTCGTGCGACCGGTAGTAACGACTGACCTCTTCCTCACCAGGCTGGTAGGAGCCACCGAAGCGCTGGCGGAGATAGGTCTCGATGCGCAGGTCGTCGCGCACGCGCGCGCGGAGGAGCGTGGGCGTCACGCCGGTGTCCTTCATGGCGTTCTCGAGCGCAGCCTGGCTGTCGAAACGTGCGCGAATCAGCGCGAGCCTCGCGTCGATCTCCACGTCGGACGGTTCGGGGGGCACGTAGCGATTGACTTCGATGAGCTGCAGCTGCCGCTCGATGAGCGCATTGAGCGCGGCCTGCACCCGATCAACGTTCCCGGCGGCTTCCGTGACGAGCCCGAGGCGCATGGCCGCCGTCACGTCCGAGAGCGTAAGCGGCTCGCCGACGACCACGGCCAGCACCCGATCGATGATCTGCGCGCCCGGCCTCGCTCCGGCAGGCGTCAGGAGCACGGACACCAGGGCAGCGAGGATCACCGCGCGAAGCGGGGCGGGCGCCCGTTCCCGCCGGTTTCTAAGCATCGTGCCCGAATCCGTGTTGATGGTGTTGTCCGCGGCCCATGGTGTCCGTGTCGTCTGTCGCTCGTGCCGCTCTGTGCTGTCCGCGGCTCAGAAAGCCTGTCCAAGACTGAGATGGACGGCCGTCGGCTTCTCGAGCACGCCGGCGATCACGCGGCGATCCAGCTTGAACCCGAGGTCGATGCGAATCGGTCCCACCGGAGATTTGTAGCGCAGGCCGAAGCCATAGCTGCCGCGCAGTGCGCTGATATCGAACTCGTTCACGCGCCGGAACACGTTGCCGCCGTCGGCGAACACCACGGCACCGACGTCGCGCCAGACCGGGAACCGCAACTCGCCGTTGAGCAGCACGACGGCGTTGCCGCCGGTCGGGTAGCCGTTGGGGCTGATCGTGTTCGGCGCACCCACCCTGTCGAGGGCGAAGCCGCGAATCGTCGTGTCGCCGCCGGCGAAGAATCGCTCGCTGGCCGGCAGATCGTCCACGACGACGGGCGGTCCGGGAAGCGGGTTCCCGTCGGCATCGGTCGGCTGCACCTCACTCGGGAATCCATTGGCGAGTCCAAGCGCGGCGCGCGACGCAAAGACCACCGTCCGGCGCCCCGGGAGCCGATAGAACGTAAAGCCCTGCACGTAAGTCTTGACGAACCCGACCTGCCCGCCGAGAGCGCGCGCCGCCAGGCTGCCTTCCCCGCTGAGAAACGTGCCCCGCGTGGGGTCCAGCAGGTCGTCGCGCGTGTCGCGCGCGACGGCGCCGGAGAAACCCGACAGGCGGACCTGCGGAAAGAGCCGGTCGATTGTCGCCTGATCTTCTTCGCTCAACCGTTCGTCGAACGTCCGCGTCGAGCTGAGCGAGTAGCGTCCACTGACCCGCAGCGCCGGCGTCAGCCGCCGTACGACGTCGACGTTGACGCCCTTCCGCCTGAAGTTGAACGTCGTCCGCACGCCCTGCTCGACCACGCCGTTCACGATCAAATCGTTGGCGCCGAACCAGCGCGGTTGGCGATACGTTCCAACGACGCGATACTCGCTGAGCTCGATGCCGGTGCCGTCCTCCGCGGGATTGTCGGGCGCGTCCTTCGGGCGGAGGCTGACCCGCGTGTAGAGGTTCACCGAACGGTTGGCCCCGAAGAGATTCCGCCGCCCGATGTCGAAGAAGCCGCGCGGCGCAAACTCCAGCTGCTCCTCGGCCTGTCCGTCCGGCCCGGTCGAGCGGAGCGTGGTAAACGCCTCCAGACCGCCGCCATAGCCAATGGACGTGGCCGGCGCTTCCTCGACGGTGACGATGACGTCATGTTCATTGCCCACGCCATGCGTCAAGGGAGTGATCTGGACGCGGCGGAAGAGCCCCAGCGCGCTCAGCCGGCGCCGGCTCTCGAACTGGTCCTGCAGGCCCAGCGGCTCCCCCGGCTTGAACTGCAGCTCACGAAGGATCACTTCGGGTTTCGTGTGCGCATTCCCGACGATCAGGATGTGGTCGACGATGCTCTGCGGGCCCTCCTGGATGGTGAACGTGAGATCGACCCGAGTATGATCCGCGCTGGCGCTCAGGGCGACGTTCACCACGGCGGAGGCAAAGCCGCGGTTGAGGTACTCGAGCACTAGCGCGTCGCGCGTCTCGACTATCCGCGGCTCGAAGTACGGATCGCCGGCATTGATTTTGACGAGCGGGCGAAGCTCGTCGCCCGGGACGGCCGAGGTTCCCGTGATCCCGACCTCGCCAACGATCGAACGAGATCCTTCGGCGATGACGATCGCCGCCCGTACCAATCCCTGTCCAGCGCCGTCCCCCGCGCCCTCGCCGGGTTTAGGCGGATCGGTCTCGTTGACGCCCGACTTGACGTCGACGGCAGCAAATCCGCGTTGCCGGTAGAAGCCGAGAATCGCATTCACGCCGGCGGCAAGCTGGGACTCGAGGAAGAGCTCGCCCGGCTTGAGCGGAACGAGCGCCGCCAAGTCTCCGAGCGGCAACGTCTGCGCGCCGGTGATCTCGGTTGGACCAGCGACGCGATACTGACGCCCGCGGTTCACGATGAAGACGATCGTCAGCGCCGCGTCCGTCGCCTCCCGGCGGACGCCGACGTCGGCCTTCCAGTAGCCCTCCTGACGAAGGAAACTCTCGATTCGCGCCTCGGAATCCTCGAGCAGATCCTCGTCGACCGATCCTTCCCGTTCGAGCGGCGCCAGCTCCTTGAGCCGATCCGCCGGTATGGCCACGCCCCCTTGAAAATCGAACCGTACGGTCACCGGCTTACCCGATGTGATTCCGATCACCAGGTCAACCGTCCGGCCGTCCTCTGACGGCACGGCCTGGAGCGAGCCCTCGGCCTCGAAGAATCGTCGCTCCTTGAGGCGACGTACGTAGGTGTCTAGCCGCTCCTGGATGCGCGGCCGCAGAAACACTTCGCCGGGCGCGGCGCCCAGCTGGCGCAGGAACTCCTGGCGCGAAACGAGCGGGTCGCGGTCGATGGCCACCTGCCCGATGACGGCGCGCGGCCCGGCATCGACGTCGAACGTCAGCAGCGCCCGCTCCGGGGCGTGCTGAGCCACCGTCGACGCCTCGACTTTCGCCCGCAGATAGCCATGGTCCGCGTACAGCTGCTGGAGCGTCCGGACCGCCGCGTCGACGCGCCCGATGGCCGGCGAGGCGCCGTACCGCTCCACGACGGTGTCCCGCAGCATCCCGCGCGACAAGCCCAGCGTTCCCTTGAACTCGATGCGCTGAATGCTGTGGAACGGGATGAGGTTGAAGCGAAGGGCGACTCCCCCGCCGGGCGCCGGAGCGGCCTCGACCTGGACGTCCTGGAAGCGGCCGAGGCTGTAGACGTGGGCGATCGACTCGCGCACCGCCGCAAGCGACAATGCCTCGCCCGTCCGCACCTCAATCAATTCGACGAGCCCCGCCTCCGTCGTCGGGTTGTTCTCGACGAGCACACGGACATCCTCGATCGGACGGCCGGCGTACTGGCTCGCAACGGACTGGGCGCACACGGCCGGCACCCGCACGGTCGATACGAGGATGCAGAAGGCGAAGAGTCGGACTATTCGAGGGTCGGGCCGGTACATCAGAACCTGTGCCGGACGCGGAAGTCGAGGGCGAACGTGTTGTCGCCAAGCTGCGTGAACACCCAGCCCAGGCGTTCGTTCTGGTCGTACTCGAGGACGATGACCTGATCGCGGTCGCTGCTGCTCGTGCCGAGCGCCCGGGCAAATGTCAGGTAGGCGCGGTTCGAGATGCGCTTGCCGATGACGACACGCGCCGACGGCGTCAGCGTGTCGGTCTCGGTGCCGAGCGACGGGGTGATCTGCACGGTGTCGACGCCGAACGCCTGACCGAGCGCGCGCCCGACGGGTGTGGAGATCGGGCTGACCAGCAGCCTGGCCATCCCTTCGCGCAAGAGCGCCTCTTCGGACTGCTGCGCCGCGTTCGAACGCAGCGCCCGCAGCTCGGCGTCCTGCAGATCGACGTTCTGACCGAACAGCAGCGAGATGATGTCCACCTCGGGCAGCGGAGGATCGGAGTTGAGCGCGTAGCTGAACCGGCTGGTCGTACCGCTCAACCCGATCGTCAGACGGTACGGCTGGCCGGGACGGCGTACGCGCGTCTCGGCCTCGATGTCGAAGAAGGGCTCGATCCGCGACGGGTTGAAGAAATCGATGCTGCCGCCCGGCGTGACAATGAAGCGGTTGCCCTCGAACAGCACGTCGCCGCGCTCGATCTCGGCGCGGCCAAAGAGGAGCGGGCGCTCATAGGTGCCCTGCAGCCTCAAGTCCGCGCTTGCCACCATGTTGGCGACGTTGTTCTGGATGTGCAGGCTGGACGCCGCGATGATCGCGACGTCGAACCGCACCAACGGCGCCGCCGCCGCCGCACCCGACCCGAGGCTGGCCGGCGACGCGCCCGCCAGGTTGAAGAGGTCGGGGCTGGTCTCGATGCGCTTGGACCAGACGCCGTCCTGCACGACCACGGTCCCGTTGAGCACGAGCGCGCTCATCGTCCCCTGCAGGCCGAGATCGGCGTCGATGATCGAGCGGAACCCTTCGGGATAGCGAACCGTCATGCGCTCGCCGGTGGCCGTGAGGCTCAGGTCGCCGAGCGCGAAGCCGTTGAGGCCGATGCGGCCGCCGAAGGTGACGTTCCCCCCGCCCAGACGCCCGGTCACCTCGTCGACGCGGATGCCGCTCGCGTCGAACGATAGCCGTCCGTTGATCGACTCGAGCGAGTGCGGCAGCGAGAAGTGCCGGAGCCGCCCGTCGTTGAGCGTGGCGCTGCCGGCAAAGACAGGCTTGGTGAACGAACCGGACAGCTGCGCCTTGAGGTCAGCCGTGCCACGGCTGCGCAGATCGCGGAAGAACCCCTGCAGGATGCCGAGGTTCGCGTCGCCGGTCGCCTGCACGTCGATCGTCTGGTCCTTCAGCCCCAGCCGGCCGTCGAGCTGCAGCTGCGTGCCCTCGCCGGCGAGCCGGAATCGGCCGATCTCGAGGACGTTCTGATCGAGCGTCAGTTCGATCGGGCCGTCGTTGCGCACGCGATAGTCGAAGAGCTTGAGGTCGAGCTGCTCCACGCGCGTGTCGATGACGAGCTGATCCATGTTGGCCAGCTCGCCGACGACCCGCATCGTGCCGCCGACGATCGCGGTCGTGAACGGCGAGAGCCGGGGCTCGAAGAACCGCACGTAGGGATCGAGCGACGTCTCGCGAAACCGCACCGTGAGCTCGGCATCCATCTCGGGCGTGAGCGCGATGCGCCCGAGGCCCGAGACGACGAGGCGCGGCGAGGACACCTCGAGATCGAGCGTGAGCAGGTCGCCACGCATGTTCAGGTTTCCCGACGAGCTGGCCGATGCCCTCGTCGCCGGCGAAGAGGTCGTCGACAGCCAGCCGCTTGACGTCGTAGCGCGGCTCGTCGAACGTTCCCGCGCCGCTCGCGGTGAACTGCAGGCGTCCCGACAGCGGCGCGCGCGGAAAGGACACGCTGACGAGCGACTCGACCGGGATACGGGCCGCGTCCGCGTTGAACGAGTAGGTGCCGTCCCATCCCACATAGGCCGCACCCGTGACGCCGCCCGTGCTCTTCCTGATGTCGATGTTGTCGAGGCGGACGCCCGCGCCTTCGAAACGAAGCGACGAGGTGGCCACGTCGAAGGTCTCGCCGTACGCCGTGCCCTTCTCGATGTTGAGGCGGCCGAAGCCGAATGGCGTCTGGTACTTGCCGTACAGTTGGTACTCGCCAGACACGGTGCCTTCGACTGGATAGTCGTCGAGGTTGAAGGCATGGCGCAGGTCGGTGAGCGGCCGGCGCGTCACCTTGACGCGCGCATCGATCTCGTCGCCGCCGTCCCGGCGCGGGAACCCGAGCGAGAACTGCCCGTCGGCGCGAATCTCCGAATCGCCCTCGGTCAGCGTGGCATTGGACACGAAGACGTAGCTGTTCTCGATCGCGAGATCCGCGCGGCCGGTGCCCCAGACGACATCCCAGGCCCTGAACCGCTCGCCCTTGAGCGTGCCTTGAATCCGCGGCCGCTTGAACGCTTCGAGCAGGACGCCGTCGAACTCGCCGTAGCCTCCCATCTGCACGGCGCCCGTCCGGGACCCGAACGCCGTCATGATGCCCGCGAGCACGCGATCGCTTTCCTGCCAGTCCAGGCTGGTCACGTGAAACGGGATGCGCGACTGCTCGCCGAAGGCGGTCTGCCCCTCGAACTCCACATACGTGCGGCTGGTCGCCGTCCAACTCTTCTGCAGCCGAATCCACTGCGGGTCGAGCGAATAGACGAGATGCCCTGCGATCGGGAGGTGACCGAGCGACAACTGCGGGTTGAAGGGCCCGGCTTCGTCCGGCGAGCGCGTTCGATCTCCGCCACGAGATCGCGCAGGCAGTTCGCGCGTCATCGGGCGCATGTCCGAAGGCGGGCTCGACAGTCACCTCGCCCTGCCCCGTCTTCACCGCCCACTTCCCGAGCGGCCATTCGAGACGATTCCGGCCCGAGGCCCGGCCCGCGAGCCGCAGCCCCTCGGTTTCGAGAAAGTCCGAGAGCGTTTCGAGGTCGACGTCGCTGATACTGCACGTCCCAGGTCGCGCGCGCGGGAGTCGGCTTGCCGAACGGCGCCATTCGGTAGTCGAACCGCGCGGTGCCGCCGTACAGCTCGCTTGTCGCGTTGGTGATCTCGAGCCGGTCGGGCAGCCACAGCACCGATCCACGCAGGTTCGGGAACCGCCAGTCGTTGACGCCAGCCAGCGGGCTGACAAACGAGCCTTTCAGCTCGCGTCCGCCCTTGAAGAGGTGAAACGTGCCGGTGAAGTCGCCGACGCCCGAGGCGTCGAACTTCTGCCCGTGAAAGAAGATGTCTTTCTGCGTTGGAAAGTCGATCCGCGACCGGAGCTGATAGAGCTGCTCGGGCCAGCGGCCGAGATCGACGTCGCCGGTTACGGCCGTTCGTGCGCCATCGCTGAGGAGGTCCATGCTGAACGAAATGGACCTTGCCGTTGCTGAGCGAGAAGCCGCGACTGCATATCCATGCGGAACGGCTGATAGGACTGAATCTGGACCGTGCCGTTCGAGAATCGTGCGTGCGGCCGCGATAGTCGTTCGTCGCATCACTGCGATAGAGCTCGACGGTCAGGTTGCGGGCAACCGTGCTCCAGGGCGTTCCGTGATCGTCGTAGGTGAACTGGCCCCGCGTCGCCAGCACTGACCGGAGCGTGGTCGTGAACGCGGCTCGGCCCGGTCCGCGGGTTCTTCGGCGTGACTTTGGGAAAACTGTGGCGGCCGCCGGCCCACGCCTCGACGACCATCTCCCAGTCGGTCATCGTGACCGACTCGACGATCGAGCTTGCGGCTGAAGACCGTCCACCACGGCAGCTTCACGAAAATCCTCTTTGCCTTGAGGAACGGCCGATCCTGAGGCGTCAGGCCCTCGATGAGCAGATCTTCGATGACGAACTCTCCCGGCGTGAGCTTGGCCGAGAGACGGCCGATGTGCATGGGCCGCTCCATGTACTTCGTGCCTTCGCGCTCGGCGAGCTCGCGCAGGTTCGGGCCGAGATCGACCGTGAAGACCGTGGCCACGATCGCGGCGACCACGGCCACGACGACCGCCAGCAGGCGCAGCAGACACGGCGAGGCGGCGCTTTCGCGCCGGCGCCTCCGCGGGCTCGCTGCGACGGTTCCGGCTGTTCCGGTGCCTGCGTCTCTTCCACGGCTCTACTCGATCACCACGAGCACTCGCCCCGCCTCGACCGGCGTCCCGGGCGTCACGTTCGACTTCCCTGACCCTGCCGGCCTTCGGCGCGCGCAGCTCGTTCTCCATCTTCATCGCCTCGACGACGACCACGCCCTGACGCGCAGCGACCTCGTCGCCCGGCGCTGACCAGGACGCGGACGACCCGCCCCGGCATCGGGCGCGACGACCGGCTGCAGCCCGCGCGCGCCCGCCTCCTCGGGCGCGCCGCGACGTCGCGTGCGCCCGTTCACGACCACCGGCACGGTTCGGCCGCCGAGCGCCACCAGGAACTCGCCGCGCGCCGCGCCGGGCGCGATCTGCACCTCGCGGCTGATGTTCGACGCGTCGCCGGGTCAGATCAGAGGAGCAAGCCGAACTCCCCTGCTCGCTCGGCGTGGACCTCGTGGGCCTGGGCCTCTCCGTCGACAACGACGCGATAGCGCCCCGGGCCTCAGGCTCGACGGTGACGGTGCGCGCGGCGCCGCCGACCTCGATCTCGAAGATTCACGCGCGCAGCGCCTCGACCCGCGCGGCCCGCAGCCACTGGCTCGTCTGCCGGGCCGCCACCTTGTCCGGCGGCGGAGGCGCCCTCACGCGCGCGAATGTACGCGTCGATCGCTGCCGCCATCGCCACGAGCCGTGTGTCGTCCTCGGCGAGCTCGTTGAAGCTGGTTCCCGGGGACTCGGCCGCTCAGCCCGCTCAACCATGAGCCGATCGAGCCACGTGGTATCGTACGCCCATCGCGGTACTCGGTCTGGCGCATCAGCCACACGAAGAACGGAATCGTCGTGCGGATGCCGAGCACCTGGTACTCTTCGCAGCGCGCGCGCCATCCGCGCGATCGCGCCGTCGCGCGAAGTCGCCCCAGGCGACGAGCTTGGCGATCAGCGAGTCGTAGTACACCGGCACGGTGTAGCCCGCGCTCACGCCGCCGTCGTCGCGAATGCCGGGGCCCGAGGCGGGACGCAGCGCGCGGATGAGCTCCCGGCGCCGGCATGAAGCCCTGGTCGGGATCCTCGGCATAGATGCGGCACTCGATCGCGTGGCCGCGCGGAGTCAGCGCGCGGACAGGATCGACGTCGAGCCGCTCGCCGCGCGCGATGCGGATCTGCCAATGCACGAGATCCACGCCCGTCACCATCTCGGTCACGGGATGCTCGACCTGCAGCCGCGTGTTCATCTCGAGGAAATAGAACGACCGTCCCCGCCGGCTCGTCGAGCAGGAACTCGATCGTGCCCGCGTTGGTGTATCCGACCGCCCGGGCCACGGCGGCCGCGGCAGCCGCCATCTTCTGGCGCAACGCCTCGCTCGACGACAGATCGACGGGGATTCCTCGACGACCTTCTGGTGGCGCCGCTGAATCGAGCACTCACGCTCGACAAACGGCACGACGGTGCCGAAGTGATCGCCGAGCAGCTGGATCTCGATGTGGCGCGGCCGCGCGAGCCGCCGCTCGAGGTAGACGCTCGTGTCGCCAAACGCCGCGCCGGCCTCCGACCGCGCGGTGCGGATCGCCGCCAGCAGACCGCTGGGCTCGGCGACCACGCGCATGCCCTTGCCGCCGCCGCCGGCGACGGCCTTGACGACGAGCGGATAGCCGATGCTCGGCCGCGCTGCGCGCGATCTCGTCGTCAGGCGCGGTCGGCGCGAACGGCTCGTCCGGTGCCGGGGACGACTGGCACGCCGGCGCGGACGGCCGCGGCTCGCGCGGCGGTCTTGCTGCCCATGAGCGCGATGGCCTCGGGAGAGGGGCCGATGAACGTCAGGCCGGCGTCGCGGCAGGCGCGCGGCGAACGCCGCGTTCTCGGCCAGGAATCCGTAGCCGGGATGGACGGCGTCGGCGCCGGATCGGCGCGCGACGTCGAGGATCGCGTCAATGTTGAGGTAGCTGCGCGCGGCCTCGTTGGGCCCGATGTGGAAGGCCTGATCGGCCTCGCGCACGTGGCGCGCGGTGCGATCGCAGTCGGAATAGACCGCGACGGTCGGGATGCCCCATCTCGCGGCACGCGCGAATGACCCGGACGGCGATCTCGCCGCGGTTGGCGATCAGGATTTTCACTGAGCGAATACTGGTCGTCTTGTCGCTTCCGACTTCTCCGCAGGCGGCAGGAAGACAGGCGAAGTGGCCTGACAATTCTACCGCCGAACAGGCGCGGGTCGGTACGAGCGCGGGCGGTAGTCTCAGGGCCCAGGCTCAAGGCCCAGGAAGATCATCGCTCAGAACCTCGAGTGTAGATTCCGGCCGAGCCTGAGCCCAGCCACTCAGCCGAGACCGATGAACCAACTCGATCTGACAGGTCGCGTCGCCGTCATCACGGGCGGGGCCCGCGGCATCGGCTATGCCGCCGCCGCACGGGCCCTCCGTTCGGGCGCCTCGGTCGTGCTGTGGGACGTCGACGCCGCACCGCGCCGAGCGCGCGGTCCGCGCCTGGCGGCGCTCGGGACGGTCACGCGCCGACCTCGTCGAGCTGAGCGACGCCGGCGCGGTCCAGGCGGCGCACCGCTGCCACGCTCGCCCGCCACGGCCGGATCGACGTGCTCGTCAACAACGCCGGCATCACCGGCGGCAACGGCCCGACGTGGGAGCTCGATCCCGACGTCTGGCGCCGCGTGCTCGACGTCAACCTGACCGGGGCCTTCCTCACCTGCCGCGCGATCGTTCCGCACATGATCGCGCGCGGCTACGGCCGCATCGTCAACGTCGCCTCGATCGCCGGCAAGGAAGGGAACCCGAACGCGTCGCACTACAGCGCGTCGAAGGCCGGGCTGATCGGCCTGACGAAGTCGCTCGCGAAAGAGCTGGCGCCGCGGAACATCGTGGCCAACTGCATCACGCCGGCGGCGGCGACGACCGAGATCTTCAGCCAGATGAAGCAGGAGCACGTGGACTACATGCTGGCGCGGATTCCGATGGGCCGCTTTCTCGAGCTCGACGAGGTCGCGGCCCTGATCTGCTGGCTCTCTTCCGAGGAGTGCTCGTTCTCGACCGGCGCCGTGTTCGATATCAGCGGCGGCCGGGCGACGTACTGACGGCTCCGGCGATCGTCACTTCTTCGGCGGCGGTGGGGGCGGTGGCGGCGCCGCTTCGCGATCGACGCCTTATTGATGTAGTCGAGCCGCGGGAAAGCTCTTCGCCAGATAACGCGTTGCCATCCGACTGAATCTGCGACTGCTCTGACTCGGCTTCTCGCCGTACTCGCCATTGATCTTGTCGACGACCTCCATCCCGGAAACGACCTGACCGAACGGCGCGAACGCCTGCGGGTCGAGAAACGGCGTTGTCTTTGAAATTGATGAAGACCTGCGTCGAGCGGGTATTCGGCGCGCCTGTCTTGGCAAACGTCATGAACCCGCGCTTGTTGCTCTGCGTCACCGGGTCGTCGGTGATGTCGGCATCGCTCCACGCGGCGTTGAGCTTCGGATCGCCGTTGATGCCGAACTGCACCATGAAGTTCGGCACGACCCGGAAGAACCGGTCGCCGTCGAAGTAGCCGTACTTGACCAGGTTGTAGAAGCGGTCGGCTCCTCTTGGTGCCCACGCGCGGGTCACCTCCACGACGAACGCGCCGGCGCTCGTCTCGAAGTTCGCGCGGAAGGTCGCCGGCGCGACGTCCTTGAGCTTCGCCGGCTTCCTCAGGGCAACGCTCGAGGCCGCCGGCTTGGCCGTCGCCGGCTTCGCCAGCGGCCGGCTTCTGCTTGGCAGGCGTTGCGGCCGCCGGTTCTGGCTGGCGCCGGCTTGGCCTGGGCCGGTGTCGATGTCGCGGGCTTGGCAGCAGATTGCGCGAGAGCTGCCGTCGACAGCGTCAGCGCCGCGCCGAACAGAACTGCTGATGTCGCCTTCGATCGAACGTTCATCACTGTCCCTCTACAACTGTAGACCATCCGATTGTCGAAATGGGCTTCAAACAGCATCCCAGACACGTAGACAACACAGGAATTCTAGACCCTGCCGGGCTCGGGGTGCACCCATGGCGCTCGATAGGGGCGGCGCAGCAGCTTGTTCGCCTCCGCGTCGCCGACCACGACGCCCTTGGCGTGATCCCACTGAAGCGAGCGGCCGAGGTCCATCGAAAGGTTGGCGAGGATGCAGGCGGCCGCCGACATGTAGCCCTGCTCGATGTCGGCGACCGGCGTGCCGCGCGACGCGATGGACTCGAGGAAGTTCTTCATGTGCCCGCGAATCGCCGGCGCGACGTGGCGCTCGAGATCCTTCTCGGTCTGGTCCTCGGGGAACTGCTCGAGCTCGTAGACGACGTCCTCGTGCATCGGCGCCTCGCCCTTGGCCTGCGGGATGAAATCGTAGCTATTGACGCTCGCCTTGAGCGTGCCCTTGTCGCCGTAGAAGGTCGCGCCCCACGGGTACTTCGGCGTCCGGCGAGCTGCCGTAGCACCGGTGGGTCCAGACCACTCTCAGGTTGGGGAATTCGAACGTCGCGGTCTGCGTGTCGGTGATGTTCGCCTTGCTCTTCTTGTCGACGAAGATGCCGCCCGTCGAGCTGATCCGCGTCGGGCATGCCGAGGTCCAGCATCCAGCGCACCATGTCGAGCATGTGCACGCACATGTCGCCCACGATCCCGTTGCCGTATTCCATGAACGCGCGCCAGCTGCGCGGGTGCACGAGCGAGTTGTACGGCCGCATCGGCGCCGGACCGGTCCACATCTCGTAGTCGAGGTTCGCGGGCGGCTGGTCCGTCGGGTGGATTCTGCGTCGCGCGCATGTGGTAGTAGCAGTAGATCTCGACGAGCCCGATCGTGCCGAGCTTGCCTTCCTTGATGACCCGGTCCCGCGCGTGGACGAGATGCGGCGTGCTGCGGCGCTGCATGCCGACCTGCACCACGCGCTTGTACTTGCGCGCCGCGGCCAGCATCGCCTGGCCTTCGACGACGTCGACGCTGATCGGCTTCTGGACCCAGACGTCGACGCCCGACTTGACCGCCTCGATCATCGGCAGCGCATGCCAGTGATCCGGCGTGTCCGACGAGCACGATGTCGAGGTCGCGCTCCTTGAGCATCGCGCGGTAGTCGCTGTAGACGCGCGGCCGCTTCTTCGAGAGCCTGCCGCGTCGCCACCAGCTCGGCGGCGTCCGACACCATCTGCTTGTCGACGTCGCAGAGCGACACCACCTCGACCGGCGCCACCTGGACCAGCCGCAGCAGGTCGGACTTGCCGTACCACCCGGTGCCGATGAGGCCGACCCGCTTCTTCATGTCGCCGAGCTGGCCCGACATAGGTCGGCAGGCCGGACACGGCGAGCAACGCGGCGCTCTGCTTGATGAAGTCGCGACGATACATGGTCTAGGGCCTGCATGTTACATCAGGCAGGCCCTGAAAGTCTGAAGTCTGACGTTTGAAATCTGAAGTGGGGAAGTTTGAAGTGGGAAGTGTGAAGTGGAAGTCTGAAGTGGGGAAGTTTGAAGTGGGAAGTCTGAATGGGAAGTCTGAAGTGGAGAGTTAGAAGTTGGAAGGAAGTAGGCGCTTCCAACTTCCAACTTCCAACTTTTCCACTTCCCACTTCTACTTCGCGCCTCACGCTTCCAACTTCCCCACTTCAGACTTCAAACGTCAGACTTCAAACTTTCATTGTCCAAACCGCGGGTTCACTATGCTGCTGAAGATGGAGCCGAAGGTGTAGGTCAGGCTGAACGAGACGCTGTACTCGTAGCCGCTCTGCGAGACGGCGCAGGCGCAGCAGGATCTCTTCGTCGGTGGCGCCGCGGGCCGGAATCGAGAGCTGGTCCCGGATGCGCGAGGCGTTGACTTCCGCCGCCACCGAGAGGCCGCGCGCCACGCGCAGCGAGACCTCTCCTGATGCTTCGAGGCGCGATTTCGAGAGATCATGGAGGTACTGCGACCACTCGACACTCGCCTCAATCGAGCCCCACCGCTCGCGCTGTTCGAGCGTGATCGACAGCTCATGACTGGGCAGCGTCTCCTCCACCTTGCCGTAGAGCGTTTCCTCGTAGTACCTGGAACCGGCTGACGCCCACCGCATAGAGCACTCGCAGCTGCCGCCGCGTGTACATCGAGTACGGAAAGAAGTTGAACTCGACGGCCGGCGCCGCGGCGATGGCGAGCTCCGTGTTGTCGAACGTGGACGACTCGACTTCGCCCCGCGCGCCAAGCGACCAGTGCTCTCCGAGAGCCTTGACGACGAGCCAGCTGAAGTCGCGCTCGCGGCGTTCCGCCTTGACGGGCTCCTCCTCGTCGAGGTCGAACTCCTCGGTCTCGTGATCGATCTCGGCCCCGAACGTGATCTTCCAGTCCGGTGTGATCCGGTCCGCGCTGGCGCTCAGACGCCGAGCTGCCGTTCGCGGCTCGATTCCTCGCCGTCGAACGAAGCCGAGCCCTCGAGGCTGAACACCCAGTTGTTCCATCGATCGCCCGCGACTGCAGGACGCTGCTGCTCCGAGCCGAGCTTCGACCTCGATCGCCAACCCCGGCGGCACCGCCTCGCGCGTCAGAAATCGCAGCAGGCCGACCCGCACCGACGTCGCCAGCTGCCGTCGGACGATGTCGTCGGTGTCCGAGCTCTCGGTCACGGTCTTGAGCGTGTCGGTGACGTCCTGGAATCGGCCGCGGCCGACGAACGCCAGCGTGTACTCCGAGCCGGCGCTCGCGGTCTGCGCGCGCGTGATGAGCACGTGCACCTCGGCCTCGGTGCGATCGCGCACGTAGTCGACGAACTCGATCTCGGATTGCAGGAAATCAGAAAAGCAGCTGGCGCAGTCGAGAAAGACCTTTATCTGGGGAACGGCTGCCGGCTGCTGGGCTGCCGCATGGACGCGGGCAGCGTTGACGAGGCACGCGGCGGCGATGGCCGCCAGTAGAGCGAGCGGTCTGACGAGTTGGGGCATGCGCGATCATTCTCGCAGTACCCGAGCGTGAAGAACGGATGAAGACACGCGCCTCGCGGTACAATCCGGCTCCTGCCATGGCTGCCGCTACAAAGTTCGCCTGTCTCGCGCCGGTGGCGCTCGTTGTTGCCGCCGCGGCCGTGACGCCGTCGGACACGACCCGCACGTTCGACGCCGAGGCGGCGGGTCGGCCCCCGGCGGGTTTCACCTTCCACGTCGTCACGGCATCGCGCGACCCCGCACTGGATCGTCGAGCGCGAGCACGCCAACGGGTTCCTTGCGCACCGCGGCGAGACAACGGGACAGGCGGGCTTCTCGCTGGCGCTGCTCGAGACCGACGGGCGGCAGGATGTGTCGGTGTCGGCCCGTGTCAGGCTCGCCGGAGGCCAGCGCTCGGGAGGCCTCGTCTGGCGGGTGCAGGACGAGGAGAACTACTACCTGGCGCGCCTGGATCTCGATCGGCAGGACATCGGACTCTATCGCGTGACAGCCGGCAACCGGACGCGCATCGACGGTGAGGACGACCTCGAGCTCGATCCCTCGGCGTGGCATACGCTGCGCGTCGTGCAGGAAGAGGAGAATATCCGGGTCTATCTCGGCGGCATCCGCGTACTTCGCGCGCGTGACCGCACCTTCAGCAGAGGCGGGCGCGCCGGCCTCTGGTGCGCGGGCGATGCCGTCGCGCACTTCGACGATCTCCGTCTCGGCACGACGGCACACAAGGGCAGCGATGCGGATCCTCGTCGCGGAAGATGAGGCGGACCTCGCGCGCACGCTGCGGAAGGCGCTGGCCGAAGACGGCTATGCGGTCGACTGGGCGCCTGACGGCAATGTCGCGCTCGACAAGGCCTCCGTGATTCCCTACGACACGATCCTCCTGGATGTGATGCTGCCGGGCCGGAGCGGCCTGGCAGTGCTCGCGGCCCTGCGCGAACGCGCGATTCGGACGCCGGTGCTCATCCTGACGGCACGCGACGCGCTCGACGACAAGGTGCGCGGCCTCGACGTCGGGGCAGACGACTACATGACGAAGCCCTTCGCGCTGACCGAGCTGCTCGCGCGCGTGCGCGCCCTCATCCGGCGCGCGTCGCCGGAGCCGGTCAACGATCTCGTGGTCGGACCATTCGTGGTGGACACCTGCGCCCGTGTCGTGCGGCAGGGCGGGACGGTCGTCGATCTGACGGCGCGGAGTACGCCATCCTCGAGCTGCTGGCGAGGCGCAAGGGCACGGTCGTCACCAGATCGGCCATCTACGATCACGTCTACGACGATCGGGAGGACACGCTCTCGAATGTCGTCGACGTCTTCGTCGCCGCGCTCCGCCGCAAGCTGGGCGCCGAGGTGATTCGGACCCGCCGCGGCCACGGATACATGATCGATGGCTGATTCGCTGCGCGTCAGGCTGTTGCTGTGGTACGCGGCGATCCTGATGGCCGTCATCGGCATGGTCGGTGCGGCCGTGTGCCTGGTGACATGGCGATCGCGGCTGGCCACAGTGGACGGGGAGCTCGAAGCGCGCGCCGGCGCGGTCTCGACAGCGGTCGAGCGCGGCGTCGGTGACGCCTTCGACGTGGAGCTGCCCCCCGAGCTCACGGTGTACTTTCAAGACGCCCGCACCCGCCCCTACTACGCGGTGTGGAGCGCGCAGGGGCAGCTCATCGACCGCTCCGACCCAGACCTCACGGCCTCCGTGCCGCCCACGCCGGGTCCCCGGACCCAGGGTCACGCCCGCGAGATGGTCGTATCGGCCCGCGGCCTGACGGTGCTCGTCGGCCGGGACATCAGCGCGGTGCGGAGCGAACTGTGGGCGCTGGCCGGCACGATTGCGACGGTCGCGCTCGCCGGCGGCGCCGCATCGCTCGTCGGCGCCTGGTTGCTCGCCGGCCGCGCGCTGGCGCCGGTGCAGCGGATCAACGAGACCGCCCGCCGGATGGCAGACGGCCATCTCGGCGCGCGCATCGCGGTCGAGCGAACCGACACCGAGCTCGGCCAGGTGGCCGCGGCCCTCAACCTTGCGTTCGACCGGCTGAAAGAATCGGTGGAGCGACAGCGCCAGTTTGCCGCCGACGCCTCGCACGAGCTCCGGACGCCGGTAACCACGATGATGGCCGAGCTCGAGTGGGCGCTGCTGCGCGACCGATCATCAGCCGACTACAAGGAGTCACTCGAGACGTGTCATCGGGCCGGAGCGCGCATGCAGTCACTCGTCGAAGGGCTGCTGACGCTTGCCCGCGCCGACAGTGGCGAGCTTCCTGTCAAGCGCGTGATCGTCCGGCTCGACGTGCTCGTGGACGCGGCAGTCGACCTGCTGCGCCCCCTCGCCCAGCAGCGGGGGGTGATGCTCGGCGCCACCACGCGCCCGCAGACGATCGCCGGTGATCCCGACCGGCTCCGGGAGCTGCTCTCGAACCTCCTCTTCAATGGGGTCGCGTACAACCGCCCGAACGGGCGCGTGTCCGTCGACGTCCAGGGCGAGAACACAACCGTGGTGCTGACGGTGCGGGATACCGGCATCGGGATCGACCCGGGGGATCTTCCGCACGTGTTCGAACGGTTCTATCGTGGCGAGCGTGCGCGCGAGCTGGCGCCCGGTGGTGCGGGACTGGGGCTGTCGCTGGTCCGGTGGATTGTCGGCGCGCACGACGGCACCATCGAATGTACGAGCGAAGCCGACTGCTTCACGGAATTCGTCGTCCGGTTCCCCGCGCACCCCCCCGAACCCTCGGCCGGCGCAGCGATTCGCTCCCACGTGGCACCGGCCATGAAGGACCAGCCCCATCCCCGCGTTGACAAAAGCTCCCGCGCGTCCTAAGGTGCGGCAATCGCGTCAAAGGCTCGCAGTTCGCTCCTTTCTTCATATGGCCAAGAAACCACCCGTTGACCCGCTCACTGGACCGAAGCTGGCGCTGACCGGCCAGGTCGTGACGATGGATGAGACCTTCAGCACGCGGAGTCGCGGCACGGTCTACATCGATCAAGGCGGCATCGTCGCCGTGCACGACGCGGCGCAGCCGCCGCCGGCCGGCTTCGAGACAACACGCGCCGTCGATGTCGGAGGGACGATCTTTCCCGGCCTCATCGAGCTCCACAACCACCTCGCCTACAACGCACTGCGCCTGTGGCACGTGCCGCGGTTGTTCACCAACCGGGGACAATGGGGCGGCCACGACGACTATCAGCGCCTCGTTACGGGCCCCATGAAGGTGCTCGGGCTGACAGAGAATGTCATGCCCTCGCTCGTCCGCTACGTCGAGTGCAAGTGCCTGGTCGGCGGCGTCACGACGAGTCAGGGCCTCGAGCTCTTCAGCAATGCCGGCGCCCGCCGGTACTACCGAGGGGTCGTCCGCAACGTCGAGCAGACCGACGAGCCGAACCTGCCCGAAGCGGTCACCCGGATCGCCGACGTGGACGCGAGGAGCCCCGAGCGTTTCCTGGCGCGCCTGGAAAAACAATCGTGCATGCTGCTCCACCTGAGCGAAGGCGTCGACAAGACAGCGCGCAGGCACTTCAGCGCGCTGCAAATGCCGAACCGCGAATGGGCGATTACCCCGGCCCTCGCGGGGATCCACTGCGCGGGGCTGCTCGACGAAGACTTCCAGGTGTTCGGCCAGCGCCAGGCCTCGATGGTGTGGTCGCCGATGAGCAACCTGCTGCTCTACGGTGCGACCTCGCGCGTGAAGTCCGCGCGCGAGAACGGCGTCCGCATCGGCATCGGGTCGGACTGGGCGGTCTCGGGAAGCAAGAACCTGCTCGGCGAGCTCAAGGTGGCCCGCCTCGCGAGCGACGAAATGCGCACGGGCTTCAAGGACCGCGATCTCGTCGCCATGGCCACGCGCGAGGCCGCGTCGATCCTCGGCTGGCAGAACGTGCTCGGCTCGATTCGATCCGGTGCACGCGCCGACCTCATCGTCCTCGACGGCACCTCGACCGATCCGTACAAGGCGCTCGTGCACGCCGCCGAAACGGAGATCTCGCTCGTGATGATCAACGGCGTCCCCCGCTTCGGCACCTCGGCGCTCATGACGCGTCTCGGCGCAGCAGGCGAACGGGTCAGGATCGGCGGCCGGCAGCGGACGCTCTTCCTGAAGCAGGAGTCGGCAGACGAAGTGGTGTCGGGCATCTCGCTGGGGCAGGCGAAGAGCGCGCTCATCGACGCCATGAGGCGGCTGCCGGAGCTGGCGCGAGATCTCGAGAGCAACCGGAGCGGTCCGGCCCGGGCCATGGCCGATCGCCTGGCACGCTCCGGACCGCCGGTTTGGTTCCTGGCCCTCGACGAGCTCGGGTCGACGGGCTCCGAGCTTCGACCCCGCCTTCCGGGCGCCCAGGGGCGCGACAGCGGGCCGCGCGTCGGCACGGCACGTGCCGTGCCCTTGTCCAATCTCGTTGAACCGATGACACTCGACCCGCTGACAGTCGCTGACGACGACGATTTCCTGGATTGAGTCGAGGCCCAGGAAATTCTGCCTTCATTCGTCAAGACCAACCTGAGGGACATGTACTGAAAGTTTGAAGTCTGACGTTTGAAGTCTGAAGTGGGAAAGTTTGAAGTGGGAAGTCTGAAGTGGTGAAGTCTGAAGTGTGAAGTCTGAAGTGGGGACGTTTGAAGTCTAGAACCGCCGGTGGCGCACGCGGGCGTGTGACGCGCACCGCTCGTGACGAACCAGCCCGAGTCGACCGGAGACCTGTCCGGACGCCGGCTCGGCGTCTACCAGATCGAGGCGCGGATCGGTGCCGGCGGCATGGGCGAGGTCTATCGCGCCCGCGACACAAGGCTCGGCCGCGACGTGGCCGTCAAAGTGTTGCCGTCGCACCTGACGGCCGACCCCGACCGACGGGCTCGGCTGGCGCGCGAGGCGCGGATGCTGGCCGGCGCTTCCTCATGGTCAAACAGGCACCCTCTGCTCAGGCCGCCACGCCGCAGATTGTGGTCGTCCAGAACTGGCTCGAGGAACTCAGGCGAGTCGCGCCGCGAAGATGAGGCGCGTCACGAAAGTTTGAAGTCTGACGTTTGAAGTCTGAAGTGAGAAAGTGGGAAGTTTGAAGTCTGAAGTGGAAGTGGGAAGGAAGGTGGAAGTGCCTGCTTCCTTCGCACTTCACACTTCGCGCTTTCGCACTTCGCACTTCCACTTCCGACTTCCCACTTCCGACTTCCCCACTTCAGACTTCAAGCGTCAGACTTCAAACTTTCATGGCCTTTCCTGGCGCTCAATCTTCATAGCGCCTGGCGCAGGAACCTTACGAAGTTGCCATGCGCGATGAGCTCGATGTCGCTCGCGCTGTAGCCGCGCGCCGCCAGCAGGGCTGGAATCCGGGACAGGTCCGCGATCGTGGCGACATCCGATGGGCACTGCTCGCGGCCGAATCCGCCGTCGAGGTCGGACCCGATGCCGCAATGCCTGGTGTTGCCGGCGATCTGACAGATGTGATCGAGGTGATCGATTATCCGCTCGAGCGTGACGCCGGCGCTCTGCGGTGTTGATTCCCCCCGCACCCATCCCGGCACGATCATCCACGCGTCGAACGCGGCGCCGATCACGGCTCCACGCTCGATGAGCTCGCGGATCTGATCGTCGTTGAACTGGCGGTTGTGCGGAACGAGCGACCGGCAGTTCGAGTGACTCGCCCACACTGGACCGCGGAAGTGGTCGAGCGCGTCACGAAAGCTCTCGTCGCAGAGGTGCGTGGCGTCGAGGATCATGCCGAGACGCTCCATCTCCCGAACCAGCTCGCGTCCGCGCGTCCCGAGGTCACCCTCGGCGTTGGTGCCCTGCGCGTACACGCCCGGACCGTAGTGCCCCGGGCCCACCGCTCGCAGGCCCTGCGCATAGGCGCGTTCCAGGTGCCCGATGGTCACGAGGGAATCGGCGCCTTCGAGGCTGAGGACGTAACCGATCGGCTCGGCTGTCCCGTCGCCGGGCGTCACTCGGTCGGAGTATCGTCCGAGGTGCCGATCGAGCGCGGCGGCGTCCCGTACCTGCACGAGCTCGCCGCGCTCCTCCATCGATCGGTACCAGGCGAGCTGCGCCTGGGTCATGGCCCACGCCTGCTCGGGTGAATGCCATCCCGGAAACGGGTGACCCATGGTCGAGTAACGGGCGATCTGCGTCGCGACGCAGAGGCCGACTCCGCCCCGGCGCATCTCCGCGAACGACACCGTTCCGTTGCCGCGGTCCGGCCGGTCGGTCTGCCCGTGCTCGCGCGCACGGATTTCGTCGAGGGGCCGCGACAGATCGCGGTTCCACTCGATCGCGTTCATCGCCAGGTCAAGGTGCGCGTCGACTATGAGCATTGGGGTCAGCTCTCGATTCTCTAATGCCGCGGGTCTGGAGCCAATTCGATTAGAAAATCGAGATCTTACCCCCGCGCATTTTCATGCCATTGGGTCAGATCTCGATTTTCCAATGCCGCATCCCACCCTTCAAACGACCACCATCCCGAGCAGGATCACCCCGACAAGCCCCAGGACCGAAACGATCGTTTCGAGGACGGTCCAGGTCGCCACGGTCTGGGGGACGCTCATGTTGAAGTACTCCTTGACGAGCCAGAACCCTCCGTCGTTCACGTGGCTCGCGATGAGCGACCCGGCGCCGATCGCGACGACGAGCAGATCTTTGTTCGCCCCGGGCACGGACGCGACGATTGGCGTCATGATGCTCGCCGCGGTGACGCAGGCGACAGTGGCGGATCCTACCGACAGACGCAGGAGAGCGGCGATGACCCAGCCGAGCACCAGCGGCGACAGGCGCAGCCCACTCATCGATTGCGCAATCGCCGTGTCGACGCCGGCCGCGTCGAGCACGCGGCCGAAGCCGCCGCCGGCGCCCACGACCAGCAGCACGCCCGCGACGGCCGGAATCGACTCATCGGCGAAGCGCAGCAGGCGCTCGCGATCGAACCCGCACGCGGTCCCGAACGTGTAGAGCGCCAGAAGCGCGGCCAGCAGCATCGCGACGAGAGGGCTGCCCGCAAAGCCGACGCAGTGTCGAAGTGGACCGTCGGCGAGCGTGGCCTGCGAGAGCGCCGCGAGGAGCATCAGGAGCACGGGCAGCAGGATCGTCAGCAAGGTAATGCCGAGCGACGGCGGGCGCGGGCCGTCCGCCCCGCTGCTCAACTCGGGGCTCAACTGGTCCGCCATCGCTCCCGCTTCCACGTGAACCCGACGGCTGATGAAGCGGCCGAACAGCGGGCCCGACACCAACGCGACGGGAAGGCCGACGACGAGCGAGTAGAAGAGCGTGCGCCCGGTGTCCGCATCGAGCTGCGCGATGGCCGCGAGCGGACCGGGATGCGGCGGGACCAAGCCGTGAGCAACCGAGAGCCCCGCGACGAGCGGGATGGCCAGGCGCAGCATCGGCGTGCCCGTCTGACGCATCAGTGTGAAGAGGACCGGCGCCAGCAGAACCAGCCCGACCTGAAAGAACACCGGCAGCCCGATGAGGAAGCCCGACAGCAGCATCGCCCAGTCGAGCCGCTTCTGCCCCAGCGCCGAGACGAGCACGCGCGAGACCACGACGGCGCCCCCGGACTCGGCGAGGAGCTTCCCGATGACGGTCCCGAGGCCCACGACCATCGCGATGAACCCGAGCGTGTCGCCCACACCCTGCTGAAACGCGCGGGGAATGTCGGCGAGCGGCATCCGCGCGCAAAGACCGACGACGAACGATCCGACGGCCAGCGCGATGAACGCAGGAGTCCTCACCCAGGTGATGAGGAGCACCACGAGCGCGACGCCGAGGAGCGCGACGAGCAGTAACGGCGTGGGATCTGCGGGGGACAAGGTGCGGTGAGCTTACAATGTTTTCGTGGTGATCAGTTTCAGTCGAACCGGCGCCGCTCTCGCAACTCTCCTGCTCCCGGCGCTGGCCGCGATGGCTGCGATGGCCGCCGGCACTCCTCAGGCGACGCGCGCCTGGCCGCCCGGCCTGCATGAAGCGCCGAAGAGCTCGCCCGTCCTCTCGCCAGAGGACGAGATGAAGACCTTTTTCCTGCCGCCCGGCTACCACGTGGAGCTCGTGGCCGCCGAACCGATGATTCAGGAGCCCGTGCTCCTCGACTTCGATCCGGAAGGCCGCCTGTGGGTCGTCGAGATGCTCGGGTACATGCAGGACATCGCCGCAACCGGCGAGCGCGAACCGCTCGGACGCATCAGCGTCCTCGAAGACGAGGACGAAGACGGGAAGATGGACAAGAAGACGGTCTTCCTCGACAAGCTGGTGCTCCCGCGAGCGCTGAAAGTGCTCGACCGGGGCGTGCTCGTCGCCGAACCGCCCAACCTGTGGCTCGCCCGCGACACGAACGGCGACCTGCGCGCCGACACGAAAGAACTGGTCACGAACACCTACGGCCGGCTCGACGCCAACGTCGAGCACAACGCGAACAGCCTGCTGTGGGCGCTCGACAACTGGATGCACACCTCCGAGACCGACGTCTACCTTCGGCTGAGGAAGGGGGCCTTCGAGGTGCGCAAGACGCTCTCGCGTGGGCAGTGGGGCGCATCCCAGGACGATGCCGGGCGGATCTACCGCAACTCGAACGAGTCGGTCCTGCACGTGGATCTCGTGCCGACGCCGTACTTCGCGAGGAACCCGAGCCTCGTGCGTACCCGCGGGAGCTACGAATCGCTCCGCGGCGAGAAGAACGAGGTGAACACGGTGTGGCCGGTCCACGCGACGCCGGGCGTCAACCGGGGCTACCAGGACGGCGTGCTGCGGCCCGACGGCCGGCTCGCCTCATACACCGCCGTCAGCTCGCCCACGGTGTACCGTGGCGATCGCCTTCCGGCTGACCTCCGCGGCAACGTCTTCGTCGTCGATCCGGCAGCCAACGTCGTCAGCCGCATTCTCATCCACGATGACGGCACGAAGCTCGTCGCACGCAAAGCGTACGACCGGACTGAGTTCCTCACCTCGACCGATGAACGCTTCCGGCCGGTCTACTTGGCGAACGCGCCGGACGGCACGCTGTACCTCGTCGACATGTACCACGGCATCATCCAGCACCGTGACTACATCACGGAGTACCTGCGCGATCAGATCCTCTCCCGAAAGCTGGAGGCCCCTCTGGGCCATGGGCGTATCTATCGCATCGTGCACGACACGACGCGGCGCGCGCGGACGTCGTCTCTGTCGCGGCAGTCGTCGGCGGCGCTGGTGACGCTCCTCATGCACGCGAATGGCTGGTGGCGCGACACGGCGCAGCGCCTCCTCGTCGAACGCGGAGATGCGTCTGTCGCTCCCGTGTTGAAGAAGATGCTCGCCGCACCCGACAGGACGAATCGACTGCATGCCTTGTGGACGCTCGACGGTCTCGACAGCCTCGACGCGGACATCGTGAGGCGAGCGCTCGGCGATCCCTCGCGCGACGTGCGGGCGGCGGCAGCGCGCCTGTCCGAGCGATGGCTTTCTCAACCCGGTCACCCGCTTCATGCCGCCGTAATCAAGCTCGCAGATGATAAAGACTGGGCGGTACGACAGCAGGTGGCCGCGACCCTTGGTGAGCTCCCGGCAGGCGTGCGTGAGACAGCGCTCGCCGGCCTGCTCGAACGGCATGGGAACGACCCGATCACCGTCGATGCGGCGCTGAGCGGCGTGCGTGGGAGCGAACCTGCCCTGCTCCGCGCATTGCTCGAGGCGAAAACAGACACGCCGCAGGTGAGTGCGGCCATCACGATGACGACGGCAACGATCGTGCGCGGGGGACAGGATGGCCCGCTGCAGGATGTGTTCGCGCTGGTGGCGCAGTCCGCGCGGCCCGCGTGGCAGCGCTCCGCCGTGATGCGCGGCGCGGAAGCGGCTCTGCTCGGCGCGACGATGCCAGGCGGTGGAGGTGGCGGCCGAGGACAAAACGCGGCCGGTCGCGGAGCGGGAGCGGGGGCGCGAGGCGGGCGAGGCGGGCGCGGCGATCCTCTGGGAACACCGGCGTTCCCGAGACCTGCCGGCACGCGAAACCAGGGGGCGGTGACGGCAATTCCGTTGTCGCGGGAGCCCGCGCTCGTCGAGCTGGCACGCGAGGATCGCGGCGAGCTCGGCCAGCGCGCGACGGCAGTGCTCGCGCGGCTCTCGTGGCCCGGCAAGGCGGACCGAGGTCCTGCCGTCGTGCCCTTGACACCGGAAGAGCAACAGCGATTCGCGGCCGGCCGCGAGGTGTATCAGACGCTCTGCGTCGCGTGTCATCAACCCGACGGACGCGGACGCGAGCACCTCGCTCCGACACTCGTCGGCTCCGAGCTGGCACTCGGCCCGGCCGACATCACGACCCGCATCGTGCTCGGCGGCAAGGAAGGACCAACAGGACTGATGCCGCCGCTCGCTGCCGCCTTGACCGACGAACAGATCGCGGCGGCGCTGACCTACATCCGCCGCGAGTGGGGCCATTCCGCGTCGCCTGTCGACCCTTCGACGGTGAAGGAGGTCCGCGCGCTATCGAACGGGCGGACACGTCCATGGACGGCCGAAGAGCTGGGTCGCTTGCGCTCCAAATAATGCTGAATGCTGAGTGCTGAATGCTAAATTGAATTCTGAATTGCCAAATTCAAACTTAAGTTCGAAGCTGGCAAGTATCAAGTCCTTCAGCATTCACTTCAGCATTCAGAATTCAGCATTCAGCATTACTGCAAGGCTGTCTTCACCGCTGCGTCAGCGAGCGGTCCCATGATCGCGTAGCCCGCGTTGTTGGGGTGCAGGTCGTCTCCGCTGAGCTCTTCGCGCAGATGCCCGGTCGCATCGATCATCGCGGAGAAGTAGTCGAGATAGACGTGCTTCTCGGCCGCCGCGTATTTCTTCATCCAGTCGTTGATCGCTCGAATGCGGACCATCGGCCGCTGAATCGTCTGCGGGATGCCATTCTGCGCGGTGTGATGGGCACTGACGGGGAGAATGCTCGAAAACACGACGCGAATGCCGTTGGCCTTGCCGATCTCGGCCATCGAGACGAGATTTCCCTGAATCTCTTCGTTGGTCATGGGACCGGTGTTCTCGGCGATGTCATTCGTACCGGCCAGAATGACGACGACCTTGGCCTTGAGATCGACGACGTCGGGACGGAAACGGATGAGCATCTGCGGCGTGGTCTGGCCGCTGATCCCCCGGCCGACGTACGGCCGTCCGGCAAAGAACGAGTCCACCCGCCGGGGCCACGCGTCAGTGATGGAGTCTCCCATGAAGACGACGCGCGACTCGCTCGCCGCGGGCCCGGTCAGCCCGCGGTTCGCATCGCGATAGCGCGCAAGGGCCGGCCAGTCGCGCATGCGGGCGTCGCTGCGCCCCAGGTTGATCAAGGCAGTCGCAAGCTCGGGGCAACCGGTTACCACGGCCGTCGGAGCCGGCGCCGGAGCTGCAACTGGCGGCGGAGTCTGTTGTTGCGCCGTCAGCGCAAACCCTGCCAGCGGAACCATCAAGAGAGCTGCCTTCATTCGCATATCCGGATCCTTTCGACTGCAAGTTGAGCCAGGTCTGACGCGGCGCGTCGTCAAGGTTGCGCCCTGATCCACGCCTCGTTGAAGTGCGCGTGCTTGATCGCCTTGCGCGGGAGCCGCTCTTCGGCGTCGGGCTTCACTGATGCCGGTGGCGCGAAATAGCTGTAGGTGACGTGCAGCGTGCCGTCCGCCGCCTGAATGATCGACGGATAGTGATACTCACCCCGCAGGCGCGCGTCATCCGTAGCCGCATCGCGTTCCAGGTGGCGAGTCCATCGCCACGTCGCGCCTTCGTCGTCGGACAGCGACACCGCGAGGCTCTGGCGTCCGCGCTCGAGGTCATTCGAGACCAGTGCCCAGCGACCGTTCCCCAGCACCAGCACTTCGGCGCCCGAGCCAGGGTTGGGTCGATCGGAATCCTCCACCCGGCTCCAGGTGTCTCCTCTGTCGGTGGACCGGCTGACCATCAGCCGCTTGGGTGGCGGACCGTTGTCGCGCATGTAGGCGACGAGCGTTCCGTCCCTCTTCCGCGCGAGTGATGGCTGGATGTTCCCGAGGCCGACAAGGGGCGTGCTCGTCTTCCACGTCGCGCCCCAGTCGTCGGTCATCGCCATCAGAGAAAAGCTGAAGCCGTCGGAGTAGAGCGGCACGATGAGCCGCGTGCCCTCGAGCACGTAGGGGTGGGCGCGCGTCATCCAACCGAGCCGTCGCGTCAGCTTGTCGCCGGCGTCCTTCTTCAACCGCTCGAGATAGGCTCTCCGCCCGGCGCTGTCACCTGTCGCGCTGACCTGTCCCGACGCCAGGATCCAATCGACTTCCGTGTTCACCGTCCGGGCGAACTCGTCGCCGGGGGTCACGTGCAGGACTTCACTGACCTCCCAGTCGGGCATCCCATTTCGGCCATAGCCGGACGCAATCTTGTACTTCATCAACGCCGTGTGCCATTCGTTCGCCAGAATGGTCGGCCACAGCAGCCAGAGCCGCTTCCGCGGATCGACGAACATCGTCGTGTTGGTGTCCGGATAGCCGGGTGTGTCCGCCATCAGAAACGGTGCGCTCCATCGAGTCGCGCCTTTCGGCAGCCGCGCGCCGCGCACGACCACGTCATCTGCCGTGCGCTCTCCCGAGCCGTGGAACCAGCAGACGAGCAGGTCGCCGCCAGGCAGTTCCACCACCGTCGAGCCGTGGTTGTGCCAGTGCTCGAGGGGAAAAATGAGCTCCGACGTCAGAAACGGTCGTTCGCGTTCGCTCTGCGGAAAGAACGCGTGGACGCCGGAGGCCACTGCCAGCAAGGCAGCCGCGATCATCAGGTTTCGCACGTTGACGCTCCTCGCCAGTGCTCGCGGCACGGCGCCGCTCACACGTGAACGGTTTCCTGTCACGCGCCTGGCCTCTCGACCAGCCACGCGCGAAACCAGACCTGAAACTCGAGGATTTGCTGCCGCCTGCCCGGCGCGAGTGGCAGAGGCAGCGGGCCTGTCGGAAACCCGCGCGCTTCGAGCGCAATCCGAATACCCCAGGGCGTGGGAAAGACGCCCAGACGGGCGATGAGCACGTCGAGCTGGGCTTGCAGCGTTGCCGTCTCGTCGCGGTGTCCGTTGCGGGCACTTCGCACCAGCGAGACCAGCAGTTCGGGGCAGCATCCGGCCACGCCGGAAATGCCGCCGTCCCATCCCGCCTGCAGGCCAGCGCCGAGGAGCCGGTCGTCGCCGACGAGCAGCGTCCACGCGCGATCCCGGCGCGCATCAGCGAACGTCGTCAGGTTCTGCTCCTGCCCGCTGCTGTCCTTGACCCCGACGATGAATTCTTCGTCGCGGAGGAGCGCGAGCACCGTCGCCGGCGAGAGGCCGTTGGTGAAGTCGGGCAGATCGTAGAGGAGGCTCGGGGCACGAAGCGCGCGGCTGACGTGAGAGGCGAACACCTGCAGATCTTCCTGCTGATAGCGGAAGAACATCGGCATCGGCAGCAGCAGCGCGCGGCTGCCGGCCGCGACGGCAGTCTCGCCCAGCTCGATCGAGCCCCTCATGGAAGAAGACCCGATGCCGACCAGGAGCGTACGATCGCGCGGCAGCCGTTCCGCCGCGCGGCGGATGACCGCCTGGCGATCGGCCGTCTCGAAGTGCGGGTACTCCCCCGTCGCTCCGCCGATGCAGATGCCGTCGACTCCCGCCTCGACGAGAAAGGCCAGGAGCCGATCGAATCCCGCCTCATCGAACCGCCCGTCGTCGTGAATGGGCGTTGCAACCGCCGCGAACAATCCGGTCATCGCTTCCCTGAGCTCTTCCTTTGTGACTTCTGTCACGTCGAACGTCTCTTCGTGTCTTCCGCCTTCTGCTTCTGTCTTCTGTCTTGTCAATTTACTTCAGCATTCAGCATTCAGCATTGTTTCCATTCGCGCGGCGTCGCGCGTGACGAAGAAGAGTATCGCGACCAGCAGCAGCGCGCCTGCCGCGAGGTAGACCACCGACGCCAGCGCAATCGCGAGGCCGAGGCTTTCGCGCTGCGCGATGATCCCGATCACGAGCGGAGCGCTGCCTCCGCCCGCGAGCCATCCGACGGCGTTCATGAATCCGGCGGCCGTGCCGCGTGCCTCGGGGCGGACGACGTCGAAGACCGACGCGAAGATGTTCGCGTCGTAGAGCCCCTTGAAGAGGCCCCAGAAGGTAAGCGCCGCGATCACCGTCCCGACAGACGGCGTGAGGCCGCAGACCGCGACGAACGGCGCGCCGCCGAGGACGCCAATCATCTGGACCGCCAGGCGTCCGCGCGGCGAGCGGCGGCGCCAGGCGTCGGCGAGCCAGCCGCCGACCGGTGCGCCCACCATGCTGGCGAGCTGGACGAAGAGCGTCGCGGTCAGACCCGACATCGCAAGGCTCATTTCGAACTTGTCGAAGAGGAACTTCGGCATCCAGGAAAGGAGCACGACCGCGACGAAGTTCGCGCACATGAACGCGCCCATCAGGCACAAGAGCGTCGGCGTGCGGCCGAGGAGGCGCAGGAACTCGACGAACGAGAGCCTGACAGGTACCACTGCCGGCGCGGCGGCGGCCAGATCCGCGACCTCGGCCGCGCCGCGGCGCGGCTCGACGAGCAGCCAGTGCAGCGCGAGACCGAGCAGGATTCCCAGGCTGCCAAAGACGACGAACGAGAGGCGCCAGCCGTAATACTGACCGATCAGCCCGGCAAAAAAACCGCCGCCGATCGTCCCGACGTAGACGCTCGTCTGGTGCAGTCCCATCGCGCGCGAGCGGGTCGCCCGCCCGTGGTAGTCGCTGATGAGCGACATGGACGCGGGAAAGTAGAACGTCTCGCCGAGGCCCTCCGCCGCTCGGAAGAAGAACAGGTGACGGAAGTTCTGCGAGAGAGCCGTCAGCAGGCAGATCACGCTCCACACGTGCAGGCCGCCGATGATCGCGGTCTTGCGCGTGACGCGGTCGACGACCATCCCGGCGACAGGCGCCATCAGGCCGTAGACCCACGCAAATGCCGACCCGAGGAGTCCGAGCTCGACCGGCGTGAGGTGCATCTCCCGCTCGAGGAGCGGGAACACCGAGAAGATCGCCTGCCGGTCGGCGTAGTTGCAGACGCAGATCGTCCACAGCATCAGGACGACCCACCATTTGTAGCGGGGACTCACGACAATGCTGAATGCTGAGTGCTGAATGCTGAAGTAAAGGCTCAAGTGAAGGCTGAAGTAAAGGCTGAAGTTAAAGGATGAAGTAAAGGATGAAGGTCAGCGTACAATGCGCGCGATCATGAGAACGATTGCCGCCATCGCGCTCATCTGTGTGCTCACCGGCTCGCCGTCACAAGAGGAGTCGGGCTTCGTGCCGCTCTTCAACGGACGTAACCTCGACGGCTGGGTGAACGTCAATTGCGCCCCCACCACGTGGAGCGTGCGCGACGGCATGATCAGCAGCACCGGCAAGCCGATCTGCGAGCTCCGCACGGCGCGGATGTTCGAGAACTTCATCCTCGAGCTCGAATACCAGCACCTCGACCCGCAAGGCAACGCCGGCGTGTTCATCTGGGGCGACGCGCTGACGGCGCCGGGCCAGCCGTTTGTCCGCGCGATTGAAGTCCAGGTCCTCGACGGGCGCAACACCGAGAACTACACGAGCCATGGAGACGTCTTCGCGATCCACGGCGCGCGCATGACGCCCGATCGCCCTCACCCGGGCGGGTGGATGCGCAGCCTCCCAATCGAGCGCCGCGCGCGGCCCGCAGGCGAATGGAATCACTACCGCATCACGGCTCTGAACGGCACGCTCAAGCTGGCAGTCAACGGCAAGGAAGTGTCGGGCGGGTACGACATCACACCGAGGAAGGGCTACATCCATCTCGAATCCGAGGGAGGCCGGGTGCTCTATCGCAACCTGCGGGTGAAGGATCTGCCTCCGGCGCCCGCGCTGTCACCCGATCAGATCGCGCAAGCAGACGAAGGATTCGCCTCGATGTATACCGGCGTCGACTTCAACGGCTGGCAGTATCCCAAGGGACACGAGGGCCACTGGGTCTCGAAAGATTGGGTGATCGCATACGACGGCAAGAGCGAGGCCGCCGAGAAGGACCTCCGGACCGAAAAGGCCTTCGGCGACGTCTCGATCATCGCGGACTGGCGCTCGACGTCGGCTGCGGATCCGGGGACGTTGCCGATAGGGATCGAGGGCGCGGCGTTGCCCGACGAGACGCTGGCCGCAATCGCTCGAGCGCTCTCGACGCGGCCGCCCGGCGACGGGTGGCGGCGCGCGATCCTGACCAGGCGTGCCGGGCGCCTCTCACTCATCGTCGACCGTCAGACGCTCGTCGAAAATGTGGCGCTCGCCGGTGCCGCCGCCCGCGGGCGGTTCGTCCTCCGGCACGAAGGCCGTCCGATCGAGTTCGCCAACCTGTATCTCAAGCAATTCTGAATGCTGAATGCTGAAGTAAATGCTGAATTGCCAACTTCAACGTTACATTCCCGACTTCTCAATTCACCCTTTACTTCAGCATTCAGCATTCAGCATTCAGCATTGCCTTGACGACGACCTTGCGGACCAGGGCCGGCTGACCGGCCGCATGGCACGGCGAGTGAACATCCTCGGGGCCGAATATCGCGAACATGCCGGCGCGGATCGTCACGAACTCGCTGCCGGGCTCGAAGAACGCGACGTCGCGCGCTGAATCGTAGGCTTCGCGCTCCCGCAGCTGTCCGAGAGCCGCGACGCCCATCCGCTCCGCGCCAGTCACCACCAACTGCACGTCGACGTACCGCCGGTGCGCCTCCCACACGCACTGGTCCGCCGCGCGCGTCGTGTACTCCTGCACGAGGGCGAATAGCTGATCGCCGTCGAGATCGTGCCGCCCGAGCGCCACCGAGCGCATGTCGGTCGCGCGCAGGTACTCGAGCGCCCGGGCCAGACCGGGCGGCAGCCGGTAGAGCGGAGACGCATTCGCGAGCCGATCGATGATCATCGGCAGGACCGCTCAGAGCGGGATGTTTCCGTGTTTCTTCGGAGGATTCTTGTCGCGCTTGGTCTCGAGGCGCGCGAGCGCGGCGATGAGCCGCGAGCGGGTCTGGCGCGGCCGGATCACCTCGTCGACGAACCCGCGTGACGCGGCGACATACGGATTGGCGAACTTCTCGCGGAACTCCTCGACGCGCTTCGCGCGCTGCGCGGCCGGATCCGCCGCCGTCTCGATCTCGCGCTTGTAGAGGATGTTGACGGCGCCCTCGGGACCCATCACGGCAATCTCGGCCGTCGGCCACGCGAAGTTGACGTCGGTCCGGATGTGCTTGCTCGACATCACGCAGTACGCGCCGCCATAGGCCTTGCGCGTGATGACGGTCACCTTCGGAACCGTCGCCTCTGCATACGCGAACAGCAGCTTGGCGCCGTGACGGATGATGCCGCCATACTCCTGACGGGTTCCAGGCAGGAATCCCGGCACATCCTCGAACGTCACGAGCGGGATGTTGAAAGCGTCGCAGAACCGGACAAACCGTGCCGCCTTCACCGACGCATCGATATCGAGCGTCCCGGCGAGGTGCGCGGGCTGGTTGGCGACGAACCCGACGCTCCTGCCTCCCAGCCTCGCGAACCCCACGATGATGTTCTTCGCGTAGTCGCGATGCACCTCCAGGAACGCCCCATCGTCGGCCACTGCGTGCACCAGGTCGTGCATGTCGTAGGGCTGGGTGGGTGATGCGGGCACGAGGCGGTCGAGCGCCTCATCCTCGCGATCGCCGGGGTCCGTCGTGTCGCGGCGCGGCGGACCGTCGAGGTTGTTGCTCGGAAGATAGCCGAGCAGCTCTCGAATCAGCTGAAGGCACGCGCGATCGTCGCGAACCGAGAAGTGTGCGACGCCGCTCGTCTCGTTGTGTGTCTTCGCGCCGCCAAGCTCTTCCTTCGTCACTTCCTCGTGTGTCACCGTGCGCAGGACGTCGGGACCCGTGACGAACATGTAGCTCGTGCCCTCGACCATGATGTTGAAGTCGGTGATCGCGGGCGAATAGACCGCGCCGCCCGCGCACGGCCCCATGATCGCGGAAATCTGCGGGATCACGCCCGAGGCGAGCGTGTTTCTCAGGAAGATGTCGGCGTAGCCGCCGAGCGAGAGCACGCCTTCCTGGATGCGCGCGCCGCCCGAGTCGTTCAGGCCGACGACCGGCGCGCCCATCTTCATCGCCAGGTCCATGATCTTCACGATCTTGGCGGCGTTGGTCTCCGAGAGCGATCCGCCAAAGACGGTGAAGTCCTGCGCGAAGGCGTAGACCGTGCGGCCCTCGACCCGGCCGGCGCCGGCGATGACGCCGTCGCCAGGCACGATCTGCTCCTCCATGCCGAAGTCGAGGCAGCGGTGGGTGACGAGCTTGTCGACCTCGTCGAAGCTGCCGGGATCGAACAGCAGATCGATCCGCTCGCGCGCCGAGAGTTTCCCGGCGTCGTGCTGCTTGCGCAGCCGATCGTCGCCGCCGCCGAGCGCGGCGCGGTGCTCGAGATCCGAGAGATGCGTGAGCGGGTCCATCCTTAACCGAGGGGCTTCGCCCCTCGGACTCCCCTCCACGCGCTCTCGCGCGCCGCTTCGCCGGCGCGCTCCGCTCGCGTGGCTCGCTCGCGTACTCGCTCGCGACGCCGGTAACGGGGCTGCGCCCCTCGGACTCCCCTCCACGCGCTCTCGCGCGCCGCTTCGCCGGCGCGCTCCGCTCGCGCTGGCTCGCTCGCGGATCGCTCGCGACGCCGGTAACGGGGCTGCGCCCCTCGGACTCCCCTCCACGCGCTCTCGCGACGCCCGGCAGCGGGTTGGTCGGACACAGACAGCTTCTATGCCTTTACGGCCTGGGCTTTTTCCCAGTCCTTCAGGAACTTCTCGAGCCCGATGTCGGTCAGCGGGTGCTTGAACAGCTGCTCGATGACGGCCGCCGGGCACGTGCAGATATCAGCGCCCATGCGCGCCGCCTCGACGACGTGGATCGGGCCGCGGACCGAGGCCACCAGCACTTCGGTCTTGAACTCATAGTTGTCGTAGATCTCGACGATCTCCTGGATGAGGTTCATCCCGGTCGTGCCGACGTCGTCGAGGCGGCCGACGAACGGGCTGATGTAAGTCGCGCCGACCTTGGCGGCAATCAGGGCCTGTGTCGGCGAAAAGCAGAGCGTCACGTTGACGCGTTTGCCTTCAGACGACAGCGTCTTGCACGCCTTCACCCCGTCTTTGGTGAAGGGCACCTTCACGACGATGTGCGGGTCGATGCCGGCAAGGTCGCGGCCCTCGCGGATCATGCCTTCGTAGTCGGTGGCGACGACCTCGGCGCTCGTCGGGCCCTTGACGATCTGACAGATCTTCTTGAGGATGTCGCGATAGTCGCCAGGCTCCTTTGCCAGCAGCGACGGGTTCGTCGTGATGCCGTCGATGATGCCGAGCGGCACGAGGTTTTCGATTTCCTTCAGATTGCCGGAGTCGATGAAGAGTTTCATGGTCTTGTCTTTCTTCAATGCGCGCGGGGCCCTACCCCCGCGCCCAATTTCTACGATGTCTCGGCACGGCCAAGCGCCATGATGATGAGCATCATGCGCCCGCCCATCCGGTAAGCTCGGACGCCTTCAACGCGCGGTCACTTCCTCACGAGCGGACGGGACACTCGAGTTCATCGGCGTGGCCCTGTCCACGGCAACCACGGCGTAGGCGTATCGTACCCCGGGCTTGACGGTGGCGTCGCGGTAGTTCGCGTCCTTGATGGGCTGCGGCGTGAGCGGCAGCAGTGTGTCACCGGGCGCTTCGCCGCGCAAGACCAGGTATCCGCCCAGGTCCGCTTCGGTGCTCTGATCCCAGACCAGGCTGATGGCGGCGTCCTCCGCAACGGCCCGCAAGCCCTTCGGCGCCGTCGGCGGGAACTTGTCGAGCGGCGTCAGGCAGGCGGGCGCGGAGGGTGCGCTCTCGAGCGCCACGCTCCCGAACGTCTGCACCGTCCGCACGACGAAGCACAGCTCTTTGCCGTACTCGACGCCGCCGATGTCGAACTTGGCGTCGGCAACCGGCGACGGATTGATCGGCGCGTCCGCCGCCTCGCGCCGGTAGACGTTGAAGGTGAGCGGCGGCATCCCCGCCTCGGCCACCGGGGGCGTCCAATCGACCACAACCGCTTTTTCGGTCGGCATCTGCGCGGCGATTGTCGACGGCGGCGCAACCGACGACAGGAGCGGTACGATGACACGCGTCGACGCCGGGCCCGGGCGCCCCGAGCGCGACAGGCCGCGAATCGCATAGATGCGCGTGGGAAGCGTTGCGATCCCGGTGGGCACCGGCTTGGGCGCGGCCTCCGTCGCGACAGTATCAGGGTCCGGCTTGGCTGCCCCGACCTCTGGCTTCTGCCCGGCCTCTGGCTTCTGCCCGGCCTCTGGCTTCTGCCCGGCCTCTGGCTTCTGTGCCGCGGCCCCTGGCTCCTGGCCGCCGGCCTCTGGCTTCTGCCCGGCCTCCGGTTTCTGTGCCGTGGCCCCTGGCTCCTGGCCGGCCTCAGGCTTCTGACCTCCGGCCTCAGGCTTCTGAACCAGCACCACGGGCTTCAGCTTGTCGGGCGTCAGCGTTTCCACGAACGTCACGCGATCGCCGGGCGCGGGGCGCTTGTCCGACGCCGTCGCAGGCTCGGCCTCTTCACCCTCGACCGGAGGAGGCCGCACCGCGATTGTGCCGACCACCCGCGCTTTGACCAGGAGATCCCGGTTGGGCGGCGTGGCCGCGCCCGGTCCGATTGTTATCGCGTAGATCTCGATCCGGGCCAGGTCTATGGTGTCCGGCCCGTTCACGTTCGCCGTGGCGAGCGAGAAGCGGAGCTCCACGTCTTCGCCGCTGCGCCGTGCCGTCAGCTCGATCGGGGCGGCCGGCACGAGGTGAAGCGGCGCCAGCGGCGGCCCCTTCTTCCCGCACCCGGCCAGGGTCGTCAGACCGAGAACGACGGCGATGGTTGTCGCGGTGCCCGACACTCTCACAGGACGTAGCGGGAAAGGTCTTCGTTGCGGACGATGTCGGCGAGCATGCGTTCGACGTAGGCTTCGTCGATGGTGATGTCCTTTTCCGTCATGTCCGGCGCGTCGAACGACACCTCGTCGAGCAGCTTCTCCATGACGGTGTGGAGGCGCCGGGCGCCGATGTTCTCGGTGCGATCGTTGACGAGCGCGGCAAAGTCCGCGATGCGGCCGATCGCGCCCTCCGTGAACCGGATGGTCAGACCCTCGGTCGAGAGGAGCGCCATGTATTGCTTGACGAGCGCGCTCTTCGGCTCCGTCAGGATGCGCACGAAGTCTTCCCGTCCCAGCGCTTCGAGCTCGACGCGGATCGGGAAGCGTCCCTGCAGCTCCGGGATGAGATCCGACGGCTTGGAGACGTGAAACGCGCCGGCGGCAATGAAGAGGATGTGATCCGTCTTCACCATGCCGTACTTGGTGTTGACCGTGGTGCCTTCGACAATCGGCAGGATGTCGCGCTGCACGCCCTCGCGGCTCACGTCGGGACCGTGTCCGCCCTCGCGCCCCGCGACCTTGTCGATCTCGTCGATGAAGATGATCCCGGACTGCTGCACGCGCTCGACGGCCGCGCGCGCCACGGTGTCCATGTCGACGAGCTTCTGCTCCTCTTCCTGCGCCAGCGCCTGGAGCGCGTCCGGCACGGGGAGCTTGCGCTTCCTGGTGCGGCCCTGAAAGAGCCCCGGCAGCATGTCCTTGACGTTGATATCGACTTCCTCCACCGAGGACCCGGCGATGATCTCGAAGGACGGAAAACTCTTCTCGCGGATGTCGATCTCGACCTGCTTCTGGTCGAGCCGGCCGTCGCGCAGCTGCTCGCGCAGCTTCTCGCGCGTCCGTTGCGCCTGCTCGCGAATGCCTGCCGCCTGGTCGTCATGGTCGGGCGGCGGCGGCAGGGGCGGCAGCAGGAGGTCCAGCACACGCTCTTCGGCCGACTGGCGCGCCTTCTGGCGGACCTCCGCCACCCGCTCCTCGCGGATCATGTCGACGGCGAGCTCGGTCAGATCGCGCACCATCGACTCGACATCCCGACCGACGTAGCCGACCTCGGTGTACTTCGAGGCTTCGACCTTGATGAAGGGCGACTGCGCGAGGCGGGCCAGACGCCGCGCGATCTCGGTCTTGCCGACACCAGTCGGCCCGATCATCAGAATGTTCTTCGGCGCGATTTCCTCGGCCAGCTCCGCCGGAAGCTTCTGACGCCGCGTGCGGTTGCGCAACGCAATCGCCACCGCGCGTTTCGCGCGTCCTTGCCCCACGACGTGCTTGTCGAGCTCGGCGACAATCTGACGAGGGGTCAACGCTTCCACAGTAGAGGCCGTCGTTTCCGGCAGGTAGATGGGCATGTCCCGGCTGGCAAGCTCTTTCAGAAATTACGTCAAGTTATCCGCGCGATCCGCGTCCCGTGGTGATCCGCGTAATCCGCGCAATCCGCGTCCCGTGGTGATCCGCGTAATCCGCGTGATCCGCGTCCCGTGGTGATCCGCGTAACCCGCGTGATCCGCGTCCCGTGGTGATCCGCGTGATCCGCGCAATCCGCGTCCCGTGGTGATCCGCGCAATCCGCGCAATCCGCGTCCCGTGGTGATCCGCGTAACCCGCGTGATCCGCGTCCCGTGGTGATCCGCGTAACCCGCGTGATCCGCGTCCCGTGGTAATCCGCGTAATCCGCGTGATCCGCGTCCCGTGGTAATCCGCGTAATCCGCGCAATCCGCGTCCCGTGGTGATCCGCGTCCCGTGGTGATCCGTTCGTCAGCGTCCAGCAGCGCGCGCATCCGTGATCTACAGCGATTCGATGGAGATCTTATCGTTGGAGTAGATGCAGATGCTCGCCGCGATCAGCATCGATTCCTCGGCGATCTTCCTGGCGGGGATGTCGGTGTGGCGCGCCAGCGCTTTCGCGGCCGCCATCGCATATGCCCCACCCGATCCTATCGCGATGATGCCATCGTCGGGCTCGATGAGATCGCCGTTGCCCGAGAGCAGGTACGTCGCGCGCGCGTCCATGACGATCAGCATCGCCTCGAGTCGCCGGAGCATGCGGTCGGTGCGCCAATCCTTCGCCAGCTCCACCGCCGATCGCTCGAGGTTGCCGCGATACTGTTCGAGCTTGGCCTCGAAGCGGGAAAAGAGGGCGAACGAGTCGGCCGCCGAGCCGGCAAACCCGGCCAGAATGCGGTCGTTGTAAAGCCGGCGGGTCTTGCGGGCGTTCTGCTTGACGACCGTGTCGCCAAACGTGACTTGGCCGTCGCTGGCCATCACCGTCTCATCACGATGACGGACGGCCAGGACCGTAGTGGCATGGAACATTCAACTCCGAGTCTATCAGACGGTTCCGGAGGAACCTGAGGGTTCAAGAGGTTCAAGAGGGTTCATAAGGTTCATTGGGTTGAACCCTTTGAACCCTTGAACCTAGTCCACCCATCCGGTTGCCCCCTTCTAGTGACGGTCGTGCACTGCGAAAAGGACACCACATGAGTCGCCGAAGGCGTAGAATTAGGGAACGGGCCGGATTCTCGGTTCCTGGGGGCTGGCAGGCCTGTTGCGTTCCCGAGTCTTAGAGGTCCGTATACACGTCTCGGAGGCGTCATGACTCGCCAGAGATTCTTCGTCACTTTCGCTCTTTCGTTCGCTGTGGCCGGCCTGCCCCTCTCGGGGCTCGCACAGGATCGGACATCGAACGGGAATACCACCGGCTCGGCCGTGCCGCGCGGCGGCGATGGCGGTGGCTCCGCGGTCCCCAGAGGCGGCGACGGGGGCGGGTCGAGCGGCGGCGGCAGCACCAGCAGCGGCAGCAGCGGGCCCGATATGGGCGGAGGCAGTTCTGGCATGGGCTCGTCGATGCCCTCGTCCCCGACAACTCCTTCCGCGTGGTCGTCGTTCGACGCACCCAGGCGCTCGAACGATCAGTCGTCCCGTGCGCGGGGCGGCGAGGGCAGTACCGGTACCGCGACGCCTCGAAGCAGCGCGGGCAGCGCACCGCGAAGTGGGGGCAACAATTCATCGGGCCGGTCCGCGTCCTCGGGATCTGACGGATCCGCTCCTTCGCGCCGGGCGGTCCCGGCGTACAGCCGTCCACGCGACGGCCGACCGGTAACGGGCGAGGCCGCTGAGCGGGGTTCCGTGCCGCCACCGAGCGGCGGCGGCGGCATCTACCCGGTCTACCCGTACTACCCGTACTATCCGTGGGGCTTCTGGGGTCCCGGGTACGGCTTCGGCCTCGGTTATCTCTACTTCGATCCGTGGTATGGCGGCTACGGCGCCGGCTACGGCGATCCCTTGGTACGGCGGTTACGGTTACGGCGGCGGTGGCGGTGGCGGTTACTCCGTCAGCCAGTCGTACCGCGACAACGGATCGCTGCGCTTGAAGATCGATCCGAAGCAGGCGCAGGTCCACGTCGACGGCTACTATGTCGGGGTCGTGGACAGCTTCGACGGCGCGTTCCAGAAGCTGGGGATCGAAGGCGGCAGCCACCGGATCGAGCTGAAGGCGGACGGCTACGAGCCGCTTCAGTTCGAGGTCCTCATCACCCCGGGCGAGACGGTGACCTACAAGGGAGAGATGAAGCGGATTCCCTGAGCCCGTTGCGATCCGCATGTTGTCTTTCGTCGCAGGACTCTCAGGCCTCTACGATTTTTTCGTAGGGGCCTTTCTCTTGCTGGCTGCGAGCTCGCTCGCGTCCCTGTTCGGCGTCCCGCCCGCCAACCCGCGCATCTTCTCCGACCTGAACGGCCTCTTCCTGATGGCTGTAGGTGCGGGCTACTACCTGCCCTGGCGCGACCCATCCCGCTATCGAGGCTACCTGTGGATCATGGGGCCGATGCTCAAGGGAGCGGGCGCCACCGCGTTCCTGCTCGACTACCTCTTCCGAGGATCGCCGGCGTCGTTCCTGTTGTTCGCGGCGTCGGATGGAGCGCTGGCGCTGCTGACGCTCTGGGCGCTCCTCAGAAATGCTGAATGCTGAATTCTGAATGCTGAAGGGAAGGCTGAAGTCAGAAGGACTACGACTTCCGTCGGCTGAAGAAGAAGTAGAGGGGCACGCCCAGCCCGATGATGATGAGGCCGGCCGCCGCCGGGCCCCATGGTCCGCCGGTCGTGATTGGGATCACCAGATCGGCCCAGAGCGCGTTGAGGACGATGGCGAGGCTGGCGATCGCGAAGATGGCGGGCGCGACGGGGTAGCCCCACGCGCGGAAGGGCCGGGGCGCGTCGGGCTCGCGCTGCCGCAGCACGAACAGCGAGACGACCGCGACGCCGGAGAACAGCACAACGGCAAAGCCGGTGTAGGTCGTCAGCGCCTGCGCGCCGCCTGACAGCACGAGCAACCCGCTCCACACTGCCTGCGCGATGATCGACGCCGCCGGGGTCTGATACCGCGGATGCACCCGGGCGGCTCCCCTGAAGAACAGACCGTCGCGCGCCATCGCGTAGTACACGCGCGGCCCGGCAAACGTCATCGCGCTGATGCTCGCGGCAATGCTGACGATCGACACGATCCCCATGACGTCCCCGGCGCGGACGCCCAACAGCCGGTCGGCGACGACGTCGAGCACGCTCCCGCGCACCTGTGCCAGCTCGTTGACCGGCAGCACGTAGAGAAACAGCATGTTCAGGAGGAGATAGATGACGACGACGGCGAGCGTGCCGAACGCCAGGGCGCGCGGGACGTTCCGTCCGGGCTCGTGGATTTCCTCGGCGACGTAGGAGGCGGCGTTCCATCCGGCGTAGGTGAACATCACCGGGATGAGCGCGAGCAGCCACGCACCCGAGGGAACCGTTGCGGAGCCCTGGAGGAGGAGGTTCGATGCCGACCCTGCGCCGAGGGTCAGGCCCAGCGCGATGAAGATGAGCAGCGCCGACACCTTCAACCCGGCGAGCACGTTCATCACCAGACGGCCCGGCCCGACACCGCGAAGATGGATCCAGGCCATGAGGCCGATCGCGGCGAGCGCAACGATGGACTGGCGCGAGAGCGTCAGAGGCACGAGCGGGACCGGGATGACCAGAAGGGGCGTCGCATCGCTGGCGGCAGGCACGAAGCGCCCGACGTAGAACGCGAGCACGACGGCGCTCGCGGCGATCGCACCGGAGAAGCCGGCCACAAAGGAAGTCCACCCGGTCAGGAACGCCGCCAGGCGCCCGAACGCGGCGCGCAGGTAGACATACTCGCCGCCGGCCCGCGGCCGAAGCGCGGCGAGCTCGGCATACGCCATGGCTCCGGCAAACGCCAGGAGGCCACCGGCGACCCATGTCCCGAGGAAGAGCCACGGATTCTGCACGCTCGCGGCGACTTGCGGCGGCGTGAACAGGATGCCGCCCCCGATCACGTTCGAGACGATGATCGCGGCGGCGTCGTACGGACCGAGGCGTCGGGCGAGTACCCTGAGGCTCTGCGGGGGGAGTCGAAAGGCTGGCTGCCGTCTGCGTGTGCGCCACTTTGATTTTAAGTTGTCTAAGGAACGGATCAGAAAGGTCGCGTGAGGAAAGTCACGCTACTTGATGAGGATCGTGCGTGGAATGTCGAACGCCAGCAGCTCGACCCACTTCGTCGAGCTCTCCTTGGCGAACACGCGGGCGCGAACGTCCTGGAACAACCGGTGCTGGAGTATCTCTGCCCTCGTTTGCGGCGGTTCCCCGGTGACGCCGGTCTGCGGGCGCACCGTCAATAACACCGACTGCGAGCCTTCGGTGAACTCGACCGTCTGCAGGAACACGTCGTCGAACTCCTGTTCCCCGTCCGGCCCGGGCTTGGCAGGGTCGATGACTTTCTTGAACTGGATGTTCAACGAAACAGAACGCAGGCGAACCTCGGCAGGCTTGCGAACCCGGAACGTCACGCTCGGCACGAGCTTGTTCTTGCCGTCGACTATCCCGAAGTCGAACCAGCCGCCTGACACGTCGGTGACCTGGAGTGTTTTCTTGAAGTCGACCGACGGGGTGCACGACGCGGCGGCCGCGAGAGCCCACGCGAGAAGGCACGTCGCGACGCGGCTCTTGACCGGCATCCGGGGATTGTAGATCAGAACACGCGGGCTTCCACCTTCACCCGTTGACGAATCTCGTCCCGGCGGGCAGGGTCAGCGTGGTAGACCGCCAGGTCGCTTCCCTTGACGCGGAGGACGATCGTGATGAGGTCCGAGAGACCCGCCGGGGGCATTGGACCTTCGCTGGCACGAGCCGCGACCGTCAACAACTCTTCAGGACCGAGGTTCATCTGCAGGCTGTAGTCGAGCATCGCTTCGACGAGCGCGCTCTTCACCGCTTCGGAATAGAGGACGTTGGGATCGGGCATCGTGGCGGCCGCGGCGCTGACCTGGCCGGGCGCGGGCACCGGCGCGGGCTGCCCCTGCGGCCCGCGGGGCGGCATCGCGGGGCCGACGATCTTGGTGACCTGCTGCAGCGCCGTCTGCGCCTGCTGACGGTTCGGACCGTCAGGCATCGACTCGAACGCGCTCCGCAGCGAATCAAGGGCGTTCCCGACCTGCCGATCGCGCTGCACGTTCATCATCGACCAGATCACGCTCTGATTCATGTCGGGGATCTCGACGTCGAAGAAGACGCCGTAGCCGTCGAGCACGAAGCCGCGCGCACGCGGGATGCCCGAGAGCACCGTCACGCCGGCCGGCTCGAAGCGCTCCATCGTCGTGCTGACTTCTTCGGCACCGAGCCGCACGGCCTGGACGAGCACGCCCTCCATCAACCGAATCTGATTGCGCCGGCGCTGCTCGTCGCGCGATCGGCCCTGCGCCTGCGAGAGGGCGGGCACCGTCAGCGCTGCAATTACGACCAGTAGAATTCCTTTTTTCACGATCGCACTCCTGATATCAACCATTGATGCTCGCAGGCGCTTCTGAAGCTCGCGGGCCCCATGTTTCTACCGCGCTCGCCCTTCGACGCTGCTCAGGGCGACCCTGAGCCTGTCGAAGGGCGCTAGCGCTGCAGTCCTACCCGCACGATGTGGTCCTCGAGCGCCTTCACGCTGCGCGACGTTTCGTAGTTGGTTCCCGCCAGCTGGCGATAGGCCACGAGCAGCCGGTCGAAGTCGGCGCGGCGGGCCGTTTCGGTGTCGTGGTTCACCTGGAGAATCTGACGCGCGAGTACGACTTGCTGGCGTTGCTCGCTGTCGCTCACCAGTTGCCGCATGAGCCGGACGAGCTCGGCTCGCTCGGCGTCCGACATCCGGCCCGCGGCGGCGCTCGCGGGCACGAGTGCCGCGGTGGCCGGACGCGCAGCGAGCTGGCCCTCGAGCTCATTCAGGCGCGCCTGGACCTTCTGCAACGCGGACGTGGACGCGGCAATCTGCGCGGCCTGTGCCTGCTCTCCTGCCGCACCACGGTTCCATCCTGTGCGCATCGCAATCCCGTCGCTCCCGACCTTGACTTCGACGTTCGCCATGCCGGCAGAGGCGGCCAGCGTGAGCACGGCCGCCGCCGCAAGGCCCCACGCGGGCGCCACGCGCCACCGGCGCGCGGGCGCCTCGATCGGCCTGGCGCTGCGCACGATCTGGAACCCGAGATCGGGCTCCGGGGGTGCCCAGGACATCAGGTGCGTGCGTGTGCCGCGCAGGCCGCCGGCCTCCTCACGGCACTCGGCGCACGACGCCAGATGCCGTTCGAAGCCCTGCCGGTCCGAGGGTGTCAATTCGTCGTAGATGTAGCCGAGAAGCAGTTCCTTGTCGCACATGGTGGCTGTCGTCTCTTTTGTTCGTTTGCCTGAGTTTTGGTTGCCTGGTCCGTCTACACGACTCTTGATTCGATGACAGGGGCCAGCGTCCCTGCCTTCCGCGCCTGTGCGCGATCTGCGCGATCCACGTCGGCCTGCTCCAGGTGGCGGCGCAGGACCGTCAGCCCCTGGTACAACCGGGTCTTCACCGTGCTCAACGGGCAATCGAGGAGATCCGCGATCTCCTGAAAAGTCAGCCCGTGATACTCCTTCAGGATAATAGCGGTCCGCTGCTCGTCGGGGAGAAGCGCCATGGCTTTGGCCACCGCACGTCCGAGCTCCTTCCTCGACACCAGCTCGTCGATCGAGACGGTGCCGACGGCTTCGCCCGCGAGCTCCACGAGGTCGACGCCTTCCGGCGCCTGCGCGATGGGGGTGCGCCGCTCCCGCCGAATCCAGTCGCGGCAGAGATTCAGCGTGATGCGATAGAGCCATGAGGAGAACTTGGCCTGGCCCTTGAACCCGCTGAGCGCACGGAAGGCGCGAAGAAAGGTTTCCTGAGCGACATCCCGAGCGTCTTCTTCCCGCCCGATGACTCGGTACGCCAAGGCATAGATCGGCCGTTCCCAGCGCAAGACGAGCTGGTTGAAGCTGTCCAGATCACCCCCTCGCGAGCGGGCGACCAGCTCTTCGTCACTCATCATTCATTCGCTATCAGCCGTCGGCTGTCGCATCGGCTATCAGCCCTCGCTGTCGGCTGTCGCATTCGCCATCAGCCGTCAGCTGCCGGCCGTCAGCTCCAAGCGCTTCGAACAAGGTGGCTGGCACCCTCCGCCCGCGCTACGGTTTAGACGACGCGCCCCCCCTGTCCGGTCGGATCTCCATTTTACCTTTTGGCTTCAACATCTTAGAATGCCTCGGCCACTCGGACACGAGAACGGCCCGCCCACCATGCTCCCCCTGATTCCCTCGCCGCCGGGTACCGGTCAGCCGGAGCCACCGCCTCAACCCGAGTTCCGGGAGCTGTCCCGGACGTTCTGGCGCGGGATCTCGTCGACACAGAGCCTGGGACCCTCGATCGAGGCCGTGCTCCGTGACTTCAACACTCATGTCGGCACGCGGCGCACCTCGGTCTGGCTGCTTGACCGCCGGGCACGTGAGCTCTGGCTCGTCGCCTCGTCGGATGCCACCTACAGCGCCGCGGCCGAACGCGTGGCGGCGAGCGACACCGAGCAGCCCCCGGCACGGGGACTCCGTCTGGACCATCAGCTGATCCTTCACGAGCAGCCGGAAACGGTCCTCATCACGCCATTGCGCGGCTGGCGTCGCGCCCTCGGCACGCTCGTCGTGGAAGGCGCCGTCTCGGACGAGCTGAGCGACCAGCAGCGTCTCGACCTGGCCGAAGACCTCGGACGGCAGCTCTCGGCCGGCATCGAGAACGTCCGGCTCCTCGAAGACATGCGGAACCAGCGGCGTCTGCTCGAGGACACGTTCAACTCGCTCATCGACCTGGTCGTGGTCACCGACCGCGCGCACCGCGTGGTGCAGATGAACGATGCGTTTGCGATGCGGCTCGGGCGGCCTCGCGCGGAGCTCCTCGAACGCCAGCTCGCCGAGCTCGTGGGATCGGACCTGGCCGGGTGGGCGGCCACATCCGGGGGCGAGATCGCCACCGAGCAGGTCCGCTCGCTCGACCATGCCGGCCTCGGTGGCAGCTTCGTCCTGACGATGACTCCGCTCATCGACGAGGACGGCGAACCCGTCGGCTCCGTCCTCGTGGCGCGGGACGTCACGCGGCAGACCAGGCTCGAAGCCGAACGGGAGGCGCTCCGCGAGAAGCTCGCCCAATCCGAGAAGCTCGCCTCGCTCGGCCAGTTCGTGGCGGGCATCGCCCACGAGATCAACAACCCCCTGCAGGGCGTGCTTGGACATCTCGAGCTGTTGATGGCCGCGCCGGGGGCACCCGGCTCGTCACCCGAGACCACGCGCGCGATGCGGCGGGATCTGCGGCGGATCTACCGGGAGGCCGATCGCGCGGCCAAAATCGTCCAGAATCTGCTGACGTTCTCGGGCTCCCATCGCCAGATCCGCCGCAGGCTCCGCATCGAACGGCTGCTCTCGAGAGTCGTGGCCAGCCGCCGGCGGGCGCTGGCACGCGCGCGCATCGACCTCGTGCGCGACCAGCAGGACGAGGTCGCCGCCGTCGTCGGAGACCCGCAGCTTCTTCAGCAGGCGTTCCTGAACGTGATCATCAACGCCGAGCACGCCATCGCCGGAACCGGCCTTCCCGGGTCGATCGTGATCTCGACCGACCACCCGGGACCGCCGCGTGATCACGACGATCCGGGACTCCGGGCCCGGCATCGCCGACGCCGTTCTCCCGAGAATCTTCGATCCGTTCTTCACCACCAAGGCGGTGGGCCAGGGCACGGGGCTCGGCCTCGCCATCACCTACGGCATCGTCCAAGAGCACGGCGGAACCATCCAGGCGGCCAACGATGGGGAGCGCGGGACCGTGTTCACGATCGATCTGCCTGGTGCCGCGCGGGCGTGAGGGGCTAGAAGAGGCTGGCGCTCAAGTCTGGTAAAGTGCGTCCACCATGGCCGAGGAAGGTTTTCTGACGACCGAGGAGGTACTCGAGTATCTCCAGGTGAATCTGCGAACCGTCTACCGGCTCATCAAAGCGGGCAAGCTCCCCGCCGTCCGTGTGGGCCGGCAGTGGCGGTTCCGCAAGCGTGACATCGACGCGTGGCTCGAGAACCAGCGGCCGCGGCAGGCGCGGGGCATTGCGGGAGCGATGCGCACGGCACCTGTGGCGGGCCGGCCTCGCATCCTGGTCGTCGACGACGAGGCGGCGATTCGCGACCTCCTCTCGAAGACGCTCGCGCTTGCCGAGTACGACGTCGATCTGGCGCCCGACGGGCGTACGGCGCTCGAGCGGCTCCGCATCATCCCGTACGACCTCCTCATCACAGACCTCAAGATGCCAGGAATCGACGGCCTGACAGTCGTTCGGGAAGCCCGGCGTCTGAAGGCGGACATTCCGGTGATCATCATCACGGGGTTCTCCACCGAGGCGAGCGCGATCGAGGCGGTGAACCTCGGGGTCTCTGGCTACCTCACCAAGCCCTTCCGGGTGCCGCGCGTCCTCGCGGCGGCCGCCAAGGCGCTCGGCGAATAGCCGGGCCTCGCGTTCCCGCACGCGCCCGGAGCGGCTCCGTGGCGTCTCCCCCGACCGGCAACAGGGCCGGTTGGCGTGCTAAAATCGGACGTTTATCTCGAACGTCTCGACGCCTTCCATGATCCAGCTCGCCAACTTGAGCAAGTCGTTCGGTGACCGCATCCTCCTCGATTCCGTCAGCTGGCAGATCGACAACCGCGAGCGGGTCGGCCTCAGCGGACCGAACGGCGCGGGCAAGACGACATTGCTCAGGATGCTGGCGGGGCTCGAAGAGCCCGACAGCGGACAGGTCGTGAAGCCCGCGGGGCTGACGATCGGCTACCTGCCGCAGGACGGACTCCAGCACTCGGGACGGTCGCTCCTCGATGAAGCGGGGCAGGCGTTCAAGACGCTGCTCGACATGCGCGCCGAGATCGCCACGATCGAAGATCGACTCGCAGACGACGGCCCCGATGACAACGATGC
>CAVYTY010000014.1:0-593602 GCA_963771395.1 uncultured Acidobacteriota bacterium | reverse complement strand
ACGACGTCGCCGATGCTGCGCGGGATGACGCCGAACGGATCAGCGCACGTGGACACGATGCGAACCACGAGATCGTCCTGAATGTCGAAGATCTTGTCGGGGTCGAAGGGGCGTTCGTAGGTTTCGACCCACAACTGGGCTTCCGTGATCGTGTCGGTCAGCTGCACGGTGACGCGCAGCCGGGAGCCTGCCTGCCGGATGCCCCCGTCGATCACGTAACGAGCCGCCTTCTCGCTGGAACCGGCGGCGATGACACGAAGATAGCTGAAGCGTGTCAGGCCAGCGTTGATCTCGGCGGTCAAACCGTCGGCGAGAGTCTGGAGACTGGCGTCGACGGCACGGCAATGAAACGGTGACACCGCCACCCAGAAGCCGTGATCGCGCGCGTCCGACTTGCCGCTGGGTGCAACCGCTGTTTGGCGCGAGATGTCCCGCAACCCGGACGCGAGCAGCCGTGCTGACTGGAGGCGCCCGCCGGCGGCCTTGACCAGGCACTGGTCGATCAACGTGATCAGCGAAGCAGGCACGTCCGGCTTGGTGACCGTCGGCGGTGGATCGCGCAGGATCGCGGCCGTCAGTTCAGCCGGCGACGCGCCACGAAACGGCCGATGACCCGTCAGCATCTCGAACAGGATGATGCCGAGCGAGAACACATCCGTGCGGTGATCGACGTCTGCTCCCGAGATCTGTTCGGGCGACATGTACAGCGGCGTGCCCATAATCACTCCCGGCTGCGTGCGTCCGTAGGACGTGACGGTGTGGCCGTCCTGTCCGCCGGCATGAACGTCTTTGGCCAGGCCGAAATCCAGCACCTTGACGTGTTGGTCACTGGTCACCAGGATGTTCGCGGGCTTCAGGTCGCGGTGCACGAGCCCTTTGTCGTGGGCGGCGGCGATCGCCTCTGCCAACGGGGTCGCGAGTTCGAGCACCCGATCGGCCGGGAACCCCTCCGCCGGAATGAGCTCGTCCAGAGGGCGCCCGTCAACGAGCTCCATCGTGAAGAAATGAATGCCGTCGATCTCCTCTACTGAATAGAGCGTGACGATGTTCGGGTGGTTCAGTGCGGCGGCCGCCCTCGCCTCTCGGTGAAACCGCACCAGGCGATCATGATCCGCCGCCATTTCCTCCGCCAGAACCTTGAGCGCGATCTCCCGGCCGAGTCTGGTGTCGGTGGCTCGATAGACTTCACCCATTCCACCCGCACCAAGCAGTGCGTGGATCTCGTAGTGACCAAGATGATCGGCGGCGGTGAGACGCATGTGCGCGCCAGTCTACCTAAATCGCTCGGACGCCTGGACCTACTGGCCGTTCCGGGTGAACGTCCAGATCGTGGCGTCCATGCCCTGCTTGAGCGCGAGGATCTGCCCATCACGCGTCCACGCCGCCGACACTACCTCGCTGGTCCCGTCGCCCGCCAGCCGGGTGGTGCGCCCCGACTTCAGGTCAACGAGCGCCAACTGGATGAACCAGGAGTCGGGCGCGATCACCGTCGCCGCCAGCAGGCCGTCGGCGCGCACCCCGCCCATGGACTGAAACCTGGTGCCAGGATTCACGGCGATGGCGCGCTCCGTTCCGTTCTCCGCCGAGACCTCGATCAGGCGCACCTGCGTGCCGTCGTTCCTGGCCACGATGAGGGTGCCAGAGGGGTGCACGAGCACCCAGAGACCTGGACAGATGCGGCGCGGCTCTCCTCCCGCCGTGGCAACTGACCACACCGAGCCACTCGCCGTGAAGTACAGCCTCTCCCCATCAGCCGAGGCTGCCATCGTCTGGAGGACGCCTTGCTGTGGCGTGATTCGACTCAGGATGCGGCCGGTGGCGGTGTCTGCCACGGCGATTGTCTCGCGCGGTTCCGGTCCGACGGCGAACGCAATCCTGTTGCCGGCAACCGCCGTCATCGGCGCGGCGGACTCCTCCTGGGTCTTCAGGAGCGGCTCTGGGCTTTTGCCCTCTGCCATCACCATCAGGCGCATCCGCCCGGAGACCCACGCGTTGACGACGTCGCGCCCGTCCGGCAGCGCCACCGCCATCTTCGAGAGGATGGCTCGAGGAAAACGAGCGAGGGTCGTGATCTCGGCACCGCTTGGCGCGAAACGAACGACCTCCCCGGGCCGGCCCGCCACGTTCACGTCCACGGCGCCCGTGGCGGCGACGTCCAGGTCCCAGACATCGCCGGTGACCGTGAACAGATCCTCCGGCACGCGGGCGCCATCCAGCGGAACGCGCACGACGCGCGTGAGGGCGTTGGCGGGCACGGCGGCGACGGCCGACGCGCCATCGGCGGACAACGCAACGGCGCGGATCTCGGGGTTGCCCTCCACCTCGATTGGGTGGGCCGTCCCGGCCGCCACATCGACCTCGATCAGCGACCGTTTCCCGGGCGTGTCGTACATGCTGCCCAGGGCCACCACCACGCGCCGGCTGTTGGCGGACACGCGGATCCACGGTCGGAAACCCGGGTCGTAGGTTACATCCACGGGCAGCGCCTGCATCCGCCCGGTGTCCGGCCAGACGCGGGTCAACTGGGTGCGACCTTCGTCGTTGCGGCGCGCGACGAGCAGGGATCCGTCGGGGAGCGCCGCCGGATGCGCCGCGTTCTCGATCACCAGGCGTTCTACGCCGCCGAGGAACGGCACGCTGAAGACACCCATGGGCACATCCAGGGTCCGGTTGAAGTAGATAGTGCTGCCATCTGGTGACCAGCACAGATACTCGACGATTCCCAGGTCGCGGCGACTAGTCAACACGTTCCAGTTGCCGGATTCAGGATCCATCACGCCCACCTGCGTCGTCCCGTCCACCATCGCCTGGAAGGCCAGGAGCCGGCCATCCGGCGAACGACGCGGGTGCAACGCGACTGCCGGTCCCCCCAGCTGCTCGGCGGACCACGTTGTGGGGGCTGGCGCGCGCGTGAGTTCCCGAGTGATCAGGGCGGTCGCGGCGATGGCGAGCAGGGCCACACCCGCTGCCAGCCACGTGCGGTTGCGCGGCGCCGGCGGAGCCGGGGACGCCACGGCCGGCGCTGACACGCTGGTGCTGTCGCCCTGGGCCAGCGCCCGCAAGGCAAAGCCCAGGTCGCGCGCCGACTGAAAGCGGTGGGCTGGATCCTTCTCGAGGCAGTGCGACACCACCTGCCGCACGCCGGCGGGCACGGTCGACGGCAGGTCGGGAGCGTCCTCCCGCAGGATGGCCTGCATCGTGTCCACCGCTGTCTCACCTTCGAAGGGCCGCGCGCCCCCGAGCATCTCGTGCAGCACCACGCCGAAGCTGAAGATGTCGCTGCGGTGATCGGCATCCAGTCCGCGCACCTGCTCCGGCGACATGTAGCCGACCGTGCCCATGACGACGCCGGGACCCGTCAATGGGGCCGGCATTGTCATGTCGGGATGTCCAGATGCCTGGGTCATACGCGCCAGACCGAAATCGAGGATCTTCGCGCGGCCGTCCCTGGTCAGCAGGATGTTCTCCGGCTTCAGATCGCGGTGCACGACGCCGGCCGCGTGCGCCGCGGCCAGGCCGCTGGCGATCTGGGCGACGATGTCGAGCGTCTTCCGCAGGCCGAACCGGGCGCCGCGCAGGGGCTCGCCGTCGACGAGCTCGCTGACGATGTAGCCCTCGCCGACGTCGTAGACGGCGACGATATTGGGGTGACTCAGGGCCGCGACGGCACGGGCCTCGATCTCGAACCGTTGACGGCGTGACGGATCCGCCGCGACCTCGGCCGGCAGGATCTTCAGCGCGACGTCGCGGTTCAGGCGGGGATCGCGGGCACGATAGACCTCACCCATTCCCCCGGCGCCGAGCGGGGAAACCACCTCGTAGGGTCCGAGGCGTGTGCCGGGAGTGAGCGACGGCAGGGACACCTTTGCAGGAGTCTACCGTAAGTGGTATGACGATCGACTTCGCGCGACCATATACCGAGAGGGCTGGCGTAAACACTTCGACCAGGTCGCCGCGCGAGCCACCGCCCAGGGGTCTCCGATGACACTGAAGCAGGTCGTGAAAAAGGCATGGAGCCGGAGGCACTGGAAGCACACTGTTGACCCATCGGTGGGCCGTGAAGGGGAAGCACGTTTGTACCGGTTCGCCGGCTGCAGGAGTGAAGCGTGTCAGCCGGATCCCGAAGGTACCACACAAGGCAGGAGTAATCCCCGCCACAGTCAGGAAATCCGCAACGGCGGTTCCCTTCCCCGCAGCGCGCGCGATCGAAATCGCCGGAGACGTTGGTAATCACCTCCACCTTGGCCTCTCGTCGGCATCAGTCGGGGGTGGCCGCCACTGGACCGAGGCCGAACTCACGGTGCCTTGAAGGTGGCCTTCCAGATGTTTCCGCGCTGCTCCTGCACGCTGAAGAACAAGCTATTCTGCGCGAGCGCGATGCGCTGAGGACGGAGCGCCGTCGAAATCATCGACCGGCGCGCTCCGTGAAGATGCAGCACGGCTACTACAGGGCCAACGGGCTGCGTGGTCGCGGGATCGAGTTTACGCATCCACACGCAGCGATTGCCGTCGCGCTCCGACACAAAGTAGATTGCGTCGCCCTGAGGCGACCACACATGCTCTTCCTCGACGGACTGATCCTCCGTGAGTGCGACCCACTCGCCCGGCGGCACGGGCATCGCGCGGAACGGGAAAATGATGATGCGCGCCCGGTCCGCGCTCGACCATTCCATCGCGCTCGCCCAGCGGCCATTGGGCGACAGCAACCCATGTCCGTAGAAACCCTGCGTCAGGTCCGCCAGCGCCGGGCGCATCTTGCCCGAGACCGGATCCACTACCAGCAATGCCAGATGTCGCCGACAGAGCCACTGCCAAACAGCACGGTCTCTGCCGGCCACGACCAGACATAGGAGAGACCCGCGGGCAGCGGCTCCGTCGCGCCGCCGCCTATTGGCCGCGTCTCAAATCTGCGTGGAGACTGTCGGGGGACCCAATAGCTCACACGCCGACCATCCGAGCTGACCAGTGCGTATTCGCCTCCCGTGCTGGTCAGCGGGGTTTCGCGGCCGCTCTGCAGATCGCGTGACCACACGTGCCAATCCGACGATCGGTTCGATGCGAAGACGAGCGTGCGGCCGTCGGCCGAGACGGAGGGCCAGAGGTCGCTGGCCGCCGAGTCGGTCACGGGCTCAAGACTGCCGGCAGTGTAACGGTCCCGACAGCGGCAGGCGATACAAGTTCGCGCGCTCGTCCTTGTTCGCGTAGTAGACCGTGAGACCGTCACGGCCCCGCGCCACCGACGGCGTCCCGTCTGTACCCACGCCGGCCGTGAGACGACGGGGTGAGCCGATCACCGTGCGCCCATCGGATGACACTCCGATCGCCCACAGGCTCGACACGTCGCCGGTGGACGCCGAGAAAAGAATCTCGCCGTTCACCCATGCGGCGGGGCCGGCGTTGGATGACAGCCCGGCGCGTTCGAACGCGGCGACGGTGGCCATCGCCGTTGCGGCACCGCTCTGCACGTTGACGAGCCACCAGTCGCGGATGGCGGCCGCATCCGGCCCGCGTGTGGCGGCTATCGCGAGAAACGCGCCGTCGGGCGACCACACCGGAGCCACTGAATCCCGGAGATCGACCGCCAGACGACGCGGCGATCCCCCGCCGTCATCGACGATCCAGACATCCGACGACGTCCCTCGCCCACCGGTGATGTAGGCGATCGACTTGCCGTCCGGCGAGAACCGAGGCTGGCGGCCCTTCGCCGCGACGAATCGCTCGCCGCCGCCCAGCGCCGGCACGACGTAGATGCCACCGCCATTGCGCTCAGATCGAAAGACGATTCGGCTGCCATCGGGCGAGAAATCAGGCTCGGCCGCGTCCTCGTCGTCGTGCGAGATCTGAACGGGCTGGCCATCGGGCAGCGGCTGGACCCAGATGTTCATACTGCCGCCGCCGCGATCGGACGCGTAGGCCAGCAGCGATCCGTTCGGCGCGACGGTGGGACTCGTCGTCAGTCCGGAATCGGCAGTGACACGCGTGACAACCGGGCCAAGCGACTGTGCGTCCGCTGCCGGTCGTCGTGAGGCGATCCACCACGTGACTGCGCTGGCCGCAAGCGCGAGCAGCAGGGCGACCGCCCACATCGCCGCTCCGGCAGGGGCCCTTGGGGACCGCCCCGCTTCGATGTGAAAAGGAGCGGGGTCTCCGATGTTCGAGCCGACGAGCGCGATCCGCGCTTCGCCGATATCGCGAAGACGCGTGCGTGGGTCCTTGTCGAGGCAGCGTCGCAGCAGCCGATTGAGGTGCGGCGGAATGTCTGGATGGACGTTCCAGTCTGGCTCGTCGCGCGTGATGGCCGAGAGCGTGTCGGTCACCGTCTCACGAGAGAAGGCGGCCACCCCCGTCAGCATTTCGTACAGCACGCAGCCAAACGCCCAGATGTCGGTGCGCCGATCGACGGGCCGGCCACGCGCCTGCTCCGGGGACATATACGCCGCGGTCCCCATGATCATGCCGGCCTGCGTCATCGCAGGCGTCGTGAAGGTCGGCGACTGCGACACGTTCGGCGACGAGCCCGCGGCAGGTTCCAGGGCCTTCGCGAGGCCAAAGTCGAGCACTTTGGCAGTACCGTCTGGGCGCACCTTAATATTCGCGGGCTTCAGGTCGCGATGGACGATGCCCTGCTCGTGCGCGGCCTCGAGCGCCTCCGCGATCTGCCTGGCCAGGGGCACCGCTTCCTCTACGGGGATTGCTCCAAGGGCGATGCGCTGCGACAGATCGTCCCCCTCAACGAGTTCCATCACGAGGGCGGTCATGCCCCCGCTGTCCTCGAGGCCGTAGATTGCGGCGATGTTCGGATGATTGAGGGACGCGAGCACTTCTGCTTCGCGCTGAAACCGCGCGAGCCGATCGGCATCGCCCGCGAGTGAGGGCGGCAGAACCTTGATCGCGACCTGGCGCTTGAGTCTCGTGTCCGTCCCTCGGTACACCTGCCCCATTCCGCCTTCGCCGATCGGCGCGGCGATGTCGTAGACGCCGAGGCGCGTGCCGGGGGTCAGAGCCAACTGTGTTGTGAGTATAAGCGCAGAACCCGAAGGCGAACCCGATCCGCTCGGGTGACGCGGCACCGTTTACCTCGCATGGGAGCGGCGGCGGCACACGACGCCGGCCGGCAAGTCGACCAACATTTCGTGTCGGGACTGTGTCAGATGGCCGAACCCGGTCATCGACCGCAGATCAGGCAGACGGACCGTTTCGAACGCCATCGCCGTGAGCCGGGCGCCTCGAGACACGGAACGCGAACGTATCCGCACAGCGACGCGCGGCGCTGCGGACCGGTGGCTCAAACGCCCACGGCAGCAGCCGCACGCGCCGCGGCGAGTGTCCGCCGTTCTTCGATTGCCGAACGTATCAGCGTCACGGCCGTGTAGAGCACCACGACGATGACGCCCCAGCGGACGATATCGAGGGGCAAAGACCGCACCAGCCAGACGGCGATAAACACCCCGGGAATGCCGCCAAGGGTGAGCCCTAGTGACGCTCTCGCGGAGTAGCGTCCGCTGCTCACGAACCGCATCGCCGCGACGATGCCCATGAAGGCTCCCGAACCCATCATGATCGGAAACGCCGCGCGGGGCTCCATGCCGAGGAGACCGTTCATCAACTCGGGGGCCGAGCCAGTGAACGTTGTCGCAACATTTCCCAGCAGGCGGCGCGACTACAGCGAAGTGGGGCCGAATCCACTTGTGAAACGCCCATGACTGGTCCATCAGGACTCGGCGCCGAACCTGACGCTGCACCCGACGGCTGCGTTTATCGGCCGCGCACTGGATCGGCCTAGTCTCGATCAGACGGCGCAAGCGCTGCCGCAGCAGACGGGTCTGTGCGCAGCTGCGCGAGTTCCGCACGCTCCTCAGTCGTCTCCCGGTCCGACCCTTGGTCCGATCCGCTCGCTCGTGCCGCATCCGCAGGCCCAATGCGGAGGATGTCCCAGGAACCCTGCACGAATCGGCGAACCATTGGCCGTCAGGAGATCGAGTCGCGAGTGCGGACCCTCCTGGACAAGTTGATGCGGCGGGACCTGTTCGAGAAGTTCCGCCGCGAATACGTGGTGGAGGTCCTATGAACCCCTCCCCGCGACACTCTTTTATCTCTCGGGAGCTGAACAGTTTGCTCTCAGGGAGAGCGATCGCCCTTACTTCCGCGACCGATTTCCCTTCTCCAGGAGGACGTGAGTGAACGTCCATTCGCCGATCGCATCTCGGAGCCGCTCGTACAGCAGACGACTGCCGCATTCGCCGCTGGGGCGGCAGCACTCGACGAGTGAACCAACGACCCATTCGCGACCGTGTGGGAGACCCGGTGTCACCGCTTCGAAAGTGACTCGGCGACCCGCACCATCCGCTCGCGCGCATCATGCGCGACCGATGTCAGTTCGGAAGCTCCCTGCGGGACCACTGTACCGAGCAGCGCCTCGGGATCCGTCAGCCGGACACCGGTGCGACCTTCCGCGAGCCATTCGAACCGTCACATTGCAGGGCAGCAGCAGTCCGACTGACGGCACGGCCGAGATCGCTTGGAACGCGAGCGGCGGATTGCACTCGCCGAGGATTATGTACGGGCGAAACTCCCGGCTTAGCTTTTCCCGGAACGCGGCACGCAGGTCGATTTCGGTCAGGATGCCGAATCCCTCGTGCTTGAGCGCCTCCCGCACGCGCGTCAGCGCAGGGTGGAAGGAACAGCGGCAGTTCGACGTTGAATCCCAGTGCCTTCGACATAGCCGGAACTCCATATTCTTCCCGAACGTCAGGCCGGCGGCTTGTGCCGTGAATCGAAGGCTGCGCCCCATTCGCGAGCCTGGCGGCGCGCCTCGGCGATGGCGTCCGGACTCAGTTGCGCGTTCGTTCGAGTCGCCTGAGACAGCTGGACAGGTCCACGTTCAACGCCAGACCGCCCGCGCTGACCGCCGCACCAGCCCACACGATTGACTCGTCTCTGCCGAGCCCCGTGTTCATCGTCGCGATATCGACAGCCACAGCTGCAGAATGACTACGAGGAGCACGGCGACCAGTATCCCGTCGATGCTGGCCGACGACTCCCTGTTCAGCCGCCGCGATGGCGTGCAGCGGACTCGATCGCATCTTCCCGCGCAATCACCGCCCCGTTGAATACGCGGCCAACAGCTGGTGTTCGCGCGAGAGCCGCTGGTCGAGATCGAGAAAACATGTGGACCACCTCTTGTCGCTACCCACCGCCATGTCGCGCATGCCCTACGGGCGATGTTTGAAGCGATACAACATACGCTCCACCTCCCACCGGGGTCCTGGCCCCTCGGTGAGCCACAGCTTCACAACGCCTTCCCCACTGAACTCGAGGCGTCCTTCGGGACGGCTGAAGTGCCCGCTCATCATGAATGGTGCGGTCACTTCGTCTGAACCGCGCTTCGTGAACGGCGGCGCGAGAACTCCTGCAAACCTGTAGTCGTCAGGGCTGGTGGCCTCAGCGTACCAAAACCGGACGCCAGCCGATGTCTGCGAACTGTGCGCGCCGACCTGGTTATACGTTGTCCCGTCCAGTGTCACGGTGCCGACGAGATCATTGCCCACCCAATAGGCGAACAGCGGAATGGTAGTGCCGGGCGTACAGGCAGTAAACCTGCAGAATGAGACAGCTCCCGCGACACCGCCCGTGCTGCTGACGTATGCGGTCAGGGAGAATCCCCGATTGCCCTCGAGGCGGACGTCCCCGAAACCCTTGGAGAAATCCAGCTCGCCACGATCGATCACGATCGCATCCGTATCCCCGGGCTTGACGAAAGTCGGTGCGTTCGCGCCCCCGGCAGAGCCGCGAGCGGCGGCAACAGAATCATCGGGTACCGCGCTGGGTCCGAGGGGCGCGTTCGTTGATTCACAGCCGGCGAGGATGAGAGCTCCCAGAACAAGGAGCATCGGTGAGAGACGGTTAGTCATGGTGCGTTCCCCTTTCCGCGGGCGAGTTTGGTGATGTGGCTTCACTGCGGCTGTCCGGTCCGCTTGCTCGGAAGACATCCGGAGCAGGCCGGAACTGGTCCTATTCAGTGGCGCCACATAACGGCTAAGAGAGAACGGTGCCAAGACCGTTCACTGGGATTGCGGGCGATTTCGGACGATATGAGCGCGCGCGGCGGCTTCAGTCGCGCAGTATTACGGATGGGATGAGGAAATCTGCGTGGTTCCGCAGGCTCCCTAAGACCGCTGGGCAGCTTTTATCAGTCGGTCGGACACTTCGGAGAAGGCGCCGGTTCTGTAAGGGATCAAGAAGCGTTAGGGCTGCTGGCACAGGTCACTCGGGCAAACTACGCGACCTGGTGCGCCAGGCGAGGCTCGGCGTCGAGCCACAACAACCAGCCATGATTCACTCTTCGCGGAACGGTAGATCACGATCTCTCCGCGATCGACCGGCTCCACACCACCGCCGAAGCTCACCACCGGATCATGGTCGTGGAGCTGATGGGGCGGTACACGGGCTGGATCGCGCTCCACGCCGGAATTGCCGGAGGCGCAGATGTGATTCTGATCCCCGAGATTCCTTTCGACCTCGCGAAGGTGGCCGAGCTGATCCTCACGCGCGAGCGACTCGGGGCGCGATTCAGCATCGTCGCGGCAGCCGAAGGAGCAAGGCCGGTGGGAGGCGGCGTGATGGTGCAGCAGGCCGCCTCGGCGTCGGCTGCCGAGCGGCTCGGCGGCATCGGCGCCAAATCGCGTTGCAGCTCGAAGCCATGACCGGGAAGGAGGGCCGCAGTGTCCCGCTCGGGCACCCGCAACGTGGCGGGTCTCCGACCAGCGTTGACCGGCTGCTCGCCACTCGCTTCGGGACGCGAGCAATGGAACTGGTGCTGGCGCGGAATTGGGGCACCATGGTGGCGCTGCAACCGCCGGACATCGTCGCGGTTCCGCCGTGCGGCGGGCGACGTGTCCGGTGCTCGCGATTCCCGCCCTCAGCAGTGAGTAGCCCTGTCGTGGCGGCGCTCGCAACGAATGGACGATGGCGATGGAGACCCTCACGGTTCCGCAGTCCGAGCTCACGCACCTAGCGGCCCGCACCGAGGAGCACGTCCTCCTCGAGGGACCGCACTCCCGTCGTCGGGAACTGTGGCTGCTACTGCGGACGGTGCGGGACTTCATCGCCGGGTTCCGGGTACTCCACTTCGTCGGGCCGTGCGTGACCCTCTTTGGATCGGCGCGCTATTGAGGATCGGCGAGTTGCTGGGGCTGCGATGGCGCGCCGTCGATTTGGATATCGGCACGCTGGCGGTGCGCGAGTCCGTCTTCGAGGGCACGTCCAGGCACCCAAGACGCAGAAGGCGGTGCGAACGATTCCGCTCGGTCCACATGTGATTGCGACGCTCGCGGCGCATCGACAGCGCGTTAGTCGGCGGGCGCCCGAGGATCTGGTGTTCGGCAATCGGAAGGGCGAGCCCTTGCGGGAGTCCAAACTGCTGACGAAAGTGCTACAACCCGCGGCGCAAGCGGCGGGCTTGGGACGGGTGACGTGGCACCAGTTGCGCCACATTCATTCGTCGCTCCTCAACGATCTGAAGGTGCCTGTGAAGATCGCGCAGGAACAGCTCGGTCACGCCAGCATCTTGACGACGCTGAACATCTACACCCACGTCGTGGATGCCTCACATCGCATAGCAGTGGAAGCAGTCGAAGCGCGATTGTTTGGTGATTTGGACCCAAATGGTCCCAAATTGGCGATCGTGCCGAAAACCGGTCAGGCACCAAAAGACAAGAAGGACGGGGCGCCAGAAGAATCCTTTGGCGTGGCTGCGCCCAGTTTGTCGCTCCCCAAGGGCGGCGGCGCGATACGAGGCCCAATCACGCTGAGCCCCAGCGCGAGCGCCGCAAACAGCCCGAACAGGAACAGCGCGAAGCGCTGCGTCGCCACCGCATCGCCGGCGATGTCCGCCAGCGGCTTGACGTCGAACACCGGCAGATCCGGGTCGATCGACGTGACGACCCGCTGGATTATCGGCACCAGCGCCCTGGGATCCCCTTCGGTCCGCACCGCGAGCCGCGTGCGATGGAGCGGCGCATGCGGCAGCGGCACGTAGACGACCGGTTCGGCGGTCAGCGCTACCGGCGTCGCTTTGACATCGCCGACGACGCCGACGACGGTCATCGGCACGCGGCGGAGGTGGACAAGGCTCCTGCCGACGAGCGTCTCCCGGGGAGAATAGCGGCGTACCAGCTCCTGGTTGACGATCACGACCGGCGCGCTCTCGTTTGTCTCACGCGCGTCGAAGCCGCGCCCTTCCAGGATCGGCACCCCAGCGTTTCCAGGTAGCCGCTCGAGACGATCTCCAGGCGGGCGAACGGGCGATCGTCGGCCGCGACCGCTTGTCCGCGATCGCGAATCGCGCGATGCCCTGGGCGTCGGTGCTGTCGAGTTGCGCTGCGAACGGCAACCGCGCCGCCGATCCCGCCGAGACGACGTTCGGCTCCTGCCGGAGGCCGGTGAGCAGCCGCTCGTGGAAGGTGACGCGCTCCCGAACCTCGCGGCCGTAACGCGTTACGCCCCCCGGCAGATCGAACGTCATCGTCAGCACGCCATCCGGCCGGAATCCGATCGGGTTCTGCTGCAAGTGATAGAACGTTCGAGCGAGCAACCCCGCGCACACGAGCAGGACGAAGCAGAGCGCGACCTGCGCGACGACCAGCAGCCGCTGCCAGCCGAGGCTGCGGACGCCGGGCACGTCGCCGCGGCCACCTTCGCGCAGCGCCGCGTCGAGGTTCGTGCGCGCGCCGTGCCACGCTGGCAGGAGGCCGCACAAGATGCTGGTCGCGAACGTCAGCAGCGTCCCGAAGATCAGCAGGTGGGCATCAACGTCAACGGCGTGCAGACGAGGCAGGTGCGACGGCGCGAGATCGATCAGGGCGCGTACGCCTGCGATCGCCAGCGGCACACCGAGGCAGGCGCCGAGCAGCGAGAGGAGCCATGCTTCGATCAGGATCTCGCGCGCGACCCTGCCGCGGCTGGCGCCGAGCGCGGCGCGAACGGCGTGCTCGCGAGTGCGCGAGACCGACCGGCCGAGCGTGAGGCAGGCCACGTTGCCGCAAGCGATGAGCCGCGAAACGCCAGAAAGTCTGCCGGCGGCAGCGGCTGCTCGGCGGCGCGCGGGTGCTGCGCGACGACACGAACCAGCCGCTCGGGCTCCGGGTATGGCAATGGCTTCAGCAGCACGCCGCTAACGACGCTGTCGATCGCGGCGGTGCCGCCGATGGCGAGCCGAGGGTCAGGGCAACGACAGTGGTGAAGGCTGGCTTCTTTACGAGCCGGCGCGCGGCCCACGCATGCTCGCGCCAGGTCTGCGCCACCCATTCGCGCGCACCGTGACGCGCGTCGAGGCCATATCGATCGGTCACCACGGGACCGTATCCTACTACCCTTTTCCCGCCGCTTTCGAATCCGGAGCGGCGCGGCGGTTCACGCTTCGCCATGATCCTGGCGAACCAGCGCAGCAACGGCAGGAAGGGAGCGGAGATACTGGTACCGGCGCTTCGAAATCGAGGGTCGAAAGCCGCGCGTCCACCCTTCAGCACTGTACTCGCCTCCCCTCGCCGGCGAGCCGACAGTCGCGTGCAGATGGTGACCGACTTCGTGGAACAGCACGTTGGCCATGGTGAAGTCGCGCGCCCACTAAAACCGGGCGACGCGAGGCGGCACGTCAGTGACGACTCGATTGACGACGATCTCGATCCACGTCCAGGTGATCGCGCGACGACGCGCGAAAGCGCCGTCGCCGCGTTACCCCTGGCCTCAGAGACGTCCTCCTGCGCATAAAAACATGCTGACGAACGACGTCCCTTGATCCCATGACGAACTCCTGAAATCCGAGGGCGTTTGCGGGGGCCGGCGCCCGCCGCTACGAGGACACGTAGGGGTATTGCGGCACAACTCTGCCGACAAAAGTCTTCCCAACAGAGAACTTTTCCAGCTCGGCCGACTGCGAAGACCCGTCACCTGCCACAACTACAACGGGATTTGCGAAACCACGAATGCCGTGGCTCTCGAAAGCACTAGGCAGGCGTTTTGCGAAGGGGGCTGCGACTTCGCTCCAATAAGTGACTCGTCTCACCCGCCGGTTCGCCATAGCACCCGCGGGGCCAAGGGGTGCCTGTCTCGACGGACGGGCCGCATGAACATTCTCGGGATTTCGGCTCTCTACCATGACAGCGCCGCTGCGCTGGTCCACGATGGCGATATCGTCGCGGCTGCGCAGGAAGAACGCTTCACGCGCGTCCGGCACGACTCCCGGTTCCCGACGAACGCGGTGTCGGTACTGCCTTGCGGCCGGCAAACTCAGCATTCAGGACCTGGACGCCGTCGTCTTTTATGAAAAGCCGCTCATCAAGGCCGAGCGCCTGCTGGAGACCTATCTCGGCGTCGCCCCGAGAGGCTTGAAGTCCTTCTTCGCGAGCATCCCGACCTGGTTGGCCGAGAAAGCGAACATCTCGGGATTGATTCGCAAGCAGCTCGGTCCGGGATTGAGGGCGCCGACGCTGTTTACAGAGCATCACGAATCTCACGCCGCCAGCGCGTTTTTCCCGTCCCCGTTCGCGAAGGCCGCCATCCTGACCGTGGACGGCGTCGGTGAATGGGCCACGACGACCATCGGGGTCGGGGAGCGGAACCGCATCGAGATCGAGCAGGAGATTCACTTCCCGCACTCGCTCGGATTGCTGTACAGCGCGTTCACGTACTACACCGGGTTCAAAGTCAACTCGGGGAGATACAAGGTGATGGGGTTGGCGCCGTACGGCGAGCCAAAGTATGTCGATCTCATTTACAAGCATCTCGTCGAGCTCCGAGACGACGGCTCGTTCTGGCTCAATCAGGAGTACTTCGACTACTGCACCGGCCTGACGATGACCAACGGGCGCTTCAACGAGCTGTTCGGCGGTCCGCCGCGCGTGCCGGAGAGCAGGCTGACGCAGAAAGAAATGGACCTCGCCGCCAGTGTCCAGGTCGTAACGGAAGAGGCGATGATGCGCCTGGCGAAGCGCGCCCATGGCATCGCCGACAGCGAGAATCTCTGTCTTGCCGGAGGCGTGGCGCTCAACTGCGTGGCCAACGGGCGGATCCTCCGCGAGGGTCCGTTCAAGAACGTCTGGATTCAGCCAGCGGCGGGCGACGCCGGTGGAGCGCTCGGCGCTGCCCTGCTCGTCTGGCACCAGATGATGGACGGAGAGCGGAACGGCACCGGCGGGAAGGACCGGATGAAGGGCTCATGGCTGGGCCCGGAGTTCAGCGACGCCGAAATCGTGGCCTACCTGGATAGCGTGGGCGCGGTCAGCGAAAAGCTGGCGGACTGCGAACTGGCGGATCGGGTCGCACGGCTGATCGCGGAGGAGAAGATTCTCGGCTGGTCGCGCGGCCGCATGGAGTTCGGTCCCCGGGCGCTCGGTTCCCGGAGCATCATCGGCGACGCACGCAGCCCGCGCATGCAGGCGCAGATGAACCTGAAAATCAAGTTTCGCGAGGGCTTCAGGCCATTCGCGCCATGTGTGCTGCACGACCACGTCAGCGAGTACTTCGATCTGGATTGCGAGAGTCCCTACATGCTGCTCGTGGCTCCCGTCGCCAAGGATAAGCGGGTGTCGATGACCGATGAGCAGAAGGCGCTGTGGGGAATCGACCAGCTGAACATCCCTCGCAGCGCGATTCCCGCGGTGACGCACGTCGACTACAGCGCACGGATCCAGACCGTCGATCCCGACCGGCACGGGATGTTCCATACGATGATGCAGCGTTTCTACGAGCTGACGGGATGTCCGGTGATTGTCAACACCAGCTTCAATGTGCGGGGAGAGCCGATCGTGTGCACGCCGGAGGACGCCTATCGGTGCTTCATGTTCACGCACATCGATGCGCTGGTCCTCGGAAACCGGCTGCTCCTGAAAGAGAATCAACCCGCGATGGCGGGCGCTGCCGAGCACCTGACCCAGTTCAAACTGGACTGACCGTGAGAATCAAGACTCTTCCCTGCTTTGCCCATGTGAACTGGACGCCGAATGCGGGCGAGCTGCGCAAGTTCGCGCTCTCCATGGTCATCGGCTTCGGCATCATTGGCGCGTACGTCGCAATCCGCAACGGCGCGGTCGTCCCGTCGTCGCTCACATTGTGGGCTGTCGGCGGCGGTCTCGCTGCGGGAGCGATGATCCCCGGCGTGGGCCGGTACGTCTACCTCGCGGTGTATGTCGCCACCGGGGCTGTCGGATACGTGATCAGCCGCGTGCTCCTGACCGCTATCTTCTACGCGCTGTTCACCCCGATTGGACTGATCCTTCGACTGACCGGTAAAGACCTGTTGCGGCTTCGCAGGAATCCCGGTTCGACGGAATGGATCGCTCACCGCGTCGCGGCGGATCGCCGACGCTACTATCGTCAGTTCTGAGGGAGACACCAGATGGATCAGAGAGTGCAGCTGGACAAGAACCCCGGATTTGCTGCGGATCTCGTGCAGTTCGTCCTGCAGAGCCGCAAATGGTGGCTCGTGCCCATTGCGGTGGTCCTCGTGCTGTTCGGCGCGATTCTGGTCCTGGGTGGGACGAGCGCTGCACCGTTCATCTACAGTCTCTTCTGAGAGCAGTCCGACCACACCGCGACTCGCGCGCTTCCGATACATGTCGACACACCGAGACGGCGGCGGCGTCCGGGCCTGGCTGTTGTTCGGTACTCACCGTTCTGGCGGCGGGATATCTTCTCGTTCTGCCCGTGTTCAGGCCACATGGCATCTACTTCGGGTGGCGATACCGGCTGCCGGATCTCTACCTGGGTATTCCGCTGCTCGTCGCCGCCGTCTGCATGCTGATTGTCCGCTTGACGCCGGCTTCCCGGCGAAGGCAGCGGGCCCTTCGGCTCACGACGGGATACCTTGCGGTATTCCTCGCAGTGTTCGGTTTGGACTTCGCGTATGCGCTGGTCGGCACCACAGTCTTCCGGCTTCCGCACTACGATGTCTGGCTGTACAGCAGCGGGATATCGTCGACGACCAACTTGCCCGACGCTGAGCTCGGGTTCATCCGCAAACCCGGCCTGAGCTGGGTCGGAGAGTCGGTCACCGGTCTTCCGGCAACGACCTATCGCACGGACGAAAACGGATTCCGCAATCCCGCCGGACTGAGGCGGGCCGATGTGGCCATCGTCGGGGATTCCTTCATCGAGGCGGGCACGGTTGAGGAAGAGAGGACGTCCGTTCAACAGGTCCAGCGATCAACCGGCCTGGCGACCGTCAATCTCGGGCGGACGCACCACGGGCCGCCGCAGCATCTCATCGTCACGAAGCGGTACGCGTTGAAGTATCAGCCACGCGCCGTGGTTTGGGAGCTCTTCGAGGGCAACGACCTGATGGATGCGGAGACCTTCGTGCACTGGCGGGAGAACCCGGCGTTGAGGCAGACGCTTCTTCAGCGGTTTGCCAGCCGTTCGTTGATCGCCCGGCTCCTGCCGAGGCCGGCGATGCGCGCGGACTCGAGGCGACCGTTCCGCCGGACCGACGGGACGCTCGGCGAAATCGATCTTGACTACCTCTATTATCCGGACGCGCCCGCCCGATGGGCGCGCGGCTGGGAAGAAACCGCCAAAGCCCTGCAGGACGGCCAGGCCCTTTGCAAATCCCAGGGCGTCGAGTTCCTGGTCGTGTTCGTGCCGATCAAGGCGCGCGTGCTCGGCAAGTTCGTCCAGTTCAACGACGATCGCGATCGAGACACGTGGCTGCCGGGGGGTCTGATGGATGCGCCCGGGGACTTCGCGGCGTCGGTGCGTAAGGAATGCCGCCGGCTGGGCTGCGACTTCGTCGATCTCACGGACGCGCTGCGCCGCGGCGCCGAGAGAGACAACAGTGACGTCTATCACACCATCATCGATACCCACCTCGACGTCGGCGGCAACAAGATCCTTGCAGATCAGGTCGCCGCCTGGCTTCGATCGAAGAACATCGTCCCGGAGAAGACCATCGTACCGGGGACGCCCGTAACCGCGTCTACTCTGCTCTTCTGGTCTTCGCGCCAGACACACACGACAATCGACAGGTCGTCCGCGCCGGCTGCCCGGCTCCGTACGATGGAGTCGAACGATTGCGCTATTTGCGTATGACGAAGGGACCCATGACGAGAAGGTCGAGACCGGTCCCGAAGAAGACACGGATCGCGTCGCGAGGCGAGCACACGATTGGCTCGTTGAACCCGTTGAACGAGGTATTCACGAGCACCCCGATACCGGTAGCTGCCGCGAATGCGTGATGAGACGCGCCAATTGTCAGCGGCGGCGAGATCTCGCTTCCATTGCTCAGCGGAGTCCAACGGCACGTACAGGCGCGCCGCCCGGATTTGAACCGGGGATGGAGGTTTTGCAGACAGGGCCGGGACGTCTATCTTGTTGATTCGTCCTGCTTTCTGGTCGGCCCTGCTCCCCCGTTTTCCCTGGTGTTTGGGCGCTTTGTTCCCCAGTTTTTCACTCCCGACAACGCACACCATGGGCGCGGCGATTGGTGCTCCGCTCTACAACCCGCGTGATCCGCAAATCATCGTTCTTCCAGTTTCTGTGCGTCTCATCCGTAGGAATCGTGCGCCGTTGTTGTAGAAGATGTCCCGCTTCTGTGCCGCACTCAAGAACGGCGCCGTCTCGATTGCGTCGAGGGCCACGTCGATGGCCTTCGGCCACACCAACTGGTCCGATCCCCCCATAATCCGTTTGCTGAATCCAGCATCCATGAGCTGTCTGCGTTGTCCGTAGAAATGCGGCCGGGGGTGCGCCCAATTGTTGCCTGCGATGTCGACGTAGACCTGTGGGTGCGAGTACAGCACCGAAATCATCTCGTCCACCAGCGGGGACCCGTAGTGCATCACGTATAACCGGAGCCGCGGGTGACGCGTCAGCGCGTTCTCAAGCTGCAAAGGAGTCGTCAGCCGTGCGCGATATTTCGGCGTCGCCCAGTAGGGGCCGCCGGGGGGACCCTCTCCAAGATAGGTTTGCTCATGGATCGATCGCTGTCGTGTCCGCCGTCAAGCAAACCTGTCCTTCGATCCGGTGACGCCGGACCCTGCGAGCACGCTGCTCAGCCGAGACTACGTCAGGAACGTGTAGCCCAGCTTTTCGAGGTACGCCCTGCTGATCTGCGCTGTCTCGAGCGGCGTGTACGGCTGCTTCGGCGACCCGTCCAGTTCGACCATGATGTTCGCAGTCGGATTGGCGCCTTCCACCATGTCGAGGATCGCCTTGAGGTCGACTTTGCCCTGGCCGAGCGGGCAATAACCCGCGAAGTGCTCCCCGCCCACCCAGTCCTTCAGATGCATGTGCACGGTGATCGGCAGGAAGTCCTTGACCACCTTCGCTGCGTCGGACCCGCCCTTCTGAAGCTGGCCGACGTCGGGAGCGAACTTGAGGTGCTTCGTGTTGGCTGCTTCCATGACGGCGTACGTTTCATCGCGTGTCTCGACCGCGGTTCCGGTGTGCTGGTGCAGCCCTGCACCCAGGCCCAGGTCGTTGACGGCCATCGCGTATTCGTTCAACGCGGCCACGATGTTCGCGCGGTTCTCCTTGAAGTTGTAGCCCTCGCGCTTGACGCCGTTGGGCGCGAGGACGACGAACCGGCCTCCGTGCTTCTTCAGCACATTCGCCCAGCGCGTCAGCTTCGCCAGTTCGTCCTTCCGCACCGACGGGTCAACCACCTGCAAAGTCGCGTAGACGGAGATGAGGGGGATCCTGTTCGCAGCGAGGAGCTCGCCGATGGTGCCCTTCGTGTCCCAGTCTTCGAGAATCGCGGCGAATGTCTCAAAGCCGTGAAACCCGAGGCTGGCCATGTCCTTCACCGCTGGAGCCAGGTTCTCTGGCGCGCGCGGCAGAGCGCCCCAGATGAGGGACGTGCAGCCGATTCTGAGCTTGCGGGTCTGGGCAGCGCCGAGCGAGGGAAGAGACATCGCACCAAGGCCCGCGAGCAGGGTCCTAGTGAAGCCGCGGCGATTGAGCGTGTGTGTCATCCCCGTCTACCTCTCATGCGTTCGCGGCAGCCACGCGCGGCGTGAAGCCTCCACGGCTAGAACTTCAGCCTCAGTCCGAGGCGGAACAGCCGCTCGTCGATGCCTTCGCGCCCGCTGTTGGCGGTGCTGCTGATGATACCGAAGTTGGCGGCGTTGACGCTGTTCTGCGGGTTGGCGAAATGTGCCGTGTTCGTCAGGTTGAAGATCTCCATACGGAACTGGACGGCGCGTCCGCCGCCAAGCCCGAACTCGCGAAAGACGCTCATGTCGAAGTTGGCGAATCCGGGACCCCGCATGCTGTGGATGCCGGCGGTGCCGAACCGCCGCTCGGTCACGGCGCGAAACGCCGTCGTGTCGAACCAGGGTTGGCCGGCTCCGCTTCCGCCCAGGATCTCGACGTCCTCTTTCACCTGGTCCGCAAACTGCGTGCTGCCTGGCAGATCCAGCGATGTCCCGGACGAGGTCACAGTGAACGGCGCACCGGAGTAGAGGCTCATGAGCCCGTTGACCTGCCAGCCGCCGAACACCGCCCCTGCGACGCCGCCCTGGTTCAGGAACGGCTTGCCGCTGCCAAACGGCAGTTCGGCCACGAACGACGCCTGAAAGTTGTGCGGCCGGTCTTGCGGCAGGCGCGCCTCGTTGAGGAAGAAGTACTCGAGCGCCTGCACCTGAGGCGGGTTGTCGCTGAGCGTGTCGCAGCAGATGCCGAACGCCTTCGACCACGTGTACGCGACGTTCATCTGCAGCCCCTGCGCAAGCCGTCGGCTCAGCGACGTCTGCAGCGAGTCGTAATCACTCCACCCGGGGTTGCTGAGGATGCCGGTCGCGCCGGTCCGTCCGTATCGCACGAAGAGGGGACGACCGACGTTGCCGGCGCCGATCACCTGTCCGGCGTTGGCGTCCATGATCTGGTTGATGTCGCGCTGCCTGGTCGCAACGTAGCCGGCCTGCCCGGTGAATCCCCACGGCAGCTCCGCCTGCACGGTGAGGTTCCACGAGTGGATGTAGCCGCGCTTCGGTTCCTGCGGCAGCGCGCGCGCGCTCACGTTGAGCGGCACCGGGATGACACCGCTGCCCACGTCGGGCACGACGATGGCTGGAATGCCGTTGGCCAGCTGTCCCGCCGGCTGCAGCGAGTTCGGCTGCGGAACGCTCAACGAGATGGACGACGGGTAGTTGCCGAGGATGTTGCGGACGAATGCCAGCGGGTACGGATCGTAGTTGATGCCGTATCCGCCGCGCACGACGATATCCTCGGTGAGTCGATACGCGACGCCGGCGCGGGGCGACCAGTTGCCGGGTCCCATGTCGTAGCCACAGTCGGTCGGTACCGGCCCGACGCCGCAGATGAGCATCTGGTTCGTCTCGGGGTCGTAGCGCTCCAACCCGCGCGTCGTCCGCGTGCCCATCGGGAACCGATCGTAGCGCAGGCCGAGAGATGCCGTCAGCTTGCGCGTGGGCTGCCATTGGTCCCGCACGAAGAAGCTGAATTGCCAGTTGCGGCTCCTCGTGTAGTCGTTCTCGTAGGGAATGACGCTCTTGGAGATGCCCGTCGGCAGGCCGAGCATGAACGCCGCGATCGTATTGAATTGGTTTCCGGCGGGTCCGCCGGCGATCTGCGTCGGCCCTCCGCCGAAGGTGAAGCTGCCCGAGCCGTCGCCGAGCTCGTGACGGTTCATCGCCTGCCGGACGATGTCGCCGCCGAACTTCAGCGTGTGCGTGCCCTTCGTCCAGGTCGCGTTGCCGGTGTACTGCACCTGCCAGTTGTCGTCGATGTACGGCGAGTGGCTGCTGCCGGCGTAGCCGATGTTCGAGTAGCTGTTGATGTTGAAGTGGGGCCAGCCGCCGTAGAGTCGATTCGATCCGTTAGTGCCCGGGATCCCGAGAAAGTCGACGCCCAGATTCTCGTCGATCCGATCGGGCTCCGACGTCACCTCGATCGTCGTCACCCCCACGTACGCGTCGATCAGGAACGTGGGCGAGACAACGTACGACACGCTGCCTGTGTACGTATAAGTATCGCCCAGCCCCGTGCCGGCCTTCGCCGCCGTCGCGTTGACGGGCAGGCCGCCCAGGTCGCCGAACATGGGTGGGTTGCGGAACTCGTAGCCGAGCCAACCGATTCGGCCGACGATGCCCAGCTTCGTCGTGGGGTTGTAGTTCACCTTCGCGTCGACGTTGTTCCGATCGAACGTGTACCTGCCTGTGGCGAAGTAGTTGTCCGCAAGGCCCGGGAGGTTCGGCAGCGGCAGGTCCGCGATGAGCTTCTGCACGATTGGATCGAACCGTGCCCGCGGGATGATGTTGCCGGCAAACGCCGTGCGGCCGCTGCCGTTGGCGGCGCCCGTCGCCGGATCGTAGATCGGCGTCGGTGAGGCGGAGAAGTCGCCGTTTCGCATCGCTGCCGTCGGGACCGTCCCGAACCGGTTGGCGATCTGGCGATCGAAGGTCCCCTGATAGCTCGCGAAGAAGAACGCCTTGTTGCGGACGATCGGGCCGCCGAGCGTGCCGCCGAACTGATGCTGGCTAGCCTCTGGTTTCTCCTCGGTGGCCGGGAAGGAAGTACGGCCGCGACTTCAGCCCCTCGTTGTAGAAGTACTCGAACGCGGAGCCGCGCAGCGCGTTGGTGCCGCTCTTGATGAGCACGTTGGCCGACATGCCTCCCGAGAGCCCCTGATCGGCGTCGAAGGTGCTGGTGGTCACGCCGACCGATTCGATCGCTTCGAGCGCGGGGACGTAGGCGGCGACGTGAGGGAGCCAGAGGTTGTTCGAGATCGCGCCCTCGATGCGGATCGAGTTCGCGTTGCGCGTCGTACCGTTCGAGCTGAACGCGAGGCCCCGCGCCGGGTTGACCGCCACCGAGTGCATGTTCTCGGGCGGCGAGATGCCGGGGATCGTGACGAACAGGTTCTGGTAGTTGCGGCCGACGGGGACCGGGAGATTCTCGAGCTGCACGGCCGGGATGTCCGTGCGCACCTCGGCGCGGTCGGTCTGAAGCACCGCAACGCCGGCCGAGACGGTAACCGTGTCGGTGACTTGCCCGACTTCGAGCACGCTGCTCACGCGGAACACCGTGTCTTCGGAGACGACGACGCCCGTCTGGACGTATTCCTTGAAGCCGGAGATGTTGACGCGAACCGTGTACGTGCCCGGCGGAATGGTCGCGAACGTGGCGAGACCCCCGCTGCTGGTAACCGCGCTGCGACTCAGATTTGTCTCAGCCTGAGTGATGGTGACCTCAGCACCGGGTATCGCGGCTTTGCTCGGGTCGCGCGCCTCGACCACGATCGAGCCGTACCGTACCTGGGCGTGCGCGGGCGGGGGCAGCAGGCCGGCGCCGACACACAAGAGAACCTTGACTATCACGATTTCGAGTGTGACTTTCATTGATGCCTCACTCTCCGGGAAAGTTCCGTCACCGTCCAAGCCTGATATAGCTGACCGTCCGGCCAAAGTAAAGGCGCTGGCCGATACCTTGCCAGGGCATAACCGAGGCTGTTTGGGCCTGCCGTGGTTTCAGGCTCGAGCTCGATGGCTGCCGACCTCCCTGTTCCTTTTCAGCACCGCGTCGTCGGCTGTGCCGGATTGTTCTTTCTGCTTGAGATAGCCGACTGGATCGGTAAAGTAAACTCCCGTACCGTTACAGCCCGTTGCAGCGAAAGATGCCGTCGTCATGTGCCGAACGCCCAGTCCCGGGACGGCGACGCCGACGGGATCGTGGATGGGGGGGAATCGTCGATGAAAACAGGTTGTGAAATCGTTTTCACGGGGCGGGGCGCCGCCGGGCTGGCGGGACTGTATCTCGTCGGGCTGATCATGCTGCCCGGAACGGCTCAAGCACCATCGTCGTACACCACGTGGAGCGATTACGGCGGGTCCGCGGATTCGATGCAGGTACTCCGCGCTCTCGCAGGTGAACACCACCACGGTGAACGAGCTCGAGCCCGTCTGGTTCTACCCCGTGCCGGGAGATCCTGTCCGGCTGCCGTTCAACCCCCTCGTGGTCGACAATGTGATGTTCGTGGCGGGGACGAAGAACGTCGTGGTCGCACTCGACGCGGCCACCGGAAAGGAGCTGTGGACCTCTTCGGAAACCGCCACCGAGCGAGGCCTGACCTACTGGGAGAGCAAGGACCGATCGGATCGGCGATTGATCCTCACCGGTCGAGGAAGCCTCCGGCAGATCAACGCGAAAACCGGCCAGCTGATCACGACCTTCGGTACCAACGGCGCCGTCGACATGCGGGTGGGCACGGATCGCCGGCTTGGCGGACCGAACAACAGCCCGGGACGCGTCTTCGAAGACCTGATCATTGTCGGGTCGAATACGGGAGAAGGGTACGGTTCGCCTCCGGGGGATCTCCGCGCGTACGACATCATCACCGGAAAGCTGGTGTGGACGTTTCACACGATTCCACGACCAGGCGAATTCGGGTACCAGACGTGGCCTCCGGACGCGTGGAAATACGCCGGCGGCGCAAACACCTGGGGCGATATCACGCTCGACCGGACAAACGGGATCGTCTTTGTCCCGACCGGATCGCCGACGCACGATCTCTATGGCGCCGATCGAGCCGGCGACAACCTGTTCGGCAACTGCCTGCTCGCGCTCGATGCCCGCACGGGCAAACGGCTGTGGCACTTTCAGACGGTACACCACGATCTGTGGGACTACGATCTGGCGTCGGCGCCAAAGCTCCTCACGGTTCGACACGAAGGCCGAACGGTCGACATCGTCGCGCAGGCCGGAAAGACCGGATTCCTCTACGTGTTCGAACGGCTCACCGGGAAGCCCCTCTGGCCGATCGACGAGCGGGCCGTCCCGAAGAGCGAGGTTCCGGGAGAGGTCTCATCGCCCACGCAGCCCTTCCCCACCAAGCCGCCGCCGTTCGCGCGCCAGTCGTTCAAGCCCGAGGACGTCAACCCGTTCATGAGTCCGGAGGAGCAGGACACGCTGCGGCAGGCGGTCCGCGACGCGGCGAGCGCGGGCGTGTTCACGCCTTCCAGTCATCTCCGGCATCACATTCAGTTCCCGGGCGCGTGGGGCGGCGCCAACTGGGGCAGCACAGCCGCCGATCCCGCCACGGGGATGCTCTTCGTTCGAAGCCTGGAGATGCCGAGTTATCGACGCATGTCGGCCAACAAGCCCAGTCAGGCGCTTCCGCCCTTCAAGGGCACGCCTCGCGAGCAAGAGGGCTTCAACGTGTACCTCCGGACATGCGCGGCGTGTCACGGTCCCGGGCAGGCGCCGATGAAGTCTCCTGCCAGGCTCGGCGCCGAAAACTTCCGCAAGCTGCTCAGGCAGGGACGGGAACAGATGCCCGCGTACCCGGAGGCCGCACTCCCGGCCGCCGACGTGGATGCACTCGAGGCGTATCTCGTCAGCCTGCCGCTCGTCGATGCCGAGCAAGCCTCGGATGACGGCACGATTCGGCTGCCGCAGAACCCGAATCGGTACCAGGGACCAGCCGTCCGCTACTCGGGCTCTTTCTCAGCAGGGTGGTATACGAGCAATGGCCTCCCGGCGGTGGGGCCGCCGTGGACGCAGCTGGTCGCGTACGACCTCAACGAGGGCACCATCAAGTGGCGGGTTCCGGACGGCCATGCACCGGGGCTCGCCGCACAAGGGACCCTGAATACCGGGACGGTCCGCCCGCGCAACGGGCCCGTCGTGACGGCGGGCGGCCTCGTGTTCGTGGCCAACTCGCAGGACCGCACGCTCCGTGCGTACGACAAGCAGGATGGCCGCGTGCTCTGGGAGCGCGAGCTCGAGGCGAATCCTGAGGGGATTCCGGCAGTCTACGAGGTCGGCGGGCGCCAGTACATCGTGTTTGCGGCTGGCGCCTCATGGGGCACCGGGTCCGATCCGGTGTGGAAGAACGCATTCCACAGAAAGCAGGGCAAGATCGAGGCGCAGGGCTATCACGCGTTCGCCTTGCCTGACAAGATAAGGCCTCGAGATTAGTCGAAGTCGACAGGTCCACTGGACGTTACGGCACGCTCGACATACCGGTAAATCAGATTTCTGCCGGCCCGCGCTCCGCACGACAGGGAGTCAACCGGTGATACGCTGGGCGCTGAAGTCAGGACCTTCCAGCAGGCCTGCAGCGTTTCTGGATTGTCAGCCACCTGCCGGAGCCAGGAAGGACTCACAACCATGCGCAGGATTGCCTCCGCCGTAATCGTTGTCGTCGCGGTACTCCTCTCAGGCACGACTGGCGCCATCTCAGTCCAGGTGCAGACGCCGCAGCCTCCGGCACCGCAGGCCTCGACCGAGAAGCCAACCATCGAGCGGGCTCCGGACGCGCTCGAGCGCGTCACCTGGAGGACGCGCACGCTTGTCGGCGACGATCGGCTCACGAACTGGAACTTCGCGCTCCCGGGCGGAGGACTGACCTTCCTCGAAGCCGTCGTGAGAGCCGACGCGGCAGTCGTCGACTTCGTCGAAGGCTCGAGCGCCCAGAAAGTCAGCCCGCAGGTTCTGAAGAATCTCGATCCCGCTCTCACCCCGGAAGAGATCGCGGGCGTGCGCAGCCGCATGGGCGGCGTCCGGATGTTCACCTACCGGGTTACCGCTCTTCCCGCGGATCCGCCCTCTCAACGAACGCTGTTCGAGTTTGCCAAGGCCATGAACGTTGACACGATCGTCGTGCCGCCCGGGACGACCATCGGAGGGCTGGAGGCGCTGGCGGACGAGTTCAGCATGAACGTCGCGGTCGTGAGCGACACGGCACGGCCGGCCGGTGTGATGAAAGCACTCGAGGGCAAGAGCAAGCGACTCGGCATCGGCATCGACACCGGTCTGTGGGCGCAGGAAGGGGTCGCGCCGCGCGGCGTGGTAGCGGCGGTCAAGGACCGGCTGTTGTATCTGAACCTGCGCGACCGATCGGGCCCCGGCGCAACTGCTCGAAATGTTGCGCTCGGCGAGGGGGCCGGAAATCTCAAGGAGTTCTTCGACGAGCTGAATCGGCTCAACGTGCGGCCGCTGGCGATGACGCTGGACACGACGGGTGTCGTGAAGGCTCCAGGCGACGTGTTCAAGGCAGTCGAGGCCTTCGAAGCGACCGTGCAGCCCGCCTACGCGGCGAACTTCACGGTGTTCTCCCGCTCGCGGCCCATCCGATGGGACGTGGCGCGCGCCGGCCGCGGCGAGTCGCCGTCGGCCGCGGCGCTCGACAAGGAAGCCGCCGAGACCCGGCAGAAAATCGTCGCGGCCATTCCGAAGCAGCCCTATGCGAAGCCGCGCCAGGCGCGGAAGCTGCTGGTCATCGAGAGCCTGCAGGGCATGTCCCACAACACGATTCCCCACACCAACGTGATGCTCGAAGAGATGGGCAAGATCACGGCCGCGTGGACAACCGAGTTCAACAACGACTTGAACAATCTGAGGCATCCGAAGATCAAAGATTACGATGCCGTGTTCCTCAACAGCATCGTTGGCGAGTTCCTGCCAGACCCCGAACTGCGCGATAGCCTGGCGCGGTTCGTGCGCGAGGGCGGAGGGCTGGGTGGCATCCATGGCACGCCGTGGGCGTCGCGCAACTGGGACGAGTTCGCGGAGATGATCGGTGCGCAGAGCGCGCCGCACCGCATCGAGCAGGGCGTCATGAAGGTCTCTGATCCGGCCAGCCCGCTCATGAAGCCGTTCGGAGGAAAGGATCTCAACGTTCCGCGAGGAATACTACCGCTTCGAGCATGAAGGACGTGGACGCCTGCGCTGGGACAAGGTGCGCGTCCTGCTGACAGTCGACCTCGACGATCCGAAGGTCGAGCCGAGACCGTGGAACGGCTACAAGCGTCCCGACAATATTTATCCGGTTGCGTGGATTCGCAGCTACGGCAAGGGGCGTGTGTTCTACAACTCGCTGGGCCACATGCCGGAGACCTTTATGTCGCCCGAGATCGTCGGACACTTCCTCGCCGCGCTGCAGTTCATGCTGGGCGACCTCGACGCGAACACGACGCCCAATCCCAGACCGGCTGGCAGCGGGGCGCAGTAGACGGGCCGCCGGAGTCGTGTTTCCACCATTTTCCAAAGGGAACCTTCGCGAGCTTTGTGAGCTTCGAGGGTTTCGTGATGGGTTTTCGTTTATGAGACAGCTTCTACCCTGATACCCGATGTTCCGCACGGCCCGTTGACCGAGCCGCTCGCGCAGTTGCGCCAGATACAGGCTGGACGGGCTCACCCGGATCCAGGGGGATTCGAAAGTGTCGGAAGGGATCTCGGGGATGGGGATGGGATTGCCGTGCCACAGCACGGGTGCGGGACGCCCGCTGCATCCGATGCACCAGTTCATCGCGCCTGGCGGCTGCTGGATGAGCACGTAGTCAGCCGTCACGTTCCACGCCACGGCCCACCCGACGCTCCATCCGTGACCCGAGCCCGCGTACTCGCGGTTCGAGAACGCGATGTTGGGACGCCTGTCGGTGCCGTTGAGGAACTCGCTGCTGTCGACCAGCAGGCCCGTGGCCCAGCGCTGATGCGGGGCGACGCCCGCCTCGTCGCTCTTGAAGTTGAGGATCACGTTCGGCCCGGTCACGCCCGCCTGCGTTACGACCGGCCAGACCCGCTTGCCGCTCACGCTCGAGCGGTGCACGAGCACCTGCGTGCCGGAAATCGCGATGTCGGCCGGCGACGCCGCACCGCTGAAGGGAAGCGTGTGGCGAATGTGCACCTCCTCGAGCGTAATCCTCCTGGCCGTCGGGCCCAGCGTAATGGTGTTCTGCGTGTCCTCGACCGCGACGTCACGCACCCATCCGTCGCTCACGGCGTTCATGCGGAGCAGCGTGTACTGGCCTTCGGTAATGGGGACGTCCCGAGGCGGGACGGCGACGCGCATGGACTCGAAGCCGACCTGCTCGATCCGGTCAGGAAATGCGTACTTCACGACCGACGTCCCCGGGGGATTCAGGTAGGCGGCATCGAACGAGTCGGAGAGCGGCACATCCAGCGTCAGGCGGTTGCCCGAGATCGCCCTGATTGCACGGTCCGTGTCGATGAACGTGCCCGGCTTGATCCAGATCTGCGGCTTGCGGTCGCGGCTGAGCGTGTCCATCCCCATGAACCGTATCCAGGCCTCGGTGACGGGACGACGGATCAGGATCGCGTCGCCAATCTTGAAGCGCGACGCCGCATCCACCTGAACCTGGTCCGCACCTGAGGGCACATAGCTGTCGGTGACCAACGCCGGCTCGCCCTCGGGCCGCCAGGATCCCGAGCCGCCGATGTCGAGGAACCGGTGCGGCGGCCCGCTGACGTGAATGATTGTGCCTATCGCTGCCGACCCGCTCCCCCGCAGCACGACGCCGCTCGCCGCAATCCTCAGCGTGCCGACGACGTCATACGTGCCAGGCCGCAGGAGCACGGCGCCGCGGAAGCCGTCGGCGCCGCGCGGGCGGTGTGCCACCTCGTCAAGCGCCGCCTGGATGCGCGAGGTGTTGTCGCCAGCCAACGGGGCCAGCGTATTGACCGTGCGTACTCGGGGCAGCGCAACGCCTCCCCCCTTGTAGCCTGCATGAGAAAAGTCCATGATGCGGTTGCCGCGCGCGTCGGTCCCGTAGCGAAGCTTCTGAGCGTTGTCGACGGACACCCACTTCGATCGCCCCTGGCCTGCGACGGCGGCAGCGCCCGCGAGAATCAGAAGCATCGCGATGCATCGCTTCAGGACGGAATTCATGCAGTTCCTCGCTTTGTCCCGTCGTCTCACCGAACGCTTTCCCGAAGCAGAGTTCACGGCGCGCCTCGAGCCGGAGATCGCGCAGGCACGCGCGCTCTACGCGGAGGGATTCATCCGGCAGATCTGGCACCGCGCCGACCTGGCGGGCGTCTGCATGGTGGTCGAAGCAGACTCCGAAGCGCAGGTGCGCGAGAAGCTCGATATGCTGCCACTCTCTCGAGACCGGATGATCGAGGTGACGATCATCCCGCTCCGACCCTACGCCGGTTTCGGTCCGACCCCGCCGAAACCTGCCGCCTGATCGGCAGGTGCGCGCGTCAGCGCGTCATTGATGATTTCGTGGCCAATAAGAAACGGTCGGAAGCCGTCGTCCGCCGTCGGATACGGCTGCATCTCCTACCGTTCTTCGGTGGACGCCGCTTGATTGGCATCACCGCGACCGACGTCACCGCCTATGTCGCGAAGCGGCAGAGGGACACCATCGTGACGCGCAAAGCGCGCGTCGTCGTGGGTGACGACGGCACCGAGGACCTGACACCCGAGGAACGCAAGCCGGTCAGCCCGGCGGAGATTAACCGCGAGCTCCAAATCCTGAAACGAATCTTCAACCTGGCGATGTGCGTGGCCGAAAAAGGGGGATACTCGAGTACCGGCTCCCGTGAGAACAGCGCTCGAGAGCCATCCGGCACGGTCGAGCTGGATGACCTCACGTCCCCCGATCACGCGCATCGCTCGTGTCCTCCGTCCGATCTGAAGCGGCGCTCGAACCCGGCCGGACTGACGTAGTCGAGGGTCGAGTGCCGTCGCCGGGTATTGTAGAACGCCTCGATGTAGTCGAACAGCTCGCGCTTCGCCCTGGCCGTGGCTTGCGAACGCGTCAGCGAGCTCGGTTTTCAACGTCGAGAAGAACGCTTCCATCACCGCGTTGTCGTAGCAATCGCCCGTCCGGCTCATACTGCACGTGATGCCATGCGCTGCCAAGCGATCTTGTTAGTCCTCACTGGCATACGTTGACCCGCGATCCGAGTGATGGAGCAACCCCGTCTCCGGACACCGGCGATTCAGCGCCATCGTCAGCGCGGCGAGGACGACGTGCCGGTCGTTGACCGCGCTGAGCGCCCACCCGACGACGAACCGCGAGAAGAGATCGAGGATGGCGGCCAGGTACAGCTTGCCGCACTCGCCGATCTTGAACTCCGTCGTGTCGCCGACCCAGCGCTGATTGGGGGCCTCGGCCGTGAACTCCCGATTGAGGAGATTGGCCGCGACCGGCAGATCGTGATCGCTGTTGGTCGTACCGACGAACCGCTTCGGCTGCCGCGCTTTCACGCCCTCCTCTTGCATCAATCGGATCACACGTTTCCGACTCACGTGTTCGTCGTGCTCCTCCCGAAGATCGCGGTGTATCCGCGGACTCCCGTAGCTCTCCCGTCTGGTTGGCCCTGGTCTCTCGTGTTCCCTGGTATTTGGGCGCTGTTGTTCCCAAATTGTTCCCAAGTCTGGAGACCCGAAAGGCAGGAGGCGCTATCAGGCCTTCGTAAGGTTCACGACCAGATAGCCGTCGGCGTCGCTGGCGTGCATCGGGCGCTTGCAGACCCGCCGAGCAACTGCTAGCATTGCTAGCATGTGGAGGTGATCGGAACGTGGCTCAGCTAATGGTCCGAAACGTCGACGAAGCCGTGGTGCGGGAACTGAAAAAGCGCGCCGCCCGGCGCAATCACAGCGCCGAACAGGAGCATCGGGACATCCTCGAGCACGCGTTGTTGCGGCCCAAGCGCCGTTCGCTGGCAGAGGTACTCGCGGCGATGCCCGACGCCGGCGAAGACGCCGACTTCGAGCGCCGCCAGATCGACCGGCGGGCGTAACGACAGTCTATGTACCTCGTCGACACAGACGTCATCAGCAACGCGCGAAGGCGCACTCGCGCCAATCCCGGTGTTCGTCGGTTCTTTCGAAATGCTGCGACGCAGGGCATCCCACTGTTCCTCTCGGCGGTCACGATCGGCGAGCTGCGGCAGGGCGTTGAAACAGTGCGCCATCGTGGCGACCTCGCGCAGTTCACTCGCCTTTCTCGTTGGCTCGGCACGGTCACTAGTGAATACGCTGACGCGATCCTGCCATTCGATGAGGAGATCGCGCAGATATGGGGGAGGCTGCGGGTCCCACATGCAGAGAACCCGCTGGACAAGCAGATCGCCGCGACGGCGCTGATGTACGGCCTCACCGTGGTCACCCGCAACGTGCCCCACTACGAGCCTACCGGCGTAGCCGTCCTGAACCCCTTCACGTGAGCCACGTGATCGCGAATTTATCGGCCTCGCCTGTCCGCGGCCGGTTCGGGACAGAAAACGCCACGTCTGTGCCGCAGCCAATCAAGAGCGCCATCGGTCGCGCGAACGCATCGGCCAGCGTCTCCGCAACGTACGCCGCCTCCTCGCGGCTCGCAACGCGAAGTGCGGCGGTCGATCTGAACGGAATCGAATCGGGATCGAGCAGGTAGGACACCACGTATGGATTCGCCTGGATGGCGGCGTCGAATGCCGCGCGGGTATCCGGCGAGCCGCCGTCCGCGCGCAATCGCCACAGCAGACGGCCATACGGCCAGAGGGCCTGCAGGTCGTCCTCGTGCTCGGCGAGCGAGACACCAGCCTCCTTGTTCAGCCCACGTTCCAGCAGCGCGGTGAGCAGTAGGTATCGCACGCCTTGGTTGTCGCCGGGGTTCAGCTCGAGCAGCGCCCGATAATGTGCCAGTGCCTCGTCGTGACGCCCCAGATCTCTGAGCGTCCCGCTAGGCCGAGCCGAGCGCGCATATACGGGCGCGTCTCGAGATGTCCCCAGAACTCGCCGCGCAGGGAGGCGAATCGATCGGCGCCGATCGCGGCAGCGCCCGCAAGCAGAGCGCGCTCGTAGCGTTCGACGGCGGCGTCTGGGGTCGACGCCTCTTCAGCGAGCAGCACCCACGCGTCGGCGCAATCCTCGGAGATCGCCAGGGCCTGGCGCGCTCTCTTGATCCGCAATCGACCGTGCGCCTCCATGGCGTCGTAGGCCAGTTCCTGTGCGCGTTCGAGCGGCGTCAGCTCGCGAGCAGGGGACGCCGGAGGCACGCCTTCTTGATTCAACCGCTCGAGCTCCGCGTTCACAGCCGCGAGGGACTCGAAGGCTCGGCCCTCCAGCAGACGCGCGATGCGGACACTCTCGCGCTCGGCGACACGCGGCATCGCCATCGCGGGCACGGCCATCGTCGGCTGGCCAGCTTCGGCCTCGAGCAGGAGCGGCAGCGTGAGTGTGAGTTCGATCGGCCCGTCGAATGTCTGCACTCGTTTTCTGCCACGTCCCGGCGTCGACTCTCCTCGGTCGTGTCCGCAAGCGCGCGCAGCAGTCCCTCGGCGTGCGTGAGACCGCTCCCGTCTGGCCGGCGCATCGACCCGTCTCTCTTCATCTCTGCTGGAAGCGGATACGCGTGTGGTCATGCCACCGGCAGCTCGCGGTCCTGCCACGCATCCACATCGGCGAACGGCAGCTCATCGATCGCACCGAAGGTCACCCCGTGCGCCCGCGAAGCCGAGCGTCCGGCACCGGTGCCTTCGAGCAGACGCTCGAACGCGGCCCGCGAGTCGAAGAACGCGAGGCCGAACTGGCGGCCTCCCTGCCCGGGGACGGACACGTGACGCATGTTCCGCGGCGCGCGCCCGCCCTCGACGATCAGCAGGTCCTCGTTCGTCAGATGGTTCCAGGGCCGCGCGACGAAGAACGCTGCGGCCGCGTTCGCGAATGCGCGGAGGCGATCGACAGACACCCCAGAGCATTCCAGCAGCCCCGCCAGCCGTTCGCCGGTCGAGTGCGTTTCGAGGTTCTGGAGCGCCTCGCGCACGGCGGGCAAATCCTCGACGAGGGCCACCGTGGTATCGAGTGTCGCCAACGGTCCCGCCAAGGCGTCGCGTAGACTGGGATCCCGCACCTCGACACGTGCTGGCCGGCCCTCGAGCCCCTTCGCCCACTTCAGCCCGAACTCCAAGAACGTGGCGAGTGCAAGATCCGCCGTCGCCGGCTCGTCCCCGTTCGCCAAGTCCAGATGGACCAGTCCGGTCCGCACGCTCGCCCAGATCGCGCCCGTCGGTCGAAACGGCTGTCCATCCGGATCGGTCTGATGCTCCACCCACTTCGGGAACCGGACGAGATCGCCCTGCCAGACCTCGCCGGCCCGCTGCGGCAACCGTTTGAAACGACCGAGCGCGAGCGGAATCGGGATGGCGAGCGGCATGCGTGTCACTTTAGCTGATCGGCTGGCGTGTCGATCGAGTCCAACCACCATGGTCGGCCTGATCGCTTGCACAGCTCTGTCCGGCCGGTCCATAACCGTGTGCGTTCCCGCGACATCTAACGCGCATGGTCCTGCTCGAGGCAGAGGTCCTGGAACCTCCTACCTACGACCAACGGCGATCTCACAACTTCCACCGCGTCGTCACTTTGCAGACATCGCACTCCTGGAACGATGCTCTTCGAGGGCCGACTTGGGAACACTTACGCGCGGAAGATTGTGCCGCAACGCAACAAGTCGTCTGATTCTTCGAAGGATTTTGGAGGCGCCGCCCGGATTTGAACCGGGGATGGAGGTTTTGCAGACAGGGCCGGGATGTCTATCTTGTTGACTCGTCTTGCTTACTGGTCGGCCCTACTCCCCCGTTTTGCCCGGTGTTTGGGCGGTATTGTTCCCAGATTGTTCCCAAGTTCTCGACCGCGAAAAATAGAGGTCTTTCGGAGGTCTTGAGCCCACGCCCCAGGGTGATCGACTCCGCCGTAGGTTCAAACTTCCTCGAGTGGCACGCTGCGGCCGTTCCGAATCGCCGCGCGAGCCTGCGCGACGCGTCGGAGGAACTCGGGGTGATGTTCAAGCCGGTAATCGAACCAATCGTCCTCGGACGCAAAGCCTATGAGGACGCCCGCGGGTCGGCCGTGACGCGTGATCAGGATTTCCTCCTCCGCCGCGAGCCGCAGGTATTTCGAGAAATCATCTTTCACCTCTGCGAGGGCCACCGCCCTCGGCACCGCCTTCGGGCGTGCCTTGCTCATCGAGCCAGGCTTGCGCCTCGGGTTTCGTGACGATCGCGAGGATTTGGACCTGCGTTTCTGTAACGTCATAAAAGACCCTGATGTCAGCAACGCGGAGGCGGTACTGCGGTTGGCTCAGGCCGCGAAGCCTCTTGATGCGACTCTTGCTCACCTTCGTTGGCTCGTGCCGCAGATGCCGCTCGATCGCCCCCTTCACCCCTGTGCGGACCGGCGCTGACAGACGCTTCAGCGCGCCGGCCGCGTCCAGGGCCAAGACGATCTGGTACGCCATTGTGGCCAGATTATAGCCAGAATACAAGGAGGCCCACACGGTCGTCGGTTTCCGCGGTCGCGACAGCCGCTCAACCCAACACTTGCGTGGTCTTGACCTCCACGGGGCGAAACGCTGCCCGCCGTCGCGTTGGCGAGGGCGAGCTGCAGGTGGTTGCTTCCGATCCGCCCCTTGGTTCCCCGATCCAAGTCGAAAGCCCGCGCTGAACCGTCGTGGTGCAGCAGGTCTTTCAGAGGCTGTTCTGCGAGGCTGCGCAAGCTCGCGATCACCGCGAGCGCACCGGCTTGGCGTCGCTGAACGGCGACCTGCCGGCTCGGCCCAACTCATCCGTGCTAGGATCGTGGCTCTCGACAGGATGGAGGCCCGATCGCGGAAAGCATCCGCGGACAGTGAGCCTGTAGTTCAAGGCCCAGAAGCTGGGATGCGTCGGGCTGTCGGATCGTCGCGGCGAGTCCCGTCGTTCCTGGCGCCCCACCATCTCAAGACGTGCCTCTGTTCCGAAATACTTGAGGCCAGGGGGAGTCGGTGAGTGTCAGACGTGTCGGAACGCTGCTTGTTGCGTTCGCAGCCTTCGTATCACTTCGCTTGCCTACATCAGGTGTCGTACTCGCACAAGGCACCCCAGCTCGCCCGGTCGGAATGTGGCGTGCGGAGGTCGCGGGACGATCGTGGACGGCTGTGCTCCGCGTAGAGGGGCCCCGTCTGCTCGGCGTCGTGAGCTCTTGCGCTTCGTACCCTGACGATATCGCGATTTCCGAGGGGCGCGTTGATGGAAGCACCGTAACCTTCAAGTGTACGAGCCCGGACGGCGCCCGCACGCTGACGTTCACAGGCCAGCTCAAAGGCGACCGGATCGCGTTCACGTGGGAAAGGATGGGGTCCGGCAGCGTGCCCTACGACGCGGCCTTCTTTGGCGCCAGCGCCCCGTCCGAGTTCTCCGCCACGTTTGTTCCGAATCGTTCGAACCCTGCAGCAGTCGATCGAACCAGAACGGCTCCGGCGGTCACCTTCGAACAGATACTGCGTGCGACGGAGACGCCGCAGAACTGGCTAACTTATTCCGGCAATCTGCAGGGTCATCGATACAGTCCGCTCGCCAACATCACCGCCACGAACGTCAAGGATTTGGCCTTGGCGTGGCTTTCCCAAACGACGACGACGAGTGGGCAGAGGTCAACGCCGCTCGTGGTCGACGGGGTGATGTACACGACACGAAACACGAACGACGTCGTCGCACTCGACGGTGAGACCGGCCGCGCCCTTTGGGTTTATCCGTACTCGCCGATGCAAGGCGCCCGAGCATCGGGCGGCGGCGGACGCCCCAACCGGGGCCTCGCGGTTTCGGGCGACACGCTCTTTCTCGGCACGCTGGACGCCCACCTCATCGCGATCGACGCCCTCACAGGCAAGCCGCGGTGGAACACGGCCGTTGCGGATTTCAAAGATCCGTCGTGCCAGATGCCCGGGCGGGGCCGCACTTGTTACGTGATCACGCTCGCCCCGCTCGTCGTCAAGGACAAGGTCATTGTCGGCCTCGGCGGAGGTGACACGGAGATCGTCGGAGCGGGAATCCGGGGTGCGGTCGTGGCCTTCGAGGCCGCGACCGGGAAAGAAGTCTGGCGCTTTCACACGATTCCCGGACCTGGCGAGCCTGGAGGCGACACGTGGTCTGGCGAGTCCTGGCGGACGGGCGGGGCGGGTGTGTGGAACACTGGCTCGTACGATCCAGACCTGAACCTCACGTATTGGGGCACCGGGAACCCGTCTCCACCCGGGGCGTTCGGGCCACCACTCGCCTCGACCCGCGTCGGTGACAATCTTTACAGCGCGTCGGTGGTCGCCCTCGATGCTGATACAGGCGCATTGAAGTGGCACTACCAGTTCACGCCGCACGACGACATGGACTGGGACGCCGCCCAGGTGCCGGTGCTCGCCGACATCCAGTGGGAGGGCGGTCGACGCAAGGTGATGCTGTTCGCGAACAAGAACGGTCTCGTGTACGTGCTCGACCCGGGGACCGGCGAGTTCTTGTCGGGCACGCCCTTCGTTGACGTAGATTGGATGAGCGGCTTCGACAGCAGAGGCCGGCCGATTCGCATCAACACGGAGAGTGTCCGCGTTTCACCCGCTTCAGCCACGAACTGGTTTCCAGCGTCTCACAGTCCCCGCACGGGGCTGCTCTACATCCCGGCGTGGAACCGCTCGCGCGAGCGCGGCGGCTTCACCGTTCGCGGCCCCTCGCACGGGTCGATCACTGCGTTCAATCCGCAGACTGGGAAGAAAGACTGGGAGTTCAGACTCAACAACGCTTTGTTCACAGGAGGCGTACTGACGACAGCGTCTGATCTCCTGTTCACCGGCACCTCCAGTGATTTCTTCTCAGATGCGGCCGACGCTCGAGGCCTCGACGGGTTCTTCTTCGTCCTGGACGCGCGCACCGGCGCGGTGCTGTGGAAGTTCGGCCTGCCCGGACCGATTCAGAGTCCCGCTATCACTTATCAGGTCAGAGGGAAGCAGGTACGTCGCCGTATCGACCAACGACACCCTCTTTGCCTTTGCGCTCAGGTAATGAGCCGTCAAAACGGGAATCTGGGTGTATTGCCCGGATTTCCTTTAGCCGCGGTTCAAGATCAACCCACGATCAGCTGCCGACCCGGTTGACCGTTGCCGACCCTGAGGGCACTTGCGCAGTGCTGTCCCTCCGGACATTCTGCACTTTCCTGCGTGAGTTGTCGTCACAGCCCCCCGCATCGTTTCGGAGGAGTTGAAGCGGCGGGAGCGGACGCCCGATGATCGTTCGCGTGACGACCACATCCCGCCCGCAGCAGCGCTATCACCATAGACTCCGGGATCTCGTCCGGAGCACCGGAGACGTGACGCTCGCCACGGATCTCGGTGTCCCGCGCTCGACGGCGCGTGGATGGATCCGTGCGGCGCCGACGGTCGTGATGAGTCTGGAGGTGGCGGACCTCACGGAGCCGGAGCTCCGGCAGGAGATCCTGAGGCTGCGGCGCCGCGTCCAGAAGCTTGCGGCGCTGCTCCGGTTGGCGCTGGCCCTGTTACAGACCTCCGGGGTCAGACGGTCAGACGCGCGGCTGCCGGACGGAGAAGACAAGCTGCGGATCCTGCGCGCCGTGGATCAGGCGCGGGCATGTGTTCCGTTGCGGGCGGTTCTCCGGTTCCTGCATATGTCGCCGAATCGGTTTCAGGCGTGGCGCCGACGGCAGAGCGCATGTGCGCTCGAGGATCAGTCGTCCTATCCTCGCACGTCACCGCACCGACTGACGCTCGCCGAGGTCCAGGCCATCGGGGACATGGTCACCTCGCCCAGGTACCCGTCACGTCCCGACCGGCACGCTCGCCGTCCTCGCGCAGCGGCTCGGCACCGTGTCAGCGTCGCCGTCGACCTGGTATCGTCTCGTCCGGCAGTACGGCTGGCGACGCCCCCGGCTCCGCGTGCATCCCGCGAAGCCGAAGGTGGGGCTGCGCACGACTGCCGCTGACGAGATGTGGCACATCGATACGACGGTCATCCGGCTGCTTGACGGGACCCGCGCGTACGTGCATGCCGTGATCGACAACTTCTCTCGACGGATTCTGGCGTGGCGCGTGGCCGAGACGTTTGCACCGGGTAACAGCGTGGCCGTGCTGCTCGAGGCCAGTCGGGACGCGACGCGCTCAGCGAGTGCGCCAGTGGTGTTGGCGGACGCGGGCGTGGAGAACGTGAACGCGCAGGTCGACGCGCTGATCGAGACAGGCGTCCTCCGCCGCCTGCTGGCCCTCACGGAGCTGAAGTTCTCAAACTCGATGATCGAAGCGTGGTGGCGTTCGCTGAAACATCAATGGCTCTTCCTCCACTCACTCGATAGCATGGCGACCATCCGCCGTTTGGTGACGTTCTACGTCCATCAACACAACCACGTGCTGCCGCATTCCGCGTTTCGAGGACAGACGCCGGACGAGATGTACTTCGGCACTGGGGACGCGGTGCCGGCGGACCTGGCGTCCCTCGCGGCCGTCGCACGCCGAGCACGCGGGGAGGCCAACCGATCGGCGTCCTGCGAGACGTGCCCATCGATGAACGCGGCCGCATAGCACCGGCCCCTGACCGCCGTTGCGACGATGGACCTCGCGCACGCGTGCGCCGAGTGGCGGCCGCCGGGAGCACGGCGGCCGCACCGACGCGGTCCCACGGGCACACGCGGCAGAACGTCTGCGGGATCAGACTCGCTGTCGATCGAGCGCTGCTTACCGCCGTGGATGGCGAGAACTCGCGCGAAAGCCTCAGAATGTCCGTGAAGATAGCAGGGCGAACCAGCTCGGTCGACAGAACCTGCCCATCTCACGTTTGATCAACTGGCTCGTCGCTCACCCCTTCGAACGAACGATCACGCCGCTCTCGACGATGAAGCCCGACGAATACGTGCGGCGGCTGCTCACGTTGGGTGATGCGGGCAGGGTCGACGCTGAGCGAGCGTTCCCCGGACATCCGTTGCTGAAATGACTGACCTTTTTGGTTCCTCAGCCTGAACAACTTTCGCATTGGCACATCATCAAGAACCCCGCCTGACGGGTTTGACTTCCGTTAGGTCCACCATTCGACTCGCTCATGGCGAGCCACCTCCTCAGGCGAATGCCCTGAGCGAGCGAAGCGAGTCGAAGGGCTTCCCACCTTCCCGCCCGGTCGATGCCGGACCTGACGGTCGTCAGGCATACGCGCTCGCCTTCGGCTCGCGCAGTCGGCACGACTCCCGACTGAACGGAGATTCAACCCGCAAAACAAATTGGTGGACCTGACGGTCGGACGCACGCGGCACCCGCGTGCGTGGAAGTAACAGAGCGCACACCGAACCAGCTACGGCGCCGCCGGCCGAAACGCGACTGAGAGACCATACTTCGCCACTTGCCTGCCTAGTCACCACTCCCGCGACGCTGGAGAAATGGTAGTGAACCCCGGCCCAGAGCCTCGCGTCGATGATTTCATTCCGCAGTTCGTTCGGGCTCGTGAAAGTACGTGCCGCGTTCAGGTTCCCGGCACCGCCCCCCGGATCGAAGCCGTAAATCGTCAGATGAAAGTGTCTCGTGCCCAGAAACGTGCTGAACACCTCGGCGATCGCCGACGTGATCGACCCGTGGGCGGCGGGGTATTCGGGATGATTGGGCGTGGCGATCAGCGGCCTCCAGCCGACCTCCTCGACTGTCGCCAGATTGTCATCGTCGTATCCCGGAGTCGGGCCAAAACCGTCGCCGGGCAACGGCTTGACGGTCGTCGGATCGATCGCCGAAACGGGACGCCAGAAGAGAAAGTGATACTTCGCGTGCATGACAGAGATCTGGGCGTCAGCGGCGATCATGTTGACGAGCGCCTGCAGCCGAGCCGATTCGAGCAGGCTCAGATGCTCGCCGAGCGCGACGTCGCGCAGGAGCCGGTTGTACTGCCGAATCACGTTGGCCGTCCAGAAGAGCGCGGTTGCGGTCTGCTCGAGGGTGCGCGCGCCAGTGTTCCGCCCGAGTACCTGGATCTTCTCGAACCCCTCGGTCCATTCGGAACTCGCCAAAGCGGGAGGCGGGTCCGGCAGGAACTGATCGGGCGCCTGCAGCAGAAACGGTGTGACGTGTGCCACCCATGGCGTCTGCGCCAGCGCAAACGCCGGCGGCGTCAGTCGCCAGACACCCGGCCCCGGCGGTTTCGTAGGAAACGCGGACGATACGCCAATCGGCGTCTGACGGCCGTCGTTCGCACGCATGTTGATCACCTGCGTCGCTGCGGCCAGGCCCACCAGCTGTCCGTCGGTTTTCGACTGTCCATCTGGAACTGCCGCGAGCGCCTCTTTGTAAAGCGGGTCGAGGATGCCGGACTGACCTGGGAAGTTGTTAATCAGCGTTCGGTATGCGGCCTCGACAATCGCGGCGTCTGTAGACGCTCCGGCCGGCGCCACGACACCCGGTCCGTACGGCTCGTACCCGCCGGCAATCGCGACCACGGCGTTGTAGACGGCCGCGGACACGTAAGCCATATAGATGAGCCCCTCGTTCTGAAATGCGCCGGACCGGACGACTGCGTCCTCGGCGACCCTGTTCCATTGCAGGACAGTGTTTGGCGTGTCCGCCGCCACGCGACGATTGGTGTTGCTCACGAAGAGCGCGGCGATCAGGAGCAGCACGACCGCGGGATAGCGGCGGGATTTGGCCGAATCGGCTGCGCGGACGTCGTGAACGCCGCGACGCGATTGAATCCGTATCATCAGCTCCCTCCTTGGATGCCGCGATCGTGCCCACCTGCGACGCTTCTCGCCATGTCTGCGATCTGACGCAGATCCGACTTTTTTCTGATCCGTCAAGTGGTGTGGGCGCGGCGGTTACGCGGCTGGCGGGCGTGTGATATGGTCCGTCCCTCTACTAGTGACGGCCTGATGAGCAACGACGACCTGGCCCGTTTTGGCCCGTTCGAATTCGATCTCCACTCGCTAGAGCTGCGAAAGGCGGGCTACCGGCGAAAGCTGCAGCAGCAACCGGCCCGCGTGCTCCGTGTTCTGATCGAGCGTGCCGGTCAGCTGGTGACCCGGGAAGAACTCCGGCGTCACCTCTGGCCGGATGACACCTTCGTCGATTTCGAGGTCGGGTTGAACGCTGCTGTCGGCAAGCTGCGGAGCGCGCTCGGTGAATCGCGCGATCGACCTCGATACATCGAGACGCTTGCCCGCCGCGGGTACCGCTTCCATTTTCGCGACGACACGTCGACAGCTCGGCGACCTCTGAATTCCGTCGCAGTGTTGCCGTTCGAGAGCCTCAGCCCCGACGCGGAATACCTGAGCGACGGGATCACTGAAATCGTCATCCAGGCGATCTCGATTCTGCCCGGCGTCCGCAAGGTCATCGCGCGGAACTCGGTTTACCGCTTCCGCAACGGTGACCCGCTGGAGACCGCTAAGTACTTCAACGTTCAAGCGGTCGTGGTCGGCCGGATGGAGGTCAAGGGCGACCGAATCGTGCTCGACGCCGAGCTCGTGTCAGCGGTGGATGCACACAGAATCTGGGGAGCACGGTACGAAACGGCGGTAACCGATCTACCCAGGTTGGTATCGAAGGAGATGTGCGCCAACATGGCCGAGGCATTCGGCACGCGGAAGCGTCATCCGACTCCAGAACCGCCGACGTTCGAAGCGTATCAGCTGTATTTACGGGGACGTTACGCGTGGAACAAACGGCCCGCCGTTGGTACGGTGGAAAAGGCCATGGGCCTGTTCGAACAGGCGATTCGGATGGACCCGCGATTCGCGCTACCGAACGTTGGCCTGGCCGACTCGTTCAACACGCTGGCCGCGTGGGAATCGGGAGCTCTCGCCCCGCGGGTCGGCTTTCCCAAGGGAAAGCAGGCAGCAATTCGCGCGTTGCAGCAGCACCCAAGCTGCGCGGAGGCGCATACAAGCCTCGGGTACGCCACGCTGCATTACGACTGGGATCTGGCCGCGGCTGAGGGGGAATTCACGACCGCGCTCCGGCTCAATCCCAACTACTCGCATGCGCACCACTGGTACTCGCACCTGCTCGCTGCGGCCGGTCGCCTCGACGAGGCGCTGGCGGAAAGCCGCAGGATTCTTGAACTGGACCCACTCGACCTGATCATCAACGTGCACCTCGCCTGGCACTACTACATGGCGCGGCAGTTCGAGAAATCGCTCGAGGAAGCTCGACGCGTTCTCGACATGGAGCGCTCGTTCCACTGGGGTTACTACTTTGCCGGGCTGGCGCTCGAGGCGCTCGCGGAGAAGCGCGATGCGGTCCGAGAGCTCGAGAAAGCGGTGGAACTATCCGGGCGAAGTACGGTGATGCTTTCGGCGCTCGGCTACACCGCAGCCGCCGGCGGCGACGCGGATCGCGCGACTGCCATCCTGACGGAACTAGGTGAAATCGCGAAGTCGCGCTACGTATCTTCGTTCGAGGTTGCCCTCATTCACGCGGCGCTGGCTGACGTCGATACTGCCTTTGCCTGCCTCGAACGGGCCTACGAAGAACGTTCGGGTTGGCTGCCGTACGCGGGTCTCGAACCTCGCCTGGCCGCGCTCCGCCCGGACCCACGGTTCCAACGTTTGCTCGCTCGCGTCGGACTCCCTTCTCGGGGCGACACGGGTCGCAAATCATGAAAGCAGCTTGCCTGCTCGAATATCGCTGGTGTCGCTGCAATCGGAAACCGGAAACCTTTCTCTTTCATGACGACGATCTACCAGCCTAGGGCAAGGATCGGCCACACCGACTCCGGCGTGCGAGCCGCCGAGAAACCCTGATACTTCAGTCGGACCTCCTATTGCAGCTAGAGAGCGCTCGGCCGAACCAAATCCTCTCTATACGTGCTACGTAGCGTGACAGACCCGTCGCGCTGAGCGGCGTGGCACGAGCGCCTGCCCAAAGTCGAACTGCACGTCCATGTCGAAGGCGCCATTCCGAAGGCGACGTTGTGGGGGCTGGTCACGAAGTACGGGGGCGACGCAGCGATCAAGACGCGTGAGGATCTGGAGCGCGCCCTCGTCTATCGCGGTTTCCGTGGCTTCCTGAACATGTGGGTGTGGATGATCGGCTCCCTGCGTGAGTACGAGGATTACACGCTCATTGGCGACGCTGTGGCACGCGACCTGGCAGGGCAAAACATCCGGTACGTCGAGCCGTTCTTTTCACCGCCCGCTATCGTCGATCGAAGCTCGATCCACAACGCGTCACCGAAGCCCTGCGCGCGGGCGTGAACCAGCGTCTCGTCAATTGAGGTTGCGCTCATCGCCGATCTCGTCCGCGATAGCGGCGTCGAGCACGCACTAACCTGCTGGAGCGGATGGGCGAGGTGCGTCGCCAAGGGGGTGATCGGCATCGGCATTGGCGGTTGGGAACCCGGCTTTCCGCCCGAGCTCTTTTGAGGCCACTTTCGAGCGTGCGCGAATGCTCGGTTTCGGGACCACGGCGCATGCTGGCGAAGCGCGGGGAGCCGCGAGTGTGTGGGGCGCCGTTCGCCGTTCGTGCGTTGCGTGTCGACCGGCTCTCCGCTAACTGCTAGCCGCAGTGGAGTAAAGGATGGAGGTCCCCGGGACCTCCTCTCCTGCGGAGATCGCCCGCTGACAACTCGTCGCGATGCAGTGATTTACAGAGGTCGCTTTTCGGACTGAGGAGCGAATTCGAGGGCTGTTCGGAGCAATAAGAAATCGCCCGCGGACACAGGCACACACCAAATCACGCGAATTTCGTAAGGATTTTGGAGGCGCCGCCCGGATTTGAACCGGGGATGGAGGTTTTGCAGACCTCTGCCTTACCACTTGGCGACGGCGCCGATCGGAGGACCGACTGATGATTGTGTTACAGGACGGGCCCGGAGTCTAGGGCTGAGGTCGACAGCGAATCTGGATTCCGACGAGAAGCGCTCGAAGAACATTCATGATGGTTGGCAACGTCCGGAGCCTGCTGGAGGATAGCTCCGGCGACAGCCCCGCCATAGACATCACACGCGCGCGAACGGAGCGGGCGTTGGCGGCCGTAGCGGAGCGCGCGGTCGCAGTGCCGAGACGCGAGTCGAACCCCAGCTCGCGTCCTTGGGACCGCGACGAATCAAGTATTGGAGCGGGAAACGGGATTCGAACCCGCGACTTCGACCTTGGCAAGGTCGCACTCTACCACTGAGTTATTCCCGCTCGCCGTGGTGCTCCTGACTGGCCCCGACCGTCCGTGCGAAGCACCTAGAGTACCACACGCCCTCCACCACGGGCAAGGCGCCCTCAGGCGTCGAACGCGCTCGGATACACCGTAACTGCCGCGGTTTCACCCGTCCCGTCGATCGCGACGACGTCGAACCGGCACGGGATGTTCGCCAGGTGGTTGCGCGCAAGGTAGTCGGCCGCCATCGACGCCAGCTGGCGCTGCTTGCGGCGCGTCACGGCAGCCGCCGCGGTACCGAACTCGGCAGTCGCCCGCGCCTTGACCTCGACGAACACGGTCGTGTCGCCGTCGCGCGCCACGATGTCGATTTCGCCATGTCTGGTGCGGTACCGGCGCGCAAGAACTGCGTACCCGCGGCGCTCCAGCTCGCCGACCGCGAGTTCTTCGCCGGTTCTGCCAAACGCCTGCCGCTCGAGGGTCACGACCGATCGGAACGAGCAAACTTCGATCCGCCGACGCCGCGAGAGCGCGCTGGTGGACCATCCGCACCTGAATCAGGTTGATCGCGTCCTCACCGGGGAACGGCTTCACGGATCAGGAACGGCTCTTCATGCGACACGCCCCGGCGAGCTTCGTACGCATGGGGACGCCGCCGGGCAACTAGGACATGTCCAGTAGGGGTAGGGGCGGTTCGCGAACCGCCCCTACTTCGCCGACGCCTTCAGCAGATACCCGTGCCACTCGTCGCGACGGCTCGTCACCTGGAGCGGCTTCAGCGCCAGGAGGCCCGTCGTGCCGATCGAGGACCGCAGGTACTCCAACTCCGCTAGGCTGGCGCAGAGATCGTCGTCTGAGTCGACGTTCTCGACGAGCGCAAACCCTGCGCCGACAGCGAAGCCCTGCACTGCCGCATCGACCAGGAATCCGACGCGTCGCCGGGCAATGAGGAGCACGATGAAGGCGGCCTTCAGCGTCTTCTCGGTGAGCGGCGCCATGTAGTATCGAATGGCCGGCCTCGGGACGCCCGCGATCAGCATCCACCCGTGCCGCAGAAGGCAGACGAGCGCGACTCCCCCGCCAATGCCGATCGCGACGACGACCGTCCCCGGCCGAACCAGCTTGAAGCTGTCCATCAACACGAGGACGAGCAGAAACACGAAGACAGGGATGAGCGCGGCGCCGAGATGGGTGACGGCGGGCACGGGTCTACCGGAGGAGGATCTTCATCTCGGTTTCGACCTTCGCGAGCTTCGCGTGAGATCGAGCGGGAACCAGGAGCAGAGTGACACCCGCGACGAGACCTGCGGCGGGCCAGGACCATCGCCGCCGCCGCACGCACGCCAGTGTGCTTATGAACGAGGGAGATGGTATCCCGAGCAACGCTCGGTGGGAATCAAGGGGCGCAGAGGTGGTGCGCCGCCGGGAGATTCCGGGTGTGACTAGCGGCCGCGCAGCGCGGCTTCGAACAAAGACGACTTGAGCGCGGCCTCGAAGTTGGCGTCGATGAGCGCTCCCCGCAGCGCGTCACTGGCGAGGGCCGCCTGCACGCTCGCCGTGGCCAGCGCGTTCCTCAGGTCGGTATCCGCAAGCACCCGGCGCACGGCCACATGCGACAGCGCCGCCTGCAGTTCCGCACTGGCGAGCGCGGCCTGAATGTCGGACTTTCGGAGCGCCGCCTGCAGGGCGGCGTTCGCGAGCGCGCGCCGCGACGCCGTGTCCGTGAGCTTCTTTCCTGCGCTCCTCTCGGCGAGCGCAAGGCGGAACGCCGCGTCGTCGAGCGCTGCCTGAACGCCGGCGTCAGCAAACGCGCTCCTCAAGTCCCCGTCGGCGAACGCGGCGCGGGCTTCGGCACTCTTGAGCGCCTGAGCGAGGCTACGGTCGGCGAGCCCCGCGCGCAACTCCGGTTGGACAGCTCCGCTCGCATCAACGCGTCGGACAACATCTTCCGCGCATTCTCGTCCTTCATCAGCTTGTCGAACACGTCGCTCTGCATGAACGCCTGGGCCTTGGGGTCGCCGAGCACGAGATCCTTCGCAGCCACCTGCTGTGCCTGCGCCCGCTTCGCCTGCCCGATCGCTCCTTCCGTATCGCGATCGACTGTTGGGTAGCCGGTGAGCGCGAACACACCCAGGACGACGATCGCCGCCGCTGCGATGCCCCACATGGCTTTGCGCGCTATGATGATTCCTCCGGTCTCGTGGTTGCGTCGGATGACGGCTTGACGCAGCGGTCGCGTCCGCTCATGCAGGGGGCCCAGTATCGGGTGATCAGCGTCGGCCGCCTGAGTGTCGGCGGCCTTTGCCTCGTCGAGCAGCCGCGCCAGCGCATCGATCTCAGCCGCCCGCAGCCGCACCGCGGGATTCTCGGCTATGAGCCGCGCCAGCCGCGCGGCGCTCACGCGGTCGAGCGTCTTGTCGCGTCGCCTCTGGAGCAGTTCTTCGTGTTCTGGATGTCGTGCCCTCCCGCGCTGACGCCCTCGCCGCTCTGGCCCCTTAGCCGCTATCGCCGACCGGTCGTGACTTCGGACAGCGCCTCGTCCAGCACGCCGAGGACGCTGTCGCCTGTCGCCGCGTGAAGACGAGAGGGGGCGCCAGGCGGATGGCGTTCTTCCCCGCTCCGAGGACGAGCACGCCGCGGCGGAACATCGCCTGCACCAGGGCGTTCCGCTCCTCGACCGCGCGCTCTTTCGTCTGTCGATCTCTCACGAGCTCGATCCCGATCATCAGTCCTTTGCCGCGCACGTCGCCGATGATCGCGTGCTTGCTCTGCAGCTCGCGAATGCCGCTCAGCAAATACTCGCCGACCGTCGCGGCATTGGCGACCAGCTGCTCCTTGAGCAGCCTGATCGTCGTCGTCGCGGCGGCGCACGCGACGGGATTCCCGCCAAACGTGCTGGCGTGGGCACCGGGCGGCCACGACATCACCTCGGCCCTGGAGCACGCGACGCCGAGGGGCAATCCCGAGGCGATGCCCTTGGCGATGGTCACGATGTCGCCCTTGAGGCCGATGTGATCCGAGGCGAACATCTTCCCCGTCCGCCCCATGCCGGACTGGACTTCGTCCACCACGAGCAGGATCCCGTACTTCGTCGTCAGCTCCCGCAGCCCCTGGAGGAACGCCGGCGGCGCGACGAGGTATCCACCTTCTCCCTGGATGGGCTCGACGACGACGGCCGAGACTTCGTCGGGAGAGACGAGATGCGTGAAGAGCTGGTCTTCGATGTACGACAGGCACTGCGCCGTTGCCGCGTCGGCACTCGTCGACCGGTAGGTATCGGGATACGGCGCGTGGTACACGCCGGGCATGAACGGGCCGAACCCGCGGCGCTGGATGGCCTTGCTGGCCGTCAGCGCCAGCGAGCCGAGCGACCGGCCGTGAAACGCCCCGAGAAACGCGATGATTCCCGGGCGCTTCGTGTGATACCGCGCGAGCTTGATCGCGGCCTCGGTGGCCTCGGTCCCGGAGTTCGCGAAAAACGTGCGGACGTCGCCCTCGATGGGCACGATCGCGGCGAGCTCTTCCGCCAGCCGGACCTGTGGCTCGTAGTAGAAGTCCGTCCCGGACATGTGGATGAACTTCTGCGCCTGCTCGGTGATGGCCTTGACCACTTCCGGGTGGCTGACGCCGGTCGAGTTGACGGCGATGCCGGCGGCGCAATCGAGAAAGCGGTTGCCGTCGACGTCCTCGACGACGGCGCCCTCGCCGCGCGCGATGACGAAGGGATAGTCCCGGGTGTAGGAAGGCGAAACGTACTTGCGGTCGCGTTCGATGATCGCCCTGGCCTTCGGACCAGGAAGCGGCGTGTGAATCTCAGGAGCGTTCATTCAGGGGATGCCTGCTTCTATTTCTTTTTCCACCGTGTGGTCGAGCCGCTGTCTTCGAGGATGACGCCTCGGCTTTCGAGATCCTTGCGGATGCGGTCCGCTTCGGCGAAGTTCCGCGAGAGCCGGGCGTCGCGCCTGGCGGCGATGAGCCGTTCGATCTCCTCGACGGGGACCGGCGGCTGCTCGTCTTCGGCCTTGCGCAGCGCGAGCACGCCGAGCACGCGGTCGAATCGTTCGAACGTGTCGCGAATGGCCGCCACATCGGACGCGCCAAGCTCGGCCGCATCGATCGCGGTATTCAGCTCGCGCACGAGATCGAACATCACGCTCAATGCGCCGGAGGTATTGAGATCGGCAGCAATGTGACTGCCAAACGCCTGCTGCGCCTGGGCCAGGCGCGCGGCGATCGTTTCGTTCGCCGGGCGCTCCGGCAGAGATTCGAGGCGCGCAAGAAAGTCCATCAGCCGCCGGAGCGCTTCCTCCGACTGTTCCATCGCCTTCCACGAGAACCGCAACTGCTTGCGATAGTGGACGCCCAGGTAGAGGTAGCGCAGCGCCGAGGGCCGGAAACCCTGCTCGATGACGTCCTGCGAGGTTGTACACATTGCCGAGCGACTTCGACATCTTGTCGCTCTTGCCGCTCGATTCCTCGATCATCAGATGCTCGACGTGCACCCAGAATCGCGAAAACGGCTTGCCGGTTGCGCCCTCGCTCTGCGCGATTTCGTTCTCGTGATGCGGGAAGATCAGGTCGACGCCGCCGGCGTGGATGTCGATCGGCGCCTCGCCGAGCAGGCGGAGGGCCATCGCCGAGCACTCGATGTGCCACCCGGGCCGGCCGGGGCCGATCCCCGGATCCCACGTCGGCTCGCCCTCTTTCGTCGCCTTCCAGACGACGAAGTCGCGGGCGTTTTCCTTGTCGTACTTGTCGCTGTCGACGCGGGCCCCGCTCTTGATGCCGTCGTGATCGAGGCGCGCGAGCTTGCCGTAGTCGGGAAACGTGGAGATCTTGAAGTAGATGGACCCGTCAGTTCGATAGGTGTGCCCGCGCTCCTCGAGCGCGCGGATGGTCTGGCCCATCGCCTCGATGTTCTCCGGATCGGTCGCGCGCGGGCTCTCTTCGACGACCTCCAGGCCGAGCGCTGGCGGCGTCCTCGCGGTACGCCTGCACGTAGCGGTCGGTGTACTCGCGAAGCGGCACGCCGGCTTTCTGGGATTCGAGAATCGTGCGATCGTCCACGTCGGTGAAGTTCATGACGTGGCGGACGGCGAAGCCGGCCTGGTACTTCAAGGCGCGGCGGAGCACGTCGACGGCGACGAACGTCCGGAAGTTCCCGATGTGTCCGCGGGCGTAGGCGGTCAACCCGCACGAGTACATGCGCACCAGGTTGTCGCGCGACGGCGCGAACGGTTCCTCGAGGCGGGTCAGGGTGTTGAAGAGGCGCATACGGCAATGCTGAATGCTGAGTGCTGAAGCTGAATGCTGAATGGGGATGACGTGAATGCTGAAGTAAATGCGGAATCGGCACGCCGCTCGCGGGAACGCCCTTCGGCGCGGCCCCTGCCGGCTACGTCGCGGCGCCGGGCAGCGGGTGTCGGGCTTCCGATGACTTGCCCGCCGAGCGGGCCTCGATCCGCAGTTCGTCCTCGACCTGGTGGAACTCGAACGTGATGTCAGCGCTCTGGTCGCCATTCGGCACGACCTTGGCCGCCAGCGACTCGAGGAGCGCCGCCACCTTCGCCGCATCGAGCGGCGGACAGCCCACGTACTCGGCGACCTTCACCGCAAGATCGACCGCGACCGCACGAAACCCGTCGCCGGCCGGCACCGACAGGCGCAACACCAAAGTGGGCGCACCGGGCGCCCCCGGCGATTGAGACATACCGAAGATTCTACAGCGAAATGTGGCCGAACAGCCGCTGGGCGACTCGGCAGTCGGCTTCGATCTGCGCGCGCAGGGCATCGACATCGGGAAACGCGCGCTCGTCGCGCAGCCGCTGCACGAACGACAGCCGCAGCGGCGACTCCATACAGATCGCGCTCGACGTCGAAGAGGTGCGTCTCGATGATCTGCCGGTCGACGTCGCCAAACGTGGGACGGAACCCGATATTGGTGATGGACGGATGGACCACGCCGTCGATGGTCACGAGCGTGGCGTAGACGCCGGAAGGCGGCACGAGCTCGTTCTCCGTGCACACGTTCGCGGTCGGAAAGCCCAGCTCGCGTCCGCGGCCGGCGCCGCGCGTCACGGTCCCGTCGACGAAGAAATGGTGCCCGAGAAGCGCCGCGCCCTCGTCGACGCGGCCCTCCGAGACCAGCCGCCTCACCCGCGTGCTGCTGACGACGAAGTCCTTGTAGCGGACGGGGTCGATCTTCTCGGCGCGAAAACCGTAGCGGGCGCCGAGCGATCGAAGAACCGAGAACGTGCCCGCGCGATCGTGGCCGAAGAGGAAATTCGCGCCGACCCAGACTTCGGCGACGTGCAGCCACTCGACGAGCACCGTCCGCACGAACCGCTCGGGGTCCCAGGAAGACAGCTCGTGCGGTGAAGCGCACGACCGCCACGCCCTGCATCCCGGCCCGGCCGAGCGCCTCGAGCTTCTGCGCGGTCGTCATCAAGAGCGGCGGCGCCTTGTCGGGCCGCAGCACGCGCGAGGGGTGCGGATCGAAGGTCATCGCGGCGGGCGTGCCGCCGCGCTCGCCCGGCGCGACGCCGCACGCGGTCGATGATCTTCATGTGGCCGCGGTGCAGCCCGTCGAAGTTGCCCAGGGCCATCACCGGCTGATGCCACCGCACCGAGGCGTCGTCTGGAAAATGGGCCGTGATCACGAACACTCCACGATCAGGCCATCATAGGCCAGCTCCATGCCCTCGGGCAGCCGGGCCGACGTGGCGGCGTGTGGCAGGTCGTGACACATGTGGGTGAAGTAGGTCCGCCGGGCACCGATGCGACGGCTGGCGGCGATGGCCTCCTCGAGCGAGAAATGCGTCGGATGCGGGCGGTCGCGCAGCGCGTCGATCACGAGCACCTCGAGGCCATCGAGCAGCGCCCAGGACGAGTCAGGGATGCGGTTGCAATCGGTCAGAGTAGGCGAAGGCGCCGAAGCGGAGCCCCAGAATCGGCCGCTCGCCGTGATAGAGCGGCACCGGCACGACCTCCTGCCGGCCGACGCAGAACTCGCCGTAGATCGTGAACGTCACGATCTGCGGCAGGCCCGCCGCCTTTCTGCGTCGCCGGGTCGAAGGCGTAGGCGAACGTCTGACGGACGTCGGCGATCGTCCGCGCATCGCCGTAGCACGGCATCGGGCGCTTCTGCAGCACGTTGAAGCGACGGATGTCGTCCATGCCGAGGATGTGATCCGCGTGTCCGTGGGTGAAGAGCACCGCGTCGACGCGGCGAATCCGGTGCGTGAGCGCCTGCTCGCGCAGGTCGGGCCCGGCATCGACCAGCACCGCCGTGCCGTCGTCGGCCTCGACGAAGATCGAGGGCCGCAGACGGCGATCCCGCGGGTCCGTCGACCGGCAGGTGCTGCACTCGCAGCCGATCATCGGCACGCCGCTCGACGTTCCGGTACCGAGAAAAGTGATCTTCAGGGCTCGATGATCCGCTTGTCGTCCTGTTGCGCCTGGACGTAGCGCAGACGCAGCTCGTAGAGGAGATCGTCGACGAGACGCTCTTCCTCCTTGATCAGGTTGCCCTTCGTCTTCTGCTGCAGCATCGCCAGGACCTCGATGATGCGCGCGGCGGCGTCGAGGTCGGATTGGCCCTTGCGGCCGGTGGCCGGGTCGGGGAGATCGCCAAAATGCACGGCCGCCGTCGAGGCGAGCGACAGCACGAAACCAGAAAACGTGAGGTCGGACGGGTCCAGATCTTCCACTGCCGAATGCTAGCATAGTCCTCGCATGGCCAAAGGCGAGCGGCAGCGGAGCGCGTCACGCAAGAGTGCGTCACGGAAGCGTCGCGACCGAGAAAGGTGCGCCCCGCACGAGCGCGGCGGGGCGTGAGTTCCAACGGCTGGTGGACGTGATGCGCCGCCTCCGTGGACCTGGCGGATGCCCGTGGGACCGCGAGCAGACGATTCAGACCCTGCGGCCGTTCGTGCTCGAAGAGACCTACGAAGTGCTCGAGGCCATCGACCGCGGCGATCACGACGCGCTGCGCGGCGAGATTGGTGATCTGCTGTTCGAGGGCGTGTTCCTGGCACAGCTCGAAGCCGACGACGGACGCTTCACCGTCAGCGATGCGCTGCGGGAGGTCACCGCGAAGCTCGTCAGACGGCACCCGCACGTCTTCGGCACGACCAAGGGCGTCACCACGGCCGGCAAGGTGCTCGAGCAGTGGGAGCAGATCAAGTCACGCGAGCAGAAACACGCCGGGCAGGAGCGCTCGGTCCTGCGCGGCATGCCCAAAGCGCTTCCCTCCCTGCTCGGCGCCCACGAGATCGGCACGCGCGTGGCCGCGGTGGGCTTCGAGTGGGCGAACGCCAGCGACGTGGTGGCCAAGATTGAGGAAGAGGTCGCCGAGTTGAAGGAGCGCGGTCGACGGCGAGGGCGCCGCGCGCATCGAGGAGGAGATGGGCGATCTGTTGTTTGCGATCGCCAACCTCGCGCGAAAGCTCGGCGTCGAGCCGGAGTCGGCGCTGCGCAAAGCCAATCAGAAGTTCAGCACCCGCTTCCAGGAGGTCGAGCGACGCCTCGAAGCCGCGGGCCGCTCGGTGCACGATGCGAGCCTGGAAGAGATGGAAGCGGTGTGGGAGAGCAGTGAAGAAGGAGGAGTGAGAACCTAGTTCGAGCGACATTCAGTGATCACGCTGCCACGGTCACTCACGATGGGCACGATGACACGATGGACACGATGGACGGCACAAGTTACCTGTCACACCGCAATCACGAAACGCGCGACGCTCGCGAAGACCAATGTCCACGGTTTCCGAGAGCACACAGCGACACGCTGTCATGGTCGCATCACAATGGGCCATGACACGATGACACGATGGGCCTCATGGACGACACGCCGCAGGCCATCCTTGAAAAGATGTCGAATTGAAATTCATCAACAGGCCCAACCGCGCAGCCCGTCGTCTTCAGGTACGAGATGACCTGCGACCTGTGCAGTGACCTTGAGCCTCGGAACCGTCTTTATCTCGACCAACCGACGCCCTCGACAATCAAGTCGATCTTGCTGGCCAGGGATCCGCCAGGTCTTGTAGCGGACCTCAATGGCTTTCTCGCACTCGAACTTCATTCCCCGCGATTCGAGCTCCAGGCAGAACGCTCGCTCGTAGATGCGCTCGCTGAATCCGGCACCCAAGCTCGCGATGCACCGTGATGCCGCACGCCGATCGTCTTGTGACGATCTGCTTCGTGCTTCGGCCGACAACAGGGCTTGAGCCAACTTCATACATGCAGTCTCCTCATCGTGGTCTTCGTGCCATCGTGTCCATCGTGAGAAGGCCGTGGCCCCGTGATCAGTGAGGTTCGTGCCGCGACCTCGAGCGTCGGCTTTCTGAAGGTCACCGCCCTCCCACTCCATGTCCTGATCCACACGCTCTCGCCGTCGGTATCCAGAATCACTGCACCGTCCTCAGCAGTCGAGAACATCTGCACGCCCATGGCGCGATAGCGCGCGACGACCACCGGCGCGGGATGGCCGAAGCGGTTGTTTCGTCCGGCGCTGACGATCACGGCCGCTGGCCTCGATCGCCTCGAGAAACTCGCGCGTGCTCGATGTCGCGCTGCCGTGATGCGGGGCCTTCAACACGGTGAGCGGCGCGGCCTCGAGATGCTCGAGCGCACGCCGCTCTCCCTCGCGCCCGATGTCTCCAGGCAGGATCACCGACACCTGCCCCATCCTGACGGCCAGCACGATCGAATCGTCATTCCTCACCCGCTGGCGTTCCCACTCGGGCGCTGGCGGATGGAGCGCGACGATCTCGACAGTGGCGATCCGGAGACGATCGCCGGCCCGCACAGTCCTCCATTCGGCGCCGATGCTGTCGGCCGCCTCGGCCAGCCGTCGGAGCGGCCGTGCGGAGGCACCGGCACGCCCTCCCAGATCTGCGCGCGGACGGAAGCTCCGCACCACGGCTCGCGCACCGCCCATGTGATCGGGATCGCCATGCGTGAGCACGAACGTGTCGAGCGAGCGCACGCCGAAGGCACGCATCGCGCGCGACACGACGCGCTCGCCGATGTCGAACGCCGGGCCGTCCGATCGGATCCTGAAGCGGAGCCACCGGCAAGCCGCCCGCATCGACCAGAAACGCACGGCCGTCCGGCAGCATCACCAGCGTCGCATCTCCCTGCCCGACGTCCAGAAAGACGAACCGCAGCACGCCGCGAGCCGGCAGTGCCACGCCGTCGCGCGTGGCCGCATGCGGCCCGACGACGATGAGGAACCCGAGAAGAGCCGGTCAGCGCAGGCCGCACCGCGCGACGCGCGCGTCCGCAGAAGCGCCAGGATGAGGGCGCCGTAGTAGGCGGCCAGCCAATCCCCACGCAGGCGGCGCGAGCTCGCGCGACAGCCAGGGCGCGAAATCGACGAGCCGGGCCGAGTCGACGAGGCCGCGCGCGGCGAGGTGCACGACGTACCCACAGGCCCTGGCAAGATCGGAGTCGACCAGCCACGCGCCAAGCGCGGCGAGCGAGCCGGCCTGAACGACGGTCATCAGGGGGATGGCGGCAAAGTTCAAGAGCAGGCCGGCGCAGGTGACGCGGCCGAAGAGCGCCGCGCCGATCGGCGCGAGCGCGACCTCCGCTGCGACAGTCGCCGCGAGGAGCGTCGCGGCAGCACCCGCAAGGCGGCGCACGAGCGCCAACATGGACGCCGCCAGTCGACGGCCGGCACGCCGGCGCCGCGACTCGGCCGCCGTTCTACTCGACCGAGACTCGCCGTAGCCGGCCTGGGCGAGGGACGGGACACCGATGAGAATGCCCAGCGTCGCGCCGAATGACAGGAGAAAGCCAGGATCGAACACCGCCGTCGGCCGAGGACGTCAGACCGAACGTCGCCGCGACGGCCAGGATATTGATCGACGGACCACGCTGCTCGAGCAGCCGTCCGACCAGGAACAGCGACCGCCGCCGAGATCGCGCGATCCACCGACGGCGCCGACCCGGTGATCCGACCGTAGAAAAGAAGCACGACAATCGCCACGGCGGCGCGACACGTGGCGACGCGCCGAGCCACCGGCCGGCACCGAGCAGCAGCACGGTGAGGATCGCGATGTTCCCACCCGAGATCGCGATGACGTGATAGGTGCCAGCCGTCTGCAGGCGCCGCTCGTCGTCCTCGGGCGAGGCCCGTGCGATCCCCTATCGCGATCGCGCCGGCGACGCCCGCCGATCGGACGCTCCACGGAGCGACGGTCGGCGTCGAGGACCGACCGTGACCCACGCGCGGAACGCCGACTCCCACTCCGCCAGACGCGACCCGGGCGCCGTCGACCTCCACCATCGCCGCACTCTTGACCGATCCCCACGAGCGCAATGCCGCGGCGCGCGAGTGCCCGCCGCTCGTCTGGCACTCCCGGGTTGCGGTAGGTCGTAGGCTCGCGCAGTGCGGCGGTGACGCGCACGGCACGACCGGCACGCCACTGCCCCATCGCGCCGGGCGCCAGGCTCCCGTCACGGACAACCGCACGCCGCCGCGCGTCGGGCACGGTCCGCCGTCGGCGCGGCGCAGCCCGAGCGGGATCACGACACGGTTCGATCGCGCGGACATCGACGGCGAGCGAGACACCGGTCTGCGGTCAGGGCCGCGTCTTCCCGAAGGAGGCCGTGCAGAACGATCAGGCCGTCACGAGGATGCCGCGCCTCGAACCAGACGAACGAGCGGGGACCGATAGGCGCGACTCGCCGCGTCCGCCCCAGACGACATGCCGACGACGAGGGCGCCGACGACGAGTCAGACCGTGCACGCAGCCCGGCGCACTCCGTTCAGTCCCGTGCGCAGCGTCGCCCGACGCGAGCGCGCTGACGCTTCCGAGCAGCGCGAGGCACGCGGCCGCAGCGGCGCACGCGGCGAACGAGCGCCGGCGCGCGCTCGCCAACAACAGAGCCCGAACGCACATCCGACGGTCAGCGGAATCGCGAGGAGGACGGCGGGCGCGCGCATCGAGCGCGCTGATGCAAGAGACGGATCGTCGAACTATGCGGAGGTTTCGGGCGGAAACGGCACGCGGCGCGCAGAAACTGCGCGCCGGCTACGCTTTGCCCGTCGCAGTTTCTGCGTGGTACTCCTGCAGCGCGCGGACGGTCAGGCCCTCGGTGTGCCATCGCCCGGATCGCGTTGACCGCCGCCGCGGCGCCGGTCAGCGTGGTGATGCACGGCACGCCGTGCATCATCGCGATGCGGCGGACCGTGCGGTCGTCGAAGAACGACTCCCGGCCGAGCGGCGTGTTGATGACGAGCTGCACGTGGTTGTTGAGGATCTCGTCACCGATGTGCGGGCGGCCTTCGTTGACCTTGAAGACGATCTCGGCATCGAGGCCATGCGCGCGCAGGAAGTTGGCGGTGCCGCGCGTCGCGATGAGCCGAAAGCCCGCCGCCTTGAGATCGCGCGCGACCGGCACCACCCCGGGCTTGTCGTAGTTGTTGACCGAGATGAACGCCGCGCCCGTCGGACGGCAGGCGCACGCCCGCGGCGATCTGCGCTTTCGCAAACGCGCTCCCGAACGTGGTCGCGCCGCCCATCACCTCGCCGGTCGATTTCATCTCCGGCCCGAGGATCGTATCGACGCCCGGGAACCGCACGAACGGGAACACCGGCGTCTTGACGAACACGCCGGCGACCTCGAGATCCTCGGTCAGCCCCTGCTCGGCCAGCGTGCGGCCGATCATCACCCGCGCGGCGACCTTGGCCAGCGGCACGCCGGTCGCCTTGGAGAGGTAGGGCACGGTTCGCGACGCCCGCGGATTGACCTCGAGCACGTAGACGGTGTCGTCCTTGATCGCAAACTGCGCGTTCATCAAACCGACGACTTTCAGCGCCCGCGCGATGCGCCGCGTGTAGTCGCGGATCTGGGCGACGTGGCGCGGCGCGACGAGGTACGGCGGCACGACGCAGGAGCTGTCGCCCGAGTGAATGCCGGCCTCCTCGATGTGCTCCATGATCCCGCCGATGACCACCGCCCCGGTCGTGTCCGCGATCGCGTCGACGTCGAGCTCGAACGCGTCCTCGAGGAACTTGTCGATGAGGATCGGATGGCCGGGAGACGCCGCGACCGCGCCCGTCATGTATCGATCCAGGGCCGAGGTGTCGTAGACGATCGCCATGCCGCGGCCACCGAGGACGTACGATGGCCGGACGACCAGAGGAAACCCGATCTTGGCGGCCACCTCGCGCGCTTCCGGCAACGCTCGTCGCCGTGCCGCTCGGCGCCTGCGGAATCCCGAGATCCCACAGGAGCTGCGCGAACCGCTCGCGATCTTCCGCCAGGTCGATCGAGTCCGGAGACGTGCCGATGATGCGGATCCCCGAGGCCTGCAGCCGCAGCGAGAGCTTGAGCGGCGTCTGCCCGCCGTACTGGACGACGCACGACACCTCGCCTCCGCCCTGCTCCTCGCGGGCGATGATCGCCGAGACGTCCTCGAACGTCAGCGGCTCGAAGTAGAGCCGATCGACGGTGTCGTAGTCGGTCGACACGGTCTCCGGATTGCAGTTGATCATGACCGTCTCGTAGCCTTCGTCGCGCAGCGCGAACGCCGCGTGACAGCAGCAGTAGTCGAACTCGAGCCCCTGCCCGATGCGGTTCGGCCCGCTGCCGAGGATGACGACCTTCCGCCGCGGCGTCGGATCGGCCTCGCACTCCTTCTCGTAGGTGCCGTAGAGATACGGCGTGAACGACTCGAACTCCGCCGCGCACGTATCGATGCGCTTGTAGGCGGGCACGAGCCCGTTCTCGGCGCGCAGGCCGCGGATGGCTTCGTCGTCGGTGCCGAGGATCACGCCCGAGATCGTGATCGCTCAACCCGGCGCGCTTCAGCGTGCGCAGGAGATCGGTCGACATCCCGCGCATGCCCGACCAGGCTGGCCGAACGGCACAGCTCGACGATCTGCGAGAACTGCGTCAGGAACCAGGGGTCGATCTTCGTCAGCTCGTGCAGCTTCTCGACCGACCATCCACGATCGAGGGCACGGAAGATCGCCCACATCCGCCGATCGTTGGGAATGCTCAACTCCCGCTGCAGCGCGCCCTCGTCCTCGTCCGAGCGCGGGATCGTCGGTCGGGCGCGTGCCGGGCTGGCCGACCAGCGACCCGCTCGAGCCCGAGCTCCAGCGAGCGGAAGGCCTTCATGAACGCTTCCTTGAAGGTGCGGCCGAGGGCCATCACCTCGCCCACCGACTTCATCTGCGTGGTCAGCGTGCGATCGGCGCGCGGAAACTTCTCGAACGCCCAGCGCGGCACTTTGACGACGACGTAGTCGATGGTGGGCTCGAACGACGCCGGCGTGAGCCGGGTGATGTCGTTCGGCGATCTCGTCGAGGTGGTAGCCGAGCGCCAGCTTGGCGGCGATCTTCGCGATCGGGAACCCCGTCGCCTTCGACGCGAGCGCCGACGATCGCGACACGCGCGGGTTCATCTCGATGACGATGATCCGGCCGTTCTCGGGATTGATCGCAAACTGGATGTTCGACCCGCCGGTCTCGACCCCGACCTTCCTGATGATGCGGCGCGCGAGGTCGCGCATCCGCTGGTACTCTTTGTCGGTCAGCGTCAGCGCCGGCGCGACCGTGATGCTGTCGCCCGTGTGCACGCCCATCGGATCGACGTTCTCGATCGAGCAGATGACGACGAAGTTGTCGGCGCGGTCGCGCATGACCTCGAGCTCGAACTCTTTCCAGCCGATCACCGACTCTTCGAGCAGCACCTCGTGGACCGGGCTGAAGTCGAGCCCCCGTCCCGCGAGCTCGCGGAACTCCTCGATGTTGTACGCGATCCCGGCGCCGACGCCGCCAAGCGTGAACGACGGGCGGATGATGGAGGGGAAACCCGAGCTCCTCGACCGCCGCAAGCGCTTCCTCGATCGACCGGACGTAGCGGCTCTCGGGGACGTCGGCGCCAATCGAGCGCATCGCGTCGCGGAAGAGCAGCCGATCCTCGGCGATCTTGATCGCGTCGACCGAAGCGCCAATCAGCTCCACGCCGAACTTCGCGAGCGTCCCGTTCTCGCCGAGCGCGACGGCCAGATTGAGCGCCGTCTGGCCGCCAACCGTCGGCAGCAGCGCGTCCGGCTTCTCGCGCTCGATGATCGCGGCGAGGACCTCCGGCGTCAGCGGCTCGATGTAGGTGCGGTCGGCGAGCTCGGGGTCCGTCATGATCGTCGCGGGGTTGCTGTTGACGAGCACGACCTCGAGCCCCTCATCGCGAAGGGCCTTGCACGCCTGCGTGCCCGAATAGTCGAATTCGCAGCCCTGCCCGATCACGATCGGGCCGGAGCCGATGACGAGGATGCGCTTGAGATCGGTGCGTTTGGGCATTTCTACTCAGCGGGACACTGTACGCGCCGACGGCGGTCGCGATGAGCACGATGACACGATGGGCACGATGAATCCTAAGAGTTTTCGTGTCTGCAGGTCTTCATCGTGGCCATCGTGCCATCGTGGCCGTCGTGCTCACGCCGTCCGGAGCGCGCAGCCGTCATGCGCGTTTTTCCATTTCATCCAGGAACTGCCGGAACAGGTAATCCGCGTCGTGCGGACCTGGCGCAGCTTCAGGATGGTACTGCACGCAGAAGAACGGCTTGGTCTCGTGACGCAATCCCTCGATGGTCTGATCGTACAGGTTGACGTGCGTCACTATCAGATCCGACGGCAGGGACTTCGGGTCGACCGCAAAACCGTGGTTCTGCGAGGTGATCTCGATCTTTCCGGTCTCGAGCTCCTTCACCGGGTGGTTCGCGCCACGATGACCGAACTTGAGCTTGTAGGTCTCGGCGCCCATCGCGAGCGACAGGATCTGGTGTCCGAGGCAGATGCCGAAAATCGGAACGTCCGCCTTGACGAGGTCTCGCGCGTTGCTCACCGCGTAGTCGAGCGCGGACGGATCGCCGGGGCCGTTGCTGAGAAATACGCCGTCGGGACCCGCGGCGAGCAGATCCGCCGCCGGAGCGTCTGCGGGAAACACCCGCACGTCGCAGCCGTGCGCCGTGAAGCGGCGCAGGATGTTCCACTTCATCCCGTAGTCGTAGGCGGCGACCTTCAAGGGCCGCCTGGCGCGGCGCTCCGGATCCGGGGAGAACTCGTCGAGCGTGTGGCTGTCGGGCTGCCAGTCGAACGGCGCGGCGCAGGTGACGCCGCGCACCAGGTCGGAGCCCTCCATCGGGGTCACGTCGCGCGCGGCCTCCACCAGCCGCCGCGGATCGATGTCCCCGGTCGCGATGATGCCGCGCATGACGCCCGTTGAACGCAGCACGCGCGTCAGCGCACGCGTGTCGATGTCGGAGACCGCGACGATGCCGTGGCGCACGAGGTAGTCGCGCGAGCGTGATGTCCGCCCGCCAGTTGCTCGCCATCGGCGAGTGGTCGCGAATGATGAACCCGGCGACTTTCGGCCCGCGCGATTCGCCATCCTCGTCGGAAATGCCGTAGTTGCCGATCTCGGGCGATGTCATCGTGACGATCTGCCCGGCGTACGACGGATCGGTCAGCACTTCCTGATAGCCCGTCATGGCCGTGTTGAACACGACCTCGCCGCCGGTCTCTCCGGCGGCGCCGGCGGACTCCCCTTCGTACCACGTGCCGTTTTCGAGCGCGAGTGTGGCCTTCATCTCTACTGAGTCTGTACCTGTCCCACTGATAGCGTATTTCTATTTGATGCGTTCGAGCGATCACGGTGACGGCGCGCCGTCTTCTGGGCCATCGACTTCCGTCGTCACCGTCCAGGACTGGTGGTCGGCCAGCTCGAGCCGAACGACGTGCGAGCCGACGGCTGCCCGGCCAGCGTCAACGGCGTGACGCCAACCTCCTTGCCGTTGATGAACACGCGCGCGCCGCGCGGCCGCGAATCGACGAAGATCTCGCCCGTGGCCGCAGCCGTCGGCTTGTGCGGATGGGGCCGCAGGCGCCGGCACTTGCGGAGCGCGCGCGTCAGGCGCCGGCGCCGCTGCCCGGCCGCGCCCCAGCGTCACGTTCATCGTCTGCGTGGCGGCGGCCGGCGACAACGTGAACTCCTCCCGCACGACCTCGTAGCCTGGCTCGACAACGCGGACGACGTACTCCCCGAACTTCAAGTCGTCGACCGTCAGTGGCGTGCGCCCCGTCCACTTGCCGTTGATCACCACCGGCGGCCTTGGAGGGTGTCGAGGTGATGACGATGCGACCGGTGGTCGCCGCCGCCGGCCGTGTTTCGCGTGGAGGCGGTGCGGGCTTCGCAGCCGGCGTGGCCGCCGCTGTCGTCGGCTTGGCCGCCGCCGGTGTAGTCGGCTTGACAGCCGGCGCAGCAGTCGTCGGGGTAGCCGGGGCTGGCGACGCGCCGAGCGGAACGGCGGGCGCGCTCTTCGGCGTCACAACCTGTTCGGTCGTTTCCTTCGCGGCCGTCCGCCCCGTGGTCGGTGTCTGCGGCTCCGCGGCAGGGCGCGTCGCAACGGGGGTTCCGCCTGCGGCAAGCGTCTCACGACTCCCACGGAAATAACCGGCCGCGTAGCCGAGCACCAGCCCCAGGCTGATGCAGAGCGCAGCCGGCAGCATCCCATCCGCTGGCGCTCCGGCGGCGGTGCCTCGAGTGGCGAGTGGTGTGACGTCGGTGTCGATCGGGTCGATCGGGCTGGACTCACCTTGCGGCATCAACGAACCGCTCGGGTCGTGCGTGTCAGTCTCGAGCTTCGGCCCGGAATCAACCCTGCCGGGCGCGATCCGTTCGGGAACGCGCGGCCAGTTGCGGTCGGTCTTGGGGCCAGCGATCTCGCGGGCTCTGAACTCGTCCACTGCCACTGACCGTTCCGACGGCTCTCCGGTCGCAAGCGCAAGGTCCACGGCCTTCAATGCCGCGACCTCGGCCACGTCGTCATCGAGCTCCTTCCGCGGCGGATCGATTGCTGAAGTCTCGACGCTCGCGGTCGTGACGCCTTCGAGAGCATTCAGCAGGGCCGGTGACGGAACTTCCGGGACCGGTGGTGCTTCGGCGCTCGCCACGCCGAAGAGGGCCCCAGCCACAGGAGGCGTCGGAACCGGAGCATCCTGTGGCGGCAACGGTGCGGCGGTATCCGTCGAGCCGTCGTCGGTGCCCGATCTCGGTCTTCTTCCTGACCTGCCGCTTTCTCACTTCGCGAGCGGCAATCATCTTCCGCGCAACCTCTCTCGGCGAGTCGCCCGGGGACGGCGCTTCGGACTCCCCGGGAACTCGTCCAGCACATGGTCGGAGTCGAGAGCGCCGCTCTGGGCACGGCGTCAATCGCGAGATCACGCTGCCGGCTGATCGGCCGACACCGTGCACCGCCAGAGGCAACTCGTCAATGTTGGCGTTGGGGCTGCCGACAGGACTCCCGGCGGGCTCGGGCGGGGCGATCCGAATCTCGGGTTGCGCCGCTGACGTGGCTGGCACAACGACGCCGCGCGTCACGGGGGAGACCGTGGTCTCCGGTATACCTGGCAGCCTGCGCCAGGGCCGCCGAAAATGCTTGCGCCGTCGCATAGCGCTCGAAGGGATTCTCCTGCATGGCGCGCGCGAGCACGACGCGAACCGCGTCGGCATCTGTCGCCGAGCGTCGCACCATCGAGCGGTCCCATTTCGTCGCCCAGACCCGACGGGCGACGACCGGTCAGCAGCTCGAACGCGATCGCGGCAAGCGAAAAGACGTCAGCTTCGGTGTGCCCAGGCACGGCCGGCGATCCGTTCGGGCGGACTGTATGGCCGCCGCACCGGCGCCCGCAGTCCCATACGGTCCAGTGCGTCGACGACCCCGAAACCAGTCGCGCGAGCCTCGTCTGGAGTAACGAAAATGTCCCTCGGGTGGAGCGCGCCGTGCCCCACGCCGGCCGCCCTGGCAAAATCGATGGCCGAGGCCAGTTGCGTGATGAAGGGCAGCGCCTTGTCGACCGTCGCCGGGGCGTAGTGGCGCATGGCGACGTCGAGAGACTCGGCGGCCACGTACTCTTCCGCGCGATAGGCCACCGTGCCTTCGATGCCAGCCGCGACGGGTTCGACGATGGAGGGGTGGAAGAGGCCGGCGTCAGCCGCGCGCGCCAGCTCATCGGCGAGCGCCCGCGCCTGCTCCGGAATGACGTCGAGTCGAAAAACCTTGACGGCGACGAGCCGATCGCGCGTGGGCTCGTAGGTTCGAAAGACGGGTCCAAGCGCGCCGACACCTATTTGGTGCAGCACCCTGAAGGGGCCAAACGCCGGCGGGGGCGCGAATCCGGTGGTGTCGTCTCTGGTCAGTTAGCGTGCTCCTCAGCGGCTCGATCGAAAAAAATGTAGCACGAATCGCCGAATCGCTGATCACCGATTCACATCGCCCCCGATCGCGGATCCGACAATGCTGTTCACGGGACGCGGATCTCGCGGATTCGGACACCTCTTACACGGGACGCGGATCTCGCGGATTCGGACACTTCTCGAGGATCTCGTGGATTCGAGACTTTCTACCCTCAACATCGTGGCGGCTCGGGCGCGCCGCAGTTGCGGGACCGCCGGGTGATCGCTGGATCGGCACGCCTTCCACATAGCCGGATTCGCCGAGCTGCCGGATTGCGACCTGAGACCCCGGGATCCGCGCAATCCGCGTGATCCGCGTCCCGTGAGAAATGTCCGGAATCCGCGAGATCCGCGTCCCGTAAAAATGTCCGGAATCCGCGTGATCCGCGTCTCGTGGAAGTCCGCGTGTTCCGCGTCCCCGGCGATCCGTGATGAACCCTCGGAGCCGTCCGATGCGTCGAACGGTCGTGATGGTCGTCTTGACATGTTTTACGGGGCTCTGAGAGAGTACGAGGCGGTGTCAGCGGAAACGACGTTCGCCGACGGCTCGACCCGCACTGCGATCGACGTGCGCCGCTTCGGCTGGATCAGGCCGCTGGCGGGCGACTACGCGTTCGATTTCGCCAAGATCGCGCCGCTCTACGCCGGAGATCCTTCGTCGCAACAGGCGTGGACCGACACGATCGCGCGGACGCGCGCGATGGCTCGACCGTATGCGGCCGTCGCCCGTATTCTTGCCGTCCAGCAGGCTCGCCGGGGCGCCCCGCCAAGCGCGTGCGAGGCGGCGCAGAAACTCGCCAACCCCGACACGGTCGCGGTCCTCACAGGCCAACAGGCGGGCGCTTTCGGCGGCCCGCTCTTCACGCTGCTGAAAGCCATCACCGCCATCCAGCTCGCCCGCCGGACGTCGCGCGAGCAACACGCCGATGTCGTGCCCATTTTCTGGGTCGATGCCGAGGATCACGACTGGGAGGAGGTCGCGCGCTGTACGGTGCTCGATCCGGGCTTCCAGCCGCACACGATCACGCTTCCCAAGCCTGAGGGCGCCGGCGAGCGATCGGTCGCCTCGCTCGTCCTGGATGCCCGCGTCGAGCAGACCCTCGACGCGCTCGCCGGGGCGCTCGGCGAGACCGAGTTCTCCGAATGGCTCCTCTCTTCGCTTCGCGCCGCCTACCGGCCGGGCGTCGGCATGGCTGACGCCTTCGCACGGTGGCTCGAAACGCTGCTCGGGCCGCACGGGCTGGTCGTCTACGACTCGTCAGATCGCGCGGCCAAGCCGCTCGTCGCTGACCTCTTCGCGCGCGAGCTCGGCGCCGCCGGGCGCACCGCGACGCTCGCCAAGGCGGCGGGCGACGCGCTGACGGACCGCGGGCATCAGCCACAGGTAATTCCACAGCCCGACAGCGTCGCGCTCTTCATGCTCACAGGAGGGCTCACAGGAGGGCTCACCGGGGGACTCACCAGGGGGCCTGCCGTCGGGCCGAACGGCGGGCTCGACGGCGCGCGGCGGCCCATCCGCCGGCAAGGAGATCAATTCATCGCCGGCGAGCGCACGTTCACCGTCGACGCGCTCACCGAGCAGGCCCGAACGTCACCGGACCTCTTCAGTCCGAACGTGCTGCTCCGGCCGCTCGTCCAGGACACGCTGTTCCCGACGATCTGCTACGTGGCAGGACCGAGCGAGCTCGCGTATCTGGGCCAGCTTCGCGACGTGTACGCGAGCTTCGGCATTCCGATGCCGCTCATGTATCCGCGCGCCACCGCGACGCTCGTCGACTCAGCCACCACGCGGTTTCTCGGCAAGTACGACGTCCCGATCGAGGAGTTTCAGCCGCAGGACGAGTCGGCGCTCAATCGCCTGCTCGGATCCCAATTGCCGCAATCGGTCGAGCAGGCCATCAAGGATGCCGAGGACGCCCTGCGGCGAGCGATGGAGCGCGTGATCGACGCGATGCCGGCCGTCGATCCCACGCTGGCCGGCGCGGCGCGGACCACGCTGTCGAAGATGGAACACGATCTCCGCGGGCTGCAGAACAAGATGATTCAGGCCGCGAAGCGGCGGGATGAAACGCTGCGCCGCCAGTTCATCCGCGCCCAGGCCCAGATTTTCCCGCTCGGCCACGCGCAGGAGCGCACGCTCGGCATCGTGTACTTCCTGAACCGTTACGGGCCGGCGGCGATCGATCGGTTGTTGAGCGAGCTGCCGCTCGAGCTCGGCCAGCACTGGGTGATCACGATCTGATTGTTGAAGTCGCGGAATGCCGGGCCAGTGCTGGCGACCGGAGCGTCGGAAGCGACGAGGCCCGAACGCGGTCGCGAACGCCAGCGAGAGCGACGCGGACGTGGCCCCGCGGTATCAGTATGACTTGGCTGCGCAGCCGGCTCCGCTCATCAGAGGCTGGCCGCCGCCCCTCAACAGCTGCTCGGCCTGCCGCAACTTCCCCACCGTCATCCGTCTCCACTCTTCATCTGCCGTCAAGCGCTGACGAGACGCGGCAATCGCTTTGGACGTTTCGACAGGGGCAGGGCCGCCCGGGGTCGTGCGGACGCGCACGAAATACTCGGGGCTCAACACCTCGGCCAGACGGACTTCGTCGTACTCGATGGGCCGGCCCACCACGGCGCTCGTGATTTCTCGCAGGAGCGCACTCGACGACTCCCCAGGGCGCCGGCCGGCCTCCGTGACGAACCGCGACGCGACGGCATGGCTCGTCGTGAACGGCACGCCGTGGTCCCGCGTCAGCGTGTCGGCAAGCTCTGTGGCCGTGATCCAGCCGAGACGCGCCCGCTCGGCCATCCGTTCGACATCGAACACCGCGGTGGCCATCGCCGCCGCCACGAGCGTCACCGCCCGCATCGCATCATCGAACATCGACGCGACGAGCGGCTGCAGGTCATCCTCTGTGTCGACGATGTCTCCGAATGGCGTGTTGTGGACGGTCAGGAGAATCGCGCCGGCCTGTCCGAGCGCCTTGCTGGCGAGCGCGCGCGCGTGCTCGAGCGCGACGGGGTTGCGCTTCTGCGGCATGATGCTGCTCGACTGCACGAAGCCGTCGGCCAGGCGCAGATAGCCAACTTCAGCCGTGCACCAGAGCAGAAAATCCTGGAGCACACGACCGACGCCCGCCAGCAGCACCGCAGCGGCGGACACGCTCTCGAGGAGGTAGTCGACAGTGGCTATGCTGCCGTAGGTATTGCCGGTCGTGCCGTCGAATCCCGAGGAGCTCGGACGTCTGCTGCCGATCGATCGGAAATCCCGTGCCGGTGATCGCGCACGCGCCGAGCGGGTTGCGATTCGTCGACGCATACGCGGCCTCGAGCCTGGCCGCATCGCGCTCGAGCTGCTCGACAACGGCGAGCAGGTAGTGGGCGACGGTCGAGACCTGCGCCGGCTGCGTGTGGGTGTGCGCGGCGAACACGGTGTCGCCATGCCGACCGGCAAGACCGAGGAGGGCGCCGCGCAGCTGCGCGACGCCCTCGAGCACCCTGAGAATCATCTCCCGCTGCTGCATCCGGTACATCGTCATGTCGATGTCGTTCCGGGATCTGGCGGTGTGCAGCCTGCCGGCCGTGTCTTCGCCGCAGGCCTGCACGATGAGTCGTTCGACGTAGAAGAACAGATCCTCGCACGAGCCGTCGTACTTCACGCACTGGACATCGGCGATCGACACTGACCCGAGCGCATCGCGGATCGCTGCGGCGTCGGCCCTGGAGACAATCCCGCACTCGGCCAGCATCACCAGATGCGCGTAGTGGATCGCCATCAGCGGCGCCAGCAACTGCTCTTTCGCGTCTTCGAAGTTCTGGTTGAGGACGAGGCGAATGTAGGTGGGGTCAAAAGACATGTTCAGTCGACAGTCGGCAGTCGTCGGTCGTCAGTCACAGTCCTCAGTCCCGAGTCTTCAGTCGGCAGTCAGAGTCGACGGTCGGAGTCGACAGTCGAAGTCGACGGTCTCCCCCGCCTTCGGGTGGAAGTCGAGCGCCGAATCGGACTATCGACTGTCGACCGGGCTGTCGACTACGACTCGGCACTGGCGACTGTGACTGACGACTGACGACTGGCGACTGTCGACCTTCAGAATACGAACTTCACCCCCAGTTGCATCTGGCGCTGATCGTAGCCGCTCGTTGGCGGGAACGGATTGGGCAGCGGCGCCGACGGGTTGCCGGCCGCGTCGGTCGTCACCACGCGGTTCACGGCGGCGATGTTCTCGGTGTTGAACAGATTCTTCGCCTCGAAGAACAGCTCGATTCGCTGGGCGTCGCGCAGCGGGATGAAGCGCGAGTAGCGCATGTCGAGATACACGACCTGGCCGAGCCGGCCCGTGTTGCGGTCGATGCCGATGCGGACGATCGTTGGTCTGGCCGTCCCGGTTCAGGTCCTGGTTCGACCGGATGTTGAACGGCAGGCCGCTGTTGGCCTGCATGATGAGCCCCAGCTGATTGTTGTTGAGGAGCGCCGCCTTCAGCCCGTCGCCGCTGAACGACGGCGCGATGACGCTCGACACGACGAACGTGTGCGTCTGGTGGAACGGCGTCACGCCCTGCTCGCGATCGAGGTTCGAGGGATCGGACACGCGGTCGTCGCCGCTGCCGACGACGTAGGTGCCGGTCAGGGGCGCGTTGTCCTCGCCGTGCGCGAACGTGTAGGTCGCCTGCGCCTGCCAACCGTGGGTCATGCGCTTGTTGAGGGTCGCGGTGAACGCGTTGTAGGTGGACTCGCCGATCGACTGGAACACGTTGACGTGATCGAACGTCGGATCAACGCGCGTCGCCGGACTGACCGTCGTCGAGTAGACCGGACGCCCGTCGCCCAGCGCCTGTCCGGTCGGAATCATGTTGACGTCCATCAACACCGGCAGATTGCGGCCAATCGAGTTGACGTATCCGACCGCGATCGACATGTCGTTCGCGAAGGGCCCGCTCGATCTGCACGTTCGTGAGCCAGGCGTATTGCGTCGCGAAGTCCGGATCGACCGCCGTGATGCTCTGGCGCGGAAGGACGAAGCCCGCGGGCACGTTCGCCGAGGCTCGTCGGGAACGCCGGCGCGCCGGCGGCGGTACCGGCGACGGTCACCGTATAGGCCCGCGGATCGCCGTTGCCGAGAATCGCGTTGTCGTAGAAGTCGATGAGTGGCGGCTGGTACATCAGCCCCATCGACGCGCGCACGACGGTCGTCGCGCGGTCGTCGAGCGACCACGAGAACCCGACGCGTGGTGCGACGTTGTTCTTGTCGATGGTGAAGTCCTGCGAATACGGATTCGGCGCGAACGTCCGCGCCGACGGGACGTCGAACAAGTCGTAGCGGAGGCCATAGAGCAGCTTCATCCGCGAGTTCAGCTGCCAGTCGTCCTGTACGAAGAACCCGTAGAAGGCCGAATCGTAGCCGGCCGTCAGGTCTCCGAAGTCCTGCTGCAGCGAGGTATAGCTGAACGGCGTCGATCCGCTGCGGGCACCCAGATAGGCATCGTTGGTCGGGAAGGTATAGAAGAAGCGCTCGCCGCGAACGCGATCGTCGGCGATGAACTGCGCGTCGATGCCGGCCTTGAAGCCGTGCTCTGCCGCGTACCCACGTCAGGTTGTCGATCACCTGCCAGATGCCCTGGTTGAAGTCGAAGCCCACGGCGTTGGTATCGCCGATGCGCGGCCCGCCGAAGTTGGCCACGCCTGTCACCGTGATCGCCGGGCCGTCGGCCGCGGTATCGGACAGCGTCCGGAACTGATGGCGTCGCGCGTACTGGACGCGCAGCTCGTTCAGCTTGTCGCCTGCCGAGCGTGGACACGAGCTGCGCTGACGCGGAATCCATCCGATCCGTGAAGTCCGTGGCGCGATCGGGCGTGTTCTGGCCGCCCGCGATGTTCGAGAGCGAGAAGTTCTTGAAGAGGAAGTAGCGGGCCGACAGGCGATTGGCGGAGTTGATCTGATAGTCGGTCTTGCCGAAGAGAAAGTTGACCTTCTGATGCGCGGGAATCACGCCGCTCGACGGCAGGTCGAGTCCGAGGGTCTGGGCCGCGGACGGCGTGACGGTGATGACCTGATTGCCCGTGATGAGGCTCCGGTCGACGTATTCGTACGCCCCGTAGTAGTGCATCCTGTCCTTGACCACGGGACCGCCGAGCGTCGCGGTGAAGTCGTTGACCTCGGTGTCCGGCTTGAGCGCCGTCGGCGCGAGGAAGAACGGGCGCGACGACATGTCGTTGCGGCGGAAACGGAAGCTCGCCGAGCCGTCGAGGCGGTTGGTCCCCGACGGCGTGATGGCGTTGTAGACCATTCCGGTCGTCTGGCCGAACTCGGGTGCGAAGCCGTTGGTGATGACCTTCACCTCCCGGACGAGCACTTCCGACACCGGCAGGAGCCGCAGGCCGGCGCGGTCTTTCTCGGTGTTCGTGTTGCCGTCGATCTGGTAGTTCGTCCGCATCTGCGTACCGTTCGCGTTGATGCGGGGAACGCCGAACTCGTTGTTCTCGAACCCGGTCACGTTGGCCTGCAGGAACGCGAAGTTGTAGGGGTTGCGCGAGACGAGCGGCAGGTTCTTGATCTCGTTCTCGCCGATCGTGCGTCCGAGGTCGATCCTGCCTGGCTGCGCGACCGGCGACTCGCTGGTGACGGTCACCGTCTCGGATACGTTGCCGACGCCGAGCTCGAGGTTGATGAGTGCGGACTGCCCCGCCGAGAGCGTGATCCCCTGCTGCTCGAAGGTCTTGAAGCCCTGCAGTTCGGCGACGAGACGATAGCGGCCGAGCGGCAACAGGATGGCGCGATACACGCCCTCGTCGTTGGTGACTGACGTCCGGGTCGTCCCGGTGTCCATGTTCGTCACCGTGACGGTGACCCCGGGCAGCGCGGCGCCTGTCGTGTCGCGGACGACGCCCTCGATGTTGCCGTTGGCGGCCTGCGCCTGCGCAGCCGCGGTCGTGGGCGCCGCCAGCGCGACAAACGCGCCCAGCAAGGCCACCGACAGTATTCGAAACATGCCCCCCTCCTCTTAGCTGATCGCACCCTCCGAGCGTGCGACCCGTCGGCCCGATCAGGACCCCTGCAGTGTACAATCGGATAGTTCCCCTTTAGACGCAGTAAGCTGGCGGGCCGGTCCGGACGATAAGACAGTCGACAAGACAGTCGCCCGTCGGGAGTCGCAGCCCTCCCAGCCGGACCGTCGCAGCCGACGGTCCAGAGATCGGCAGTCCGCCGTGCATTCCGGACTACGGCTCCGATTCGCAACGGTCGAGCTAGCTGGCGACCAAGACTGCCGACTGACGACTGGGACTGACGACTGGGACTGATGACTGTGACTCACGACTGCCGACTGCCGACTGCCGACTAACGTGCCCCCCTCCAAGAAACCGGCCGCGAAACGGCGCCCCGTGAAGCTGTTCGGGAAGCGGTGGAAGCTCTACGCCCTCGTCGCCCTCGCGGGGCCCCTCGTGGTGCTCATGGGTGTGCTCGGCTACTACTACGTCGCGTTTTCACGGATGATCGACGCGCGGATCCACGGGGAAATGCAGCGGGTCGACCCACGGGTGTTTGCCCGGCCGTTCGAAGTCCGGAAGGGCCAGTCGGTGTCGCCGCGGCAGCTGGTCGACCGGCTGAACGAGCTTGGCTATGCCAACCGCGCCCAATCCGGACAACCAGGCGAGTTCACGGTCGGACGCGACGCCATCGTCCTCGTTCCGCGTGACGGAGACCGGAAGGGACAGACCGTCCGGATCGTGTTCGGCATGCGGTCGGCCAAAACCAAGGAAACGACCGCGATCGATCATCTGGAGATCGTCGGCCAGAAGTCGCGGCCGGAGCAGCTGACACTCGACCCGCCGCTCATCACTGCGCTCGTCTCCTCCGGGCGCGAAAAACGCCGGGATGTGCCGCTCCAGCTCATCCCGCAGCACATGATCCAGGCAGTCCTGGCGATCGAAGACCGCCGCTTCTACGACCATGTCGGCGTGGACCCGATCGGCATCGCGAGCGCCGTCTGGGACTACGTGTCCCGCCGCAAGCCCTATTTGCGCGGCGGCAGCACGCTCACGCAGCAGCTCATCAAGAACACGTTTCTCACACAGGAACGAAGCCCCATCCGCAAGCTGCAGGATCAGTTCATGGCCCTCATCCTGGAGCGCCGCCTGAGCAAGGATCAGGTGCTCGAGCTCTACCTGAACGACGTGTGGCTCGGCCAGCGCGGATCCTTCGCGGTGCACGGCGTCGCGGAAGCGTCGCGACTCTTCTTCGCGAAGCACATTTCGAACGTGTCGCTGGCCGAAGCGGCGCTCATCGCGGGGGTCATCCAGTCTCCGCCACGGCATTCACCGTTCGTTCATCCGGATCGCGCCAAGGAGCGCCGGGATGTCGTGCTGCGCGCGATGGTCGAGGCCGGCTACGTCAGCGCCGAGGCCGCCGAGCGCGCTGCGCTGGAGCCTGTGCAGATCGTCGCCCGCGCGCTCGAAGCGGACGCACCGTATTTCGTCGACTACGTCAGCCAGGAACTGCAGGACAAATACAGCGCCATCGCGAGCACGGTCGACGTCTACACGACGCTCGATTTGCATCTCCAGCGCCTGGCGCAGGACGCGCTGCGCGACGGTCTGACCAGGGTCGACGAGCTCCTCGCCAAACGCAAGCGGCAGAAAGCACAGGCGGCGCTCATTGCCATCGACCCACGGACCGGCGAGGTACTCGCGATGGTCGGGGGACGGTCGTACAACCAGTCGCAATACAACCGCGCGATCAGCGCCCGCCGGCAGCCAGGGTCGGTGTTCAAGCCGTTCGTGTACCTGGCCGCGTTCGAGCACGCCTACAAGGAGGGGCGCACCGACATCACGCCCGCGACGATCGTCATCGACGAGCCCACGACGTTCACGTTCAACGAGCAGCCGTGGGAACCGGGCAACTACGAAGGCGAGTACGACGGCCCGATCACGCTGCGGCGCGCCCTCGCCCACTCCCGCAATGTCGCCACGATCAAGGTCGCCGAGACGACGGGCTACGGCGAGGTCGCGTCGCTCTGGCGCCAGGTCGGTGCCGGCGCGTCCCCGCACGCTTACCCCGCGATCGCGCTGGGCGTCTTCGAAGCGACGCCGTTCGAAATCGCGACGGCGTACACGCTGTTCCCCAACGGCGGCACGATCCGTCCGCTGCGGGCGATCTCGCGCCTCGTCACCGCCGGCCAGAACGTGCAGATCCGCTCGATCGCCACAAAGACCATCGCGAGGCGCGACACCACGTTCCTCGTGACCAACATGATGCGCAGCGTCCTCAGCGAGGGGACTGCCGCCGGGGCCCGGGCCGCCGGCTTCACACCGGACGCGGCCGGCAAGACCGGCACGACCAACGACCTGCGGGATGCGTGGTTCGTCGGCTTCACACCAGAGCTGCTGACCGTCGTGTGGGTCGGACTCGACGACAACCAGCCGCTCGGGTTGAGCGGCTCGACGGCCGCGCTCCCCATCTGGACGAACTTCATGACGCGCGCGCTCGCCGGCCTCGACAGCCCCTCGTTCCAGACGCCGGAAGGCATTACGTTCGTCGACATCGATCGCGACACGGGCCAGCTCGCCGGCCCGGCGTGCCCGCGGGTCTTCTCCGAAGGGTTCATCCAGGGGACCGAGCCGCGGGAGCTCTGCCGTCTGCACGGCAACTGAACGTGTCGGGGACGCTCAAACGTGGCCGTTCCCGGACTGTCACCCCTATGTCCCCGGCGCGAAAACTGTGCCAGTCGACGACCGGGGACACTCAACCGGGACAGTCCCCGGGACAGCCACGGTTGAGTGTCCCCGTCCACAGTGCGTTATCATTGGTGTTCCTTTGCATAAACTCCTTTCTCTCACGTTGATTCCAGTCGTGCTCGTTTCCGGGACCGCTTGCCGAAAAGCGCCGGCTCCGGCGGCGAATGCGTCGACGGCACCGGCCCCCGGATCGCCCGGGAGTGGCACTGCCGCACCTGGGACGGCTGGTGCCGCCACGGCACCAGTACAGCCACCCGCGCCGGTTGCGCCACCCGCTCCCGTCCCGGCGCAGTTGCCAACCGTGCTCGCGCACGTGAACGACGAGAACGTGACCCGGACGGACTTCGAGCGCCTCGTGCGCAACATCGAACTCAACAACAAGGGCCCGGTTCCCGCCGATCGCCGCGATGAGGTCTATAGAGGTGTGCTCGACCAGCTCGTGACCTACACCGTCCTCAAGCAGGAAGCGAAGGCCCGCAACATCACCGTGACCGACGCCGAAGTCGAGCAGCAGGTCACGTCATTGCAGCAGGAGGCGGGAAGCGACGAGGCATTCAAGAAAGCGCTCGCCGCGCGCAAGATGACACTCGAAGGCCTCAAGGCCGATGCGCGCGTCCAGATGTCCATCGCCAAGATGATGAGCGCGCAGGCCGCCAGCGCGACGGAAGCCACCGACGCCGAGGCGCGCGACTTCTACACCAAGAACCCCGACCGGTTCAAGCGGCCCGAGACCGTCCGCGCCAGCCACATCCTGCTGCTCATCGACCCGAAGGCCGACGAGGCGGCGAGAAAGCAGGCCACGGCGAAGATCGACGCGGTCCTCAAACGAGCGAAGGGCGGCGAGGACTTCGCCGCGCTCGCGACGCAGAACTCGCAGGATGGGAGCGCGCAGCAAGGCGGCGACCTCGGCTACTTTCCGAAAGAGAAGATGGTGCCGGAGTTCGCCGATGTCGCCTTCCGCCTGAAGGTCGGCGAGATCGAGCGACGTCGTGACGACGCAGTTCGGCGTGCACCTCATCAAGGTGACCGACCGCAAGCCCGCCGGGACCGTGCCATTCGATGAAGTCACCGGGGAGCTCAAGAAATTCCTCACCGGGCAGAAGAAGCGGGAGCAGGCGCAGGCCTTCGTCGCGCAGGTCAAGCAGAAGGCCAGAATCGAGGTTCTGATCTGAACGAGGAAGTCCTCTCAGCGGCGGCTGACGCGCTCAAGCGCGGCGAGTCGGTCGCGCTCGTAACGGTCGTGCGCGCGCGAGGGTCGACACCGCAGCGCGCCGGCGCCAAAATGCTGGTCTTTGCGGACGGCCGGACGGTCGGCACGATCGGCGGGGGGTGCTACGAGAACGAAGCCTGCCTGAAGGCCCGGGAGGTTCTCGAGTCGGGCCGCCAGGTGCTTCTGCACTTCGAGCTGAACGACGACTTCGCGCAGGAGAATGGCCTCATTTGTGGAGGGCAGATGGACGTCCACGTCGATCCGCTCGAGCCCGCTCCTCGCTTGTACATCATCGGCGCCGGGCACGTCGGCTGGCACCTCGCCCGCGCCGCCGGCGAGATCGACTTCCGCGTGCACGTAGTCGACGACCGCGAGAAATTCGCGAGTCGCGAGCGCTTCCCCACCGCCGAAGAGATCGTCGTCGAGCCGATCGCCGAGTGGCTGCATCGCGTCGACATCCCGACCTCGGCCTACGTCGTCATCGTCACGCGCGGGCATCAGGGAGACCTCGAAGCCATGCGGGCGCTCGCGGCGCGCGATTTGCGGTACCTCGGGCTCATCGGCAGTCGCGCCAAAGTCGCGCGCATCCGCACTGCGCTCGTAGAAGAGGGCATGCCCCGAGAGTGTCTCGACCGCGTGCACTCCCCTATCGGCCTCGAGATCGGCGCCGTGACGCCGGCCGAGATCGCCGTCAGCATCCTCGCCGAGCTGATTGCGGTGCGCCGCGGCGTCACAACCGGGGTCCGGCGGGCGTCCGGGAAGGTGTCAGGCAGTGAATCGTGAATCGTGCTGTCCCAGATGACGACAGCACGATTCACGATTCACTGCCTGACACCCACCTCAGGCCCCGCCTGACCCGCACCCCAGCGCCATGACGACCCTCATCCGCAACGCGACCATCCTCACGATGAACGATCACCTCGACATCATCGAGGGCGCGGTGACCGTCCACGCCGGACGCATCACGTCGGTCGGCGCGGAGCCGGACACGCCATGCGAGCACATCGTCAATGCTGGTGGCGCGTACCTCCTTCCAGGTTTCGTCCAGACACACGTCCACCTCTGCCAGACGCTGTTCCGAAGCTACGCCGACGACATGCCGCTGCTCGAGTGGCTCAGGCGGCGGATCTGGCCCATGGAAGCGGCGCACTCCCCATCCACGCTGCGCGCGGCCGCGCGGCTGGCTGCGGCGGAGCTCCTGCTCTCGGGCACGACGACGGCCCTGACGATGGAGACCGTGCACGATACCGACATCGTCTTCGAGGCGCTGGCAGAGATTGGACTGCGGGCGACGGTCGGCAAATGCATGATGGATTCGGACGACGATGTGCCGTCGCGGCTGCGGGAAGAAACCGGGCGGTCGGTCGACGAGAGCGTCGCGTTGCGCAAGCGATGGGAGGGCGCCGCAGGCGGACGACTTCGCGCCGCCTTCGCCCCGCGATTTGCTGTCTCCTGCTCCCGTCCATTGCTCGAGGCGGTGGCCTCGCTCTCGGCGCAAGACGGGATCCTCGTCCACACCCACGCCTCGGAATCGCGCGACGAGGTCGACGTGGTGCGCCGGCTGTCGGGCGGACTGTCCAACCTCGAGTACCTTGCCGCGACCGGCCTCGCAAGCGATCGCTTGTGTGTCGCGCATTGTGTCTGGGTCAGCGAGCCCGAGCAGGCACTCCTGGCCGAGCACGACGTCAAAGTCATGCACTGCCCGGGGTCCAATCTCAAGCTCGGCTCGGGCATCGCGCCGATGGTCGAGATGCGTCAGCGCGGCATCTGTGTGTCGCTCGGTGCCGACGGCGCCGCCTGCAACAACCGCCTCGACATGTTCGACGAAATGCGGCTCGCGGCGACGCTGCAGGCCGTGCGACGCGCGCCCGGCGCCCTGTCCGCGCGGGATGCGCTGTGGATGGCCACGCGTGAAGGGGCCAGGGCGATGGGGCTCGAAGACGAGGTGGGTTCGATCGAGCCGGGCAAACGGGCCGACCTGATTCTCGTGGATCGCGATCGCGCGCACCTCGCGCCGGATGCCGACCCGTGGTCCACGCTGGTCTACGCGGCCCGCGGAACCGATGTACGGATGACGATGGTTGACGGCGAGATCCTGGTGGATGGCTTCGGGCTGGCCCGGCTCGACGGCGCGGCGATCGCATCGGAGGCGGCGCACGCGGCGCGGGAAGTCGCGCAGAGGGCGGGAGTCTGACCACGGACAGCACTGATAACACGGATGTCCCCTGAGCCCCCGACAGTCTTCGACTCACCGTTGAGGCCACCGCCGTTCCCGCGCGACGCGTCAATTGCAGCGGACGACGTTCACGTCATCGAATTCGATCTCGATGACAGCGACCCGCCGCCAGGGCTCTCGTGCCTCGACGAAACGGAGCGGGCGAGAGCCGCCCGGTTCGTTCATGATGTGGATCGACGAAGGTTCGTTGTCGCCCATACGATCACTCGAGTGGTCCTGGGGATCTGCCATCGCGTCGGCCCGGCAGTGGTGCGGTTCACGATCTCCGGTCGTGGGAAGCCGCGCGTCGCCGGTTCAGCCACCGACGTGCGGTTCAACCTGTCGCACTCTGGCGGCCGGGGTCTGCTCGCCGTAGGGATCGGACGGGAGCTTGGCATAGACGTCGAGCAGCATCGTCCGATCGACGTACTGGAGCTTGGCCGATCGGTTTTCTCGCGGGGGGAGCAAGCTGCGCTCGCGTCGCTGCCGCCCGACGAGCGGATGGCTGCGTTCTACCGCTGCTGGACGCGAAAGGAGTCGTTCATCAAGGCGCTCGGCGAGGGGCTCTTCATGCCACTGGACGCATTCGACGTCAGCCTGGGAGTCGACACGGCGCAGGCGCTGCTGGCGTGCCGGCACTCATCGGGCAACCTCGCGCAGTGGAGCATCGTGCCCCTCACACTCGATGAGACTTGCGCTGCGGCGCTGACCGTGGAGGGAGCGCCGCCTCGGCGCATCATCCGGTGGAGGGCCCCGGCCGGATTCGGCACGTCGCGCGGCGAAGCCGGGTGATAGAGCTACGGGACCGTCGATCTGGATCGCGAGCGCGTCGCCTCGAGGGGCCGACAAACCCTGCTATAATGCTTAGCAGTCGCCAACGCCGAGTGCTAACAGTCTATGGTGCTCCATCCTGCACTGCCCGAACGGGATAGACGGATTCTTGGGGTCGTCGTGTCGGCCTACATCGAACAGGGCGAACCGGTCTCGTCGCTCTGGCTGGCCAAAGGCCGTCTCGGTGTGTCCTCGGCCACGCTGCGCAGCGTGCTTGCCCGCCTCGAGGACCAGGGCTACGTCCGCCAGCCGCACACATCGGCTGGGCGTGTGCCGACCGATCTCGGCTATCGCAACTATGTCGATGGCGTGCTGGCCGAGCGGCGCACGTCGAGGCCCGCGCCGAGCGTCGAAGCGCGGCTGCGCCGCGCCGGAACCGTTGACGACCTCCTCTCGCACATCTCGCAGGAGGTCTCCCGCGCGTCGCATCAGGTCGGATTCGCCATCGGCCCTGCCGCCGAGACAACCACGCTCGAACACCTGAATTTCGTGCCGCTCGACGGCGGCAAGATTCTCGTGGTCGTCGTCGCGGCCGGCGGTCACGTGTCGCACAAGATGATCGAGCCGAGCGAGCAGTACCAATCACACCGAGCTGCAGCAGGCGGCCAACGTACCTCAACAGCGAGTTCAAGGGCCGCACGCTGCTCGACATCCGTCAGATGGTGCTCGAGCGTCTTCGTGAAGAGCGCACGCTCTATGATGTACTGATGGCGCGCGCGTTGCGGCTGGCCAGTGCGACGCTGGCGGACGTGGATTCGGAGCCTGCCGTGTTCGTCCAGGGCACGTCGATGCTGCTCGAGGACTTCGGCGGCGATGATCCCGACGTCACGCTCGAGACGCTGCGGGCACTCCTGCAGATGATTGAAGAGAAAGCGCGCCTGGTCCGCCTGCTGGACGACTATCTCGGCGGCGACGGCTTGACGGTTATCATCGGATCGGAGCATCAGTCGAGCGAGCTCCAGCGCTTCAGTCTGGTCTTCGCGACGTACTCCGACGGCGGCGGCACCGGCGCGGTCGGCGTCATCGGTCCCACCCGCATGCACTACTCGCGCGCCATCAACGCAGTCGACAGCTTGTCACGCGTGATCAGCAAGGTCGTTGGCGCGAAGACCTAACACCGTACACTCCGGTATCATGAACGACAACAACGAACAATCCATGGCAGATCCAGCCGTCGACGGGGCGGCAGCCGTCGTCGAGACGGACGAGCTCCAGAGGCAGCGCGACGACTTCTACGATCGGCTGCTGCGCAAGACGGCCGAGTTCGACAATTACCGCAAGCGCGTGGAGCGCGATCGGCAGAGCATGGCCGAGGCGGTCGCCGCCGACGTCGTGCGCGATCTCCTTCCGCTCGTCGACGACCTCGAACGCGCGCTGAAATGCCGACACGGGAGCCGAAGGCGCGGAGGCATACCGCCGCGGCGTGGAGCTCATTCATCGTCAGCTTCTCGAGGTCCTGCGCAAGCGCGGCGTGCGCGCGATCGAGGCGCTCGGGACCGACTTCGATCCACACTTTCCACGAGGCCATCGCGCACGAGCCCGCAGAGGGGCGGCGCGACGGCGAAGTGATCGAGGAGTTCGGGCGCGGCTACATGCTGGGCGATCGGATGATCCGTCCAGCCATCGTCAAGGTTGCCAAGGGTGAGTAACCAAGGGGCGGGAGCAGGCGTGAAACGCGACTACTATGAAGTCCTTGGCGTCGAACGCGAGGCGACGGACCAGCAGATCAAGAGCGCGTACCGCAAGCTCGCGCTGAAACATCACCCCGATCGGAATCCGAACGATCACAAGGCGGAGGAACGGTTCAAGGAGGCTGCCGAGGCCTATGCGATCCTCGCCGATCGTGAGAAGCGAGGGCTCTACGACCGGTTCGGACACGCCGGTGTGAACGGAGGCGCGGGGGGAGCGGGGTTCGACCCGACGATTTTCGCGGACTTCTCCGACATCTTCTCAGGGCTGGGAGACGCGTTCGGCTTCGGCGATCTCTTCGGCGGCCGCCGGCGGCGCGGCGGGCCGCAGCGTGGATCCGACCTGGGCTACGACCTCGAGATCAGTTTCGAGGAGTCGGCGATCGGCGCCGAGACGCCGATCCAGTTCCCGCGTGAGGAGTCGTGCGAGACGTGTGCGGGGTCTGGCGCGGCTCCTGGAACGACCGCCGAGACCTGCACTCAATGCCGGGGCACAGGCCAGCTGCGCTACCAACAGGGGTTCCTCACCGTCGCGCGCCCGTGCTCGAACTGCCGCGGCACCGGAAAGACCATCGCCAAGCCGTGCCAGACGTGCCGTGGAGCGGGCCGCATCGGTCGCGACCGCAAGCTCACGGTGAAGATCCCCGCGGGGATCGCCACCGGCCAGCGTCTTCGAATCCAGAGCGAGGGCGAGCACGGCACCGCCGGAGGCCCTCAAGGGGACCTCTACGTCGTCGTGCACGTGCAGGCCCATCACTTCTTCCACAGGGAAGGCGACGATCTCTTCTGCGAGCTGCCGATCGGATACCCGACGCTCACCCTCGGCGGAACCGTCAAGGTCCCGACGCTCAACGGGCGTGAGGAGCTGCACATCCCGGCAGGAACGCAGTCTGGTGCGCGCTTCAAGATGCGGGGCAAGGGCATGCCGAACGTCAATCGGGTCGCGGACATGGCGACCTTTATGTCATCGCCGGCATCGCGATCCCGACAGAGCTCACCAAGGAACAGAAGCACCTGCTCGAGGAGCTGTCGAAGACGCTTCCGCAACAGGAAGATGACTTCGATCGTCAGGAAGCCGAAGACAAACCGTTCTTCGAGCGCGTCAAGGGAATCTTTGGCTGACTTCCCGGCGCTGGACCTCCGATGGAGGTCCGGACCGGACTCGCCTGAGCTCGACGCGCTGTGCGAGCTCATACACGCCGTGCTGGACGAGTTCGAACCGCAGGCGATCCACGATCACGAATCCGCCGACGGCTGGCGCGTCTTCTTCAAGACAGCCCGACATCGCGACGCGGCCGCCGCCGCGCTGAGCGCATCTCTTGGCGATCGCCTCAGTGGCCGTCTCCGCCATCGACGTGCCCGACGAGGAATGGGCCCGGCGGAGCCAGGCCAACCTGACCGCGATTCGGGTCGGCCGCATCGTCGTGGCTCCTCCGTGGGACGACGCGGCCGGTTTGCCCGGCTGCCGTCTACGACCTCGAGCCTGTGCCCCTCTCGATCGGCCATTCGGCTGACCTCCTCATCGTGATCGACCCGTCCACCGGCTTCGGCACCGGACATCATGAAACGACGCGGCTGTGCCTCGCGCTGCTGCAGAGCCTCGAACTCGGCTGGACGACGTGTGATCGACGTCGGGACGGGTTCGGGCGTGCTCGCCATCGCGGCCGCAAAGCTGGGCGCGTCGTCAGTCGTTGCCTTCGATGAGGATCCCGAGGCGCTGCGGAATGCTCGGGAGAACGTCGTGCGCAATGATGTGGCGACGCTCATCGAGGTACGGTGAGGCGGATCTCGCGTCGTTCGAGGCCGAATCGGCAGGTCTGGTCGTCGCCAATCTCACCGGCGCGGTCATCCAGAAACATGCCGGCCGTCTGAAGGGTCTCGTCCAGCCTGGCGGAGCGCTCATCGTCAGCGGATTCAGCTCCTCCGAGGCCGCCGATATCGCGCAGGCGTTCGGCCGACGACCCGAACGCGAGACGGCTGAGGGTGATTGGGCGGCGGAGCTATTCCGGTGCTGATTCGGCGCCGTGCATTGATTCAACGCTTCCTATCGTCTCAGAGCTTTTCATCGCAAGGTCGCCGAGTGCGCAGAAGACAAGTGAATTGGTTCTGCGTTCTCTGCGTGCTCCGCGGTGAATGGTTCTTGGACGCCGAACAGCTCACCGATCCGTCGAACGCGAAGTTGACGATCGAGACGGCCACCAGCCCCACGGCATCGGCGCGCAGCGTCATCTGTCCGAGGCTGGCTAGCACGCAGCCGGCCTTGACGGCAGCGGCGCGCTCTTCCGTGGACCAGCCACCCTCGGGACCAACGATGCAGGCAACTGCGGGAGGAGCGGGCGCCGCGAGAGCGGCGCGCATCGGCTGAGTCTCGTGTCCGTCGGATGAAGGCTCGACGAGGAGCACCCGGCGTCCCGTCAAACGGCGCCTCCAGCCATTCGCCGAAACGACCGCGGCGGATCGATCGCGGGCAGCCGGGCCCGGCGGCACTGCTTGGCAGACGCGATGGCGACCCGCTGCCATCGCTCGTCGCATGCCCACGCCCGAGTGCCGACAGGCCGACGACCGATCGGTCGGTGACGACGGGCACGATTTGCGCGACGCCCGCCATCGTCGCGTCACGCACGATCGCCGTCCATCTTGTCGCCCTTGAGCACGGCCTGCACCAGTACCGTGGACACGTCCGGATCGGATACCGTTGCAATCGGATCGCCGATCATGACCGTCGCCCCACGTCGATCGGCCAGGACCACGCGGGCCTGGAACTCGTGCCCGCGCCCGTCAAAGACGGCGACCTCGTCACCAGCGACCAGCCGCATCACGCGCACAAGGTGATGCGACTCGTCTGCGGGAAGGCGCGTCTCGGCCATGCCGACAGGTCGAGGCCGGGCGCATAGAAGCGCGGACGCGTCACACCCGGATTCTATCCGCCTTCGCCAAGGCTACGGCGGAAGTCGGCGGGATCGCATTCGCGCTATACTCGAATCGGTTCGTTCGTGTTCGGCGTTCGGCGTTCATTTCAGCATCAAGCATTCACCATTGCTGTTCCGGGGTCAGACACTCGGCAAGTACAAGATTGCCGCGCCGCTCGGCAGCGGCGGTTTCGGCACCGTCTACCTCGCGCACGACACCTGGATCGACAAGAAGGTCGCCATCAAGGTGCCCCACCGTCAGGGGCTCGACTTCGGCGAGCTGCTGCGGGAGCCGCGCCTGCTCGCGAGCGTCAGCCACCCGAACATCGTCGCCATCACGACCGCCGAGAAGCAGGACAACGTCTTCTTCATCGTGATGGAGTACGTGCAGGGAGAAACGCTCGAGAACATCATCGCGCTCAAAGGCGCGCCTCGAGCTCAACCGCGCGCTCGACTTCACCTGCCAGATCTGCAACGCCGTCGACCATGCGCACCGGCAGGGCGTGATTCATCGCGACCTCCGGCCCGCAAACATGCTCGTGACCGACAACGACATGTTGAAGGTCGCCGACTTCGGCACGTCCCGCTTTCTCGAGATCGCCGCGCATGGCACGACGGTGATCGGCAGTCCGCCGTACATGGCGCCGGAGCAGTTCCACGGCAAGGCGGTCTTCGCCTCGGACATCTATTCGCTCGGCGTCACGATGTATCAGATGCTGACCGGCATCCTGCCGTATGACACGCCGGCGCCTGCCGATCTCGACAAGCTGATGTCGGGCGAGCTCGTCACGCCGCCGCGGATGAAGAATCCGGCGATTCCGAGGGAAGTCAACGACATCGTCATGCGCGCGCTGGCGCCGGACGTCGCGGTCCGGTACCAGCGCGCCGCCGACCTGCTCGAGGCCGTGCTGGCGGTGCGCACCGCCCCGCGGCCGCGTCGAGCGCCAGTCGATGGGCTGGCTGTCGGCGACCGTCCATGGACGTGATGAGCGCCCGCCGTCGGGGGCGCGAGCCCGCGAGGCTGTGGCCCCGAAGTTCTGCTGGCAATGCCGCAAGCCGCTTCACGCACGGAACGACCGCTGCCCCTTCTGTGGAGAAACCCAGTAAACGTGGGCCGATTCGCGATTGGACGGCCGTCCCTCCCCGGACCGTATGTTAAAATCAGCTTTTCGCTCTTCTCTTCCCCTCTCTTCAAGGAGTAGGAGTAGCTGATGGCCTTTTCCGGCTCCGGGAAAATCTGGATGAACGGGTCGCTCGTCGACTGGGCGAACGCGAAGATCCACATCGCCTCGCACGTCATCCACTACGGAAGCGCGGTGTTCGAAGGCGCCCGCTGCTACGACACGCCGAACGGATCGGCCTGCTTCCAGCTCGAAGCGCACATGCGTCGCCTCTACGACTCGGCCAAGATCTATCGGATGGAGCCCCAGGTCGACCGGGCCACGCTGACGGCAGCGGTCCTCGAGACGATCCGCGCCAATGCGTTCAAGGCGTGCTACATCCGTCCGATCGTCTACCGCGGCTACCACACCCTCGGCGTCGACCCGTCCGCGTGCCCGGTCGACACGGCTGTTCTGACCTGGGAGTGGGGGGCGTATCTCGGGAAGGAAGCGCTCGAACGCGGCGCGGATGTCGCCGTCAGCTCGTGGACGCGTGCCGCCCCGAACACCTTCCCTTCGCTCGCGAAGAGCTCGGCCAACTATGCCAACTCGCAGCTGATCAAGATGGCGGCGCTCGCCGACGGCTACAGCGAAGGCATCGCACTCGATACGGCCGGGTATCTCAGCGAAGGCAGCGGTCAGAACATCTTCCTCGTGCGCGACGAGATCCTGTATACGCCGCCGCTGTCCGCGGCCATCCTCCCGGGCATCACGCGCAACTCGGTCATCACCATCGCGAGGGACCTCGGGTTCCAGGTGCGGGAGGAGCTGCTCCCGCGCGAGCTGCTCTACATCGCCGATGAGGTGTTCTTCGTCGGCACGGCGGTCGAGATCACGCCGATCCGATCGGTCGACAAGATTCTCGTCGGCAACGGCCGGCGCGGGCCGATCACCGAGGCCATCCAGAGCGCCTTCTTCGACATCATCAATGGCGCCAGGCCGGACACGCACGGCTGGCTCACTTACCTCTCGCCCGGCGCTCCGCAAAAGGCCCTGCAGTCGGCGCATGCATCTCAATGAACTTCTGAAGATTGCCGTCGCCGCCGGCGCCTCCGACCTGCACCTCAAGGTCGGCAGCCACCCGATGATGCGGGTCAACGGCAATCTGGTCGTGGCGTCGGAAGAGAAGCGGCTCGACCGCACCGACACCGAAACGATGGCGAGCGTGCTCTTCACGCCCGAGCACCAGGAGAAGTTCCGGCGCGCCCAGGAGGTCGACCTGGCCTACAGCGTCATCGGGGCTGGGCCGCTTCCGCTGCAACGTCTTCCAGCAGCGCGGCACGGTTGGCATCGTGCTCCGCGTGATCCCGACGCGGATCAAGACCATCGACGAGCTCGGGCTCCCACCGGTCCTCAAGCGCATCGCCGAGGAAGAGCGTGGCCTGGTCCTGGTGACCGGCACGACGGGCAGCGGCAAGAGCACGACGCTCGCGGCGATGATCGCCCACATCAACTCGACGCGCGCGGCGCACATCATGACGGTCGAGGACCCGATCGAGTATCTCCATCGGGACTACCAGTCGATCGTCAGTCAGCGCGAAGTCGCCGTGGACACGCCCTCGTTCTCAGGCGCCCTGCGCAGCGCCCTGCGGCAGGATCCGGACGTCATCCTGGTCGGCGAAATGCGCGACTTCGAAACGGTGGAGACCGCGCTCCTGGCGGCTGAAACCGGACATCTCGTGTTCTCGACCTTGCACACGCTCGACGCCACCGAGACCATCAGCCGCATCATCTCGGTGTTCCCGCCGCACCAGCAGCGCCAGATCCGCATCCAGCTCTCCACCGTGCTCAAGGCCGCTGTCTCTCAACGTCTGATGCCGCGCGCCGACGGCCTCGGCCGTGTGCCGGCGGTCGAAGTCATGGTCGCGACACCGTTCATCCGCGACTGCATCCTCGACAAGGACCGGACGAACCAGATTCACGGCGCCATCGCGTCCGGCACTTCCCAGTACGGGATGCAGACCTTCGACCAGTCGATCTTCAACCTCCTTCAGCAGGGGTTCGTCACGCTCGAGGAATCGCTGCGCTGGACCTCCAACATCGACGAGTTCAAGCTCAAGGTCCAGGGCATCTCGACGACGGCCGAGCAGGCGAGGGACGAGATGGCCCAGCAGAGCGGCGTTCAGACGGACATCATCCGGTTTGGGAGCTGAGGGTCCGCGAAGGAATAACCTTGGGTATGCGCGCTCCTCGCGCCTTGGCCGCCGGGCGCCTCGACACCCAGAAGTGACAAGGTTATTCCTTCGTGAACCCTGAGAGGCGGGCCTCCGCCTACGTCGACGCGATTCATCTCCTGTCCAGGCGCGCGCTCAGCATCGCCGAGTGCCGCGACCGCCTGCTCGACCTTCAGCATCCGGAAGACAAAATCGACGCGGCCATTGCCCGCCTCCTCGAGACCGGCGGCCTCGACGACAGGCGACTCGCGCAGGCATACGCGCGCACAGCGGTCGAAATCAAGGGACGGGGACGCCTGCGCGTCGTTCGGGAGCTCCAAGCGCGCGGCGTCGACAAGGAAGTCGCGGCGGAAGCCGCCGGCGAGGTCTTCGACGAGACGGACGAACGGGCGCTCGTCGCCCGCGCGCTCCAGAAAAAACTGCGCGGGCGGCCACGGCCCGCAGACGCGGCCGAGGCTGCGCGCCTCTATCAGTACCTGATGCGCCAGGGCTTCACGCCGGCCGTCGTCATCGACTCGCTCCGCGGACTGAGGCGGACCACCGACGACGTAGAATAAGGCAGCTCAAGGCTCGAGCCGAAGCCTTCGAGTATGTAGTCCAACGCCTGTGCCTGAGTCCTGAGCCAAAACAAATGCACTCTCGCGAGATTCGCAGCAGCTTCCTCGAGTACTTTCAGCGACAGGGACACACCATTGTCCCGAGTTCGTCCCTGGTGCCAGGCGACGACCCGACGCTCCTGTTCACCAACGCGGGGATGAACCAGTTCAAGGACGCGTTTCTTGGTCGCGAGAAGCGGGCCTACACGCGCGCGACAACATCGCAGAAGTGCATGCGCGTCAGCGGCAAGCACAACGACCTCGACAACGTCGGGCCCTCGCTCCGGCATCACACGTTCTTCGAGATGCTGGGGAACTTCTCGTTCGGCGACTATTTCAAGGATGCCGCGATCCCGTTTGCCTGGGAGCTCCTGACGTCGACGTGGAAGCTGTCCCCAGAACGGCTCTTCCCGACAATCTTCAAGGGAGACGCGGAAATCCCTCGCGACGCGGACGCACATGCGATCTGGACGAAGCTCGTGCCCGCCGATCGGATCACCGAGCTCGGCATCACCGAAAACTTCTGGGCCATGGGAGAGACCGGTCCGTGCGGACGCTGCTCCGAGATTCACTATTTCCGCGGCGATCACGTCCCGTGCGACGAAGAACGGCGCGGCAGAACCTGTCTGGGGATCGACTGCAGCTGCGACCGGTTCGTCGAAGTGTGGAACAACGTCTTCATGGAGTTCGACCGCCAGCCGAACGGGACGTTCACTCCCCTCCCGGCGCCGTCGATCGACACGGGCATGGGCCTCGAGCGCATCACGGCGGTCATCCAGGGCAAGCTCGCCAACTACGACACGGATCTGTTCACGCCCATCCTGGCCGCGATCGGCGACCGCGCCGGCCGGCGATACGGGGCGACCCTCGAAGACGCCGCCGACGTCTCGATGCGCGTCATCGCGGATCATCTCCGCGCCATGACGTTCCTCATCGCCGACGGCGTCGTCCCCTCGAATGAGTGGCGCGGCTACGTGGTGCGCAAGATCATGCGCCGCGCGATGCGGCACGGCAAGAAGCTCGGCTTTGCCGAGCCGGTGCTCCACACGTTCGTCGATGTCGTCGTCTCCGAGATGGGAGACGCGTACCCGGAGCTTCGCGCGGGACGCGACAACATCGTGCGCGTCGTCCGACACGAGGAGGATCGGTTCGACGCCGTGCTGACCGCCGGGCTGCCCCGCCTCGAAGAGGTCCTCGATCGCGCCGCGGCCGGCTCTGGCGTCGTGCCTGGCGAGGACGCGTTCATGTTGTACGACTCGCTTGGCGTGCCGCTCGATTTCATGGAGGACCTCGCGGAACAGCGCCACCTGACGATCGATCGCAAGGGATACGAACAGGCGATGGAAGGCCAGCGCGTGAAGGCGCGCGCGGGGAGCGCCTTCAAGGGCGCCGGGAAGACGCTGACGCTGACCATGGGCTCCGACCTGGAACGGGCGCTGGACGAGGCGGGCGATCAGTTCGCCGGATACGACGCCACCACGGTGCAGGGAACGACCATCGTCGCGATATTCGACGAGACCGGAACTTCCATGGATGTGTTGCCCGCGGGCGCGACAGGCTACATCGCCCTCGCGCGCACGCCGTTTTACCTCGAGTCGGGCGGCCAGGTGTCGGACAGCGGGAGCATTCTCGGCGCTGATGGCTCCGTGGCTGTCGTCGAGCGACTCGCGAGACCGAGCCAGACGCGGCCACGACTGCACTTCTCGCGCGTCGATAGAGGGACCTTCCGGCGCGGCCAGGTTGTGACGGCCGAAGTCATCGACGCGATCCGCGACGCGACCCGCCGCAATCACACGGCGACCCATCTGCTCCACGCCGCGCTGCGGCAGGTGCTCGGGCCGCACGTCAAGCAGGCGGGCTCGCTCGTCGCTCCAGACCGGCTGCGGTTCGATTTCCTGCACCTCGCGGCGGTCACACGCGACGAGCTCCAGCAGATCGAACGCATCGTCAACGATCAGATCGTCCGGAACACCGCGGTGCTCACCGACGTGAAATCCACCGAGGAAGCGATCGCGCACGGAGCGATGGCGCTCTTCGGCGAGAAATACGGCGACCGCGTCCGCGTCGTCTCGATCCCTGGCTTCAGCATGGAGCTCTGTGGCGGCACGCACGTCCGCGCCACTGGCGACATCGGCTCGTTCGTGGCCACCGAGGAGAGCGGCGTCGCTGCCGGTGTTCGCCGTATCGAAGCGCTGACGGGAGCCGGAGCGGTGGCGTGGGTGCAGCAACGGCGGCAGTCGCTCGACAGTCTGCTCGCGGCGCTACATACCACGGACGCGCAGGGCTTCGACGCCGTCCAGCGGCTGCAATCGGAGAACAAGCGGCTCACGCGCGAGCTCGATCAACTGAAGATGAAGGTGGCGCTCGGCGGTGGCGGAGGCGCGGCGGCGGCGGGCACGGCCAGCGACGATGCCCGCGACGTGTCGGGTGTGAAGCTGGTCACGCGGCGCGTCGAGGGCATCGAGAAGGGCGCGCTCCGCGGCCTGTCGGACTCGCTCCGTGATCGTCTCGGGAGCGGGGTCGTCGTCCTCGTCTCCGAGCTCGACGGCAAAGTTGCGCTGGTGGTGTCTGTCTCGAAGGACCTGACAGGCCGAGTTCACGCGGGCCGGCTCGTCAAGGCGCTCGCGCCCATCGTCGACGGGAGCGGCGGCGGCCGGCCGGAATTTGCAGAGGCCGGTGGTCGAGACGCGACGAGAATCGACGAGCTCCTCGCCGCTACCCCAAAGGTCCTCGAGGTCGCCCTGACCCAGGCCTGATCTGCTGGGACAAACGGGACGCGGATTCCGCGGATCACGGACAACGGGACGCGGATTCCGCGGATCACTGCGCCCACCGAGAGATTGGGGTCTGACCCTGGTCTTACTTCGTTGTCCGCGACCGGCAGAATCCACGTCCCGTCTTCCGCAAGGTCTGGAAACCCGCGTTCCCCTCCCGTGATCCGCGGTATCGGCGTCCCCGTTGATACCGTTGATCCGCGAAATCCGCGTTCCGTTGGTCCCGTTGATCCGCGAAATCCGCGTCCCGTTGGTCCCGTTGATCCGCGAAATCCGCGTCCCGTTGGTCTTGATCCGCGGAAATCCGCGTCCCGTCCTCCGTGATTCCTCTCGTTTTATCCGTAATCCGCGTGCCGAGACCGGCGTTACAGAACTGCAGCCGGGGAGCTGTTTCGGGACACGCCTGGAGCGCGAATCCCCGTAAGTTGTTGACTGGTGGCGGGCATCGCGCTTGCGACACGCCCCCGTGGACCAGTGCAAATTGTTGACTACCTTCGAGCTGATGAGCCCGCGTAGCTGCCGGCTCTTGCTCGGCGCGCTTGTGCTCTCCGCCACACTTCCGGCCGTGGCGGACGCGCAGATCTACGTCTCGCGCGACAGCGCCGGCAATCTCGTGCTGTCGGACCACGTGAAGGACCCGTCGACCGTCATCAAGACCTACGAGGTCAGCAAGACAGGCGCGTTCAGAACGACCAAGGCGGGCCCACGACGACGCAATCGCAATACGATGCGCTCATCGAAGAGAACGCGGCGGTCCACGGCGTCAACCCGCATCTCGTGCGGGCCGTGATTCAGCAGGAATCCGCGTTCAACCCCATTGCTCGGTCGCACAAAGGGGCGATGGGATTGATGCAGTTGATGCCGGCGACGGCGGCCGAGCTCGGCGTGACCGACCCCTACAGTCCTGCGGAGAACATCCGCGGAGGCGTCGCCTACCTGAAAGGCCTGCTGACGAAGTTCGCGCAGAATGTCGAGCTCGCGCTCGCGGCGTACAACGCCGGGCCGACTGCCGTCACGAAGTACGGTGCGGTGCCCCCGTACGAGGAAACGCAGAACTACGTCACGCGGATCACGAACGCCGTAGGGGCAGCAGCCCCCAGGCCCAAGCGCATCGTCAAGACCGTGCAAATCGTCAACGGGCGCGAGGTCGTCAAGTTCTCCTCCGAAGAAACGCCTGTCTCAGAGTTCATCGGCAGCCAGCGATAGCTACCCCTCCACGCGCGGCACGACGAACGTCACCAGACACCCCTGCCCTGCGGCTTTGACGTCGACGCGGCCGCCGTGGGCGCGCGCCGTTTGCGCGAGGGCTGCCAGCATCGGTCCACCATTGGTCCCGCACGGATGCTCTCGCCATCCGGCCTCAAAAAACCGCGCCAACGCCTCGGGGCTGAGCTTCGGATCGCTTTCGTGCAGGAGCGCACTGAAGAATCAGCGCGGGCCGGATGTTCGTCATTTGCGGGTTCAGACAGAGCACCGTGCCGGCCCGCGGCGCAAGGGCGAGGAGGCACTGCATGAGGCCCGTCAGGGCATCCCGGCAGCGCGCACCGTCAACGGCAATGTCCAGGCCCGAGCCGGACCCGAGTGGAGCCCCGGAGTGAGGCCATGACATGTCGACCCGCACGCCGCGCAGACGGGCTTCAGTCGTGACGGCGGACACGACTTCGCTGATGAGCGTGAGCGGGTCGACAGCTCGTCGCGCAATCGCGCTCCCGCTTCCCAGCGTCTGAGTGCGCCGCACCAATGGCTTTCGTCCGCGAGAACTCGACCGCCGCCAGATCGGCCAGCACGCCCCACCGCAACCTGTCGTTCCCCGCAGCGCTCATCGCCGGGAGCAGTGCCGAAACGAACTCGAGTCCGAGCACCGCTTCGCCGATCGTCTGTCCCGAAATGGTCCGTGCCGCCTCGGGCCACCTAGCCGGCGCGGGAGCGCCCTCAGGTTCGGGCTGGCCGGCGGCGGCGGGACCGGGATGCCGTGGTTCGCTGAGCCCGCCATGTCGGCCACGTCTCTCGGAAGCGGCGGTTCGGAGCCAACGGGATCAGAATGCACGGAACGGCCTCCTGATGAGGTTACATTAGCGCACATGTGCGGTGTTTCACAATAGGAACAGGGAGACTCAGAATCAGGAACTCCGCGTCACACCGGCAACTCAGGCGACGCGAACCTTGTCTGCCTTTTGCTCGGAAAAACGGGCAGTTTGTGCCATCTGCCGAAACCATTCGGAAACGATCCAAAACCAAGGCCATCCGTGGTATTGTGCAACCGCTCAGTCGGACTGCGATGAATCTCGCATAATTTGGAGTTTCGGTGTCGCGCATGACTGCTCCCCTGTCGCTGCGCCAGACGACGGACGACTTATCGACGGCGGCATCCCGACTCGTGGACGTCGAGTCGGGCGATGCGGCAGGTCCGCCTGCTGGCCACTCGCGCGGCCGCAGGCGACGCCAAGGTCTTCATCACGGGCGAAAGCGGCGTCGGCAAGGACGTCGTCGCGCAGTACATCCACGCCCACTCGGCGCGCGCGACACGCCCCTTCATCGCCGTGAACTGCGCGGCGATCGCCGACACGCTTCTCGAAACGGAGCTCTTCGGGCACACGCGGGGAAGCTTCACCGGCGCCTACCGCGATCGCATCGGGCGGCTCGAGGCGGCGCACCGCGGCACGATCTTCCTCGACGAGATCGCGGAAATGAGCCTGCAGATGCAGGCCCATCTCCTGAGATTCCTCGAGAGCGGAGAGATTCAGCCGGTCGGGAGCGTGGGTGGCCCTGTCCGGGTCGACGTCCGGATCATCTCGGCGACCAACCGCGACCTCGAGCAGCTCGTGGCCACTGGCGCGTTCCGAAGCGATCTGCTCTACCGCATCAAGGTCGTGCACATCCATGTCCCGCCGCTGCGGGAGCGCAAGGAAGACCTGCCGCTCGCTCATCGAGGCGGCCGCGGCGCGGACGGGCCGGCAGATCCGGTTCACCGGCGTCGGCGCTCCAGGCGCTCTCCCGCTATCGCTGGCCGGGCAATGTCCGCGAGCTCCAGAACGTCATCGAGCAGGCGGCGTGGATGTCCGAGTCGCCGGACGTCGATACGCCTGACCTTCCGGAAGCCGTCAGGCTGGCATCGACCGACGGCTTGACGCCGCGGCGCGAGCGACGCCGGCGCCTGGCCGACGAGCTGTACAGCACGCTGGTCGATGGGCACTACACGTTCTGGGGCCATATCCACCCGCTGCTGCTCAAGCGCGACATCACACGTCACGACCTGCGGCAGCTGGTGAGCCTCGGCCTGTCGGCGACGCGCGGCAACTACCGCGGTCTGTTGAAGCTGTTCGGCATGGACGAAGGCGATTACAAGCGCTTCATGAACTTCCTGGCCGCGCACGAGTGCACGGTCGACTTCCGCCAGTTCCGCGCGCCCGGGCCGCTCGGTGGCCGTCAGAAACCCGTCGGCCTGGCGTTCGACGCCACCGAACGCCAGGGAATCACCGGGCGGGCCAGGCAATCGTGAGGCTCGGTTGATCGACGGCCGCCGGATATGGCTGCGTCCTTTCTGCACCCCATCCTCGCGCAGCCATCACGGGCCGTGGATCCTTCGGAACGCCACGTCACCAGAGAGTTGTGGCGCGGCGTCATCGAAACAGCGTTCGAGTCGCGCAGCCGCAACCGGGGCCTGCTCGGCAGGTCGAGCCTAGCCGCCGACAGCGCCTTGATCCTCGCGCCCTGCAGCAGCATCCACACTCTTTTCATGCGATTCGCGATCGACGTCGCATTTGTCGACCGCGAGCGGCCGCATCGTTCGCGCGCGGCGCGCGCTGAGACCGTGGCGACTGCAAGCCGCGCTTCGAGCATTTGCCGTCGTCGAGCTCGCCTCGGGCGCGCTCGATCGTTCGGACACGCGCGTCGGCGATCGGCTTTATCTGGCAGCCGAATAGCACCCGACCGGGCGACCAAGTTCTGGTCCCCGCCAGATTCCGCACTCGCCATCATCGGGCGGTCAAAACACAACTCCTCTCTCGGCGCGCGCTTAGACGATTTCAGGTCGCCGGTACGACCGTTGCTCAAATGCACACCGTCCACCTTCTCGATTCGAGCCTATTAACTCATGCGTCGAACGCGCCGCGACCCGAGATTTCTAGTGCCACGTCCCTGGGAGGGCATGCTGCGAATCCCTGGCGACGTCGTCGTCGAACAGCACGACGTGGATCAGAAGGAGCTGTGGGTGATCAGTTCCGAGCCCGTGCGCCGCGAGGAGCGGCTCACGCTCGACCTGACGCCGCCCGGACAGAGCCTGACGGTTCGAGTGGTCGAGAGCAGGCCCGTGATGATCGGATGGCATCGTTCGGCACAGACTGCGGCTGGCCATCGTTGACTAGCGGTTACGCGCCCACGGGAGCTGCGGATGAAACGGCGTCTGAATGCGCTGCGTTGCCAGATGGAATTGGTGGGCGTGCTCACGCAGGGAGATTCCAACTCGCCTCGTCGAGATCAGCCGGTCGGGATGCCTGCTCGAGAGCGGGCACCGCATCGAGGAGGGTACGGTCGGCGCCCTGCGGCTCGAAGTCGAGGGCCAGACCTACCTGGAGGATGTGCGCGCCACGCGGTGCGTCGCGATTGCGGGATCGGGGTCCAGCTATCTCGTGGGCGTCGAGTTCCTGCAGACGGGAAGGCCCGACGGATCGTCGATTCGAAGGGCGATGTCGGGTTCGTTCGGCGATCTGTCCCTGGGGACTGCCGGTTTGTCGTCACACGTAGGACGTTTGTCGAGCTCGCTTGTTCGTCAATCGCATGAGGAGCTGCGTTATGAAGCAAGTCATCGCTCGGTTGATTCGGTCGGACGAAGGGCAAGACCTCATCGAATACGGGTTGCTCGTCGGCATCATCACGATTGGCGCGATCGTCGGCATCACGGCGATCGGGCCGAAGGTCGCGACCTACTTCACCAACCTGAATACCGCCATGCCCTAGAAGGACCTCGCGCGTGCGCGGGAGACAAAGGAGCGCAGGGTTGATGAAGGTATTGCTGATTCGGGCACTCGGACGCGAGGACGGTCAGGACCTCATCGAGTACTCGCTGTTGATTGGCGTCATCACGGTCGCGAGCATGATCGCCATCTCCGCGATCGGCGGGAAGGTCACACAGTACTTGACGAACTTGAACGCGGCGATGCCCTGACCAGCCCTCGACCCGGAAGGCGAGAACAGGGCAGCGTTCGGAGTGTTTCGATGTTGATCGAGGGGTGTGGGCGCAGGCGCACCGACTGGGTCGCCTGCCCAGTCGGCTGGTTCGGGAGAGGAGCGCGCAGGACTTGATCGAGTACGCCCTCCTGACAGGCATCATCGCGATCGCGGGCATCCTCGTCTTCCCGACGATTCAAGCCAAGATGGCCGACGCCTATCAGGCGTGGAACGAGAACGCGCAGGGCCATGTGGCAGCCGCCACCGCCCCTCTAGGAGCTGGACGCGGTGAGGCGGCTTGCCGGAGTGCGGATGCAGGGCGATAAGTCGGGATATGGGAGACAAGCAATGACCGTCGCGGAGATGATTGCCCTCGGTCTGGCCGCTGTGGCGTGCGGATGGGATCTCCGGACCCGGCGCATCCCGCAGGCTGCTGACGCTCGGCGGCGCGCTCGCCGGCCTCGATTGTCCATCTGGTCAATCGGCGGGTGGGAGCGCAGGCGTCGGCCAGCGTCGCGGGATGGGCCGTCGGCATCGCGATTTTCTTCGTGCCTTTTGCGCTCGGCGGGCTCGGCGCCGGGGACGTCAAGCTGCTCGGCGCGATCGGCGCGTGGCTGGGTCCGATGAACGCGATCTGGGTCGGCCTCTACGCCGGGCGCCGCGGGTGGAGTCCTGGCCATCTTCGTCGCGCTGACCAGCGGATATCTGGTCCAGGCCGTCGGCAACGTGGGCATGATGCTGGCCTACTGGCGGGTGAACGGCGTCAAGCCCTTGCCCGAAATCACGCTCGAGCACAGCCGAGGTCCGCGGCTCGCGTATGCCGTGCCGATCCTCGCAGGAACCATGGTGACGCTGTGGCTGAAATAACGACCGCTGTCAGCAGAATAGCCCTGCGCCGAGCCGCGGCGAAGCCTGTGGGCGTGCGAGCGCGGCGCCGAGCTCGTCGAGTTTGCGTTCGTGTTCCCGACGCTGCTGCTGGTGATGCTGGGCATCATTGATTTTGGATTCCTGTTCCAACGCTACGAGGTCGTGACCAACGCGGCGCGCGAAGGGCGCGCGGGTCGCCATCCTCCCGGACTACCAGGCGAACATCCGAGCCAACGTCACAGGCGCGCGTGAACGCAGTACCTGACGGCGGGCGGGTTGACGGGCCCGTCGACCGTCACCGTCGGTGCCGCCGCAGACGCTTGCGGTCGGGAGCCCAGTGCATCACGGTCATGGCCCGTGACCGTCAGCTACCAGCACCAATTTCTGTTCCTCGGTCCGATTCTCGGCTTGATGGGCGGTAGTGCACTCGGCAACAAGACGCTCAACGCCACCTCCTCCATGCGCAGCGAGATCGCTGCCGAAGCCTGCTCCGTAGGTTGTGAAGGAGTAAGACATGAACCGCCGCTCTCGCCATCTTGTCGTGCTCATGGTTGCGGTCGTCACCGCCACCATCGCCAGCTTTGGCGTCTACAAGGCGATCTCGGGCCTGCCCGCACGCGCAGCGACAGAAGCGCGGCAGTCGGTCGTCGTGGCGGCGCGCTCGATGGCCATCGGCACAGAGCTCACGGCTGCCGACGTCAAGGTCCTGGCCTGGCCCGCCGCGAGCCCTCGTCCGGCGCCGTCAGCGACATCAAGGACGTGGTCAACCGCGGGCTGCTAACGGCGGTGCTCGAGAACGAGCCCATCACGGCGAACAAGCTCGCCTCGATGGACGCCGGCGCCGGTCTGCCGCCGGCGATTCCGCGCGGCATGCGAGCGATGTCGGTTCGGGTAAACGACGTCATCGGCGTGGCCGGCTTCATCGTCCCCGGAACGCGCGTCGATGTGCTCGTCACGATCCGCCGGCACTTTCGGACAGTATGACGCGCACGGCGGCCAGCAACGTTCAGGTGCTGACGGCCGGCACGCGCCAGGATCAGGCGAAGCCTGAGAGCGCACGCCAAGACCGCCAATGCCGTCAACCGTCGTGACGCTGATGGTGTCTCCCACGGACGCCGAGCGGATCACGCTCGCACAGGCGGAAGGCCAGATCATGCTCGTCCTGCGCAACCCGCTCGACACCGAGCCGACGCTGCGACGACCGGCGTCAAGACCGCGCGCTCCTCGGCTGGACGAAGCATTCGCCGCCCGGCGCCCGTGGCGAGACGCACGCGCGCCAAGGCGCGAGCCGCTGCCGGCTCCCGACCGTGGTCGACGCCCGCGCCGGAACCGAGGAAGGTCGAAGCCATCCGCGCCGCGAAGCGGACCGAAGAGGTCATTCGTTGAGGATTCCTGTCGCGTGCGCGGTGCTCTGCGCATGCCTCCTCGTTCAGAGCCCGGCGTGGGCCCTCGCACCGCTCGCGCGGCGACCAGCACGCCGCAGGGCACGCCCGTGCCCGCCCGGCCGCAGCCACCGGCGCAGCTGCCAGGGCAGGTCGAGCGCGTGGTGCTGACGGCGGGCCGATCGACGGTGTTGCGGACGGATTTCGAGATCATCCGCATCGCCGTCACCAACCCGGCGGTTGCCGACGCTGTCGTGGTCCAGCATCGCGAAATCCTGGTCGATGGCAAGTCGCCCGGCACGGTCAGCCTGATCGTCTGGAGCGCGTCCGATCGCAAGCACTACGACCTCGTCGTCGAGCCGGCCATCACGACGCTGCAACAGCAGTTGCGTCAGCTTTTCCCGGAGAAGACATCGCCGTCAGCGCGACCGACGAAGCGATCATCCTCTCGGGGGCGGTTTCGAGCAACAACGTGTCCCTGCGCGCCGCCGAGATCGCCCAGGCCAGCTCGTCGAAGGTCAAAGTCATCAACATGCTGCAGCTCCCGAGCGGCCAGGAGAGCCAGCAGGTGATGCTGCAGGTCCGCTTCGCCGAGGTCAATCGCCGGGCGCTCACCGAGCTCGGAGCCAACTTCTTCCTTGACAGCCAGAATTACGTCGGGCGGTCGACGACACAGCAGTTCGCGGCGCCGACGTTCGAAAAGGGCGAGATCCGAGATCCCGGCGACGTCGTCTTCAGCGATTTCCTCAATCTGTTCTTCTTCAACCGCGAGGAGGGCATCGGCGCGGTGGTGAAGGCGCTGCAATCCAAGGGCTTCTTCCAGAGCCTGGCGGAGCCGAACCTGATTGCCTACAACGGTCAGGAAGCCAGCTTCCTCGCCGGCGGCGAGATCCCGGTCCCGATCGTCCAGGGGGCCGGCGCGAACAGCGCCGTCAGCGTCCAGTACAAGGAGTTCGGCATCAAGCTCGCCTTCACGCCCACCATCGCCGGCGACATCATCCGGCTGAAGGTCGCGCCCGAGGTGAGCACGCTCGACTTCGCCAACGGGATCACGCTGCAGGGGTTCCGGATTCCTGCGCTCTCGACGAGGCGCGCGCAAACCAACGTCGAGTTGCGGGATGGCCAGTCGTTCGCGATTGCGGGCCTCCTCGACAACCTGACGCAGGAGGATGGCGCGGCCATTCCGTACCTGAGCCGGATCCCCATCATCGGGAACCTGTTCAAGAGCAAGGCGGATCGCGCCGAGCGGACCGAGTTGATGGTGCTGATTACTCCGCGTCTGGTCCGCGCGCTCGAGCCCGACGAGGTGCCACCGCTGCCGACCCTGCCACGGCGGTTCCTGCCCGGACAAGGAGTCGGGGGCGTCGAGAAGGGCGCTCCCGGGAATCCTGACAAGACCGACAAGCCGGCCCCCTCGAGTCTGGACGAGCAGAGGGGAACGCTCGGCATGGTCGACGCACCGGCGGTGCAGAACGCGAAAGGTGATGTCAAGGGCACCCGAAAACCGGGGTCGAAGAACTGAAAGCCATTATGCGCGCAAGGGAACGCACACTCCGCTCGGAACGTGGGGCCGTCTTCGTTCAAGTCGGCATCTCGCTGTTCGTACTGATGTCGTTCAACGTGTTCGTGCTGGACTACGGGGTGATGTGGATCGCCCGACGGCAGGCGCAGAACGCCGCCGATGCCGGCGCGCTCGCGGGAGCGACGTCGCAGGCCTACGATGTATTCCACAATCCGGCGTCTGTTGTCGAGAGCGCCCAGAACGTCGCCGCCGCGAACCTGGTCTGGCAGCAGCCCGGCACCACGCAGGTGACGGTCACCTGCCCTGCCGGCGTAACTGGAAGTTGCGTCCAAGTGAATGTCTATCGCAACGGCCAGAATGGGAGCACTCCCCTCCCGACGCTGTTCGGTCCGATTCTCGGTATCAACAGTCAGGGTGTCCTCGCGAGCGCCACGGGCATCGTCGGTAGGGCGAACGCGACCAGGTGCCTGAAGCCCTGGGCGTTGCCCGACGAATGGCGCGAATACGGATCGTCGGGCCATCGTCAAGACAGCGACGTCTTCAACAGATGGACGGCGACGGGACTCGTGGCAAACCCGGACAGCTACACGCGGCCGAGCGCCACGCAGGCCACGACTATCAACCTCTCGAGCCACCAAGGCGACCACGTCACGTTCGATGTGAGCTACCCGTGGGACACGTATCAGATCACGCCCGGGTTTGTGCTGCCGCTCGCTCTCCCTGGCGGCCGGACCCACCTCGAGAACATGACGAGTTGCAACGGCGAGCGCGTCGTCCTCGGTCAGCAACTGTCCATTGACACAACGCTCGGCGCAGGGGTGGCCGAGGCGGCGCTCCAGGACGCCTTCGCCCTGGATGCCGGCGCCGGCTACAACTACATCGGTCCGCTGAGCGGCTACGCAGTGAACAGCTGCGCACCTGCCTGTGCGCCAGTCAGCCCTCGCCTCCTCGCCGTTGCACTCTACGATCCTGACGACTTCGAGCGACGGCGTGCGCAGAACGATTGGGCGGACTGCCCGAGCGGTACACCCTGTGTGGTGGTGGCGAACGTCGCCGGGTTCTTCATCCACGATCTTTCGGGTGGTCTTTTGGGTCGACATGGACATTTCCTCAGGTATCCTGGCACGACCACATCAAGCTCAGCGCTCTTCGTCGAGGACGGGTCATGGCTCGTGGAACCCCATCTAATTAGGTGACAGTTGGCAACAACACTGACCGCGACGCTCGCAGGATCCCGGGACCGGCAGCTCGAAGAGCTGATGCAGACGTGTGGTCTGCGCGTGACCCTCAGCAAGGTGGAAGAGCTGGGCAACCTGGCACAGCCCGGCGCCTCGCCGCCGGCGCTCGTCATCCTGGACATGCGCGATCGACCATCGCTGCCGCCGACCGTCGTCATGCTCCGGCGTCAGCATCCGACGACGGGTGTGGTGATTGTCGCGGCCTCACTCGAACCGGCGCTGATGCTCGAAGCCATGCGCGCTGGCGTCACCGAGTTCCTCACCGCACCGGTCACGGCGCCGGAGCTCACGGCCGCCGTCGCCCGGGTCACGGCGTCGAGCGCACCGGGTACGAGCGGTGAAGTATTCGCGTTCCTCGGCGCGAAGGGCGGTGTGGGCACCACGACTGTTGCCGCCAACGTGGCAACCGCGCTCGCGCAGCTCGGGAGCGGCTCGACGATCCTCATCGATCTGCACCTGGCGTATGGAGACGCGGCAGTCTACCTGGGAACGGAACCGCGGTTCTCGGTGATCGACGCGCTCGAGAACGTGCACCGGCTGGACAAGACGTTCCTCGGTGGGCTCGTGGGGCACGCGCGGGCCGGGCTGTCGCTGCTGGCCTCGTCCGATCGGGCGAGCGCGAGTCCCGTGGACTCCACGAGCGTGCGGACGCTCATCGAGTCCGCGGCGCGACACTACCGCTATGTCGTGCTCGACGTTCCGAGGACCGACGTGATGGTCGACGCGCTCGAGCCATCGTCGCGCATCGTGATCGTCGCCAATCAGGAGCTCGCCACCGTGCGGGCGGCGACGCGGCTGTCAGCGGCGCTTCGACAGCGCTACGGCAAAGAGCGCCTGGCGGTCGTCGTAACCCGCTTCGACATGCTGTCAGAGATCGGACAGAGCGACGTCGAACGGGTGCTCGGCACGCCGGTCGCTCACACGTTTCCGAGCAACTACCGGATCGCGCTCGAGGCGCTGAACACCGGCCGTCCTGTCGTCCTGGACAACCACAACAAGCTGGCAGCTGCCTTGACGGGTTTCGCGCGCGGCCTGGTGGAAACGGTCGACGAGCCCGCGCCGGGCAAACGGCCGTCCGGCCTTCTCGGCCGGCTGACGGGCCGCCGACCGTGACACCTGGTGTGGATATCGAGGGTGAAGCACTGCTTGCGCAAGGAGCCTTAGTTCCATGAATCACGTCGTTCCTCTCGGATTGATGAAAGGCCAAACGGCCGACCCTCGTCAGCAGAGCTATCAGGACTTGAAGGCCCGGGTCCACAACGACCTCCTGAACCGCTTGAACCTCGAGCGGCTGACGCAGATGGGGCAGAAGGAGGCCGAACCCGAGATTCGGCGCATCATCCTCGAGATCATCGAGCGCAGCAATGAGTCGACGCCGCTCAGCCTCACCGAGCGGGAGACGCTCGTCGTCGACGTCCTCCACGAGCTCTTCGGCCTGGGCCCCCTCGAGGCGCTGCTGAGCGATCCGAACATCTCGGACATCCTCGTCAATCGCTTCGATCAGGTGTACGTCGAGCGCAATGGCCGGCTCGAGCTGACCGACGTTGTCTTCCGCGACGACCGGCACCTGATGCAGATCATCGAGCGCATCGTCAGCACCGTCGGGCGCCGCATCGACGAGTCGAGCCCGATGGTGGACGCGCGGCTCCGGGACGGATCGCGGGTCAACGCCATCATCCCGCCGCTCGCCATCGACGGGCCGTCGCTCTCGATCCGGCGTTTTCGGACCGGCCGCGTGGGCGCCGAAGACATGGTCGAGCGCGAAACGCATGACGCAGCCCATGCTGGATTTCCTGCGCGCTGCGGTGGCCTGCCGTCTCAACATCATCGTGTCGGGCGGCACCGGCGCGGGCAAGACGACGCTGCTCAACGTGCTCTCGGGCTTCATCTCGAACCTCGAGCGCGTGGTGACGATCGAGGACGCGGCCGAATTGATGATGCGTCAGCGGCACGTCGTCCGGCTCGAGACACGGCCACCGAACATCGAGGGCAAGGGCGCCGTCCGCCAGCGCGACCTCGTGGTCAACGCGCTGCGCATGCGCCCCGACCGCATCATCGTCGGCGAGGTCCGCAGTGACGAAGCGCTCGACATGCTGCAGGCGATGAACACCGGTCACGACGGCGGCCTCACGACCATCCACGCCAACAGCCCGCGCGATGCGCTGTACCGCCTGGACACGATGGTGGCCATGGCCAACCTGAATCTACCTGAGCGCGCGATGCGCCAGCAGATCGCCTCGGCGGTCAACCTGGTCATTCAGGTGACGCGATTGTCGGACGGCACGAGAAAAGTCACCGCGATTACCGAGGTCACCGGGATGGAGGGCGAGATGATCAGCACGCAGGACATCTTCGTCTTCGATCGTACGGGGTTGCGTCGCGACGGCAAGGTCTGCGGCCGTTTCCGGGCGACCGGAATCCGTCCCCGCTGCACCGAGCGCCTGCTGTCGTTCGGCGTTCAGCTCCCGGTCGACATGTTCGAGCACGTGACGTTGGTGGCTTGACGAGTTCTTCCGCCTGAAGGCGGAGAATCAGCGGAAGCGGGGTACACATGGTGGCAGTGGCGGCAACCTTCGGTCTGTGTCTGGCGATCGTCCTCGGGGCGTACTGGGCGTTTGTCGTCATACCCGAGAACAGGTCGGCGAGGAAGCTGCGTCGGCGTCTCAGGGCCGAAGTCGTGCCGGAGAGCCTTCGCGCCGGTGGTCTGACGAGACGCGCGGCACCCTTGAGCGCGTTCAAAGGCCTTGATGCGCTGCTCGGTCGGTCCGGGCGGCTCGTGGAGCCGCTTCGCCGCACAGTCGATCAATCGGGCCTCTCGGTGACGATCGGCCTCATCGTTCTTGCGACAGTCTTCACCGCGTCGTCGGTCTTCGTGCTGGTTCGACTCGTCACCGGGCTCAACTGGATAGCGGCCGTTGTCTCGGTCGCGGCAGGCGCGGCGCCCTACCTCTTCGTGCGTTTCGCCGCAGGGCGGCGTACGCGCCTGTTCGAAGACCAGTTTCCGCAGGCGATCGACCTCATCGCGAGCTCGCTGCGCGCCGGGCACGCGTTCACCTCGGGTGTCTCGATGGTCAGCGACGAAGTCGCGGATCCGACCGGCGCGGAGTTCAGACTGCTCTACGACCAGCAGAACTTCGGCATGCCGCTTCCAGACGCCCTCAAGGCGTTCGCGGCGCGCGTGCCGCTCCTCGACGCCAGATTCTTCGTCACCGCAGTTCTGACGCAGCGCGAAGCCGGCGGCAACCTGGCGGAAGTGCTCGACAATCTTTCGGAATTGATTCGTGAGCGGTCCCGGGTGAAACGGCAGGTTCGCGTCACGAGCGCGCATGGACGCATCACCGGCTGGGTCCTGTCGATGATGCCTCCGGTGCTCTTTCTGATGATGATGCTCGTCGCGCCTGAGCACATGAACACGTTCGTGAACGACCCGCTCGGCGTGCGGATGATCCTCTTTGCGCTGGTGCTGCAAGTCATCGGCACGCTGGCCATTCGCCGCATCGTCAACGTCGAGTTCTGACCAGGGACGACATGACTACCGATCTCGCGCTCCCGATCGCCGCCGTCTTCATTTCGGTCGCCCTGGCCGTCGGCTCATTCGCGTCGATGGCGCTCGCGCGCACGTCGCCGGCGCGCCGGCGTCTTCAGCCGACCGTTGGTACTGCACCTTCGCTGGTCGGCCTCGTCGATCAGCTCGTTGCGTTTCTGCGGCCGGCCCGACATAGCGCGCGGCAATTATCGAAGGGGCCGCATGGGGCGTCCACCAGCGCGTCGCGGCTGCAGCGCCGCATGGAGCTCGCCGGCTGGACGGATCCGGACGCTGCCGGCTATTACGCGCTCGCCGAGATGGTCCTGCCGATAGTCTGCGGGTTGTTGCCGCTGGCGCTGATGGGGACGAATCGGTGGCTCCTGGCGATCGTCGCCGCCGTGGTCGGCTATATCCTTCCAGACTTCATCCTGATGCGCGCGACACGGCGTCACCAGAAGGCCATCCAGAACGGCCTGCCGGACGCCATCGACCTGATCGTCGTCTGCGTCGAGGCCGGCTCCAGCCTCGACCAGGCGATCATGCGCGCGAGCGAAGAGCTCGACCTCGCGCTGCCGGCGCTCGCGCGCGAGCTGCGCACGGTCACCAACGAAATCCGGGCCGGCAAACCGCGGCTCGAAGCCTTCCAGGGATTGGCCAAACGCACGCAGGTCGAGGACGTGCGCGCCCTCGTGACGATGCTGACGCAGACGGACCGCTTCGGCACCAGCATCGCCCAGGCGCTCAGAACCCATGCCTCCACGTCGCGTACCAAGCGGCGGCAGCGGGCTGAAGAGCGCGCCGCCAAAGTCGGCGTCAAGCTTGTTTTTCCACTCGCACTTTGTCTGGTGCCGGCGCTCTACGTCGTCTGTCTTGGTCCGGTCGTCATCAGGATCCTGCGCGCGCTCATGTAATAAATCACATCGGAAGGTCGGCAGGTCCTTTTCATAGGAGGAGAAGCACGGTGGACAACACAACACTCATTCTGGTGGTGATTTTCGCAGTCCTGGTCATCGCGTACTCGGCGCGGCGGCGGAGCCGGCTGCGCAGCGAAGAATAAGTGCGGTCGGTTGCCATCGGACTGTTGCTGCTCGTGTGCCTTCCCGGGTGTTCGATGCGGTCGCGGCCAGACGTGCGCCCGTCGCCCTCGACTCCCGTCCAGCGGGCGATGGGAGCCACGGCTGAAACGCAGGATCCGGCGCTTGCGGCCGCGCTGTTGCGCCTGGCCGTGATCCCGACGCCGGAGCAGCACAGAGCCGTCGCGGACGAGTACCGGCGCCTCGGGATCCTGGACACTGCGTTCGACCACTTGAGCGCCGCCACGCGGCTGGACCCTCGGGACGCCGCCGCTTATGACGCACGGGCCCGCATCTGGCGGGACTGGGGGTTCCCGGAGCTCGGCATGGGCGACAGCGCGCGGGCCGTCTTCTACGCGCCTCGTTCGGCGGCCGCGCACAACACGCGCGGCACGCTCCTGGCGGCTGCTGGTCTCACCGAGGAGGCTCAGCGCGAGTTCGAAACCGCGCTTGCGCTCGACCCGAATGCGTCCTTCGCGCGGGCGAACCTCTGTCGGCTCGTGAGGTGTTGAAGTTACTTATGTCTCGCTCGTCCTGGAGTTGGCTCGCAGCCCTGTCGTCCGGCGTGGTCATTGCCACGACAGCCATTGCTATCACGGCGGCTTCGCACGCTGACATTACGGATCTGTCCGTCCGCATCACCTCGCCGCTCGGACGCACCGGAGGCGTCGGCACGGTTCGGATCGTCGCCCAGATCCAGCGGCCGCCAGGAGCCACGCTCAACCCGGTGCGCTTCTACGTCGACGGCACGCTGTTCAAGACCGACGACGACGGTCCGCCGTATGCCGTGGAGTGGATGGACGAAAACCCGTTCGAGCGCCGCGAGCTGGCCGTGGAGGTCGACGACAGCGAGGGCCACAAGGGCCGGGACAACGTCGTGCTCGCAGGCGTTCGAGATCACCGAAATCTCGGAAGTGGCGAGCGTGCTGCTCGAGGCAGGTGTCTACGACCGCAAGGGCCGGTTCGTGAGCGGTCTGAGCCTCGACCAGCTTCGCGGTCAAGGAAGACGGCGTGGCGCAGGCGATCGATCTCGTCAGCCACGAGCGGGTCCCGGCGACGTTTGCGTTGCTCATCGACAGCAGCCAGAGCATGTCGCGCCGCTTCGACTTCGTGAAGGAAGCGGCCGGACGGCTCACCGCCTTCCTGAGGCCCCGCGACAGTGTGGTCGTCGCGCCCTTCGCCAAGCGACTGCAGGCGCTGACCGGCCCCACCGGCGATCGGCGCACGATCATCGAGGCCATCCAGCACATCGAGCCCGACCGGCGGCACGGCCATCCTCGATGCGCTCATCGAGCTCAGCGAACGCCTGCCCAGAGCCGAGGACCGCCGTTCGGTGATCCTCATCAGCGACGGCTACGACGAGCACAGCCACGCCTCGTTCGAGCAGGCCCTCGCCGCCGTCAAGAGTGCCGGGATCACGATCTATGTCGTCGGCATTGGCGGCGTGGCAGGTATCTCGCTCAAGGGCGAGCGCGAGCTGAAGCGGCTGGCCAACGAGACCGGCGGCCGCGTCTTCTTTCCGCCCCGGGCCGAGGAGCTGGCCAGCGTGTACGACCAGCTCGCGGCCGACGCGCAGAATCGCTACCTGGTGACGTACACGCCAACGAACACCGCGCGCGACGGCGGCTGGCGCGCCGTCAACCTGAGCACGCCATCGGCGCAATACGTCGTGCGGACGCGCGCCGGGTATCGAGCGCCGAAGCCGCCGCCGATCCGTCCGACGCTCGAGTTCACGGTCACCGATCTCACGCGGACAATACGTCGAGATCAGCGCCGATGACCTGGTCGTGTCCGAGGACGGCGTCGATCAGAAGGTCGACACGTTCCACGAAGCGGCCACCCCGCTGTCGATCGTGCTCGCGCTCGATTCGAGCGGCAGCATGCGGAAGACGGCCGACGCGCTCATGGCCGCGGCGCGGACGTTCGTGTGAGGCGCTTCGTCCCGAAGACAAACTGTCGCTGCTCTTCTTCTCGGACGGCGTGCTCGTGGCCCACGATCTCGGCACCAACCGCCAGACGAGCATCGATGCCATCGACGGCTACAAGCCCGTCGGCGGCACGGCGCTGTACGACGCGCTGGCAGGTGCGCTCACGACGCTCAAGACCGTCGAGGGGCGGCGCGCGGTGGTCGTCATGACCGACGGGCGGGACGAGAACAACGCGGGCACGGCGCCCGGAAGCCGGCAGACCTTGCCTGAAGTCCTGGAGCTCGCGAGAGAGGTCGACGCAACCGTCCTGCCGATCGGATTGGGAACCAACCTCGATCGCGCCGGCCTCGAGCGTCTCGCGGACATTTCCGGTGGGCTGGCGTACTTTCCGTCGGACGCGTCGGAGTTGCGCGCGCAGTTCGCGAGAACGATCGAGAACCTGCGCCGCCGCTATGTGCTCGGCTACACCTCGACGCAAAGTTGCCCGTGACGGCTCGTGGCGCAACGTGGAGATCAGGTCCCGGTCAGCCAATCACGTCATCCGCAGCCGGAGCGGATACTTTGCGCCGGATCGCTAGCCGCGAGCACGCGGACGCGTATGGATCCACTTTTAGGTAACGTTGGATTCTGGACACGAAACCATGAGTGAGGATTCGCCGAAGATCGTCAGCCTGGAGACGTCGCTCGACCTCTCGGCGTTCCTGTCCGAGGCGGATGGCTCGTCTGAAGCGATGGTCTGTCCGAGGCGGATTTTCCGTCCGAGGCCGGCTCTTCATCTCGCGCCCTGTCGCTGTCACGGGGAGAATCGCCGTCAGGGGAGGAGTCCGCCTCAGGTGCGGACATCCGCATCGAACCGGCATCGTTCGTTTCGGCTCCGGCTCAAGGCGCGTCCGTCGAGACTGCGACGGATGAGCCCGACGAGCCCGACCGGGTGAGCGCGCACGTCGGGCCCGCGACCGTCACCGAGTTCCCGGTGCGACCGCAGACGCCGGCGGCCGTGGCAGTGCCCTCGCTCGCGCCTGGCCCGATGACGCTCGTGGACCTCATCGAACGGCGCGGCGGCTTCGACTGGCGCGAGGCTGTCGCCGTGATTCATCAGATCTGCCTGTATCTGAAGAACGCACGCGCCGCATTCCCCGATTCTGCTCGACCCTCGCAACATCCAGATCACCGACAAGGGCGAGGTCCACCTGCTGTCGGGACAAACCAGCAGCGATCCGCTGGTGATTCAGGTCGGACGCCTGCTGCGGACGATGCTCGTCGGGCAAGGAGGCGCCGCCGGAGCTCCGTCTTCTGCTCGCGCAGGCGACCTTCGAGCTGCCGATCTTCGAATCGATCGAGGATGTCGATCGCGCGCTCGCGCAGTTGAACAAGCTCGACGAACCCGGTCCGGCCGGCCTCGCGCTGCTCCGGGCAGTCGCCGCTCCCCCTCCGCCGCCGAGTGCCGACGACGAGGTGGGCCACCGGCCGCCGCCTATTCGCTCGATCCTGCCCGGCTATCGCAGGGACGGGGCGTCGGCCGCGAAAGAAGGCGCACCATGGCTTCGTTCCCCGGCAGCTACGCCTCGCATGTGGCCGTCATCCTCGTGGCGATCGCGGTCATTGGCGGGCTCCTGCTGACCCGACCCGCCTTCCTTTTTCCGCAGGACCCGCTCTCCACGGACGCGCCGCCCCCAGCTACAGCCCGGGCGGCGCCAGTCGAGATCGGGCCCTCCGCACCGGCGACGCCGGAGCCGCAACGCGCTGAGCCGGCTGCGCTCATCGCCAGGGAACCAGCGCCGCCTCCACGGTCGGTTCGGCAACCGCCTCCCGTCGAGCAGGGCCGCCCGGGGGCAGTCGGCGCGACCCCACTCGACGGCCGCACGACGCGGGTCGACCCTTCGAGGCGGCGCGTCGAATTCGGTGCGCCCTGCCGCAACAGTGGGCATCGTCGCCACCGCCGCCGTCCCCGCGCGACTCCGAGCGCCGAGCCACGTCGCTTCTCGCGCAGGGACAGCCAGCGGAAGCGTCGAGGGCTTTCGATTCGCTCGTCTCGTCGAATCCGCTCTACGAGCCGCGGACGAGCGACCTGACCCCAGAAGCGCTCGCCGCGTTTCGCACGAGCCAGAGACTGCTGCTGCCGGTGATCGCCCAGCGCAACTACGAGCGCGCGAAAGCCGCGCTCGACGCCGGCGACGCCGATCGATCCCTGGCCCTCGCGAAAGAGACGATGGCGATCATCGACCGCCGCCTCACCGACACGCCGGCGGAACTGCGAGAACAGGTCGCAGACCTCATCGAGCAGGCAGCCGCTCTCGCCGCGACCGCGAACGAGATCATCTACACAGAGGCAGACGCTCGACGTGATCCCTCCGCGCCCGCTCAGCCGCCAGATGCCCGTGACTGGTCCGATCGGCGTCCCCCCCAACCGTGTCGGTTGGCTGGAAATGGTGATCGGCCGCGACGGCAGCGTGGCGTTCGTCAAGCTGCACACGCCGCTCAACCGGCACCACGAACGCATGATCGTGAGCCCCGCCAAGGCGTGGCGCTACCGGCCCGCGACGAAGAGCGGCAAGCCGGTCATGTATCGCATACTGGTCAAAGTCAATCTGCCGGAATCGGGAACAGACTTCTAACGCCGTCTGGCACTCGAGGCGATGAGGCTCGATCTCTGGCTCGACATCGCCTGTCTGTTCAAAACCCGATCGGAAGCGCAGAACGCCTGCAAGAGCGGGAAGATTGAGGTCAACGGGCAGGCGGCCAAGCCCCACCGCGACATCAAGCTCGGCGACGAGATCATCCTGCATCGTCCGCTCGGCCGGCAGCAGCGCGTGGCGGTCAGGGGCGTCGCCGACAAACACCTGCCAAAGGCCGAAGCCCGCGAACTTTACACAGATTTGACGCCGCCGCCAACCGCGGAAGATATCGAGGCTCGCAAGATAGCCCGACTGACGGGCCCGACTCGCCCGCGAAGCGCGGGCGCCCCTGACAAACGCGAGCGGCGCGAGCTCAGACGATTGAAGGAAAGAAATTGATCGGTCGATGGGGCGGGGAGGGGGGCCGTGTGAAAACCGCGGAGCAAGTGTTTCAAAACCAGAAGCGCGGTTCTATTTCTGAACACAATGGACAAGATGCTTTGTTTGCTTCACAATAGGGCCGACAATTGGGGTAGTTACGTTGATCGATGTGCTTTTTCAGCACACGCTGGGCTGCCGCCGACCGCGTGCTGGCAGGGTCACATCGCAATAACTCATTTGTCTTTAATAGGTTAGTAAAGACGGTTCACTCCTTGCCTCATGTGGATCCGACGGTCGACGAGTTCGCATTCTGGTCGCGGAAGGGCTTCCGCCATACACGAGAGCGGGCACATGAGGATAAACTCTATGGCTGCGTTGGAAAAGAAGCTGAGAAGTTACGAGGACGAGCTGGTGCGGTTGCGCGTCGAGAACGAGCAGCTTCGGCGATCGTCGCAGGCGTTTGGGGAATTGGCTGAACGGCTGAGCGTCGCGCTGCGGACAGCGACTCGCGTGAACCGACGGCATGTTGCGGCCGACTCTGGTGGCCGGCGGCGCACGCAGCCGGAATCCTAGGGCTTACCTAGCCTACGGCCTTCCTCTGGAGCGCGTGCACCTCGGATGCGGAGTCGGCGGCCGACCCACTGCCCGCGAGCGCCGCGTCCGCGAAACGAACCTTGAGCGCTCGTCGGAGCATCAACTCCGCTTCGAACATCTTCTGCTGGAGCCCCTGCGCGACCGCATGGCGGTGGGGAGAGTCGGCCACGGCTTCCCGAAGGGGCGTGCCCGCGCTGTCCAGCCCATCATGAAACTTCCGCCGCACCCAGCTTTCGACATCCTTGCCTTCACGGCGTGACGCGGCGGCCATGAGAGCCCGAAGCAAGGTTTCCGCGTATGCCTGGAAGGCCGCTGCCGCGTATAGACTCAGCTCGCCGGCCGTGGCCCCGCCTTTTCGCACGACGCGCCCGCGTACGCGCTCTACGAGTACGCCGCAGGCCCGCGTGGCCTCGCCAAGGACTTCGCGTTCAACAATGTCGTCGGGCATGGCGCCTAAATTCTGTTAAATCTACCCCATTTACTCCGCCAGGGCCGCAAACGTTTTTTGATGCCTTGCAAGCGCGCCCCAGCCAACAGGTGTGCTAGAATCTGTGGTTTGCGGCGTCGGCGGGAGTTCCCACCGCTGCCATCAACCCGCGTCCGGAAGCACGCCCGGTCGCACCTAGCATTACAAGGATCGATCCAACAGTGGCCAGTCACGATTCCGCGCTGAAGGCGCACCGCCAGAACATCAAACGGCGCGACCACAACCGCCAGCTCCGCACCAGACTTCGCGGCGCCCTCCGCGACATCCGCGCGGCCATAGACAGCAGCGACCCAAAGACCGTCACCGACGCGATCCGGCAGACGATCTCGATGGTCGACAAGATGGCCTCGAAGGGACTCATCCACAGAAACACTGCCGGCCGCTACAAGTCCCGACTCGCAGGGCGCGTCGCCAAACGCGACGCGGCGTAGCGGTTCCCGACACAGCTCAGCTGCGGAAGCCACGCAGCTCGTCCAATCGACGCTCACGCGCGACAGAGCTCTGTACCCCGGGCTCTCCAGCAGCACCCCGCGTTTCCCCGCCGGAGCTCTTCAGGTCGAGGTCCGTCCGGTAACAGCGATTCGATGCCCGGTCGAACCTTTCGTACGTCGACCATCGGCAACATCGGCCCGGCACGGCGTCACCCGGTTCCTCCGTAGGCTTGTCGTCACCGGGAAGAACTTTAGTCTTCTAACCAACAACAGAGCACACACACACCAAAGCAAAGAGTCTCGGTTTTCTGCGGTTTCTTCGCCCGGTTCGCTTGTTGCTTCGCCCATGCCAAAGCATGTCCATCTCCTATGTTGAACGAGCCGTCGCGTCGCCGGACACGCGCCTACTGGCGCTTGCGCGCGCTATGCGGCCGCATCAGTGGGCCAAAAACGTCCTGGTGTTCGCGCCGCTCATCGCGGCCCACGATCTGTTCCACGCAGGTCCGGCCACTGCCACCGTGTTCGCGTTCGTAACGTTCAGTCTCTGCGCTTCAGGCATCTACATCCTCAACGACATCCTCGACGTCGAGGCCGACAGGCTGCACCCGCGCAAGAAGAAGCGGCCGTTCGCAGCTGGCGAACTCAGTATTCCCTTCGGACTAGCCTCTGCGGGATTTCTGCTGTCGGGCGGGTTGCTGCTTGCGGGATTGGCGGCGTCGTGGAAGCTGACCGCCGTTTTGGCGATCTACATCGCCGTCACGACGGCATACTCTACATGGCTCAAACGAGAGCCCGTCGTCGACGTGTTCGTACTCGCGGGCCTCTACGTCCTGCGACTGGTTGCGGGGGGCGTCGCTGCCAACATTCCGCTATCCACATGGCTGCTGGCATTTGCTTTGTTTTTCTTCCTGAGCCTCGCTTTTGTCAAGCGGTACACCGAGCTCGCCGGCAACGGCCGCACTCCGGGACGCGGCTACACGGCCGACGACGCGATGTGGATGCATGCGATTGGCACGAGCAGCGGCTACATGGCGGCCGTCGTGATGGCGTTGTACGTCAGCGCACCCGATGTGACGAGCCTCTATCGCCGGCCCAAAGCGCTGTGGCTGCTGTGCCCCGTGCTGCTGTTCTGGTTGACGAGGACCTGGTTTCGGGCGGGGCGTCGTCTATTACACGACGATCCTGTTGTCGAAGCCCTGAAGGATCCTGTCGCCTTTGCATGCGGCGCCGCGCTCGGGATCATTCTTCTCGCAGCGTTGTAGAGGGCCGGCCCCGATACACGCTCCAGCGATCGTAAACTCACTGGGCCGACAATTCCGCAACCAACCGTTCGAGCAGCACGCGGGGATCGCCGCCGGAGCTCTTCAGGTCGAGGTCCGTCCGAAACAGCGACTCGAGGGCCGGTCGAACACGTCGTACGTCGACCATCGGCAGCTTCTCGCGAACGAACCACGCCAGCTGTCCGAGAATCATGAACGGAACCGCGCCGGAATCAAGCGACAACCCGAGTTGACGGAGCGCCTCGGCCGTATCGCCGCGCTGGATGGCGCTGGTCACCGCCCAATCGTCCTGAGCGCTTTCCGCGCTGACGACTTCGCGGGCGTCGGCCACTGTGATGCGGGGCTTCCCGGCCGCGTACAACAAGAGGCGCTCGACGTCCCCGCGGAGGCGCGCGATGTCGGTGCCGGCACGCTCGGCGACGAGCCGTGAGGCCGCCGGATCGATCTGCTGGCCCGCGCCGGTCACTGTCTGCCGTACGAGTTGCTCGGCTTGCCGCGCGACCTGCCGGAGATCGACCCTGGCGTCTTTGCTGCCTTTCAGTCCCCAGCACTCGACGAGGGTGGCTTGCTTCTGGAGGGCCTTGTACAGGCGGCGCGTCCGATCGGCGTCTGACGCGACGAGAACCAGGACGGTCTGCGGCACCGGGTTCTTGACGTACTCCTCGAGCGCATTTACATCGGGACCCGGCCCCGTGTCTTCCGGCTCGGACACCTCTCCGGCCTTCGCCTTTCGTCTCGGCTTCAGCAGCTTCTCGGCTCTCAGCACGACGACTACGCGCCTCGCGGACATCATCGGCAACTGGCGCGCCGCTTCGACGATCGACGCGGCGGTCGAGGATTTGTCGGTCGCGTAGATACGCTCGACGTTGAACGCGCGCAGTTCATCCTCCACGATGCTCGAGAGGTCCGCCGCGAGTTGCGACATCTCCGCCTCGTCGTCACCGAGGATGACGTAGAGAGGATCGGGCGTGCCTGCGGCGATCTGCTGGCGTACGGCGGCGGGAGTGGAAGCGGGCATCTAAATGGGGCGCTTTGAGATCAGAACGACTCCAGAATCGCGCTCACCACCGTCCGTGCAAACTCCGAGGCCAGCCGTTCCATCGCGTTGACGTTCTGACCGAGGAACGCGTTCGGGTCCGTCGCGGTCTGCGTCGTGGTGACGTCGTACTGCTCGGTGAACACCATGGACGGAGAGGCCCAGAGCACCTTGTCGGTCTTCAGGTCGCGGAACTCGATCTTGGCCACGAGCGTCACCGCATAGCGCGTCGCCTGCTGCTGGTCGTTGAAGGCAGCCGGCGCGACGGCGATCCCGAGGATCTCGCCAATCAGGACCGCGTCGACTCCCTCGCGATTCGGCTTCACCTCGTACCTTCCGCGCCCAATCAACTCAGCCTGGACCTTCGCGGTAATCTTCTGCTCGATCTCGAACACCGGCGTGTTGTTGACGAACATCGGCACGCCGATAATCTTGATGTGCGCGGGCAGGAAAGCGCCCCGGCCCGCCAGGGAGTAACCGCAGCCGGAGAGTGCGACGAGCAAGACCAGGGCGAGAATGCGAGTTACCGACCGGACAGATCCCGCCCCATATGCTTGCCTCTTGGTCATCCTTGTGCTCACTGAGATCAACCCACCACGATACTGACCAGCCGTGAGCCCTGGCCGCCGGCGACGACGATCTTTCGTACCGTTTTCCCTTCGAGGTGCTTCACGACCTGCGGGTCGGCAAGCGCCAGCTCTCTGAGCGTGTCGTCGGACAAGTCCGCCGCGACGGTCAAACGCGCCCGCAGCTTGCCGTTGACCTGCACGGGCACGACGATCTCGATCCGGCTTGGCGACGGCTTCGTCATACGACGGCCAGCCGGCCGCGACGACCCCGCCCATGTGGCCCAGATGTTCCCACAGTTCCTCCGACATGTGCGGGGCAAAGGGCGAGAGCATGAGGATGAGCGCCTCGACCGCTTCCTTCAGCACCGCGAGCGTCGCCAGACGATCGATCGCTCCGACTGCTGGGACGTCGTCCCCACGGGGGGCCCCACGAGAGTCTGACTCGTGGTCGGTCTCGCGGCCCGCGCGCAGGATTCCGGCGCGATTGCAGAAAGCATAGAGCTCGTTCACGAGCTCCATCTGCGCAGAGACCGCCGTGTTGAGGTGCACCCTCGGGTCCAGATCCAGCGTCACACGGCGAATCGTCTCGTGTGTCTTCCGCCGGAGCGCGCGCTCCGCGTCGTCCAGCGCGAGATCTCCGACCGGTGGAATCGCATTGCCGGCTGCCCCGTCTTTGTTCGTTGCCGCACCGCTCGTTGCCAATGCTCCACTCAGCTGATCAACGAGGCGCCACACCCGCGCCAGAAAGCGGAAGCTGCCCTCGAGTCCGGCGTCCGTCCACTCGATTTCCTTTTCGGGCGGCGCGACGAACATTACGTACAGCCGCAGCGCATCGGCGCCGTACTTCTGGATCATGTCGTCCGGATCGACGACGTTCCCCTTCGACTTCGACATGACCTCGCCGTCCTTGAGCACCATCCCCTGCGTGAGCAGGCGCGTGAACGGCTCGTCGATCACCGTCATGCCGTAGATCGCGATACACGCGGGCGAAGAAGCGCGAGTAGATCAGGTGCAGGATGGCGTGCTCGACGCCGCCGCTGTAGAAATCAACAGGGCCCCAGTACCCGACCTTCTCGGGATCGAACGGCAGCTCCGCGTTCTTCGGATCGCAGAAGCGGAAGAAGTACCACGAGGAGTCGACGAACGTGTCCATCGTGTCCGTCTCGCGACGCGCCGGTCCGCCGCAGTCGGGACACGTCGCGTTGACGAACTCGGGAATCTGCGCGAGCGGCGAATCGCCGCGCCCGCTGAACTCGACCGTCTTTGGGCAGCAGAACGGGCAGGTCGTCGGCCGGCACCGGCACCATGCCGCACTTCTCGCAGTAGAGCACGGGAATCGGCGTGCCCCAGTACCGCTGCCGCGAGATGCCCCAGTCCTTCAGACGATACTGGACGGTCCGCTCGCCGATGCCTCGCTGCTCCGCCGCAGCCGTCATCTTCTCGATGGCCTCCTGCGACGAAAGACCGTCGAACTCGCCGGAGTTCACCAGGCTTCCCGGACCGTCGTACGCCTCGGTCAACGACGCAGAATCTCAGCGACATGAGCGCCTTTGACCTCCTGCGAAGGCTGGATGACGATCGTGATCGGGAGGTTGTACTTGCGCGCGAACTCGAAGTCGCGCTGATCGTGTCCCGGCACGCCCATCACGGCACCTGTGCCGTACTCGCCGAGGACGAAGTTCGCGACCCAGATCGGCACGGGCCGATTCGTGAACGGATTGATTGCCGTCCGTCCCTGTGTCGAATCCTTCCTTCTCGATCTCCCCTGTCATCCGCGCCGTGCGGTCCTGCGCCTGGAATCGCTTGAGCGATCTCCGCGAAACCAGCCCGTCCTCCGCTGGTGCTCCACTGCTGGACGAGCGGATGCTCCGGGCGCGAGCATCAGGAAGTTCGCGCCGTAGATCGTATCGATGCGCGTGGTGAACACCTCGATGTGATCCAGGGATCAGGGATCCGGGATCAGGGCGACAGCCCTGCGTCGGACGGCGAGGCCCCTGACCCCTGATCCCCGGTCCCTGGTCGTCGAGCGCGAAGCGCACGCGCGCCCCCTCCGATCGCCCGATCCAGTTGCGCTGCATCGTCAGCACTTTTTCTGGCCAGCCCGGCAGCCGGTCGGCGGCCTCGAGCAGCTCGTCGGCGTAGTGCGTGATGCGGAAGAACCACTGCTCCAGCTCGCGCGTCGTCACCGGCGTGCCGCACCGCCAGCAGCCGCCGTCGACGACCTGTTCGTTGGCGAGGACGGTGTTGCAGCTCGGGCACCAGTTGACGTTCGAGCGCTTGCGGAACGCGAGATCGCGCTCCAGCATCTTCAGGAACAACCACTGGTTCCAGTGGTAGTAGTCCGGCAGGCAGGTCGCGATCTCCCGCTCCCATGCGTAGCTGATTCCGATGCGCTGGAGCTGTCCTTTCATGTGGGCGATGTTCTCGAGCGTCCACGCCTCGGGGTGCATGCCGCCCTTGATCGCGGCGTTCTCGGCGGGCAGACCGAACGCGTCCCATCCGAACGGATGCAGGACGTTGAATCCGCGCATCCGCTTCATGCGTGCGACGACGTCGCCGATCATGTAGTTGCGGACGTGTCCGACGTGCGCGTGTCCGGATGGGTAGGCAAACATCTCCAGGCAGTAGAACTTCGGCCTGGGGTCGTCTTCAGTGACTTCGAAGGCACGCTCCCGCCGCCAGCGTTCCTGCCATTTCTTCTCGATTGTCTGGGGCTTGTAGTCGGGCACGATCTGCCAATTATAGTCCACGCCAGAGGGACGCCAGAGCCGCGCGGGCCTGCGCGGATGCGCGTGCGCCGCGTGGCGCCGCACCGGGAACCGCCGTCGGAGACGATGCGTCTTCGATCGCCACCATGGACGCGTCGATGCAGGCGGCCAGCGCCGTCAGTTCGTAGCCACCTTCAGTGACGAGGGCCAGCGCGCCGTGCCGTGCCGCCACGTCGCGCAAGTGACCGACGGTCTCGGCATAGCCCTGGGTGGTCATCCGCATCGACGCGAGCGGGTCGCGTTCGTGCGCGTCGTACCCGGCCGACACCAGCATCAGCTCCGGGCGGAACTCCTCGAGCACGGGTCCGACCACCTCGCGGTGGACCAGGGCATAGTCGGCGTCCGTCGACCCGGCCTCCATCGGAACGTTCACCGTGAAGCCACGGCCCTCACCCGCGCCCATCTCGTCGGCTGCGCCCGTGCCTGGATAGAAAGGAAACTGGTGCGTCGAGACGTACAGCACCCGCGGTTCCTCGTAGAATATCGCCTGCGTGCCGTTGCCGTGATGCACGTCGATGTCGACGATCGCCACGCGCTCGAGACCGCGGGCGAGCATCGCGGCCGCGGCGACGGCGACGTTGTTGAAGAGGCAGAAGCCCATCGCACGATGCGGTTCGGCGTGGTGGCCCGGCGGACGCACCAGCGCAAAGGCGGGCTCGCGCTCGGTGACGGCGTGCACCGCCGCCTGAATCGTCGCGCCCGCGGCGAGCCGGGCGATGTCGTAGGAATCCGGCGACGTGAACGTGTCCGGGTCGAGCATGACCGCCTGACCGGCCGTCGCCGCCATCCGGTCGACGTGGGCCTGCGTGTGGACGCGCAGCAGCTCTTCGCGCGTAGCGGGCCGTGGCTGCGATCGTGCGGCCACCACGCTGGCTTCGCCGGCTGGCGATCGCGTCGAGCACGTGCGCTCGTTCCACGCGCTCGGGGTGCCCTGGCGGGGTTACGTGCCGTGCGAAGAGCGGGGAGCCGACGACAACCACGAACCCAGCCTATCCGCAGCAGGGCGCCGCGTCGGCCCCCCCGCACGCTCGCCTTGACAAAATGATCGACATCACCTTGCAGGACCGCATAAACTGTGTAATATAGCCGCAAAAGGAGACGCGGCTCGTCGCACCAGCACTTGGAACCAGCCATGATTGTCACCAACCCCGCCAGCTCCGCGCTGCAGCTCAGGCTGCTCATCGTCGACGACGACATTGGTTTGCTGGACGCGATGAAGCGATCGCTGCGGGAGTCGGTGCAGACGGTGGTCGCCTGCGACTCGTTCGAACGGGCCCGCCAGACGCTCAAAGACCAGCCGTTCGACGCGCTCATCACCGACGTCCGGCTTGGGGCGTTCAACGGTCTTCAGCTCGCGGTCATGGCTCGAGACATGTACCCGAACATGCGGCTGATCGTCTTCTCAGGTTTCGACGATCCGGTGCTGAGGGCGGACGCGGAACAGATCGGCGCCACCTACCTCGTCAAGCCGGTCGTGAGCGGCGAGCTGCTGAAGCTGCTCGATCCCCGACCTGCGAATTAGAGCCTCGACCCGCGAACTAGCAGAGCCGACCTCGCGATATTACGAGACCCCGAGCCACGGCGAATTATTCCTCAGAGGCTCCTCAGGCTGAGGCGGCCATCCGGCCTGGCGGTGCCAGCCCGGACCTCCCGGCGTCGCGGCTGGTGGCGGCAGATCGGAACTGCTGAAACGGCATGTGGCACTGGTACTTGCGAAGAAAGCCCAGAAACCGCTTGTAGTCGTCGGCCGGCATGTTGAACAGCTCGACCATCACCTTGTAGTTTCCCGACGTCCGCTCCAGTCCTTTCCTGACGATCGTCCGCAGATCGTCGCGCGTGAGGTCACGCGCCATGAACGGCGCGTAGACGCACGACCAGAACGACTCCCCGCCGTTCACCATCCGCTCGAACAGCATGTCGGCAGCCGGCCGCGTCGCCGGCGTCGACGGCGACGCCTGAACGCGCGGGCGCCGAACGAAGCACCTCGAGCGGCAGGTCGTCGCGGCCGATCTCGCCGTCCTTGGCCCGTACGACCAGCCGCTCGACGACGTTCTTCAGCTCGCGAACATTGCCCGGCCACGGGTGATCCGTAAGGGTCTGCAGCGCCTCTGCCGAGAGCGCCGGCGACTCCACCTGATACTGCTTGGCGAACTGATCGAGGAAGAACCGCAGGAGCACGGGGATGTCTTCGACCCGATCGCGCAGCGGCGGAACGCGAATGTGGATGACGTTCAGCCGGTAGTACAGGTCCTCGCGAAAGGTCTTGTTGGCGACGCTGTCGACGAGCACGCGGTTGGTCGCGGCGATGACCCGGACATCCACGCGGGTCTGGACCTGATCGGAACCGACGCGCTGGATCTCTCCCGTTTCCATGAATCGGAGCAGCAGCCCCTGCATGCGCGGGCTCGTCTCTCCAATCTCATCCATGAAGACCGTGCCGCGGTGCGCCTGCTCGAACGCGCCGAGTCGATCCCGATAGGCGCCCGTGAAGCTGCCGCGCACGTGGCCGAACAATTCGGTTTCGAGGAGCGTCTCGGAGAGCGCCGCACAATTGACGGTGACCAGCGGCGACCGGCTGCGGACGCTCGCTGCGTGGATGAGGCGGGCGACGATCTCTTTTCCGGCCCCGCTCTCTCCGGTGACCAGGACCTTCGCGTCGCACTTGGCCGCGTAGTGAATCTCCTCCTGGAGGGTAACCATGGCGGGGCTAGCGCCGACGAGCTTGGTGGGTAACATGAGCGACTAATTTATCATAAGACAGAAGTCGCTCTTATAGTGCCCTTCTGAACATTCTGTCAAGGCTGCATGGGAAAACGTGCGGATTCTGCACGGAACAGCGATTGCAACTGTCCCGGAGAACTAACGAGGGGCAACTATTCTTACGTGTGGTCGGCGTCGGTCGAAAGCCCTAAGAGTGCCGGTGCGTCACGCTGCGGTCCCCGAGGCCGACCGGATCTGGCCTTGGGTGGAGTACCACGCGTAGTCTATCTTTATGGCCAAGCTGCTGCTCCTGTCGTGCGTCATCGCCATCATTGCCATCCCGATGGTCACGGCTCGTGTCAAGAGTCCTCGGCGCGGAATCCAGTTGACGGTGATTTGGATCACGGTCTTCAACCTGCTGTACGTTGCCGCCGTCCGCTACATCTATCCTCGCCTCTGACCGTGCTCCTTGGCAAGGTGACTGGTGCGAAATCGGTCATACCCGCCCACCTTCTGTGCGCCGACTGGATGAGCGGCGGGGCATGCCTGGCCCGTCGGGATCTGCTGCGACTGGCGGCCTTTCGCTGGTCCTGCGGATCGACAGGGCCCGACTAGACGCCGAGGAGGTTGGTTTCCGTGACGAACCAGAGGATCCGGGCGCAGCTGAAGACGGCCGCTGGCGCCGCGAAATAAATGGCCGGCCGCGAGACCTGTTGCGTGGCTTCGCTGGCATTCTGATCGCCTGAGACGTAAGGCAGGCGCGGGAACCTGTCGTCCAGCCACCGAACCAATCGCGAAAGCAGACGCGCTCGCTGGACCTCGGTCGAAAACACGTGGTCGGCGTGCGTGTAGAACTCGACGTCGACCTTGTCACGGTACCCGAACGTGTCATGGAACTGGTTCTTGTAGTTGTAGGATCCCGTCCTCGTTGACGGTGTAGACGAACAGCATCTTCAGCGACCGGGCGCTGAGGGCCGCGAGATCGGTGGCGAACTCCTGGCGCGTCGGGTACTCGCGCTCGAAGATGACGGGGAGATCGTCGATATCGCCGAGCGGCCGCTTGCCGAGGAGCCGCGCGAGCCGCACACGCACGAATCGCCGCCAGCGCGCGGGCTGCGCGTTGCGCACGGTCCAGAAGCGCAACCAGAAGCCGGCATTGCGATACGTGTACCCGTCGATGAAGATCGTGCCGACGACGCGCTCGTCCTGGAGCGCGGCGCGGTGCGCGCTGTCGACCCCCGAGCAGAGGCCCACGAGCACGAAGCGCTCGATCCCGCGCTTTTCGAGAAAGTCCATCGCCTCGCGCGTGTCGAACGTGGCGCGTTCGATATCGGTGCCGCCGCCGCGCCGGGGCTTGCTGTCGCCGAAGCCCGACAAGTCGAAGCGGAGCGACCGGAATCCGCTGGCCGCAAGCTTGCGCGCGAACTCGACGTAGAGCCGATTTGGACCGACGCGATGATTGAGCCCGATGTTCGAGAAGATCAGCGTGGGCGCGCCTGGCCTCGCCTCGTCGCCGGATGGCTCGGTGACGATGCCTACGAGTCCGCGATGAGACCCGAACGTATGCACGCGTTCGGTCACGCCGCTCTCCTCGTCAGCACAGACGCCATCGACTGAAGCACGCCGCTCGACACGAGGAGCATGGCTTCCTCCTGATCGGGCTGAGGCTCCGTGGATACGTGGCAGAACTCCGTCGACGATGTGCTCAACGACGAGTCCTGCCATCGCGCGCGGAGACTGCGATACTCCGGCCGATCTTCGGATACTACGAGCGCGACGTGCTGAGCGTGTAGATCCGGCTGCGACACCAGGTCGATTGCCCGCAATTCCGCTTCCATCTTCGCCGAGAGCGGCATCCCGAGGATGGTGCCGCCCTCGCCCGGCGCAGGTAGCGGCGGCGGAAAGAGCGATCGCATGAACTGCCGCTGGTGAAGGCTCCGCAGCTCGTTGACGTATGCGTCACCATTGACGACAGGCTCCCACATCACGAGATTGACGGCATCCGTCGGAGTGGTCGCGGCCAAGGTGGCGCCGAGCCTCAGGCCAATGACCGAGATCCGCTTTGCGCCAGAACATTCGACAAGGTCATCCTTGGCGGCGACAATATTCGCCCGCCACTCGGACAGTTCCGCTTCGGACGACTCGCCAGCTGAGTCGCCGGTGGCGTAATAATCGAATCGAAGGACGTGGAACCCTTCACGAGCGAGCAGGGCCGCCAGTGTCCTCAACGCCATGTGCGATCGCATGTATTCCTGCGGGGCGGGCGCGCAGATCAGCACGCCATGGGCTCGGGGGCGACCACCGGGCACATGGTATACTCCGAACAGTTGTCGCTCGGAGCTGCCGAAGAAGTGTGGCTCAGTAGAATCCATGACGACTACGGGTTTGTGTCCGAAAATCATAGTCAATTCCTGCGCCTTCTGCCAGCGGGTGATTGACCACCCACTAAAGTTAGCCACAAGCACCCAAGGGTGGACTCAACTTTGCTGATCGCGGACGGCTTGCCGTCCGGTGGTCGGATACCCTAAGAGACCGACCAGTAAACAGTTGGTCTCGTCGACACACGCTCACGCAGGTATCCTTTTGACGCCCAGGCAGTCGTTCGTTTGAGTCGGGGGTTAAGCAGCTCGGCCGATGACCATAGGAACCCGTCCCACCGCGGGCGCATTGACAGACGTGATCCCGTTCCTCAACCTGCCGACCGATCGCGACCGTTCAACCTACCGCGACTTCCGGCCCGGCACCGAGACGATCTGTCTCGACATGGAACTGATGGCACGGCTGGGGAAAGCCGCGTCGACGGAACGCGCAGCGCTCGCAGCGGTTCTCGTGTCCGCGTTCCATGTCCTGCTGCACCGCCTGACCGGCCAGACCGACATTACCGTCACCGTCGGCGTCGATCGACCGGAGGCTCCCCCGGCGCTCAGGGGCCGGGTCCCGGTACGGTCTCAGCTCACGGCATCGCAGTCGTTTCGGGAGCTGCTGAAGGCTACGAGCCCCGCCGTGGACGGGCTTCCCGCATGGAGTGTGGCCATCGATTCCAGTCTGGTCATCGACATCGTCGATCTATCCGTGTCGATCGCTCGAACGGGTGCGGAGTTCGGCATTGCGTGCGAGTACAACGCGGACCTGCTCGACCGCACGACAGTTGGCCGTTGGTTACGGGCGTTTGAGCAGCTGCTGACCGCTATCGCCGTCAGCCCCGACGCAGAAATTGGCGCGTTGTCGTGGGTCGGGAGCGACGATTTGCGCCTGATGGATGAATGGAACCGCACTGGGGCCGACGTGCCCGATGCCTGCGTGCATCAGCTGATCGAGGCTACGGTTGGTCGCACGCCTGGGGCGACCGCCGCGGAGTTCGAGGGCCGCACGCTCACCTACGACGCGCTCAACCGCCGGGCGAATCAAGTCGCGCGGCAGCTGCGGGCGCTCGGTGTGGCGAATGACACGCTCGTCGGCCTGTGCGTCGACCGATCGATCGACATGCTCGCCGGCCTGCTGGGGGTGCTGAAAGCCGGCGGCGCGTACGTGCCGCTGGATCCCTCGTACCCGGCGGATCGCGTGTCGTTCATGATTGCCGACTCCGGGATGACGGTGCTCATCACCGAGCGGGGGCATGCGGGCCTGGTCGCGATCCCCGAAGGCGTGCGCGTGCTCTTCATCGACGACCCGAGCATCGCCGCGCAGGACGACACCAACCTTGGGATCGACCCATCGAGCGCGACACCCGACAACGTCGCGTATGTCATCTACACGTCCGGCTCGACCGGCGTGCCCAAGGGCGTGCTCGTCCCGCACCGCTCGGTCGTGAACCTGCTCGCCAGCGTCGCGCGCCGGCCCGGGCTTGCCGCGCATGATGTCGTCCTGGCGATCACGACTCTGTCCTTCGACATCGCGGTCTCCGAGATCCTTCTGCCCCTCACCGTCGGCGCGCGCATCGTCATCGTCTCACGCGCCGTGGCGTCCGACGGTGTGGAGCTGCTGCGCGTGATCCGCGATGCGGGCGTTACGTTTGTCGATGCGACGCCGTCCACCTGGCGACTGCTGATCGATGCGGGCTGGAGCGGGGGCGAAGGGCTGACGGCCATCTGCACGGGTGAAGCGATGCCGCGCGATCTCGCGCGCGAGCTGGTCGAGCGCGCGGGCTGCGTCTGGAACGGCTACGGCCCGACCGAGACGACAGTGTGGTCGACGTTCTGGGAGGTCAAGCGTCCGGTCGAGCGGATCCTGATTGGCACGCCGGTCGCGAACACCCGCATCTACGTCCTCGACGACCGGAGGCAGCCGGTCGCCGTCGGCGTGCCGGGCGAGCTGTACATTGCCGGCAGCGGCGTGACGTGCGGGTATCTGAACCGCCCCGAGCTGACGGCCGAACGTTTTCTCCCCGACCCGTTCGATCCGTCTCGCCCGATGTACCGCACCGGCGACCTCGGGCGGTATCTGAACAACGGTGTCGTCGAGTGCCTGGGACGCAACGACGATCAGGTCAAAGTCCGCGGCTTCAGAATCGAGCTCGGCGAGATCGAAGACGTGCTCGGCCGTCATGAAGGCGTGGCCCGGGCCGCGGTCATCGCCCGCGAGGATCGTCCGGGCGACCGGCGCCTCGTCGCCTACATCGTTGCTTCTCACGGCGCCGCGCCCGCGGCGGCCGTGCTGCGCACGCATGTGTTGCGAACGCTTCCCGATTACATGGTGCCGGCGGCCTTCGTTCGTCTCGAGACGATGCCCTTGACGCCAAGCGGCAAGGTCGATCGCAGGGCGTTGCCCGCGCCTGCGGGAACGCGCAGCCAGAGCGGGCCATTCGTCGCGCCGCGCACGCCGACCGAGGCGCTGCTCGCCGCGCTGTGGCAACAGGTGCTGGGAATCGAGCAGGTGAGCGTCACCGAGGACTTCTTCTCGCTCGGCGGCCACTCGCTGCTGGCGTCGCAGGTCCTGGCGCGGCTGCGCCGCGATCACGGTATCGAGGTCAGGTTCCGGACGTTCTTCGAAGCCTCCACGATCGCCCGGCTCGCGCTCGCGGTCGACGCGCTGCCGCGCACGCCCGAGCGATCTGATCGCAGCATCCCGCATCACGCCGATGCCGGACCACGGCCGTTGTCAGTGTCGCAGCAGCGCATGTGGCTGCTGGAGATGATGGACCCGCATCAGCGCGTCGTCCACAACATGCCGTGCGCGTGGCGCCTGAGCGGGGTGCTCGATCCGGCCGCGCTCGAGCGCAGCCTGGCCGTGATCGTATCGCGCCACGACACGCTCCGCACGCGGATCGTCGTCCGTGATGGCATTCCCTTCCAGGAGCTCGCGCCGCACGCGAGCGTTGCCATCGGGCATCGCGATCTCCGCGATCGGCCCGTCGCCGATCGCGATGCCGCGCTGCGTGTCTTTTTCGATCGCGAGATCGCGGCGCCGCTGGACATCTCGTCGGCGCCTCTGTTTCGCGCGACGCTGATTCGCCTCGACGAGACCGAGCACGTCCTGTTCGTCCTTCCGCACAACCTGATCTGGGACGGTTGGTCGTTCGCGATCTTCCTGCGCGAGCTGGCGGCGCTCTACAACGCGTTCGTCAAAGGCGCGCTGTCGCCGCTGCCGGCCCTGCCGGTCTCGTATGCCGACTTCGCGCAGTGGCAGCGCGAATGGCTGACCGGCCCCGACAGCGCGGATCAGCGTGCGTGGTGGCGAGCGCAGCTCGCCGGCGACCTGCCGGTCCTCGAGATCCCATCGGACTTTCAGCGGCCCGAAGAGCTCACGCGCATCGCCGCGCACGTGAAGGGCTCGTTCTCGCACGACGAGGTCGCGGCGCTGATGTCGATCGCGCGGGAGGCCAAGACGACGCTCTTTACCGTCATGTTCGCGTCGTTCTGCGTGCTGCTGCACCGCATCACCGGGCAGGACGAGATCATCGTCGGCACGCCGGTGCGCGCCCGCACGCGCCCCGAGACGGAAGATTTGCTCGGGTCGTTCGTGAACATGCTCGTGCTGCGCAGCCGGTTGGATCGCGGCGCCACGTTCGCCGATCTGCTGTCGCAACTGCGCGACATGACGCTCGACGCGTTCAGCCACCAGGAACTGCCGCTCGAAGACGTGGACGTGCGCGCACCGATCCTGCGCGCCTTCTTCACGTACCAGGACGTCAGAGAGAGCCCCAAGGAATTCGGCGGCCTGGGCGTGCAGCCGCTGGCCGTGCTGCCGGCGACGTCCGATGCCGACTTCAGGCTCGAGGTGCTCGAAACGACCGACGGGTTGGCGGTAACACTCTCGTGCAGCAGAGAGCTGTTCGAGGTCGCGACGATGCACCGCTTCCTCGGACGCTTCCGGACGCTCGTCGCCGACGTCTCGCGACATCCAGGCAAGAGCGTCGCCGAGCTGGAGCTGCTGACGAGTGAAGAGCGCTCCCTGATTCAGGACCTCGGTGCGCTCACGGCGGAGCCGGCGCGCACCGTGCCTGTTCACACGCGGTTCGAGGAACAGGCGGCGCGCACGCCTAGAGCGGTGGCGATCGTCGACGGCGACGCGCAGATCGAGTATGCCGAGCTCAATCGCCGTGCGGATGCGGTCGCCGGACAGTTGCGCGGCTGCAACGTCGGCGCGGGATCGCGCGTCGCGGTGTTCATCAACAGATCCGCGGACCTCGTCGCCGCGCTGCTCGGCGTCATGAAAGCCGGGGCCACGTGGGTGAGCCTCGATCCCGAGGATCCGCCCAACCGCCTGGCCGGGGTTCTCCGCGATTCGGCTGCGAGCCTCGCGCTGACGACGGAGCAATTGCGCCATCGCCTGCCGAGCGGCTCGCCGTTGGCGCTGAACGTCGGGGAGTGTCTCGCCGACGACGCGCGAACCGTGAGGAGCACCGGGCCGGCGGCCGACGTGGCTTGCCTCCTCTACACCGCCAATGAAAGTGGGATACTGCGCGGTGCGGCGCTCTCGCATCGTGAGCTCGCGCGCGCGGTCACGAGCCTCGCGCACACGCTCGTGATGACGCGCGATGACATCGCACTCGCGATCCTGCCGCCCTCGCTCGACTCGTCCGTCATCGAGCTCGTCACGCCGCTGACCGTCGGCGCGCGGCTGGTCATCGCCGAAGACGACGTCGCGGCCGATCCGGAGCTGCTGGCGGACGCCGCGCAGTCGGTGACGGTTCTCGTCGGCTCGACGATGCTCTGGCGCGCGATGCTTTCCGCGGTGCCGCACTGCTGGCGATCGCTGAAGGTCGTCTGCATCGGGAGCCTTCCGGATGCCGAGCTGATCGAGGAACTGACGTCGCGGACAGCGTCCGCCTGGCTCGCACAGGGATTCCCCGAGGCAGGCATCTGGTCCACGCTCCACAGACTGCAGGGCAGCGAGGCCGCGGGTCTGCTGGGCCGCGCGCTTCCCGGCGCCCACGTGCGCATCCTCGATCGCAACCTGCGCGATGTTCCCGTCGGTCTCGTCGGCGAGCTCTGTGTCGGCGTCAGCGACGGTCCGCTCGGCTACGCGAACCCGCTGCAAGGCGACGAGGAACGATTCGTCAGGCCGGCCGAAGGCCGGCGCGACCCGGTCTATCGCACGGGCAATCGCGCCCGCTGGAGAGGCGATGGGCGGCTCGAGCGCGTGCAGGCGCGCACGGACGAAGCGTACATCTTCGGCTTCCGCGTCAACCTCGAAGAGATCGCCGCGGTGCTGCGGCAGCACCGATCGATTGCGGATGCCGCGGTCATCATGCAGTCACGCGGCCTCGGGCCTGGACGCCTGATCGCCTACGTTGTACCGACTGACGGCCAGGCGTATACGAACACGGAGCTGCGGCGTCATCTCAAGCAGATCCTGCCGGCCCGCATGGTACCTCGCGCGTTCATCGAGATCGATGCCATCCCTCGTACGAAGGCCGGCGAGCTCGACACGACCACGCTGAATGTCGAGGCTCGCACCGACGAGCACGTGCCGCCGCATTCGACGATGGAGGTGCTCCTCGCGCGGTTGTGGAAGCAGGCCCTCGAGGTCGAGCGCGTGAGCGTCCACGACAACTTCTTCTCGTTGGGCGGCTACTCGCTCCTCTGTTTCCAGGTCCTCGAACGGATCGAGCGCGAAACAGGACGGAGGATCAGCCCTCGTCTGCTGCTGCTCGATTCGCTCCAGCAGATCGCCTCTCGTCTCGAGCAGGCGCCCGATCATTCGGCGAATGTTCCGTCGGCGCGCCGGTCGTCACTCGCGGCCTCTCCGGGCGTCTCGCGCGACCTCTGATCCAGGCGAATCGCGCCGGCCGTTGATCCGGGTGATCCTGCCCAATCCGCAACACGCTTTCGGTTGCGCGGTCGGGCGGTGCACAATGGTGACGTGCTCGCTAACTCGGCAATCAATCCCGCCCACGGACCGATTCGGTCAGGCCCGACGCTCCTTCGCACCCGGCGGTGGCGGCGGCGGCTTGCGCGCGCGCTCACCGCCGCGATCGTCTTGCTTGCAACGGCGATCGCCCTGGAGCTCTGGCTCGAGGTCCGCGAGGCGCGGCGCATCACCGCCGGCGACACGTTCGTAGAGCTGGGGAACACTCGCATCCGCTATCGCCTCACGGGGAGCGGTGAGCCAGTAGTGTTCCTGAGCGGCATGGCCGCGACGCTCGAGCAGTTCGACCGCGCTCAGATTGAAGCGTCGACGTTCGCCACGACGCTGACCTACGACCGTGGCGGATCGGGCTTCAGCCGCGGGTCGGCGTACGACGCCGAGCAACAGGCTGACGAACTGGCAGCGCTGCTCGGTGCCCTCGGTATCCGCCGGCCCGTCGTGCTTGTCGCGTTCTCATCGGCCGCGTCGTTGGGGCGCGTCTATGTGGGACGCTACCGGCAGCGCGTCTCCGCATTGATTCTGCTGGACCCGTACCTGCCGGAGCTCGAAGAACGTACGACGAGCCCTTGGCGCGCGCGCAGCTACGCGCGTTGGTTGATGTCGGAGTCAGTACGATCGCTATTCGGGATCAAGCGCGCATCTGCGTGGATGGAGAGCTTCAGCGATAGAGACGTCAGCCTGCCGCATCAGAAGGCGCTGGCCACGCAGCGGCGGTTCCGGCACTGGTGGGCAGTCACCCGTGACTGCCTGGCGACCGCGCGCACCAACCGGCAGGTAGCCGCCGCCGGAGGACTGAGCGACCTTCATCTCATCGTCCTGGCCGGTGACATGACGCCCCTCGGCGACCTCGGTCGCATTCAGGATGAAGTCGTGCACGACTTCGCCAGACGCTCGAACTACGGATCCATTCGTCGTCTGTCGGCAGGCGATCACGGCGAAATGGTATGGAGTGAGCCAAATTTCGTCGCGGTAATGCGTGCCGTCCGGGACATGGTCGAGCATTGACGCCGACATTCGTTCACACCTCAAGTCGGGCGCTCGATCCCGATGCGGCGACGTCGATACGACGGCTTGCGCCGGGACGCGCGGCATACGGCGCTGGCTTCGTCTGCCAGATCACGATCGAGTCCACGACATCGGGTCCGTAGCCGAGCTCCTCGGCCGCGTACGGCAGCATCGCCGCCGACCATCGGCTGAAGCGCGGTGAGCGATCGAGCACGTCGCCATGCACTGGGTTGTAGTAGACGAAGAACGCATGCTCCACGCCGGAGTCGAGATGGCGTTCGAGGCTGTCGACCAGCATCTGCACGAGCGAGCGATCGAACGGGTGATACATGTAGTACACGACGCGCCGGCCAGGAATCGGCGCGGCGCTCGCGTCGCCGACGTGGACTTCGATCAGAGTCCGATCAGGGTGTGCCGCGGCTATGACCTCCGCGTTGGCACGGGCGATCGCGGCCAGCGCCGGCGAGATCTCCACGCCCAGAACGCGCGCGAACGGGAGTTCCGACGCGAGCACCAGCGGGCGCCCCTTTCCGCACCCGAGATCAACAAAAGCGTAATCCCGGTGATCCGGCAGCAGCGCGAGGCTCGCGCGGACGATGCTCGGCTGGGACCCCGCGTAGGGGCTCATATGGCGCGCCAGGGCCGCGTCTGGCGCGCACTCGCCGGCCGGGACCACACCGCTCGTATCAATGCCGTAGGCGGCGTCCACAGGGTGGCGCCTGGACCACCCGTCATAAACTCGTCGAAAGACGGGCACACGGCCTAGAATCGACCTGACGGGACGCGACCAGAGCGCCAAGTATGTGGTGCGGCGAAGCTGCATGGGAAGGCATTATCGCAGCTTGATTCCTACATACCGACGCCTTTACGCTTAGAGAGACGAGTCAAGGTTGATCCCCGCGTGAATACGCGCCGCTGCAGGCCTCGGACTGGACTGAAGGACACCCGGCCACGGCACAGCTCTTGCCACTACGAACCGATATGCCCGCCGCGCAGATTCCAAGCCCGCCCACTCGCGTGCTGTTCGTGAGCTCGGCCGAGCAGCCGGGGGCGGACACGTTCATCCACATGCTCATCGTGCGGAGCCTGGATAGGGCGCGCTTCGACGTGCACGTGGCCTGCTCCGCCTGCCCGCCGGACGCGCGCACGAAGGGCTACAGCGCGCTGGAAGCGATTCCGGACATCCAACTCCGCGAATCGGACTTCGGGCCCACGCTGGACGGCCTCTCGCTCGCCGGCAAGGCCCTGCGAGCCGTTCGCCTCGTCCCGACGGCCGTTGGGTTTCTGTCTCTCGCTCGTTACATCCGTTCCCAGGGCATCTCCGTCATCCACTCGACCGATCGCCCGCGCGACGCCATCGCCTGCGTGATCCTTGGCAAGATGACCGGCGCGAAGTCCATCGTGCACGCACACTTGAAATGCGCCGACTGGCTGAGCGGATCGATCCGGTGGGCCATGGGTCAGGCGGACGCGCTCATCGGCGTCTCGGAGTTCGTCGCGAAGTCGCTCGTGGATTACGGCTACGATCGCGCAAAGGTCCATGCCGTGCTGAACGCGATCGACCTGCCGAGATGGGATTATCGGCTCGAGGGAACCGGCGTTCGGAAGGAGCTCGGGATTCCTGCGGGGGCGCCGGTGATCGCGTGCGCCGCGCGTCTGTTTCGCAGCAAGGGACAGGCTGAAACCGTACGGAGCGTGGCTGCTCTACGCTCGGAGTTTCCAGACATCCGCCTGCTCATCATCGGCGCCGACGATCGGCAGGCGATGAAGGAGAGCTTCACCGAGGAGTTGACGAAGCTCGCGGCGGATCTCGGGGCGTCGGAGAACGTCATCTTCACCGGCCTGCGCTCGGACATGCCAAACGTCATGGCGGCCTCCGACGTCTTCGCGCTGCCGTCGGACGAGGAGCCGTTCGGGCTCGTCTTCACGGAAGCGATGGCGATGAAGAAGCCGGTCCTTGCCCTCTCGAACGGCGGCACGCTCGAAATCGTCGAGCACGGCAAGAGCGGCCTGCTCTCGGCCCCCGGCGACGTGGAGGGCCTGGCGGCGAATCTCCGGACGCTGCTCCGCGACTCCGCGATACGCACGCGCATGGGCGAGTACGGGCGGCGTCAGGTCGAGGCCCGCTTCACCGCCGAACGCCTGGCGACGGACGTGGCGCAGGTGTATGCGTCGCTGGCGCCCGCAACTAATCTCAATGCGGTGCCGCTGCACAGCCGGGCGTCGCCGTAGTGTCTTCCTCAGATGGTGTCCCGGATCGCATATCGTCGACGAGACTCTGGCTCGCGCGGCGAGGGCCAGCGCAGTCAGGACGGGGTTCTTCTCCGGACCGCCGGTGAACGCCGCCGAGTCAGCAACGACCACGTCGGGCACGGCGTGAAGGCGACTGGATGATCTGCAGGGCGATAAAAACGCGCATCACCGCGGAACTGAAAGCGCTTCCCACTACTCTAGAGGTTGCCAGCGCGGAGATCGTCGGCCAAGCGCTGGCTCGCACGCGCCGCGAGCGCCATGGCCGTGAGGACAGGGTTCTTTTCGGGCCCGGTAGTAAACGCAGCGGAGTCGGCGACGACGACGTTGCGCACGGCGTGCAGTCGGCTCCAGCGGTCGAGCATTCCGAACTGTGGGGACGAGTGCATCCGGCATGTTCCCGCATAGTGCACCGCGGTGCCAACCGGATCAATCACCCACAGCCGCGTACGAGGCCGCAGGTTGGCGGAGTTCAACAGGCTGATCAGCTGATCGCGCGCGGCCACCAGCGTACTTGCCGCTTCCGGCGGGTGATGGATATTGAGGGTCAGCCCGGGAGTGCCATCGGAGCAGGCCCGTGATGAGTTGAGAGCGACAAAATTATCCCTCGATGGAGCCATGGTCCCGAAGATATTGAATCCGGCCGACGTCAACCGGCCCGGATGCCCAGCCAGGACGCTGCGAGCCAGCAGGCTGGCACTGGACCATTGCAGGCAGGCCGCCGCATATAAAGGATCCGTTCGATCAAGTGGCAAGCGAGTCACGCATGCGGCTGGATGGAAGCCAAGCGGCGACGCCATGTCCACTTCGAGTTTGCCAAGCGGGTGGTCGTGAAGATAGCGTCCGAGCACGCCATGTGCGTTCCCGAGGCCGTCTGGGAAATCGTGGGGGGCTGATTGCAGCAGAATCTTCGTCGTGTTGATGGCGCCGGCCGCGAGTACGACGGCGCGACAGCGGATCCGGTCGGTCGCGCCAGTGCGGGGGTCGAACACCATGACCGCCTCGACGCGTTTGCTGATGCCCGACCACACGAGCTGCGTGACCCGCGCCCCGAACCGGATTGTCAAACGGCCGGAACGGCGAGCCGGTTTCACCAGGCGAACGAACGAGTTGAACACGGTGCCGCTGAACGTCAAGGTCGTTCGGGCACCATACACATACGGCACCGCCACCACGCCCTGACCCTCGCGTTCGGCGGCCTCGGCGATGGGCTTCCAGGTTCGCCCAAGCACCCGAGAATTGCGCACTCTTCCGGCCGGCAGCTGCGGTACATCGGTCGGGGAACCCGAGATGCAGAGAAGGGGCTCTACCCATTCGTACCAGGGAACGAGATCGTCGTACTCGATGGGCCACTCGTACGCCTGGCCGGCACGACGTGCGTCGAGAAAGTCGTTCTGGGAGAATCGGGGTACGGCGCAGCTCCAGTGGTTGGTCAGCCCACCCGGAGAGACGTCTTCGAACAGCACGGTCCCCGGGTCACCCGTGATCACAACGTCGTCGGAACGAATCGGAAGCGTCCGATGCAGGCGCAACACCGTATGCCCCGCGACGCGAGCGGTGACACCCAATGCCGTCTGTGGCAATCCTGCCTCGAGCAGAATGACGTTGAGGCCGGCCTTGGTCAGGAGCAGCGACGCGGCGGCGCCGGTCGGACCGCTTCCGACGACCACGATCGCGTCGTCACTCTGGGAGCGAGATTCGGTGTGCACGCCTGCTAGTGAGGATACCATTGTCGCGATCGCCCGGAGAATGACGTGCATATCTTGAGACCGCCAAGCCTCGCTCACCAAAGCGCCAGGGAGGAATGTTGGGCGTGACTGACGCGCCCGACGTTCACATCCGCATGCGCCGTTTCGGCGGCACCGATCTGCACGTGTCGGAGTTCGGCCTCGGCTGCGCGCGGATCGGCGGCATCTTCAAACGCGAACCGGCGGAGTTCGTCAGTCTTCTGTCGGCTGCGTTCGATGCCGGCATCAACTTCTACGACACGGCCGACATCTACAGTCAGGGCGAGAGCGAGACACTCCTTGGACGCACCTTCCAGCGGCGGCGTGACGAGATCGTGATCGCAAGCAAGGCTGGCTACGTGCTGCCGTCCCGGCGCAGGCTCGTGTCACGCGTGAAGCCGCTCGTCCGTCCCGTAATCAGGCTGCTCGGGCTGTCGCGACACCACCTGCCAGGCAGCGTCCGCGGCGCGCTCGCCCAGGATTTCTCACCAGCGTACCTTCGGCGCGCGCTCGAGGCGAGCCTCCGCCGGCTGAGAACGGACCGACTCGATCTGTTCCAGCTGCATAGTCCGACGACCGAGGTCGTCGAGACCGGCGACTGGCTCCAGACGCTCGAGGCGCTCAAGAAAGAGGGCAAGATTCGCCACTACGGCATTTCGTGCGACGGGATTGATGCCGCGCTCGCCGCGCTCCGCTATCCGGGCGTGTCGTCTCTTCAGCTCGCAATCAACCTGCTGGAACGCAGCGCAGCCCCGGTAGCGGTGAAGGCGCATCAACAAGGCGTCGGCGTCATCGCGCGTGAATGCCTGGCAAATGGGCTGCTCGTCAAAGACGCGTCGGCGATCGACATTCGGACGTATTGTCAGTCGGATGATGAAACCGCGGCAAAGGCTGCGCAGATCGAGCGGTACCGGAAAGCGGCGGCCGACAGCGGCGGCAACCTCACCCAGCTCGCGCTGCAGTTCGTCAGTCGACTGGAAGGGGTCTCTGTGTCGCTCATTGGCGTCAGCAGCGTGCAGCAGCTCAACGCCCTTTTGTCGAACGGGCTGCCGTGACAGGCAGTGAAGAGCTCGGTGCCATTCGCATTTCGCGTCATCGGGGTCGACGGTATGCCTGGGCGATCGGCGCCGTAGGCGCCGTCGGTGCCTCGCTCGCGGCGTTGATGCCCAGCGTCTTCACCGGTGCACCACACCAGCAGTTCGCGCACCTGGGCGACTTCAGACTTGAAAGCGGCGAGGTCATCGCGGATGCGATTGTCGGCTACCGGACGGCTGGACAGCTCAACGCCTCGAGATCCAACGCGGTGCTCGTCGCGCCGTGGTACCAAGGGACCAGCGGACAGCTCGCGCGCCAGATCGGTCCGGGAAAGCTCGTCGACACCTCTACGTATCACGTCATCACGGTGGACGCGTTCGGTAACGGCGTATCCACCTCACCGTCGACGAGCACGCGGCAACGTGACAAGGATTTCCCCGTGTTTACGATCGCCGATGTCGTCGAGAGTCAGTACCTGCTTGTCACTCGGATCCTGCAGTTGACCCATTTACGCGCGGTCGTGGGGATCTCGATGGGTGGTATGCAGGTCTTCCAGTGGACGATCGCCCATCCGGAGTTCATGGACAAGGCGGTTTCGATTGTCGGCTCACCGCAGTTGCAGCTCGACGATCGGCAGCGTTGGAGTGAGGGCATCGCGTCGCTGCAGGATCCTGCATGGACGCGGACCAGGCGCGTGCTGTTGCAGTTGAATCCGCTTGCCGCCCTCAACGAGCTTCGCCTTGAACCGCATGATCGGATCAGCCAAGCTCAGGCCATCATGGCCGTGGATATCACCAGGGCGTTCGGGGGATCGATGCCGCGCGCGGCCGCAGCCATCCGCGCAGATCTCATGATCGTGAGCACATGGAACGACCGCGAAGTGAACCCCAGGCCGGCGTTCGAGCTCGGCCGGATCGGAGGCGCCGAGGTTCTAGAACTCGACGGGCGATGCGGTCATCAGGCGCCGAGCTGCGAACGCGCGGTTTTGTGGCCTGCCGTGGCGCGATTCCTGGCTCGTTAGTTCTGGACGCCCGTCAGGGCTGGATGTTGTTCCTGTCACATCGAGCAACGATTGGCAATTTGCGGAATACGGCGACGAACAGATCGGCCGTCAAGGGCAGCGGCAGCCGAAGCCTGCAGGTGAGCTTCGCGAGCCGAGTGAAATGCGTGTAGTAGCGGACGTCTTCGCGCGTGAGGCCGAAGGGGCGGATGCGCCGCGCGAGCAGGCGCGGCGAGGTGAAGTGCCGGGTGTGTCGGTAGATCTGCGGTTCGCTCTGGAGTCGGTACAGTCCGCTCTCTCGTGACACCGATACGACGTGCGTGTCGGTGCCGTCGACTCGGAACCGCCGCGCACATCGCACGGCAGTTTCATGTCTCATTCGATGGCTACCGTACCACGGCAGCCGTCGCGGTCAGCCAGCCCTTCGGCATCTCGCGGCCGTCGTAGAGCGGCGCTGCGGGGTACACCAGTCGACTGACAGCCGCCGGCAATCCGCCCGGCAGCAGCTCATACTGGAACTGCAACTCCGCGCGTGGCATCTCGACCCGCTCAGGGTCGTCAGGCAGCTGTACGACAAGGTCGCCCGGCTCCGGCGCCAGCGCCCTCTCACATCGGTAGGACAGATAACTCACGCATTGACCGCCGGGAAACTCGTGCGGCCCAAGGAAGCGAACGCGCTCGAATACGCGCTGGTCACGGTATCGCATGTAGCTGGCGACATTCATCATGCGCCATCCTGCCGTATTCGGAAAGTAGAGGCGCAGTTCGCCGGGGTGGCTCGCCGAGTATTGCTCGACGAATTGAACGAGCTTCACCGTTCCACGCACAACGCTCTTGTACTCCAGAAGTCGAACCGCTCCAAAGATCGTCACCGCCAGAGCCAGGACGACGGCCAACGTGCCGATTGCCCAGCGGCCCAACGGCATAGTGCGAGACCATGCGGCCGCCTGGCGGACCGCAAATAGCAGCGCGATCGTGTCGACCGGTCCCGCATATCGGGTGCCTGGCAACCCCGTCAGAACGAGCGCTATGAAATACACGAGCGCTCCGAGTGCCAGCGAGTCCCAGACGGGATCCAGGTCGGCAAGTCGTCGTACCTGCCCAGCACGTAACGCGAGTCCGGCAACCAGCACCAGCAGCAGCGGGTCGGTGCGGGCGTACTGCAAAGCCAGATGCACCGGGCCGACCCTTGCGCGCTCCAGGGCGTAAGCGACCGGATCCACCGAAAGCATGGAGACTGCAAACTGGGTGACGAACACAGCGCAGCAGACCAGCAGGCCGACTTCCAGCGGTCGCGTTGTGAGCCACCGCCATCGGACGGGGCCCTCGCGGCGCCAGGCGACGGCCAAGCGGGTTAAAGCGACGGTGGCGACCAAGAGAAGCACCAATTCCTGGTAGTACAGGGCCACCTGCGCCGCCACAAGCGCAGCGACAACGTTCAAGCGCGACGGGGATTGGTCAAAGCGCCGCAGCGCGACGATGAGAACAGCCAGCCACAAGACGACGTTGCGCTCTGTGTATATGAGATCGGCAAAGACGAGTCCAACGCTGTTCGACATGATTAGAGCCGCGACGGCTCCTACGCGCCAGGCAACGGGTATGTCGGACAGAGCGACGTTCAACAACCAGCAAAAGGCCACGAGCTGCAATGCCGCGAAAGCGTGATAGCAGACAGGTGTGGGAGCGATCAGTGCCAGCGCGTTGAACTCCTGCGCGAAAAGCGGGAAGAACCGGCCTTGATAAGGCCAAATCCCCAAAGGCGACAATTTCCCGGATACGGTGTACTCAAGAAGCACATCATTGTCGTAGTATGCGAAGTCGACTCCCCACAACAGGAATGCCACGTACGGCAGAACGAAACCCGCAATGGCATAGGAACCAGCGTTCAGCATCGTGAAGGGCTCGCGGCTGCGCCAGTTGTCGGAGCTGCTGAATCCGATGTAAAGAGCAGCGGCTAGGGTGAACAGCCAGACTGGCCAGAATAGCGGGATGGTGGCATAGGCGAGTTTGAGAGAGATCTCACCGAGTGTCATCGAGTTGTCCGGGGCGCTGTTCGCAAGATTGTTCCGGTCATCCGAAACCTTTAGTCTTCCGATCGCCATCCAGGAACATCGTCAGGTCCGTAAATAGTTCGAGGTGTGGAGCAAACCATTGAACATTCATGGTTCTTCGACTCGAGCATCAGAATTGCTTGCCACAACCGAGTGTCCCGGAGACCAAGTCGCGCCCCCGCGACGGGCAGGAATCTCGTGACTCCGACTCACCGAGCCGCTTCTCCGAGCAGGGGACGGGCAGCCGCGATTGCGACGGCTGGAGAGAACCAACGCGTGGGAGGTTTCCGAACGTGCAGTACCCGAGGGCTCGACTCGTTCCGGCTATTTGCCTTTCTGGCCGTCTTCCTGTTCCATGTGCGCCTGCTGCCGATCGGGTACCTTGGGGTGCAGGCATTTTTCGTCCTGTCAGGCTTTCTCATCACCCCCATCCTGGTCGACATGCGACGAGGGTTGTCACCCGGCCGTTACTTCCTCCACTTCTACGGGCGCCGCAGCCTCAGGATTTTTCCTCTCTACTACTCGTATCTCGCAATTGTCGGCGCATGTGCGGCGCTGGCCCTGACGACTGATCGTATTCCTCGGTCGGAGGAACTCGAGATATTCTTCGACCAATTCGTGTTCGCAGTCACGTATACCTACGACTTCTTCCACGCATCCCGGGCCTTCACGCAATCATATCTCCTCACACACTTCTGGTCTCTGGCAGTCGAGGAACAGTTCTACCTGGCGTGGCCCTTCATGGTTTTTTTCGTGACAAGCGAACGCCTCAAGCGCGTCCTCCTGGCCATGCTCGTCGCGGGGCCGGTCTTCAGGCTTGCCGAAGCGGCGGTCGTCACGAGCCAGGTCGGCAGCCTGTTCCACGAGCACTTCGACCTGGTCATCTACGTGTTGCCAACTTCTCACATTGACGCATTCGCCATGGGCGGCTACCTGGCGCTCTATGGACGCACGCCGTCGCGCACCGCGGTTGCAGGGTACGCCGCCATGCTCGTCCTCGTCGGCATGGTCACGGAACGGCTCGCCACAGGGTCCAACGGAATGGCCATGGGATACGACGCGTTCATGGCCGACTCGTGGAAGTACGTGTGGGGATATACCTGCTTCAACCTCATGTTCGGCTGGATTCTCCTGATGCTAAGGGATCGCACTTTGGTTCCGACCATCGTCGAACACCCGGCGCTCGCCTATCTGGGGAAGATCAGCTACGGCTTGTATGTCTACCACTTCGGCGTGATATGGCTGCTGTCGTTGACGGACGTGCCCGCGTTTCACCGCTTGCCGATGCTCTGGCGAGCGATCTACGCCGTCGGCATGTTCGGCGTCACCGTCCTAGTTAGCTCCGTCAGCTACGCTTTTGTGGAAGCCCCATGCTTGCGGCTGAAAGACAAGTACTTTCCCATCGGCAGCGGCAGCTTCGCAGTCACGCGCTCCGCTCAGACACCCTGATCGACCGGGTCGATCAAACCGTCAATCGACGATCTTGATCTCTGGGACAGGAACGACAAAGCGTCCTCCCCACTCACGGATGTGTGCCATCTGGCTCGCGATTTCCTTCTCCAGGTTCCAAGGAAGTATGAATACGTAGTCGGGCTTCGTCTCGCGGATCTTGTCGGGATGGAAAATCGGCAGTCGACTCCCGGGCAGGAACATCTCTTGCTTGTGCGGACTGCGGTCAACCGTATAATCGATGATGTCCGGCCCGATGCCGCAGTAGTTCAACAGGGTGTTTCCCTTGGCCGGCGCACCGTAACCCACGATCGTCTTCCCCTGTTCCTTCGCCCCGATGAGGAACGTCAGGAGCCGGCGTTTGGTCCCTCTTACCCGTGCCGAGAAGTCGGAGTACGCCTCGAGGCTTTCAAGGCCAGCGGCTCGCTCCTGTTCGAGGAGCGCGGCCACTGCTGGGTCGACGCGATGACTCGTGTTCTCGGCGTGGGTCGCGAAGATGCGCAGGGATCCGCCGTGTGTCGGCAACTGCTGGACGTCGAAAAGACGCAAACCGTGAGCCCCGAACACACGCACGACGGTCAAGAAGGAGAAATACGAGAAGTGCTCGTGATAGATCGTGTCGAACTGGTTCTCCTCCATCAGACGCAACAGGTGCGGGAACTCCATCGTGATCAGACCGTCCGGATTGAGCACGGTTTTCATGCCGCGCACGAAGTCGTTCAAATCGGGAACGTGCGCCAACACGTTGTTGCCGAGCAGCAGATCCGCACGCCGCCCGTCGTTCATCAGCGCCGTCGCCGTGTTGGTGCCGAAGAACTGAACAAGTGTAGGAATCCCCCGCTCTTGCGCCACTCTCGCCACGTTCCGGGCCGGCTCGACGCCCAGCACCGGGATGCCCTTCTTGGCGAAGTATTGCAGGAGGTAACCGTCGTTGCTGGCGAGCTCGATCACGGAGCTCGAGGACGTCAGTCCGAATCTGGCGATCATCTCCTCGGTGTAGACGCGGGCATGGTCGAGCCAGCTGTCAGAATACGATGAAAAATAGGCGTACTCGTTAAAGATACTGGCGGGCGTTTCAAACTGTTGTAATTGAACCAGAAAGCAGTGTCCGCACACGAATGCGTGCAGCGGAAAGAATACCTCGCCCTGGGTCAGTTGTTCGCGAGATAGATAGGAATTCGCGAGCGGTGAAAGGCCAAGGTCGCAAAAGGATCGCTCGAGCGCGTGGGCACAGTGACGGCAGGCTCCAATGCCGCTCACTTGCCTGCCGCCGGGCGATCCCAGGTGTTCCACGGCGCCGCTCCGGAGCTCCATAGTTCCTCGAGGTAGCCTTGTCGCGCATCGTGTCCATCGCGTGCCAGAACCCTCGATGCGGAAAGGCCGACGAGCTCGCCATCAATCCCAAGCCGGTCCATCGGATTGCACTCCCAGATCGTGTCGTCACCGGTCGACATATTCGAGGGCCCGCGGTGACGCCACGAAAAAGCCGCCATTCACCCAGGTGCCATCGCCGCGCGGCTTCTCTTCGAACCGGGCCAACCCGTCTTCCGCGAACCTGAGGGCACCAAACCGGCCGGGCGGCTGGACCGCGGTCACGGTCACAAGCTTCTGGCGCTCGCGGTGAAAGGCGATAGAGGCTTTGATGTCCACGTCGCTCACCCCGTCGCCATATGTGAAACAGAAATCCTCATCGTCGAGAAACGCGCCAGCCCGCTTCAGGCGCCCGCCCGTCATCGTGCTCTCGCCGGTATCGAGAACGGTGACCCGCCAAGGTTCGGCGTTGGCCTCGTGCACGTGCATCTTGTTGCTCGCCATGTCGAAGGTGACGTCCGACATGTGCAGGAAGTAGTTGGCGAAGTACTCCTTGATGACGTAGCCGCGGTAGCCGAGGCAGATGATGAACTCGTTGATGCCCGCCGCCGAATACAGCTTCATGATGTGCCAGAGGATCGGCCGACCGCCGATCTCGATCATCGGCTTCGGGCGAAGGTTCGATTCCTCGCTGATCCGCGTGCCTCTGCCGCCTGCGAGAATGACCGCCTTCATCGTCTCGGGATCTCCATGCCTCGTTATCAGCGTCAGACCAATAGCTCACGGACCGCCGCACACACCCGATCGACATGGGCCTCTTCGAGCAGCAGGGCTGAGGGCAGATTGAGCCCACGCGGGCTCAGGTCGTACGACACCACGTTTCTTGAGCGCGCCGGAATGGCGTCGGGCGTCGCAGCAAACGCCGGCAGCGAGCTCAAAGGAGGAAAGAAGGGACGGGTATCGATCCCGAGCCGGTCGAAGTGGTCCATCATCTGGCGATTGTTGAGGCGATAGGATCGATCGACGATCATGGTCACCATCCAATACGCGTGGCGCATGCCCGCCGGCTCGACGTTAAGGGTCAGGCCGGCAATGTCGACCAGGCGCTGTCGATACCAGCAGAAGATCTCGCGCTTTCGGGCAATGAGCTCGTCCAGGCGCTCGAGCTGCGCCAGGCCGAAGGCCGCCTGCAGCCCGCTCATCTTGTATTTATAACCCACCTCTTTGGTCTCGAAGTAGCGGAAGCCCTCTGGCGTGCGACAGTGGTCGCGCAAAAAGGCGCTTCGCTCGTATAGATCGGCGCGATCTGTCACCAGCATGCCGCCTTCACCGGTCGTCACCGTCTTGGTCCCGTGAAAGCTGAACGTGGCGATGTCACCGAAGCTCCCAGCTTTGCGCCCGCACCAATCGGCACCAATCGATTGCGCGGCGTCCTCGAGAATCGGAATCCCGTGTCGCCGCGCCACCTCTCGGATGGCTGGCATGTCGGGGAGGCCGCCGTAGAGATCGACGACAATGATCGCCTTGGTCCGCGGTGTAAGGCATCGTGCGATTGCCTCAGCAGTCACGCACCACGTAACGGGATCCACATCGGCGAACACCGGGGCGGCGCCGACATAGAAGATCGGCGCCGCTGTCGCGGCCCAGGTGACTCTCGGGCACGATGACCTCGTCACCGGGACCGACTCCGAACGCGAGCATGGCGAGGTGCAACGCCGCGGTGCAATGGGGCACACCGAGCGCGTGACTTGACACCGACGTGCTCGGCGAAGGCACGCTCGAAGCGGCGCAGGGATTCCCCTGCGCGACCGTACCAGTCGTTGGCGGCCGCCTCGGCGACATAGCGCACCTCGCGCTCGGTCACCCATGGGCCTGCGACCGGAATACGCGTGCTGGACATGACGTTCACCGTAGCCTCCACTCGTCCCCCGACGCTACTGTCCGATGATTCTTGCCGAGGTCAGGCCTGGACCCTCTTCAACCCTCGACGGAGGTGGCCGACTAGTTCCTTCGGACAGCCGAGGATCCCGAGGCCGGCACTTATCGCGCCCTTGGCCAGGAGCCCTGGACGAATGTTGGCGCCGATGGACCCGAGGTGCTTGCGCTGGAACTCCCAGAACGGTTGTCGCTTTTGTCGACGCACGCAATCCTTGAGCCATGCCTCGCCAAGACTCCGATAGAAATCGGCCGAAACTTTCGCAGAGTGACGCTTGAACTCTTCGGAGCTCAAGAGCTCGCGGCCGTATTGCTCGGATGTGACGAAATGCATGAGCCACCAGGTATTGAGGTGGCTGGCCTCGTCCATGATGGCCCCAGGCTGGTAGCGGGTGAAGCTCAGTATCTGGTGCACGAAACCGAAGTCTCGATTGGTGAGAATGCGGAAGGCCACGTCCAAATCGAAGTAGAACCGGTCCTCGGGATAAAAACGGGGCAGTGCACTGCGCACGACGTCGGCCCGATACATGACGGTGGACGGCGTGCCGAAGGGAAAGGCGGTGCCGAGGAGCTGCCAGCGCAACGCCTCTCGACCCGGAAAGACCGACCGCTCGACCGGAACGCCGAAACAGTCAGGCGACGCCTCCACGAGGCGATAGGAGCTCACGAGACCCACCCCGGGATTGTCGTCCGCCAAGGCGGTCATCCGCGTGAGACACTCGGGGAAGAGCCAATCGTCCGACGACACCATCTTGCAATACTTCGAATACACGGAAATCTGTTGGAGCGCAAAATTGAAGTTCGTGGCTTGCGGCAGGAATGCAGGCGGACTCACAACCCTGATGCGTCGATCGGTGGCGGCCAGATCGCGGGCGATCTCTCCAGACCGATCAGTGCTGTGGTTGTCACAGACGATGTACTCGAACTCCTGGTGAGCTTGCGACAAGACGCTCTTGATGCACTGCTCGATGTACGGGTCATCGTTGTAGACGGGTGTGACGACGCTCACGAAGGGCTCGGGCATCGCGCTACGCTCCCTGTACCTGCGGAGCGGCGTGAAGTTTCCAGATCCGCCCGCCCGCCGCTCTCGACCATACCAGCTCCGCGTGCGTGATGAGCCAGGCGTCCAGCACCTCCGATCTTTCAAGAAGAGGATCGGCAAAAAAGCGCGCGCCTCGGCCGGCGGCGTCGGCGATCCGCTTCAGGTCGTCCTGTTCGCGACCGATGGTCCAGCCGCGAGTCCCTGAGACATAGAAAATCCGCGGGTCATGGTAGTTGGCCGCCTGCTGCCAGAACGTGTCATAGGCCTTGTTGGGCGAGCGGGCCACAATCAGGTCCCCGGGATCGGTCAGTCGATCGATCGCCTTCCCCGTTGCAATGATGCTCGCGACGGTGGGATCGTCACGGTTGAATTGGGCATAGAAGTAACGAATATTCATGTTTCGGTAGCCTTGCACCACCAATAGCAGGATGACCATCGTGACGGCTGCGTACCGCAGTCTTGCTTCAAACCGTCTTGCTCCGAGCAGATCGTCGGTCAGGCTGGCGATCCCGGACGCCGCCAGCAACGAGGCGGGCGCATAGTAGTGGACCCCGCGCCCTCCGACATGTATCGGAGCGCAACTAACACGATGACGGCGTTGCCCACAGCCAAGGCCATGTGCTCGGCGTCCAGTCGGCGGCGAAGGGCCTGAATGATCAGCGCAAGCACGGCGAGGGGGCCGAACCCCCAAGACAGGGCGAAACGCGCAGCGCTCACATAGAGGCGCGGCATGAGGAGATACCGGAGGTGCGGGGCCTTCGAATCCTCGCCAACGAGAAGTCCAAACGTGTTCCCGTATTCGCTGTAGAGATGATGGGCGTGGCCGAGAAACAGGCCGAGCACTGCCACCATCGCGCCCCAGGTGACCCAGATGCGGTAGTCCCGAAGGCGCGAGCGATCCGACAGCACAAGGAGGAGGAAGCTCGATATGCCGATGTGCGCCACAGTCGGCTTCGTGATCATGGCAAGTGCCCCGAACAAACCGTACGCGACCACATCATGGGTCCGCCCGTACTTCGCGTACTGCCAGAAAAAAGTCCACGCGGTTACATAGGCCAGAAGCGCGAGGGCGTCGGGCATGATGACGGTCGCCAGATGTAGAGAGGTGCGGGTCGCGAGGAAGGCGCCAAAACCAACAGCGGCGGCCACGGCATGATAGCGGCGGGACAAGTACCAAGACCACAGCTCCGGAGGCGGCAATTGCCAACAACGACACCAGTTGACCAACCCATTCTACCTTCCCGAACACGCCCATCAGCAGCGAGACGGCCTTGGTGTACAGCTGGAACTCAGTCTCGACGTAGCCAGGGCCATCCCCCCCCCAGCTAATCTGTGGCCGCAGGATGCTGACGCCGGGCTTGGTGAAGTTGAGGGCAATCGTCTGGGTGTCCGACTGGCGCCACCCGTGCCAGTCCGACGCAATTTCCTCTGGTCTCAAAGTTGTCCAGGCGTAGGACGCCCAGCCGAGCAGCACGAACGCGACCAGCAGTCCCACCCACCCGACACGGCCGCGCACGCGAGCCGGGCTCATCGATGTGGTTCCGACCGAAGCTTCACGCGCGGCGCAATCGCGTAGATAGCGTGAGCCCGATCGATGCGATGCGGGACTGATCGACAGACGCCACACAGCATCCCGCCGATCATACCGAGGCCTGTCGGGCGCCGTCCGAGCAGCGCGTTCCGGATGCCTCGCGCGCCGAAATGCGTCACCCATGAGACAAAAAGGTGCACACTTTCCGGCGTGCCCATGCGGACGTGTTTGGCGAGCGTTGCGCCCATCGCCACCCCGTAGCCGCGGTAAAGCTTCGTCGCGTCGTGTCCTGCCCGCACGCCCAAGTGCGCCACCTCAACCTCGGCGGCATTGACTACTTTGAGACCCGCCGCCAAAGCTCGGATCATAAGGTCGCACTCCTCGCCGGCGCGAAACGGCGCACCCGGCCCTAGCAGCGGATCAAAGGTTCCCACGCGATCAAAGAGCCTTCGGCGCACGCTCATATTCGCGCCGATGCCCCACGCGACGTCGGCAGCCGGCAAACAACTCTGGTATTCGCGCTCGTGGGGCTCGAAGGCTGCCCCGTGACCCCTGACGCGGAGCTCCTCAGGAATCGAGACGCGACCAAAGAGGATGTCGGCTGTCGGATCCCGTTCGAAGATCTCCTCGATCCTCTCAATCCAATCCACGGCGACTCTGCAATCGTCGTCAGTGAATGCGATGATGGGCGCAACGCTCACCTCAATGCCGGCGTTGCGCGCGGCGGAAGCCCCGCGGGTCGGGGTCCGGACATAGCGAAATCTAGGATCGGAGCGGTGCACCGCGACAGCGCGTTCCGTGCTGTCATCGTCGCTCTGGTCGACGAGGATGAACTCCAGATCGCGCTCTGGATTCGCGAGGATCGACTGTGCACAGGGATCGGCATGGTCGGGCCGATTCCGCGTGGGAACGACGACAGCGATCCGTGGCGTCATACGGCGTAACGGGTCGGGCGAATTGCCGTGCCGTAGACCGATGTCACGACGTTCACGAGCGGTGTGGACTCCATGCGTTCAGCTACGGCTAGAAAGGGCTCAAAGCGCGGCGGCGGAGCGCTGCCACCACAGCGAGGCGTCGAGCTTGCCGGCCGCCAGCAGCTTCTGGATGCGGTGAATGCGCATGAAGGTCGTGAAAAGGTCGGCCGTCAGCTGATGTCGTACAGAAGCTGTCGTATAGCTCGGTCGCACCGCGCCGGACATCCCACGCGGTCGTAAACCCGGGCACGTGCCGCCCCAGTTTGTCGCAATTGACGCGGTAGCAGCGCGGGTCGGGGCCGCCGCCTTCCACATATCGGATCGACGATCCCGGGACGATGTCCAGGACAATTGCCGCGACGTCGCGGATTTGGTAGTTCTCTGCTGAGCTTCCCACGTTGAAAGCCTCGTTGTGAATCGCCTCACGGGGGGCCTCGAGGATGGCGACAAACGCCCGGGAGATGTCGCCGACATGGACGAGCGGCCTCCACGGGGTTCCATCGCTCTGGATGACGATCTCGCCAGTGGTGAACGCGACGCCAACGAAATTGTTGACGACGATATCTGCACGGAGGCTCGACGACAGACCATAGGCCGTGGCGTTCCGCAGGTACGTCGGACTGAAAGTGTCGTCCGCCATGGCCGACAGATCCGACTCAACGAGCACCTTAGAAGTGCCGTAGGCAGTGACCGGATTGAACGCGGCTGTTTCGGTCAGCACCTGTTCGCCAGCGGCCCCGTACAGGCTGCAGGACGAGGCGAAGAGAAACCGAGAGACACCGGCCTCCTTGGCGGCTTGGGCGAGACGGACGCTGCCCAGATGGTTGATCTCATACGTCAGACGCTCGTTGAGGCTCCCTAGCGGGTCGTTTGAGAGCGCCGCCAGGTGAATCACCGCGTCGAAGCCGCGAAGGTCGCGCGCCGTGACCTCGCGCACGTCCTTGTGAATCGACGGCACCGCCACAGGCGCGTCGCCGAACGTGCACCCCTCGTACAGATCGGTGTCGAGACCTGTCACATCGTGTCCGGCGCGTGTGAGCACGCCGACCATGACCGAGCCGATATACCCATGATGACCGGTGAGCAGTACGCGCATAGGTCCCTTCGCAACGCCTGGAGAGGCAGCCTCAAGAGGATCCTAACCTCAGCAAGCAGGTGGCGTAACCTGAGCAAGCAGGTGGCCAACTGATCGCAAGGCCCCAGTGTACGTGTAGTTCAACTCCATGAATGGTTTGTGGGTGCTCTGAGACCGAAGCCGTGAGAAAAAACTGACTGAGAGCGACTACAAGTCTTCCTTTTGGCGAACTAAAGTTCGCATCTACTCCCCGGGTGTTCGAGAGCGGACATCGAGCCGCTTGGAACAGTGGACGAGGGATAGAGGCTCCCAGCGGGGACTCAGTTCCTGCGTCTCATCAATTCCTCGGGCAGGACTTGCGCCTGCTGATGACGATGTTTTCACGGCCCGCTGCTAACTAGGCATTGCGCTCTTGACGGACAAGGGCGCAGATCATCACGCGATTCGTGTTGCGCTTACAATTGCGTAGCGAGGACACCATCCCCGGCGTGCGGCGCGACCAGTCGGGGCATGTCCGGCGAGTCGGGACTGAAGCCTGAGCACCATTTCCAGCAGACGAAGCTTGCGAATTCCACCAGGCGTTCTGGCGGCAATCGACCGGCCATGCGAATCACGCTTACGAGCGCCAGTGATCGTGATGGTTCTCGCCATCGTGGGAACGATTATCAGCGTAGGTCTGCGGATTCGGTCCCGGGATTCAGTCTCAACAGATTTCGCACGGTGGCCAAGGCGGCGATGGCGGCCGCTCTCCTTCTCTGGTTACTGTGGTCCTGAACCGTGCAAACCGTTCCCGATAGCGCCGCCGCGCAGCGGCTCGTTGTCAAAAACACCCTGTACCTGGCTATCTCGCAAGTGCTGGCGATGCCGCTGTCGGTCTTCACGACGGCGATCGCTGCGCAGTATCTGGGGCCCGAGGCGTTCGGCCACGCGTATCTGGCTTAGCACACTCTGCGTCTTTGGCTTCCCCGCGGTCGGTTGGGGCCATGAAGCCGTGCTTCCGGCCATTGTCTCGCGCGATCACGCTATCGCGGGGACGATGCTCGGGAGCAGCCTGGCGTGGCGGATCGCGTTGTCGATTCCGGTGTACGTGTGCCTCGCCCTGGCCTGCTATCTGCTCAAGTATCCGCCGGAGCTGCAGTGGGCGCTCGCCATAAACGTCGCTGCTGATGGTACTGAACTACTTCGTCGCATCGTGCAAGGACACGATCAGGGGACTGGAGCGAACGGACATTCCGTCGTACGCGCACTTCGCTCAGCACCTGATCGCGGCGATCTTCGTGTGGCTGGTCCTGTGGCACGGAGGACAGTTGCGGGCAGCGCTCCTCGCGCATTGCGCTGCCTGCGCCGTGGTGCTCCTGGCAATTTGGCACACTCTTGGTCCGGCCGGTGTCAGCAGCGTGTCAGTCCGCTGGTCGGCGATAAAGACGCTCTTTACTCAAGGTACGCCGTTCGTGGTCGTTGGTCTCGTGATGGCGCTCCAACCCAACATCGATGCGATTTTCCTGTCGAAGCTTGCGCCTTCATGGGGTGGTACGCGGTGTCGCGCCGGCTGGTCGGCGCGCTCCTGCTCCCGGCGACCACGATGATCAGCGCGCTCTACCCGACACTCTGTCGCCTGTATGCAGCCGACCGAGGAGACTTCAATCGAACCGCGAACGCTTCCTTGCGAGGTGTCACCCTGATGGCGATGCCGGTGGCTCTGCTATGCGGGCTGTATCCCCAGGTCGGCGTGGCGCTCTTCAACGAGAAGTCGTTTGGACCGGCCGAAGACAATCTCCGAGTCATGTCGTTTCTCGTGGCAATGGTGTACTTCAGCATGCCGCTCAGCACCTGTATATTTGGCAGCCGGAAGGCAGCACGCATGGAGTGTCGTGCAGTCCTTTTGCCTCGTCGCGAGTCTGGACCCCCTGCTGGTGCCGGTGTTTCAGCACCGGATGGGCAACGGGGGACTGGGCTTGTGCGTGGCGGGTCATCAGCGGGTGTTCATGATCGCGTTCGGCGTGGCGCTCACGCCGGCAGGCGTCTTCGACTCGAGGCTCCGTCGCGTGATCGCTCTTACCATGGTGTCGGGCGCCGCCATGTGGCTGACGGCGCACGCCCTGAAGACGGTGACGCCCTTTATTGCGGCCCCTTTTGTCGTTCTCCGTATATGCGGCAGTGCTCTGGCTGACTGGCGGGATCGAGAAGAGCGTGCTCGCCACTGTGTGGGGCGCGGTGAGTGGCAGATTCGCGCGTAGCGCGTAGCGAGCTGGAAACGGTCAGGAACCCTAACATCGACGGCCCGACACGATGATCGACGATCCAGAGGACGACGCGGTCGCCCACTTTTCGGGCTACGTGAAGGAATTCGACGCGTATTATCAGGGGCGCGCCGAGTTCGACGAGCGGCTGAAGCTCTGGAGCGGGCTGCTGGACAAGTACAGCGTCCCCGGGGGCCTGTCGATCGACATGGGCTGTGGGACTGGTGTGTTCAGCCTGTACCTCGCCAAGAAGGGCGGGGGGGTCGTCGGCGTCGACGGCAGCGCCGAGATGGTCAGATTCTGCGAAGAGCGGCGCCTCGAGCGCGGGCTGGAGAACGTCCGCTTCATGCAGGGCAGGCTGCCGGCGGTCGACGAGGCCGGTCTGACCGGAGCGGATCTCCTCATCAGCTCGAGCGTCGTGGAGTACGTCGAGGATCTCGACCGGACGCTCGCCCTCTTCGCACGCCTCCTCAAACCGGGCGCGACGCTCATCATCTCGATGCCGAACGCCGTCAGCGTCAGCCGCCTCTACGAGCGCCTGAGATACCGTCTGACCGGGCACCCGCCCATCTACCGGCACATTCTGCATTTCACGTCCCCGGCGCGGCTTCAGGTTCGCATGCGGCAGTACCGGCTTCACGCTTCGGGAGGCCCATCACTACACGCACTACACCAGGGCCGCCAGGTTCGCTCGATGGCTCGGGTTGCCTCCGCCGCTCACTGAGGATCTCTTCGTCGCGGTGCTCCGCAAGGCCTGAAGAACAGGCGCGTCAGCGGGTTACGTATAGCCGCCGTTTACGGTCAATCCGAAAACGGAAGGAATTCAGCGTCCCCCCCAGAAACGCCCTGAGATAGTTGGCGCCAATCGGACGCCGGCCGCGAATCAGGTTGCCCGCGACGAACACGATAGAGGAGCCGAGGAAGCGCAAGTAGACAAGCGTGCCGGCCGGATCGCCGAGCCGCACGTACTTGAACATCGCGGCTGCTGTGCCGGCGCTATATCCCATGATCAGCTTTTTGAACTCCTCTCCGGGCTTGCGGATGCCGTAGTGATCCACGACAACTTCCTGCGCATTCACGATCTTGAAGCCAGCCCGGAGGACCCGGAACAGGAAGTCGGGCTCGCCACCCGAACGCAGCGGCGCGCCAGCCCCCAGGATCGGGTCGAACAGCCCGATACGATCGAGCATCGAGCGTCTGATCGAAAAGTTCGCCGTGAGCCCCCAGTCGCTGCCGAGCGGAGGATAGCGACCCTGCCATTCGCGCAGGCGCGGCTCGAAGGCCGCGGCGTAGCCGAGGTGCTTAATCTCCGGCGGGACCACGACGCGGCCGCACACGACTCCAACTTGTGGGTCGGTCGCGAATATGTCGATGATGCGGGGCACCCAGGCGGCGCTGACGCGGCAATCGTCGTCGGTGAACGCAACGATGTCGCCTTGGCTCAGCTCGATGCCGATGTTCCGGCCGCGGGTCACGCCGCGCGTGTCGGTGCGGACGTAGCGCAGACGCGGATCGTCGATCGTCGCGAGCACGTCGCGGGTTGCGGTGTCGTCACTCTGATCGACGAAGATCAGGTCGACGAAGCCTTGAGTCGCAAGGATCGCTCGAGCGCAGTCGGCCGCGTGACTCGCGCGGTTGCGGGTCGGAACGGCGATGGTGAGGGTCGGACGTGGCGCTCGACTCGAGGTCCCTGGTTCCGTGGACACGCCGTGATTATAGTCGCTCCCACCTCCTGTGGGCGTCGAGCGACGGTCCGGACGACCGTCTGCGTGTCACGGCACCGAGTCTGGGCGGTCGCGTCAGTCGAGGCGCTCGATGACTACGGGTTCGGCCGCACGGCGTTCTGCATATCGTTCAGGATTTCGGCGACGGTCAGCGCGCGGTCGTAGGCGCGCACGTCATCGATCAGCCCTCTCCACATACGGCAAATCGCTACCCGCGCTTGAACACGAGTGTCTTTGCGTCAGCATGCCCCAGTCCTCTTTTCGCCTCCCCGATCGACGACAAGACACGCTCGTCTTCCGTTGGTACGCGGGCACGTTACCCGGTCGCAGGATTGTAGGGCTCCGGAATGACGTCGCAGAACACGATCGCGGCTTTGGGACAACCGTGCTGAGAACCGTAGACTCAGCTCACGGCCGGAATACGAGAGTCTCTGCATCGACTGGTGTTCGGATCCCGCGCCAGAACCCACGCATGAAGCCAACGATTCGCGAGAGGCCGCTCGGCCGGACCAGTCGCACCGCATCTCGCATCGGCGGCCACAGCGCCTCTACGACGAAAAGCCAGATCACCAGCATCATCGCGCTCAGATGACCGGCACGAATCGGCTTGGCGCAGAGCGCCCCGATGGCCACCCAGTCGCGGAGTGCATGCTCACGCCCTTGAGCAAACGTGCGGAATCCAAAGTGGAGCACCGACAGGCTCGCTGTGTCATACACCTGCCAGCCTCTGAGTAACGCGCGAACGGAAATGTCCCAGTCGTCGCCGGACCCAAAACGTGAGCCCGGACCGAACGCTTCGTCGAAGCCACCGAAGGCAAGCACCGCATCCCGGCGGAGCGCCATCCCTGCACCGAGCCCAAGCCCGTTGCGCGCGTCGAGAATCGAGTGCAGAGTCTTGTCAGTCTGACGTTCAAAGGTCGGCACGTAACCGGCGGTGCTGTCATGCGCCCCCGCCGTGACGTTGCAGAAGACGATAGCGGCTTTCGGGTGAGCGGCCATCACCACCGCCATGTCTGCCACCCATCGCGCGGGCGCCTCGCAATCATCGTCAGTGCACACGACAGTGGCACCTGTCGCGAGCCGTAGCCCCTCGTTCAGTGCTATACCCTTCCCTCGTCCGCGTGAGCGCAGGTATCGCAACCGGGGATCGGCGCGTAAGGCGGCGAGCGCCTCCTCTGACTCGGACCCATCACTTTGGTCCATGATGATCAGCTCGAGCGCTCGGTCATCGTGGACGAGCAGTGACTGAACCGTACGAAGCAGCGAATCCGGACGGTTGCGGGTGCAAAGGAGCGCCGAGACCATTCCGGCTGGATTCGACGGGGCGTTAAGGTCTGCCGTCACCCCTGATCCGCACACTGCTTGCAGACGTCCAGTATCCGCGGATAGTTCAACGAGCCATTGAACCGCTGAACGGCCCGTCGTCGGCCGGCGGCCCCCATCTCGAGCTGCAGTTCCCGATCGTCAACCAGGCGCCGAGTTGCAGCGGCGAGGGCGGCGGCATCGCCGGGTGGAATGACAAAACCAGTAACGCCGTCCTCGACCTCCTCTGTCAGCGCACCCACGCTGGTCGTCACGATCGGCAACCCCGACGCCATAGCCTCCATATTGACGAGTGGCAACGTGTCGGCGAACGTCGGAAAAACAAACACGTCAGCGAGGGCGAATAGCGCGAGGAGCCCTGGAGCGTTCGGACCCAGCCCATGATGAATGCGCACGTTGACGAGACCGTCCGTGTTGACTTCCTCACGAGTGACGATGTCGAGTTCGCAGTCGCGCATCAGGTCGGCACGGAACGCGCGCAACAGAACGTCGCCGCCCTTACGGCGGAAGTCGCCGCCAACGAATAGCAGACGGACCGGACCGGACTGCCGCTCCGCAGGCTTGCGGAGAAAATTCCATCGGTCCAAGTCGATCCCTGGGGGAATCACCGCGACTTTGTCAGCCGGGACACCATAGTCGCGCACCAAAGAATCCTTGCCCCACTCGTGCCACGAGACGAGTTTTCGAGCTTTCTTGAAAGTGCGGCGGTTCAACGCGTTCTTGATCTGCTCGACGCCTTTGTATTTGCTCGGCAGGTGGTCATACGGATGGCCGATCGCGTCGAAGTTTATGGGCGTCGCGTCCATCGACACAACGGTCGGGATCTTGTCCATCAGCCGCTGAGCGAAGAGAGCCGTCACCTGCGTGTGAAAGAAGAGCCCATCGAGCGTTTGGGAGCGGAGCACTTCCCTGATCTGGCTTTCCGCTCGCAAGCTGGCACGCACCGTCCAGTTTTGACCTACGATCGGCACCCACCGACTCCAGCCGTTCGACGCCTGGAACGATATCGGGATCCACGTCGGCACGACATCCGGGTCTTTCGCAACCCAATGCTGGAAGTTTTGGCAGTGCGTAACGTGGCCCAGCGTCTGTTCCATGATGAAACCGAGTTTGTAGGCCATAGTCGCAGCCTGTGCAAGCCAGCAGCCAGCAGCCAGCAGAGACGGCGGGCGCCATCAAGTCTATTGAACAGGGCGAATCGAAGCTCGAAGAATCCGGCCGCAACCCGCGGCGCTGCCTCGCCGTTGTCAGCATACCCCAGGACACCTGATGACCCATTCAGCGAAGGCAAAACTTGACAGACGAGGGTTTTGTTATGCGGAGATCAGGTGATGGCCGCCTGCACTAGCCGTTTCGGCGCCTCAAGGGATGGCGATTCCGGAGAGCATGGACCGGCTGAGGACTCCGCATTATCGTGACGTCTTTCTGAAGGGAGAACGTCATGCTCTCACAGTTGTTCGAGTCAGCCGCACGGATACACAGATTGCGAGAGGGTTCCAGCAGGAGCTGAGTTGGATGAGTTCGCTCAGGTGCTCTCGGAAGTCGGAGACGCCCAGATCACGCTCGCCGACATGTCCGAGTGGCGGAGCCCTTCGTCTCATTGGCAAATCGACTTGGCATTGGTGTCAGCGGTCTGAACGAGGTTGGCCCAGACCTGAGCGCAATCTAGCGACTAAAGTCTTCAAAAAGAGAGACTAAGTTTACGGTCTCGGTAGCTTTCGGTGAGATCATCAGCGATTGGGCGCCTTTTGGGGGCAGTCAGCGGCAGAAATCTTGCTCAAAAGCCAGGGACTCAACACTCTCGGCTGCATTTCAGAACAATCGCAGCGAAGAGGCCGGGAAACCTCCGGCGTCCAAGGTCTAGCTGGCTTGAAACCCGATCACCAGAACCCATGAGCCGTATCGACGACGCGCTGAGGCGTCTGACCCAAAAATCAGCCGACCCGGCAACGCCGCCCGGGGTCCGCTTCGCCTCCGAAGGCGAAGCCGGCCGCCGCGAAGCGAGGGATGCCGTTCAGCCGCCGGATCGCCGGTTTGCCCCTCGCCCGCCAGCCGCCGCTCGGCCGGCCAGCTACGTGCCTCCGGTCCGCGAAACTGCAGCGCCACACCGGACGCGGTGGGCCAAGTTGCCTGTCGACGCGGGTGATCTGAATCCGACCGACAAGGTCCTCGACGTCCGCCAGATCATCCACTACGTCGGCTTCGCGTGCCGCGCCGTGCGGCGCCGCAAGGGGCTGGTGATTCTCGCCTTCATGCTGGCGTTCGGGATGACCGTTGCCGCGACGTTCCTGGTGCCCAAGAGCTACGACGTGGAGGTCAAGCTGCTGGCGCAGCGCAGTGCGATCATCGCGTCGCTCAGCAACCCTGGACGAACGATCCCCTACGACGCCGATGCGCCCACGCGCGCGGCGGCGGAGACCATCCTGCGCCGCGACAACGTGATCGCGTTGATCCGTCAGACCGATCTCATCAACGAGTGGGACCGGACGCGCGCGCCGATCCTCCGCGTCTACGATCGCTGGAAAGCCAAGCTCCTTCGGCGGGAGCCGACGCTCGATGACAAGCTCGATGAGATCGTCACGCAAGTCGAGAAACGAATGGTGGTGTCGGCGCCTTCGTCCCACGACGGCCTGGTCACGATCTCTCTCGCCTGGCCCGATGCCCACTCGGGGTATCTGCTCGTCGAACGGGCTCAGGAGGCGTTTCTCGAGGCGCGTCAGGTGGCGGAGACTCAAGCAATCGCCGAAGCGATCACCATTCTCGAGCGCTACGCTGAATCCCTCAACAAGGACATCCAGGTGACCCTGGCGGAGTTCAGCCGGACGCAGGCGCGTGTGCTGAGAGAGCTTCCCGAAACGGCCGCGCCACCACGACCTCCGAGTCTCGTCGCTCGCGCGCTCGACACGCCCGATCCTCTCGAGCTGGTCCCCGGGTGGGACGACCCGCTGGTCGATCCTGCGACCCTGGCGGACCCGCGACTGGGGCGCCTCAAGAGCGCCGCGGCGATGAAACGCGCGGATCTGACCCGACTCGAGAACGAGCACAAGCGCAAGCTCTCCGAGCTGCAGGCCCAGCTCTCGGTGGCCCGCAAGATATATACGCCCAATCATCCGACGGTGCAGAGTCTCCAGCAGAGCGTATCGGCGTCCGAGCACAATTCCCCTCAGATTGCGATGCTGCGAAACGAGCTCGATCGGCTGGAGATGGAATCCGATGATCAGGCCGCCGCTGCGGCCGAACGTTTGATCCGCGCGGAACTGAGCAGGCGCAGCGGAACGCCGCCCCCGCCCGCGCCGCGGCTGGCACCTGCCGCCGCGCCGGCGCCGGCGCCGCCGGCGATCCCTGGAACACCGGGAGCGCCGCGGGCCAATGCCGTCGCCGAGTTCGCGACGCTGCGCCTGCGCACCGAATTGAGCCAGCTGCAGAGCGTTCTCGAACGGACTGACGCCGCACGCATCGAGTTCGCAGCGTCGCAGGCGGCTTTCAAGCACCGCTATTCGATTATCTCGCCCGCGGCAGAACCGGGCGAGCCGTCGTTTCCGGATACGCGCCGGGTACTCGGCGCCGGTTTTCTCGCGAGCCTGTTGTTCGCACTCGCCGCCGCCGTGGCCGCCGACATCATGAGCAGCCGGATTCTCGAGCCATGGCAGGTGCAGCGTCAGCTCGGGCTGCCGCTTATCGGGATCGTGAGGGCCTCATGACGACCGCGACACTGACCATGCGGCGCCCGACGCTGTTCGAACGGCGAACCGTTGCCGTCGGATTGCTGCTGCTCGGCGCGATGGTCACCGCCGGCGCGGTAGTCGCCGGCAACGGCAATCCGATCCTCGCGCTGGCGCCCGTGGCGCTCGCGTTCTGCGCCTACGCGTTCTACGTCCTGCCGATTCGCTACACGCTCTTCGCGCTGGTCTTTCTCAGCCTCACGCTCGATGCGGTTGAGGAAGGACCGTGGAGCTCGCCGCTCGCCCCGCTCGGCAGCCTGCTTACGAACAATCTCAACAAGAGCATCCCCATCGCCGCCCTGGTGGTTCCGGGCGCCGCCGTGATCATGCTGGCGATGATGGCACTGATGGTCCATCGCAGCCTCGTTGGTAGCCGAACCGACAGTCAGGACAGGACGCCGGCTGCTTTGCCGCTCTACGGAGCGCTGGCCCTCTCGTTTGTCACGGTACTGCTGCTGGTCGGCCTCGGCCAGGTCCGAGGCGGTAACGTCCAAATGGCAAAGATTCAGGTGCAAAGCTACCTCCTGCTCCTGATCGCGGCGTATCTGGCCGCGATGAGCCTTCGTGGCATGCACGACTATCGAATCCTGGGCCGCATCATCGTCGCCGCCGCGGTCGCCCGATCGTTCTACGTCGCTTTCGTCGTCCAACACCTGTCGGGACGTCTGGCTGAAGGCGAGACGATTCTCGTTGCCGCCACCCACGGAGACTCGCTGCTGTTTTCGATCGCGGCGGTGTTGCTGGTCGTACGGTTCATGGAAAAACCGTCGCGCTGGGCAGCGGTCTGGTGCCTGGCGCTCATCCCGATCTTGCTGGTCGGGATGAACCTGAACAATCGGCGGCTCGTGTGGGTGGAGGTCGCCGCGGGCTTGCTGACGTTCGTGCTGGTCAGCCGCCGGAGCCGCGCCAAACGCGTACTCGCGAGTGCCGCGCTGCTGGCGCTGCCGCTCATCGTCGGCTACGTCGCCGTCGGCTGGAATTCCCAAGCAAGGGTTTTCGCGCCGATCAAGATGTATCGATCGGTGACCGACGGCACGGTCGACCCCTCGACCCTGTACCGGGATCTCGAAAACTACAACCTGATGATGACGATGCGCCTGTATCCCATGACCGGCATAGGCTTCGGCCAGCAATTCGTGGAAACCGTCACGCTGCCGGACATCTCGAGCGTCTTCATGGAATACAGGTACATGCCCCACAACTCCATCCTCGCACTCTGGACGTATACCGGGCCGTTCGGATTCACGGGGCTCTCGATGGCGTTGGTGATCGCCATGTACTTCGCGGTCCGCAGCTATCGGATGGCCGGGTCCGCGGACGAGCGAACGGCAGCGGTGATGGTCATCGCGACGGTGGCGATTTACTTCATGCACTGCTGGGGCGACATGGGATTCTCGGAACGGCGAACAGTTTTCCTGGTCGGTCCGGCGCTGGCCATCGCCGGACAGCTCGCGCACAAAACCGGTGCGTTCCGGTCACAGCTGCACGCCTCCAGGCTGTAGAGGCTCTCGGTTCTCGGTTCTCGTGATGAAGAGGCCTCAATGAAGTTGGATTGGACGTTTGGTGTCGGGCTGCTGTCCGTGGTGATCCTGATCGGCGGCCTCTATCGGCAGGTCGCGCCGCAACCGTATCAGGCACCCGACTTCCACAACACCTATCGCGCATCGACGGCATTGCGCGATGGGACCAACGTTTACGAACATGCCCTCGCGTGGGTCGACGGGTACAAGCGTGGCGACAAGCTGACGGATCAGTACTTCTACGCGCCTATGTACGCCATGCTCCTGATTCCGCTCACCTACCTGCCCTACCAGGTCGCGATTGCCGTGTGGGGAACGTGCCTGGCGACGTTCATGTGCATAGCCATCTACGCGCTGTTTCGTGCCGTCGGGGAGCGGCCACCTGTCTGGCTGGTCCTGCTCGTCGCGGCCGCGGCGTCCATCATGAGTGCGGTCCGCGCGGAGTATTTCCTCGGACAAGCCAACCTGTTCATGCTCGCCTGCATGTGCACGGCTATCTGGGCACGTCAGGCGCGGCGCCCCTTGCTCGCGGGTGCGCTGCTGGCATTGGCGCTCGTGACCAAGCCGATGCTGCTGCTGATCGCCGGCTTCCTGTTGTGGAAACGGGAGTTCAAGTTCGCGTTCGCGACCATCGGCGGATTCGCGTTTTTGCTGCTGGCGCCGTTTCTCTGGCTCGGATCGGAGGCGTTCGGGCACCTGCTGAAGCTGTGGCGCTTCTATGGGAGCCAGTATCTGAGCTTCAGTGAGAACATCACGCCCCGCGGCATGCTCGAGCGGCTGTTCACCGTGAATCCATTCGTCGAGCATCTGACGGACGCGCCCGCGGTGGCGGTGGGCGTGTGGTTGGTTCTCTTCGCGCTGGTGCTCTTCACCCTCCTCGCGGTAGTGGCGCCTCGTCCGATCCAGCGCGAGCCGGCGTCGCTCGTCGAGTTCGGCGCGATCCTGTCGGGCCTGATGGTCATCAGCCCTCTGACCGAGCCTCCCTATCTGGTCCTGCTGATCCTGCCGATGACGGCAACGCTGATCTACCTGCGCTCCGTTCGGTGGAGTGAGCCGCCCGCGCTCTGGGCAACCTTCGGGCTGGCGGCTGTCTGGTTCGCCGAGCTCGTGCCCCGCGGCATGATCGAGCCTCGCATCTGGCAGCACCTGGATCGCACCGAGCCGGTGCAAACGGTGCTGCTCGTCCTGCTCGCGCCGACGCATTTCTACATCCTGCTGGCGACGTTCCTGCTGCAACTGTATGTGCTTCGGCTGGTCTCGGGCCACGCGACGTCGGTATCGATGTCGCGTCTCGTGCGGGAAGGGCCGGCGCTCGTGGTGGACTGCTTCAAGGAACTGCTCGCCGTGCGGCGGTTGTCATGACTCAACCTCCGAACGTGTACCATGCCGCAGAGGAGGATCGATGAGCACGAGACTGTCGGGTGGGCTGCTGGCGGCAGTCGTCGCTGCCGTCGCGCTGAACATGGCGCCGCTCGAGGCCCAGAACTGGACGAATGTCACCGGCAACCTCGCCTACAAGGTCTCCGAATGCGGCACCCTGACCCTGATATCGGCGGTGCCGAATTCCGACGCGGTGATTGCCGGTGTGGCGGCACGGGGCCTGTGGGTGAATACGAGCGGGACGACGTGGTCGCGGCTGTCGGACGTCGCCGAATCCGAACGGATCCTCAACCGGCCGACGTGGATCGTGCACGATCCCACCAATCCTGCGATCTTCTGGGAGTCGGGCATCTACGGCGCCGGGATCTACAAGACCACCAATGCCGGCAGGACCTTTCTCCGCCTGGGAGACGTCACGCACAACGACTACATGAGCGTCGATTTCACGGATCCCGAGCGGCGAACTCTGCTGGCGGGAGGTCACGAGCAGGGGCAGCTGGTCAATGCGTCCTTCGATGGCGGTAAGACCTGGAAGAATATCGGCCGCAGCCTGCCGCCGGGGAGCGGCGCCTCGACACACCCGTTCGTGATCGACGCGCTGACTTTCCTGGTCAACGTCGCAACCCCGCCAGGCGCGCCGTTGAATGGCATCTATCGATCGAAGGATGGCGGGAAATCGTGGCAGCGAGTCGCTACTCACGGCCCACCCTTCGGTCCGCTGCCAACGGCCAAGGGCATTTATTGGGCGGCGCCGGGGCGCCTGCTGCGGTCGACGGACCTGGGCGCCACCTGGAGCGTCATCGTCGTCGAGGGTCTCAGGCCCACGCGCCCCGTAGAATTGGCAAACGGTAGCCTGGTCGGTGTCGGACAGTCCACGCTCGTGATCTCTGCCGACGGAGGGGCAACGTGGGCGCCGCTGGGCGGGCCGCTACCCTACCCGCCCGACGGCCTCGCCTACTCCGAGAAGCGTAAGGCCTTGTTCATGTGGCGGGGCGACTGCAAGGAGCATGTCCCCGCCAACGCGGTGATGAAGCTCGATCTGGACGTTCCTCAGGCACCTAGGCCGTAACACCTCACGGGCGACGGGGTCCGCGGGGCTGGGGACGACGACCCTCGTTTTCGTGGCGCGACGCCCGAGGGCCTCTTCGTGTCCCCCTTTTGACACCACCCCGCCGCTACGCGTTTCTTACTGCGAACCTATGATACGCAGGTTGGTGGGAGAGGTTGGACGCACAACACCCGGAACCGGCAACGCCGCGATCAGCACGATGTTGACGTTCTGAACCATCATCTCCACGTTCGACGACAGCCGAATGTTCTGCGGGCCTCCGACGAGCTGATTCAACGGCACAGGGAGCGCCATGGAACGCCATCCCTTCAGTCCTGTCGTCGGCTGAGGATTGGGGGCGCTGTTGACGTTTCCGTTGATAGTGTAGGTGAACGTTCCCGGCACTACATCCTTACCGAAGTTGAAGAGCAGGTAGGCGTTCGTCGACGCCGCGATATTCTGCGTCGTCATCGGCAGCGTCGTCAGGTTCGCGGGAGCCGATGGCGTCGTCTCCCAGCCGATCTTGTACACGCCGGCGGCGTTGGGCGTGGTCCGATCGAGCACGTCGAAGCTGAGATCGCGATAAGTTGGCGGGCCGTCGAACGCGACGTTGTCCCAGGTGTAGGTGTGGTTCGTCTGGTCTGGGACGCTCGGGTCCTGAGTGTGCGCCTTCACCGCGTTGTAGTGGTAATCGCCGATCCAGATGAGGCCTTTCGAAAAGGGCAGATTCGCGTTCGTGATGGAGTTGATCAACTTGAGCGTGGTAGAACCCGCATCGCTCGCATACACGTCGATGTTGTTCTGAGAGATGCGAATCTCTACGTGATTGAGGCCGCCATTCGGCCCGCTGCTCAGCGAGGCGCAGCCTCGCTCGCGTATCTGCATGCCGCTCGTGTTGCTCTCGAAGATGCTGCGATCCTCGACGACCCAGTTGCGCACGACTACCGCGGAGTCGGCGCGCCACCCGTTGCCACACGATCCCCGATCCGCGGCGAACCGAATGCCCAGCGCATGACGGGAGAACGTGCACGTGTCGCAGGGAATCAGGTGCGAAGTGGGCGCCGGGGTTGGGAGGTCGGTAATCCAGAACTCCGGCCAGGCTCCATGAGTACCAGTGGTGTCGTTGGTGACATCGAATGACACCGTGCCAGTCCGGCCGTTCCAGTCGAACGGCTGCTTCGGATACATCGCCATCGCCGTGACATCGTTGTTGTCGTGGTGACTCTGACGCAGCCGGCCGTTGCAGATGATGACATCCGTGGCGCCGACGGCTGACGCTGGCTGCGCGCCATTACACGCGTCGATGGTCGAATCACGCCACGTGAGGCCGCCTCCCGCGACGCGTGAGACGCCCCACAGCACCCCGTCCATTTGCCCCGCTCGGTTGGTCACAGGATGCGCGAAGTCGAACGTGTCGCAAAAAATCACGGCCTGCTGGTTGAGTTGCATGCCGCAGGGGTTGCTTTGTCCGGACACGACGCTCCAGCCCGACATCACGGCGAACGCAGCCGCCACGCCAAGCAGTGCCCGGTATTTCTTCGAAATCCTTGTCATCGCGTACTCCGATCGCACGATCTGTTTCCGTCAGGGACGAAGCCGCTCGTGGCTCCGCCTCGAAAGTCGAACTTGTTGCCAGGGGTCAGCGACCAGCGTAGCAACAAGAATGCCGACTCGCAAGATCCTGACCGCTCAAAATTGCTGACAACGCTGGTCATTTTAGCCGGAACTCACACGAATCCTTGAAAATCACGAGCTTCAGCCCCCGCTCCACCGATCACGATTTTCGTCGATTGCGCGACTAAAGTGGGGCTGAGCTCGACCATCTGTCAACCTGTAACGGGCAGAATCTGCTCGGGTTGGTTGCGGGCAAGGCACATTTTTCACTCGCGTTCGCTCGGCCGGCGTCGCTTCGATCCAACGCGTCGGGCCAAAGAGAATGAGCGGACGAAGAACGACGTTTGACGAACGGTGAGACCTCTTCAGACCATCGATGTCGCACGGCGCTCGGTTGCGCGCTGCAGAGAGCGGGCTCGTCGCGTCGACATCAAGCGCGAATCTTGGATGAAGAGACGCGCCTGAAGCTCCGGCTCGACTCCGAGGCGCGGACCCGTCGAGTCCCTCTACGTGGAAGCGTCAAAACCCTGAGCCGCTGGGCCGCTCCTCCACCCACGCTCGTCGAGCAGCCGATCGACCCGTACGCCGCCAGGATCGCAAGGCAGGGAAGAATGGGCACAGAGTATCGTCCCAACGGAATCAGCGCGGCAACGAGGACGTTCGTGACCGCAATCGGCAGCAACAGCAGCCAGGACGGACGCCCCTCGGCGTGCGCCCGCTTCCACCCGACATACGTCAGGATCCAGCACCCCACTGCCAGGCTCGCCGGGATGAGCGAATTGACGAGGCTGGTCATCTCGTACCAGAACGTGAACAGGCCGACGACGAACTTGCGCGCCGTGTCGAGGGGCCGCTCGCGAATCATCCGCTTCATGACCGCCTTGTTGTTGTCCTCGTCGACGAGCTCGTCCTTCTCCCACGTCGTGCCGGCATCTTCTGCAATCTTCCTGAACCAGGCGTTCGATTCGTTCTCGGCATCGACGTACGGCGATCGTTGAAAGGTCGCAAACTCCAGCCGCGTGAAGATATAGCCGCGCAAGAACGAGTCCGCGGTGCCTGGCGTCAGCAGTACGAACCTGCCGCTCACTCGATAGTTCCTGTACGTCCACGGCGCGACGATCACCGCCATGGTCACGACGACCGCGAGCGCGCTCACGATCGGGGCCATCGAGAGGCCGTGCCTGCGCACCTCGCGCAGGAAGATGACGGCGGCGTACGCCAGGACGATCGGCAACGCGACGCCTTTGACCAGCGTCGCCATCATGCCGACTGCGCCCAGCAGCACACCGTTGGGCACGGTCGGCCTGTCATAGAACCGGATCGCACACCACACGAGCAGCATGGTACCGAGCACCAGCAGCGTCTCGGTGTGCAGAGCGGGCACGTAGCGCAGCAGCATCGGGTGAACGGCGGTGAAGAGGCCCGCGAGGAGTCCCGTGCGCACGTTGTAGATGCGCCGGCCGATGACAAAGACGAGCAGGCACGACGCGGTGTGCATCAGGCACTGCAGAAACAGGACGAATGCGTCGGTGCCGCCTGCCCAGTAGATGAGCCAGAGCAGATGCGGGTAGAGCATCGCGCCGCGCCGCGTGATCTTGTCGAAGCCGCGCTCGAGAAACCCGCGCGCGATTTCCCCGTACTGATAGGGGTCGGCGATGTTGACGACGAGGCCCTGGCGGTCGAAGCCGATGTAGACCGTCGCCATGGCCGCAACGAACGCTACGCCGGTGACGATCCAGACAGCCCTTTTTGATGAAGACACTTTTCTGAGGACAGCCAATGCAAGGTGACCGCCCGATGCTGAGGTAAATCCAAGTCCTCCCTGCGTCGCCTTTCCGCGTACCCGCGTCATGGAAACCTCCGGATCTCTGACAAAAGTCGGCCTTTTGGACGACTTCTGTCGCGGATGTGCAGACCCGAGGACCGGCGCGCCACGGCGCCCCGCTGAGTAAGGCCCTCAGGCACGGGCGGATACCGGGCTGCCAGTCTCTGTTCGCTGCCTGGTCTGCGAACTGGCGCCTCGTCCTCACGACGGCCGCACATTTGCTATGGTACGGCACCTAGCCCCGCGCGTGCGGGCTTCCTGATTTGCTCGTAACACGTATGCCCATTCACGCAGACCAGCTCAAGGTCGTGGCCTTCGACGTCGATGGGACGCTGTACCGGCAGGGTCCCCTGCGGCGGGCGATGCTCCTGCGCCTGCTCCAGGAGACATTGGCGCCACCCTGTCGAAGGATGGCGGACGTTCCGGGTGCTCCAGGCGTACCGGCACGCGCAGGAACATCTCCGGGGCACGATTGACGGCGAATATCGCGGCGGCGCAGATCCGGATTGCGTGCGAGCGCACCAACTCGGATACGGCGACGGTCAGCGCCTGCGTCGAGCGCTGGATGGAGCGCGAGCCGCTCTCGCAGGCTTGGCGCCTGCACGCAGACCGGACTCCTCGAGTTCCTGCAGGCGTGCAAGGCGCGAGGGTTGCGCCTCGCGGCGTTGTCGGACTATCCCGCCGAGGCCAAGCTTCGCGCGCTGGGCATCGCGGACCTGTTCGAGCTGGTACTCTGCGCCCAGGCACCGGAAATCGGCGTCTTCAAGCCGCACCCGCGAGGACTGCAGGTCGTGCTGGAGCAGATGGGCGTCGATCGCCACGAGTGCCTGTATGTCGGCGACCGGGCAGACGTCGACGCCGCGGCGGCCGCCGCCGCTGGCGTTGCCTGCGCGATCCTGACTCGGGAGCCCGCGCGCGCGTCCGACACACATACAACGGTCACAAGCTATCCGCACTTGCAGGCGCTGCTTTCGAGCGCCCGCCACGGCGCATGTCGCGACGTGCTTTCCGCTGAGTCGTAACGATGAATTCCTATTCAGAAACGCTGCCACGACGCATTCCTGCACAGCCCACGCTCCGCGGCCACGTGCAGATCATGCGCATCGACCACTGGTTCAAGAACGTGTTCGTACTGCCGGGCATCATCGCCGCGCTCGGCGTGGATATGGCCGGGGCCGCGCCCGGACTGTGGTGGCGCTTCGCGGTCGGGATGATCTCGGTCTGCCTTGTCGCCTCGAGCAACTACGTCATCAACGAAGTCCTCGACGCGCCCTCCGATCGATCGCATCCGGTCAAGCGGAAGCGGCCGGTGCCGTCAGGCCTCGTCAGTGTGCCGCTCGCCGTACGTACAGTGGCTCGCGCTGATGGTCATCGGCGTGGGACTCGGCCTCCAGGTGTCGGTGGCGTTCGCGATCGTCGTGTTCGTCCTCTGGGTCATGGGCTGCATCTACAACATCCCGCCGCTCCGCAGCAAGGACGTGCCGTATCTCGACGTGCTCTCGGAAGCGGTCAACAATCCGCTCCGCATGCTCGCCGGCTGGTTCATCGCCACGTCGTCGTCGGCCGCGCCCGCGTCGCTGCTCCTGAGCTACTGGATGGTCGGCTGCTACTTCATGGCGATCAAGCGATACGCCGAGTATCGCGAGATTGGTGACAAGCGCGCCGCCGCCGCGTACCGCAAGTCGTTCGCCTACTACACGTCCGATCGGCTGATGGTCTCGATCATGTTCTACGGCTCGGCGGCGATGCTCTTCCTCGGCGCGTTCGTCATGCGCTACCGCCTCGAGCTGATCCTCGCGTTCCCGCTCGTCGCACTGGTGATGGCGATGTACCTCGACCTCTCGTTCAAGGAGGACAGCGCCGTGCAGCGGCCCGAGGGACTCTACCGAGAACCGAAGCTGATGGCCGCCGTGATTGCCTGCTCCATCGCGATGGCCGCGCTGATGCTCATCGACATTCCGGTGCTGAAGGATATCTTCAATCCGACGGCGCCGACGATCGCCGAGCGCGAATAGCCTCGCGTGAGCAATCGTATCCGCGTGGCGTATTGTACGAACAGCATCGCCATGGGGGGGATGGAGAACCACGTCATCGAGCTCGCGACGAGCGTCGCGAAACTTGGGTGTGAGGTTTCCGCCATTCTTCCAGACACGCCGGCGATCGCCCCGTTCGTCAAGGGTCTGCTAGGTGCAGGCATCCATGTAGACATCGTCACGATGCAGGGCGGACAGTCTCCACGCACGCTCGCGCGCGAGGCGCTCAGGCTGCGAACGATTCTGCGCGACCGTCGCATTGATGTCTTTCACCAGCACCGCACCGGTCCGTATCACGGCAAATGGGCATGCCTGGCTGCACGGACGGCGGGTGTTTCTGCAATCGTCGCGACTGAGCACCTTCCAGCCTTCCCGCTCAAGGGCGCAGCGCGGCTCATCAACGCGATGGCCGATCGCGCCGTCGATCGCATCGTCACCGTATGCGAGTTGGACCGGCAGCAGCAGATTCGCGAGACGTGGCGGCAGCCGTCGAAAGTCGTGACCGTGCACAACGGCATCGATCTCAGCCGATTCGAGCCGAGCGCAGGGACACGGGCTGACGCAGACGCGAAGCGGATTCTCGGAGCAGGAGGGCGCGCACCTTTGCTCGGTGTTATTGCGCGGCTGTCGATCGAGAAAGGCCACACGCACCTGTTCAAGGCGCTGCCGTCTCTCGTCCGGGAGTGGCCCGAGCTCATCGTCCTCATTGCCGGCGAAGGTGACGAACGACCGCGGCTGGAAGCGGAAGCCGAGGGGCTGGGCATCGCCGCACAACGTACGATTCCTGGGACAGCGATCAGACATCGTCGAGCTCTTACGGGCCGTTGACTTGGTCGTGCTTCCGAGCTTGAAGGAGTCGTTTCCAATCGTCCTCCTCGAGGCCATGGCGATGCAGCGTGCGGCCGTGGCGACGGATGTCGGCGGCGTGTCTGAAGCCGTAATCCACGGGGAAACGGGTCTCGTCGTCCCACCGGGCGACCCAGGCGCCCTTGCCGCCGCGATCAGTCGATGTCTACGCGGCGGCATGTTAGAGGCCATGGGCGCCGCCGGCCGGATGCGGGTGGAGCGTCATTTCACGGCCGCAGCGATGGCTGCGAAGGCGGTGGCTCTTTATCGAGAGCTCGTCGCGTAGTTGGGCTTGCCCTTCGGGGGTTCTTCCCTCAGACTGGCATCGCTCGGAACCTCGCGCGCAATCGAAGACCCCGAGCCGTTTACACCGTCGAGACCTCTCTTTCCCGGCATACTTGCCGAGTTCGGCGTCGACACGCTCCTCGCCGCTCAACCTAGTGCCGCCGGAAGATCGCTATCACGCGCTGCACGTCGTCCCGCCTAATCAACCCCACGGCGAACGACGATGCGGTGAAGAGCAGGATGCATGCGGGTATCCCGACGATCGCCGAGGTCAAGCCGATCGTTCGCATGGCGACGAACGTGGCGGCGGCCGCCAGAATCGCGCGCCCCACGTCGATAGCGATCGCCACGGTGAGAATCTTGCGCAGGAGGTAGACGTCAGCGCCCACCATGAACAGCTCCCCGACGAAGAAGGCCGCCATGACGCCAAGGCCGCCGTTACCGTATCGGGACTGAAAGTACGGAATCAACGCGATCTCCAAGGCGGACATCACGACCACGGTGACGCCCTTGGCGACGGCGATCTTGCTCGCCTGTCCGAGCGCCACGATCGCCATGCCGAACATCATATCGATGAAGACCAGGAACATACCCGGCGCGAAGGCCCGCAGGATTGATGCGCTCGGACCGAACTTCTGTATGCTGTAGACGATCCCCACCGCAACGTCGGCGAAGAGATAAATACCCAGGGCACCTAGCGCCGCGACGAACGCCAGCGGCCGCAGCCCCTCCTCGAGCACCTGCGCGAAGCGCTCCTTGTTGGCGTGGACGATGGACAATCGCGGGAACGCAGCACTCGTCAGGACCGCTGCCGGCGCGACGAGGGTGTTGCAGAAGGACATCGCTGCTCCGTACCATCCGAGCACGCCGGTCGGCGCCAGCCGTGAGAGCAAGTTCACATCGATGTACGGCTGGATGGCAACTGCTATGGTCATTGAGACCATCGGCGCGCCCCCGATCATCAGTTCCTTCGCCGTCGCCAGGACGACGCGCAGCTTGGGAAAATGCAAGCGGTGATAAAGCAGAGAAGCGATGAAGAGCGTGACAGCACCGGCCAAGCCAGTCGAGAAAATCAGAGCCGGCACCCGTCCGCCTAACGTCAGGACGCCCACGCCGAACACGACCGCCAACAGCTTCAGGCACACGTTGATGACCGCGTCGTACTCCATGCGCTCGCGGCCACGGAATGCCCAGCCGTAGGTCAGGCCAAGGTAGACCGGCATCAACGCGGCCATCATCGCGGCGATGAACCCGAGCGTGCGCGTCTCGTACCCGAGCAGCCAGCCGAGGGTCACGCTGGGAATCATGAGAATCAGGGCCGTGGCAGCGCGCAGCGCCATCACCGTGCCCATCAGCTCGCCGGCGCGCTCCGGGTGCCGCGCGACCTCGCGAATCACGTAGGGGCCGTGCCCCCAGTCCACGAACACGAACGCGAACGCGGCGACCGCGTTCACGAGGTAGAGCGTGCCGAAGTCGCTCGGACCCAGGGTCCGGCCAATGGCCGCGCTGAGCAGGATCATCAGCCCGGTCGTGAGCACCTGGCCGACGAGGAGGTTGAGCGTGTTGCGAGCGAGGCCGCCCGCCCGAAGCTGAAGCACGGGGGCCGCGGCAGCGACAGCGGGAGCCTGTTGTTGATCGATGTCCAAGGGGTGCAGTTAGCTCGTCAATGAAACGCGAAGCCGTTACTTACTGTCCTGCGGTCCCCAGTCGGGGCTCGGCTCCTCCGGGAACACGATGAAGCGGCGGCCGCGCGAAGTTCAGCGCGAGCCCGATCGCCGTCGCGAGAGCCTTGGCGACCGCGACATTCATACCCAGAGTCATGAAGAAGCGCGTCGAGTACAGGTCGACGATGCTGACCACCCCCACGACGAGGAGAAACACGACGATCTCGAGCGAGGACTTCCACCGCGCCTTGTGACGAAACAGGATCTTGATTGAAAGGTAGTAGTTGACGAAGGCGGCGATGAAGAACGCGACCGGCGCGGCACCAGTGACGCCCAGTTCCCTGTACAGCGCCAGGAACAGCAGGAGGTTGACGATGGCCGACACCCCGCCGATCCCGATGTAGAAGACGAACTGCACGATCCAGGGCGCCTTGTGCAGGTTGTACTTGAGGATGCAGTACAACGCGCGGAAGCCGTCCTTCAAGCCGATCTTCTTGCCTTCGGCATACGTCCGGCCCCGATACGAGATCCCCATCTCGTAGATACGAAGACGCAGGTGAGCGATCTTCGCGACGACCTCGGGCTCGAACCCGAAACGGTTCTCCTCGATGGTGATTCCCTGGATCACGTCACGGCGGAAGACCTTGTAGCAGGTCTCCATGTCCGTCAGGTTGAGGTCGGTGAGCATGTTCGAGAGGAGCGTCAGGAACCTGTTTCCCAGCGAGTGCCAGAAGTACAGCACGCGATGGTAGCCCGACGAGAGGAACCGCGATCCCAGCACGACATCGGCATCGCCGGTTCGTAGCGGCACCAGGAGCTTGCGGAGATCCATCGGGTCGTACTCGAGATCCGCATCCTGAATGGCGACGAAATCGCCCATCGCGTGCTTGATGCCGGTCCTGAGGGCGGCCCCCTTCCCCTGGTTTTTCTCATGGTGCAGGACGACAACGCCAGGGACAGCCGCAGCAATGCCGCGGGCGACCTTGAGGCTGGCATCCTTCGAGCAATCGTCAACGATAATCAGCTCCAACGCCAACGTTTCGTCGGCGATGGCCAGTACCTTCTCGACGCACGCCTCGAGCGTCCGTTCTTCGTTGTAACAGGGGATAACAAGGCTCAAGATGACGCGAGCCTCGAGCAGTGTGGTCGTGCGGGCGTGTGTGGACATCCGGATGCTTTCAGCAGCGTCAGTCGATCACGTCGCCCGATCAGTCTTCGAGCGAACAAACAGGAGCGTGATCAATCTTAGCGTGAAAGCGCATCGGATGCCGCCCCGTGCCCGCCGGCCGGCTCATCGAATGATTCGGAGATTGTTGGGGGTAACAGGAACAGGCACAGGCCCGGCCGCAAGGCCGAGCAGGAGGTCGATATTGGCGATCGCTGGCGTGACGTCCATCGGCGCCCCGATGGGCAGGAACTCCAGCGTATTGGTTCCGGCGACGAGATCCCCGAGCGGTACATCGATGACCAGCGCCACGTTGCCCGCGGAACCGACCGAGTTGAGGGACTGGACCTCCAGAGCCGTGAGCATCCGAGGGCGCACGCTACCGCCATTGAAACGGTACGACAAGCCCCACGACGTCGCTGGTGAATGCCCCATGATGTTGAGGAACGCGTTGAGCGTGAGCCGGGCATCCACGGCGCCGCCCAACGCGACGTTGGCGATCGAAAACGGTGGAATGCGCGTGGAGGGGTTGTACATCCCGGCCGGCTTACCGCTCACCGTTCCGTCGTGCAGGTGGTAGCCGAGGTTCCTCATCGCCGCGCCGTCATGCGTGGTGCTCGTGTTGTTGTTCGGGATCTGTACGCCGCGGGGCAGCTACGACGGGACCGTCGAAGCCGATGTTGTCCCAGTGATAGACCCAGTCCTCGCCAAAGCCGTACTTGACCGTCGCGTGGTTGCGCCCCGAGACGTGCACGTAGCCGCGCGTGAACGACAGATTGATGTTGGCCGCGTAGAGCCTCCGGAAGTTCGGGAACGTGTTGCCATTGTCGGTCGAATAGTCCGAACCGTAGACCTCGAGCTGCGTCTGCGACACTCTGATTTCGAAGTGATTGAGGGAACCCAGCCGCGTCCTCGCGCAGCCCGTGCCGTTGACGCTGAACGTCGGCGTGATCATCGTCGGTGCATAGTCACGATAGACCATGACGCTGCCGAGCGTGATCATGTTGTTGCCCGATCCGCAGACCTCCGACCACTTCATCATCAAGCCGTTGCGCGGCAGCGGGCCGGGCTCGAAGTTCTGGTACTCGCGGAAGGTTGGCGCGGGAACGGGATCCTGGGTGATGTCGATGGCGACCCATGCCGCGAGCGCGCCGCCCGAGGCCGCGTCCGCGTCGAACACGATCTTTCCAGTCCGGCCGAGGAAGTCGAAAGGCTGGCGGATCATGTACGAGTTGTTGCCGTAGTTCTGGATCGCGATGGCGGTCATCAGCTGCGCCGAGCGGTTGCCGCTCGGATCGCAGATCAGCGTGTCGTCTGGAGGAAAGGCGCTCGACTGCTGAAACGACGCTTTACACGGGGGAATCGGCGCCGATCGAACCGGGTTCGCGACCGATCCTGAAAAGTCGGACGGCGCGAGCCGCGCGGTGCTCCAGGTGGCCGGATTCAAGTCGCCGCCGCGGCCCCGGACCGGCGCAGGCCCCTGATCGAACGTATCGCAAAATGCCGGGCTCACCACGTCGCAGCCGGGCGCCCCCGATACCGAGACGAGCGAAAACATCCCGACGCTGACCACCGATATCCCGAACAGGAGCGCAACCGGCACCGTTCGAGTTCCGTGGCGCCGGGCATCCTGCTCCTGATTGGTTGCCTTGTGCATGTCCCTCACACCCATGGCTGCAACACAACAAATCGCCGGTTGCACGCGCGACAACACTCGCCCATAGGTAGAAACGCACGGGCAATTGTTCAACGAGGTCGACAGATTGGGAGCTGGACGATCGCCTTGCAAATCTCGTTCCGGCCCCAGGCTCCCGAAACACCCCTCGCCACCGTGTCACTTACCGCGTGGTTTTTCTCAACTTAGCACATCATACCGGCGCGGGCACCAAGCCGCCTTGACCTCGCGGCACCCCTGACTCCACGCGATCTGATGGAACAATTACGTTTTTCAAACCCGAGTTGGGTGGAATTGACTCGATCCGGCAGAGTCGGTCTCGAGCTTAGGACGCGCGCCGGGAGAGGCGCTTGCGCAGGATCTGGGCGGGCTTCTCAACGTAGTAATGCACGACTGCTGCGAAAACGAGCGACAGCAGGAAGGCCAGAACGGCCCGCAGCACACCGTGCACATTCGGCATCTGATAGCCCAGCGTGAACAGCACGACCTGGTGCACCAGATAGAGCACGTAGGAGAGCAGGCCCATGAAGGCCACCGGTTTTGCGTTGAGGACGCGATACGGCAGCCAGTTGGGGTACCGGATCGCGGAGATGAAGATCGGCGTCAGGCCGATGCCTTGCAGCGAATAGCGGAGCGTCTCGCGGAACCAAGGCGCCCGGTAGGCGAACGTGAAGATCAGCAGCCCGAGCGCTGCCGGCACGATCACCCGCTTCCACCACTTCTCGCCGATGCGTGGCGCATCGAGCAGCGGGCTGGCGCCGATGGCGAGCGCGCAACCGAAGAAGATCGAGTCGAACCGCGTGTCGGATGCCATGTAGGTGCGATCTTCCGGCACGCCGATGACGAAGACGAGGAAGCAGCGCCACGCGCAGATCACCGCGCACAGGGCCCAGAACACTTTGGCCTGTGCGGGCCGCGCCAGCCGCCGGCTCGCGGCAAGGTAGAGCATCGGGAAGAGCAGGTAGAAATGTTCCTCGACGGCGAGCGACCAGTACGGCACCGTGCCGAACGGCACGCCATCGCCGCCTTGCCAGATGATCCAGTAGTTGAAGAAGTGCAGCGACTGTGCGAGGAGCGGGACCACCTCGAGCTTGCCCGGCAGCCAACCCAGGAGCGTGAGTGACACCGCGAACACCAAAACGAGATAGAACGGCGGCAGGATGCGCAGCACGCGACGCAGGTAGAAGTGCGGGAGGTTGACAGTGCCCGTTGCTTCCCGCTCCATGCGCATGAGCGTGGTGATGAGGAAGCCCGACAAGAAGAAGAACACGGTGACGCCGAAGCCGCCTGGCACCTCGTGCACGCCCGCGTGCGCGACGAATACGATCAGGAAGCTGACGGCGCGCAAGCCGTCGAGCGACGGGATGTGCCTCGGCACCGGTCGAGGGCCGGCCGACGCACGAGCCCCCGGCACCGCGGATCGATCGGGGCGGCTCACGTGATGGACCGCCGACCTGACATAGAATCGAGAGCTGCGCGCGAGCTGGAGTCGCGCGCGCTCGCATGAAGATACTCACGATCGTGTATGGCGGCCTGAACCAGCCGTCCGCGGAGGAACTGGACCGCCGCGAAGCGGCTGACGAGTGGCCGCGCGTACGGCTGTACGAGAAGCAGGTCCACTCCGACATGCTCGACGAGCGCACGATCGAGGCGATCGTCGCGCGCGGCGGCGCACGGGCCGCGCTCTACAAGCGCGTGCCGATTGGCGTCGCGCAGGCGCTCGAAGCGTTTTCCGAGCGCCAGCGCTACGACGCGATCGTCTCCTGGGGCGAACGGTTCGGCCTGCCGCTCTCGGCGATCCTCAAGGCCACGCGCTCGCGCACGCCGCACGTCGCGTTGTTCTCCTGGATCTCCACGCCCAAGAAGGCGGCCGTCCTTCGCCGCACCCACTCCCACATCCACCGCCTCGTGCGTGTGGTCCTCCATCCAGTACGAGTTCGCGGTGAACGACCTCGGCATCCCGCCGTCGCGCATCGTGGAGCTGCGCTGGCTCGTGGATCAGAAGTTCTGGCGCCCGATGAACCAGCCGACCGACATGATCTGCGCCGTCGGTCGGGAGATGCGCGACTACGCCACGCTCGTCGAAGCCATCCGCGACTGGCACGTGCCGTGTCACATCGCCGCCAAAGTCGACGTCGGCAAGACGGATCCGTGGATGACAGACCTGCGGGACAGCGACCAACTGCCGCCGCACATCACGGTCGGCCCGAAGCCGTATCCCGAGCTGCGGGAGCTCTACGCGAGATCGCGCTTCGTCGTGCTTCCCCTCTACCCGACCGACACCGACAACGGCGTCACGGCGATGACCGAAGCGATGGCGATGGGCAAGGCGGTGATCTGCACCAAGGTGGACGGACAGCGCGACGTGCTGCTGGACGGCGTCAATGGTATTTTCGTGGCGCCGCGAGACCCCGTTGCCCTGCGGAAGGCGATCGAATACCTCTGGAGCCATCCTGAAGAATGCGAGCGGATGGGTCGCGAAGGGCGCAAGCGCGTCGAGCAGTTCCACACGCTCGAGCGGTTCGTCGACGGCGTGCAAGGCGCGATCGAAGGTGCAATCGCCGACGCTCATGATGTCGTTACACGGGGTCGCTCGAGAAGTTGATCGTAGAAACCCTCGAGAGCGCCCACAACCCGTTCCCAGCGGTAGCGCGTATCGACGAGGTCCCGGCCGGCCATCGCCAAGGTGGTCGCGAGCGTCGGATCTTCAAGCAGTCGCACAACCGCGTCCGCGAAAGACGCCGCCGTGTCGGCAATCAGGAGGTGCGTTCCGTCCTTGACGTCGATGCCCTCACAGCCGAGCGACGTGGATACCATGGCTTTCCGCATCGAAAGCCCTTCCAGGACTTTCAGGCGCGTGCCACCCCCCATGCGGAGCGGCACGACGAAGACTGCGGCCTTGTAGACATACGGTCGCACGTCGGCGACGGTGCCAGTCACGACCACGTTGGGTCCGGCAAGCTGCCTGACCTCGTCTGGTGGGTCGCCGCCAACGATGTAAAACACCAGCTTGGGGCGCACCTCGAGCAATCGTGGCAGCACGTCCCGCACGAAATATAGGGCCGCGTCGACATTCGGCCGATATCTCATCAGGCCTGTCAACACGATCGCATCAACATCCACCGATTCAGGTGACGGGCTGAAGTACTCGACGTCCACGGCGTTCGGTACGCATGTGACCGGCTTGCCGGGGACGATCGTGCGGATCATGTCTGCCTCGCGCTCGGACGTCGTCACTGTTCCGGTCGCCCGCCGCCAGGTGCTGATTTCCTCGCGCTGAAACTTCTTGAATTCAACCCAATTATAGGCCCGGCGCAGAGGAGAACTCTCGGTTTGAAACGTTCGGTGCAGCAGCTCGTTACTCGATGTTGTGCTCGTCGACGACGAGCGCGGCGCGCGGGTCGAACGCAAAGCATCCCAGTTGGCTCGATTCGATCTGGATGACGTCAAACTGTCGTGTTTGCGCCAGCTCGTTCAGCGTCTGTTGCATCTGCTTGGACTGATGGCTGCGCCATTGGTACGAGACCTTGGAGAACAGCGAAGACAACTGGCCGACTCGCTTGGTATTCCTCGTCATCAGCCGAGGGACCGTGTGAACCTCGGCGCAAATCGCGCGCAGCGCGACAGCATGCTGATCCTGGTCAGCGTCCGCAAAGGAAAGGAGCGTGACGGAGTGCCGTTGCGAAAGCAGCCGAACAAAGTGGTACACCCGCGTGACGAACCCCGATGTCGGCGGGTACGGGAGCATCGGAGACACAATCAGAATCTGCATCGGAGTTGTTGTGAGACGTGCACCGGCGTCCCGGCTCGTGCCTGGGGGCGCCTGATCATAGCCTGCCCGAGGGGTCACGAGTTTCGAGGCGAGCCTCCGCCGGTTAGGCGGGACGTTCGTCTCCCGACTTTCGACGTTCGAAAACGACTCATCGGCAACTGTGTGAACGTCGCGACGAATCCGTCATTCCTGCTATTTCAAAAATTCACAGCTGGGTAAGAAGTGCTCGTCTCGCATCGCGAAATGTGCGTTTCATTGAGGAAAAGCCGCCAAATTCAGGCGATCTTTCGCTCTTCGCTGGCCCTGCGCCCGCTGTGCGCGCTCGGCGTGTGGTTTGCACACCGCTGTACACGACGCCTTTCGTGTCGTGACGGGTGTCATTTCTACCATCAGACAATGAGACCCTGCACGATTACGCTTGCAATCGTGGCGCTTGCCCTTCATGCGACGGCTCTGCCGGCGGTCGCCTCGCCAACGATGGTCCGTTTGGGCTACGCGCGATGCACCGCGTGCCATGTCGCGCCCCAGGGCGCGGGCCTGTTGACCGACTATGGCAAGGGCATCGACATCGCGCAGTCGTTGAAAGTCTCCGAGTATCAGCCGCCCGACCCGAACGACGCCCGTCCGCTGCGCTACGACACGCGGTTGCTGACGTCCGTTTACCAGATTGATGAGGCTTCGGGTGTGAAGACGTCGCCGCCGCCCTGGTTGCGAAACTATTTTCGCAGCTCCGCCGCCCTGGGTGCACACAATCGGCTGTCGGCTACGCTCATGATCCAATCGCCGCAAGGGAACCCCTCTCGCCTGTGGGAGACGCGCCCGGTCGTGGAGCTGCTCGGAGCCTATGAGTATCGCGCGAACGATGCGTTCACCATGACGGTGACTCGCGATCGGCTGCCGCGCGGCGTCGAGCTCGGCGAGACCAGCACGATTCTGCAAGAAGGCGAGATCGACCGCTACCCCGCGCAGGTGCGAGCGTTCGTCTCCGCGAGCCGCTTTTCCGTGACGGCGTACGGGTACGGTCCGGGTTCCGAAGCCGCGAGAGATCGGGAAGCGCGCGGCGGCGGCGTGCTCGGCGAGGTCCTGCTCTTCAATAACCACGTCGTCCTCGGCGTCTCGGCGAAGCGCGCGGTCGACACCATCCTCGAACGGCAGACCGTCGGCGGCTATGCCCGCCTGGGATTCGGCAAGTGGGGCATCCTCGCCGAGCACGAGCTCACGGCCCGGACGGGCAGGACAGACAGCGCAGCCATAGCGCGGCGCTACGCGGGGTATACACAGGTCTTCTTCGCGCCGGTAGAGTGGCTGGTGACGTCTGTGATTGGCGAGCAGGCGGACGATCGCGCTGCCGTCAATCGCCGCACGTTCCGCTGGCGTCCCGAGGTACAGGCACGTCTCACCGACTTCATCACCATCACGGCGAGCGCGCGTACGGACATGGTGATGGGTGTCACAGATTCGGGTCGGATGTACCTGGTGCAGGTCGCTCTGAAGACCGTGCAATAAGCAGCTGGAGGAGTTATGAAGAAGCTTGCAACCTGGATTTTCTGTGGACTGGCGCTGCTCGCGATGGCGCCTGTTTCCGCCCACGTTATCGATACGACTCCCGGTGGGGTCACGGGTCCGCTGTTGGTGTCGGACGCCTCGGTTGCGGTCCGCTGCGCGTTGACGATCGGCGGCAGCTTCGAGGCGAAGACGGGCGCGCTCAGCGGCGAGCTGGTCGTGGACCCGACAAAGTCGGGCGCCATCGACGGCACGCTGGCAGTAGATCTGCGGACGCTCCAGACCGGCATCGGACTGCGCGACAACCACATGCGCGAGGGTTACCTCGAGGTTCAGAAGGGGGATGGCTTCGAGGCGGCAACGCTCGACAAGATTCAACTCGACGGGATCGACCAGGCTGTGCCGGTCGGCAAAGTCAGCTTCCGGGGAACGCTGAGCCTCCACGGCCAAGACGCGTGAGGTCTCGGGCACCGCCGACATCCGCCGAGCGGGTTCGGATTTGAAAGTGTCGGCATCCTTCCCGGTCAAGGTCTCGGACTTCGCCATTGCCAGCCCCACCTACCTTGGCGTCGGTGTGCGCAACGAAGTCACGGTGTCGGTGACCTTTCACGCGCTGAACAAACGCTAACTCCCGCCGGACCATCGCTTTGATTGTGGTCGCACGTTGATCTAAGATCAGCGCTCGACCGCAACCAAATCAGAGGGTGTAGGGCCCGCGCGTGGGTTCCCTGCGCGGCCGTCCGCCGCAGCCGGCAGTTAACGATGGTCGCCAGGGAATCGTGTGTCACGCCAGCGCCGTCGCCGCGTCGGCCTCCGCTGCCAGCGCTCACGGGTATACGCTTCTTCGCGGCGATCCACGTCGTCCTTTACCACTATGCGGGTGAGGCGCTCGCGGGAGCCCACTGGTCGATTCTCGCGGTCGTCGCTTGCGGACCCTCCGCGGTCAGCCTCTTCTACGTTCTGTCGGGGATTGTCCTCGTCTACAGCTGCACAGACGACGGCGGGGCACTTTCCTCGAGCCGAGGGTCCTTCTGGAAGGCGCGGTTCGCCCGTATCTACCCGACCTATCTCCTCGCTCTTCTGATTGACGCGCCGTTCTTCCTGTCCGCGATGCTGAAAGCCCACGACGGCATCGGGGTGGCCCTGTGGGGCGTTCCGCTCGGGCTGGCTGCCGTGTTATTGCTCCATGCCTGGACTCCGTTGACGGTTTTTGCCTGGAACACTCCCGGCTGGTCGGTCTCCGCCGAGGCGTTCTTCTACGCGCTCTTTCCGTCGCTCACCGCGCGGCTGAAGGACGCGTCCACCTGGCGGCTTCTCGGCCGTGCGCTCGTCTTTTACGGGGCGTCGCTCGTCGCGCCCTTACTGGTCGTGGCTGCCGGACTGTCCGGAAGCAGCCTCCTAAACGTGCGCGTCCCCTCGGGTGGGGGTGGGCTGGACCTCCACACATGGATTGTCAGATTCGCCGGATTTTCTCCGATCAGCCGCCTTCCCGAGTTTCTGATCGGTATCTGCCTCGGGTATTGGCTGAGCAGGAGCCGGCCTGCATTGTCCCCGTCCCGGGCGACAGGGCTTGAACTGACCGCTCTCGCGCTCCTGATAAGTGGCTGGGTCGCGTTGGGCGCTCACCCGCAATCAAAAACCTGGCTCGATAGCGGGTTGTTGTCCCCCTTGTTCGCGCTGCTCATCGTCGCGCTCGCCCTCGGGTCGGGCCTCATGGCGCGGCTGCTGTCCATCCACCCCTTCCAGCTGCTGGGCAATGCGAGCTATGCGATCTATATCCTCCAGGAGCCTGTACCTCATCTGGACGATGAAGCTGCCGCTCATCGGGGCGCTGCCGAAGCAGATGTTCGTGCCGTTTTACGTCCTGACTTTGATCGCAGCCTCCCTCGCCTGCCAGCAATTAATCGCCGAGCCCGCACGGATCTGGTTACTTGGAGCAAGAAATCGTAGTGGCGTCGGTGGACTCGGGCCGACTTCCTCGGCCGGCCGGCGCGGGTCGCAAGGGACATGACTGCACGTGTTTCGCTCAGAAACACCTCCAGATGTACGTCTAAAGACCTCCAGAAGCATGACTTTAATCCGTAAACGAATGAACCAGGCCGGGTTTATTAGGGGAAGGGCGTTATCGTTAGAGAAGAATGACGGCAGGCGTCTTGCCAAAGAATCAGTGCGCTGCCGCCCTGAATGCATGAGGTAGAGTCCGACTAGCCGACTGGAGCATAAGTTCTGGACGGATGGGTGCGCCAAAAAGCGTCTCGGCGCGGCCGAGGTGTAGCGCGAATCGACGGCCGCGCTGGGCGTCTATGGCGACTGGCGTCTAATGACATCTATTGCGATGAGTGGGCAGACGCGGGAGACGAGGGACACGAGCGAACTCGTGAGCTCACCGCGTACCCTCGCCGATTCCCCAGCAGTTGCGGCGACCGACATTGCGATCGTCGGCCGCGCTCTACGCGTCCCTGGCGCGCGAACGGTCGCCGAGTTCTGGCACAACCTGTACGAGCGGCGTTGAATCCATCCGACGGCTCACGGATGCCGAGCTCCGGACCGCCGGCGTCGACGCTGCCCTCCTGAACGACCCCAACTACATCAAAGTCGGCGCACCGCTCGACGATATGGAGCTCTTCGACGCGGGCTTCTTCGGCTTCAGCCCGCGCGAAGCGGCGATCATGGACCCGCAGCACCGGCATTTCCTCGAAGTGGCCTGGGAGGCGCTCGAGGACTCGGGGCACGTGCCGGACTCCTTCAGCGGCCGCATCGGCGTGTTCGGTGGCTCGGGCATGAACGCCTACATGCCCTATCACCTGTTCACGAACCCGAAGCTGATGGCGTCGATCGGCTTGTTTCTGGTGCGCCACACGGGCAACGACAAGGACTTCCTCACGACGCGCGTGTCGTACCTGTTCGACCTGCGCGGTCCGTCGGTCAATATTCAGACCGCCTGTTCGACATCGCTCGTCGCCATCCACTCGGCCTGTCAGAGCCTGATCGGCCAGGAGTGCGACATGGCGCTCGCCGGTGGGGTGACGATCGAGATGCCGCACGGCCAGGGCTACCTCTATCAGGAAGGCGAGATCCTGTCTGATGACGGCCACTGCCGCGCGTTCGACAAGCGCGCCAAAGGCACGGTCTTCGGCAGCGGCGTCGGGATCGTCGTCCTGCGGCGTCTGGAAGATGCCCTGGCGGACGGCGACACCGTGTATGCGGTCATCAAGGCATCGGCGGTCAACAACGACGGCGGGCGCAAGGTCGGCTACCTGGCGCCGAGCGTCGACGGCCAGGCCGAAGCAGTCGCCGAGGCGCTGAATCTCTCAGGCGTTCCCGCCGACACGATCACCTACATCGAGTGCCACGGCACGGGCACCCCGGTGGGCGATCCGATCGAAGTCGCGGGGCTCACGCACGCGTTCCGGTCGCTGACCGACCGTCGAGGCTTCTGCGCGCTCGGCTCGGTCAAGACGAATATCGGGCACCTCGACACGGCCGCGGGGGTCGCCGGCTTCGTCAAGGTCGTCGAGATGCTGCGGCACCGGACGATGGTGCCGAACCTGCACTTTCGCGAGCCGAACCCGGAAGTGGATTGGCAGACGACCCCGTTCTACGTCAACGACCGGACGACCCCCTGGTGTTCCGACGGCGTCGCGGCGCGCCGCGGTCAACTCGCTCGGCGTCGGTGGGACCAACGCGCATATCGTCCTCGAGGAAGCGCCGGCACAGGTCGCGACCCCGAGCAGCGTCTCCAGCACGCTCCTCGTCCTGTCCGCACGATCGAAGGGATCGCTCGACCGGGCCACCGCTCGCCTCGCCGATCGCCTGGAGCAGGACGCCTCGCTCGAACTCGGGGACGTCGCCTTCACGCTCGCGACCGGCCGGCGCCGATTCGCGGTGCGCCGCGCGGTGGTGGCAGCGTCGAACGACGAAGCGATCGCGTCGCTCCGATCGGGCAGCCCGTTGAAGCTCCTGGGCGCGTCGAGCACTCAGCCGGGAACCAAGGTCGCGTTCCTTTTCCCCGGGGGCGGCGCGCAGTATCCGGGTATGGCGGCGGATCTGTACGCGTCGGAGCCAGTATTCCGCTCCCGAGTCGACAGCTGCCTCGAGCTCCTGCGGGCGCACGAGAGCATCGATCTTCGCCCCCTGATGTTCCCCGCCAGCGGCCACGAAGCGGCGGCAGCCGCGGCGATGGTGAAGCCGTCACTCGCGCTGCCGGCGTTGCTGACCATCGAGTTGGCCGTTGCCGATCAGCTGCGCGCGTGGGGCATCACGCCGGCCGCGATGCTCGGCCACAGCATGGGCGAGTACGCAGCGGCGTTTCTCGCCGGTGTCTTCACGCTTCGCGATGTGCTGTCGATCGTCACCTGCCGCGGACGCCTCTTCGAGACGTTGCCGGATGGCGCGATGCTGTCGGTTCCGCTGCCGGAAGCAGACGTCGTGTCCGAATTGCGGTCCGGCCTGTCGTTCGCCGCGAGCAATGGGCCAGGACTGTGCCTCGTCTCGGGCGAGGTCGCCGCCATCGGCGACTTGGAATCGCGTCTCAAGGCCCGCGGCGTCGAAGCCCGCCGGCTGCAAATCACCGTCGCGGCGCACTCGCAGATGCTCGATCCGATCCTGGGCCAGTTCGAAGCATATCTGCGCTCCCTGCGCTTGTCCGAGCCCGCCGCTTCCCTTCCTGTCCAACGTCACCGGCACATGGATCACGCCTGGCGAGGCGCGCGACCCTGCCTACTGGGTGCGCCACCTGCGGCAGCCCGTGCGCTTCGCGGAAGGATTGGCGACGCTCGTCGGCGAGCGCAGCCTCACGAACATCGCGCTTCTGGAGGTCGGGCCGGGCCGCACGCTGACGTCGCTCGCCCAGGCCCACCCGAACGTCGGACCGGGGCGCACGATCGTCCCGTCGCTGCGCCACGCGCAGGATCCGGTCAGCGATCGCGACATGCTCGTTACGGCAGTCGGGCGCCTGTGGGCCACCGGCATCGAGCCGAACTGGGAAGCGTTGCTCGGAGCGGGACGCCGGCGCGTGAGCCTTCCGACCTACGCCTTCGATCATGAGCGGCACTGGATCGAGCCGGGCAACGGCTTTTTCCTCCGTCCAGAGACAGCGAGGACGCTCGAGAAGACAGGCCGATCGCGCGCAGTGGACCTATCGGCTCGTCTGGCGGCCGCGCGAGCGGCCGATACGGCGCTGCTCCCGGCCGCGCGCAACATCCTGGTCTTCGAGGATCGCGAGGGTGTGGGCCGCGAGCTGGTGCTGGAGCTCCAGGCCGCCGGGCATTCGGTCGTCATCGCCAGACAGGGCGATCGCTTCTCGCGCGTGAACGAGTCGGCGTTCCAGCTGCGTCCCGACAGCCGCGACGATCACGGGGCGTTGTTGCGCGAGCTGGGCGCCTGCCGGCCAGACGCCGTCGCAGATCGTTCACCTGTGGGCTGTCGGCGACGACGCGCCCGTCGGTGTGAACCGTGACGGCGGTGAACTACTTCTTCCCGTTCGTCGCGCTCGCGCAAGCGCTGCTCGACGAAGAGCCGTCCGAGGCGATGGAGATCGTCGTCGTTACGAACGGCGCCGACGCGGCGGGAACGGATTCGGCCCCGCGCTTCCCGCTCAAGTCACTCGTCCAGGGTCCCGTGCGCGTCGTGCCGAAGGAGATTCCCTCGCTGGCGTGGCGTTCGGTCGATCTGCCCGGCGTGCTCGGACCGGCGCAGGCGACAGCGCGTACGCTCGTCGCCGAGGTCCAAGCGCAGACCACCGACACCCGCGTCGCGCTTCGTGGCGACGACCGTTTCGTGGAGACGTACGAGCACTGGCCGCTCGCCGAGACCAACACGGAGTGGCCGCTCCGCAAGCAAGGGGTGGTTCTCGTGACCGGCGGACTCGGCGGCATCGCGCTCGCGCTCGCGGAGCGACTCGCGCGCGCCGTTCAGGCCCGATTCGTCCTCGTCGGACGGACCGCGCTTCCACCTCGCGAGAAGTGGGACGGACTCTTGGCGCGCCTCGATCCGTCGGATCCGGTGGTCGCGAAGATCCGCGGCGTGCAAGCGATCGAAGCAGCAGGTGGCGAAGTGCTCGCGCTCTCGGCCGACGTCTCCGATCTCGCGGCGATGCGCAGCGTGGTCGCCCGAGCCGAGGCACGATTCGGCGCGGTCCACGCCGGCATCCACGCCGCGGGCGTCGTCGACGACGCGCCGATGCATGGGAAAGAGCGCCAGAGCATGGAAGCGGTGCTCCGCCCGAAGGTCGCGGGGGCGATCGCGCTGGCGGAAGCGCTGCGCGGCAAGCCGCTCGACTTCCTGGCCCTGTTCTCCTCGTCCAGCGCGGCGCTCGGGCCCGCAGGTCAAACCGACTACGTCGCAGCGAACGCGTTCCTGAACGCGTACGCGCGTCAACTGGCGGTCGAGGGTGTCCCGGCACGGGCGGTGCAGTGGGGCGCGTGGCGGGAAGTCGGCATGGCGGTCGCGGCGCTCGGGCCTGCTCCGCTGCCGGCCAGCGAGAAGGTCGATCATCCGCTGCTCCAGCGGCGAGCGGACGTTGGACACGGGACGATGCTGTTCCGCGCGAATCTCGACTCGCGGTCGCAGTGGGTGCTCGACGAGCATCGGGTCCGCGGCGCCGAGCCGGTGCTTCCGGGAACCGGGTTCGTCGAGATGGCGCGCGCCGCCGTGATCGTCGTCCGGTCCGATGCCCGCCGGCTCCGCAATCGAGTTGTGCGACGTGGCGTTCACGTCGCCGCTCATCGTTCCTGAAAAGGCGCCGAAGATCGTCGAGACCGAAGTGCGCCGCGAGCCTGACGGCGCCTTCAACCTGACGATTCGCAGCACGTCACGCCGCGGACCGGCGGTTGAACACTCAACCGGTCGCGGACAGATCGTCTCGGACTGGACGCCGCGCACCATCGACGTCGCGGCCATCGAGTCGCGGTGCAACGTCCGCCGCGAGTCGTTCGGGCCTGGCGAGCAGCTTCTCCCGCAGGAGCGGCTGCTTGGCTTCGGGCGCCGATGGAAGGCCGTGCGGAGCATCGCGTTCGGGCGCGTCGAGGCGCTCGCGCACCTCGAGCTCTCGGACGCGCATGCAGCGGACCTCGACGTCTTCGCCCTGCATCCTGCCCTGCTCGACATGGCGACCGGTTGCGCGTTCTCGCTGATCGAAGGCGTGGGCCCCGAGGGCCTTTTCGTGCCGCTGTCGTATGGCCGCGTGCGCATCGCGAAGCGGCTGCCGCAGCACCTCGTCAGCCACGTGCGGGTGCGGCCGGAATCGCGCGACGGTATCGGCGTCCTCGACGCGACACTCACCGACGAGCAGGGCCGCGTCGCCGCCGAGATCGAAGGTTACGTCGTCAAGGCGGTCGATCCGCAGGTGCTGACGAGCGGCCGCAAGGCTGAAGCGTCGGCGTCGCCGCTCGAGCGATGGGTCGAGCACGGCATTCTTGCCGGACGAGGGGTTCGATCTGCTTGGCCGCGTCCTCGCGCCAGGACCACGAAGTCCAGGTGCTGGTGTCGCCTCTCGATCTCCACGCGATGATAGCGGAGCTGCGCGCGCCCGAACGGCCAGCGCCGCATTCGCGCCGGCGACCGCTGCGTCGCAGACAACGGTTGACGCGCGCGCTGACGCGCCGCGCGATGAGATCGAGCAGAAGCTCGCCGGCGTGTGGAGCGACCTGCTCGGCGTCGAACGCGTCGGGCTGCAGGACGCCTTCTTCGATCTCGGCGGTCACTCGCTGATCGCGGTGCGCCTGTTCGCGCGCATCCGGAAGACCTGGGGCGTCGATCTCCCGCTGGCCACATTGTTCCGAGCGCCGACGCTCGAAGCGCTGGCGGCGACGATCCGGGACGCGCCTGGGCCTGACCCTGGAGCTGCCGGGGCGCTCCGGAGCCGCAACCACGGTAGCGCCCGCAGCCGCGGCGAAGCAGAGCTGGACGCCGCTCGTCCTGATCCGTAAGGGCGACGTCCGAAAGACCGTTCTTCTGCGTGCACGGGGCCGGCGGCAACCTGCTCAACTTCCGTGATTTCGCCGAGCGGCTGAAGGCCGAGCAGCACGGTGTACGGGCTCGAGGCGCGCGGCGTGGATGGCCAATCGCCGCCGGTCGATTCCATCGAAGAGATGGCGGATCTCTACATTGCCGCGATCCGCACGGTTGCAGCCGCACGGCCCGTATCTGCTCGGCGGCTACTCCGGCGGCGGCGTAGTCGCGCTCGAGATGGCGCACAAGCTTGCCGATGCTGGAGAGCAGACGACGGAACTCGTGATGCTCGATACGTTCCATCCGCACACGACGCCGCGCCGAGCCAGCTACCGTGAGCAGTGGAACGACTACCGGGCGCAGGGGATCAAGTATTTCTTCACCATCGCGAGCGGGATCATCATCCGCCACACGCTGTGGCGCTACCGCAATCGGCGCCTCGCGCAGATCCTGCAGCGAGGCGCGCCAGTTCCGCACGAGCTGCGTGAATGGTACGTAACCAGCGCGTTTATCAGCGCCTTGAAGAAGTATGTGCCCCGGAGTTATGCAGGCAAGGTCACGCTCTTCCGCGCGCAGGACGTCGGGCTGATGTACGAGCACGCGGGCCCGACGCGCGGGTGGACGCCAAGGACCCTTCCCAATATCGAAGTCGTCGAGATTCCGGGCAATCACGAGACCCTGGTTCGTGAGCCTGGCGTGAACGTCCTGGCGACGAACATGAACGACGTCCTGGAACGTGGTTTGACAGGCAGGTGACGATTGGCGTCTGACAAATGGGTTCTCGTCGGCAATGGCAGCCTCCTCGCAGGCTGCGGGGATGTCCTGCTGAGCCAGGGCCAGGAGATCGCGGCGGTCGTCACCAGCGAGCCGGAGATCGAGCAATGGGCGACCCGACACGGGATTCATCTCGAACCGTCTGACACCAAGCTGCCGGTCTTGCTGCGCGAAGTGGAGTTCGACCACCTGGCGAGCATCGCGCACCTGTCAATCATCCCGGCAGACGCCTTGCGCCTCGTGCGCGGCGTCGCGCTCAACTTTCACGACGGACCGCTCCCCGAGCTCGCCGGCCTCAACGTCACGACCTGGGCGATCCTGCGCGGGGAACGGACGCATGGCGTGACGTGGCACCTCATGACCGAGCGGGCCGACGAAGGCCGCATCCTCGTGGAGCGCCGCTTCGACATCGCTCCGGACGAGACAGCGTTCCTGCTCAATGCGAAGTGCTACGCTGCGGGCCTCGAGTCGTTCGGCGACGTCGCCCGCCGGGTCGCCGCCGCCGATTTGAATGGACGCGAGCAGGACCTCACGGGCCGGAGCTACTTCGGACGCTGGGCGCGACCGGACGCGTCGGCCGCGATCGACTGGCAGTCGGCCGCGGAAGACATCTCGGCGCTGGTCCGCGGCCTCGACTTCGGCGCCCAGGCCAACCCGTTGACGGTAGCCAAGCTGTTCCTCGGCGACACCTTCCTGGCCGTGGGCCAGGCAGCGATTTCCGACCACACCTCCGGGCTTGCCGCTGGCACGGTCGTACTTGCAGAGCAAGGACAGGTGCAGGTCGCGACCACGAGCGCCGACATCGTGCTGACGAATCTGACCGAGCTCGATGGATCGCCGGTCGTGTTCGACGACATCGTTCGGCGCTATGGTCTGGGCATCGGCGTATCGCTGCCAGCCCTGACGCCGCCGGCGGCGAAACGCTTGACCGACGTGTCAGCGCTCGCCGCACGATCCGAACACACGTGGCTGTCCACGCTCACGATGCTGGCGTTTCCGGATCTCGACATTCCCAAGGGTCGAGTCCCCTCAGCGCGTCATACCACCGCGGTTTCGCCATCGGTGCTGGATCGCGTCTCCGCATCGCGCCGGCTCGAATCGGTACTTGCGGCCATCGCCCTCCTCGCAGCACGCCGTTCGGGAGCATCCACAGTCGACATCGCTTATAGCGACACGACGCTTGCCTCGCGCGTCGCGGACACGTTCGGGGCGTTCTCCTCGCGAGTCCCTCTGCGCATGACGATCGATCGCGCCGCGCCGTTCGCGGCCGCCGTGGCGGCGGTCGCGACGGCCCGCGAGGATCTCCTGAAGCGCGGGCCGCTCGCGGTGGACCTCTGGGCCCGTCAACCCGCGCTTCGCGCCGCGAACCGCGGGTCGAGCTTGGACGAGGCGACGGTGTCGATCGGCGTCGGTGTCGAGGCGCCCCCGGCACGCGTACGGTGCACGGTATCCGACGACGGATCGCAGTGCCGCATCACGTCCGCAGCCGAAGGCCTGGCGGCACAACTCGAGGCTGTGATCCTCAACGTGCTCGCTCAACCGAACCGGCCCGTCGCGCAGATCGATCTGATGACGGCGGACGCGCAGGCCGCGGCGCTGCGCGCGTGGAACGATACGGACCGGCCGGTCCCGGAGGCCTGCATTCACGAGCTGTTCGAGGATCAGGCGACGCGGACGCCGGACGCCGTCGCGCTCATCTATCGCGGCCAGCGGATGTCGTACCGCGAGCTCGATCGAGCGGACGAACCGGCTCGCGCGCCATCTGCGCAGTCTGGGCGTCACTCGCGACGTGTCGGTCGGCATCTTCCTGCACCGCTCCTTCTCGATGGTCGAAGCGGTGCTGGCCACGCTCAAGGCGGGAGGCGCGTACCTGCCGCTCGATCCGACCTATCCGGCGGATCGCATCGCGTTCATGGTCGAGGATGCCGCAGCTCGGCATCGTCCTGACGGAAGAAGGCCTGCGCTCGCGCGTCCCCGCGGGACCGTCCCAGGTCATCACGATCGATGCCGACCTCTCGGTCTGCGCCACCGCTTCCCCGGAGGCGCTCGATCGCACGACGAGCCCGTCCGATCTCGCGTACGTGATCTATACGTCGGGCTCCACCGGCCGCCCGAAGGGCGTGATGATCGAGCACCGCAACGTCTCGAACTTCGAGGTCGGGATGGACGAGGTGATCGACACGAGCGGTGGCGAACAGAAGACGTGGCTCGCCGTCACCAGCCTCAGCTTCGACATCTCGGTGCTCGAGCTGCTGTGGACGCTGGCGCGCGGCTTCGCCGTCGTGCTCCATCGCGACGAAGAGCGCGAGTCGTTCGTCGCCGTCGCCGCGCCGAAGCGCCCGGTCGACTTCAGCCTGTTCTACTTCTCCAGCGACGAGAGCGAGTACGAAGAGAACAAGTACCGCCTGCTGCTCGATGGCGCGCGGTTCGCCGACAAGAACGACTTCGTCGCCGTGTGGACGCCGGAACGTCACTTCCACGCCTTCGGCGGCCTGTTCCCGAATCCGGCGGTCACGAGCGCCGCCGTCGCCGCGATCACGGAAAAGATCGGCATCCGCGCCGGCAGCGTCGTCAGCCCGCTGCACTCGGTGCTGCGCATCGCGGAGGAATGGTCGATCGTCGATAACCTCTCGAACGGCCGCGTCGCGATCTCGTTCGCGCCGGGATGGCAGCCGAACGACTTCGTCCTGCAGCCAGACGCCTTCAAGAAGCGCAAGGATCTGATGTTCGAGCAGATCGACGCCGTGCCGCCGCTTGTGGCGCGGGGAGTCGCTGCCCTTCGTCAACGGCGCGGGCGAGACCGTCGAGACGCGAATCCTGCCGCGCCCGGTCCAGAAGGAGCTGCCGGTCTGGGTCACGATCGCCGGCAACCCCGAGAGCTTCGTCGCCGCAGCGAAGGCAGGCGCGAACGTGCTCACGCATCTGCTCGGGCAGACGGTGAAGGAGGTGGCCGAGAAGGTCGCACTCTATCGCCGGACGTGGCGCGAGGCGGGCCATGCCGGCAGCGGCACGGTCACGATGATGGTGCACACGTTCGTCGGCGACTCGGACGACGAGGTCAAGGCGCTCGTCCGGGAGCCGATGAAGACCTATCTGAGGAGCGCGGTCGGCCTCGTGCGCGAGGCGGCGTGGTCGTTCCCGACGTTCAAGACAGAAGGCGACGAACGCGAAGGGCGAGTTCGATCCCGACAATCTCACGGCCGAAGAGATGGACGCGCTGCTCGACTACGCGTTCGAGCGCTACTACTCCACGAGCGGCTTGTTCGGGAGCCTCGATACGAGCCGCCGCTTCGTCGAGAGCGTGCGGGACATTGGCGTCGACGAGATCGCCTGCCTGATCGACTTCGGCGTGCCGACCGACAAGGTCCTCGCACACCTGCCGCACCTCGCGGAGGTCACCGGACGCTTCAGGGCGGATCGCGACCGCCGCGCAGCTTCCGCCGCCGGCCGAGTCTGTCGTCTCAGAGTCGATTCCGTCGCTCATCCAGACGCATCTCGTGACGCACTTCCAGTGCACGCCGACGATGGCGCAGATGGTGCTGCACGACGAGACCGCGCGACCCGCGCTCGGGCGGCTGCAGCAGATGCTGGTCGGCGGCGAAGCGTTGCCGGTGAGCCTGGCGCGGGACCTCGCCGCGACGGTCGGCGGCGTCGTCACGAACGTCTACGGACCGACCGAGACGACGGTCTGGTCGTCCACCTCGCACCTGGCGCGCGATCGATCCGACGTCACGATCGGCTTCCCCATCGCCAACACGACGCTGCACGTCCTCGACAAGGACGGCCGCCTCGCGCCAGTCGGCCTCGCCGGCGAGCTGTACATCGGCGGCAAGGGCGTCGTCCGCGGCTACTGGAAGCGAGCCGAGCTGACGGCCGAGCGCTTCGTTCAGGATCCGTTCGGCGAGGGGCGCTTGTATCGGACCGGGAGATCTGGTCCGCCGCCGCGCCGATGGCGCGCTGGAGTTCCTCGGCCGCCTCGACCACCAGGTCAAGATCCGCGGCCACCGGATCGAGCTCGGCGAGATCGAGTCACGGCTCGTCGAGCACCCGGGCGTCCAGGAAGCTGTCGTCGTCGCGCGGGATGACGGTGCGGGCCCGGACCTCGTAGCGTACGTGATTCCGCGGGGCGCGTTCGACGAAGCGGGCGTGCGGTCCCACCTGCGATCGCGCGTGCCCGAGTACATGATGCCGCGGACCATCGTCACGCTACCCGCGTTCCCGATGACGCCGAACCGCAAGGTCGATCGCAATCGGCTGCCTGCCCCGCAGCGTGCCGCGGTCGTCATCCCGATTGCGGCCCGAGCCGAGGGCGGGCTCGAGCAAACGATTGCAGCCATCTGGTGCGAAGTGCTCGAACTGCCCGAGGTGGGGGTCGACACGAACTTCGCCGACGTCGGTGGCCACTCCCTGGCGATGGTGCAGGTGCTCGGACGGCTGAAGGATCGGGTGAGCCAGAGCGTCACGCTCGTCGATCTTTTCCGGTACACGACCATTCGCGCGCTGGCCAGGTTCCTGTCCGCCGCCAGCCAGCCAGACCCTGCCCTCGCCGCGAGTGCCTTGCGCGCGGCCTCGCGCAGGGCGGCGATGTCGGGGCGTGGCCGTCCTCGCTGACTATGCGCACCCAAGTCATTCCTCGGCAACAGCCGGTGATACGGCCGAACTGGCTGCGCTGGTGCAACTTATGCATCGCGTGTGTCCACAGTCAGGCAAGTGGTGCGTCTTAGCGTTCCCTTCTTCCAATATGCGTGGAAAATTTTCGCAGTCCTTGTTCAGCATTGTAATTATTGCTGCGATCCTGCTGGCCCGCGACTCTTCCAGAGTCGGTGCCCAGGCCCAGACTTGGATCAACGTCACCGGCAACCTGGCCAACATGCCGTCCGAGTGCGGCAACCTGACGATGCTCTCGGCAGTTCCCGGCGGGAACTCCATCATCGCCGGCGTCGCGCAGAAGGGCTTGTGGGTCAACACCACCGGAAGTACGCTGGACGAACCTTGGCGGCGGCGCCGGCTCTGATGTCATCACCAACCGGCCCTCGTGGATCGTCTACGATCCGGTCAACGCCGGGACGTTCTGGGAGTCGGGCATCTATAGCCAGAGTGGCGGCATCTACAAGACCACGGATGCGGGGAATACGTTCAGGCGCTTGGGGACAATCTGGCACAACGACTACGTGAGCGTTGACCTCACCGATCCAGCACGGCAAACACTGCTGGCTGGCGGTCACGAGCAGCCGCAGACCATTTACAAGTCGACAGACGGCGGCATGTCGTGGACGAACATCGGCACGAACACGCCCGTGGGCACGCTGGTCACGACGCAGCCGATCGCTATCAATGCGCAGACCTACGTCGTGAACTCTCACGGCGGGGGCAGTGGGGCTGGGATCTATCGGACGACCAACGGCGGTACTTCCTGGCAACAGGTGAGCACTGCCGGGCCGGACGGGCCGCCGCTCATCACGTCGAACGGGACGATCTACTGGGGCTACGGCGGGGGCCTGCTGAAATCGACCAACCAAGGACAGACGTGGACGTCGGTTGGGAGCGGCTTGCGGGCGGTCACGCCGATTCACCTTCCCGACGGACGCCTCGCAACGCTCGCGAACAATGCGATCGTGATCTCCGCGGACGAGGGATCCACGTGGACCCCGATTACGCCAGCGCTGCCCTTCAACAACGCCGCCGGTTTGATCTACGCCCCGCAGCGCCAGGCGTTCTTCATCTGGAAGTGGGACTGTGGAAACGTCGTCCTTCCGGATGCGATCCAGAAGCTCGACTATCCGATCGCAGTCACCGGGACGGCTCCGTCAGTGCCCTCGAATCTGCGGATCGTCGGCGGCCGCTAGCCCTGAGGCTGCGCCGGCGCCCAGGACAGATCGACCACGCTGATGCTGTACGGCGCCACGACAACGTCGAATCCCTCCTTGGTCGCCTCTACGGGGAGATTGGAGAAGCCCGACATGCCCCCTGGGTAGGTCCACCCACGAACCGATGAAGCGACCCCGCAACCCTGCAGCGTGACGTGTGTCGTGAGTCGCGAGAGGGGCGCGAGGTTGAGCAACACCGCCACGAACTTCTCGCGTTTCTCGTCGCGAGACGCGAACAGCGACACGAGAGTGCCCTCACCCTTGACGGGCATGGACCAATCCTGGAAGCGCCCCCCTTGCCCATCGAAGTTTCGATAGGCGCGGAACGCCCAGAAGTTCGGCGTCCTGTCGTCGGGACCGCCCCAGATGTACGCCGAGGTCACACCGTGCGTCCCGAAGCGGCCCAGAACTTCTGCCGTGGCCAACCCTCCGCTCATATGGTTCCCGGCACCGAAGTTCCATTCGCCAATCGAGATCCCGAGGCCGGGATAGTTTCCGGCGATCCATTCCCGGAGAAGCGGCAGTACCCGCATCCGCTCGCCGATCCACGACTCGTCCTTGTACGTCGGATCCCAGAGACTGCGCGTCGACCGAATCCGCCTGGCCGCCGTGGCGGGGTCTGTCTGACCGCCGTGGACCCCGTCCGCCATCGGGTAGTAGTGCACGTCAAGGATATCGAGAACCTTCGTTCGGGTGCGCTGCTCGTGCTCACGTAGCTTCCGCAGGTACCACGGAATGAGCGGCACGTCTCCGTGCCGACGCCGATCCGGCCTCAGGTAGACGCCCGCCGCCGTGTCCTTCGCCGAGTAGTGGTACGCGAGCCAGCCCCACTCGGCGGGCCCGGCGATCTTTCCCTCCGGGTCCGCGCGTCGAATCACCGTGCCATACGCGATTGTTTTCTCGAGCAGCTCGTCGTAGGTCGTCGGTTCCGGATGGACGTCGCGATGGGTTGAGTTCCAGAGCATCGGCTCGTTGTCGAGGATGTAGGAGTCGACGCTCCTGCCTCGCGTCCGATCGTTCTCTCGAATGCGACGGACCCACCGCTCGATGCTGTCAGGTGTCGAACGAACACTGGTGACCGTCGGTGGCCCTGGCGGAACCGGCTTGCCATCACGACTGATGCCATTCCCGGCATTGGGCAGCTCCGGAGCCGTTGCCTTTTGAGGGCCGAATACGGATACGGGAAACGAGTACGACGTCCCATCCTTCGCAACCCAATCCAGCATCGGCAGCGTGAGGGCCGACTTGACGCCGCGCCGAAGATTCTCGGCGAGAAAGGATTCGAATGCGTTTCCTGGCGCCGTGCCTCCGGCGTTCTTGAAATACCAATCGTTCCCACTATTGGCGGTATCCAATTCCCAGTTGTACCGGCTGGTGGGATTTCCACCGTGCCGGCGCGCGGTCACGCCCATGGCCCACGGCTCGGCGTGGCCGCCGATGCCATAGATCAACGGGCTAATCGACCGCGCCTCAGCCGCGCAATCCAGGACGAACGTCGCCTCGCGTGGGTCCTGTGGATTCAACTGGAACTCTCCGTCGAACCAGTCGCCAAAAGAAATACCCCGACTCACGACCATGAGTCCCATTGCGAAGACCGCGCCGACTGCCAAGGCAACACTACTCTTGTGATGCATACTCCCTCGACGACGTGCCTCCGCACCCCGAGTCAGGCTCGACTACCCACGTTTGAGCCTGTTTTCGTAACGCCCGCGCCTCGCGCGCTCGATCAGCTCGGCAAGGTCAGCGAGCCGGGCGGCGCTTCTGATCAGATCCGCGTCCATCGTAAACGCAAACTGCTTCTCAACCGCCTCGACGAGCTTCTGGATGTACAGACCATCCCCTGGCGCAAGTCGTGCTATCTCAGTCACGAGCTCCGGCACGGTCGCGAGATTCAGCGCATTCTTGACAAGGTCGGGCAGCAGGGCAGCCGCGCCATCCCAGCGACATGCGGGATCTCCAGCGCGACCCAACACGCGCGCTCGGGCGCCTCCGGCGCATACCCCTGATGGAATCGATGAAGACACGACGCTGCCCGCCAGGATCTCGGCAGCGTCGCCGATGACTGCACCCCGCGTAATCGTCACTGCGCTACCGATGCGACAGTCTTTGCCGATGACGACGGGCCGCGTGTCGTGAAGTAGCGATTGGTCGCCTGTCCCACCATGGAAATTCGTGTCCATGATCAACACGAACGGGCCGACGCAGGTCCCATCCCCAATCTGCACGTGCTCATACGCGGAGATCGCGGCGCCGTGAGCGATAGATACGTCATCACCGATCTCAAGCGTGCCGTCTGGACCGGCCGCCAAGTGGGACTCGATTGGGCGCGACCACAAATAAAAACGCTTGCCAATACGGATGCGGCCGGGCGAGGCGTATACCGTCGGCCAGCCGTGGAGGCGCGCCTCCTCGCCTACGGACTCGCACACGCGCAGTGCCCATGCGACGCGGGCTTTGCGAACGCGATCGACTGCGCCCATCGGAATCATGTGGTGGGACCGGCCGGTAGTGCCACGCCAGGCGGAGTCACCGCAGAGGAGGATGCCCGAAGCGGGCGGGCTGGGATTCCACCGGCCACCGTGTTGGAAGGAATGTCGCCGGCCACGACGCTGCCGGCCGCGATGACGGCCCGCTCTCCGATTCGGGCGCCCGGCAGCACGATGACGCGCGCGGCAAGCCACGCGCCGTCACCAATCTCGATATCGCGAGTCTCGAGCGCGGGCGGTCGCCTGGGCTCGCCGATCCCCGGAACGTCGGTATCGCCGATGATCGAGTAGTTGCCAACCATGACATCGGCGCCGATGCGCACGCGGCTGTGCGCGGAGATGAGCGTGCCGTAATTGATGTACACACCATCGGCGATGTCAATCACGCCCCGCGGCCCCGTCACCAGCTCGACGGGCGCCCAGTGGGAATTGATCCGCACCCCACTTCCTATGATGATGCGACCGCGGTTTTCAATATGCGGACGCCAGAATGTGCGAGTATTCGCGCCCACGACGTCGCAGGACCGCAACCACAGATATGCGCTCACACGAGAGGTAAGCCACACTCTGATCGCCGGAACCGTCGCGGCCAGCCAGCGGAATCGCGGTGCTATGGACAGAGCCACGTGACATCAGTTTGGATTCTTGAACATCGGCAGAGGCAGCACAGAGGCCCCGCGTCGCTTCCTAACGCCACGACGTCACGTAGTTCACCGAGATACCCGTGCTGCTGCTGGTGACGCGCCCCTCCGTCTCGAGGACACGGCTGTAAACTGATGTTCCGACGGTGACCGACAGGTTTGGCAGCATCCTGTATGACAGCGACGCCTGGCCAACCTGTCCGCTGACACGTCGATCCCGCTGCAAGGGATCCTTGGCGAGGGTGTAATACCCACTGAACGTCGAGCTGAGATTCCGCCGCAGCGCGATGCTGTAGTTGCCCGAAAGATTGTCAACCAGATTGTTCGTTCCACTGAGGCCGAACGACTGTTCGATCGATCTCCAGTACGTGACGCCAACGGCCTGGCCCGGCCGCACGGGCTTCGTCACTCCGGCGTTTACTGCAATGGACGCTTGGTATCCCCCATCAGGCACCGAATATGGTGTTACACCGGCGGCGGCGAAGGCCGTCCATCCGAGTCCTGCGGCCATCGACCACGTGCCGAATACGCCATACACGCTTGACGACGCCTCATCGAACATGCGCGAGTAGGTCTGCATGACGCCAACGGATTGTGACTTGCCCACATTGTGACTCCAACTCAAGTTCGATGAAAGGGTCGTCCCGTCATGGAACAGCGCCGACGAAAACCCGGCCCCCGATTGCGAAAGTGTCCAGCCGAGCTGGGACTCCGGCGAGAGGGCATAGGTGAAGGCGCTCGACGAACTGCTCGATCGCACCGTGTCCGTGGGCAGCACCAGCCCGGAATCGGTCAAGACCGTCGAATCGCGGGCCAGTCCAGAGCCGATCGCACCGGTTCCGGACCAACTGAGCCGCCGTGTTATCAGGTGTGTCAGCGTCCCCGTCGCGCTGTACCTGAAGTCGTTGAGCGATGTGGAGTCCTGGTAGAACGGTTGACTGGCGGTGGCGCCCAAGGCGGCGCTGCCACGACGGAGCTTCCAGACGCGGGCCAGGGTAGTCGATATGGTATGAGAGAGCTCAGAGAGATCATCATTCGGGTCACCTCCCGTAAAGAGGGCGTTTCCTTCATAGGAGCCGGTGAGACCCACTGAAAACGTCCACGGCTCATCTACCGTCGCTGGCGCGCCGGTCGCGGGGGCCCCTTCAACAGGAGGCGCCCCTGCAACGGTCTGAGCATCAGCCGCGGTCGGAAGACACGCCGCCAAAGCGAGGACACCAATTAGACGATAAAACATTTGCATGGAAAGACTTACACGCTGTTTTGGAACGATCGGTCAGGCTGCAAAGGACAGGCCAAGACGGCGCCGATCAGTGATGGGGGAATACGAGCGTTCTCCCGATGTCCTGAGTGCCTGGGCTCGTCGTTAACGTGAATTATCCGCCAAGGACATGACTTTTGAGCTCTCGGCCGCCGACATTGTTGGCCGATGCTACCCGACTCACCCGCTAGTGGGAATTCTGATCGCCGTCAAGCACGGCCGAATTCAGGCGAACCCGATCCGATAGTGGCAGCCGCCAAGTCAAGAACACGATACCGAGAAACCGCGGGGCCTCGACCAGATATCGTCTCCAGAGACGCCGTGGTTCCTGGCTGAGACGATACAGCCACTCGAGTCCGTAGCGGCCCATCCAGGCCGGAGCGCGGCGGTACTTCCCGACCAGGAAGTCGAGGGACGCCCCCACGCCAAGAGAGACCGCGGGGCCCAATGAGTCCATCGAACGGTGAATCCAGATCTCCTGTTTCGGAGGGCCAAGCGCCACGAAGACCAAGTCGGGCTTTGCTTGCTGAGCACGCGCCAACGAGCGCCCTGTTGAGTCGGAACCATCGCTCTCGATCCGGGCATCGTCCCACCCAGCGACCGTGATGCCCATCTCCTCCGTCAGCAGCCGCGAACACGCCTCGGCCACGCCCGGGGCGCCACCGAGAAGATACACCCGCCACTTCCGTCGTGCCGCGAGCTTCAGGACTGGCAGGAGAATGTCCGAACCGGCGACGCGTTCCGGCAAGCGGCACCCGAGAAGAGACGAGGCCCAGATGAGAGGCATGCCATCGGCCAGCGACAAGCTCACGCGGTCGTACGCGTTCTTGAACGCCTCGTTCGATTCCGCCTTGACGACGTGATCGACATTGGGTGTGAAGACCGCTCCGCCTGCTCCGCGATCGACCAGCTTTTCTATTTCGCCGAGCGCTTGATCGAACGTGAGCGCGTCTACCCAGACGCGGCCAATTCGGAGCCGCGCGTGAGGAGTGAGCATCTCTGACACCTGGCATATACTATCAAGTTGACGCTCTTACTCCTCAATTCATGGAGATCTTGATGGTGCGCTCGACCGCTAGAGGCCCCGTTTTCGTCCTTGTTTCCGCCGGCCTGATGAGTCTGCTCGCCGCTTGCGGACCCGGCATTGGGAATGCGATTTCGGTGGACAAGTTCGAGGGCCAGGCTGACAGCGTCTCCGACGAGTACATCATCAACATCGGCGATGCGCTGTCCATTCAAGTCTGGGAACAGCCTGCGCTGTCGGGCGCGATGCCGGTACGCTCTGACGGCCGCATCTCGCTTCCGCTCATCAGCGAAGTGCAGGCAGCCGGCAAGACGCCGAGCAAGCTCCAGGCGGAGATCGAAGCCAGCCTGAAGAGCGTCGTCCTGAATCCCAAGGTCACGATCGTCGTGCAGAACTCGAAGCCGCCAACCATCTCGATCATGGGGGAAGTGAGCAAGCCTGGACCGATGCCGCTCGATCGCGATACTGGAGTCGCAGAGGCGCTTGCGGCTGCAGGAGGCCTGTCCGCCTTCGCGCACAAGGATCGGATCTTCGTCGTGCGCTCGACACCGGAGCCGGTGCGGATTCACTTCACCTACGATGCCTTGACGCGCAGGGTCGGGAAGGCGTCGCAGTTCCGGCTCAAGCCGGGCGACATCATCGTCGTCGAATAGCGGGTTGACTCGAACCGGGCGGCACTGGCTAGGCGACGCGCTCGGTCTCGTCTTGCGCCAGTTGCGACCCGAAGGTCTGGGATCTGATCGCGGAATCTCCCCGCAGTAGCCGCTGCTCCACACCGGCAGTGTCCGGCGCTGCCGGCTCGGGCTCCACCAGCCACGCCGCGGGAACATGACGGAGCTTGCCGCCCAGTGTCAGCGCTGTCGCGGCAAGAATCTTCAGGTCGAGCACGAAGGAGTGGTGCTGAACATAAAGCAGGTCTGTACTCAATCCACTGATGAAAATCACCTGCTGCCCGGTTGTGCCGGCAGACCTGCCAGAATCCGGTAATACCCGGGCGCACCGAGAGACGCGCCGCGCGCCACGGCACACAGACCTGATTCTCTCGAAATGGTGACGGTCGCGGCCCGACGAGACTCATCTCGCCGACGAGCACATTGAAGAGCTGCGGCAGTTCGTCGAGGTTCAGCGCCCGCAGCACCCTGCCGACGCGCGTGACCCGGGGATCGCGATCGACCTTGAAGTGTGGACCGTCGGTCTGATCGAGCGTCTTCAGCTGCCGCTGTGCCAGGGCCGCACCCGTGTACATCGAACGGAACTTCCAGCACTTGAACACGCGGCCGCCCAGCCCCTCGCGTTTGTCGGCGTAGAAAGTCGGGCCTTTCGATTCCAGCCAGATGGCCACGGCAGCAACTACGAATACAGGCAGGAGGAGCGTCAGGCCGAGCGCGGCCACGGTGATGTCGAGCCCACGCTTCAAGGTCATGCCCAACTGCGCCCATCCAACCCGCGCGTCACTTTTCCCTTCGGGCTGCTTCCTCCGTCCCTCGACCGGGCGGCGATCCGACACGTCTGGCGACTGTCGCGCCAGACGCTCGTTGTACGACATCGGCGGGCGATCGGTCAGCCCGAACACATTCTCGCCCGAGTTGAACCATGCATGATCGCGTACGACGGAATTGGGCGGCACGACCGAGTCTGCGCCGATCGTGGCGTGAGCGACCACGGCGCCGGCGCCGATGCGCGCGGCCGCGCCGATGACGGCGGGTCCGAGGATGGTCGCATTCGCCTCGATGGTCGCGTCTGCATGGACCACGATAGGGCCCATCAGCCGGGCCGTGAGATGCACCGTGTGGCCGCTCCCGACAAAGACCGTCGCCGATGCGAGGTCGCCACCGGGAAGGGCGGACGCCGCTTCCAGCGCCAGCAGCTCGTTCGCGGCGAGAATCCCGCCCTCCTCACTCAAGTCGAGGGCACCGCCGTCGACCTTCACGTCCCGGCTGGGCACGCCGCGGTTGATCAGCTGGTGCCGGAGCTCGTCGAGCGATCTCGGCAAATCCCCGCCCGATGTCACGCCGCACGCGCAGGGAACCACGGACGCGGTCGTGCCGGCGATGAACGACCAGGTGGACTGCTCGTAGTGGCGATGAATCCCGCGAATCTGGCCGCTGCCGTCGAGCGACACGGTCTCTTTGGTTCCGGCGACTGCGCGCTCGAAGGCGACGAGGTGATGGGCAACGTGCGGTTCCGCGAGGTGATGGCTCATGAGATCCGCGAACGCCAGACCGTCAGTCGGCAGGCAGCGCGGATCGACGAACAGCCGGGCGTCGCAGAGCTCGTGGCCCGCGAACGCCTCGGCAAGCGCCTGCGGGGTGTCCACGACCTGCGCAGACGGACACAATGCGTGGATCCATTCGGCGTAGCGAGGATCGGCAACTTCGCTCGCGACGACGACCGGCGGACAGTCAGTGATTCTGCCGAGCGCCGCCACGCAGATGCTGCAGCACGACTTCGGTTCCGAGGGGTGACAGCAGGAGCGACGCGCTCCGGCCACGGCCGCGAATGTAGGATGGCTGCGAGTCGAGAATGACGGGCCAGATTCTCATTGGGCTGCGGGGTAACGCGACCACGCCGTGTAATTGAGAACCGCGCGGCTCAACTTGCGCAGGAGTTCGAGCGAGGGCCGCTCTGGGATGTCCACGACGCTCTCCTGAGCAACCCGCGCTCGCTGAACGGCCCGAGCCACACGAACCTCGCCAAAGACGTGCGCGCCGGCCGATATCACGGAGTCGTCAGCCAGGATGCAGCGATCGGCGACCGCGCGGTCGTGGACGACGGAGCGGCGCCACACCGCCGACCGCGAGAGGAGGACGTCGGCGCCGATGACGGCTTCGCGCCCGATTGACGTCGGTCCGACAACTACCGCGCCCGAGCCGATGGAGGCGCCGGGCCCAACCATGACGGGTCCGACCAGCACCGCAGTTCGGGCAATCGTTGCGTCGCGATGAACGAGTGCGCCGCCTGACAAGACGTAGCCCTCGGGCACGGCTCGCGTGCCGACCAGGTGCTCCACCATCCACTCGTTGACTGCCCGATAGCTCGCTGAGTCGAGCACCCGGGGGGTCGGATTCTCTGCGGTGTAGCCGCACACTCGCTCGCCCGCCCGATGGAGCTGCGAAATCAGGTTTTCCTTGATGTCACAAAAGCCACGCGCGGGAACGAGCGCCAGAGCCCGCCGCCCGAATACGTAGATGCCGCTCGGCACCTGGAAAGCCGCCCTGCCGCCGCGACGGGCCTCGGCGTGTGACACGACGGTCACGGCCGCGCCCCGGGCTTGATGGGCCGCGAGCAAGGACGTCAGGTTGACATTCGGCACTGCGGTGCCGTCGGCCACGACAAAGAGGTCGGCGTCGCTCGCGTCGGCAGCGTCCCGGACCGCGCCCGCGGTGCCCCGCGGCATCGCGTCTTCGTGGTACGAGACCGCCAGCCCCATGGGCACATGGCGATGGAGCCGGGAATCGAGCATCTGCGTTTCACGGTTGGCGCATACGCCTGCACTGTCAATCCCGGCGTCGCGAAGCCAGGACAGGGTGTAGGACAGCAGCGGCCGGTGCCCGACCGGAAGCAGCGGCCGGGGGGGCAGTCGGTCGAACGCCGTGTTGGTCCAGGGATGCGTACCCTACCAGGACCGATTCCGGCCGTCTTGATAGTGTTGGTGCGAGGGCTCATGTCCGGTTTCCGTCAACGATTCGCCAGCTTGACGAACCGTGCAGTGCTAGTCCCGGGCCATGTTCCGAAGGCGGGTCGCGGAGGCCGACTCTGCCGGCAGTAATGCGAAATACTAAGGAATTGAGCGATTGCTGCAGCCAGCGATTCGGGGCCGCCTTAGGCGTGGGTCAATAAGTCGCCCTCGCAATAGATTAAAGTCCTCCCGGCACGCGCGACGCGCTTTCGCCAGAACGCGAGCGGCGTTTGCCGCCAAATCCCTGCGGCCGCTGGCAATGTACAGCGTTGTTCGGTCCGCAGATCGCGACTGACAAGAATGTCTGACGCTGGGGCGGCGCCGTCGGGACCGGCGCCGTGACGCTGGCGGCCGTCGCGGGCGCTAGGTCCCGAGCCCCTGCAGTCGCCGCCGCACGTCGGCGCTGCGATCGGAGCTCGGATCGACCTGAAGATATTGCGTCATCATCTGCCGGGCCCCGTCGCGCTCGCCACTCCTTTCATACGCGAGTGCGAGGTGGTACATCGTGGTCGGGTTCTTCGGATCGAGCTCGAGGCTGCGCTTCAGCGCGGTAATGGCGGAGGGTAGAAGGTCTTTCTTGTAGTAGGCCCAGCCGAGCGTATCGTGGACCTCCGCAGAATTCGGCAAGACGGCCTTCGCCGTCTCGGCGTGATGCAGGGCGAGATCCAGACTGCCGCCGTTCTCGAGGTACAACCACGCGAGGTTGTTGGCGGCAACGCCCGCATTTGGATCGACAGCCAGCACGCGCTCGAACGTGCGTTGCGCATCCGCGGTTCGGTTCTCCAGCATGTCAATCGTGCCGACGACGGTGAGCGCCGCCACCGGCTTCTCCTGACGGGCCGCGAGCTTCTCGAACTGCGCTCGCGCGGCGTCGAGCCGCTTCTGACCCAGGTACAACCGACCGAGCATGGAGTAGGCACCGAGCAACGCCGGGTTGCCCTCGATCGCTTTCACCAGGAGCTCTTCAGCGCGCGGATAGTTCTTCACTGAAGCGTGGGCGTTGGCGGTCATCAGGAGCAGCCCCGGATTGGTGCTGGCGCCCGCCAGCAGTGCGTCGAGACGGGCGATGGCGTCCTGCTGCCGCCCCGCAGCAAAGTCGAGGGCCGTCAGGCCGCCGACCGCTTCGAGCTGCACGGGTTCGAGTTCCAGCGCCTTCAGGAACGCGGCGCGCGCACGGCCGGCGTCGCGCGCCATGGCGAGCAGGATTCCGTGTTGCGCGTGAACCGCCGCAACGCCTGGCGCCAGGCGCAACAGCTCATCGACCAGCTCCCGGGCCTTCGCGGTCTCACGCTGCTGAATCAGCGCGCGCACCAGCGTCAGGCGCGCGTCGAGGCTGCCCGGATCCGCCTTGGCCGCGTCGGTCGCCACCGACACGGCGTCGGGCGCATGCCCGCGCACGCGCAGACGCGCCAGCTCGACGCGCGCTGCCGCAGCGCGGGGATTCAGGCGCAGCACTTCGTTGAACGCGAGCTCCGCCTGATCGTAGCTTCCAGTCGCCTGCAGCGCCTGTCCGCGCGCGAACTGCGCTACGGCCGACGACGGGTTGGCAGCCACGGCAGCCTCGGCGACCTTCGCCGCCTCGCCGGGGTTGTTCTGCCGGCGCAGGAGGTCCGACTTGGCCGCCAGCGTCAACGAGTTCTTCGGCTGAACAGTGATCGCCTGATCGATAAGTGCAATGGCCTCCTCGGGGCGGCCTTGGGCCTGCGCGATCCCGGCCAGCCGCATGTTCGCAGTCGCGCCGAGACGTGGGTCCGAGGCCAGCGGCTGCAGCAGTGACGCCGCATCGGCGCCGCGGTTCCGCGCGATGTAGTAATCGGCCAGGAGTATCGTCAGCCGTGGATCCTTGCCAACCTCCGCCGCGGTTCGCAGATATGGCTCCGCCTCGGCGGCCCGCTTCGTCGCCTGATAGAACACCGCCAGCGTGACGTTGACCTGCGTGTCACGCGGCAGGAGTGCGTGGGTTTCCTTCAACACGCGCTCGGCATCGTCGACCCGCTCAGTCGACCAGTAGAACTGCGCCAGCGCCAACCGGGCAACCGCCGACTTCTCGTCTACCCGGATCGCCTGCTTGAAGATGCGCTCCGCGCTGTCGCGGTCGCCCTGGGAGGCTTTCAGCGTCGCCAGGCCCGTATAGATCCCGGATTGCTGCGGATCGAGCCGAATGGCTTCCTCGAACTCCCGGATCGCTGCGTCGGTGTCCTTGAGGCCGGCGGTCGCGTTGCCCAGGAGCACTCGCGCGCGCACGTTGTTGACGTCCTTGGCAATGACCCGCTCGGCATATGCCTTCGCCTCGGCGAACTTGCCGACGAGCAGGAGCGAGCTGCCGGCGTCAATCTGAGCGTCGGCGACGTCGGGCAGAAGTTGCGCAGCGGTCACGGCGGCGCGCATCGCCTCGAGGATCTCGCCCCGGCTCAAGTAGGCTGTCGACAGCTTCCGATACGCGTCGCCGTAGCGCGGATCCTGCTGAATCGCGTTGCGATACTCGATGATCGCCGCGTCCACGTCCTTGTTCTGGACGTAGTTGTCGCCGCGCTCGACGAACTGGCGCTTGGCCTTCTCGACATCACGCGAACACGCCGAGGCCGTCAATATCGAAACACCAAGACAGAGACCTGCGATTGCCGCACTTGTGCGCATGGACGGATTCCTCAGTTGCGAAAAAGCCGCTGCTGCACTTCCGGCAACACGAGCTCGGCGAAGGGGCGCGCCAAATCGAGTGACGACGATTCACTGCCGGTTGCGTGCGAGTCGATCGGCGCGATGACTCGCACCAGCGCGACGTCCGTTCTCCCGGCAAAGAAGGCGTCGTGCATGAGAAACAGTTTTCTCCAGTACCTCGCTCGCGGTCACGCGCGCGAACATCTGGTACCAGTAGAGGACGGTCAAGCGATCGAGTCCACGCTCGACAACCAAGCGGTTGACGGACCTGGCGGAACCGTCAGCTGCGGTGAGGTCGACGCGCTCGTTGGACACCGGCTGCCAGCCAGACCCGGGCAGACAGAAGAGCGGCGAATGCAGCGCTTCGCCCTGACGCTGGCTCTGGTAGTACCCGATGTAGAGGCCGATGCTCCCCTGGCGGGAGCGGTACTGGCGATTGAGGTGGTCATCGACGGCGGCCACCTTGATGACTTCCGGCGCGAGCGGCAGGTCCTTCCCCGTCCACGTCCCCAGCGTCGACGGGAACCGGCCGAGCGGCTCGGCGGTGGTCACGGCACGAGGAGCATCGAGGACCGCTCGCCCCGCCCAGGCGCCGGCGAGGAGCGCGATGAGGATAGTGCAGCGAGCAATCATGACGCGGCGGGCTCCAATACCCCGCGGTGCGGACGAGCGGGAAGCATCTTCAGGGCTCGCGTCACCGCCATCAACATGACTGCCGACGTCAAGAACATCGTCCACCCGGAGAACGCGTGAAAGAATCCGGTTGCCATCGATGGGCTGATGTACTGGGCGGCGACGCCGGTACCCGCAATTCGCAGCCCATTCGCGATGATGGCGATCGGGATGCTCGACAGCGCGATGGCGACGCGCGCAGGCAGTCGCGGATCGGTGAAATAGCCGTACAACACCGCCAGGGTGAAGAGCGACAGCAACGAACGGATGCCACTACACGCCTCGGTCACCTCGAGCGTGGTGTGCGCGAGCCAGATGACATTGCCTTCCCGGAAGACCGGAATGCCCAGGAACTGAAGCGCCACGACTCCGAACTTGGTTGCCACTACCTGAAGGGGAAACGTGAGCTGGTAGAAAAGCACCGGCGGGATGGGTATGACCAGGGCAGTGAGCCCGATCGGAAAGAGCAGCACTCGCAGCCAGCCCCAGCCGGCGAGGTACAGAATACCGCCCACGATCACGCCGACGGCGGAGACGCGCATCAGGAAGAACTCCACCCCCGCCGTGCCGACCAGCAGCATGAGCAGGCTGCCGATGACGAGCACTAATCCTACTGTGGTCGGGCGGCGCGGTGTGGCTACGAGCCGCGCCCGGCGGGACCACACGAGCCATGCCGTGATGGGAATGAGCAACAGACTGTGCGACACGTTCTCGTCCGACAGCCAGATGCCGACAAGATCCACGAACGGTCGGAAATAGAGCAGGCAAAAAGCCGCCACCATTGTCCCAATGGCCAAGCCTTCGAGCCGTCGCATTTGACGCGCAGAGGGTAGTGGCTCGACATCCGACATCACCATCGAAACGTCCGGCAAACCACGCACGATCGGGGGCGCCATCTACAGTTCCAGACCGGTGGGTTCGGCCGTCGCTAGCAAATGACGGCCCTCTTTCTCGAGGACGATGCTGCCGAGGAAGCGCTCACGGTCAGCGATGTCGAGGGTGTTCTGTGCGGTCGTGAACTGCGACTCCCCCAGCCGGACCACAAGTATCGCTGCGGAACACGCGCGCAGAATGGCGATGGCCCCCGGATTGTCGGCCACGGGATCGACCGGGATCACGACGATCTCACCCCGTCCAATGCTCGCGGCAATCGCGTCGACGATGGGCTGCACGCCTTCGAGCCGGACCCCAGTCGCACTGACGACACTGACGTGCCGCTCGCCATGGAGCCGGCCGGTGGTGGCCAGCATGTCCGCAATCCTGCCTACGTCCACTCCGGCGTCGCTCGGCACGAGCGCCAGCGAGGTCCAGTCTCGATGCCGTGCCGAAAACCAGATCCGCTGCCAATCGCTGTTCGGTGTCGAATTCTTCTTCACAAGCCAGCCTCGCGTGATGTCCGTACCCATTCCTCAGGACTTTTTCCCTTGTCGGAGAACCGGAGTGTCATCTTCCAGACCACGTACGCCGGAACCCAGAGCAGATCGCGGAGACCAATCAGGCCGACGCCGGAAAACGCCCAACCCCGCAAGACATGCGCGACGATTCCCAGCAGCGCCGCCGCCCACAGCCACGGCGCGACAACGACGCCGAACGCCATTGCCAGGAGCGACAACCCGAGACCGACGACCGTAACCAGGAGCAACTGTCCCAATGGCGGGACGATCAAATCGAGCGCCAGGTCGAAAAGCATTCCGTCACGCCGGTGCCACGACTGCTCGAGCAGTAGCGGTACATGCTGGCGAACGAGCGCCTGCCGGCCTCGCTCCCACCGGCGCCGCTGCGAACGCGATGCGCTCTCGGATACCGCCATCTGACCGAGCACTCTCGCCTCCGGGACGTACTCGACGCGCACGCCGGCATAGCCCAGTTGAATCCCGTACTCCAGATCCTCGACGACCGAGAACGCCGCCGGTGGATGGGTGTGAAGCAGCGCCTTGGTGAAGGCCATGCCATTGCCGCGCAACCCGCACGACACGCCAAGGCGCTCACGAGCGGCCGAGCGCACACCGTGAAACGCCGCCAGCGCGATGGCCATCAGCCGCGTGCGCCACGATGCATTTGCGTTGCGAACGCCGTAGTCGGCCTGGACGGCCGAGGCCCCTCGTTCGAATCGCGCCGCGAATGCCACGAGGAGGTTCCTCGTGACAACGGTATCGGCATCGACAACCACGACGGCGTCCGCGAATCCGTCGTCGAGGCAATGCGCGAACGCGAACGCGAGCGCGTAGCCTTTTCCGCGACGCTCCGCATCCTGCCGAACGAGCACGTGCGCGCCCGCCGCGGTCGCCATCTCCGCCGTGCGGTCGGTGCAGTTGTCAGCGACGACGAGCACTCGAAACCGCTCCCGCGGGTAGTCGACGGCCAGCAAGCTCGCGACTGTCAGGGCAACGTCGTGCTCCTCGTCGTGCGCGGGCACGACGATGTCGAATCGACAGGTGCCTGCCAAGGGCGTCTGCGCCGGCGGTCGTCGAGCCAGCAGTGCCAGCACCAGCAAGTAGAGCGACGCCGCCAGGACCGGGAGCGCGGATGCGGTGAGGATGAACTCCCCCGCGGCCGACGCACCTGCGCTCACGCCAACCTCACGCTGCCGAGAATCGGGAGTCCCAGCTGACGCTCCACCTGCCACGGCTCGTGGATTCGATTGCTGAGCAAATCCTTGACGACGGCGGCGGCGACACTCAACAGTACGCCTGCCAGCAGGCCAGCTGCCAGCAGCAGGCGCAGATTTGGCGACTCAGGTTCCCGCGGCACTTCAGCGGGCTTGATCACCGTGTATCGATACTTGAATGCGGCTTCCGAGACCGCGAGTTCGATACGCGCGCCGTCGGTGCGCTCCAGAATGCTCTGCAGCTGACTCAACTCCGTCCGCAGACGAAGGTTGGCGAACTCGGCGACCTGGCTGGCACGAGGCGCTGGCGCAGGCGCTGGAGGAGCCGCGTCAGCAAAAACAGGCTCGCGCACGGGCGCCGCCACGGCTACGGGCGGCGCGGCCGCGCGCTGGCGGGCGCTTTCTCGATCAATGCGTTCGGCATCTGCGGCTGCGAGCGCTTCATACTTCGTCTCGATCTCGTCGGCCGCCGTTCGCAAAGCGACGATCTGCGGCGACTCGTGCTGGAACGCCGTAACGTTCTGCTGGGCATTCTGCACGCTCGGATGTGTCGCGGTGTAGACCGTCTGCAACGCGGCCAGCTTCGCCTGCGCCTCGGACAATGCCAGCAGGCGTGCCGACTCGAGCTTGGTCAGCTCGTCCTGCTTATCCGACAGTTGCCCTCTGAGCCGCGCGAGCTCGGGATCGGGCGCTGGAGCTTCCACCACCTGGTTTGCGGGCAGGGGATCCATCACGTCCTGGAGAGCTGAACGCCGTGGCCGCGGAGCGCCAGCCACGCGCGGTGCCGCCGAATCACCGCGATCGCGAGACTGGGTCTGTGTCAACTCTCCCAGCGTGCGATTGACGTCCTGGTGCAACGATGCCGAGTAGCGCTCGAGAATCCCAATCGACTCGCGGATCGCGCTGGTCTCTGCCGTTTGACGGGCCTCGAGGAACGCCTGCCGCGCGCGTTCCACCAGTCTGTAGGCCATTTCGCCGTCAGGCCAGTAGAGCGCGATCGTGACGGTGCCGTCGCCGACCGGACCGGCGTTCACGATCATATAGTTCTCGAGTCGCGACACGAGCGCATCGAGCTTGTCATCGGCCGTCAGCTCGTGACGGGTCACGCGCGCCACCAGCCAGTCCTTCAACCGCATGATCACCGAACGTCGGCGATCCCACTCGTTAATCAGATCGGTCTGGGTGATGAGCGAGATCAAGTTGTCGCGACGGAGCACGGTCTCGGCAGCGGCGCGGGTCGGCGCATCGGCATCCCACGGGACCGCGCGGCCAGGGTTACTGAGCGCGGTCATGACCGCGTTCCGCTGTGCGAGCAGCTTGACCTCGACGTAATAGGTTCTCGGCAGCAGGAACGCGGCGGCGACCACGACGGCCGCGACCGCGAGAAAGGCGCCTGCCGCCAGCATCTTGTGACGCCCGACGGAGCGAACGACGAATCCGGCGTAGTCGGCGACCTGACGGACGTCGATGATTTTCTCGACTTCGGCCCCGCTTTCGGCCGTCTCGGGCGAACGGTTCGACTGTCCGGGCGATGCGGGTTCGGCCAAGGGCTTCGCCGCGGCGGCCGCCGCAGCCGCAACCGCTGCCACGGTGCGATCTTCCAGGGGCGTGCGGTTTGGTGCCGCGACGGGCACGAGCTTCGGCGATCGTCTGGCATCGCCCGGCGTGTCCACCTCGCCTTCCGAGGCGAAGCGGTCCAGAACCTGTGGAATGCGCAGCTCCGGTCCAACAACGCCGGACAGCCGCTTCAACGCCTCGTCAATACGACTCATGATTTACGCGCACCAAAAAGAGAAAGATGACGTGCCCTTGTCTTTGGCACTTCGTCATCGACTGGAGTCTCGACTGCTTCGCCCGGATCCTCAGCTGATTCCGTCGGCTTGACGACTGCCTCCGGACGGAGCCGGAACGTCTTCAGCTCCAGGCGAGAGCGAAATGTCCGGCAACTTAGAGCTCATGACGTTTGCCGGATCGTGCCACCGCGTCTCGCCGAGGTCGAAGTCCTGCGCCACTTCCAGCACCATCTGGTAGCTCACCGGCTGCTTGCCGAGCCCGAATCCGGTGAGGAGCGCGTTGTCGCACATCACGCTGATCGTGCGCGGGATGCCACCCGACCGCTCGTGGATCAGCACCACGGCCTCGCGCGTGAACAGCTTGGCGGCATCCCCGCCGGCGGTCCTGATGCGTCCGGCGATGTAGGCCGCCGTCTCCTGCACCGTGAAGGGGCGAATCTCGCAGCGAAGCGTGACCCGCTGCTTCAGCTGCCGCAACTCGTTCTCGTTGAGCCGGTCTCGCAATTCCGGCTGACCGGCCAGCACGAGGCTCAGGAGCTTCTCGGTCGAGGTCTCGTTGTTGGCCAGAAGGCGAATTTCCTCCAGCAGTTCGTCGCTGAGGCTCTGCGCCTCGTCGATGAGGAGCGCCGTTATCTGGCCGCGCGCTCGCCGCTCGCGGAGCACTGCATCGAGCTCCTTCAGAAGCGTCGCCTTGGATGTTGCGGCCTGCGCGCTCAACCCGAACTGGACCGACAACATCTCGATGAACTCGTTACGCGTCAGCGTCGGGTTCATCAGGTACACGCACGTGACGTGGCGGCAGTGCTCGGACTCCAGCGCCGCGTGCAGCAGCGTCGTCTTGCCCGTTCCGGCTTCGCCGATGAGGACCGTCACGCCTTTGCCCGACGACAGCCCATACTCGAGCGTGCTGAGCGCCTCGCGGTGCTGCCGCGTGAGGTACAGGAATTTCGGGTTCGGCGTCAGCTCGAACGGCAGCTCGCGAAGACCGTAATATTGCTGGTACATGGGTTTGCCGACTTCAATTGTAGGCGCTGCAACGGCAGCGACTCCAACGCATCAGCAAAAGTTCTGCCGGGTATCGGCTTGGGATCGCCAAAGAAATACCCTTGTTTGCGGCTATCACAACCGTCTACGCCTGAGGAGTAAACAATAGTCGCCATAAAGGTAGACTTTTTAGATGCAACTGACTGACTTCTTCGCTCCAGGAACACCCGGCGGACTACAATGAAGTTCCGGGGATTCGACGGCTTCCGCAGAACAGGCAGGAAAGACGGGGCTTTCGGGCTGGGTGTTGCGAACCTGTCCCGAAGGGACAGCCAGCGGGTCCTTGTGCGCCAGGCCGTCGACAGGATCGAGCTTTGCAGTGGGCGGTTCACCAGTCACCCTCCCGGCTCTTCCGCGCGGAATCCTCAGCTGCCTGACGAACTGTTCGTGCCGGGCCGGCCGAAATTACCTCGAAGAGCTGGGGACGCAGTAACTACGGAGCACAGAAATGTCACAAGTCGCCGAGTCCGTCACAAACGCGCAGGGGTCTGCTGGAGCACCACCCCTCTTGAAAGATGTCGAACGCCTGAAGCAGGCCTATGCGGAGGACGGCTACCTCGTCTTCCCGAACCTGGTGTCACGAGAGCTGCTTACACGCCTCCACGAACGTCTCGCGCAGGAATTCGAGACCCAGAAGCGTTCCGGCGGGCTCTTTGCCGGCGGCGGCCTGATCAGCGGCCACCTGAACTGCTTTCCGGGCGAGTCGGCGCGGTTTGCGTACGATGCGCTGCAGCGGCACGGCATCGTGGATCTCGTCAAGACGCTCTTTCCCAAGGCGACGCGGATGCCGAATGTGGGCTGCAATTTCAACCTGCCGCACAGCGTGGCCCAGCACTACCACGCCGATCGCAACTTCCTCGACTATTTCATGATTGCCAACGTGGCCGTGGTGGATACGACCATCCAAAACGGCGCGATCGACATGATTCCGGGCTCCCACAAGAAGTTCTACCCGTACTGGCGTTTCGCAATGGAGCGGGCCTATCGCGGCAGCACCCGCATCGAAATGAAGCAGGGAGACGTGCTGGTGCGCACGTCGAACGTGTGGCACCGCGGCATGCCGAACTTCACCGATGCCCCGCGCCCGATGCTCGCCTTCACGTGGGAAGACGGCGGCAGCACGCACCCGGATCCGTTCGCGCAGGAAGACGGCAAGATCGTGTTCCGCCGAAATTGGTATCAGCCCACTCCGTTGGGCCGGCTGCGCGAGCGCACCTTTGTCACCGCACCGATCACCTACTCGGCGTACCGCTTCGTGACCTCGCTCTATGGCACGAAGGGCTACGACCACCAATAAGCGCAGTCCTCAGGAAAGCTGTCGGCGGCTGACACTCGAGTCGACGCCGACGGCTTCTCCCGTCTTCCTACCCTTCAAGTCAGTTTCTCTCCAACGCGCACGGTGTTCTTCCCCGTGGCCTTGGCCTCGAACAGGGCTCGGTCGGCAATCGACAGCAGTTCCCCGTCACGCCCGTCCGAGTGGGCAATCCCGATGCTCACCGTAACGCTGCCACCCGCCTGCGTGCAATGGCCGCGCACGCTCGTCCGTATGCGTTCCGCCACCAGAACCGCGGTCTCGACGCTGGACGACGGCATCAGGATGGCGAACTCGTCACCGCCGTAGCGCGCGCAGACATCGAAGATGCGTACGCCTCGCCGCAAACGCTCCGACACGCAGCGCAACGATCGATCGCCGGCCATGTGCCCATGTTCGTCGTTGACGACTTTGAAGTTGTCGATATCGACCATCAACAGCGTGAGCGGTTCGCCGTGGCGGCGCGCCCGCTGCAACTCTGCCTCGAGCCGCGTGTCGAAGTATCGGCGATTGAAGAGACCGGTGAGCGAATCGATGGACGCCAGCCTGGTCACCTCGTCAGCCGCCTGCCTGACGTTCTGTACCGTCAGCGCGAGCGCCGCAGGGTCCGCGAGGAGCCGCAGCGCCGACAGATCGGCGGCCGAGAAAGGCGTACCGTCGCGGTGGTCGGTGAAAACAGCCACGCCGAGAGTTCCGGCGGGCCCTGAGAGCGGAACCGCGACGTAGGACTCAGTGCGATACCGGAGCCGGCGGGGCTGGTCGCTCGGGACGGCGGTCGCGAGGGCCGGTCGTCCTGACCTGTACACGGAACCAATCACGCCCTCGCCAGATGCGATGCGCAGGTGGTCGACCAGTTGTTGCGGATACCCGAGCGTCTTGACGATCGACAGTTGCCTGTCCGCTTCGGAGTAGACGGCAAGCGCACCGATATCCGCGCGCACCTGAGCCGCAAGCCCGCCAAGGATGAGACCATAGAGGTCGTCCGCGGTTTGCGCCCGGGTGAGCCGGCGGCAGAAGCGATGGTAGCGCTGAGCCGTGCGCTTCCACTCGTCGCTCTGCTTGCGTGCAGCCGCGTCCTCCAATAACACCTCTGTCTCGGGCACGAAATGGCTCACGATTGACGTGCCCTCCCAGACACGGGACTCCCCGGCAGCGGCATCCATCTGCGCCACCGGGCCGCCCCGCCGACCCCAATTCCGGTCCAACCTCGATCAGGGTCTGCGGCAAACCCTGTTGCGGCCTCGCGAGCGACGTCGGGCCAGACCCCGGCGTCGAACGGCCATACGACTTGAGGCCGCGACCGGGGGGCTGCCGGGATCCCCAGCCGATCCGACACGAGTGTCGTCACCGTTCGCCCGATGTCGGCATGCGACATCGGTGCGGCCGACGTCTGGGCGAGCTCTTCTGCACGAACGAGAGGATCCAACTGAGACGCCCCCGCCATACGAGGTGTACAGGCACGTGCAGTGCCAGCAGAGGTTGCCTCTGGCGGGGACAGAGCACGGCCGCTCCGCGGGCCGTTACCTAGTATTTGCAGGGACTTCGGCAACCGACGAGCTTGATGCGGTCGGAAAAAGTCGCCCGAGAAGCCAGCCCGAGTTCAACGGTTTCGTCCAGGAAGACTTTTGTTCAGCGCCCGATGGAATTGCTGACGTCGCCCTCGAACCCGCGAGTGAACGTTTTCACAATCCTGTAACGACTTTTTGGAGGTTTTCGAACAAATCTTGAAGTCGGAATAGGCGTTGCACGTAGGGAAGGGAAGAAACGACAGCACACATGAGGGCCTAGATGGAGATCCGATTCATTTCGACGCTGACGGCTGACGATGAAGGACAGATGGCGCCGGCGTTGATGCATGCCGTCACGGCGTTGCTGGACGCGCTCCCGATTGCCTACACGCTGCGCATCGAAACGACCGGCGCGGAGGTGTTTCAGCATACGCACCCGTCGGCCTCTGCTGCCATGGTCCAAGACGCCGCCGTCGGGCCACGGCGGTATCATAGTGCAGGCGCCTCGCTGATGGACCTGGCTGACGCCAGGAGAGCCCCCTAGCCGCGGACCTTCCCGCCTCGCGCCAACGCCCCGCACCCGGGTCGATCGCGCATCGCCGGCGCGGTCAGCGGTATATCCTTGAACGGAAGCTGGCATTCGTGCTTCCGCAGGAAGTTGAGGAACCGCTTGTAGTCGCGCGCTTCCATGTTGAACATACGCGCGACGATCTTGTAGTTACCGCGTGCTTCCTCGAGCCCCTTCCGGACGAGATCCCGCATGTTGCCGCGTGTGATCTCGCGCTGCATGTAGAGCGGATACACCGCCGTCCAGAACGACTCGCGATCCTCGACGAGCTTCTTGTAGAGGTCGTCGGCCACCGTTCGTCGCCGCTCCCGCTTCGGGCGTACGCCAACGCCATGGTGGACACGGATTTCCATCGGCAAATCGTCTGCCGCGACGACGTCGTTGCGGCCGGTGACGACGAGCCGTTCGATGACGTTTTCCAACTCGCGCACGTTCCCGGGCCACGCATACGCGGTCAAGAGCTTGGTCGCCTCAGGCGAGATGTGCTGCACCGACGACCCGTTGTTCCGCGTGAACTGCTCGAGGAAATGGTCGATGAGCTGTTGAATGTCTTCCCGCCGCTCCCGCAGAGGCGGTACGGTCAGGTGGATGACGTTCAACCGATAGAAGAGGTCCTCGCGGAACGATCCTTCGGTGATCATGTCGCGCAGGTTGCGATTGGTGGCCGCAATCACTCGCACGTTGACACGGCCGACCGCGCGGTCAGCGCCGACTTTCTGGATTTCGCCCGTTTCCATGAACCGCAGCAGCAGACCCTGCATCCGCAGCGTCATCTCCGCCACCTCGTCGAGGAACATCGTCCCGCCGTCGGCGAGCTCGAGCTTGCCCTGCTTGTCGCGGTAGGCGCCCGTGAAGCTGCCTTTGACATGCCCGAAGAGCTCTGACTCGAGGAGCGTTTCAGGGAGGCCGGCGCAGTTCATGGCGACCATCGGCCGGCCCGCGCGCGCGCTTCGCGCATGGATGGCGTTGGCCACGAGCTCCTTCCCAACGCCGCTCTCCCCGGTGATGAGCACCTTGGCGTCGGACTTCGACACGCGGTCGATCTCCTGCGTCAGCTCGAGAATGACATTGCTTGTCCCGATCAACTGTCCGTTGCCATTACGTTTCATGTGCATACCGCGTCCTCGACCCGTCGTCAAAACCAAGCCCCAGGCCCCGGTCCGGCTCCGCCGGACACCGCGGGCGCGAATCTATCTAGCTAGGAGTCGCCTTCCGCAAGAACTCTTCCAGACGCCGCCGGCTCGTATCGTCCATCCACGTGAACAACGTGCCCAGTTTCAGATCGCGCGCGGCCGAAGCCGCCCGCCGCCGAATCTGCACCGTCGGGGCGAACGACGCGCCAGCCAGTGCAAAGCGCAACTGTCCGCGAGCACCGAGCGGAAGCGGAAGCTCTGACTCGACGAGCGCGCCGGTCGCGCTGATGTCGAGCAGCTGCACTCGCGCGTGAAGCTGCAGGTCGCACTCCTCGTTCTGGGGCAGCGTCACCCTCGGCGAGCGCCGTCGCTCCTGAGGTTCACCGGTTCCCCCGCCCTCGGTGCTCAATTCGGTTCTCCTGACAGAGAGGCTCCGTCTCCGATGGAGCATCAACCATCGTTCGATCAGCTCCAGCACCGCCGGCGACGGGCTCACGAACTCCATCCCGATGAGATATCGTTGCTCGCCAGTGCTCGAGACGACCGGTTCGACGTGTCGCACGCAGACTTGAACGGCGGCCTCGGTGCCGTCGCAGTTGAACGTCGCGCGATGCAGCGAACCGGTGGCGAGACGCACGAACGATTCGACCTGCGCCCCACCACGGCCGACGTCTCGCAACCCCATCGACACCGCAGCGTCCAACGTGCCTGCCACCTGTCCCACGACGTCAAATCGGGGTCGCTGGCGCCGGTCCTCCGTGCCTCGTCGCATGTCTCGTCTCAGCGTGGGCCGGCCGAAGCCGCCCACCGAAAAGCCGGCATCACGCCGGCACCCGAATGGTCTCGGCGTTGACCGCCGCCTGCGACAACATCGCAGCCGCCGTCGCGCAGGTCGTGGAAAACGCGGCCTGGCCCAGGATCAGGGTCGGAAACTTCAGCTCTGGAATCGCCCGCCCCAGACGCTCACGCAACCTTCGCACAACGGTGCCGACCGCGCTCTCGTGCGTCTCGATCAGCAGCACGACGACGCGCCGCTCGCCCACGAGCCCGAGCACGTCAGAACCGCGAAGCTCGCCCCTCAGCAGGTCCACCAATCGGTCGGTCGTTTCCTGCGGCCAAGCCAGGACCTCCGACTCGACGACCACCAGCGCGAGATCGCGATCGAACCGCTTCGCCCGCGCCAGTTCCTCTTCGATGCGCCGGGCAAAGTCCACGGCCGTCGCCGACAACATGAACGGCGAGGTGTGGGGAGCGGGATGCACGGCGGCTGGAAGCCACCCTCTCAGCACGGACGCGCAGACGTCAGCCACCAGCGGCACGTCGGCGTCGAACGGTGCATCGCTTCCCGTGCTCAGCTCGAGCCGGCCATGCCGACCTGAACCAAGCGAGAACGAGCGGACCTGGTGCGTAGCCGTCGATTGTTCGGTGCCGCTCGACGCGGCGCCGAGGTTGCGGGATAGCGCACCGTTCCCCACGGCCGCCATTCGGCGATTCTCCTGGCCGTCCTGAATCCATAGCGCGGCGCCAGAACCTGACGTCAGGGAAACAAGCTCGCGCAAGACGTCGAGGGCGGTCAGCTCAACCGCCCGATCGCCGTGTACCAGAATCTCTTCGAACGCGGCACGCATCCGGTTGGCTCGCACGAGCGCCAGGCGCTCCATCTGAAGGCCAAGCACACGGCCGAGCGCTTCGAGCGTCACGTCCGCTTCCGTCGGAACCGCGCCGAGGATCACGAGCGCCCACTCCACGGAACCAGACGTGGCCATCGGTACCACGATGCCCTCGCGTCCACCGACCAGACCCGCGGCTGGCGCCGCGCGGACAAACGGCGCCTGGAATCCCAGCGTCAGCTCAGACAGTTGGCGGCATTCCGGCGGAACATCGGCTCCAGGAAGCGAGGCCACCAGCACGTACGCTCCACCGGGGCGGCGACGATAGACGCGGGCATCGGCATCGAACCAGACCGCGGCAGCCTGAATCGCCGCCTCCGACACATCGTGCGCCGTGGTTGCCGACGCCAGATATGTCACGAATCGCAGAGCACCGCGCACCGCGCGCGCCTGCTGCCGCTCACCGTCGATTTCATCCCGGCTAGACAGGTCGGCCTCGATGGCGCCACGAAGCACTTCAACCCACGACCCGACATGTGAGCCGACGGGACGAGCCCCGCCGGAGGATTCCGCGTGGTCGTATCGCTGCCCTTCGTCGTATCGCGGGTTGTTTTCCGACGGCTCGACATCCGCACGACCGTCGTAACCGGCTCCTGAAGGCGTCGCCCGGTCCAGCCCATCGGCCAGATCGCGACGCACGCGCATCGCCATCAATGCGGTCGGTGACACGCTTCGGCTGTTTCTCAGCGGCACGAGGCGATACTCACGACCCTCGACGTCGACGACGCTTGCCCGCCCGGCTCGGAGGACATCGAGACCAATGGCACGAAGCTCGGGCCCGGCCAGCACGCGCGGTGCGCGCTGCCCCTCGGGAGCCCAGGACTTGGTCAGATTGGCATCGACGACCTCGACTTCCACGCCAAACTCGGACCGGACCTGATCGAGCATCTGCAAGACGGCAGGAGAAAGCATCGCTTTGTCTGTTACGAAAATGTAATCCGCAGCCGAGGTTGCCAAACGACGGACCGATTCACTCTCGGACGCGGTCGCACGGCGCCTTAGTGCAAAGCCACCGCCACCATCGTCAGAGAATTCAGCCTTCCAAAAGACCTTTGTCTACTGGAGTTTGCCGGGAGGCGTGCGCGAGGCCGAAAGGGCCTGTGCTCGATCGGCGACAGCTGAGCCCTGATTCTAGCGACAAAAGACCGACGGATGAATGACTTTATGCTGCAGGAGGAGAGCTAGACTGACGCGAGTACCGGAGTCTACCGCGGCCTCAGGACGACTTCGATGACCTTCTCGGACGGGACAGGGGTCCCGTTCCTCAACGCGGGCTGGTACTCCCATGACTTGGCCGCCTGGAGCAATTGGCGATCGTAAGCAGGGTGGATGGTCGAGGTGAGCTCCGCGCCGGTGACACGCCCCGTGTCCGAGATGAACACGCGCAGGGTGCCGCGAAACTCACGACGGCTTGCCAGGTCTGGGGGCACCCACACCGGGAGGTCCTGCCTTACAGGCACTGCAGACGTGATCGGAGAGTCGGCGACTGCCACCGACACCGCCGTTGTTTTCGCCGGCTCGGGTCCGATCGCCGGCTTGGCTTCGGACATGGCACGACTCAGGTCCAGAAATCCCGACGCGAGCAATCGAAGCTCCGAGAGCATCGGTTCCGCGCTATCCGCAGCGGGTTCGCCGTCACGCTCCGATTCCACAGCGCTGTCAATCAAGCTCACCAGGGCCGCGAACTGCGACGACGCGGCCGCTTTGTCGCTCCGATCCAGGGCCGCTCGGGCCTCGAGATACATCCGCTGCGCGATCTCCGGCACCAGCCCTCGCCGGATGCGCCGAAACATTCCCTGAATGCGCGGCGACGTCTCCCGCGCGTCCGGCACGAACGAAGGATTCTCGACGACGACAGACGTGATTGCCTTCTCGGCCTCTGCCGTGCGTCCCAGAGCGACGAGGCAGAACACCCGGTACTGCTCGAACTCGACGTTGCGGCTGGTCGACAGCACCTGGGTGACGACCGACAGCGCATCTTCGTACGCCGCAGACGCGTAGAGCGCTTTGACCTGCTGCAGCGTTCCCTGCCCGTAGGCCAACGAAGCGGACACCAGACTGACGCACGCGAATGACATTGCCGTCGGCCAAAGCTGCTTCACTGCTGTTTCCCTCGCATATCCACGCCGAGGCGCGCCGGCTGCCGGAGCGTCACCAGCACATTCTCGCGCCGCTCCCCGAGTTGGGGGTGACGGAGCACGATTTCATAGGACCCGACACGCCGTGAGATGTTGGCGATCGGCGTTTCGCCGACGCGCTCACCGGCAATCCAGACCTCCGCCCACGGCTGCGCATTGATGCTGATCGAGCTGCTTGGCAGATTCACGGCCAATGTAGTCGTCTTTGCAGGCACGACCGTCACCTGGCGCGTCGACCGATAGCCAATCGGTTCGTTCACCAATTCGATGTCGTGCTCGCCCGCAGGAAGCATGACCTGATCGGTGTCGGTCGTGCCGACGATCTTGCCGCCCTCCCGCAGTTCGAGCCGAATCGCGGATTGAACGCTGAGCCAGCCTGGCGCCGGAACAACCGGCGCTGTCGGCGAAAGGACCAGGGAGACCGTTTCCCCGGCTTTGATGGTAACGGTGCGTCGAACGGTCCCGCCGGCGCCGCGCACGAGGACGTGGTGGTTCCCCGGCAGCAGATCGCGGACCGTCAGCGGCGTCAGTCCCCGTCCAATGCCGTCGACCGTGATGGTCTGTCCCGAAGGCTCGGTCTCGATCAGAAGGCCGCCCCGGTCGCGACCGGCAGCGGATCGGCGGCCGGTAACTCGAGTTGGTGAAGAACGGCGCTGCCGGCGCTGACGTTGACGGTGAGGTCGCGCCGTCGGTCGCCTGTGCCCACCTGTACGGCATACGAGGCCGGCGCAAGCGACATGGTCAGCGGTGTAACCCCCGATTCGCGTCCGTCAATCCGCACTGCCAATCCTGGCGGCGTCGTCTGGATCGTGAATGAACCGGTGGCTCGGGCCCCAGTCCGTCGTTGTACTCCCAGACGGCAGCAGCGGCCGTCGTGGCGCTGAGCACAATCACGCCGACCCATTTCAAAGCCGCGAGAGAGGCGCTCCAATCCCTGCGACTGCTGGGTTCAGAGGAGCTCGACGCAGTGTCCTGAACCGGACCGAGCGGCAGCGGGACGGTCTCGGAGCCGAACGCGTCGAGCGCGTCAGTGATAGCGTCCCCGAACGCGACAGTCGTTCGGCGCGCGGTCATTCGCGCGCCCCCGGCCAGAGTCGAGCAATTCGTACCGTGGCCACTGTTTCCGCTGCCTCCTGTTGGGTCCGGGTCGTGAGATCGCAGGTTCCGAGGGCAATCTCTCGGATGGGTCGCTGCTTGTCACATCGGCACGAATGATCAAACGACCACAATCGGCTAGGCGAACGGCGTACCAAGTGTTTGTTCACCGGTATCGCAGGAAAGACCCGTTTAGACTCGTTGCCTCGCCTGAAGAGTTGCCTTGATATCAGACTTTTGTCCGTCGCCTGAGTGAATATCCTGCTGAGGCCAGATAATGTCGGCGGAGTCAGCTGTTCGAGGATTGCCGCAGAAAACTCCTGCAGAGGCAGACTCTTTTCACGCCATATTCGGCATTCTTGATGGATGTACCGCTATTCACAATGGTAAGCAACTGCAGACACTGAGTTTAGCCACCGAGAACTTCGGCCCGATTCATGCACCCTGAGTTCCTGCTTCCGGGTTTCGCGCTCGCCGCGCTCGTTGCGCGTCGGCATCGTCACCCGTAAAGAAACGTCGCCTAGGTCCCTAGCACCCTGCGGGCGCGCGTCTCGAGACTCTCGAGCGCGCGCTCTATTTCTGTACGCGCGTGCTCCCGGTCGGCCCCTTCCGGGGCGGCAGGCACTTCAATCGGCTCCCCCAGCACCACTGCCACCGAACTGAACGGTTTCGGAATCTGCGCCCGGTCCCAGCTCTTCGCCGTCCATGACCGATCGGCCTCTAGATGAAATGGGAGGATCGGTTGCCCGGTCGCGCCGGCAAGCCACACGGCGCCAAGCTGCGCCACGCGGGCAGGGCCGCGCGGACCATCGACGGTAAAGGCAACGCCGTGACCAGCCGCGAGCTCGCGGCGAAGCTGCACGAGCGCTCGGGCACCGCCGCGCGACGTCGATCCTCGTGCCGTGGCGTAGCCGAAGCGCCCGAGGATGCGCGCAATCCACTCGCCGTCGAAGTTCTGGCTGGCAAGAGCGACGATGCCACGGTGGCGGAAGTAGTAGAGTCCCGTCAGGATGCGGCCGTGCCAGCAGGCGAGGATGGGCTGGCGGCCCGAGCGAAGAATGGCGTCGTAGTGCTCGGCGCCCTCGACTTTCCATCTCAGCGTGCGGCACAGGCTGCCGACGAGGGGGGCGGCGACAAAGGCAATCGCCGAGGCCTGAGCGCGTTGAGAGCGCGTTAGCGGCGAGTCGGTCATCTTTATTCAGTGCTCGCGGGGCCCCACCCCCAAGCGCTCTCACTCAGCCCTGCGGGCTTCGCTCGGGCCGCGGGCGCTGTCGATTCGTCGTACGGGAATCAATCAACGACATCTCGGCTCGGCCAAGCGATTCAATGAACCCCTGAACCTCGTGAACCCCTTGAACCCCTTGACCCAACCCTACATCCCCTCGTAATCCGGCCCTCCGCCCCCCTCGGGCGGGACCCAGTCGATGATTTGGTACGGGTCCATGATGTCGCACGTCTTGCAGTGGACACAGTTGGATGCGTTGATTTGAAGACGCTTGGTGCCGTCGCCGGCATCGACCATCTCGTACACGTTCGCGGGACAGAAGCGCAGGCACGGGTTGCCGTACTCTTCGCGGCAGCGCGTGCGGCAGATGTCGGTGTCGTGGACGATGAGATGCGCAGGCTGATCCTCGGCGTGTCTCGTGCCCGAATAGTGCACGTTGGTGAGACGGTCGAACGTCAGCTGCCGATCAATCTTCGCCGGGTTGAGCGGGACATCCGGATCGGGACGTGCGTCCCGGTAGTAGTCCGCAAGCTTCGCCATGCGCTCGTGGCCGGCACGCGAGGGCATCGGATCCTTGAACCACCATCCGCCGCTCACGAGCGAAAGCCCCGAGTAGGCGAGACCGGCCAGGAGGCCGTGCTCGAAACTCTGATGGACGTTACGCCCCGGGTAGAGCTCACGCCGGACGTCGCTCCGGTCGACGAGCGTCTGGTATTGCTTCAGTCCGCCGGCCGACACATCGTTCGCGCGAATGCCGTCGAATGCCGCTTCCGCGGCGAGCATGCCGGTCCGCATGGCCAGGTGAATGCCCTTGAGCCGAAGCGAGTTCATGAACCCTCCGGCATCCCCGGCGATCAGCACGCCGTCGGCATGCACGCGGGGGATCGTGTGCCAGCCTCCCTCCGGCAGCGCCTTCGCCCCATACCGAACCATGTGCCCGCCGGCCAGCAGTGAAGCGACGAACGGATGGCGTTTGAGGTGCTGGAACCTGACGTGCGGGTCGAACATCGGATCGCGGTAGTCGAGGCCGGCCACGAGCCCTATCGACGTCACGCCGTCGGGCATGGCGTAGATGAACGCGCCGCCAAACTCCTCCATCCGGAGCGGATACCCGAGCGTGTGGATCACAGATCCTGGCGACAACCGCCCCTGTGGTATTTCCCACAGCTCCTTGATACCGATCGCATAAAGCTGCGGCAGCTTGCCCTCATCGAGCTTCAACCGGTCGACAAGTGTCTTCGTCAGATTGCCTCTGACGCCGTCGGTCAGGATCGTGACCGTGGCGCGAATGTCGACGCCTGGCTCGAACGTCGACTTGTGCTCGCCGTGCCTGCCGATCCCACGGTCGCCTGTCCGAACCCCGACGACGCGATCGCCGTCGTACAACAGCTCGGTCGCGGGGAACCCCGTGAAGACGTCGACACCCTCGGCTTCGACGAGCCCCCCGAGCCACTTGACGAGCCGGCTCAGCGAGATGAGGTAGTGGCCGTGATTCTTGAGCGGCGGCGGCGTGATCGGAAATGGGATCCTGGCGCCGCGCGTCAGAAAATACACATGGTCGTGATGGACTTCAGAGGCGAGCGGCGCGCCCCTCTCTTTGAAGTCGGGCACGAGCTGGCGGAGAGCAGAAGGGTCGAGGACCGCGCCCGAGAGCGAATGCGCGCCCACTTCGCGTGACTTCTCGAGCACCGCGACGGCGAGCGGCTCGCCGCCCTTCTCCTTCTGAAGCTGCGCCAGCCGCAGCGCGGCCGACATCCCGGCGGGGCCGCCGCCGACGATGAGGACATCAACTTCGAGGGTTTCGCGATCAGCCATCAGCTCTCAGCTTACAGCTCTCAGCTTGACCTTACGGATCCGATCTACCGACGGTGCTCAGAATGCCCTGCTAGCTGAGAGCTGAGAGCTGAGAGCTGAGCTACTTGTTCAGCTCCGCAATCATCGCCGGCACGATCTCGAACAAATCTCCGACAATCCCGTAGTCGGCAATCTCGAAGATCGGCGCCTCGGCGTCTTTGTTGATGGCAACGATGGTGCGGGAGCCTTTCATGCCGACCAGATGCTGGATTGCGCCGGAAATCCCGAGGGCGACGTAGAGCTTCGGCGCCACGGTCTGACCGGAGCTGCCGATCTGGCGATCCATCGGCAGCCAGCCGGCATCGCAGATCGGGCGCGACGCGGCAATCTCGGCCCCCATGGCCTGCGCGAGCTGCTGCGCCAGCGCGAGGTGCTCCTGGCCCTTGATCCCGCGGCCGATGGCCACAATGCGCTCGGCCTGCGACAAGTCGACGGCCTGCTTGGCTTCCTTGAACGGAGCCTCGGGCTGCTGGCGGATGCCGGCGGCATCGACCTCAATCGCCGCGCGACGAAGGGCCGCGGGGGCCGCGCCCTTGCGTACCGCGTCCACGCGAAACGCGCCAATCTGAAACGTGATCAGGTGCGGCGACGGCCCGGATGCCACGACGTCGGCGGTCAATTTCCCCTGGAAGACGGGCCGCGAGTAGGTCACCACCCCGTCCTGCTGTTTGAAGGCGGTGACGTCAGCGATGAGTCCCCGTCCGAGCCGTGCGGCGAGCGCCGGGGCGAAGTCGCGCGTCTGGTACGTGTGCGGGAAGAAGACGATCGTGGGCTGCTCCTGCGCGATTAACGCCACAAGGGCGAGCACATGCCCGTCAGCGGTATAGCCCGCGAGCGCCTCGTGATCGACGATGATTACTTCTTCCACGGCCGCCGTGGCGAGCGCCGACGCCACGTCGTCGACTGCCCGGCCCAGGATGGCGACCTTGACGGGTGCGTCTGCGAGCTGCGCGGCGGCAATGGCCTCCCACGACGCGCGATTCAGGGTTCCGTCGCGCTGTTCTGCTACAACCAGGACCATTCGGTCGTCCTCCTCTGCAGTGACAAGCTCGCCATCGTGAGAGAGCCGGGCGACGTGACGGTCGACACTACAGAACCCTCGCCTCTTCTCGCAGCTTGGCGACCAGCTGCTTGGCTGCTTCGGCCGCAGATCCCGTAATCATGTGAGTCTGCTTGGCCTTCTCGGGGAACGACACGCGGAGGATGCGTTGCAACGGCTCGCTGACGGCGGGCGGCGGGGCGACCTTCCGAATCTCCTTTTTCTTGGCGGCCATGATCCCCTTGAGCGTGGCGTATCGCAGCTGATTGATGCCGCTCTGGATCGTCAGGAGCGCCGGCAGGGGTAGCGACACCCACTGGAACCAGCCCCCCTCGAGCTCGCGTTTGACGCGAATCGCTCCCTGCCCTGAGCCTGTCGAAGGGGCGGCTTGCACTTCCATGATGATCGTCGCGTGCGGCATGCCGAGCTTTTCGGCGAGAACGACGCCGACCTGACCGAACCCCTGGTCGTCAGACTGCAAACCGGTGAGCACCAGATCGAACTTCTCGTCGCGCAGGGCGTCGGCGAGCGCGCCGGCAACCGTCAACGCATCGGCCGTGGCCAGCGCATCCGATTCGACGTGGATCGCCCGGTCGGCGCCTCGCGCGAGCGCCTCGCGAATCACCTGAGCGGCGCGTGCCGGTCCGGCAGAGCACACGACCACTTCCCCGCTGTGCTTCTCCTTGAGGCGGAGTGCCTCTTCGAGCGTGTACGCGTCAGGCTCGTTGAGCTCGAAGCTCGCGTTGCTGTCGCGAATCCACGTGCCGCTCTCGGCCACGCGGAGCTGCCATTCGCGGGTGACGACCTGCTTGATGCAGACTGCTATTTTCATATCTACCGTGTGTCACGTGTCCAACGGCACCCTTCACGAAGGCCGCGAAGCTCACGATGATCGCGAAGTCATTCCAATTCTTGTCGTCGTGATCTTCGTAGCTTCGCGGTCTTCGTGACAGGTCGGCGTCCAGCGTTTCCGCAAACCTAGTCGGAGTACTTCTTGAAGAGCAACGCGCCATTGGTCCCGCCAAACCCGAACGAGTTCGATAGCGCGTAGTCGATCTTCGCGGCCCGCTTCTGGTTGGGCACGTAGTCGAGGTCGCACTCCGGGTCCGGCGTCTCGTAGTTGATCGTCGGCGGAATGAGCTGGTGCTTGATGGCGAGCGCGGTGATGCCGCTCTCGAGGCCGCCGGCGGCGCCGAGCAGGTGACCGGTCATCGACTTGGTGGACGAGATGGCCAGCGTCCGCGCGTGGTCGCCGAACGTGCGCTTGATGGCCAGCGTCTCGAGCTTGTCGTTGAACGGCGTCGACGTGCCGTGCGCGTTGATGTAGTCGATCTGGTCCGGGCGGATCCCGGCGCGTTTGATCGCCGCCTGCATCACCCGCATGCCGCCATCGCCGTCTTCCGACGGCGCGGTGATGTGGTATGCGTCGGCCGTCATCCCGTAGCCGATGAGCTCGGCGTAGATGGACGCGCCGCGTCGTGTCGCGAACTCCAGCTCCTCGAGAACGATGACGCCCGCGCCCTCGCCCATGATGAAACCGTCGCGATCCTTGTCGAACGGACGGCTGGCCCGCTGCGGCTCGTCGTTGCGCGTCGAGAGCGCCCGCATCGCCGCAAAGCCCCCGACGCCCATCGGCGTGATCGCGGCCTCGGACCCGCCGGCGATCATCACGTCGGCGTCGTTTCGCTTGATGATCTCGAAGGCGTCGCCGATGGCGTGCGCCGAGGCCGAGCAGGCCGTGCACGTCGCCGAGTTCGGTCCCTTGGCCCCGAAACGGATGGACACCTGGCCGGCCGCCAGATTGATGATCGCGGCAGGAATGAAGAACGGCGAAATCCGGCGCGGTCCGCCAGCGATCAAGGCCAGGTGCTCGCGCTCGATCGTGCTGAACCCGCCGATACCTGACGCGATGAATACGCCGACACGCGTCGCCATGTCGTCTGTCACCGCCAGCGCAGCGTCGTCCATCGCGAACTGGGACGCCGCGATGGCGAACTGGATGAAGACGTCCATCTTCTTGACGTCCTTCTTGTCGATGAACTGAAGCGGATCGAAATTCTTGACCTCACCCGCGATCCGCGCGGAGAACTGAACCGCGTCGAAGTGCGTGATCGGACCAATGCCGCTGCACCCGGCGCACAAGGCGTCCCAGTTCGCCTGCGTGCCGATGCCGAGGGGCGATACCAGTCCCACGCCGGTGACGACGACTCGCCTGCTCAAACCTCAGATCCTCGATTTCGCATGAGATGCTTCACCACTGACGCGCGGATGCCGCCGCGTCCTTCGACACGCTCGAGACGCCCTCAGCCCACCGAAGGGCCCGGGCACCACTCCCGCCAGCACGGCTTTTGGCGCCCAGCCGGCGTCCCCGCCGCGCACGCGTGCGCGGCCGGGGGTAGAGGACGGATGGGCTGCCGGGCGACAGGACCCGCGATCAGGTCAACTCAGGAGAGTGGCTATTTTTTCTTGCTGTGCGAGTCGATGTATTCGATCGCCTCTTTGACGCGCGTGATCTTCTCGGCGTCCTCGTCGGGAATCTCGATCCCGAACTCCTCCTCGAACGCCATGACCAGCTCCACCGTATCGAGCGAGTCGGCTCCCAAGTCGTCCACGAACGACGCATCCGGCGTCACTTCTTCTTCGTCGACCCCCAACTGCTCCACGATGATGCTCTTCACCTTGTCAGCGACCGCCATTCAGCCCTCCATCCACAATCTTCTGCGCCACCTGCGACAGGCGAAACGACCGCCGGTCAATGGCGGCAGTTCCGCGCAACGACTTCCGCGCGACCCATGAATACGACCTGTGTCTATAAATACATCCCGCCATTGACGGCGAGAACCTGCCCTGTAATATACGCTGCCTCATCCGACGCCAGAAAGCACACCGCCGACGCCACCTCGTCTGGGGAGCCGAGCCGGCCGAGCGGGATTCTCTCCACCAGTGCCTCGCGCGCCTTCTCCGCAATCGCGTTCGTCATGTCCGTTTCGATCATGCCCGGCGCGACGACGTTGACCGTGATGCTGCGCGAGGCGACCTCGAGCGCGACCGACTTCGCAAACCCGATCAAGCCCGCTTTCGAGGCCGCATAATTTGCCTGACCCGGGTTGCCACTCTGGCCCACCACCGAGCTGATGCAGATGATACGGCCGCTCCGCTGCCGAATCATGGGCTTCAACACGGCTTGCGTCAGCGTGTAGGCCGCCGTCAGGTTCGTCGCGAGCACAGCCTCCCAGTCTTCCCGTTTCATGCGCAACATCAACTGGTCGCGCGTGATCCCGGCGTTGTTCACCAGGATGTCGATGCGGCCATGCCGGCCAACGGCTGCCACGATGGCGGCGTCCGCCGCGGCCGCGTCCGTCACGTCGAGCGCGACGGCCTCGGCCTGGCCGCCTGCCGATCGGATCGCCTCAGCCGTGCCCTCCGCGTTGTCGCCGCGGGCCGCAGCCACGACCACGGCTCCACACATTGAGAGACGCGTGGCGATCGCCCGGCCAATGCCTCGGGACGCCCCGGTCACGAAGGCGACGCGGCCAGTCAGGGAGATCATAGTCTCATTTCTCTCAGCTCTCAGCTCTCGGCTGAGGGCTGACGGCTCTCAGCACGGTCTCGAGACCGGCGGGATCCTCAACGCTCGCCACGGTCACAGTGCGATCGACCTTCTTGATCAGGCCGGCCAATACATTGCCGGGCCCGAGCTCGACAAACGTCCGCGCCCCCTCGGCCATCAGGCGTCTGACGACGTCCTCCCAGCGCACCGGCGACGACACCTGCCGGATCAACGCGTCCACGGCGCCCGCCGCGGTCGTCTTCAGCTCGGCGTCCACGTTGGCGACAACGGGAATTCGGGGCTCCTGCGCCGGCAGCGCACGGAGAAGCGGCGCCAGCCGATCTTCAGCCGGCTTCATGAGGGCACAGTGAAAGGGTGCGCTGACCGCGAGAGGGATCACTCGCTTCGCACCTGCGGCCTTTGCCAGCTCCCCGGCGCGCGCGACGGCATCCGCGTGGCCGGCAATGACCACCTGGCCCGGCGCGTTCAGGTTGGCCGGCGACACGATCCGGCCCGCAAGCTCGGCCTCCGCCTCGGCGCACGCCCGGACCACCGTGTCGTCATCGGCGCCGAGAATCGCCGACATGGCGCCCTCGCCGACGGGCACGGCTTCCTGCATGAACTGCCCACGGCGCCGGACGGTTCCGAGCGCGTCCGCGAAGGATAGCGTACCGGCTGCCACGTGCGCCGAATACTCCCCCAGGCTGTGCCCCGCCGCGAACGCCGCCGTCACGCCGCGCGACACAACCAAGCGAGAGGCGGCCACGCTGACCGCGAGGATCGCAGGCTGCGCGTACTCGGTGAGGAGCAGTTGCGCATCGGGACCCTCGAAGCAGAGCCGGCTCAGGGACTCGCCCAGCGCTTCATCGGCCTCGTCGAATGTCTGCCGACAAATGGGGAAGGCTTCGGCCAGGGCCTTGCCCATCCCGACTTTCTGCGCACCCTGGCCTGGGAAAACAAACGCGATCATGCTCGTTCGGGGCTCGCGGCTCGGCCTTCGGCAGGCTCAGGCCGACCCTGAGCATCGTCGAAGGGGCGCGGCTCGCCGTTGGCTGCCCGGGGTTCGCTGCTCACTGCAGCCACCTCCCGTGCCAGGCGATCGAGGAGTCGCTCGTTGACGAGCTTGGCCGTCATGATGATCGCGCTCCGCACCGCCTTGGCCGACGAGCGTCCATGGCCGATGACGCACAGGCCGTCGAGGCCGATAAGGGGGGCGCCGCCGTACTCCGCATAGTCCACGCGTTTGCGGAATCGCCGGAACGCCTCGCGGGACAGCAAGTACCCGACGCGCGTGCCCACCGTGGCCGACAGCTCTTCGTGGAGCAGGCGCTCCACGGTCTCGACGAGACCCTCGCTGATTTTCAGCGTGACGTTGCCGGTGAAGCCGTCGCACACGATCACATCAGTCTCACCGGAGTACACGTCGCGCCCCTCGACGTTCCCGACAAATCGTATGGGCGCCAACTTGAGGAGCTGATGCGCGTCGCGCGTCAGCTCGTTACCCTTGCTTTCCTCTGCCCCGACCGACAACAGGCCGACGCGCGGCGACACACACCCAAGCGCCACGCGCGCATAGGCCGACCCCATCACGGCAAACTGGACGAGGTGCTGAGGCCGGCACTCGACGGTTGCGCCCGAGTCGAGCAGTACCGCCGGATTCCGGCGGGTCGGGATGATCGTGGCGAGCGCGGGCCGATCGACGCCGGGCAGCCGGCCGAATGCGGCGTGCGCAGCCATGACGGCCGCGCCAGTGTGGCCGGCACTGAAGAGCGCCGCGGCTTCCCCATTCCTGACCGCCTCAGCCGCGACGCGAATCGAGGCGAGCGGCTTCCGCCGCAGCGCAGCCGACGCCGACTCGGCCATCTCGATCCGGTCTGGCGCGTGAAGAACGCGGAGGTCCACGTCGTCCGCCCCGGGATGCCGAGTGAGGGCGTCCTCGATAACCTCGCGCGCGCCCACGAGCAGCAGGGCGATCCCGAGACGCCGGGCAGCAATCAACGCCCCGCCGATGATGGCGTCGGGCGCATGGTCGCCACCCATCGCGTCGACGGCGATTCGAAGCATGGCTTTCAGTTGTCAGCTTTCAGCTTTCAGCTTTCGGAGTTCAGCACTCAGGACAACAGGCAGAGCACAGCCGCACGACTGTGACCTGAATGATTCGCTGAAAGCTGACAGCTGAAAGCTGAGTGGCTGGGTCTACGCTTCGTCTACCGGCCTGACCTGACGGCCGTGGTAATAGCCGCAATGCGAGCACACCTGGTGCGGCGGTTTGGCTTCCTGGCACTGCGGACACACGCCGGACTGCACCGGCTTGAGCGCGTCGTGCGTGCGGCGCTTCGCCGTGCGTGTCTTCGAATGCCGGCGTTTAGGGTTGGGCATTTCAATTCTCCTTCGGTCTGGTCAGCAAACTCTTGAGGGGAGCAAGCCGGGGATCTTCCCACGCCGGCCCGCACTCGCACTCCGTACGATTGAGATTCGCGCCACACTGCGCACACAACCCGCGGCACGCGGCGCTGCACAACGGCTTCATCGGCAGTGCCAGCTGAAACTGCTCGCGCAGCAACTCGCCGACGTCCAACAGACCATCGCGGTAGTACGCGGTCGTCAGATCGTCGTCTTCAATCTCGCGTTCGTCTCCGCCGGCCTCCGCAACGTGAGGGACATAGCGCAGCTCGAACGTCGCGTCGACCGGCAGGTCGTACGGATCCAGGCAGCGGCCGCAGGCCAGTTCCAGCCGTGTCTTCACACCGCCAATCGCCTCGAACGCGTCAGCGCCCACCCTGGACACCACCATGGAGAGCTCGACAGGAGCCGTGATCCGATAGTCCGGATCGTCAGGCCCGACTGCCGAAGGCTGCAGCGTCCGCTCGACATGCTGCCGCACTCCGTGCAACTTGTTGAGGTCCAGAAGCATACCGGCAACCCCAAATTATAGTCCAAAAACCGGTCCAAGGCTCAAGGCTCAGGACTCAAGCACAATCTTCGAGAGCGAGGTCGAGCGCTCTTGCTTGAGCCCTGAGCCTTGAGCTCTTTAGAGGTCCCGCAGCGAAACCCAGGGCTTCGGAATGAAGAGCTGCTCAAAGAGGCTGACGGCATACCGGTCCGTCATGCCGGCCACGAAATCCCTGGCGGCGGCGTCCAATCCCTCGGTCTCCACTATGCCCAGATCGAGAAAGTCACCTGGGCGCTCCCTGACCCTCTCCCACAGCCCGCCGAGGATGCCCGCGGCCTTCTTGAACTCCGCGGTCGCGACGTCGTTCTCGTAGACGGCCTCGAACAAGAAGCTGCGGAGGCCGACGGTGGCCTGCAGAATCGGCTCGCTCATCCGGATCTCGGTCATCCCGCCATCGATCGTCTGGAGCACGACGTCGGTCACCATCCGTCCGATCCGCTCGGACGGCGAGCGGCCCAGCACTTCGACGTGCCCTTTCGGCAGCGTTTCAGGATCCAGGATTCCAGCCCGCACCGCGTCGTCTATGTCGTGGTTGACGTAGGCGATGATGTCGGCGACGCGGGCGATCTGTCCCTCGATCGTGCTGGCCCGATGCTCGGGATCGGCGCCGACCGGCATACCGCTCTTCCCTTTGGAGTGACGCGCGATCCCGTCGCGCACTTCCCACGTGAGGTTGAGGCCCTGGCCCCCGTGCTCGAGCACGTCGACAATACGGAGACTCTGCTCGTAGTGATTGAAGCCGCCGGTGATGAGGTCGTTGAGCACGCGCTCGCCGGCATGGCCGAAGGGCGTGTGCCCGAGATCGTGTCCGAGCGCGATCGCCTCGGTCAGTTCCTCGTTGAGCCTGAGCACTTTGGCGATGCTCCGGGCAATCTGCGACACCTCGAGCGTATGTGTGAGGCGGGTGCGATAGTGATCCCCGGTCGGCGCGAAGAACACTTGCGTCTTGTGCTTCAGTCGCCTGAACGCCTTGCAGTGGATCACCCGGTCCCGGTCGCGCTGGAACGCCGGCCGGATAGGGTCTTCCGGCTCGGGCCGGACGCGGCCACGGCTGTCGGCACTTTTTGCCGCCTCGGGCGCGAGGATCTCGCGCTCGCGCTGTTCCAATTCCTGTCTGAGGGTCATAGCCGCATCATCACGTTCTGCACTGGTCACGATTTCACGCACGATGACCACGACCGCCTTCGCCAAGGCTATGGCGGTCCGCCGTTAGCTACGCGCGAAGGCGGATGTCACGATGGACACGATGGATCTCGAGTTTATTGTCATCGTGACCAGTGTGTCATCGTGCCCATCGCGGCTGCCGTCGGCGCTCTGCTGCGACAGGCTCACTCAAACAAGAATCTGGTTCAGAAAGCTCGACCCGTGCGCGAGGGGCCCGACGCCGAACAGTTCCGCGAGCGTCTGGCCCAGATCAGCGAACGTCTGACGCGTGCCCAGGTCGACGCCGGCGCGCACGGACGGCCCGAACACCAGGAGAGGCACGTGCTCGCGCGAGTGATCGGTGCTCGGGGTCGTCGGGTCGTTGCCATGGTCGGCCGTGATGACGAGCAGATCGCCGGCGCCGATCCGGGGAATCAGGGCGGACAGTCTCGCGTCGAAGCGTTCGAGATTGGCGGCGTAGCCCGCCGGGTCGTTGCGATGGCCGTACACCGTGTCGAAATCGACCAGGTTGGCGAAGATCAGGCCGCGCGGTGTCGCATCGAGAGCGCGCTCCACCTCGTCCATGCCGTGCGCGTCGCTGGCGGTGTGCACGGCGCGCGAGATACCGCGGCCGGCAAAGAGATCTTCGATCTTGCCGATGGCGACGACTGGCGTCCCCGCCTCGGTCAACATGTCCAGCAGCGTCGGCGCAAACGGCGTGAGCGCAAAGTCGCGCCGGTTGGCGGTTCGCTGGAATGACCCGGGGGCGCCGACGAACGGCCTGGCAATCACCCGGCCGACCCCGCGGCCGATGCCCACCAGGTCGAATGCGATCTCGCAGAATCGATAGAGCTCCGGCACCGGCACGACGTCCTCGTGCGCGGCAATCTGGAAGACGCTGTCGGCCGACGTGTAGACGATCGGCCAGCCGGTCCGGACGTGCTCGGGCCCGAGCTCGTCGATGATGGCCGTGCCCGATGCCGCCTTGTTGCCGAGCGATCGGCGGCCGATTCGTTGCTCGAACGACGCCATCACGTCCGCGGGAAAACCGTCAGGAAAGACCGGGAAGGGGCGCTCGAGGACGAGCCCCATGAGCTCCCAGTGCCCGGTCACCGAGTCTTTCCCTGGCGAGGACTCCGCCATCCGTCCAAACGCCGCGCGCGGCGCCGGCTCCGCCTCCACACCTTCGACGAACGCCACTTGTCGGAGTCCGAGACTGCGCATCACCGGGAGGCGCAGACGAACGCGCCTGGAGATGTTGCCGAGCGTGTCACTCCCCTCGTCTTTGTAGGAAGCTGCGTCGGGAAGCGCGCCGACGCCGACGCTATCGAGAACGATCAGGACGACCCGGGTAGGAGCCAACATAATGCTGAATTCTGAATGCTGAATGCTGAAGTGAAGGCTGAATCAGCATTTACTTCAGCATTCAGCATTCAGCATTCGGCATTTCCTCTTAGGCTTCGTGGCTGGAGTAGTAGTTGCTGATCGGCCGCGAGGACCGGATCGCCGCAATCGCGTGCTTGAAGATCATGTGATCGGCGCCGCTCTGTTCGACGATCACGGCGAAACGGTCGAAGTTCTTCACGCGACCTTCGAAATCGGTGCCGTCCATGAGGCGGATATGGACCGGCAGTTTCTCGCGGCGCGCGTGATTCAGGAACACATCCTGGATATTGGGCTGGGCGGGTGCGGGTCTAGACTCGCGTGTCTGGGCCATCGGAAAGCGTCTCCAGCCGCCAGGTCGCAAGGGCCCGAGCCACCTCCGCCTCAGTATCCTCACGTTCGCCGGCAGCGTAAATCCACTGTAGATTAGGCTCTTTCCTGAACCAAATCAACTGTCGCCGCGCGTAGCGCCGGTTCTCTCTCACGATCAACTCGCGCGTCGCAGGCTCGTCGCGCACGCCCTTGAGCAGCTCGAGTGCCTGCCGGTAGACGAGCCCCGAGAACGGATGCGCGCTCTCTGGAACGCCTGCAGCCAGCAACCCGCGCACCTCGTCCATCAGCCCCAGGCGGAACTGGGCGTCGACGCGTCGCGCGACGCGCTCCGCGGTGGCCTCGGCCGGAATCTGCAGGGCAAACGCGCTGATCTCGTAGTCGGGCAGCGGCGACTCGGTTTCGGCGAAATGGTCGGTCAGGGAACGGCCGGTCAAACGGTACACCTCGAGCGCGCGTATCAGCCGCTTGCGATCGCGGCTCTGAATGCGCACCGCCGATGGCGGATCCACGCGCTGCAGCCACCGGTGCAGGTACTCGGGTCCCCGCCGATCGGCGATGCGCTCGAACCGGGCTCGGAGCGCGGCGTCGCGGGCTGGGCCAGGGAATAGACCTCGGGTCAACGCCCGATAGTAGAGACCGGTTCCTCCGACCAGGATCGGCAGGCGGCCTCGCGCCGTAATGTCGCGGATTACGGCGGCCGTCTCCCTCGCGTAGCGTGCTGCGGAGTACTCCTCGAGCGGATCGGCAACGTCAACCAGGTGATGCGGGATCCCGCCACGCTCGGCCGGCGGGACCTTGTCGGTCCCGATGTCGAATCCACGATAGACGGCCGTCGAGTCGCAGCTCACCACTTCTCCACGGAACCGCGTGGCGAGGGCGATGCCGAGCGCACTCTTGCCGGTGGCCGTGGGCCCCAGTACAGCGACGAGCCGCGGTTTGTTCACTGCGTGAGCGCCCGAACCATGGCGATGAGCAAAAGCAAGGCCAGCAGCAGCGCCAGCCCGATCTGCTGGGTTCGCGACGGCCAGGTCATCGACCGGGCGGATACTCGTTGAAGAAGAAGGTGATCATGATCGGCATCCTGTCGTCCGGGTACTCGGGCGGCAGCGGGATGGTCGGGTTGGAGGTGAGGATCGCGTTCCGCCCCGACAGCGTGAACGCGTTCACGGCGGACGGCTTCGCGACGGCAACATCGGTGATGCGTCCGTCCTTGTGCACGACAAGAGTGATCGCGACGTGTCCGTGCATCGACATGGCCGCCTGCGGGATCATCCAGTTGGCGCGCACCTGCGCCAGAAAGCGCGCGAGCCACGGCCCGAACTCGACACCCTTCGTGTCGAACTGGATGGATTCGCCGAAGTTCTGATTGTCCCCGCCGCGGAGGTTGCCGAAATTCTCCTGCTGCGCGTACTTGCGCACGTTGCGGATGGCATCGGCGATGACGCCGGCCGCGGGACCGCCTGGGTCGGTTGGACGCGTCGAATCGGGAGGACGTTCGGGAACAGCCGCCGTATCGGGAAGCGTCAGCTTTGGCCTGCCGTTGTCACCGTCGTCCTGCTGCGCCGGCTGCGTCGATGGCTTTGGCGGCGCATTGGGCGGCGTGGCCTCGAGGCGTTCAGGCGAGTTTCCCCGGGCGAACGGCATCGGGTTGGAGGGCTTCGGCGCCCGCTCCACAGTCTGCGCCCGGCGATCGAGATCCGACAGATCCGCTCTCGGCGACACCTTGGGCGTCGGCTTATCGAGGCGCGGCTGCACGAAGACGAACCGCGCGCGGTCGCGCTCACGCTGGCGCTCCTGCTCGAGCTGGGCGCGCATCTGCTCTTCGATCGCCTTCTGCCGCTCTTCCATCATTTCGCGCACCCACGGAATGCGCGGGCCGAGCAGGATCGCGATCAAAACGAGCGCGTGAATGTTGACGGCAATCAGCACGACTTCCCGCCGCGAAATAGGCCGCGGGATCCTCGGCGTGTCGGGACGATTGTCATCGAAGTTGAAGTACATCAGGGACTTAACGAGTATAGCAGCTCATGGCGGCTCGCTGCTCGCGGCTCGCGGCTCGCAGTTCGCGGCTCGCGGTTCAGCTGAACCCGGCGTTCAACCCGCGAGCCGCGTCATTTCTTTTCAGCAACGTAGAGATAGACGATCCCGAAGGTCAAAGGGACGACTCTCACCCTCGAGAAGCCCTGCTTCGCGATTATTTCCGCGAATTCATGCGGCGGAGGAAATGTGCTGACCGACGCCGGCAAGTAGGAATAGGCGCTGGTATGTTTCGAGACCAGCCGGCCGATCGCTGGCAGCACATAGCGGAAATACCATGAATAGAGCGAGCGGATGCCTGGAATTCGAGGCTGGCCGAACTCGAGGATGGCGAGCCCGCCGTGCGGCCGCAGGACCCGTACGATTTCAGCCAGGGCCCGCTCGGGCTCCGCCACGTTCCTGATCCCGAACGCGATCGTGGCCGCGTCGCAGGTGGCACTGCCCACTGGAATGCGGGTCGCATCGCCGCGGACGAGCTGAATGGAACGGCCGAGGCCGAGCGAGTCAATCTTGGCGAGACCGAGGCGGAGCATGGCGCCGGCGAAGTCGACACCGACGACCGTCGCCCCGGGCACGCGACGAACGGTCGCCACCGCGAGATCCGCGGTTCCTGTGCACAGGTCGAGGACGCGCGCGCTCTCGGTTAGTTTCAACGCATCAACGGCCCGGTCGCGCCACCGCCGATCGAGTCCGGCACTGAGCACGCGGTTCAGCAGGTCGTACCGCGGCGCGATGGCGTCGAACATCCCCGCGATGAAGGAGGGGGACTTGTCGGGGCCGCCTACCCCTTCCATGAGGGATACAGCTCGTGTGTGAACCCGAGCGCGCCAAGGATCTTGCCGGCCATGAAGTCGGCGAGGTCTTCGAGCGTTTTGGGCTTCTGGTAGAAGGCGGGCATGGCGGGCATCACCATGGCGCCGGCCTCGGCACAAAGGACCATGTTGCGCAGCTGGGGCAGGCTCATCGGCGTTTCGCGCGGGAGGATGATGAGCGGACGACGCTCCTTGAGCATGACGTCCGCGGCGCGCTCGACCAGGTTGCGGGAGAGGCCGTGCGCGACGCCGGCGAGCGTCTTCATCGAGCACGGCACAATCACCATCGCGTCGCAGTCCTGGCTGCCGCTCGCGATCTTCGCGCCGAGATCCTTGTTGCTGTGCAGCGTAAACGTGCCGGCGCGGACGGCGTCGCCGTAGGTCGCCGCCAGGTAGTCCATCAGCTTGTCGATAGCTGCGCCGTCGCCGAGCTCATCACGCAGCAGCCGTCGGCCGTAGTCAGAGACGACGAGCTCGATGTGACAGCCGCGCTCGAGGAGCGCCGCCAGCGTCCGCGTCGCGTAGATTGCCCCGCTGGCTCCGGTGATGGCGATGACAATGCTTCTCTTCATCAGCTTCGTGTTCAGTTTCTTCGCTGTCTCGGGATCTTCGCTGTCTCGGGATCTTCGCTATCTTGGAGACGACGGAGGCAACGGGTTCAACACGAAGAAACGGAGACGCACGAAGGACCGGTCGCGCCGATTCGCGCCTGGACATGTCTGCGTGCGTCTCTGTTCACTCCGCTTCTTCGTGTTGAACCCGTTAGCTCCGTCACCTCCGCAAACATCCTCCAACCGACCGCACTCACCCTTCAACCGACATACACCGCAAGCGCAGTCGTGACCATGTAGAACACCCCGACGTACCCATTCAGGTCGAACGCACGCTTGACCTGCGAGAGGTCGTGTTCGCTGACCATTGACTGCTCCCAGGCGAGGAGGACCGCCACACCCGCCACGCCCGCGAGGTAGATCCAGCCGAGGTCTGTCACTGCGGCCAGGGCGGCGAGGCAGAGCACCGTCAGCGTGTGGACGACGCGGGAAATAGCCAGTGCGCGCCGGAGCCCGAATCGTACGGGAATCGACCGCAGTCCGTGCGCGCGATCGAACTCGAGGTCCTGGCACGCGTACAGGACATCGAAGCCGCCGACCCAGGTACCGATGGCCGTGCCCAGCAGCCAGGGCTCCCACCCGCCGCGTCCGCCGGCAGCCAGCCACCCGCCCACCGGCGCAACGGCCATCGCCAGGCCGAGGAAGAGCTGCGTGTAGCTCGTCACGCGCTTCGCGAGGGAATACCAGAAGACGATGGCCAGCGCGACCGGCGAGAGCGCGAAGCACAGCGGGCCAAGCATCCAGGCCGCGAACACGAACAGGACTGCTGAAACCACGACGAAGATCGTGGCTTCGACGAGCGTCATGGCTCCGCGCGGCAGCTCGCGCGAGGCGGTGCGCGGGTTGAGCGCGTCGAACCGCGCGTCGACCAGCCGGTTGAACCCCATCGCCGTGCTTCTAGCCGTCACCATCGCCACCACGATCCACAGCAGCCGCCAGCCGATCGACGCCGTCGACCAGTCGCCCGTGCGATGGAGGGCCAGAAGCGCGCCCGTCAGCGCGAACGGCAGCGCAAAGACGCTGTGGCTGAGGCGAACGAAAGACGCGTAGGTCTTCAGTCGGTTCATGGTTCAGGGTTCGTCGATCCAGGTTCGAGGTTCGTAGGTTTCAAGAACGTCCAACCGAACGCTCAGCCCTGATCCAGCCACGAAATGTCCGCCGGCTGGATTCCCCCCACCAGGTATTCTTCCACATCCTCGACACCGGCCGGGACGCGGACCGCGATGAGCTCGGCGCGTTTCCCTGCCGCAATCGAGCCGAGCTCGCTTCCGAAACCGAGCGCGGTGGCGCCGTCGAGGGTCGCGCTCCTCAGGATCTGTCGGGCGGGAACGCCGGGCGCCAGGCGTCGCACTTCGTGCAGCTCGTTGAACATGTTGAGATCTTCGACGCTCGCCAGGCTGTCGGTGCCAATCGCCACGCGGACGCCGGATTCGTAGAACCGGCGGATCGGCGGCACTCCGGCGCCGGTCCAGCGGTTGCTGCGCGGACATGTCACGACGGTTGCGCCGCACGCCTCCAGGGATCGCAGCTCGGCGTCTCCAAACTGGACGCCGTGGACAGCGATGAGGCGATCGTTCAGCAGTCCGAGACGCTGAACGTAGTCGACTGGGCCGCAGGCAGGCGGGGCCCAATCCGGCGACCAAACGCCGATCCGCTCGAGCAGGTCTCGCCACGGGCCAGTGCCGTCGCGCAGAAAACGCATTTCTTCCGCCGATTCTCCGAGGTGCACGCTGAGCGGACGGCTGCCGGCAACCGCGGCGATCGCGTGAAATAGACCAGGCGACACCGAGTACGGGGCGTGCGGGGCGATTGCGGCTCGCAGGCAGTCATGCTGTGGCAGCGCCGCAAGGCGCTGGCTGGCGCCGGCCACCAGAGCATCGGGACCAGCCGTGCGGAAGCCCACGAGCTCGAAGAAGACCGCCGCCGACAACCCGCTCTCCGCCAGTGGTGCGTACGCGTCAAGCGTGTTGGTCACGTCGCCAACCAGCGCCGTCCCGCTCGCTCGCGCCTCCGCAATCGCGGCCACCACAGCCAGCCTGCGATCCTCCGCACTGAACGCCTCGGGCTCCTTCTGAACCCCTTGAACCCCTTGAACCTCGTATGTCCGCCGTTCCGCAATCAGCCGCGCGGCCCAGGCCGGCATGGCGTCGCCCGGCGGCACGCGTCCACGCATCCACGACAGCTCGAGATGAGTGTGAGCGTTGACGAGGCCGGGAAGAATGACGGTTCGGGGTTCAGGCTCGCGGCTCGCGGCTCGCCGTTCGCGGTTCGCCCGTTCAGCTTTGCCGACAGCGACTATACGACCGCGGTCGACGTCGACCCATCCGTCGCGGATTGGAGGCGCCTCCATGGGCAGAACCCATGCGGCGCGATGGACCAGGGACATCTCAGTGCCCGGTCAGGCGGGCCTTCTTCTCGGATGCGCTGCGCGCGGGGTAGTTGACGACTTCGGGCGCGCGACTCGCGTCGCCGTCGGCGCGCGCGACCGCGAGCTCGAGCATGCGGGGCACGGCGCGCTCGCGGAAGATCGGATCCCCGAGGATCTCGTAGTGCATGTTCCGCCGCTTGGCCACGAACCCCGCGTTCTCGATGTTGCGCACGATCTCGATCTCGTCCATGCAGTAGCTCGCGCCTGCGGCACGGACGACGTTTTCTTCGATCATGACGCTGCCCATGTCGTTCGCGCCGTACGCGAGGCTGAGCTGGCCGACCTTGCCGCCCTGGGTGACCCACGACGCCTGGAGGTTGTCGAAATTGTCGAGAACGAGTCGCGCGATCGAGAGCGTCCGCAGATACTCCACGCCGGTCGCTTCCCGGCCGCCAAGCTCTGTGTGATCGGGCTGGTAGCTCCACGTAATGAACGCCGTGAACCCACCGGTGCCATCCTGCACGTCGCGCAACCGGAACATGTGCTCCAACCGCTCCTCGGCGGTCTCCACCGTCCCATACATCATCGTTGCGGTCGTACGCAGCCCGATCACATGCGCGTGATGCATGACGCCCAGCCACTCGTCGGCCGTCGCCTTGTTGTAGCAGTTCAGCAGCTTCCGCACACGATCGACGAGGATCTCGGCGCCGCCGCCGGGGATGCTGTCGAGTCCAGCCGCGACAAGCCGCTCGATGACCTGAGGCACGGGCAGCCTGGAGAGGCGCGACAGGTGAATGACTTCAGGAGGCGACAGCGCGTGCAGGCGAAATGCCGGGTAGCGCTCCTTGACGGCGCGGAAGAGATCCTCGTACCACTCGAGCGGCAGGTCGGGGTTGTGACCACCCTGGAGCAGCAGCTGACCACCGCCGAGCGCGATCGTCTCGTCGATCTTGCGGAAGATCTCTTCGAATCCCAGCACGTACCCTTCGGACGATCCGACGGGCCGATAGAACGCGCAGAAGTTGCAGCGCGCGATGCAGACGTTCGTGTAGTTGACGTTGCGATCGATGATGTAGGTGATGATCCCGTCCGGGTGCTTCCTGGCGCGGACCTCGTCGGCGAGCCGCCCCAGCAGGGACGTGGGCGCGCGCAGATACAACTCGAGCGCCTCGGCCCGATCGAGCCGGCCACCGCCGCGAACCTTTGCTGCGAGTGCGTCGTTCATCCGTGTGGCCCATTGTCCCGTGTTCGTCGATTTGCTGCACGGGCGGACGGCAGCGTCGGCGCTTTCAGTCCGACACGATCGGATCTCCTGCCAGCGATTCGCAACTCAATAAAACGCCGGCGGCCGCACCACGTCGATCAGGCCGTGCTTCGCCGCAAGCTCGTAGTACTTCCGCAGCCCGGCGGCCGCGCCCTCGTCGAGCACGTACCGGATATTGTGTCTCAAATAGGCCCGGCCGAGCGCTGCCCGGCCGGGACCGCAGTACGCATCGGCAATCGCGTCGGACGCCGCCACGCCCGCATCGCGCGCCTCTTGGAGCACGGTCAACGCCGCCGCCGGCAGCACGCCGGGGCGGCCCGCCCAGAACGCCCAGACGAACGGCAGCCCCGTCAGGCTGGTCCACTCCTCCCCCAGGTCGATCTTTGCCAGACGAGAAGCCTGGTGGTCCAGATAGAGGGCCGGATCGCCGATGACGAGCGCGGCATCGCATCGCTCCAGCATCGCCTCGATCACGGGCGGCATGGGAACGAACTCGGGCTCGATGCCGAACCTTTCACGGCACAGCACGCGAAGCAGCCCCGTCGAGGTCCGCGAGCTGGTGTCGACGGCGATCGAGCGAATCTCGCCGATCGTTCGAGCGCAGAAGAGCGCCACCGACGCCACCGGGCCCTCGGACACGATGCCCATGCCCCCGACGATGAGGTACGGCGCGACACCGTGCTGAAACTCGATGGATGGAATCATGCCGACGTCGATCGCGCTCTCGTGCAGCAGCGCCGCGCACACCGATGGCGGGTCGAACCGCAGCGCGAAGAGATCGGAGCGCCGGTCGAGAGTGTGCACGAGCGGCCGCGCGTTGAGATAGTCGACCGCGCCCAGGCGGATGACGGCCATCAGGTCAGCAACCGAAAGCGCCCGTCCCGCTCGACCGCTTCGAGCGCGGCCGCGCGGATATTGCCTTTGATTTCCTCGATCGGGCTGCGTCGCGCGCCGAGCACGCCCGGATCGATGGCGGCAATCCCATCGACGTCATCCGCGCCGACGGTCAGGGCCACCTGCGCCAGCTTGGGGCCGTAGAGCGGCCAGTCGACCTGGATCGAATCGATATTGGTGACCACCAATCGAGCCAGAGCCACCTGCTTGACGTCGTCGTACCCCGTGGTCGGCGCGGAGACGGACATGGCTCTCGGCAGTGGCGCGTACGCGCGGAACCCGCCGACCGCCGCCTGAAGGTCGCGTGCGCGCTCCACGGCATCGATGCGCACGTCGTTCATCGACTGAGAGAGACGCGCCGGCGTCAACGCAGAGCCTCGGGCGGGTGCAAGGGCATGAACCGTCAGCCGCCACACGCCCAGCCCTGCGCCGCGCGCCGCACGCACCGCGGTCGCGGGCTCTTCGAGCAGGTCCAGAGGCGAGTCGGCGATTGCCTCGAGGCCGGCGTCGTGCAGGCGGCCACAAAGCGCGGTCAGCGCGTCAGGATCGGGCGCGAGGGCGTGCAGATCTGACAGCGCGAATCCCGTCACCGGCACACCCTCTGCCAGCGCCGCCGTCGCCTTGACGATTTCAATTGCCGCCGCTTCGGTTGCCGGACGACCGACGATGCGAAACTCGCCCGCCGCGACCCCGGATGGGCGAGCAGGCGGCGGGGCCCCGCAATGGACTTCGAAGACGCGCACGAACGTCGTCCGCGCCCCGTGCATCTGGCGCCGCACGTCGTCGCCCTGTACGCCGACGGCGATCAGATCCGTGGTGGAGAGAAGTGCCTCCGCGTTCGCAGTGTCCATTGTCTGTTGTCTGAAACTGGCTCAGGGCTCAGGGCTCAGGCAAGAGCTCGCTGAGCAAGCAACACCTACGAGTTGGCTCTGTCCTGTTAGTGCGCAGCACGCTTTTCCTTGAGCCTTGAGCCTTGAGCCCTGAGCCATCGACTAGGCCTTCCATCCCTTGCTGATCCTCTGCCACACCTCGTCGGCCTTGCGGGCGGTCTCGCCGGCCGTGGCAATCTTTTTCGGCCAGGGACGCGTGAAGCCTTCGGCAGGCCACTTGCGCGTCGCGTCGATGCCCATCTTGCTCCCGTACGCATGCAGATCGCTGGCATCGTCGAGATCGTCGACCGGGCCGCGCGTGAACTGGATGTCGCGTTCCGGGTCGTAGTGCGTGCCGACGATCCACGCCACCTCGGCCTCGTTCTGCACGTCGACGTCCTTGTCGACGACGATGACCGTTTTCGAGAACATGAGCTGACCGAGACCCCAGCACGCGTTCATGATCTTGCGGGCGTGGCCCGGATAGCGCTTGTCGATCGAGATGAGCACGATGTTGTGAAAAATCCCGGCCGCGGGAAAGTGCATGTCCACGATCTCGGGAACGGTCTTCTTGATGAGCGGGAGAAAGATCCGCTCGCTCGCCTTGCCGAGATAGTAGTCCTCCATCGGAGGAATGCCGACGACCGTGGTCAGATAGAGCGGACGCTTGCGGCGCGTGATGCACGTCAGATGGAAGACCGGATAGTCGTCGGGGTGCGAGTAAAAGCCCGTGTGGTCGCCGAACGGTCCCTCGCGGCGACGCTCTCCTGGCTCGACGTGACCTTCGAGCACGATTTGCGCGTTGGCCGGAACCTCGAGGTCGACGGTGACACACTTGACGAGCTCGACCCGCTCGCGGCGCAGAAACCCCGCGAGCAGAAGCTCGTCCAGCCCCTCGGGCATGGGGGCCGTCGCCGAATAGGCGAGCGCGGGATCCGGGCCGAGGGCCACAGCCACGGGGAGGCGCTTGCCGAGCCGCTCGGCTACACGGTAGTGCTGCGCCCCGCCCTTGTGTTGCTGCCAGTGCATGCCGGTCGACCGTCCGTCGAACACCTGCATGCGATAGGTCCCGATGTTTCGCATGCCCGTCTCGGGGTCCTTGGTGAACACGAGCGGCAACGTGATGTAGCGGCCACCGTCGTCGGGCCAGCACTTGAGGATCGGCAGCGACTCGAGCGAGCCGTCTTTTTCCACGACTTCCTGACACGCCGCGTCGGTCACGGTCTTCGGCATCAGGTCGCGAAGCCTGTTGACCATCGGCAGCATCTTGATTGCGTCGATGATGCCGCCGGGCATCCTGGGCGTCGTCAGCTCCTCGATCTCGCGCGCGAGATCGTCGAGCGTCTTGACGCCGAGGGCCATGCAGATCCGCTTCATCGACCCGAACAGGTTGATGGCCACCGGCACGTCGAATCCGGTGGGCCGCTCGAAGAGGAGCCCCGGTCCCCCGCCTGGCGACTTCGACGCGCGGTCCGTGACGGCCGAGATCTCGAGATCGGGGCTCACCGGCTCCCCGATTCGTGCCAGCTCGCGCTCTTTGTCGAGGGCGGCGATGAAGTGATTCAGGTCTGTCGAACATGGACTCGTTGCTTCTACGGCTCGCCGATGACACGGAATCCACGTGAGCTTTCTTGACGCGACTCGTGAGCTCGTGACCGTCGGGCTTCATCACTCACGCTCTCCATCTTCTCTGCTATTCGTGTCGCCAGCTCCAGCGCGCGGCGGCCGGCGGCGCCGTCGACCAGCGGCGTGACCGCGCTCGCGAACGGCTCTGGACGAAGTCGGCGAGCTCGAGCCGCAGCGGCTCGTCGCGCTCGACCGGCAACGGCCCGCCCTCGATCTTCGGCCGGGCGCCGTCGCGTTGCACCAGCCGCCACCCCTCGACTTCCTGGGCCGCGTAGTCGACCGACAGATAGGCGTCGGGCTGAAAGAAGCGGATCTTCCGCACGCGGTCGCGGCTGATGCGGCTGGCGGTGACGTTGGCGATGCAGCCCGAGGCGAACCGCAGACGGGCGTTGGCGATATCGAACTTCGGCGTCAGCACCGGCACGCCAACCGCTTCGACCGACGTCACTTCCGAGCGGACCATCGACAGCGATCACGTCGAGGTCGTGAATCATCAGATCGAAGACCACGTCGATGTCGAGGCTGCGCTCGGGGAACACACCCAGACGATGGACCTCGATGAAGCGGGGCGAGGTCACCAGCGGCAGCACGGCGGCGACCGCCGGGTTGTAGCGCTCGGTGTGACCCACCGCCAGCGTCGCGCCTGACGCCTGCGCCGCGGCGATCATCTCGTCCGCCTCGGCCAGCGACCGCGCCATCGGCTTCTCGACGAGCACCGGCGATGCCCCGCTCGAGGAACGGCATCGCGATATCACGGTGCAGCTCGGTCGGCACGGCGACCGTCACCGCATCGACTTCGCCAACGAGTCGCGCTAGTCGGTCAGGGCCCCGCGTCCGTCGCCGCGGCAATCTCGGCCGCGCGGCCCGGCAGCGTGTCGACGACCGCGGTCGAGCGTGAGCGCCCTCGAGCGTCGACAGAATCCGCGCGTGGTGCCGGCCCAGATGGCCCGACGCCGATGACGGCAACTCTCAACGGCGTCAGCCCATGCTGCTCCTGCCGCGCACGTCCGACCATCGCGATCCCGCGCCTCGTTGGCCGACGCGAACACGTGGTGACCGTCGAGGACGAGCGTGCGCCCGGCATCCACCGACAGCGCGATCGCGCCGGCCACCCGCATGGCCTGGATCGTGGCAACCCCGATCACCGGCACGTCGAACCGCATGTCCTGCTTCGGCTTCGCCACCTTGATGATGCGCACGCCTGGCCCCGCCAGCTGCCCGGCCCGCGCAATCACCTCGTCGGTCCCTTCCATGGCCTCGACCGCGACGACGGCCTTGTGCTTGACCGCGATCGTCTGGCCGATGTCGAGCGCCGGCAATGGCGTCGGCCATCCGGTAGCCGAACAGGAAATCCTGAGCGTCCTCGTCGCGTCGGCGCACGGTCGGTCAGCGACCCCTTCCTTGGCCAGCAGCGGCGCGAGGAATGCCGTCGAGTCGATCAGCTCGATCCCTTGTCGCGCATGACGTCGGCCACGGCCGAGATCAGCGCGTCGGTGTTCCGGGCCTTGAAGCGCGTCAGGACCGACAACAGCGTAAGGTCGGGGACGATGCCTGAGAAGATCTTGACGTGCTTGACTTGCCCTGCCATCACCGCGCGGGTGACGCCGGCGGCCTTCAGGATCTTGATGCACTTGCCCAGATGCCCGAGCGACACCCAGTGGAGGTCCGCCCCGGCGTCCCGGGCGGCCGCTTCGAGCTCCGGGAACGCCTCTTCCTGGACCGCGACGACGGTGACGTCGTGGCCGAGGCTGCCGCGCACCCTGGAACACGAGAAACGGAAACCGGCCGTTGCCGGCGATGAGGCCAATCCTTGACATCTATCAGCAGCCGACCGGAAAGTCAGCTCGACCGTCAGTCTATCAGAACGGAATGTCCCGTTCTCCTGACCGTCTGCGGAAGCCGGCGGTTGACTGCGCGTCTGCTGCCGCCGCCGCTCCACTCATTGCTGCGGAGTGATCTCGACGAAGTCGATCTCTGTTGTTCGACGACCCGCTCGCATTCGACAGCGACAGACGACCGTCCGAGACGGTGACGGTCACCGTGCGATCGACCCAGCGGCTGCTGCTCGTCGGACGCTGGTCGATGGCGAGTGTGGACTCCACGTTGATTCGATAGTAGCTATTGGTGTGGTCGGAATCGCCGGCGACGACGCGCACCGTGTAGCTGCCGTTGGGAACGCCGAGGCTCCAGGAGAAACTGCCGTTTCTCTGCATGTGATTGAGCGTGTCGTACCGCTGGTCGGGGGACCGCGACGAGTTCCGGTCGCGTGTCTGATTGTTGGCCGCGTTCCAGCCGTAGCTCAGCCCGTTCCCGCGGCTCGCATACGCCGCGCCGGCGTCCACGAGTACCCGCTCGGCACCGGTGATCCGGACGGCTGGAAGTTGATGCGGATAACAGCAGGCAAGGTCGTCGCCTGAGCCGTGCCGGACGGGGCCGAGTTGCCGGCGGCGTTGTACGACCTTACGCGGTACGTGTAGGCCGTTCCAGCCGTCAGCGAGGTATTCGTGAAGGTCACGACGTTGGCGCCCGTCGTGCCGACCTGCGCGAACGCTCCGCCGCCGACCGAGCGCTCCACGAGGTAGCCGGTCTCGCCAGCCACGTTGGACCACACCAGAGTGATGCGCGCCGAGCCGTTCGTCGTGGCGGTCAGGCCAGAGGGCGCTGCCGGCGTCGGCGAGACGAATGTAGCGGTGTAGGTCGCCGCCGTTGCCGACGGGACTACGTTGTGCGTCTGGGCGCCGCCGTCCGACCAGCCTTGGAACTGATGGGTCGTGCCACCGGTCACCTGAGGCGAGGGAGCGCTGACCGAGTTGCTCGATCCCGACGATGACCGTCCGCGTGAACGGAGCGGTCGCCGATTCGCTGCCCACTCCGAGCTGCAGGCCGGATGGGATGGTCGCAAACGTCACGAGGACAGTCTGCGGATCGAGCCGTCGGGTCGCGGTCGACTGCAAGCCGCTCGAATCGGTCGCCGTGAGACGCAGCTCCAGGTGCGAAGGATACTCATGGTCGGGCGCAACGAACGAGCCGGCGCTGACGCCGAGGAAGTCCTGGAGTGGGTGCACGTGACATCCGCCCAAGCTCGAGCAGTGGTTCATCACCACCGACCAACTCATTGCCGTCGGTGGAAGCGTGCCCTCCTCGGGATCCGTCGCCTGTCCGGAGAACGCGATCGTGTCGCCAACGCGCCAAAGAGTAGCGGACGCGGGCCAGTCGATGACGGCGGTCGGCGCCGAGCTGTCCACGGTAATGGACACGATCGCGGCGTGGGACAGCCCATGGTTGTCGCTGACGGTCAACCGCGCGATGTGGGTCCCACCGGTGTTGTACACGGACGTCGCGACTGCCGTCGTCGCGTCGGTGATTCCGTCGGCGTTGAGGTCCCACGCGTATGAGAGGGTATCGGCTGCATCAGGATCACTCGAGGCACCCCCATCGAACGTGACCGTCAACGGCGCATCGCCAGCGAGCGGCGTTGCCGTGGCAAGAGCGGTCGGCGGCAGGTTGCCTGCGTAGTGACTCGAAGCGTCGAATCGAGCCGTTCACATCGACGTAGTAGATGTTGCCGTCGGGTCCGAGCTCGAGCTCCACGGGCCGGGCGGCCCCGGCCTTGAACGTCTTACGCGTCGCCGGATCGGGATCGCCGTTGACGTCCTTGAACATCACCCAGATGCAGCTGCGCGCGTAGTCAGCGAAGAAGAGCGCGCCATCATAAGCGGCGGGGTACGCGGTCCCCTGATAGAACGCTATTCCGGTGATCGACGAGCTGCCCGTCGGGCATGCTTCGCCAGCGACGACGGCCGCGCTGTGGTTGTACGCGTAGAGGGGCGCAGTCACGGCGGATGGTTGCGTGTAGAGGTTTTCGCAGATGCTCAGGTTGGCTGCGTCGTACCCGCTCTGGCGCCCGGCGCCTTCATAGCATGGCCATCCGAAGTTGACGACGGCCCCGCCTGCCGGAGCCGTGACGCGGTTGATCTCCTCCCAGATGTTCCAACCCACGTCCCCAATGTAGATCTGGCTCGTCCCCGGACGAGCCGTGATCCGAAACGGATTGCGGAGCCCGTACGCGATGATGCGTCTCGCGTTGGCGTCGGCGCTCGCGGCGAGTGGGTTGTCGGGCAACCCAGCGCCGGTCAACGGATCGACACGAATCAGCGTTCCATCGAGGGTCACGGGATCGCCGCTCGTCTGCAGGTCTTGAGACCGCAGCGCGCCTCCCTGTGCCGTGGGCGGGACTTGCGCGGTGCCCGCTGGAACTGGCGGATCGCCTCCAGGATTGACCGGACTGCCATCCTGACCGTAGTCGACGAAGTTGAAGCTTGCGCCATCGCCGGCGCTGGCATAGAGCGCGCCGTCGGCGCCGAAGACCAGACTGCCGAGCGAATGACTGGGATATTGCTGGAACCAGTCCTCGATCAACACCTGCTCGGGCCCGAGCATGACATCACCGCTCGCCTGAAGCCGCGACAGTCGCCCGCTGACTACACAGCCGTCGTTGGTCGCGCCGGGTGGCGTCGGACACGGATCGGAAGTGGCGCCAGGTGTTCCCCAGCGTGGCGCGGCGCCGCCGATCGACGCATCGTACGAGTAGAGGACGTAGACGTACGGGACTTGAGGGAACTCCGGGTGCAGCGCCATGCCGAGCAGGCCCCGGTCCCAGAAGTTGTGCACGTTGGTGCGGAGGTCGGCAAACACGGTCGGCGTCGAATCGTCGAGGTCGTCGAACACCTTGATGATCCCGCTCTTCTCCGCAACGAACACCCGTCCATCACCCGCAAACTCAATCGCGGTCGGATTGGTCAGACCGGAGAAGACGACGCGTTCGACGAACTGGGGCGCGGCCGTCGTGAATGACCAGACGCTCGGCGACGCGAGTGGGTTGCCGTCGAGATCGACAGCCGCCGTCAGGCGGGCTGTATAGGAGGCGCTGCCGGCAAGGTCAACCGACGGCGTCAGGATGACTGTCATCGACGCCGCGTCGTAGGTTGGCGCCGCGGCTATGAGATTCCCGTTGATGTCCCGCAGCTCGAATGCGATCGACGCCGGTTGAACGGGCTCATCGAATGTGGCACGCACTGTCGTTCTCGTGCTCACGTTGACCGCGCCAGGCATCGGGGATTGCGCGACGACCGAGGCCGCCACACCGCTTTGTGCGCTCAGGTGCGATGAGCCTGCTCCATGTGAGGTGGCGGTCAGCACCACGATCGGGAGGTACAAGCCAGAACTGCCAGTGTCGAACACTCACGCCGGGACCTCCAAGTGAAATGGAACGACCCCGGCTCGTGCTGCAAGCCGTCATCCACTGATGAGCTAGGCAGTCAAATGCTTGCGAATGAATAAGTTATGGATTTTGGCGTGACGGAGCTTCGAGCACCAGTCCGTCGCATGTACAGCGCTATCGCGACAAAACTCCGGCGATGGGACGCCTAGGTGCCGGCTGTCTTGGGATTGCCGGCGTCAGATACAATAGGAAAGTACGCCGCCCCTATTTCTGGAGAGAAAGAGAAGATGCGCCGATCGAGTGTATTGTTCCTGTCCCGAGCCGCGCTACTGGCCCTAGCCCTCGTCGGGCCGGCCTGCGACAACGGCCCCGGCGCCATCACGCCGCCGACGCCCGTGTTCGTCACCGAAACCTTCACCGGGACCGTGACGCTCAACGGCTCGATCAGCCACGGCTTCAACGTGTCGACCGGTGGTCCCACCACCGCGGAGATCACGGCCATCGACCCGTCGGGGGCATTCCTTGGCTTTGAGATGGGCACGTGGAGTGGGGTCGTGTGCACGGCCGTGCTCTCGAACGACGCGGGCACGTTGTCCAGCGTCCTGCAGGCCAGCACCCAGTCGTCGGCCAGCCTGTGCGTCAGGCTGCACGACCCGAACGGCATTCTGGTGAACAACCCGGTCACCTATTCGGTGAAGGTCGTGCACCCGTAACAGTCGGCAGTCTTCAGTCTTCAATCGTCGGTCGCAGTCAGTCTCAGTCGACAGGACCCGACTCTGCGCTACTCTTCCATCACCTCTTCCAATCGTCGGCTTGGGCGGCGAAGGCCCACGCCTCGGCTCGATGATCGGATGAAGTGCAGGAGATATTGCACCTCTGCGCAACCGAGCGATGGGTCGCGATCGATCTGCGCGAGCGCTCGGCTCGTATTCGAGTGCAGCAGGTAGCGGAACGCCCGGCGCAGCTCGTTGATGGAATCCTTCGAGAATTTCCGGCGCTCGAGGCCGATCGTATTGATGCCGTAAATCCGCGCGCGATTGCCGACGGTCTTCGCATACGGCAGCGCGTCCTTGGTCACCACCGAATACCCGCCGATGAACGCGTGCAGGCCGACGCGGCAGAACTGATGCACACCCGAGAACGCACTGATCGTCGCGAAGTCCTCGACGGTCACGTGTCCACCGAGAGTGGCGGCGTTGCCAAAAATCGTCGAGTTGCCGACGTGACAGTCGTGCGCGACGTGCGCGTACGCCATGAACACGTTGTTGTCGCCGATATCGGTGCTGCCCCCGCCACCCGCGGTACCCCGGTGAATCGTGACGAACTCCCGGAACACGTTGCGGTGGCCAATGACGAGCCTGGTCGTCTCGCCGCGGAACTTCAGGTCCTGCGGGATCAGCCCAATCGAGGCGAAGGGGAAGATCTGGTTGCCATCGCCAATCTCGGTCCACCCGTCGACGATGCTGGACGCGCCGATGACACAGTCGCGACCAATGCGGACGTGCTCGCCGATGATGGCGTGCGGGCCGACGATCGAGCCGGCGCCAATCTCCGCGTCGGGATGGACGATCGCCGTCGGGTCGATCGTCACGCCGGGCCGGCCGCCAGGCGCCCGCTCCGGCACGAGCGCCATGATCAGCTCCGCCTCGGCCACGACCGCGTCGCCGATCGATGCCACCGCGTGCGCCCGTGCCAGCGTGCGTCGCCTGGCGCCGAGCGTCACCTCGAGACGCAGCCGGTCTCCAGGCACCACCTGCCGGCGAAACTTCGCGTCGTCCACGCCGCGCAGGTACGCATGCCCGGACGGCTTGCCGTCGGAACCGTGCACCAGGAGCAGTGTGGCGACCTGCGCCAGCGTCTCGATCATGAGGACGCCAGGCATCAAGGGCGTGCCGGGAAAGTGCCCCTGAAAGAAATCTTCGTTGACGGTGACGTTCTTGACGGCGACGAGCCGCTTTCCTGGCTCGTGCTCGGTGACCGCGTCGACCAGCGCCGAAGGATAGCGGTAGCACAGCCGGTCGATGGCTTCGGGGATGTTCAGGGGCACGGACCGAATACTATCAGGTTCATTGGGTTCAAAAGGTTCAGGAGGCTGAACCCCCTGAACCTTCTTGAACCTCTTGAACCTATTTCTTGGGTGTCGCGGCAGCCGGCCGAGCGGCGTCGAGGCGCTTGATGACCTCGCCGGTCAGGTCGAGGCCGGTGTCGACCCAGACGGCGCCGTTGTTGTTGATGTCCATCAGCATGTGGAGGCCCTTTTCCTTGCCGACCTGCTCGAGCACGGGGTTGAGCTTTCGCTGGAACTCCACCTGGAGCTCGGCCTGGAGCGCGCCGCGTTCGGACTGCGCTTCCTGCTGCAGGAACTGCACTTCGCGCGTGAGCTTGTCGACTTCCTTCTCGAGGGACAGACGGGCCGAGTCGTTCATGATGGTCGAGCTCGTCTGCTGCTTGGTCTTGGCGGCCTCGAGCTGCTTGTTCTTCTCGGTGATCTCCGCCACCTTCTTCTTTTCGAGCTCCTGCAGCTTTGCGGTGGCCGCCTTACCTTCGACCGATTGCGACGCGACCGCCTGAATGTCGATATAGGCGATCTTGGCGCCCTCCGGATAGGGGCGCGGCGCTTCGGGCTTTGGGGCCGGCGCGGCGGCCGGTTGGGCTGGCGGTGCGGCCGCCGGTGGCGTCGCCGGCGGTTTCGCGGGCGGAGTGGCCTGCGCCCACGCCGAACCCACCGCCAGCACGCTCATCGCACTGATCACAATCAGAAGTCTCAACACTCTCATGAACTAAGTCCCTTTCGAATAATTACCTGTCGATCTTCCGCCCAGGGCGGAAGCCGCCGTGCCCGCGGCCCAACGCGGCGGTTGGGCTGAATATTTTAAACCAATCCGCGCACAGGCGCAGGGTCGGGTGCCCTCTAGAACGTCGACCCCACCGCGAACCGGAACTTCCACAACTTCTCGGGCTGGAGATCGTTGGTCAACACGCCGCCGCGCGAGGGGTTGGCGGCAAAAATCAGCCGGAACGGCACGTTCAGCACCGGCATGAAGAAGCGGATCTCGGCGCCGGTCGACGTCTTGAACGCGCTCATCTCGCCGATCTGGTTGATCTGCGGATCGAAGGGGCTCGTGAACGGGTTGAACGGTATCTGATAAAAATCGCGCGGATCTGGAATGAGCGCGCCTGGATACGTGATCTGAGTCACCGGTTCCTTCCAGGAGAAGTTCTGGCCCCGCGTCCGCACCTGACCGGCATCGTAGAAGAGGACAAGCCGGACCGGGCCCATGATGCTGATCAGGTACTCCACGTTGACGAGGAGGCTCTTGTTGCCGCCCAGGACGAGCCCGGTGACCGGATCGCGCGGCCCGACCGTGCGCAGGTCGAACCCGCGCATGCTGTACTCGCCGCCGAGAAACAGCCGCTCGAAGATCGGGAGCGCAATGGTGCTGGCGTAGGGTTTGATGTACTCGGCCTGTACGCGGAAGCCCAGCGACGTACGGCGCTTGGCGCCGATCGGAAAGTATCTGATGGCTTCAGCCCGGGGATTGATGAAGTTCGTATTCCCGCCGATGCCCGCCCAATCCATCGACAGCGTGTAGCGCGATCCGGCGGTCGGGAAGATCGGGTGATCGACGGTGTTGTAGATGAAGCTCGGCCCAATCTTGCTGATGACCCGCTTGCCGCCCTCGCCGATGAGCAGCGAATCTGCGAGGAACGGATTGCCGGCCAACACCAGCGGGTCCCGGTAGAGCGGGTTGAGGTCCTTGACCTCGACCTGCTCGAGGGAGTAGTTCACGAACATCCTGGCATACGGCATCACCTGGAAGCCGAAGACGAGGTTGCCGCCGAGCGATGCCTGTGTGAACTGACCCTCGTAGCGAATCTCGCGCGAGAAGACGTCGATGCCGGCCGTCATCGGACGGTCGAAGAGGAACGGCTCGGTGAACGCGAGTTGGTAGTTCTTGGCGCGGTTCCCCTGCTGCGCCGTCGCGCTGAACGTCTCGCCGCGCCCGAGGAAGTTCGACGTCTGGAACGACAGCTGCCCGAAGAACCCGTCGAACTGCGACACGCCGGCGCCGAACGTGAGCTGGTTGCGGTTCTGCTCCTCGAACTTGAGCCCGATGTCGACCTTGTTGTCGGCGTTGACAGTCTTCTGCACGTCGACGGCCTCGCCCTCGAGCGGCTTGAAGTACCCAAGCTGGTTGAGCCGCTTGACGCTGTCCTTGAGCGCCTGCGTGTTGAAGACGCCCGCCTCGACCAGCCGCAGTTCGCGACGGATGACGTTGTCGCGCGTCGTCGTGTTGCCGGTAAAGGTGATGCGGTTGACGAAGTACTGCTTCCCCTCGTCCACGCGCATCGTCACGTCGACGAGCGGCATGCCGTTTTTCGCAACGGCGGTGGGCGCGGGGGCAGCCGCGGGCGCAGGTGATGGCGGCCCGGCGGCGGCGGCGCCGTCGCCGTCGGCGGCGGCTGTTGGCCGGGGCTGGTCGCGCGGCTGGAGGTCGGGATAGGCGGTGAACTCGAAATAGCCCCCGGAGCCGTAGATCTCCTGGGCCTTCTCCAGGCCTTTCTTGACCTTTTTCTGGCTGTAGGTTTCCCCCGTCTCGATCTTGAACATGGGGCGCAGCGCTTCGGAGTTGACGACCTTGTTGCCTTCGAACTTGAAGTCGCCGACCGCGTACTTCTTCCCTTCGGTGATTGGCACCTGCAACTGGATCCAGCGCGTCTTGCCGTCCTCGGAGTCTTCGAGGGTCTTCATCTGCGGCTGGCCCACCTGGGCCATGATGTACCCCTCGTCGCGATAGAAGTCGGTGATGAGCTGCGCGTCCTCGGCGAACTTGTCTTCCTTGTACGTGCCGCCGCCGGTGATGAAGCCGAAGAAGCCCTTCTGCTTGTTCTCCTTCATCTTGCGACCCAGCTTCGCGTCGGTGATCTCCTTGTTTCCGACGAAGTCGATCTCGTCGATCTTGACTTTCGGGCCCTCGGTCACGTGGAAGGTCACGTGCACGAGCTTGGTTCCGCCCTCGACATCCTTGATCTCCGGCTGGATCTCGGCAAACTGGTAACCCTCGGCGGCGTAGAGCTCCCGGACGACGCCCGTCACGCGACGGATGAGACCGGGGTCGATGAACGAGTCGAGGCGGATCGTGATGCTCTTCTCTTTCAGCTTCTCTTCGATCTTCGACTGGTCGACTTTTTTCAGTCCCTCGTAATCGACGATCTTGACCCGCTGCCGCTCCTCCATGTCGTAGACGACCATCTTGCCGACGACGCCATTGGAAAAGGAGTAGTCCTCCACCCTGATGGCGAGGTCGTCGAGGAAGTTGGTGGCCCACAACCGCTTGAAGTCTTCGCGAATGACCTGCTCGATCGCCTCGTCGTACGGCACCCACTTCCCTGTCTGGGAGTTGCTGAGCCGTGACTTCATCTCGATGTAATACAAGTAGGTATTGGCTTCGACCACCGGGAAGCCGCCCTGCTTTTCGAAACAGGGCACGACCTGGTAGACCACCGGTCCCGAGCCTGCGGGGGGCAGTGTTTTGGGGGTTGGGACGGGCTGGCCGCAGACGGTCTGGCTGGCCGCTGCAGGCGAAACCGGCGTCTGAGCAGCCTGGACGGGCGCAGCCGGCGTCTGAGCGCGCACGGCAGTGCCGGCCGCCAGCGCAGCAAGGAGAAACAGCAGCACACGGGAAGCCACGGGATGTTTCATAAGTACTCAGCGTGTGGCTTCCGCCATCAAGGCGGAAGGTGCCCCGGCCCGTGGTCTCCTCCCCAGGCCGGGTAGCGTACCCTACGAGTTTACTGGATTTTAGACGTGCAAGGCCACTCGTCGGTCTTTCCGCAGCCTCGCCTTTCCACCGGCGGCGGAATGTCTGGCGCCGCGAAGGCGGGCTCAGACCAGCCGTCGGCCTGCCATGGCCTCTCCCGCCGGACGGTAGGCCAGCATCCCGCCATCGAGATAGACCTCGATCTCGCCGCCCTTGAGGTGTCCACGGATGAGCTCCTCGGACAGCGGATCCTCGATGTAGCGCTGGATCGCGCGCCGGAGGGGCCGTGCGCCGTATGACCGGTCCTTGCACGTCTGCTCGATGATCCAGTCGACGACTTCGGTCGCGAGCTGAAGCCGGATCTTGCGGTCGACGAGATTGTCGTTGAGCTGCGCGACCAGCAGCTTCGTGATGGTCCGCAGGTCGTCGTCCGAGAGGGCCTCGAACACGATGATCTCGTCGATGCGGTTGATGAACTCGGGGTTGAAGGTCTTCCGGACCTCCCCGAGGACCATGTCGTTGACGCTCCGGCTGATGGCGCCGGAATCCGACGCCTGGAAGCCCATCGACGCCTTCTTCTGAATGAAGCGCGCACCGATGTTCGACGTCATGATGATGATCGCGTTCTTGAAGTTCACCCGGTTGCCGAGCCCGTCGGTCAGGTGCCCGTCCTCGAACACCTGGAGCAGGATGTTGAAGAGATCGGGGTGCGCCTTCTCGATCTCGTCGAGCAGCACGACCGAGTACGGGTTGCGCTTCACTTTTTCGGTGAGCTGTCCCCCCTCCTCGTGCCCGACGTATCCGGGCGGCGAGCCGATCAACTTGGAGACCGAATGCTTCTCCATGTACTCCGACATGTCGAAGCGAATGAGCGCGTGGTCGCTGCCGAAGAGGAAGTTGGCCAGGCCGCGCGCCAGCTCGGTCTTGCCGACACCGGTCGGACCCAGAAACACGAAGCTGCCGACCGGCCGGTTCGGGTTCTTGAGCCCGGCGCGTGACCGGCGGATGGCGCGAGACAGCGCCGAAATAGCCTTGTCCTGCGAGATGACCCGCTTGTGCAGCGAATCCTCCATGTGCAGGAGCTTGTCGCCTTCGTCCTGATTGATCGACGTGAGCGGGACGCCGGTCCATTTCGAGACGACCTCGTCGATCTCGGCTTTGCCGACGACGACCCGGCGCGTGCTCGACTTGACGTCGAACTTCTCCCGCACGAACTGCAGGTTCTCGCGAGCCTGGACCTCCTGCTCGCGGTAGAACTGTGCCTTCTCGAAGTTCTTTTCCGAGACTGCGGTCTCCATCTGCTCGACGGCGACGCGGATGCTCTTGTTGATCTCGCCGAACTCCTCGCTGTAGCCCGCCTCGCGCAGCTTGGCGCGCGCGCCGGCCTCGTCCACGAGGTCGATAGCCTTGTCGGGCAGGAACCGATCGGTGATGTAGCGGCTCGACTGATAGACCGCGGCTTCGATCGCTTCCGCCGTGTACTCGACGTGATGGAACGACTCGTACCGATCCTTGACCCCGAGGAGCACCTCGATCGTCTCGCGCTCGGTCGGCGGATCGACCTTGATCGCCTGGAACCGCCGCTCGAGCGAGCGGTCCTTCTCGATGTACTTCCGGTACTCGGCGGGCGTCGTCGCACCGATGCAGCGGATTTCGCCGCGGGAGAGCGCCGGCTTGAGGATGTTGGCGGCGTCGAGCGACCCTTCGGCCGACCCTGCGCCGACGAGCGTGTGGAGCTCGTCGATGAACACGATGATGTTCGGGTTCTCGGTCAGCTCCTTCATGATCGCCTTGAGGCGCTCTTCGAACTGACCGCGATACTTGGTGCCCGCCACGATGAGCGAGATGTCCAGCGCGAGGATCCGCTTGTCGGCGAGGAAGTGCGGGACGTCGCCGTAGACAATCTTCTGCGCGAGGCCTTCGACGATGGCCGTCTTGCCAACACCCGGCTCGCCGATGAGGACCGCGTTGTTCTTGGTCCGGCGGCAGAGGACCTGCTGCACGCGCTCGGTTTCGATGTGGCGGCCGACGAGCGGATCGAGCTGGTTCTTCATCGCCGCGTCCGTCAGGTCGCGGCTGAACTCGGCCAGGAGCGGCGTTTCTTTCACTCGCGTGAGCGTGGTCTTCTCGTTCAGGAGCGCGACGATGTCCTCGCGGACGGTGTTGAGGCGCATCCCCTTCTCCATGAGGATCGTCGCCGCGACGGACCGCTCTTCGCGCAGGATGCCCAGAAGCAGGTGCTCGGTGCCGATGTAGTTGTGCAGCAGCCGGTCGGCTTCCTCGGCGGCATACTGGAGAACGCGCTTGGTCTCGGCGCTGAAGGGGATTTCGACCGAGGTCGAGACCTTCTCGCGGAACACGGTCCGGCCTTCGATCTCCTTGCGAATGCTCTCGAGGGAGAGGTGCGAGCGGGCGAAAATGCGGCTGGTCAGACCCTTCCCCTCGCGAATCAGTCCGAGAAGCAAGTGCTCGGTCTCAATCGAGATGCTGCCGAGCTGACTCGCCTCGTACCGCGCGAAGAAGAGAACCCGCCGAGCTCGTTCCGTATAACGTTCGAACATCCGGGTTACCTATGGTTTGTCGGAGATACCCTGTGCTCATTATACGACAGCGTCCCGGGGATCCGTTACGGCTAACCAAGCCTTTCTACGGCAGTTAGTGGGATGGGGCGGTCGCGTGGCGGGTAAAAATGACATTCCGAATCGGACCTGACCCGGCCCTCGAGCGTAGCAGGTGAACGCCGAGCCGTGGAGGAAGCCTGGCGCGTAGTCGGCCGCGCGCGCGACGTGTGCGGAAGAGCGGAATGTTCACGAGGAGCGAGATGGAGCGCCTCCGTTCTGTGCGCAGGGCGCTTCCATCCCGCAACCTCAGCGACAAGCGGACGGTCGGGATGAACCCCGAAGAATTGCCGCGCCGGGGCTGGACGCGACAGGAATACGGAGTGCGGCACCGTCCCGCACTCCCCCAGGGATCGCTCTACTTCGACGGGGCCGGGGCCGCCGCCTTTGTGATCCGCACCTCGCTCGCGTGCTTCGATGTGTCGTCGTACTTTGCCGAGACCTGATCGCCGGTCTTCACGAAGTCGACAATCTGGGTCGACTTCTTCTCGGCCTTCATCTTCGCCGACTTCGTGCCGACGCCGACGCCGACGACTTGTGTCTTGGTGTCCACGCCCAGCTTCACCACCTCGGTCTTCGAGTTGATGGTGATGGAATCCGGACTGACCGCCGCGACCGTTCCGCTGACGGTCTTGTCTGCTGCCTGCAGGTTTACGGATGAGGAAACGAATGCCGCCGCCAGAAAAAGGGCCCCGGTCGACGCTGCAATCCACCGTCTCATGACTGACCTCCTTGGCTCGTCTGCGGCCAACACTCCATTTTTACGGGAACGTTGCGGCCAGCGTTCCATCCCCTCGAAGCGGGCGGCTACCTCGCGCCGCAGAACATCACGCACGTCGCTGAATCACGTGTATCACGAGTCGAGGATCGCCTCGGCTTCAATCTCCACGAGCATGTCCGGGTCGATGAGCCGGCTCACCTCGACCATGGACGTCGCCGGACGAATCGTTGCGAAGACTTCGCCGTGGGCGCGGCCAATCGCTTCCCAGTCGCGGACGATGTTGGTCACATACATACGAGTCCGGACGACCTGCTGCAGCGACGCGCCGGCGCGGGCGAGCGCGCGCTCGATGTTCCCGAGTGCCTGAATCGTCTGCGCCCGCGCATCTCCCTGTCCAACCAGGCTCCCGTCGTCGGCGGTCGCGGTCGTGCCGGACACGTGGACGACGCCGCCCACGCGTACCGCGCGCGAGTAGCCGACGAGCGGTTCCCACTTGGTGCCGGTCGAGATGTTCTGTCTCTCGGACATGTCAGACTCCTCTCAGCCGGCCCTCTTCAAGCCGCAACACGCGGTCGCACGCGGCGGCGAGCTTCGGGTTGTGGGTCGCGATGACCGAGGTGAGGCCGTGCTCGCGATGCATCTCTTTCAGCAGGTCGTGCAGGTGCTCCGCCGTGTGCTCGTCGAGGTCGCCAGTCGGCTCGTCGGCCAGCAGGAGCGTCGGCCGCATCACGAGCGCGCGGGCAATCGCGACGCGCTGCTGCTCGCCGCCCGACAACATGCCCGGACGATGATCGAGGCGCTCGACGAGGCCCACCCGCTCGAGGAGACCGGCGGCCCGCTCGCGGCACTCGGCGGCCGTCTTGCGCGCGATGCGGAGCGGCATCTCGGCGTTCTCGACCGCGCTGAACTCCGGCAGCAGGTGGTGGAACTGGAACACGAATCCCACGTGCTGGTTGCGGAACGCGACCACCGCCTCGTCCGAGAGGCGGCCGAGCTCGATCTGGTCGATGCGGACCGAGCCGGCATCGGGCGCGTCGAGGCCGCCCATGACGTGCAGCAACGTGCTCTTGCCGACGCCCGACGCGCCGACGATGGCCACCATCTCGCCGCGCTCGAGCGAGAGATCGAGATCCTTGAGCACGGTCAGGCGCGCGCCCCCCACGGCGTAGCTTTTCGAAAGGCCGGAGACCTGGATGAAGGACATAGCTCTCAGCTTTCAGCTACTCAGCTCTCAGCTTTCAGCTGGAGCGCGACATAGCCGTTCGACCAGGATCTGGATGCTCTAGCTGAAAGCTGACGGCTGAGAGCTGAGTGCTCATTGGTACCTTAGCGCCTGCGCCGGATCCAGCTTCGCGGCCTGTCGCGACGGATAGATCGTCGCCACGAAGCAGACCAGAATCGCCGACACGACGACCACCACGAAATCGAGCGGCAGCAGCCGGAACGGCACGTACGAGATCTGGTAGACGTCGAGCGACACGTTGATCAGCTTGTAGCGGTCGAGCACGTAGATGAGGGCATATCCTCCCACCGCGCCGGTGAGCGTGCCGACGGTCCCGATGACGAGCCCCTGCAGCATGAAGATCCGCCGGATGCTCGCGGCCGAACTGCCCATCGTCTTCAGGATGGCGATGTCACGCGTCTTCTCCATCACGAGCAGGATCAACGAGGCGATGATGTTGAGCGCCGCCACCATCACGATCAAGCCGATGGTGATCGACATCGCCATCTTCTCGAGCCACAGGGCCGAGAAGAGCGACTTGTTCATTTCGGCCCAGTCGTCGGCCTCGTACTCCGAGCCGAGCCGCGACGGAATCGCCGCGGCGACTTCCTTCGCGGCGAAGAGATCGGCGACCTTCACCTCGATGAAATCGGCCCGGGTCCGGTCGAGGATCCGTTCGGCGACGCTCAGGTGCACGTAGCCGTAGGAGCTGTCGAACTCGAAGAGGCCGAGGCTGAACATGCCGACGACCTTGAACGTCCGTAACGCCGGAGAAACGCCCCACGGCGTGAGCGGGCCCTCCGGCGTGAGCACCTCCACGCTGTCGCCGAGGCTCAGGCCGAGCTTCTGCGCCAGGTCCTTGCCGAGCACGATGCCCGACATGGTTCCGGCGACCGGCGTCAGCGCGTCCAGCGTGCCGGCCGTCATCGATCGCCCGACGTTGGTCACAGCGGGTTCGAGCACCGGATCGATCCCTTTGATCGTGATGAACTGGCTCCCGCCCGCGCTCTTCGCCAACCCCTGTCCGAGCACGACCGGTGCCGCGCCGACTACCCCCGGAACAGCGCCGACCTTCCGCACTTCTTCGGCAGGGTCCCCCAGCCCTCCGCCCGGCTTGAACACGTAGACATGCGCCGCCGACCCGATGATGCGATCGCGAAGCTCGCCCTGGAGCCCGGTCATCAGCGCCAGCACGATGAGGAGCGCCATCACGCCCACCGCCACGCCCACCGCCGAAATGAGCGAGATGAGCGAGATGAAAGCTTGCTTCCGGCGAGCCATCAGGTAGCGGACCGCGACGAAGAGCTCGAATGGGAGGTCCATGTGAAAGTTTGAAGTCTGACGTTTGAAGTCTGAAGTGGTCAAGTGTGAAGTCTGAAGTGGAAAGCTGAAGTGAGAAGCAAGTCTGAAGTGGGAAGCAAGTCTGAAGTGGGAAGCAAGTCTGAAGTGGGAAGTGGCAACCACTTCACGCTTCAGCCTTCAGACTTACTTCGCACTTCAGGCTTGGCTTCACACTTCAGACTTCACACTTGAATACTTCAGACTTCAAACGTCAGACTTCAGACTTTCATAAGCGCGCCTCATGAGCGGAAAGAGGATGACGTCTCGTATCGACTGACTGTTGGTCAACAACATGACGAGCCGGTCTATGCCCACGCCCTCGCCAGCGGTGGGTGGAAGGCCGTACTCGAGTGCGCGGATGTAGTCCTCGTCCATGACGTGCGCTTCGAGGTCGCCTGCGGCGCGGCCGGCGATCTGGGCTTCGAAACGGCGTCGTTGTTCGGCCGGGTCGTTGAGCTCGCTGAAGGCGTTGGCCACTTCGAACCCGCCGATGTACAGCTCGAAGCGCTCGACCGTCTCGGGGTCGTCGGGCTTCTGCTTCGACAGGGGGGACACCTCGGTCGGAAAGTCGTAGACAAACGTCGGCTGAATCAGGTCGTTCTCGTTCAGCCGCTCGAAGATCTCCGTCGCGATCCGCCCGGGGCCCCATCCGGGGTGCAGTTCGAGCCGCAGCTGGCGCGCGAGTGCGGCGGCAGTCTCGCGATTGCGCAGATCCGCGTCGGCCACCGCTACGCCCAGCCGGTCCGAGGCCGCCTGGCGAGCGCCCTCCCGCAAGGAGACGCGCCGGTAGGGAGCCGCCAGGGAAATCTCGTGCTCGCCGAACCGAATCTGATCGCTGCCAATGGACTGCCGGGCCACAGTCGAGATCATCTCCTCGGTCATGACCATCAGCTCCTGATAGTCGCTGTAGGTCTGGTAGAACTCGAGCATCGTGAACTCGGGGTTGTGCTGCGTCGAGATTCCCTCATTGCGGAAGTTCCGGTTGATCTCGTAGACGCGTTCAATGCCACCGACCGTCAGGCGCTTGAGGTAGAGCTCGGGGGCGATCCGGAGAAACAGCTGCATGTCGAGCGCGTTGTGGTGTGTCACGAAAGGCCGGGCCAGCGCCCCACCGGGGATCGGCTGCATCATCGGCGTCTCGACTTCGAGGTACCCGCGCCCGTTGAGGAATCCCCGGGTGTTCGCCAGCACCCGGCTGCGAACATCGAACACCCGCCGGGAGTCGGGGTTGACGATGAGATCGAGGTACCGCTGACGGTACCGGATCTCGATGTCGCTCAACCCGTGCCATTTCTCCGGGAGCGGCAAGAAGCACTTGGACAGAAACTCCAGCTTCGACGCGTGGATCGTCAGCTCGTTGGTTTTCGTACGGAACAGATAGCCGTCGACGCCGACGAAATCGCCGAAATCGAGCAGCTTGTAGATCGAGAAGTCGCGCTCGCTGACCGAGTCCTGCCGGATGTAAACCTGGATCTTCGACTCACCGTCGGAGATCGCGACGAAGCTCGCCTTGCCGAAGCTCCTGATGGCCAGAATCCGGCCGGCGGTTCTCGTCTCGACCCGCTCGGCCGTGAGCTCTTCACCGGTCCGCCCGCCGTAGGTCGACACCAGCTCGCGCACCGTGTGCGTCCGCGCAAATGCGCGCGGGTACGGATCGACGCCAAGCTGCACGAGCGCCTCGAAATTGGCGCGGCGCTGTGCGACCTGATCGGATTCTTTCTGTTCGGTATCTGACATGGTTACTCGGACATGGCGTCTTTTATCAGAGCTCGCGGGGTCCCACCCCCGCTCGCACTCGCGCCGCGCCTGCGCGCGGCGCTCGGGCCGCAGGCGCTGCCGATACTGCAACTGGGACTATTTTCAACATCTGCTCGGCACGACCACTCAGAACTGAAACTATGAAGCTGGCAGTGCCTTCCTGACGGCATCCAGCACGCCATTCACGAACGCCACCGACTCGTCGCCGCTGAAGGTCCGAGCCAGCTCGAGGGCTTCGTTGATGATGACCTTCGGCGGGGTCTCCGGATGCGTGAGCAGCTCGCAGACGGCCAGTCGAAGCACCAGCCGGTCAATCACCGCCATCCGTTCGAGCCGCCAGTTGTGCGCGTGTGCGACGAGCAACTGGTCGATCGTTTCGACACGCTCGATTGTCTCCCGCACGAGGTCGTTCGCAAACGCACGCAGGTCGTCTCCGATCTCGTCGTCGGTCCCGTCGCCGTGTCCATCGTCGGACTCGTCGCCCGTAGGGGCAATCCGCCAGAAGGCCCCGATCGCTTCTTGCGGGCCCATCTTGCCGACTTCCGATTGGTAGAGCATCTGCAGCGCGGACTTTCGCGCACGACGCCGTCCTATCGGGTCCACCCGGGTCATGAGGGGCCGGCGCCGAGCGGTCTGAGGGGATGAAGGCGTCGAAACAACTGCGCCATCTCGATGGCCGCCGCCGCAGCTTCGAATCCCTTGTTGTCACGGCCGCCGCCGGCCCGCTCCTCCGCCTGCTCCCAGGTATCGGTGGTGAGCACGCCAAAAGCCATCGGCACGCCCGTCGCTCCCGACGCATCCTGAATCCCGTGCGCCACCGACGCCGAGATGTACTCGAAATGCGGCGTGGCGCCACGAATGACGCACCCGAGGCAGATGACGGCATCGACGCGCCCGGCTTCAGCGAGAGACCGCGCCGCCTGCGGCAACTCGAACGCGCCTGGAACGCTCACGACTTCGACTTCGTCCTCGCGCGCGCCGCCCTCGAGCAGCGCGCGCCGGGCTCCGTCGGTCAACGCCGAGGTGATGGCGTCGTTGAATCTCGAGACCACAATCGCGAAGCGAAAGCCGGAGGCCCCCGACAGCGGAGGCGCGGTGTCGAGGCTGTTGGTGCGCACCCTATCTCCCCTTGAACTCGGGCTTGCGCTTCTCGAGAAACGCGCGCGTGCCTTCGCGCATGTCGTCGGTGCTCGCGACGAGCCCGAAGAGGGTCGCCTCGAAGCGCTGGCCTTCAGCACACGACATCTGCAGGCCCTTCTGCACGGCCTCGATGATGTATCGCGCGGCGATCGGCGGCTTGCTCGCCAGCAGCCCCGCCAGCGCCGACACTTCTGTCTGCAGCTCCGCCGCAGGCACCACGCGGTTGACGAGCCCGAGACGATGGGCTTCCTGGGCGCTGACCTGCTGTCCGGTGAGGAGGAGCTCGAGGGCCGGGCCGGCGCCAATCAAACGCGCAAGGCGTTGTGTGCCGCCGTAGCCGGGAATGAGCCCCAGGTTGATTTCGGGCTGGCCGAGCCTGGCCGTATCGGCGGCGATCCGGAGCGTGCACGACATCGCGAGCTCGCAGCCGCCGCCGAGCGCGAAGCCGTTGATCGCGGCAATCGTCGGCTTGCCGAGAGTCTCGACGAGATCGAAGACCTGCTGGCCGCGGATCGCGCGGTCCCGCCCGCCCGTCGGACTCTGCCCGGCCAGCTCGTTGATGTCCGCCCCCGCCACGAACGCCTTCTCCCCGGCGCCCGTGATGACCACGACCCGCACGGCCTCCTCATTTCCGAGCGCCAGCATGGTCTGGTGCAGCTCGTCGAGCGTCTGCGCGCTCAAGGCGTTCAGGACGCCCGGACGGTTGACGGTGACGCGCGCGACGGGACCGTCGCGTTCGACGAGGAGAGTCTTCAGCGTGTTGGGGTCTTGAGCGCTCATACAGGGGCCGCCGGCAATCTTGAAGTATACCCTGTGGTGAAGGGCGACCAAGGCAGAGACAAGGAGGTGACGAAGGGAACGGGTTCAACCTCCGCCTCTCAAACCTCCGCGTCCTCAGACCTCAGGAATCTCTTCACGATCACGCTCAACAGCAGGATGGCCGCCACTCCGAGCGCGGCCCCGAGAGCATCGGCGAAGAGGTCGCGGACGTCGGGCGCACGCTCCGGCGTGAACGCCTGGTGCACCTCGTCGAAAGCTCCGTACAACGTCGACAGCAGCACGGCCATCCCCGCCTTCCCCATCGTCACCTGCGACAGCCGTGCCTCGGCGAGAGGAATCAGAAAGAGTGCGCCGAGGACGGCATACACGAGAAAGTGCACCAGCTTGTCCCAGAAGTGCCCCGGGAGCTGGTCGCCCGGCACCGAGGACGCGAAGAAGATGAGGCCCATGTACCCCAACGCCGGGCCCCAGAGCAGCAACCGTTTCAACGGATGGGTGCGGAGGTGGGATCGATCACAGCGGGAGCGGGTACATGAGCCAGCCAGTACAACGGCCGTCGCGACGAAACCTGCGAACATCATCGCCGCAGTCCGAATCTGCTGGCGCGGATCGTCCCGCAGCAGCACCGCAAACACGATGGACACGAGGAACGCGAAGAGCGCGAGCAGCAGGAAGTGCCCGGTCACTTGCGTCCCATCGCGATGTCGAAGGCGTCGAGGACGACGAGAAAGTTCAGGAGGCCCGCGACAATGAGAAAGGTATTGCCGTATTCGAACGTCGTCGCCGTCACTTCGCCGCTGCCGACGCCCATCATGCGGGCCAGCACCCACGGGACACCCAGCCCGACGTCAGCGATCGCCGCCAGGGCCACCAGCGGTTCAGAGAACTCGAAAGGAAAGATCCGGCCCCGGAGCACGAGGCCAATCGCGAACATCAGGCTGAGGACGACCAGGAAGACGACGGCCTTCTGCCGCCGGCCAAGCCAGAAATGCGCCGCGCCGGGAACTGCCCAGGCCAGAAGGCAGACGAGGGTCAAGGTACCGGGTTCCGCCGACGTGCGGGTGGTGTCGGCGGTCGTGGATTTCATGGCCATCTCAGGACAAGATCATAGCGCATCGCCCGGCCGTGCCAGGGATCGGACGATCACGGCGCCGGCCGCAACCCCCAGGGGCACGCCGGTCGCCATCCGCTGGACGTTCGATGTCTCGATTGCCCCGAGCCACTCGAGCGCAACCGTCGTCACGATCGGCAGAGCCGCCACCGCCAAGAGCGCCTGTACCGCGCGCGCGGAGAACCTCCGCCGACCGCGCCACGCGACACTCAGGCCGAAGGCGCCAGCCAGATACAAGCCGAAGCACCGTGCGCAGACAGGCAACTGGGCGCCGTCGAGATGGAACGAGCGCTCCGGCCGCTGGTGACACACGAGCGACCCGGCGTGGTAGACCGCCAGCGTCAGTGCCGGCAACCGCCCACGCGACAGCGCCACCGGAGCCGTGAGCAGGAGCGCCACCCACGTGACCGCCGCACACGTCAGCCCGGCGGCGAAATTCAAGACCTGACCCCGAGGGGACCGAAGTGCGATGCGTAGCGCGCGTTGAACTCGGCCGGGGTAAAGGCGTGGCTCTGCCCTCCGAGATGCTCGAGGGCATAGGTGGCGGCAACGGCGCCCAGACGGGCGCACACGACGTGATCCACATGATCGGCATCGGCGCTTCGCGCCAGGCCCGTCATGTAGCCGGCACGGAACGCGTCGCCGACGCCCGTCGGATCGACGATCCGCGTCGGCGGCACCGCAGGGACGTCCGAGCGGCCTGCGGAGGTGTAGATCGAGCACCCGTTCTCGCCCCTGGTCACGACGAGCGCATCGGTGTGCTCGAGCACTGTGTTCTCGTCGATCGACGTCTTCTGACGAAGCAGCTCGAACTCGTAATCGTTGCAGATGACGAGCGCGGACCCTTCCAGGCCGTCCTGGAGCTCGGGCCCCGACATCCGCGTGCACTGCTGGCCGGGATCCCAGATGAACGGGATGCCGAGCGCCCGGCACTCCTCCGCGTACTGCACCATCGCACCGGGGTCATTCGGCGAGATGATCGCGAGCCGGCAGTCGTCCACGCCGCGAAACGACAGCTCGCCCGCATTCGCCATCGCGCCCGTGTAGAACGATGCGATCTGGTTGCTCTCGGTGTCAGTGCTGCAGAAGAACGACGCCGTGAACTTGTCCGCCACCTCCAGCACGAGCGACGTGTCCACGCCCGCCGCCTCGAGCCACCGGCGATAGTCGTCGAAGTCCCGCCCTGCCGCCGCCATCAGCCGCGGCGTCTCGCCGAGGAGGGCGAGCGTGTAGGCGATGTTCGGCGCGCAGCCGCCGCGCCGCTTGTCCATCGTGTCGACGAGGAAGCTGAGGCTCACCCGTGACATGTGCTCGGGAAGGAAGTGCTCGGTAAACTTCCCGGGGAACGACATCAGGTAGTCGAAGGCAATCGAACCGGTGACGACAATGCTCATAGTGGCTGGAGGACCCCAATTGTTACGACGAAATCACGAAGATCGCGAAGAAGCGAAGACCGCGAAGAGCATCAAGGTAGACCGGAAATTGCTTCGCGATCTTCGCAGCTTCGCGGTCTTCGCGTTTCCTTGCGTGACACTGCGTCAAAGGTACTTCCCGATGATCGGCGCCAATTCAAGCTTCGTCGCCTCCGGCACGGCGTCGGGCCGCGTGATGATCGCGTACTTCAGGGCGGTCGCACACTCGCAGGTACGCTCGAACGGCAGCGCGTCGACCGCACCTGCAATGACCTGCTGGGCCATCTTCGCGTTCTGTGTGAGGTTGCCGATGATCATCTCGACGGTGACCTGGTCGTGCTCGGGGTGCCAGCAGTCGTAGTCGGTGACGAGCGCGATAGTGGTGTAGCAGATCTCTGCTTCCCGGGCGAGCTTCGCTTCCTGCAGGTTGGTCATCCCGATGATATCCATGCCCCAGGAGCGGTAGAGCTGCGACTCGGCCAGCGTCGAGAACTGGGGTCCTTCCATGCACACATACGTCCCGCCTCTGTGCACGGTCGCGCCGGCCGTTCTGGCGGCGGCAAATGCCACACCGCTCAGCCGCGCGCAGAAGGGATGCGCGAACCCGACGTGCGCCGCGAGTCCCCTCCCGAAGAACGTCGAGACGCGCCCGCGCGTGCGGTCGAAGAACTGGTCCGGAACGACGAGGTCCATCGGCTTGTACTCCTCCTTCAAGCTGCCGACGGCGCTGGCCGAGAGGATGTACTCGACGCCGAGCGTTTTGAATCCGTAGATGTTGGCCCGAAAGTTCAGCTCGGACGGCAGGAGCCTATGTCCCGCGCCGTGCCGGGCGAGAAACGCCACACGCTTTTCACGAAGCGTCCCGACCACGTAAGGGGCCGACGGCTCCCCAAATGGCGTCTGCACCTGCCGCTCCTCGCGGTCGGTGAGCTCGGCCATGTCGTACAGTCCGCTGCCGCCGATGATACCGATGGTTATTGGCATACGAAATTAATGCTGAGTGCTGAATGCTGAAGTGAAGGGTGAAGGGGCATGGATTGAATCGAATGATGAAATGAGCGATAGATTGAATCGGTCCCGGAACATCGGACAGCTCGAGCCGCACGCTGCGGGTTCACAGCACGCGTTCGACGTGCTTGCGGCCCTTCACCTCTCGAATGTAGCCCGCCGCAACGTCGGGGTCGTGCTCGAAGAATATCAAATACTCGTGGTCGATGGCTTCCCGCACGAACGTGCGCTTGAAGGCAAGCGTCTCCATCGGATACAGGTCGTAGCTCATGATCCAGGGTTCGTCCACGTGGGCGACCGTCGGGATCAGGTCCGCCGCGAACACGGCCGTCTGCCCCTGCGACTCGATGACGACGACCTGATGATGCTTCGAGTGACCGCCCGTCCGCACGACCCGGACGCCAGGCATGATGACGACATCACCCGCCACGAGATCGAGAACCCCGGCGTCGGCGAGCGGCACGAAATCCTCCGTGAGATAGCTCGCGCGATTCCGTTCATGCGGATGCGCCGCATCGTCCCACTCGGCGGTCCGGACAATGTAGCGTGCCCGGGGGAACGCGGGAACGATGACCCCTGCAGGGTCGCGCACCGTGAAGCCGCCCGCGTGGTCGAAGTGCAGGTGCGAGGCGAGCACGATGTCGATCGCGTCGCGGCTCACGCCGGCGTCGGCGAGCGAGTGATCGATGTTTCGCGATCGGTCGATGGCGAATATCTCGACGCTCTTCTCGTCCATCTTGCCGCCGATGCCGGCGTCTATGAGGAGCGTCTTCTCTCCGATCACCAGGAGCGGACGCAGTCCGAGACGGATGCGGTTCTTCTCGTCGGCCGGCGCGCGCTTCTCCCAGAGCGGCTTGGGCACCACGCCGAACATGGCCCCGCCGTCGAGGCGGAAGGTGCCATCCCAGAGCGGCGTCAGCGTGAGATCACCGAATTGCATAGGTCAAGAACTTGCTGTCTTCAGCGTTCTGTCAGCATTACTCCATGCTCGCGGGGCCCCACCCCCGCTCGCTCTCGCGCGGCGACTTCGCGCCGCGCTCGGGCCGCAGGCGCTGCTGTCTTCTACCTTCTACCTTCTACCTTTCTCCTACCTCCTGCCTCCTGAGCTCCTGCCTCCTGCCTCCTTCAACTCCACCAGCACGCCGTGCGCACTGGCGGGATGGACGAAGGCGACAAGCGATCCGTGCGCTCCTTCCCTCGGTGACTCGTCGATCAACCGGACCCCCTTCGACTTCAGTGTCGCGAGCGCCGCCCGGATGTCGGCGACGCGCAGGGTGATGTGGTGCAGGCCGGGCCCGCGCTTCGTCACGTACCTGGCGATCGCCGAATCGTCGGCGGTGGCCTCGAGCAGCTCCAACGCGGCGTCGCCGGCGGGGATGAAATGCGCGCGTACACGCTGGGACGCGACCTCTTCGGGCGCCCCGATCGCGAGGCCGAGGGCGTCGCGATAGAACGCCAGTGCCTCGTCCAAGTTCGACACGGCAATCCCCACATGATCCAATTCAATTGGTTCAGGAGGTTCAACAGGTTCAGACGGTTCGTGTCCAACAGCCCTCGCGAAGATGTCGTCGACCGCAGAATACGGATCGATCTCCCGCGCGGCAATCCGGTCCAGCAGCTGCTCGAACTCTCCGGTCTGGAGCACACGCCGCTCGACGTGCTGCACGAACCGCTGCGCGAGCCGCTCGCGCAGCCGCCACTCGGCGCGCGCCCGGCGCCGGGTCCCCTGCGCCCGCGGCGACTGCGCGCGGAATCGGTCGATCTCCTGAAGCAATTCGGCCACGCCCTTGCCGCTCGTGGCTTCCGTCTTCACGATCGGGGGGCGCCACTCGCCGGGCGCGAACGTCTGCAATGCCAGCACCGTCTCGATTGTCGAGACGGTGCGGTCTGCGCCCTCGCGATCGGCCTTGTTCACCACGAAGATGTCGGCGATCTCCATGATCCCGGCCTTGAGGGCCTGGATCTCGTCGCCGCTGCCCGGCACGAGCATCACGATCGAAACGTCGGCTGTCCGGACGATGTCGATTTCGTCCTGGCCGACGCCGACCGTTTCGATCAGCACGACGTCTTTCCCCGCCGCGTCGAAGACCAGCGCCACGTCGCTCGTCGCCTGCGCCAACCCTCCCAGATGCCCACGGGTGGCCATGCTTCGGATGAATACGCCCGCATCTCCGGCGTGCGCCTGCATGCGGACGCGGTCGCCGAGAATCGCGCCGCCGGTAAAGGGGCTCGTCGGATCGACGGCGACCACGCCGACGGTGCGTCCGCTGGCGCGGATGCCCGTGGTCAACCTGTCCACCAGGGTGCTCTTGCCGGCGCCCGGCGGACCAGTGACGCCGATCACGTGGGCTCGCCCTGTCTTCGCAAAGACCTGGCGGACGAGCTCGGCACCGGCCGGCGACTCATCCTCGATGAGTGTGATGGCGCGGGCAATGGCGCGGGGATCCCCCGCGAACACGCGGTCGGACAGCGCGAGGTCGGTCACTTTCAGGTTGTCCTGTCGACGGATCGAGTGGGCCGGCCTGATGTCGCGGCCCGGAATAGAACGCCGCAGAGTCGTGCTGGCACGTGGGATCCTACTTCTACCGCCCCTAGCTGAGGAGCTGGCGGGCGATGACGAGTCGCTGAATCTCGCTCGTCCCTTCGCCAATCGTCAGCAGCTTGACGTCGCGGAAGAACTTCTCCGCAGGGTAGTCCTTCACGAAACCGTACCCGCCGTGGATCTGGACGCAATCGTCGGCGGCCTTGACCGCGATTTCGCTCGCAAACAACTTCGCCGTCGACGATTCGCGCGTGGTGCGCGCGCCCTGATCGCGGAGGTAGGCGGCCCGGTACGTGAGCAGCCGGGCGGCTTCGATCCGTGTGGCGTTGTCTGCCAGCTTCCACTGAATGGCCTGGAACTCCGCGATGGCCTGTCCGAACTGCCGGCGCTCTTTCGCGTAGTGCAGAGCGGCTTCGTAGGCGCCCTGCGCCAGGCCCACCGACAGCGCCGCGATCCCGATTCGGCCGCCGTCGAGCACCTGCAACGTGTTGATGAACCCCTGCCCTTCCTCGCCGAGCAGCTGTTCGATCGGGACCCGGCAATTGTCGAAGATGACCTCGCTCGTATCGCTCGCGCGCATGCCGAGCTTGTTCTCTTTCCTGCCGGCCGACATCCCTGCTGTCCCGTGTTCGACGACGAAGGCCGAGATTCCGCGATGTCCCTTCGTCCGATCGGTCACCGCGATGACCACCATCACGCCGCCGATCTTCCCGTGCGTGATGAACGTCTTCGCGCCATTGATCAGCCAGCACTGCCCCTGACGCACGGCCGTGGTCCGCATGCCGGCGGCGTCGCTCCCGGCGCCGGCCTCGGTGAGCCCCCACGCCCCCCACACCTCGCCGCGGACGAGCCGCGGGAGATACCGCCGCTTCTGCTGGTCGTTCCCGAACGTCGAAATGTGAGCGGAGCACAAACCGTTGTGCGCCGCGACCGAGAGCGCCACCGCCGGACAGACGCGCGCCAGCTCCTCGATGCAGATGCAGTAGTCGACGGCCGACAACCCGGCGCCACCGAACTCTTCGGGGAACTGCACGCCGGCCAGCCCGATCGCCGCGAGCTTCGGCAGCAGGTCTGCGGAAAACTCCTGCGCCTCGTCCCATTCCATGACGTGGGGACCGACCTCCGTTTCCGCGAATTCGCGGACCGTCCGGCGCAGCAATTCCTGCTCTTCACTCGGGCGGAAGTCCATTGAAGTGAATGTATCACGCCGTGTCAGGGTTCAAGCTCCGCTGCACTCGGTTACGGCGCACGAGCCGACGGCAGCCCACGATGCGCACGATGGCACGATGGCCACGATGAGATTCCTGTTGTTCTCGACATCGTGTTCATCGCGCCATCGTGCCATCGTGAAACGGCCTTGGGCCGCGTGACTCCCAACGCATCGCCTCACACGGATTCGGGACTGGATTCTGGATTGTGGGTCGGGGTTCTCAGTTATCCTGAGGCATGCTGAATCGTCGTATCTGGCTCTTCCTTATTGCGCTCGCGCTCCTCGCGCCTTCGAGCGCATCAGCCGACATCACGGCGTTCCTCGGCACGAACCCCACGCCGGTGAATCGGGTGACGACGGGCTTCGGCGTCGGGGTGGGGCTGGTGATCGTAGGGTTCGAGTTCGAGTACAGGCCGCACGCGCGAGAACCTCGACGAGCTGGCGCCGGGGCTGTGGACTTACATGTTCAACGGGCTCCTGCAGACACCCATACCGATTGCGGGGATGCAGTTCTATGGGACGGCCGGGGGCGGGGTGTATCACGAAACGCTCGACGATATCTCGGAGACGAACGTGGGGATCAACGTGGGCGGCGGGGTGAAGGTGTCGCTCGCGGGCCCGCTGCGCCTGCGTTTCGATTACCGCATCTTCACGCTGCAGGGCGATCCACGCCACTCGAAACCGCAGCGCTTTTACGCGGGGCTCAACCTAAAGTTCTGAAAGGAAAGCTGACGTTCTGAAAATGGAAAGCTGGCTTCCGAAAAGGTAAGACGGAAGGAACAAGGAAAAGGCCAACCGCCCTTTCCCTGTCCTTCCAGCGTCTTGCCTTACATCCCCCCGCCGACCGGCGTGAGGTTCAGCAGGTTGTAGCCCACCGCGAACGCCGCGGCCGCCTTCTTCGACATCTCGATTACTGCCGGGTCGCGCAGCTCTTCCGGCGTCAGCACCTTCTGAAGCAGGGCGAAGAGCTCGTACTCGACATCCTTGACGGTCGGATCGACGACAACCACGTACAGGGCGTTGCCCTGCATGGGCTCGGACGATTTGTACACCTTGAAGCCGGCCATCTGCTTCTTGATGCCCTCGTCGCTGGACTTCGCGACGCCGGCCTTCACTTTCGCCATCAGCTCCTCGAATGCGGCGGTCTGATCCGGCTTGATCTGAATCAGGAGGAGCCCAGCGTCAGTCTTGAACGGCAGTTTCGGCGCCGCGGGTGGCTGGGCCGCGGCTGGCGGTGCCGCCTGCGCGGGGGCCGCTTGAGCGAACAGCGGCGACGGGGCAAGCGCGAGCACTAGAGCACAGGTCGAGATGGCGAAGGGGCGACGCATTCAAACTCCTCCTTGGTCAATCAAACTGCCCTTGATCCCTCAAGAGCCAATTCAGACGGCGTAGCTTGCCGGCGGCCGACGAGACTGCACGACGGCGTCACGATGGATCGCCGGACGAAAACAAAGGCGCCACTTTACCGTACCTCGGTGCGCGCGGCTAGCGCTCAGGGACGGACAGTCAAACAAATATCTGCATGACTTCATTAGCAACAAGCATACCCTCGCGCGTCAGTCGGAGCCGCGTATCCTCTTTGCGAAGCACGCCGGCCTCGAGAAACGGCTGAAGATCGGGTCCATAGCGGACCCAAACGTCGACACCATATCGCCTGCCGGCATGGTCGATATCCACACCATCGGTCAGCCGAAGGCCGGTAAACAACGCGTCCTCGAGCCGCTCCTCGTCCGACATCGATCGCGCCTCGACGGCGGGCGCCTGCCCGGCCATGACGCGGTCGACATATTCACCTGTGGCCGAGACATTCTTCCACCGCTCGCGGCCCCGCGTCGAGTGGGCGCCACAGCCCAGCCCGAGCCACTCGCCGTCGGTCCAGTACTTGAGGTTGTGGCGGGACTCGCGGCCTGGCCGGCACACGTTCGAAATCTCATACTGGTGATACCCCGCCGCGTCGAGGGACGCCAGCCCGCCCAGATACATCTCGGCCGCATCCTCATCCGGTGCCAGCGACCAGCCCGCCCGCGCCATGTCTTCCTTGAGCGGGGCGTTGGGATAGAGCTCGAGCAAATACAGGGACACGTGGTCCGGACCCAGTTCAATCAGCCTCTCGACACTCTCAGCCCAGTTGCCGGTTGACTGTTCCGGCAGCCACATCATGAGGTCGAGGCTGACGTTGTCGAACCCGGCTGCTCTGGCCTCGGCGACTGCCGCGACGGCCCGTTCGGCCGAGTGCAGCCGGCCCAGCCGCTTCAGCTCGGCGTCCCGGAACGATTGGACACCGAAACTCACGCGGTTGACGCCCGCCGCTCGAAATCCTTCCAACCTTGAGACGTTCGAGGTCTCAGGATTGGTCTCGAGGGTCACTTCGGCGTCGGGCGTCACCTCGAACGTCTGGCGGCAAGCCTGAATCAACCGGTCAATCTCGCCCGGCTCGAGGAGCGAGGGTGTCCCGCCTCCGAAATACACCGTATCCACGCGCTCGCCGCGCCCCGCCTGGAGAATCTCCCGCTCGAGCGCAACGACATAGCGGTCCTTCAGGCCGCTGTCGAGCAGCCCACGGTTGAAATTACAGTAATTGCAGATGGACGAACAGAAAGGGATGTGGAGATAGAGGCCGAGCATCGCGGATGGCGGATTGAGGATCAGGAACCCGCCTTGCCGCCCGACCAGCCGAGCTCGCCCCGGCCCGGGTGTTTCAGCTGTGCCCGCACTGCCCCCTTCGCCCGCGCCGGCAACCGGCCGCGCTGCTCGCCAGTGACCTTCCAGAGGGCGATGAGATCGTCGACGCCGCCGTTGGGCGGCAGGAGCCGGTAGTCGGCTCCCCCGTAGTCGATGAAGTCGCACATCTCGTGCATGCGCGAGTACATCCGCGAGCCGACACGGACGCGCAGTGAATCGAGTGCTTCGATGTCCGGGTTGTCTTCGTAGTTCGACGTGAAGATCGTCGTCAACCGGTGGTTGTAGCGGGAATTGACGATGAAGGTCATCGTCTCTTCCACCCACTCCGACGTTTTTTCCTTGCCGACATCGTCGAGAACGAGCAGCTGGACGGAGACGAGCGGCTGGAGGATCTCGATCTCGGCAGTTTTCGTCACCGGGTTGTAGGTACTGCGAATCAGCCGCAGCAGGTCCGAGACCTCGTAGAAGATTCCTTCGCAGCCCCGACCGAGCGCGGCCCTGAGCGCCGCCACGGCCAGGTGCGTCTTGCCGATGCCGTGCGGACCGATGAGGCACAGCCCCTTGGAGCTCGTCGGAAACGCCTCGGCGAACCTGCGCACCGCGCTGACCGCGTTGATGAGCTTTTCGTTCGGGTAGACTTGAAAATTCTCGAAGTCGCAACGCCGATAGCGCGCGGGAATCCTCGCCTCTTCGAACAATCGACGCGTGTGCTCGCCCTGCCAGCATTCGCAGTGTACGACGCGGCGCACGCCGTCGGCGTCGACGGGCCTCCAACGAGTGTCGTCACAGATTGGGCACGACATGAAAGTTTGAAGTCTGACGTGTGAAGTCTGAAGTTTCGAAAGTCGGATGTTCGAAGCGCGAAGTGGAAGCTCGAAGTGGAAGCTCGAAGTTGGAAGTTCGAAGTTGGAAGTTCGAAGTTCGAAGTTCGAAGTTCGAAGTCGAGCTCAGCCTTCGAGATTCAACGTCTCTCGATGTCCGACTGCGCGATTGTAACCGAATCGAGTCGGTGAGCACCAACTTCCGCCTGCGAACTTCCAACTTCCGACTTCGGACTTCCTTCCCACTTCCACTTCGCACTTCAGACTTCGAACTTCCCCACTTCAGACTTCACACGTCAGACTTCAAACTTTTTCCGCGCCCTTCTCGTCCCTCGTCGTCCTCACCATGTCGGTGGGCGACGACTTGACGAGCGCGGTCCCGAGCCGTTGTTCCCAGTCGCCGATGCCGCGGGACAGCTCGTGCTTCACGAATTCCATGAACTCGTTGACTTCGCCCTGCATGGCCTCGATCTTCCGCCGCATGTTCAGGATGATCTCGACGCCGGCGAGGTTGACGCCGAGGTCTCTCGTGAGCGAGAGGATTGTCTCGAGTTGCTCGAGATTGTCTTCCGAGTAGAGCCGGGTATTGCCTTCCGTGCGGGACGGCTTGAGCAGTCCTTCGCGCTCGTACAGCCGCAGCGTCTGGGGGTGGATGCTGTACTTCTGCGCCACGGCGCTAATCATGTAGTAGGCTTTGGCGCCGGATTTCTTGGGCATCATGAACCTGGCAACTCGGTCAGGCGTCCAGCTTCCCGAACAACCCGCTTCTGACATCGTCGGCATGAATCTGCGCGAACTCGCGCAGGAGCTCCAGCGACCGCTCGTCCAACCTCGGCGGCAGGACGAGCGTGACCTCGAAGAGGAGGTCGCCCCGTTCGCCGGTTGCGGTCACGAGGCCTCCGCCGCTCACCCGCAACCGCTGGCCCGCGCGCGTGCCGGGCGGGATCCGGAGCTTGACCGGCCCTTCGAGCGACGGCACGTCAACGCGCGCGCCGAGCCCGGCTTCGTGTACGGCCACGGGCAAGGCGCACACCAGGTCGTCGCCTTCGCGGCGAAACCATGCGTGTGGCTGCACGTGGACCGTCACGTACAGATCACCGGAGCGGCCGCCGTGCTGGCCGGCGTGGCCCATCTCCACCACGCGCAACCGTCCGCCGTCGGTGATGCCTGGTGGAACCGGAACGCTGACGGCTTCGCCGCGGACCCCGCGTCCCTGCCCTGCGCAGACCGCGCACCGTTCCCGCGTCTGCCGGCCTGCGCCACCGCACGCTCCACAAGGCTTCGAGAACACCATGTGGCCGCGCGCCCACCGGATGTGCCCGGCTCCCTGACAATGCCGGCACTGCGCTTCGGCGATCGCGATTTGCCCCGCACCGGCGCACGCTCCGCACACGACCTGCCGCGTGACCAGGACCTGCCGCTCGACGCCGTGGACGGCATCCGCAAACGACACGGTCAGCGTCGCGTGCAGATCCGCCCCGACCTCAGGACGTCCCGCTCCGCCGACCGACACCGGATGCAGGACCTCGGCGAACAACTCGGTGAACGTCGACGCCTGCGGTCCCCGTTTCGCGGCAGAAAAGTCGAACTCGGCGAACACGAACGACGCCGACGCCGCTTGCGCGGCGCTGTGCGTCCCGGCGCTGTCGGTACTGCCGGCGCCGTCCCGGATCGACGAGGGTTTCGTAGGCCTCGGCGATCCGCTGAAACATCTCCTCGGCGGCCCGGTCGCCCGGATTGACACCCGGGTGGTAGCGCCGCGCGAGCCGGCGATACGCCCGCTTGATGTCCTCCGTGCTCGCCTCCTGCGACACGCCGAGGGTGACGTAGAAGTTCATGGTTCGGAGTCGGTTGGCTCTTGGCTCTAGGCTTTCGGCTTTCGGCTGTAGGCAAAGCCCTCGACCGCTGCTCGAAATTTCCTGCTAAAGCCCAGAGCCAAGAGCCTAGAGCCTTCTGTGTTACTTCTTCTCTTCCTCGACCACTTCGGCGTCGATCACGTCGCCGGTGTCTCGAGCGCCGCCACCCTGGCCGGCCGATCCCTCAGACTGACCGGGTGCTCCGGCGGGCGCGCCACCCGAGGCGCTCGCGGTGCGATACATCGCTTCGGCCGCTTTGTGCTGCGCGGCGTTCAGCGTCTCGAGCCGTCGCTTCATCTCGTCGACGTCATTCTTCTCGATTGCCTTCTTGAGCTCCTCGATGGCCGATTCGATTGGCTGACGGTCCGCCGCCGGCAGCTTGTCCCCGGCATCCTTGACCATCCGCTCGGCACCATACGCCGCCTGGTCCGCCTGGTTGCGGGTCTCGATCTCTTCCTTGCGCTTGCGATCGTCTTCCGCGTGCGACTCGGCCTCGCGCATCATCCGGTCGACTTCGTCCTTGTTCAGGCCGCTCGAGGCCGTGATCGTGATCTTCTGCTCTTTACCGGTGGCCTTGTCGGTCGCCGTGACGTTGACGATGCCGTTGGCGTCGATGTCGAAGGTGACGTCGACCTGCGGCACGCCGCGCGGCGCCGGCGGCAGCCCGGACAGGTGGAACTTGCCGAGCGTCCGGTTGTCGCGCGCCAGCGGCCGCTCGCCCTGCAGCACGTGCACCTCGACGCTCGTCTGATTGTCGGCCGCCGTCGAGAACGTTTCGCTCTTCTTCGACGGGATCGTGGTGTTGCGCTGGATGAGCGTGGTCATCACGCCGCCGAGCGTTTCGATGCCGAGCGAGAGCGGCGTCACGTCGAGCAGCAGCAGGTCCTTGACCTCGCCGGCGAGCACGCCCGCCTGCACGGCCGCGCCGATGGCGACGACCTCGTCAGGATTGACGCCCTTGTGCGGTTCCTTGCCGAAGAGCTCCTTGACGATCTGCTGCACGCGGGGAATGCGCGTCGAGCCGCCGACCAGCACGACCTCGTCAATCTTCGATGCGTCCACACCAGCGTCGGCGAGGGCCTGCTTGGTCGGACCGACGGTCCGCTGCAGCAGGTCGTCGACGAGCTGCTCGAAGCGGGCCCGCGTGAGCTTCTTGACCATGTGCTTGGGCCCGGTCGCGTCGGCCGTGATGAACGGCAGATTGATCTCGGTCTCCATCACGGCTCGACAGCTCCATCTTGGCCTTCTCCGCCGACTCCCGCAGGCGCTGAAGGGCCATCCGGTCCTTGCCGAGGTCGATCCCCTCGTCCTTCTTGAACTCGGCGATGATCCACTCGATGATCCGCTGATCGAGGTTGTCGCCGCCAAGGTGGGTATCGCCGTTGGTCGCCTTGACCTCGACGACTCCCTCGCCGACCTCCAGAATCGAGATGTCGAACGTGCCGCCGCCGAAGTCGTACACGGCAATCGTCTCGTCCTTCTTCTTGTCGAGACCGTAGGCCAGCGCCGCCGCGGTCGGCTCGTTGACGATGCGCGCTACCTCGAGGCCGGCAATCTGACCGGCGTCCTTGGTGGCCTGGCGCTGCGCGTCATTGAAATAGGCAGGAACCGTGATGACCGCCTTGGTCACCGGCTGGCCCAGGTACTCCTCCGCAGCCTGCTTCAGCTTCTGCAGAATCATCGCGGAGATTTCGGGCGGCGGATACTCCTTGCCGCCAGCCTTCACGCGGACGTCTCCGTTGCCGGCGCGGACCACGGAGTACGGCACCATCTTCATCTCCTCGGAGACCTCGGCGAACTTGCGGCCCATGAAGCGCTTGATCGAGAACACGGTGTTCTCGGGGTTGGTCACGGCCTGGCGCTTGGCGACCTGGCCCGACCAGGCGCTCGCCCGATTTGGTGAAGCCCACCACCGAGGGGGTGATGCGGCTGCCTTCGGGATTCGTAATGACGACCGGTTCGCCACCTTCCATGACCGCCACGACGGAGTTGGTCGTCCCGAGATCGATTCCAATGATCTTGCTCATGTGCTCAGTCCCTCTCATCCAGCTCTGCGCGGCCGCCCAGCGTCCGCGCCCGATCCGCGGGCTCGGCCGCAGCGCTAATCTTTACAACGCTTATAACAGTAATATATAATCTTAGTGTTTCGGTGTCAATATCTGGTCGTTGATTCGCCGTAAGTCGGTGCTATACTGGCCTTGCCAGCCGCTTCGCTACTCAGACGTTCCAGAGGTCCTCTATGCCCCGCCTGGCTCGTTGGCCCTACTTCCTGGCTCTCGTGTGATCTGCGCTTCCGGCTTTGGCGGCGCACCACGCGCCAGGATGCCGCGGGCGAATCTCCGGCGCACATCTCCGTCGTCGATGGCGCGGCGCTCCTCGAGCGCGACGGACGGTCGGAGTCGGCGCCGGCCTCGATGCCGCTGCTCGCCGGCGATCGCGTCCGCACGCAGAATGGACGCGTCGAGATCCTGTTCAACGACGGCAGCACGCTCCATCTCGACTCGAACACGCCTCGTGGACTTCCAGTCCGACGAGGTGATCCGGTTGCTCGACGGGCGCGTGCGGCTCAACATCGCCGGCTCCGGCGGTGCGGCGCGCAGTGTGGCGTACCGAGTCGATGCGCCTTTCGCATGGGTGCAGATCGCGAGGCCCGGTGAATACAGGATTTCGGTGCTCGGCCCCGGAAACGACGCACGCGAATCTGAAGTCGAGCTCGCGGTACTGCGTGGCGCCGCCGATCTCGTGAACGAGGATGGCCGCACGTCGCTCGGCGCCGGCGAGCGCGCGTTTGCCCGCGCGGGTGCGGGGCCGTCGGCTTCGTACGTCTTCAACTCGGCGTCGTGGGACGCATTCGATCGCTGGTCGGAAAGCCGTCGAGACTCCCGCCTGGGCGTGTCGACGCAATACCTCCCCGACACCGTGCAGTCCTACGCGACCACGTTCAATCAGCTACGGCGCATGGCAGAACGAGCCCACCTACGGCTATGTGTGGTATCCGCGTGTGCGCCCCGGATGGCGGCCGTACTACTACGGCCGCTGGACGACGCTGCGGCCATGGGGATGGACCTGGATTGGATCGGATCCCTGGGCCTGGCCGACCCACCACTACGGGCGATGGGGCTTCTCTGCGGGATCGTGGTTCTGGATTCCCGGGCCGCACGTGGGGACCCGCGTGGGTCTCGTGGGCATACGCCCCGGGCTATGTGAGCTGGTGCCCGCTCGGCTGGAACAACCGCGCCGTGTTCGGCTTCTCGACGTCAATGTGCATCGCGGCCACCGCTACGATCCGCTGGCACGCCTGGACCGTCGTGCCGCATCGCGGGTTCGGACGCGGGTACGTCAACGTCAACGTCGTCAACGCGACCCGCATCGACGTGCAGAACCCGCAACGCGTTCGTCGTGCGCGATGCCGCGCCGGATTTCGCGGGTACGCGGTTCCTCGATCGACCGCGCCGATTCGCTCGGCCGGCGCACGCGCCGCGACGAGCGCAAACAATGCGGCCACCGCGCGGTTCGCTCGGCGCGACGGAGTCGCGGAGCGCGCCGGCCGCGCCCAATGCGCGACCCGGGCGCCGCGTTCCGCAGCCGACGATCACCGTCTGCGCCATTGAGCGGCGCCGGGTATCCTGCAGCCTCCCGTGACGCCCCGCTCCGACTGTCCTCGTTGCCCTCGCCGACCAGGCAGGGAGTGTCGCGCTCACGTGATGCGAGTGTGCCTCGAGCCCGGACGGCTCCGCGGAACACCGCGCCCGATGCGCGTGCCGGCGTGCACGGGCCGCGCCGTCCCGCGCGACGTCTCGCCCTCGGCGCCTGCCAACGCGCGGTCTCGCCCGACGCGGCGTGCCGCCGGACTACCGGGCGAGCCCGAGCAGCTACCGCCCGGCACGCAGCAGCCGGCCGGACGTCAACCGCGCCGTCCCACGGAGCGAGCAGTCCGGCCGATCCAAACGACGACGGCTTGCGCCGCCTGCGTCCGTCGGGACCGCGCCCGAGCGAAGCCTATCGCGCGCCGGCACCAAGCGGCGCCGGACGCGCCGCCCCGGGCCGATGCCGCGCTCGGCACCCGACAACAGCGGCCCTCCGGCCGGCTATGCCGCCCGGAGCGCGCCCGCGCTGCGCCTGATGGCATCGGTCTCCGCCGCGCCATCGCGGCCGGCTCCCGAGCGGAGCGCGCCGGCGCCCTCGAGCCCGCCACCGCAATCGGCCGCGCCCGTCCCGTCCGTCGGGTCGCTCGCTTCCGGCGGCGTCAGGTCGCCGGCGGGGCGTAGTCGGCGGGCGAATCGCCGTCGCGCAGCGGCGGCGGTCGACGGGACGGGCAGTCTCTCGCGGCGGGAGACTCTGAAGGCGCTCGACTGGCGGCTCAGCGGTCTTCCGCGAGCCGCAGCCGTGAGCCGCGACAGATCGTCTGAACCAGCTTCATGCGCTTTGCAGGTCTCGCTCGCCGCGCCGTCATCGTCATTCTGTTCCTCGCTGGCGGCGGTGCTCGGCATGGCGACGGGGTGCTCTTCGCCTACGCCGGCGACCTCCCCGAGATCTCCGCGCTCGACGACTACGCGCCGAGCACGATCTCGCGCGTGTACGGCGCGCGCGGCGAGATCGTCGGCGAGTTCGCGATCGAGCGGCGCGAGGTCATTCCCTACGAAGCCATCTCGCCGAAACTCGAGCAGGCCATCCTCGCGGCGGAAGACGACGGGTTCTACCAGCACGTCGGGTTGAGCATTCCGCGCATCATCGTCACGCTGGTCAACGACATCATTCATCGCCGGATGCACGGCGCGAGCACGCTGACGCAGCAGCTCGCGCGCAAGCTGTTCCTCACCGACGACAAGACCCCGGAGCGAAAGATCAAGGAAGCGCATCCTCGCGATTCAGATCGAGAAGCGCTACACCAAGCGGGAGATCTTCACGCTCTACTGCAACCAGATGTACTTCGGCCACGGCGTCTACGGCGTCGAGGCGGCGGCGCGGCTGTATTTCGGGAAGTCGGCGAAGGACGTCTGCCTCGAAGAAGCCGCGCTCATCGCCGGCATCCTGCAGGGCAACGTGCGGCAGAGCCCGTACGTGAATCGCGAGGCGGCGCTGCGCCGGCGCAACTACACGCTCGGACGCATGGCCGAAGTCGGATACATCACCGCGGCCGAAGGCAGAGGACGCGAAGAAGAAGCCGATCGTGGTCCGGCCCGATCCCCCCGGGCAGACCTGTCGGCGGCGCCGTACTTCCTCGAGGAAGTCCGCCGCGAGCTCGAGGGCCGCTACGGCGCGAAGCAGCTCTACGAGAACGGCCTGTCGATCCAGACCGCACTCGATCTGCGGCTGCAGGAGGCGGCCACGCGCGCGCTCGACGACGGCCTGCGCCGGATCGACAAGCGCCGCGGCTTCCGCAAGCCGCGCCGCAACGTCATCGCCGAAGGCCACACGATCGAAACTTCCGCCAGCCGCGCTGGGACCGGCCGATGCGCGCCGGCCAGATCGTGCCGGCAGTGGTGACCGCGGTCGACGGCCCGGCGATTCACTCGCGCGTCGGCGCCACTGCGCGTCACCATCGATCGGAAGGGCTTCGCGTGGACCGGCAAGCCGTCGCCGGCGCAGCTCGTGACGCGCGGCGATCTGATCGAGGCCCGCCTGCTGACCATCGACGGGCACCGGCGCCGCCACGGGCACGCTCGAACAGGCGCCCGAAGTCGAAGGCGCGGTGCTCGTTCATCGACAACCGCACCGGCCAGATCTCGCCGATGGTCGGCGGGTACAGCTTCGAACGCAGCAAGTTCAATCGCGCGACGCAGGCGTATCGGCAGGTGGGCTCGGCGTTCAAACCGTTCGTCTATACCGCGGCCATCGACCGCGGCTATACGCCGGTCACGCTCCTGATGGACACGCCGGTCAGCTTCCCCGGCGGGCCGGGCCAGCCGGCGTATGCGCCGCTCAACTACGACCGGGAGTTCGAGGGCCCGATCACCCTGCGGCGCGCGCTCGAGCAGTCGCGCAACGTGCCCGCGGTGCGCGTGATGGAACAGCTCGGGCCGACCCAGGTGATTGCTTACGCGCGGCGGCTCGGCCTCGAGTCTCCGCTCCCGCCATACCTCGCCGTCGCTCTCGGCGCGGCAGAGGCCACGCTGATCGAAATGACCAGCGCCTACTCGGTGTTCCCGAACCAGGGTGTACAGGATGCGGCCGTACTCGGTGCTGAAGGTCAGCGATCGCGAAGGGAACGTGCTCGAAGAGAACCGGCCGGAGCCGAAGGACGCGATCCGCGCCGACACGGCGTACGTCATGACGAACCTCCTGCGCGGCGTCGTCCAGCGCGGCACGGCGGCCAGGGCCGCGGCGCTCAACTGGCCGATTGGCGGCAAGACCGGCACGACCGACGACTACACCGACGCGTGGTTCATCGGTTTCGATCCCGACATCACCATCGGCGTGTGGACGGGATACGACCAGAAGCGGACCATGGGCCCCGCCGGCACCGGCTCCGACTCGGCGCTGCCGATCTGGATCGAGATCATGAAGGCGTGGATCGGAGAACGCAAGGAGCCGCCGGCGTTCGAAGCGCCCGGCAACATCGTGTTCGTCTCGGTCGATCGCGGCTCGGGGACTGCTGCCCTCGACGGCACGCCCGGAGCGATCAACGAGTCGTTCATCGCCGGCACGCAGCCGGGCTCGGGGTTCAGGCAGTAGCAGCTGGGCTCAGGGCTCGAGCCGAGTAAGCAGATCTTCAGTCCGGGATCGAAGGTTTTGCCTGAGCCTTGAGCCATGAGCCAGCCGGCGCCTACATCCTCGTCCGGCGCCGCCTGCCCGAGCGTTCCCGCCGCCTTCCTCATCAGGTACGCCTTGATGAACACGTCGATATCGCCGTCGAGCACGCGGTTGGCGTCGCCGACCTCTTCCTTCGTGCGGTGGTCCTTGACCATCTGATACGGGTGCAGCACGTAGCTGCGAATCTGGCTGCCGAAGGCGATGTCCTTCTTCTCGCCGCCGAGCTGGTCCAGCTTCGCCTGCTGCTCCTTCATCTTCATGTCGTAGAGCCGGGCCTTGAGCACCCTCATCGCGGAATCGCGGTTGCGGTGCTGCGACCGCTCGTTCTGGCAGGACACGACGATGCCGGTCGGGAGGTGGGTGAGGCGCACGGCGGAATCGGTGACGTTGACGTGCTGACCGCCGGCGCCGCTCGATCGATACGTGTCGATGCGCAGGTCCTTGTCCTCGATCTCGACCTCGACGTCCTCGGGAAGCTCCGGCCACACGAATACCGACGCGAACGAGGTATGACGACGCGAGGCCTGGTCGAACGGCGAGATGCGCACGAGGCGGTGCACGCCGGCCTCGGCCAGCATCAGGCCGTAGGCGTACTCGCCCTGGATGATGAGCGTCGCGCTCTTGATGCCGGCCTCGTCGCCGGGCTGGAGGTCGATCACCTCGCGCTTGAAGCCGCGGCGCTCGGTCCAGCGCAGATACATGCGCAGCAGCATCTCGGCCCAGTCCTGCGACTCGGTGCCGCCGGCGCCGGGATGAATCGTGACGATCGCGTTCTTGCGATCGTGCTCGCCGCCGAGCATCTTCTTGGTCTCGCCGGCATCGACCTGCGCCGACAGCTCGTCGAGCGCGCGGCCGAGATCGTCGGCGACCGCCTCGCCGGCCTCGCCCATTCGACCAGCACGTTGAGGTCGTCGAGCTTGCGTTGCAGCGACTCGCTCAGCTCGACGTCCTCTTCGAGACGGCGTCGGCGCTGCAGCAGCTTCTGCGCCCCGGCCTGATCCTTCCAGAAGTCGGGGGCGGAGACGCGTTCTTCTATTCTTGGAAGTTCGACAGCCGGGGCGAGCGGCGTCAAAGATAGCTCCGCAGGTCGCTGGCGCGTGCGCGCCAGGTCCTGGTACCTGCGAAGCTGGTCGTCGTTGGGCACTAGAAGAAATTCTGAATGCTGAATGTCGAATGCTGAAGTGAACGCTGAACTATTCTACCTTTACTTCAGCATTCAGCATTCAGCATTCAGAATTTCTTCACCGCCGCCAGGAGCGCAGCGGCGGTGAACGCGAGCGAGAGCCAGGCGATCACGTCCCCGGCGCGCGTGTAGATGGTCTCGGTGCGCGTCAGGCGGACATCCTGGACGAGGACGGCCTGCTCGAACAGCTCCGACTTCTGCGCGACCCGCCCGTACGGGTCGACGAAGCCGCTGACGCCCGTGTTTGCGGCGCGTGCGAGATACCGGCCGTTCTCTATCGCGCGCATCGCGGCCTGGTCCCAGTGCTGGTAGGCGGCCGACGACCGTCCATACCACGCGTCGTTCGTGATCGTCGTCAGCAGCTCGCTCCCGTCGCGCACGAACCGGCGGATCAGGTTGCCGTAGACGACTTCGTAGCAGATCGCCGTGCTCACCAGCCGACCGTCGACGGGCAGCAGTACGGGACGGTCGCCGGGCGTGAAGCTCGACACGGCGTCGACCAGCGGGCCAACGAAGAACAGCAACCTCTGCAGCGGCACGTACTCCCCGAATGGCACCAGATGCATCTTCCGGTAGACGGCGCCGGTTGAGCCATCGGGCTTGACGAGAAACGCGGCGTTGTAGAGGCGGTTGTCGAGCGACTCTGGCGGGGCGTCGGACCTGTACGCGCTCGACCTGATCGCTGCCGATGAGAAGCGTGACGCCCGTCTCGCGGGCCAGGGCCCGGACGAGGTGGTTGCGGAGATCCTCCTCGAAGTAGACGGGAAAAGCCGACTCGGGCCAGATGACGAACGTGGCCCTCTGCTCGACTGCCTGCCTCGTCATCGACAGATAGCGGCCGATGATCCCCTCGCTCAGCGCCGGATTCCACTTGTCAGCCTGGGCGATATTGCCCTGCACCACCGCGACACGAATCACGTCGCCCGGCGTTCCAGATGCTGTGAGCGATCCTTCTGCGATACGCCAGCGGCCCCACATCGCGCACCCGGCGACGAGGATCGCCACCACGACCGCCGTCGCCCAAGTTTTCCGGCCGCCCCCATCCGCCTTCCCGGTCCCTCCCCCGTGCACAATGAGCAGCGCGACCGCCGCCGACGTCAGCACGAGCAGGAACGAGAGGCCGTACACGCCCGTCACGCTTGCGAGTTGAGCGATCGGCAGCACGGTCACCTGGCTGTATCCAAGCAGGGCCCAGGGAAAGCCGTCCCAGACGTACTGACGGCCAAGCTCGGTTGCCACCCAAACCGGCGCCGCGCACAGGACCGCGGCATGAACACCGAGCGACCTCCGAAGTCGAGCGACGGCCACGGCGAACGCCGCGGGAAACAGCGACAGATAGGCGACGAGGAGCGCCGCGACGAGGAGCGCAACCGGAGTTGGCAGGCCGCCGAACGTGGTCATCGTCTCGACGAGCCAATAGAGGGTTCCGGAGAAGTAGCTGACGCCGGTGAGCAGGCCCAGGAGGAACGGGCTCCGCGACGTCCGAGGCGCGCTCGGACGTACCAGAGCCGCGCTCGGACGTACCAGAGCAATGATGAGCGGGGTCAGGGCCAACCACGCGCAGGCGGGATGGCCGTACTTCGGGAAGCTGAGCGCCAGCAGCGCGCCCGATAGCAGCGCTAGCGAAGAATCCAGGGCTGGAACTGTTCTTCCTTCTTGAGACGGCCGGCGATCTGCTCGGCCTGGGCTCGGTCCTCGAACTTGCCGACCTGTACCTTGTAGTTCTGCACCGGTGCACCGGTCTGCGGCGTCACGAGAAACGCCGGATAACCCTTGGCGCTCAGACGCTGGACAACCGCCGTGGCAGCCGCGCGATCGGTCAGCGCGACGACCTGGACCGCCCACACTCCGGGCTGCCCCGGCTGCGCAGTGGCAGGGGCAGCGGGAGCGGCAGCCGCAGGCGCAGGCGCAGGCGTCTCTTCCTTCGCCACTCGTGCGGGTGGGCTGGACGCCTTCGGCGCTTCTGGTGCGGACCGAGGTTCCGGCTCGGTCCGAGCGGTGAGCGTCTCGGAAACCGGCTTCTCGGCATTGAGTCGTTCGTTGTAGGTCAACGGTCGCTCAGCGGCCGCGGGTACTTCCGGGGCTGTCGAAGGCATCGGCTGGGCGGGCGCAGGCACGCCCGCGCCGGACGTCAAGACCGGCGTCTTCGCAGTGCCGGCGGCGATCACGCCATCGCTCCGAACATTCCGGCCGACGAGCACGCCACAGAGGAAGATGACGACAGACACGACGGTCGTCGCCATGAAGAGGAACACGAGCTGTTTTCCGCTCAGCTGAATTTCGTGGAACCCGTCGTCCGCGGCGTCGAGTGATAGGTCTGTCACTACAGTGTCCTCAGCGCTGCTTTCCACCCGAGCCAAGCAGGTTGGTGATCAACTCGATCGGCAGCGGGAAAACGATCGTGGAGTTCTTTTCGGCTGCGATCTCGGTCAGCGTCTGCAGGTATCGCAGCGTGATGGTGACCGGTTCCTGCGCGATGATTGTGGCCGCCTGACCGAGTTTTTCCGAGGCCTCCAACTCGCCTTCCGCGTGGATGATTTTAGCACGCTTCTCGCGCTCGGCTTCAGCCTGGCGGGCCATCGCACGCTGCATATCGGGAGGTAGATCGACGTGCTTGACCTCGACCGACGACACTTTTATGCCCCAGACATCGGTTCGCTGATCGAGAATGTGCTGCAGTTGCTGGTTGAGCTTTTCGCGCTGCGACAGAAGGTCGTCGAGCTCGACCTGCCCCAGCACGCTGCGCAGCGTCGTCTGCGCGAGCTGCGACGTCGCGTAGTGGTAGCTCTCGACCTCGACAATCGCACGGCGGGGATCCATCACGCGGAAGTACACGACCGCGTTCACCTTGACCGACACGTTGTCCCGGGTGATCACGTCCTGGGGCGGCACGTCCATGACGATCGTGCGCAGGCTGACGCGCATCATGCGATCGATCGGAGCGAAGACCAGGACGATGCCGGGCCCCTTCGGTTGCGGCAGCAGCTTACCGAGGCGGAAGACCACGGCGCGTTCGTATTCGTTCAGGATCTTGATCGAGCTGAAGAGATAAAACGCCAGGATGGCGAACCCGATTAGCAATGGCGATGCGTCCAGCACGGGTTATTCCCTTTCTCGTCCGCCACGTGGATCCGCAGGCACTGCACGATCCGACCGGACCGTGAGCAGCAGCCCCTGCAGACCGACCACCCGGACCATATCCCCAGCAGTTATCGGCTCGGCCGCAGTCGCAGTCCAGATCTCCCCCCGCGTCCGGACCCGGCCCGTTCCGCCGGGGTCGATCGACGTCAGGGCCTGCCCGGTGCTCTCGAGCATGCCGTCCTCACCCGTAATCGGCTGCATGCGCTGGGCTTTGGCGGCCAGCTGCACGAGGAACAGGATGATGGCGGAGAGCGTCAGCGTCACCGGGATGATGAGCCGCAGCCCCACCTGGAGCTCGGGTAACGGCGAGTCCATCAGCAGAATCGATCCGAAGAACAGGCTGAGGACCCCGCCCACCGCCAGGAGGCCGAAGCTGGTGACCTTGATCTCCAGGATGAGCAGGACGAGCCCGAAGAGGATCAGCAGGACCCCCGCGGAGCTGACCGGCAGCACCTGAAAAGCGAAAAACGCGAGCAGCAGGCAGAGGCCGCCCGCGACGCCGGGCAGTATCGAGCCTGGGTTCCACAATTCGATGGTGAGCCCGAGCGTGCCGAGCATGAGCAGCAGATACGCGATCTGCGGGTGCGCGACGGCGCTCAATACCTTCTGCGTCCACGTCATCTCGACGCCGCGCCGCTCCGCGCCAAGCGTGTGGAGCGTCTGGCTGCGGCCATCGAAGCGGTGGATGCTCCGGCCATCGAGCTTCTTCAACAGATCGGGCAGGTCTGCGGCGATGACGTCGATGAGGGGTGGATTGGCCGTGGCCGCTTCCTGCTCGGTGAAGGTCCGGCTCTCGGTGACGGCCTGCTCCACGAGCTCGACGTTTCTCTTGCGCTGGGCGGCGATTGTCCGGGCATATCCCGCGACGTCGGACGTCATCTTCTTGGCCATCGTGTCATCGACCTTCTGGCCGTCGCCCGACACCGGATGCGCGGCACCGATGTGCGTCCCTGGGGCCATGGCCGCGACGTCGGCGGCCATGATGATCAGGAATCCAGCCGACGCGGCGCGGCTCCCTGGCGGCGACACGAAGACGACCACCGGGGTCTTCGACTCGATGATGGCGCTGTTGATGTCGCGGGTCGAGTCGACGAGGCCGCCCGGCGTGCGAAGCACGATGACGAGGAGGTCGGCTTTCGCGGCATCGGCGTCGGCGATCGCCCGGCGGATGTAGGAGGTCGCGATCGGATGGATAATCCCGTCGACTTCGGCGGTGTAGACAATCGGCGTGCGGCCGTCACCCTGCGCGAGGCCGGCTGCGCCCATCGCCCTCAGCTCAGGCCCCATGCCAACAGAAAGACCGGCACCCACTACGCCCAGCAGCAGGGCGGCGGCGAAACAGGCTCTGGCGACGCGCATGTGCGTCCTCCTGATTGCGGGGTCAAATCTCGATTTTCTCATCCGGGCGCTGATTCCAATCCCGGATGAGAAAAATCGAGATTTGACCCCAGAGCTTCCGGCTTCCCAAATTGTGACCCGCGCACGTCGAAACGGAACAGGAGATCAGGAGACCAGGGGTCCCTTCAAGTTTGAGAATGGAGCTCCTGACCTCCCGACCCCTGACCTCCTGCAAAAAGACCTGTCTGACGCGTGACGGGTCGCACAACCAACAGAGGACGCCCCTCAGCTGGTTGCCTACTTGATCTCCGACAGCAACCGCTTCGCGGCGGCTGACGACGGGTCGAGCACCAGCGCTCGTTGCAGCTCCGCGCGGGCGTTGGCCGCGTCGGCGAGCTTCAGGTACGCCTCGGCCAGATACACATGGGCCGGCGCGTGATCCTCGCTCCAGATCGAGATCTTGAATGCATCAACCGCATCAGCCGGACGTCCGCCGCGCAGGTGGATGCGGCCGATGAGCAGGTGCGCCTGCGCCTCGTACGGCGACAGGTATATGGCCTTGCGCAACTCCGCAAATGCCTCGCGATCCTGCTCGCGCTCGAACAGGCGCCGCCCCTGTTCGAGATGGAACGCTGCCAGGTCGCGCTGCTCACGCTGCGCCGTGTTGACGATCGTCTGATCGGCGCGCAACGCCCAGGACCCCTCGGGGTCCAACCGCATCCGCTCCAGGCCTGGCGGGACCGGCGCCCGGCTCTCCAGGGCGCGGCGGTCGAGCTCTTCGTATCGTGAAGACAGCCGTCGCGCGAGGTCACGTTCGCGCGTCGCCTCGACGGTGTTGCCGGACGCCTGGAGCGCGACGGCCAGCACATAGTGGGCATCGACGTCGGCCGGATTCCGGCGCAGGGCCTCTCGCAGCCAATAGAGAGCGCTCTGATAGGTGTGAACGGACGCGTACGCGTACCCCAGGTTGAACATGTAGTCGGGGTCGGGGTCGGCGTCGGTCGCCTTGGTCAGGTAGTAGACGGCCGAACCCGCCTGCGGGGTCGCGCCGCGACGAAGCACCAGAACGCCGAGGTTGTTGAGCACGGCGGCGTTGGCGCTCGATGCCGCTGCCGGCGGCTCACTCAAGGCGAGCAGCATACCCAGCGCTTCATCGTACCGCTTCAGTTCGATGAGCGAGAGGCCCGCAAAGAAACGCGCGTGGAACGAGGAGGGTGAGGTGGCCGGCACGGCACGGACTGCGTCGAGCGCCGCCACGTGATCCGCCTGCTCCGTGCGGACTTCCCACAACGCGAGGCGCGCCCGATCGAACCGCGGCGCAACCCGAAGGGACGCTTCGAGGAACGACGCCTGCGACACGGGACTCTCCGCCAGCAGTCCTTTGATGTAGTTCTCGAACGCGTCGAGCGGAGGATGCGGAGCGGGAGCTTCGAAGGGCCGTGCGGCCTCGCGTCCGAGGCGGTCGGCGAGCCGCTCGAAAATGCCGAAGAGTTCGGTCAACTCGCCCCGCTCGGTCACCTCCGGCTGCAGGCGGCCGGCATCCAGACGAATGCTGCGGGCTGTCACCGACAGCGTGCTACCGTCGACTCGATAGGACCCCACCACGACGTCGGCGGCGCCGACGAGTTGTCCAACTTTGATGATCGTCGCGCGGCTGAGCGAACCGGACACGGGCAAGTACAGCTGCTCGAACGCGCGCACGCGTTGGGATCTGACGATGGCGCCCGGACCGCTGGACCGCAGGCCGTCGGTCAGCAGCACGGCGGCCGCCTCGCTCAACCAGTGAAAGCGTGGCTCGTCACGCGCGTTGTCGAACGGCACCACGAGCACGCGTGCCCGTGGGACGGCGGGCCCGACGGCGCCCGGGGTCTGCCCGATGGCGGCCGTCGCCATTCCGCAAACGGCCAGAGACGTCAGCAGCGCCGTGATGATCTTCGTCATGCTGCCGCAGCCGGCTCGCCGGCATCCGCGGCGCGCACGTGTACCTTCAACCGGCAGCCCTTTCCCCGGGTGGCCGCGCGGCACTCGTGCACGTGGGCGTCGGCGTGAAGCGAGAAATGCCGGAGCACGCGGACAATCGCGGCCGCGTAGAACCCGCACAGGGGCACAGCGGTCGCTTCCCGGGTTTCGCAGAAGAGCGACCCGCGCAGATCGATCGACGCCGTCCCCCGCCTCAACCTGACCTTGACGCGCGACCCGGGATAGGTGGACCGCACGAGCGCCCGCGCCGTGCGGAACGCGCCGCGCGTCCGCAACATCGTCGGCAAGGCGCTGATCACGCGTCGCTCCAGGGTGGACATGCTGCTTACGGTCCAATCCGCCGCATATTCGCCGGCGCACACCGTCGTACGATTGTACGCGTCGCCTTCCAGACGAAGGAAGCTGAGCACCGCCGACAACGGGGCGAGCCCGATCGTGCCCTCGCGGAGGCCCGGCACCGAGAGCCAGTTCTCGTAGAACTCGAGACGATCCGGCAGCACGTCGGCGATCGCCTGGTGAAGACTCGCCACGAGCACGCGCCCGATTCTCGAGTCGTCACTCATTCGCATTCGGCTCTCGCCAGGTTATCAGCCTGTGGTGCAAGTCTGGCGTCGCACCGATGATGGCTCTGATACTGTGGGGGCTGCCATGAACGAACAGCGGTCGAGCGACACACCAGGAGTGGCCAGGCCGCTGGCGGCGGCCATCCTCACGGGCGGACGCGCATCGCGCATGGGCGGTGTCCGCAAAGCGGCGCTGACGATCGGCGGCGCGTCCATCATCGGGCGCCAGCTCGCGGTACTTCATCAAATCGCGGCACCAGTGTTTCTCGTGACCTCCGCTCACGCACCCGGCGAGGCCAGCCTCACGGTCGTGCGCGACACGTTTCCGGATCACGGCGCGCTCGGTGGGATCTACACGGCGATCGTGACCTCGCCACACGAGCGCACGCTCGTCGTTGCGTGCGACATGCCGTTTCTGAATGCGCCGCTCCTCGAATACATGGCCGGCCTCGACGCCGACCTCGTAATCCCCCGGACGACTCGAGGCTACGAACCACTCTGCGCGATCTACGGCCGCGCTTGCGCCGCGTCGATCCGCGAGCGGTTGACGCGCGGCGAACTGGAGGCGTCGCGGCTGCCCGAAGGCGTGAGGGTTGCGGAAGTGGGCCCCGAAACCCTGGCGGCGTACGACCCCGACGGTCTGCTGCTGGTGAACGTCAACACACCGCATGACTACGAACGCGCCAAGGACGTAATAGAGAGGCGATCGAAAACGTCTCGCGATCGTATCATGGATGAACTCGGTCCATGATTCTACCCATCCAGCACGCCGTCCGGCGCCACATGACCGACGCCGTCGGGCGTCTCTACGACATTCCCACGGACGATCCGGTGCTCGCGGCGATTTCCGTCGAGATTCCGCCTCGCCGCGCACTCGGTGATCTCTCGGTGCCGCTCGCGTTCGAACTGGCGAGGCGCCTGCGCAAAGCGCCGCGCGCGATCGCGCAGGAGATCGTCGGAGCCCTCGGCCGGATCGAGGGGTTCACCCGGATCGAGGCGGCGCCGAACGGCTATGTGAACTTCTTCCTGGATCGTCCGGCGCACGTCGCGCGCTGGCTGGCTCCGGACCGCCCGGTGCCGGCGTCGGTCAGCCCGGACACCCCTTCGGGCAAAACCATCGTCGAACACACGGCTATCAACCCGAACAAGGCCGCGCACATCGGACACGTGCGCAACGCGGCACTTGGTGACGCGTTCGGCCGGCTCCTGCGCTTTCTCGGGCGCGAGGTCGAGATCCAGAATTACATCGACGATACCGGTGTGCAAGTGGCCGATGTCGCCGTGGCCTTTCGCGAGCTCGAGCACAAGGGGCTGGACGACGTGCGCGCGCTCGCCGGCACGACGCGCTTCGACTACTACTGCTGGGATCTCTACGCCCGCGTGACCGAATGGTACGAGGAAGACAAGACGCGGCTCGAGATTCGCACCGCGGCCCTGCACGACATCGAGCACGGCGCCAATCCCACGGCCGACCTCGCCGCCTTCATCGCCGACCGGATTGTGCGCTGCCATCTGGACACGATGCGCCGCCTCAACATCGGGTACGACCTCCTGACCTGGGAAGGAGACATACTCCGGCTGCACTTCTGGTCCCACGCGTTCGAGTTCCTGAAAAAGATCGGCGCCGTGTTCCTTCAGACCGAAGGCCGTCTGAAGGGCTGCTGGGTCATGAAGATCGATGCAGACGAGGCTGACGAAACGCGGGAGTTCGCGTCCGCTGTCCTGACGGCGCCCTCTGATACGCCGGAAGGCGACGCCCCCGCCAGTGATACCGAGCCCCGCGAAAAGGTCATCGTGCGCTCCGACGGCACGGTCACCTACGTCGGCAAGGACATGGCCTATCAGCTGTGGAAATTCGGACTGCTCGGCAAGGACTTCCACTACCGGGTGTTCGCCGAGCGCCCCGGTGAGCCGCCGCTCTGGTCGACGACAGCGCTCCCCGCGGCCGCGAGCGCCGACCCGCCGGCGTTCGGACGGGCATCCTGGGTCTGCAACGTCATCGACACGAGGCAGTCGTATCTGCAGAAGCTGCTGAAGCAGGCGCTCGCGGCGCTCGGGTACGAGGCGCAGGCGGAACACTCGGTCCACTACGCGTACGAGATGGTGGCGCTCTCGCACGCGACGGCGCGGGAGCTGGGCTACGAGATCGACGTGGAGGCGGACCGGCCGTTCGTGGAGGTCTCGGGACGAAAGGGCCTTGGGGTCAAGGCCGACGACCTCATCGACCGCTTGACGCTGAAGGCTTCCGGCGAAGTATCGAAGCGCAATCCCGACCTCTCGCCGGACCAGGCGCGGCGCATCTCTGAATCGATCGCGATCGCCGCGATCAGATACTTCATGGTGAAGTTCTCGCGCGGCAAGGTCATCATCTTCGACATCGACGAGGCGCTGAGCTTCGAAGGGGAGAGCGGGCCCTACCTGCAGTACGCCGTCGTGCGCGCGAACAACATCTTCCACAAGCTCAAGGAACGCGACGGCATCGACGAGGCGGGCGTGCGAGCCGCTATAAGGACCGCGCCCGTTGAGCTGCTGACGGCGGACACCGAGGAAGCGCTCGACCTTTGGGGTCTCGTCCTCGAGGCTGCGCGCCTCGACGACGTCGTCGAGCAGGCGATTCGGACGCTGGAGCTGTCGGTCGTGGCGAAGTACGCCTTCGGCCTGGCGCAATCGTTCAACGCGTTCTATCACCGCTATTCGATCATCAACGAGGAGCGCTCGGACGCCCGCGTCTGGCGCGCGGCGGCGGTGGCGTACTACCGGGCGCAGCTGACGCAGGCGCTCGCGCTCATGGGCGCGACCGTACCGGAGAAGATGTAGGCCACGGCGGCAAAGGCGGAAGCCACGAGGATGATGCCCATGAAACCCACGATCGGTGTCACGCGGTGCAGCCGCCTGGATGACTATCTCTCGTCGGTCGAGCGGGCCGGAGGGCGCGCCCGGGTGCTCGAGGTCAGCGAGAGCCCGCGCAAGCTGCTGGGCGAGATCGACGGCCTCCTCCTCACCGGCGGTGGAGACATCGATCCGGTGCTCTACGGCGACGAGCGCCACCCGACGGTCGAGGACGCCGAGCCGGGGCGCGATGAGTTCGAGATCGATCTGGCCCGGCGGGCCATGGCCGCCGACCTGCCGCTGCTCGCCATCTGCCGCGGCGCGCAGGTGTTGAACGTGGCGGCCGGCGGTACACTCGTGCAGGACATTCCGTCCGCGGTCCAATCCACGCTGTCGCACAGCCTCGTGGAACCGAAGAGCGCCGAAGCGCACGCCGTGCACGTGACGCCGGGCTCGCGCCTCGAAAAGGCACTGGGGATCTCGGTCGACCGCGCACACACGTGTCGCGTCAACAGCCGACACCACCAGTCGGTCGGGCGCGTCGGATCCGGTCTCGTGGCCTCGGCCAAGGCCCCCGACGGTGTGGTCGAGGCGATCGAAAAGCACGACGCCGGGTTCTGCGTGGGCGTGCAGTGGCATCCGGAAAACTTCTGGCGCACCGGCGAGTTCAGCCCGCTCTTCGAGACGTTCGTCAGCGCCGCGCGGGAGCATCTGAGCGCCCGCGTGCCGGCGGAAGACTGAGCGGATCACGGAGTGCTTCAAGTGGTTTGCGTTGACGCCGAGGTCCGTTCCGTCGAGATCTGACGGACGAACACCCCCAGCGCCTCGACGTGCGGCGTGTTCGGAAAGAGGTCGAACGCGCGCAGCGACTCGAGCGCATATCCCCCATCGAGCAACCGCCGGGCGTCGCGGGCCATCGTGGCCGCGTCGCACGACACGTAGATGAGCCGCGGCGCGGCCATCTTCACGATCGACATCATCGCTTCGGGCGAGATCCCGGTGCGCGGCGGATCGACGACGACCGTGTCAGCGCGAGGGGGCGACGAACCGAGGTAGCGCTCGACGCTGTCGAGCACCACCGTGACGGCACCGCCCAACGGCGCGGCGTTCAGCTCGAGGTCGGTGCCGCTCACCCGATCGCCCTCGACCGCCGTGATCTCGTGCCGGCCGGACCTCGCGAGCGCGACCGAGAAAAGCCCCACGCCCGCGTACAGGTCGAGGACCGGGCCGCCAGCGGCTATCGAATCCAGGACGGCGGTGAGGAGATCCGGCACGAGGTATCGGTTGGCTTGAAAGAACGACTCCGGGTGACGCCTGAGCGCACCGTCCGGCAGGCGACCGCGGGTCAGTACCTCCAGCGAATCGGCCACAAAAGGATCGCCGGCTACGAGACTGCCACCCGCGGCGTCATGCACCACGCATCCAGTCAGCGCGCTCACATCTGGCAACCGCGCGAGCGCCCCGTCTCCGAGTACTCTCAGGTCGCCGACCGTGACCGCCAGCGCGCGCTCCAGGCCGTCAACGCTCTCGGTCAGCTCGACCGACACGACCCGCGCGCTGCCGCGCACGAGAGCCTCGACGGCCGACGCGACCGAGGCCCGCGCGACGTCGCTCACCTGGCCCGTCGCAGCGGCATCGCACAGAGTGTGCGAGCCCTCGCGATAGAACCCGACACGGGCACCGTCCACGTGGAACCTCGCGCGCATGCGATAGCCTCGCTCCGGAGACGGCGCGACCGCGATAGGGCCATCGATCGGAACGCGCCCGAGGCGAAGAAACGCGTCCCGCACGATCTCGGACTTGAGCGAAAGCTGGCGTGAATAGGCGATGTGCGAGAACACGCATCCGCCGCAGGAAGGATCGGCGAACGCAGCGCGGCGGTCCGGAGACGCGTCCCTGACATCGACGACAGACGCGAAAGCGAGGCGCCGTTCGGCCCGCTCGATCCGCGCGAGCACGCGCTCGCCGGGCACGGCGCCCGCGACGAGCACGACCTGGCCGTCGTGCCTGGCAATCATCCGGCCGCCTGCGGCCGGCTTCTCGACAACGAGCTCGACTTCCTGGCGGCTGGTCAGCACGTCACCAGCCATCCCGCGTCTACCGGGGCTATCACGGTACCCATCCGAAGAACACGAAGACCGCGATGACCACGAAGAACATGTCGACATTCTTCGCGATCTTCGCCGCTTCGCGATCTTCGTGGCGCCGTCGTGGCATCGAAACACTATTGATAACGAATAGTCGGCAATCCGAGCGAGTCGCGGACGAGCCGTTCGAACGCGGCCTCGACCGCCTGCGCCCTCACGTCGGGGGCGAGGCGCGATCCAAATGGCGCCAGCTCGGATTCGGCCTCTCGCCTGGCAGTCGCGACCGCGACCTCGATCGAGCTCTGCGGCCGCGGCCTGCACGAGTCCACGATCGAGCTCGGCCAGACGGTCGAGGATCGCCACCCGCGCGTCGCCACGCGACTTCTTCGCTTCGCCCGACAGCCGATCGATCTCACCGAGCAGGTCCTCGACGTGCCGTTCGAACGCCGGCGACCGCCGCACTCGGCTCCCCACGAGCCTGGCGACGACGCGCTCGAGGTGGGCGCCGAGGCCGGGCTTGCGCGCCGGTCGAGACGCCTCGTCGTCTCCCTGTGCCTGCACGACCCCAACGGCGCGCCGCCAATCGTCGAACAGGTCGAGGATGTCGCCTTCGCAGAACTCGATCCGCACCGGACGGCGGCGAGGCGCTCTCGCCTCCAGCCGCTCGCAATACCGATCGATCCCGCGATACGCCACTGTCAGCGGCACGCCGCGCTCGGCCCACCCGCATACCTGCGCGAACGCCGGTCCCGCGATCCGCACGAGGTGGCCGCCGTTCTTTCGACAGAGGTAGGATTCGAGCTGGCGGCAGTATTCGGAAAGATCTGGCATCTACTAAGCTTCCCAGACACGGAACCACACGCGAAGGTCTCGAAGCTCGCAAAGTTCACGAAGAGGAAGTTCCGCCATGTCGTTCTTCGCGGTCTTCGCGAGCTTCGAGACCTTCGCGATGATTCGTCGTGACGGCATTGCCACCAACCCACTTGCGACGCAGATCTTCATTTGATCAGGCTCCGCTCCCAGATGAGCCTCAGCCCCTGCAATGTGAGATCGGGCTCGACCCGTTGAATCGTCGTGGTCTCGTTCGCCAGTACGTCCGCCATGCCGCCGGTAGCGATGCACAGGGCGCGCTGCCCTTCCGGGAGCTCTGCGCGGATCCGCGTCACGATACCGTCCACCATCGAGACGTAGCCGAAGAACAGCCCCGCCTGCATCGACGTCACCGTCGTCTGGCCGATGATCGATGGCGGCTTGCGCACGTCGACCCGCGGCAGTCTCGCCGCACGCTGAAACAGCGCATCGGCCGAAATGCCGATGCCCGGACAGATGACCCCGCCGATGTACTCGCCGGCGGCGGAAATCACGTCGAACGTCGTCGCCGTGCCGAAATCCACGGCAATGATCGGCCGACGATCAGCACGCCCGAACGTCTCGTAGGCCGCCACGGCGTTCACGACGCGATCGGCGCCGACGTCGGACGGCGGCGTGTAGAGAATCGGCATGCCGGTGTTCGTCGCCGGGTCGACCGTCATCGCCGTCCGGCCGAAGTACCGCTCGGCCATCTCCTGCATCGTGCCGGTCAGCGGAGGCACGACGGACGACAGGATGATGCCCGTGATCCCGCCTTTGTCGATGCCGTTCTGCCCGAACAGCTGCGTGACGAGAATGCCGAGCTCGTCAGCAGTCCGCTCGCGCAGCGTCTGCAGCCGCCAGCTCTGGGTCAGCCGCGCGCCAGCGAAGACACCGAGCACGATATTCGTGTTGCCAACGTCAATCGCGAGAAGCATTGGGGTTCCTAAAGATCGGCGTACTCTCGACGTCCACCGTCCAAAAGTCTTTCACCGCAGAAGCCGCCGAGAACGCAGAGCCAAGAAAGTTTTCTCTGCGCTTACTGCGTGCTCGGCGGTGAAAAGCTCTTGGACAGTGGACAACGCCGCTGTCTACTTCCAGACTACCTCACCGGCGATCACGCGCTCCACACGATTGCCCCACCCTGACGAGCAGGGCGCCGTCATCGGCGATTCCGGAAGCGATTCCATTCGCGCGGCCGAGCGGCGTGTCGCATTCGACGGCTGCGCCAATCGCCGACGGCGCCAGGCGCCGCCACCGCGCCACGAGGCCGGAGGCGTCGCCGCGGGCGATCGGCTCGAGCTCGGCGGCCAGCGCCGCCAGCACTTCGGCCAGCACCACACCGGATTCGACGGCGCGCCCGAGCTCGATCTCTATCGAGGACACACGGTCCGCGAGCTCCTGCGGGTAGGCGGCGGGACTGAGGTTGATGCCGATTCCCAGGATGATGTGCTGCAGCCCGTCGGCTGACGACGAGCCTTCGGCCAGCACACCCGCGACCTTGCGTCGGCGCGACAGCCCGGTGCTCTCGCGAGTGACCACGTCGTTGGGCCATTTGATCTCGAGCGGCAGGCCGGTGGCGGCTCGAACCCCTTCAGCCACCGCGACGCCACCCGCGAGCGTCAGAAACGGCGCGGCCCGGGCCGCACGAATGACGACAGAGAAGTACAGGCCGGCGCCAGGCGGCGAGTACCAGGTCCTCCCGAGGCGCCCGCGCCCGGAAGTCTGCGCGGCCGCAATGATCGTCGTGCCCTCGGGGGCACCACGCTCGGCGTACGACGCCGCCACATCGTTGGTCGACGACGTCTCGTGAAAATAGTAAGCCGGGTCGCCGAACGGCCCCCGACGTGCGCCGACGGCGCGGAGCGCATCGGCCAGATCGGACGGCAGCGCGTCAGGCATCCAATTCGATTTCGAAACTGAGATCGACGGCGGGCGCGGAGTGGGTCAGCGCGCCGATCGAGACGTAGTCGGCGCCGGTCCGTGCGAGCTCCGGCATCCGGTCGAGCGACACGCCCCCGGAGATCTCGATCTTGGCCCGGCCCGCGATGTGCGCCACAGCCTGACGAATCTGATCGAGCGGCAGGTTGTCGAGCAGGATGACGTCTGCCGCCGCGTCGATCGCGGCCTCGACGTCGGCGAGGCTCTGCGCCTCGACCTCAATCAGCATCTCCTGGCGGGCCGCCTTCATCCGCTTGACGGCTTCTCCGACGCCGCCAGCGAGCCGGACATGGTTGTCTTTGATCAGGATCCCGTCGTCGAGCCCCGAACGGTGGTTGCTGCCACCGCCGGCTTGCACCGCATATTTCTCGAGCGCGCGCAACGTCGGCGTCGTCTTGCGCGTATCGAGCACGGTGATCCCGCCCGCGGCGGCGTCGACGAACCGCCGCGTCAGCGTGGCGATGCCCGACATGCGCTGGAGGAAGTTGAGCGCGGTCCGCTCCGCCGTCAACATCAAGGCGGCCGAACCTCGGACCTCGGCCACGATGTCGCCCGCCTCCGAACGATCGCCGTCACGATTCCTGAGCGTGATGTGCACCGCGGGGTCGAGCTGCCGGAACACTTCTGCCGCCACATCGAGGCCTGCCAGCACGCACGGCATCTTGACGACGATCGTCCCGTAACCGCGGACGTCGCCACCGACGGTGGCCTCCGTCGTCACGTCGCCCCACCCGAGGTCCTCCGCGAGCGCGCGGCGGACGATCTGACGGTAGACCGATGGATCGAGGGGCACGAAGGGAATAGTTTTCATTCGGGCCGTCCAGGCGCACCTTCCGGCGGTGCCAGCTCCACGTCGACCTGGAGCACTTCTGAGACCAGCGTATCGATCTGCTGAATCTGGCCAGAGGCGCGGAGATCCTGCTCGATGTCGGGCAGCAGCTCGAGCTTGTCCTCTGGCGCGCGAATGACGATGCGGGCCACCGGCGTCTTGAGCGGCCGCTGTTCCTCGGACTTCTTCTTGCGAATGTCGCCGAGCACCTGGGCCGCCATCTGCAGCGCGAGGACGGCGCGATCGTCGGCGCCGCCGGCCACGGCGAGGATCTCGGCTTCGGCCGGCCACGACGCCGTGTGGACGGAACCCGGCTGCCACCAGGACCAGATCTCTTCGGTCGCAAACGGCAGGAACGGCGCAAAGAGCCGAAGGAACGTCGACAAGGACGTCAGCAGCGCGGCATTGGCGGATGCGGCGAGCGTCTCGCCGTGGTCGCCGTAGCGACGCGACTTCACGAGCTCGAGATAGTTGTCGCAGAAGAACCAGAAGAAGGTCTCGGTCCGCTCGAGCACCCGCGTGTACTGGTAGTGCTCCAAATCTTCGGTCGACTCGCGCACGAGCCGGGCGAGGTTGGTGAGCAGGCCGCGGTCGACGCACGAGGTGACCGCACCCGTGGAACTGGGCGTGGACCGTTCGGCAGGCTCACGATCGCCCTGAGCCTGGCCGAGGGGCGACAACGCGAACTTCGACGCGTTCAGCAGCTTGATCGCGAGACGGCGACCGACCTTCATCTGACCCGAGTCGAACGCCGTGTCCGCGCCGGGCCGCCCGCTGGCCGCCCAGTAGCGCACGCCGTCCGATCCGTGCTCCTCGAGGAGCGCCAGCGGCGTGACGACGTTGCCCTTCGACTTCGACATCTTCTTGCGATCGGGGTCGAGCACCCAGCCGGAGATCGCCGCATTCTTCCACGGCACCGACCCGTGCTCGTACTCCGCCCGCAGCATCGTCGAGAAGAGCCAGGTCCTGATGATGTCGTGCGCCTGAGGGCGGACGTCCATCGGAAACACGCGCGCGAAGAGATCCGGATCCTCGATCCACCCGCCGGCGATCTGGGGCGACAGCGACGAGGTCGCCCAGGTGTCCATGATGTCGGGGTCTCCCGAGAAGCCGCCCGGACGGTCGCGCTGGTCCGCGGCGTAGCCGTCGGGGACGTCGGTCGACGGATCCATGGGCAACCGATCTTCGGGCGGCAGGAGCCGGGCGTCGTGGTCGACGGATCCGTCCTCGCGCACGCGATACCAGACCGGGAAAGGCACACCGAAGAAGCGCTGGCGGCTGATGCACCAGTCGCCGGCGAGCCCGTTGATCCAGTTCTCGAGCCGCGCCTGCATGTAGGGCGGGTGCCAGCCGAGCTCGCGGCCGCGAGCGAGGAGCGCCTCGCGCGCGTCCATGGTCTTGATGAACCACTGACGGCTGGTCACGATCTCGAGCGGGCGGTCGCCCTTCTCGTAGAACTTGACGGCGTGCGTGATCGGCCGTGGCTCGCCGAGAAGGTCGCCGCTCTCCCGGAGAAGCTCGACCGTGCGGATGCGGGCCTTGACCGCCGACAGCCCGGAGAGCTGGTCGTACGCCTGCTGCGCGCGCGCGGGATCGGTCGCACTCCACACGGCCTCGCCCCACGTGATGGGCTTGAACGTACCGTTCGCCTGGATGACGGCGCGGACGGGCAAGCCGAGCTCGCGCCACCAGACGACGTCCGTGATGTCGCCAAAGGTGCAGATCATCGCCACGCCGGTACCCTTTTCGGGGTCGGCGAGCGCGTGCGCCCGCAGCGGCACGCGTACGCCAAAGAGCGGCGTAACGACCTCGGAGCCAAAGAGAGGCTGATATCGTGGATCGTCAGGGTGGGCGACGAGCGCGACGCACGCCGGAATCAGCTCGGGCCGCGTCGTGTCGATCTCGACAAACCCTCCGGGCCTGGCGAACCGGATGCGATGATAAGCGCCCGGCTGTTCGCGGTCTTCGAGCTCGGCCTGGGCGACGGCCGTGCGGAAGTCGACGTCCCACAGCGTCGGCGCCTCGAGCTGATACGCGAGCCCGCGCGCGACGAGCCGCAGGAACGCCACCTGCGAAAGCCGCTGCGCCCGGCGGCCGATGGTGGCGTAGGTCATCGACCAGTCGACCGACAAACCGAGGTGACGCCACAGCCGCTCGAACGCCTTCTCGTCCTCGGCCGTCAGCCGCGAGCAGAGATCGATGAAGTTGGGCCGCGATACCGGAATCGGCTGCTTGCCCGGCTTCTCTGGCGGCGCGAACGCCGGATCGAATGGCAGCGACGGATCGCACCGCACGCCGAAGTAATTCTGCACGCGCCGCTCGGTCGGCAACCCGTTGTCGTCCCATCCCATCGGATAGAACACCGCCTTGCCGCGCATCCGCTGGAAGCGGGCGATGACATCGGTATGCGTGTAGGAAAAGACGTGGCCGACGTGCAGCGAGCCGCTGACGGTCGGAGGCGGCGTGTCGATCGCATACACCTCGGCGCGCGGCCGCGTGCGATCGAATCGATACAACCCGTCAGCGTCCCAGCGCTCGGTCCATTTCTGCTCTAAACCCTCGAGCGCCGGCTTGTCGGGAACCGCGATTGGATGGGACTGCTCAGCACCGTCAGACATGAAGGACAATTCTCGCCAGCGACGACACGGACAACACCGCAAGTTTTGTGAGACGGTCTCTACCGGGCATTCTTGATCCGGTCGATCTCCTCGCGCACCAGCCGCTCGGCGGCATCGAGAACGGCTGCCCGCATCGTCTCATCACCCATCCGGGCGATGACTTTGGCGACAACCGCGTCAATCACCGCCTCGGGCACCGTCTCGGGCCATCCGGTGGGCGCCGACTCGACGGGCCCCGGGAAGGCGAGTGCCTGTCCCTGCTCGGCAGCCAGCAGGGCGGCAAAGGCCTGCTCCAGACTTACCGGACTCGCGGGGCTAAAGGCCGCGAGGACCTCGGGCGGCGGGTCGGGCGGCTTGGCCTGAATGACCGGTGGTGGCTGGTCGGCGGGCGGCGCCTGGGGCTGCCGGTGCTCGACCGGCGCACTCGGCGCTGCTCTCTCAGCCGGCTCGAGACCTGACGGATTCCAGCCGGTCAGGTCCAGGTCGGCATGGGGTGACGGCCTGACGGCAACGACTGACGGCGCGACGGAGAGATGCGGTCTCGGAGTCACGCTCGACGCGGGCGTCGCCACAGGTACCGTGTCGAAGCTTGACGCTGACCCGCTCTTGCTGGCCAGCGCCGCGTCGAGCCTGTCGAAGTAGGCTTCGAGCGATCCACCAGTGTCGAGGGGAGCGGCGGCCGGTTGGGGCGCCGCCCCGGCGCCCGACGAGATCGCGGCAGGGCCTGTCTCACGCTTTCCGGCGAGCAAATCGCGCACGCGGCTGATCACCATCTGCGGCTCGAACGGCTTGACGAGAACGCCATCGCACCCGACAGCGCGCGCTCTCGCTTCGTCGATGGGCTCGAAGGCTCCGGTCAGCAGGAGCACGGGAATGTGCGCGAGCTCGGGGTCTCCTTTGATGAAGGCCGCCACCTCGTAGCCGTCCCGCTCCGGCATCCCCACGTCGGCGAGCACGATATCGGGACGATCGGTCCGCACACGGTCGATCGCCTGCTGCCCGTCGCCGACGGCCACCACGTCCACGTCCTCGTCGGCGAACGTGAGCTCGATCACGCGTTGAATGGTCACGCTGTCGTCGGCCAGCAGCAGCTTGGGACGCACTACACTTGCTCCACACGCGCACGCACGTGCTCGTTGATGAAATCGATGATGCGCTGCATCGGCGTCCCCGGCAGGAAGATGCCCTTCACGCCGACGCGCTCCAGCTTCGGGATGTCGACATCCGGGATGATCCCGCCGACGACCACCAGCACATCGTCCAGATTTCGTTCCTTGAGCAGCTCCATGACGCGCGGACAGATGTGCATGTGCGCGCCGGACAGGATCGACAACCCGATCACGTCCGCGTCCTCCTGCAGGGCGGCCGCAACGATCTGGTCCGGCGTCTGGCGGAGGCCTGTGTAAATGACCTCCATACCCGCGTCCCGGAGGGCGCGAGCGATCACCTTGGCCCCCCGATCGTGCCCGTCGAGGCCGGGCTTCGCGATGACGACACGGATTTTGCGCATAACTCGGCTCTAGGCTTCAGGCTCAGGGCTCTAGCAAAACCCTCCCATAGCGACGCGAAGCTCTTGCGAGAGCCACAAGAGCCTAAAGCCTAAATAATCGGCACTTCCTCGTACTCGCCCCACTCGTGCCGCAACGCGTCGCACATTTCTCCAACCGTGGCGTACGCGCGCGCACATTCGATCAGCGGATACATCGTGTTACCGCGGCCGCGCGCCGTTTCGGCGAGCGCGTCGAGCGAGCGCCGCACCCGATCGGCGTCCCGCGCGGCCCGCAGCTGCTCGAGCCTGGCCAGCTGCGTGACGGCAGTCGCGTCGTCTATGTAGAGAATCGGCATCCGCGCCTCGTCGTCCTGGATGAAGTCGTTGACGCCGACGATGACCTTCTCGCGGCGCTCGACTGCCTCCTGGAACCGGTACGACGCTTCCGCGACTTCCTTCTGCGGGTACCCTTCCTCGATCGCTTCCACCATCCCCCCCATGCGATCGATGACGTCGAAGTACTCCCTGGCGCCCCGCTCCATGTCGAGCGTCAGCCGCTCGACGAAATACGAGCCGCCGAACGGATCCACCGTGTTCGTCACGCCGCTTTCGTGCGCGATGATCTGCTGGGTCCGCAGGGCCAGCGTCGCCGACTGCGCCGTCGGGAGCGCCAGGGCTTCGTCGAGCGAGTTCGTATGGAGCGAGTTGGTCCCACCCATCACGGCCGCCAGCGCCTGCAACGCCGTCCTGACCACGTTGTTGTACGGCTGCTGCGCCGTCAGCGAGACGCCCGCGGTCTGCGTATGGAACCGCAGCTTCCACGATCGCTCGTGCCGGGCATGGAACCGATCGCGCATGACGTCCGCCCAGAGCTTGCGCGCCGCGCGGAACTTGGCGATCTCCTCGAAGAAGTCGCTGTGCGAATTGAAGAAGAACGAGAGCCGCGGGGCAAAATCGTCGACGTCGAGGCCTGCGTCGATGCCGTATTGCACGTACTCGATCCCGTCGCGGAGCGTGAACGCCAGTTCCTGCAGCGCCGTCGAGCCGGCCTCGCGGATGTGATATCCGCTCACCGAGACCGTGTTCCAGCGCGGCACTTCCTTCGCGCAGAACGCGAACACGTCAGTGATGAGCCGCATCGACTCGCGAGGCGGATAGATGTACTCCTTCTGCGCGATGAACTCTTTCAGGATGTCGTTCTGGATCGTGCCCGACAGCGTCCGCCAGTCCGCGCCCTGCTTCTCGGCAACGACGAGGTACATCGCGAAGATCATCGACGCCGGCGAGTTGATCGTCATCGACGTCGTGATGTCGGCGAGGCGGATGCCGTCGAAGAGCCGTTCCATGTCGGCGAGCGAGACGATGCTGACGCCGCACTTCCCCACCTCCCCGAGCGACAGCTCGTGGTCGGGATCGCGGCCCATGAGCGTCGGCAGATCGAAGGCGACGCTCAGGCCCGTACCGCCCGCCTCGAGCAGCGTCTTGTAGCGCGCGTTGGTCTCCTCCGGCGTGCCGAACCCGGCAAACTGCCGCATCGTCCAGAGCTTGCCGCGATAGCCGGTCGGGTGGATGCCGCGCGTGTACGGGAAGGCTCCGGGGTGATTGAGGTCGCGGGAAAAGTCGAAGTCGGTGAGGTCGTCGGCCGTGTACAGCCGGTCGATCGGGCGCCCGGAGATCGTCGTGAACGGCCCAAGACCCTCAGGCGCCTTCTTCAGCGTGGGCCCGAGTATCTCCCGCTCCCAGCGCTGCTTATCGGTTTCGGCGGTGACTTTCATGGGCCAAGTCATTATAGCCCGCGAGATGCACGGCCGCGCCTGCGGCCCGTGCGCGGCGCGAAGTCGCCGCGCGAGAGCGAGCAGGGGTGGGGCCCCGCGAGCATTGATAAGGTTGGAGGAGCGGTGAAGACACGACGAGCCGCGCGCTACCCCGCGCGGCTCGCCGATCGGTCGGAATAGCCTATTTACGGCTGCACCATGCAGATGGCCCAGACGCGAAACTGCACGTTACTGCGCGACACGACCCGTGTTGTTGCGCAGCGTGACGCTCTCCTGCTGGACCAGCCGGACCTTCCGGCCCAGTCGGACCTGCCTCTCCCTGCACACCGGCCGGACCAGCCGGCCCTCGGCTCCCGCCGTGCCCTCCCCAGTCGCCCCGGCCGTTACTTTGGTGACGTAGAACGTGCCGCGCTCGTGATCGTCATTTCCACGTGCCACGGTGAACAGGTACGTCCCGTCCTTCACGGCCTTCGGAAAGCGCACGACAACTTCGGAGCGGCTCCGTCTCATCGGACGCGATCTCGCTCTTGGCCCTCTTCTCGCACGGTTGCTAATCTCGCGGGCAGGCCGACTCTCAACGGAACGCGGATCTCGCGGATCGGCCCTTCTCGCACGGGACGCGGATCTCGCGAATCGGCCCTTCTCGCACGGGACGCGGATCTCGCGAATCGGCCCTTCTCCCACGGGACGCGGATCTCGATCGGCCCTTTTCTCACGGGACGCGGATCTCGCGGATCAGCCCTTCTCTCACGGGACGCGGATCTCGCGGATCAGCCCTTCTCTCACGGGACGCGGATCTCGGATCAGCCCTTCTCTCACGGGACGCGGATCTCGGATCAGCCCTTCTCTCACGGGACGCGGATCTCGCGGATCGGCCTTCTTTCATGGGACGCGGACCTCGCGGATTGGCGGCGAATCCGGAGATTCCGCCCGATACGCGTCCCGTGACCGTTCGCGGTTCCGCGCCCCATGAGATCCGCGAGATCCGTGTCCCGTGAGCCGATCCGCGAGATCCGCGTCCTTGGAATCAATCCGCGGTCCCGTGGACCCGCCGCGATCCAGTGATCCTTGACTTCCCTCTTTCGCTCACTGTAGTTTGGTCTGTTTGCTTTTCGGCGGGACCGCGTCAAGAGCGGTGACCGCGCTCGAGGGAACCAATGGAAGGCGGCGGCAGCATCTTCAACGCCATGCTCCAGGAGTTCGATGGAGCGGCGCGTTTGCTGGGGCTCGACCCCGGCATCTGGAAGATCCTCACGAACCCCAAACGCCAGATCATCGTCTCGTGTCCGATCCAGATGGACAACGGCGAGATCGAGGTGTTCACAGGCTATCGAGTCCAGTACAACATCACGCTCGGTCCCGCCAAAGGCGGCATTCGATACCACCCCGACGTATCCTCGACGAAGTCACGGCGCTCGCCGCCTGGATGACGTGGAAGTGCGCGGTCGCTCACGTGCCGTTCGGCGGGGGCAAGGGCGGCGTCGTCTGCGACCCCACGCGCATGTCCCGGCGCGAGCTCGAGGCGCTCACGCGCCGCTACGTCGCGGAGATCATCGACGCGATTGGACCCGAGAAGGACGTGCCCGCGCCCGACGTCAACACCAACGATCAGGTCATGGCGTGGGTCATGGACACCTACAGCATGCACGTCGGGCACACCTCGACGGCCGTCGTCACCGGCAAGCCGATCGAGATGGGCGGATCGCTCGGACGACGCGAGGCGACCGGACGCGGGGTGATGATCGTCACGCGCGAGGCAGCCAAGCATCTCGGTCTCGACATCTCGCGCATGACCGTGGCCGTGCAGGGATTCGGCAACGTCGGCTCGGTCTCGGCCGATCTGATCGCGAAGCTCGGCGCGAAGATCGTCGCCGTCACCGATTGGAAAGGCGGCGTCCACAATCCGAGCGGGGCTCGACATCACGCAGATGATCGAGTACGCGAAGCAGAACAAGACGATCGACGGTTTCCCTGGCGGCGACCCGCTCGAGAACGACCAGCTCTTCGCACTCGATGTCGACGTCCTCGTGCCCGCGGCGCTCGAGAACCAGATCACCGAGGAGAACGCGTCGATGATCAAGGCCAAGATCGTCGCGGAGGGCGCCAACGGTCCGACAACCCCTGAAGCACACCGGCAACTGCACGAGCGGGGCGATTTTCGTCATTCCGGACATCCTGGCCAACGCCGGCGGCGTCACGACGTCCTATTTCGAGTGGGTCCAGGACCGCCACGGGTACTTCTGGGAGGAACACGAAGTGAACCAGCGGCTCGAGACGAAGATGTGCGAAGCCTTCAACGACGTGCTGCAGACGTCGATCAAATACAAGACCGACTTGCGAACGGCCGCTTACATTGTCGCGATCAGCCGCGTGGCAACGGTCACGAGGATGCGGGGGATGTACGCGTGACTCAGCTATCAGCTGATAGCTGATGCTAGACTCATCTCACCCTGAACGCCACGCACCTCCTGCGCCGTGCCGGCGTCGGCCTTGCCATTGAGCTCCAGAAGATACTCTCCCGCAGCCAGCGAGGCGAACACCAGCTCCATCTCCGCGGCACCCGCATCCGACATCTGCACGGGCACGTCGAACATCGGCGTGCCGGCGCGGTTCAAGAGGCGCGCCGTGACGGCAGGCGGTGCGGTCCCGGGCGCGTAAGCGTCCACGCGGACGAGCAGCCGCTCGGTGCGAGCGAACGTCCGATCGCTCGACGGCGCCGCGCCGGGACTCGCTTTGAGCGACTGGACATCGCGCGGCGTCCGGGCACGGAACAGGCGCGGCGTTCCGAGCGACACCTGCGGCGTCGTGTAGTCGGGGACCGTCACGTCGCTCGTCGACGAATCCATGACCTGGCCCGTCGCGGTCTGGACCATCATCCGCAACTGCATCCGTCCCGGCGGCACATCGAAGGTCGAGCTCGCGGCGCCCGCCCGCCGTGCCGGACGTCGGCAGCGGCGCCCCGGCGCTCTGCTCGGGAACACGCCCGCGGAAGAGCGGCCGCCCGTCTGGCGAGAGGGCTGTCAACGTCACGCGCGAGACGCTCTCATCGCCTGGACGCCGCTCGCCGGGCACGGGCGGAATCGGCTCCCACGCGAAAGTGACTTGCGACTTGCCGTTCTCGCCGCGCGACGTCCCAATCCAGAAGCGCGCGGGACGGCCGCGCGGCGGGTCGACGAGCGTGGCGAGCGCGGCGGTCACCGCGGGCGGCGCTTCGACCTTGGGCGCCTCCGCACGCGCCACATCCTCTGCGGTGTACGCCCAGTAGCCTTTTCTCGCCCTTACGTCCACACCCCGGCGCGTGACGTCGACGTCAATCTTGTGGAACCTGCCGTCGGTCGGGGCTTGCGCCGAGGTGTAGCCGATGAGGTAATAGCCGCTCGCGTCGCGCATGATCTGCTGCATGCCCTTGCCGAGATCGTTGCGGTTGACGATGGCTTTGCCATCCGTGTTCTCGGCGAGCGCGCGCAGCGTGTCGAGCGCCATTTCGAGATGCTTGCGGTCGGTCTGCAGCCCGATGCCCTGATTGATGTCGTACTCGAAGGCGGCCAGCCCCCTTGGGTCGATCGAGTAGATGGACACGTTATTCCGGTTCATCTCCGTGAAGATGAGGCTCATGTCCGAGACCATGTTCGACTTGCGCGGAGAAATCCGCCCGATCGCTGTTCTGCACGGACGTGCCCCTGGCCGAGTTGCCAATACCCGGCATCGAGGCGTTCGGATCGTTCAACTGCGGCGGCAGGATGGTGGTGAATCCTTCGCTGACGAAGATGATCGACTTGCGGCCTTCGCGCAGGCCGCCGAGGCGAATCGCCGCGCCCTTGAGCGCCGTCATCACGACCTGGTTGCGGACCTGCTCGACCGTGGCGGCGGGGTAATTCGAGTAGCGCTCCTCGAACTCGTTCATCGGCTTGTAGTCGAAGCGCCGTCCCATGAAGTGCTCGACCGCGCTCGACCAGGCTCGCGGCGGTTGCGGGTGAAAGTGAGGCCCGTTATCGGCGTCAGCGGATACATGATCGCGACCATGTCCGCCGGAGCGAGCTGATTCTCGATGAAGTCGATGAGCGGCTTGCGCACGGACATGTCGTTGCCGCGGCGCACGTGGTAGTCGTCCAGCAGAATGATGAACAGGCGGACATCCGGCCGCTGCGCCTCGCGCTGCTCCTCGAAGATCGAGCGGATTTCGCGCGGCGGAGGACTGTCGAGCTGTTGGGTGACCGAATCGTCGATCCTGACGACCGAGAACGACTCGATGACCTGCGGCTTGCCGTCTTCCTTGATGCGGAACTCGTCCTGCTTGAGGTCGAAGACGGGGTTTCCCTGACGGTCGCTGACGATCGCGTCGACTCGGACGTAGTTGATGCCGGTGCGGATGCGCGGCGGCGGCTGCTGATCCTGTTGCGGGTTCGCAGTCGCAGGTGGCGTGGTGGCAGGAGGCGTCGCCGGTGGCTGCTGTTGAGCCGGCGGCGGTGCCTGTCGCGCCGACGGATGCGCGCCCGCCAGAAGTGCCACCGCGAGGCCGGCGCTGCCGAGGGTAAGGTGTCGCATAAGGCTCCGGTCCACGAGTTAAGACGTCCTGAAGCGCCGGCCGGCTCGCTCCGGCAATGATAACATCGGCGTTCTACAAGCCGGGACAAACTGAGGACCTGCGGGTCGTGACCGAAAACATCGCCGAACACGTCCAACCCCTTACCGTTCTCGAGGATGACGAGACAATCTTCCGCGACAGCGTGCGGGCATTTGCCGAGGCGCAGGTCCGGCCCCTCGTCCGCGAAATGGACGAGCACGCGAAGATCCCGCGGGCGCTCATCGACCGGCTCTTCGACCTCGGGGTGATGGGGATCGAGGTCCCCGAGACCCACGGCGGCGCCGGCGGCCGCTTCTTTCATGCCGTGCTGGCGGTCGAAGAACTGTCGCGGGTCGACCCGTCGATCGGCGTGCTGGTCGACGTCCAGAACACGCTGGTCATCAACGCGGTCCTGCGGTTGGGTAGCGACGACGTCAAGCGCCGGTGGCTCCCCGCGCTGGCGTCGGACACAGTCGGAGCGTACGCCCTCTCGGAGGCCGGGTCCGGCAGCGACGCCTTCGCGCTCACGACGCGCGCGATAGAGGACGGCGACGCCTACGTGCTCACCGGGCGAAAGCTCTGGATCACCAACGGCAACGAAGCCAACCTCTTCATCGTATTTGCCACGGTCAACCCCGAGGCGGGCTACCGCGGCATCACGGCCTTCCTCGTCGAGCGCGGGACGGCTGGCTTCTCGGTCGGCAAGAAAGAGGACAAGCTCGGCATCCGGGCGAGCAGCACCTGCGAGCTCATCTTCGAGGAGTGCCGCGTGCCGAAGGGGCACATCCTCGGCGAGGTCGGCAAGGGGTACAAGACCGCGATCGAAACGCTCAACGAGGGCCGCATCGGTATCGGCGCGCAGATGATCGGGCTCGCGCGCGGCGCGCTGGAGCACGCAATCACGTACACGAAGGAACGCAGGCAGTTCGGCAAGGCCATCGCCGACTTTCAGGGCGTCCAGTTCCAGATTGCCCGCGCGGCGATGGAGATCGAGGCCGCAAAGCTGACGGTCTACAACGCCGCCCGGCTGCGCGATGCGGGCCGGCCGTTCCTGACCGAAGCGGCGATCTGCAAGATCTTCTCGTCGGAAGTCGCAGAGCGCACATCGTCACTCGCGGTCAACCTGCTCGGCGGCAACGGGTTCGTCAAGGACTACCCGGTCGAGAAGCTGTTCCGCGACGCAAAAATCGGCCAAATCTACGAGGGGACCTCCAACCTGCAGCTCCAGACGATTGCCAAACAGATTCTGGGCTAGCTCTCGGCTTTAGGCTTTAGGCTTTAGGTAAACCTTCGACCACGGACTCCCAGATCTTGCTAAAGCCTAGAGCCAAAGCCACCCGCCTCTACTGAAGAATGTGCTCGGCGATCACCATCCGCTGGACCTCGGATGTCCCTTGATAGATCTCGGTGGCGCGCACGTCCCTGAAGAGGCGTTCGACGACGGAGCCGCGCCGGTACCCTTTCGACGCCAGAATCTGCATCGCTTTGTCCGCCGCACGGTGGGCGGCCTCTGACGCGAAGAGCTTGGCCATCGAGGCATGGGGCGTGGCCGCGCGCGCGCGGCCGTTGTCTTCGCCGCGCCCCACGAGATCGGCGGCCTTCATCGTCAGCATCCGCGCCGCGTCGAGCTCGGCGGCCATGTCGGCGATCATCCACTGGATGGCCTGGAAGTTGCCGATGGGCTGACCGAACGCCGCGCGGGTCCTGGCGTGCTCGACGGCGGCGGCGAGCGCCGCCTCGCCGACGCCGAGCGCCTGCGCCGCAATCGCCACCCGGCCGCCCTCGAGCGCCCACATGCGCGATGCGGAATCCATCACCCGGCGCTCCCAGCAGACACTCGGCGTCGACGCGCACATCATGGAACTCGAGGTCCAGGCAGCCGAGACCGCGCACGCCGAGCGAATCGGCGGCCGCCACTCGCGTCATCCCTGCGCTGTCCATCGGCACGAGGAAAGCGCTGACGCCGCGGCCGCGCAGGCCGGGCTGCGTCGCCGCAAAGACGATGACCAGGTCCGCGGCCTCGGCGTTGGCCACCCACACCTTGCGGCCGTTGAGCGCGTAGCCGCGATCATCGAGCCGCGCGACGGTCTGCTGATTCGCCGCGTCGGACCCGGCGTGCTCTTCGGATAGCGCGAAGGCGCCGAGCGACTCGCCGCTCGCGAGACGCCGAAGCCACGTGTGTTTCTGGGAATCCGAGCCGAAGCGAGCGATGGGCTCCACGACGAGCGAGTTGTTGACAGCCGCAATCACGGCGACGACCGCGCTCGCGTTGGCCAGCGCTTCGACGGCGAGCGCGTAGCTGATGTAGTCGCTTGCCGGCTCCGCCCCACTCCGCGCCGACGGTCACGCCCATCAACCCGATCGCAGCCGCCTCGCGCACAAGCTCGCGCGGGAACGCGCCCTGTTCGTCGATGGCCGCGGCCGCGGGCGCGACGCGATCCGTCGCGAACCGGGCGACCTTCGTCTGAAAGGCCTTCTGATCGTCGGTGAGTTCGAGGATCATGAGGACAGCTTCTAGCTCCTTCAGCTTCTCGAAAACCGGCCTCAGCCGCTCTGCCGTGACCAACAGGTCCTCGGGCAGGACGCGGGTCTCCCCGACGACCGTCATGAAGTTGGTGTCCCCGTTCCAGCGCGGTATGACGTGCATGTGCAGGTGATCCAGAATCCCGGCGCCGGCCGACTTGCCCAGATTGATCCCCAAGTTGAGGCCGTGCGGCGCGTACGCCTCCCTCACGGCCACCTCGGCACGGCGCGCCAGCTCGATGAGCTCGCAGAGCTCAGCGCCCGTGGCCTCGCCGAGAGACGCCACGTGGCGGTTGGGCACGACCATCAGGTGCCCGTTGTTATAGGGATATTTGTTGAGGATGATGTAGCAGGTGACGCCGCGAAAGACGACGAGCGAGCCATCCTCCCCGCCAGCGCCTCGCAGAACACGCAGCCAGCCTGGCCACCGGTCCGCGTCACGTAAGCCAGCCGCCAGGGGGACCAGAGGTGATCCATGCAATGCTGAATGCTGAATGCTGAATGCCGAAGTCAAGGCAGAAGACGGACGACTTCGGCCCTCAGCCGGCGACGCTACACGCCGCCGAGGTCTGATCCGGGCGTCGGCAGGGGCGAGGGCAACACCGGCGCAGCCGCCCCTTCTGCCTCCCGGTTGATGAGCTCTTTCAATTCCTTGCCGGGCTTGAAGTACGGCACCTTCTTCGGCGGCACGTCCACCTTGTCGCCGGTCTTCGGATTGCGGCCCTTGCGTGGCTCGCGCCGGCGCAGGCGGAAGCTGCCGAACCCCCGCAGCTCGATCTTCTCCCCGCGATGGAGCGCGTCGATGATGCTCTTGAAAACGGTGTCGACGATGACCTCGGAATGTTTCTTGGTCAGATCGGAGACGCGTGACACTTCCTCCACGAGCTCCGCTTTCGTCATGCTACCGGTGTTCATGTTGGACCCTTCGCTGTCAGCGACAGTCGACAGTCGACAATCGTCTGTCGTCAGTCACAGTCGTCAGTGCCGAGTCGTCAGTCGCCAGTTCCAGTCGGCAGTCAGTCAGTCTCAGTCGGCCGTCGCGAATCGACGACCGACCGTCGACTCGGAATGTCGACTCCGAATGTCGACTGGAACTGGCGACTGACGACTCGGCACTGACGACTGTGACCGACGACTGACGAGTGACGACTGCCGACTGTCACTGTTGATGTTTGAAGTGATCGCCCAGCGTCACTTCAGGCCTCCCGGTCGTCTCCGAGTACGCTTCCCAGTCGGCCCGGAACTCGTCGCTCTTGAGCGCGCGGATGCTCAACCCGATCTTCCGCTCGGTGGGAATGAGCTTGATGATCTTCATCTGATAGTTCTCGCCCACCTTCAGCTCGAGCTTCTCGTCCTTGCCGGCATGCGCCGAGTCGTCGAACTCCGACACGTGGATGAGCCCCTCGATGCCCTCGGCCAGCTCGACGAACGCGCCGAAGGTGGTCACGCGAACCACCTTGCCCTCGACGACGTCGCCGACGTGCTGCTGGGTGAAGAACTCATCCCAGACATCGGTCTGCAGCTGTTTGAGCCCCAGGGACAAGCGCTGGTTCTCGGCGTCGATGTTGAGCACCATCGCCTCGACCGTATCGCCTTTCTTGAGCACCTCCGACGGGTGCTTCAGGCGCTTGCTCCAGGACATGTCCGAAATGTGGATCAGGCCGTCGATGCCCTCTTCGACCTCGACGAACGCGCCGAATTCGGTCAGGTTGCGGACCTTGCCGGTGATGGTCGTGCCGATCGGATACTTCTCGCTCAGCTCGTGCCAGGGATTGCTCTCGACCTGCTTGAGCCCGAGGGAAATGCGGCGTGCGCCGGGATCCACGCCGAGCACCATCGCCTCGGCCTTGTCGCCGACATTGAGAATCTTCGACGGATGCTTGACGCGCTTGCTCCAGGACATCTCCGACACGTGGATCAGCCCTTCGACGCCTGGCTCGAGCTCGACGAACGCGCCGTAGTCGGTCAGGCTCACGACCTTGCCGCTCATGCGCGCACCGACCGGATACCGATCGATCACGTTCGACCAGGGGTCGTTCTTGAGCTGCTTGTGCCCGAGTGACACGCGCTCGGTCGCCGGGTCGTACTTGAGCACGATCACGTCGATCTCGTCGTTGACCTTGAAGAGCTCCGACGGGTGGGAAACACGTCCCCACGACATGTCCGTGATGTGGAGCAGCCCGTCGATGCCGCCAAGATCGATGAACGCGCCGTAGTCGGTGATGTTCTTGACGACACCCGTGAGGACCTTGGCCTCGGCGAGCGTGTCGAGCGTGTGCTTCTTCTTCTCCGCGTTCTCCTCTTCGAGGAGGACCTTCCGCGAGAGCACGATGTTGCCGCGCTTCTTGTTGACCTTGATGACGCGCATCCGCAGCTCCTGCCCGCGCAGGGCATCGAGGTTGCGGACGGGGCGCACGTCGATCTGCGAGCCGGGCAGGAATGCGCGAACGCCGATGTCCACTGCGAGGCCGCCCTTGATGCGCTCGATGACGCGGCCGATGACGACCTTCCGCTCGGCGTAGGCCTTCTCGACGTCGTCCCAGATCTTCATCTTCTCGGCTTTTTCGCGCGAGAGCACGACGTAGCCGTCGCGGTCCTCGGTGCGTTCGAGCAGGACGTCGACGATGTCGCCCGGCTGCACGGAGATCTGACCGGTCTCGTCGACGAACTCGTCGATGGCGATGATGCCTTCGGACTTGTAGCCGACGTCGACGATGACTTCCGACGGGGTGACTTTCAGGACAGTGCCCTTGACGACTTCACCTTCCGCGATGTTGCGGAAGCTGCTATCGTAAAGGTCCAGCAGGCGCGCGTATTCCTGCGGGTCGATGGAATCGTCGATTGCACCTCCTTGGGGTTTGATTTGCTGCGAGTTATCAGTGGCCATCTAAACGGGTCCTCCTCGATCTACTGCCAAGTATCTCAGCTCTCGGCGGGCTGTAATGTGCATCGCTTCTGATTGGCGATAAGCAGAAGAAGATACAACACTTAGGGGCACGGAGTCAAACCGCCATGGCCAGGAAACGACCGACCGGCAGGAGCGCAAGCCGACCGAAGCGCAGTTCCCCCCGGGCCGCCGCCCGCCGCTCGACAAGCTCTTCGTCACGATCGGCAAAAAAGCGGCGCTCATCGAGGAGCCGGGCGAGCAGCCGGGCGAAGACCTCACGCAAGACCGCACGCCCGAGAAAGGCGCCCAAGAGGGCCGCAAAAAAGACCCCCGTCCTGCGTCCGGCACGCGCGAAGCGGGCGGTCGCCAGACGAGCCCCATCGGGGATCGGCAAGCCGGCCACGAAAAAACCGGCGCCGAAAACGGCCAAGCCAACGGTCGCGGCCGCGAAGCCGGCGGCAAAGCCGAGCCGCTTCCCCAAGGACGCCCTGACCAACCGTCCCCGGACTCCCCTCTCGCTCGATCGGAACCGCCGTCATCTCCCCGAGCTCGAGGACAACGTTCCGACTCCACCGTCGTCGCTCGACCTGGACCGTACTCCGTCAGCGGCGCGGTCGGGCCGCCAGGGAATGCGCGAAGCGCGGTTGCAGCACAACGAAACCAGCCCGGAGCTGACCGGCGGCGACGTCGACGCGAGCTGGGAAGACGCGTATTCCACCGGTGATGAAGCTCCGGGGGGCGACAACCCGACGCCGGATCAGGACCGCGTCGATGACATCGGGAAAGCGTTGGGCGTGCAGTACCGAGGACAGCGAAGAGCTGAAGGCGGCCGAGAAGATCGCTGAGCGGGACCGCCATCGTTGGGAGCTCGACCCGGCGTCCGCCGAGGACTACCCGGAGCACGATGAATAGCATCTATGAAAGTTTGAAGTCTGACGTTTGAAGTCTGAAGTGGGGAAGTTTGAAGTTGGAAGTTGGAAGGGGAAGTCTGAAGTGGAAGTCTGAAGTAGGAAGCCGGAAGTGGGAAGTCAGAAGTGTGACGTGGAGTGGACACTCCCGACGGACGGGAAACTCGAAGCGCTGGAAACCCCCACTTCGACTTCCTACTTCCTACTTTCAACTTCCTACTTTCAACTTCCTACTTTCAACTTCCTACTTCACACGTCAACTTCACACTTCAACTTCGTACTTCAGACTTCAAACTTCCCCACTTCAGACTTCAAACGTCAGACTTCAGACTTTCAACCGGTCGCGCACCAGCGCTAGTACGCGCTCAATCACGTCCTCGACTGCCATCCCGGTCGTGTCGATCTCGACGGCATCGTCTGCGCGGGTCAACGGCGACGTGCTTCGCGTGCGGTCGCTGCGATCGCGCGCTTCGAGCGCCGTCGCGACATCCCCCACGGTGGCGGCTCGCTCGCTGAGTGAATGGGAAGGATCCAGCGCGCGGCGCCTGGCCCGTTCCTCGGGCGCGGCGTCGAGATAGATTTTCACGTCCGCGTCGGGAAAGACCACCGTCCCGATGTCGCGCCCCTCCATGACGATCCCGCCCCCTCGACCCATCTCGCGCTGCTGCCTGATGAGGACGTCGCGCACAGAAGGCTGGCGCGCCACGGCGGCCGACGCGGAATCGATTTCCGGCGTTCGGATCGCGCGCGCCACGTCGTGACCATCGACCAGCACCACGCCGTCGCCGACGACCAGATGCGCGCGTTGCGCGGCGTCGGCGCTGGCCTGCTCGTCTGCCAGGTCGACACCCTCCTGCAAGGCCTTCCACGCAACCGCCCGGTACATCGCCCCGGTATCGATGTGGCGGTACTCCAGGCGCCGGGCCACTTCTCGCGCGATCGTCCCCTTTCCGGCACCCGAAGGGCCGTCGATGGCGATGATCAGGCGCCGGCTGGTCGCGTGCGGGTCTCGCCGGCCTTTCCCTGTCGGTGGCGTCACGCTGCTATTATCCTCCCGGCATGCGGTGGCGTCGACGCGCGACGGTACTCGTTGGGGTTCTTCTTCTTGCGCTGGTCGCCGGCTATTTTGCCGCGCACGACTACGTACGCGGCGCTGCGTTCGTCGTGCAAGCCGCCGGCATGCAGGGAATCGCCCGCACCGTATCCGAATGGGAGACGCGCGAGGTCACCGAGCAGCCGCTGGCGATCCCGTGGCGGGCTGGCGTCCTTCCTGCACGCCAGTACCTGCCACGAAGCGAACGGCGACGGGCCTTCCTGCTCGTGCCAGGCGTCCACGCCTCTGGCGTGGACGAACCGCGACTCATGAACTTCGCGCGCGACCTCGCGTCGATGGGGCATCCCGTCCTCACCGTCGGCCCGCCGGATCTCGCGCGCTACACGATTTCGCCGGAGACCACCGATGCCATCGAGGATGCAGCGGCGTGGCTCTCGCAGCAGCGCGACCTGGCGCCGGACGGCCGTGTCGGCATGATGGGGATCAGCTTTGCCGGTGGCCTGTCGATCGTCGCCGCCGGACGTCCCGCGCTTCAGAACCGCGTCGCCGAGGTCGTCTCGATCGGCGGGCACGGAGAGCTCCCCCGGACGCTTCGCTATCTCTGCACGGGAATCCAGGCCGACGGGACGCGACGGGCGCCGCACGATTACGGCGTGGTGATCATCCTGCTCGGTGTGGCTGACCGCCTGGTACCGGCCGAGCAGGTCAGGATGCTGCGACAGGCTCTCCTGACGTTCCTCGACGCGTCGAGGCTCGATCTCGTCGACAAAGCGCAGTCGGCCGCGGAGTTCGAACGCGCCCGCGGGCTCGAGTCTGCACTCCCCGAGCCGGCGCGGACGTTGATGCACTACGTGAACGAACGAGACGTCGCTCACCTGGGACCGATTCTGCTGCCGCACGTCACCGCCCTTGGCGGCGACCGGTCGCTCTCACCCGCGCTCTCGCCGCCCCCGCGGGCTCCGGTCTATCTGCTGCACGGGGCGGGCGACAACGTGATTCCAGCCGCGGAAACGAACGCGCTCGCCAGGACTCTCACCGATGTCGGCGCCGAGGCGCATGCGCTCGTGACCCCGCTCATCACCCACGCCGAGGTCGAGCGGGACGTGGGCGTGCGGGACGTCTGGGCGCTGGTCGGCTTCTGGTCGGACGTCCTGTCGCGGTAGGCACGTCGTCGCCATCTTTGAACGCCGGACCCGGCGCCCCCTTCTTGAGTGCGGCAATCTCGGCCGGCGTCAACGCCCTGAAGTGCCCGAGCTTGAGCCGGTCGTCCGCGACAGGTCCGATTCGGACACGCCTGAGCTGAACGACCGGGTGGCCGATGGCGTCGAGCATCTTGCGGACCTGACGGTTGCGCCCTTCGTGAAGCACCAGCGAGAGAATCCCCTGCGGGCCGGATTCCGACTCGAAAGTTCGGCGGAGCCGCACCTCGGCGGTCGCGGTCCGCCGGCCGTCGAACGTGACGCCGCGCGCGAGGCGTTCGAGCGCGTGGCGGTCCGGCACGCCGCGCACGCGCACTTCGTACTCGCGCGCCACGCCGTGACGGGGATGCGTGAGGCGCGCGGCCAGTTCCCCGTCGCTCGTCAGCAGCAACAGGCCTTCCGAATCGAAGTCGAGCCGGCCGACCGGGTAGATATAGCCGTGCACGCCTCCCTGGGCCAGCAGGTCGATCACCGTCGGCCGGTGCTTCGGATCCGATCGACTCGTGATGTAGCCGCGCGGCTTGTTGAGGAGGATGTACTGATTGCCCTTCGACTTGGGGAGGCGGCGGCCATCGACCTTGATCTCGTCGGCGGCGGGATCCGCCTTCGACCCGAGCTCGGTCACCGTCTTGCCGTTGACGGTGACACGCCCCTGCGTGATGAGCGTCTCCGCTGTCCGCCGAGACGCGACGCCCGCAGCGGAGAGGATCTTCTGAAGGCGGATGGGCATGGCAGCATTCTTACAGGAGGTCAGGCGACAAGGAGGGCAGGACGATCCTTGAAAGAGCAAGACCGCTCCTGGTCTCCTGGTCTCCTGTCATTCGTGACAACCGCGTCACTATCGTAGGAGCTCTCGCTGACGCGGAACTGAAGTTTCGCGCTCTCGCTGTCATTGTGCACCGTCTTGTCGGTCGCCTCGACATCCTCGAACGGGAGCGCGCTCGGTGCCGCCGTCGGCTCGAGCAGGCCGCTCGGGAGCTCGAAGCCGAGCGCGTCGGACATCTCTTCGACCTTCGGCAGGTCGTTCAAGTCGTTGAGGCCGAAGCGCTCGAGGAACTCCCGTGTCGTCGCGTACATGAACGGGCGCCCGATCACCTGCTTCCGTCCGACGGTCTTGATGAGCTTGCGCTCGATGAGGGTCGACAGCACGCCGCCGCTGCTGGTGACGCCACGGATCTCGGCGATCTCCGGCGCCGTGATGGGCTGCTTGTACGCGATGACCGCCAGCGTTTCGAGCGACTGCACGGACAGCTTCTGCGTGGTCCGCTCGTGGAAGAGCTTGCGGACCCAGTCGTGCAGCTCGGCTCGCGTGACGATCTGATATCCGCCGGCGACCTCGACGAGCTGGAGCCCGCCCGGCCGCGCGTAGTCGGCCACGACGGCCTGGAGCGCGGCGTCGACATCCTCCTTCGGCTCGTCGTCGAGGAGCTTGTACAGCACCTTTCTCGTCAACGGTTCAGGCGACGCGAAGATCAAGGCTTCGATGATCGGCTTGAGGTAGTCAGACACTGTTGCCCTCGGCTTTCAAATCTGTTCGTCCTTCTTCTCGGCGTCTGTCCCGGCGAGAGCCACCTCTTCGGCGTGCCTCGCTTCGGGATCGAGCAACGGCTTTGGCGCGTCGGTCGGCCGGGCTCGCTTGTAGATCCGGATGGGTCCCATGGCGCCGCCCTGGTAGACGCGCACCAGCTTGAGCCGGATCATCTCGAGCAACGCGAGGAACGTGACAATCAGCCCCGCGCGCGTCTGGACGTCCGCGAACAGATCCTCGAAGCCGCACGCGTCGGTCTCCGACAGCCTGCTGAGCAGCGCCTCGATTCGATCTTCGATCGGGATCTGCTCGGAGGGCAGGTAGACCTTGGGCCGCTGCTTCGAGCGTTCCACGACGCTGCGGAACGCACTGATCAGGCTGAAGAGGTCGACTTCGATCTCGGGCTCCGGCGCTTCGCCGGCAATCTCGGTGATCGGGCCATCGGGCCGGGTCCACTGCGCGCTGCGCAGCGTCTCGCGCTCGTGCAGGAGCTCGGCCGCCGCCTTGAACTTCTGGTGTTCCAGCAGACGCCGCACCAGCGCCTCGCGCGGATCTTCGTCTGGATCCTCCTGCGCGGGGTCGGGTCGCGGGAGGAGCATGCGTGACTTGATGTGGATGAGCGTCGCCGCCATCACCAGGAACTCCCCGGCGACGTCGAGGTTCATCTCCTGCATCAAGTCGATGTATTCGAGGTACTGCTTCGTGATGAGCGCAATCGGAATGTCGTAGATGTTCACCTCGCTCTGCTTGATGAGGTGCAGCAGCAGATCGAGGGGGCCCTCGAAGTTGTCGAGCCTGACCGGGTAGGCCTCGAGGATGGATTCGAATTCAGCGTGTTCCATTTGGGAGCCCATAGACAATGCTGAATGCTGAGTGCTGAATGCTGAAATGAATGCTGAACGTCGAAGTTGGCAAGAAATAACTCATGTCGAAGTTCACGTCAGCATTCAGCAGTCAGCACTCAGCATTGTTACCGATAGTCCAACCTGACCGCGCTCCGGACGCGCGCCATGGTTTCCTGCGCAACCGCCCGTGCCTTCCGCGACCCCTCGTGCAGGATGTCGCGCAGCGCCGAGGGCTTCGCCAGCACTTCCGACCGCCGTGCCCGCATCGGATCCAGATACGTGTTCAGCGCTTTGACGAGCTTGACCTTGACTTCGACGTCCCCGACCTTGCCCGCACGGTATCGCGTCTTCAGGTCCTCGACCTCCGCGAGATCGGGATTGAATGCGTCATGGTAGTCGAAGACCGGGTTGCCTTCGACCGTTCCCGGCACGTCCGCCCGCACGCGCTTCGGATCGGTATACATCTGCATCACCTTCTTCCGCACCGTTTCCGGGTCGTCTGAAAGGTTGATGGTGTTCCCGTAGCTCTTCGACATCTTGCGGTTGTCGAGCCCTGGCAGGCGCGAGATCCTGGTCAGCAGCGGATCGGGCTCCACGAACAGCTGGCCGTAGAAATTGTGAAACCGGCGCACGATCTCGCGGCTGAGCTCGAGGTGCGCGACCTGATCGGCACCGACCGGGACGTAGCGGGCATCGTAGATGATGACGTCCGCCGTCTGCAGCAGCGGATAGCCGAGGAAGCCCAGCGTCGACAGGTCCTTCTCGGTGAGCTGCTGCATCTGCTCCTTGTAGGTCGGCACGCGCTCGAGCCACGGAATCGGCGTCGGCATCGATAGCAGCAGAAAGAGCTCGGCGTGCTCCGGCACGAGCGACTGAATGAAGAGCGTGCTGCGCTCGGGGTCGAGGCCTGCGGCAATCCAGTCCGCGGCCATGTCGTAGGCGTTGGCGACGATCTCGGACGTGTCGGCGTAGTCGCTCGTCAGCGCGTGCCAATCGGCCACGAAATAGAAGCAATCATACTCGTCCTGGAGCGAGGCCCAGTTGTTCAGCGCCCCGACGAGGTGTCCGAGGTGAAGCTTGCCGGTCGGGCGCATGCCGGAGACAACGCGTGGCTTCACAGTCCGAGCAGCTCCATCAGAAAGTCCGTGGGCGGCAGGATGAGCGCGCTCAGCACGCCCGTGAACATCAGCGCATACAGGAGGAGGAACCCGAACGGCCGCAACCGCTCGAACGTGGCGGCCGCGTCGCGCGGCAGGAGGCCGGCGAGCACGTTGCCGCCGTCGAGCGGCGGCACGGGGATCATGTTGAACACGGCCAGAAGAATATTGATGTCGGCCGCGCGGCGAAACACATTCGGCCAGTTCAGGTTCCAGAGCCCGATGTGCTCGAGCGGCATCACGTGAAAGAGGATGGCGATGACCAGCGCCTGAAGGAGGTTGCTCGCAGGTCCGGCGGCCGCGACGAGCATGAAATCCCGCCGCGGCTGCCGGAGCTGGCTCACGTTCACCGGCACCGGCTTCGCCCACCCGATGATCGGCAAGTTGCTGAAGGCGGCGATGAGCGGCAGGATGATGGTGCCGATCAAATCGATGTGGACGATGGGGTTGAGCGAGATGCGGCCGAGCAGCTTGGCCGTCGGATCGCCAAGGCGATACGCCGTCCACGCGTGCGACGCCTCGTGAATCGTCAACGAGAGCAACACGATGATGAACGGGATGACGGCGGAAACGAAGTCGGGCGATTGATTCACAACTCTGCAGGCCGAACGTCAGCAGGACGCCTAAGCGTAAGGCAAAACCCACGGTTTTTCAAGGATTTGTCGCGCCTGGTCCGTCATCGCTGCGACGCAAAGTGCGCGAGTACGGCCCCGGCGGCCTTGGCTCCCACGACTCTGACCAGCTCCTCGCGCGTGGCACGTCGCACGCCGGTGAGGCTGCCAAACGCGGTCAGCAGAGCCTTCCGTCGTCTGGGCCCGATGCCCAGAATCACGTCGAGATCCGATCGCAGGTCGCGCTTCGAGCGCGACTGGCGGTGGAACGTCACGGCGAATCGGTGGGCTTCATCGCGAATCCGCTGGATGAGCAGCAGCGCCGGGCTCTCGCGCGCCAGCGCAATGGCATCGTCCCGGTCGCGCGTGAACAGCAGCTCTTCTTTCTTCGCGATACCGACGGCGATGAGGCGCCCCAGGCCGAGCTCCTCGAGCGCAGCGTATGCGGCCGACAACTGCCCCTTGCCGCCGTCGATGAGCACGAGATCGGGAAACGGCCCTCCTGCCTCGAGGACACGACGGTAGCGGCGCGCGACGACTTCGTGCATGGCGGCGAAGTCGTCGTTCAACGGCCGCAGGGCATCGTTCAGCGGTCGCGGGGCCCCACCCCCGCTCCCTGTCGCTGCGCGGCTCGAAGACTCGCCGCTCGCGACGGCCGCAGGCGCTGCCGAAACTACGTCCTCCTCCGATCGACTGCCGCCCGGCACGATCCCCAGGCGTTGGTCCGGTGTCGGTGACCCCTGACCCGGATCCCTGGTCCCTGACCCCGAATCTTGAACTTCCGATACTCCCCCTTCCGCATGCGTCCGTCTTCGCAGACGACCAGCGAGGCGACAGTCTCGCTGCCTTGAATGGTCGAGATGTCGAAGCATTCGATGCGGCGCGGCACTCCGGGCAACGCCAGGACGGCACGCAACGTCTCGAGCGCGTCGTAGTTGGCGGCGGTGTTCTCGTTGAAGCGCTGCTGATAGGCGAGCTCGGCGTTCCTTGCCGCGAGATCGAGCAGGCCTCGCTTCTCGCCGCGCTTGGGGACGACGAGCCGGTACGCGCCTCCCGGCCCTCGACGCCAACCATTCCTCCAGAAGGGCGGCATCGGGCCCGCCGAGCTCGAGCGGAAGGTGAATCTCCGGCGGCGGCACGCGATCCTCGTAGAACTGCTGCACTGCAGCCTGCAAAACCTCCAGCTCGCGGGACGACGGCGGCGCGCTCGCGGCGGCAGCGCCGTCGGTCACGAGCGCGATCCGCTCGACGACGCGCCCGTGCCGCACCTCGAAGACCTGCACCGACGCGCCGGCCGGCCCCACCTTCAGCCCGAAGGCGTCGCGGTCGCCGAGCTCGGCGCTGGACATCTTCTGCTGGCGCGTGCCGAGCGTGTCGATAGTACGGATCGCGTCGCGAAGCTGCGCGGCCTGCTCGAATCGTTCGGCCTCGGCGGCGTCGCGCATCCGGTCCCGGAGCGTCCCGACGAGCACGTCGTTCCTGCCCTCGAGAAACAACTGCGTGTGCTCCACGGCGACCTTGTACTCCTCGGGCGAACAAATCTCGCGCACGCACGGCGCGATGCACCGCTTGATGTCGAACTCGAGGCACGGCCGCCCGCGCTCGCCGGTAATGACCTCGTTGCACGAGCGGATGCCGAACAACCGGTGTGTCAGCGCCATCGTCCGCCGGCCGAGCGAGGCCGGCAGGAACGGCCCGGCGTAGAAGTGCCCGTCTCGCTGCACGCGCCGGGCCACCAGCACCCTCGGAAACGCCTCGCCGGTGGTCAACTGGAGGTAGGGGTAGTTCTTGTCATCGCGCAGCAGGATGTTGTAGCGGGGGGTCCGCTGCTTGATCAGGTGATTCTCGAGCGCCAGCGCCTCCATGACCGAGTCGGTGACGATGACTTCGAGGCGCTGGGCCTCGTCGAGGAGGGCGTCGATGCGCGGGCTGGTGCCGTGGGCGCCCAGATAGCTGCGTACGCGGTCGCGGAGCACGCGCGCTTTGCCGACATAGAGCGCGTCGCCCGCGTCGTTGTAATAGACGTAGACGCCGGGTTGCTCCGGCAGGCGGGCGATCTGGGCCTTGAGATCACGGATCGGCATGCGATACACTGCGCGTTTTGGCGCGTGTTCTGTAACCTTCCATTGTAGCGGATTCATGACGTTCACCGGACTCATCGGGCGGCTGTGCATGTACCCGCTCACGCTCATCATCCGCGCGTGCGTGCGGCTGCGGATTCATCCGAACGTCCTCACGTTTGTCGGCGTCCTCATCAACATCGCGGCCGCCGTGGCCCTGGGCCTGGGGAACTTCGTGACCGCCGGCGTCATCATGGTCGTGGCGAACATCTTCGACTTCATCGACGGAAAAGTCGCCTTCGAGCTGAACGCCATCAGCGCGTTCGGCGGTTTCTGGGATTCGGTCATCGACCGCTTCTCCGACCTCGCGCTCTTCCTCGGGCTCATCTACCTGTATTCGACGCTCGACCGGACCGACTACGTGCTCATCACCGCGCTGGCGATGATTTTCACCATCATGACGAGCTATACCCGGGCGCGCGCCGAGTCGCTCATCGCCAAGTGCAAGGTCGGCTTCATGGAACGGCCAGAACGCATCGTCCTGTTCATGATTGGCGCCTTCACCAACCGCATGGCCGGCGTGCTGTGGGTCATCCTGGTGCTGTCGATTTTCACCGTCGCGGACCGCATCATCCACACCTATCGCGAGCTGCGCGACGAAGAGCGGCAAGCGATCGCATGAAGCCCGCGACCCCGCTCCCGCTCCGCGTGCTGTGGCACGTGTTCTTCTGGACCTACGAGCGCACGACCTGGCAGTACGACCTGATGGTCATCGCCATCCTGGCGTTCGTGTGGCTCACCCCGCCTGACTGGCTGGGAGACCCGATGGCGACGGGGGACGGACCGGTGGGGTGGCTGGTGCGGGCCCTGAGGTGAAAGTTTGAAGTCTGACGTTTGAAGTCTGAAGTGAGGAAGTTGGAAGTTTGAAGTGCGAAGTGGAAGTGCGAAGTGAAGTCTGGAGTGTGAAGTCTGAAGGGCAAAATCTGAAGTGACGGACTAATGCCCCGTCGCTTCGCAGTGCCCGCTTCAGACTTTTCCCTTCACACTTCCAACTTCTGACTTTGTCACTTCAGACTTTCACTTCCCACTTCCCACTTCAAGCTTCCACACTTCAGACGTCAAACGTCAGACTTCAAACTTTCTCCCGATTGTCCCCGCCCCCCAGGTCCAAAGCTTTTCCCGTGAAGTGGATGTCGTGCGTAGCGATCTTGTCGCGCAGCAGGCGCCGCGCGGCGCCATAGTGGCGGTCGGGCACGACGAGCGCGCGCGCGAACGCGCGCATCCGGTAGATCAGCACGAGCTCCACCTGCTCGCCCTCGCGCCAGGAGAGCCCGCCGATGCGCGAGTACGGAATGAACCCGCCGTCGGCCCAGATGCCGTCCTGGTAGAACCCCCGGCCGATGCGCAGGCTGAGCGGCAGCGCATAGGCGTAGTAAACCAGCATCATGCTCTCGCCGAACACCTTGATGGGGTGCTGGCGCAGGACGGCCAGCTTGTAGACGATGAGCAGGGCCAGCACGGCGCCGATCACCAGCAGCAGTCCGTAGAACGGCGGCTTCCTTCCTGGCCACGTGAGCACCGCCGACGAGCGCATCTTCAGAAAGCGGACAAACTGCGCGAGCAGCCGCAGGTTGGCGCAGAAGAAACCGAGGCCGAGCAGGAGCAGGAGGCGGGACAGTGCGTCCATCGTGAGCTCAGACCGAGCGAGTCGACAGCCCGAACGTGACTACGGGGCTTTGAACCCGTGTGGCGTTCAAAGTTCCATCAATACGTCAGTTCGAATTGTACTAGAACCCATCGCGCAGCGGTTGGCGAACCGCCCCCGTCCGCGGCGCCGCGCTCGGCGTGGCGCTATTGCCCGAGGCGGGGATCGAAGCACCGCCGGCAACGGGCTTCGTAGGTGCCTTGCGCGCCGACGAGCACGCGCGCGCTGCTCGCGACAAGGCGCTGGGTGTGGTTGGCAGGCGCGCCGCAGACCATGCAGATCGCGAGCGTCTTGGTGATGTATTCGGCGATCGCGAGCAGCTGCGGCATCGGCTCGAACGGCTTACCGAGGTAGTCCTGGTCGAGTCCGGCCACGATCACGCGTTTGCCCTGGTCGGCGAGCGTATTGCAGACGGCGGGGAGCTCGGTGTCGAAGAACTGCCCCTCGTCTATCCCGACCACTTCGGTGTCCGGCTCCACGTCGTTCAACAGCTCGCGCGACGAGGCGGTGTTCTGCGACGGGATCCGCATCTCGCTGTGGGAGGTGATGTGATCGTCGCCGTAGCGGTTGTCGATCTTCGGCTTGAAGATCTGCACCTTCTGCTTGGCGATCTGGGCCCGCCGCAGCCGGCGGATGAGCTCCTCGCTCTTTCCGCTGAACATGCTCCCGGTGATGACCTCGATCCAACCCGAGCTCGGGCCAGACGGCAGGCGTGGTTGGGTAATGTCCATAGGTTCGCGGCTCGCTGCTCGCGGCTGACCGCGGTTACACCCGAGAGAGGTACTCCCCCGTGTCCGTGCTGACCCGGATCATGTCCCCGGTGTTCACGAAGGGTGGTACCTGGACGACCAGCCCGGTCTCGAGACGCGCGGGCTTCACCTGATTGCTGGCAGTGGCGCCTTTGATGCCGGGGGCGGTGTCCTCTACCTTCAGGTCGACGGTCGGCGAGAGCTCGATGCCGACCGGCTCTTCCCCGTAGAACTCCACCTTGATGAGCGCGTCCGGCATGATGTAGTTGACCGACTCGCCCAGTACTTCCTCGGCGATGTGCATCTGCTCGTACCAGCTCGGTATCCATGAAGTGGAATGAATCGCCGTCCTTGTAGAGATACTGCATCTCCCGCTCGTCGAGGATCGCCCGTTCGAGAGTGTCCTCCGAGCGCAGCTTCTGGTCGGATAGTGATCCGCTGCGGATGTTGCGGAATTTCACCCGCACGAAGCCGCGGAGATTGCCGGGCGTGACGTGCTGCAGCTCGAGAACCCGGAAGAGGTCCTCGCCGATCTTGATCAGCATGCCCCGCTTGAGTCGTGTCGCTTGAAGAGAGCTCATAATGTCGCCAGATCCTGACGATCGTAGCAGATCGCCGGTGGCTTGATCCAACGGGACGCGCATCACGGATCACGGTTGGCGCGGATCACGGATCTCTGAAGGTCCCCGGGGGACGCGGATCAACGCGGATTGCTCCCGGATTACGGGACGCGGATTACGCGGATTGCTCATGGTCCACGGGACGCGGATTACGCGGATCACGCGGGTTTCTCATGGTTCACGGGACGCGGATTACGCGGATCACGCGGATTGCTCATGGTTCACGGGACGCGGATTACGCGGATCACGCGGGATTGCGGTCATGCGTTCACGGGACGCGGATTGCGCGGATCACGCGGATTGCTCATGGTTCACGGGACGCGGATTACGCGGATCACGCGGATTGCTCATGGTTCACGGGACGCGGATTACGCGGATCACGCGGATTGCTCATGGTTCACGGGACGCGGATTGCGCGGATCGTACGCGGATTGCTCATGGTTCACGGGACGCGGATTAGCGGATCGCGGATGCATCACGCGGATCGCGGATTGCTCATGGTTCACGGGACGCGGATTACGCGGATCACGCGGATTGCTCATAGTTCACGCGACGCGGATTACGCAGATTCCTCAGATCATGCGAGGTTCCGACCCGAGCCATGGTGCGCTGTCCGCTGCGCTTGGGCATCCGACAACAGGAGCATGTCACCATTAGCTCCTGTTCCATCCGTCAGATCTGCGTCCGGTTGACCAGTCCTTGATTCGCGCGATCCGCGTCCCATGTAATCGCGCGTGACCCACCTGCGAAGCGCGGAGCGATCCGCGTGATTCGCGTCCCGTGAACCGTGAGCAATCCGCGTCATCCGCGCAATCCGCGTCCCGTGAAAACGGGGAGCAATCCGCGTGATCCGCGTCCCGTGAACCGTCACCAATCCGCGTGATCCGCGCAATCCGCGTCCCGTGAAAACGTGAGCAATCCGCGTGATCCGCGTCCCGTCAACCTCAGCAATCCGCGTGATCCGCGCAATCCGCGTCCCGTGAAAAACGGAGAGCAATCCGCGTGATCCGCGTCCCGTGAACCGCACCAATTCGCGTGATCCGCGCAATCCGCGTCCCGTGAAAACGGGGAGCAATCCGCGTGATCCGCGTCCCGTGAACCGTCACCAATCCGCGTGATCCGCGCAATCCGCGTCCCGTAAAAAAGGGGATCGATCCGCGTAATCCGCGCCCCTGAACCGGGAAGGGTTCCGTGAGATCTGTGATCCCGGCGGCCTCCCGCAGCGATCCGTGATCAGTGTTACGATCCGTGATGTGCCGTGGGAGCTTCGTGTCTTGCAGCAGCGGCTCGAGCGCCTCTCGAGCCATCACCCCGAGGCGTGGGCCCCGGCAATCGACGTCTACGAGACGGAGGGGTCGTTCGTCGTGACCGCCGAGGTACCGGGCATGAACCGGGATCAGGTGGACCTGGCTTTCGAGGACACGCGCCTGACGATTCGCGGCCACCGGTCGGACAGGAGTGCCGCGGGCGACGTCCTGCACTTCCATCAGGTCGAGCGTGGCTACGGATCGTTCACGCGCACGTTCGAATTTGCCGACAGGATTGACATCGAGCACGTCACGGCCGATCTCGCCGACGGAGTGCTGACCGTCACGCTGCCCAAGGTTCCGCCGCCGCCCGCGCGCAAGATTCACGTGCTATAACGAGACACGGCTCCTTACGGCCCTGTCGCCCAAGTGTCATCCATGCTCAGACGCCTTACCCTCGCTACGGTCTTCCTCGTCGTCGGGTTCGTCGCGGGCCTGGTGTTGACCGGACGGATGCGCACGGCGGAAGAGGCCGTGGCGCAGGCCCCGGCCAGGGCCCCCGACCAGGCCAAGCCATCGGCGGCGTCGGCCCGCACCGCCAATTCGGCGGTGCCGGGGATGCCGGACCTGACGAACGCGGCACAACTGGCGATCGCCAGCGTGCCCAACATCTCGTCGACGTCGGTCGTCCGCACGCCGAATTCGCCGTTTGCGAACGACCCGTTCTTCAGGGACTTCTTCGGCGGCGACAGTCCCTTCGGCTATCGCGAGCGGCTCCAGCAGAGCCTCGGATTGGGGGTCGTGGTCTCGAGCGACGGTTACGTGCTCACCAACAACCACGTCATCGGCGACGCGCGATCCGAGGTCTCGGTCACGCTGCCCGACAAACGCGAGCTGCGCGCCAAGGTCGTCGGCTTCGACGAGGCGACGGATCTCGCCGTCCTGAAGATCGATGCGCGCAATCTGCCGGTGCTCGCCTGGGGCGACTCGTCGACGTTGAAGGTGGCCGAGTGGGTGCTGGCCGTCGGCAACCCGTTCGGCGTCCTCAATCAGACGGTCACGCTTGGGATCGTGAGCGCCACGGGCCGCAGCCTGGAAGGACGGCTGGCCACGTACGAGGATTTCATTCAGACCGACGCCGCCATCAACCAGGGGAACTCCGGCGGCGCGCTGATCAACGCCCGGGGAGAGCTCGTCGGCATCAACACCGCGATCTTCAGTCAGTCCGGCGGCAGCCAGGGCGTCGGCTTTGCCGTGCCAAGCAACCTCGCCAAGCACGTCATGGAGGAGCTCATCACCTACCGAGCGGTCCGGCGTGGCACGATCAACGGGATCGACCTCTATCCGGTAACGGCGCGGATCGCCGAGGAGTTCAAGGCGCCCAACGCCAAGGGTGTGATCGTCTCAGCGATCGTCGAACGCTCCGACGCGTACGCCGCAGGCGTCCGCCAGTACGACATCATCGTCAGCTTCAATCGCGTCATGATCGAAGACGCCCAGCACTTCATGCGCATGCTGTCGGACGCACCCATCGGCGGCACGGTCACTCTCGGGCTCCTCCGCGGCGGCCGTCCCCTGTCGGCAACAGTCCCGATCGTGCAGGCGTCAGGCACGCGCGGGCGGCGGCGCTAGGAGCCATCTCCCGACGGCGTTCTGTGCCCTCCACGGCCCGTGCTCCGGCCGGAGACGGCAGGGCTCCCGGCGGCGAACACGCGCCATTCCTTGTCCACACCCACGCTGATTCCGATCCGTCGGCTCCAGACGAGCGCGCGGCGCGGGAGATTTCTGTCCTCGATGCGCAGAGGGCCGCGCGTGAGGTCCCGCTGGTTGTCGCCGAGAGAGATGCCGAGAGCTCGCGTGAGGTTCCCGGGACCGCGGCACAGCTCTACGGTCGAAAAGGATTCCGGGCGTCGTCCCGTGGCCCGTGCGCGGCGCCGCCGCATGAGGCCCTCGCCGTCGAGGGGCTCGAGCGCGCGGATGAGCACAGCGGCGGGCGACCCTTCGGGCTCGGTCACGGCGTTCACCAGATAGTGCATGCCGTAGTTGAGATAGACGTACGCGACGCCGGGGGGGCCATAGAGCGGCGCGTTGCGGCGGGTCGGCCCTGGCGCGGCGTGGCAGGCGGGATCGGATTCGCCGATGTAGGCTTCGACTTCGACGATCACGCCGGCCGCGATGCCCGCGCGCGTCGTCGTGCACGAGCACGTGGCCGACAGATCTCCGCGCGACCTCGAGGGTTGGGCGCGCGTAGAAGACGCGCGGCAGAATCACGACAAACGCCTATTTCACCGCGAATTCATCTTGATTCGCTCGATGGCGGTCGATCGCCGCCGCAGCGACGTCACGATTGCGATCCTCTTTCAACGGCGTCAAGGCGCTCACCGTCGACTGATCGCCGATCGCACCGAGAATCGCGACGAGATTGCGCCGCACGTCGTCGGGCTCCTGAAGCCGGACGACGGCCAGGGGTATGACGGACGGTCCGAGCTCCACGAAGTATCCCTGGATCTGGCGTACGAGCCGATCGGAGTCGACAAAGTCGATGAGGCGCCCAAGGTAGGGGACGTGGCCCTCTTGTAGAGCGCGAACGCCATGGCCGCGCGCACCATCCCGGACTCGTCCTGATTGACGTCAACGATGAACGGGCGCACGGATTCCGTATCCCCCACCCGCGCCAGTCCCTCGACCGCGGCGCGGCGGAGGTCGCGGGTCCTTGTCGGCAAGCCGCGACTGGAACACGGCCGCACTCGACGGGTGCGCGATGAGCGCCAGCGCTTCGATCGCCGACCGGGCGCCCTCCCCCTTGCCGTAGTAACCTGAGCTGCTCGGTGAGCGCCTGAATCGCGCGCTCGTCCCGAATCTCGCCGAGCGCGCGGATCGACGGCATAGCGGACCTCGGCGTTAGAATCGTTGACCGCTTTCAGCAGGCCGTCGCCGGCCGACTTCACGTGCAGGCGGCCGATGACGCGGGCGGTCCCGGCACGGACGGCCGGATCGTAGTGGTCGAGCGCCTTGATCAGCCTGGCGACCGCCGCTTCGGACAGCGGCACGCGAGACGCCGACCCGATCACGCCGAGGGTGTAGATCGCCTCGAGGCGCACCTCCTTGTGCTCGTCGTCCACCGCCTGCAGCAGCGCGTCGACGAGCTCGGCCGGCACCGCCTTGGGCCAGACAGCGAGCGGGCCCCGTTCGAACGCGGCAGGCGCACGCCCATCCGCCCGAACCTCGATCACGAGGGCCACGCGCTTCCTCGCCCGGAACCGGCTCGACCAGAAAGAACGACAGCTCCGCGTCGATGGCCTCGAGCTGGATCGCGTTCACCGTGTCGTTGATCGACCGCCGCCAGCGGGGACGATCGCTTCCGCGTATCCAGCCTCGCGCAGCAGACGCACGGCGCTCATGCGGATTTTCGGGTCGGGATTGCGGAGGTTCCTGACGACGTCCTCGAACTTTGCCGGCTGCTGGGCCACTGCCGCAACCGCGAGTCACGACGAGCTGCGGAACAACGGACCAGTCAACGCATGAGAAGCTCTTCGGGGGACATCGGATTGTCGGTTTACGGGTCGGGCCGTTAGTTAAGGTGCAACCGATTCAGGTTCCTGGCCCGGCACCACGAAAGCCCCGGACCGCGCCAGTACGTCTGGACCTGAACACGGCCGCTTGACGCGCTGACCGCGACAACTGTCATACTGTCATATGACAGTTATATGATGTTCCAACTCAACTTCAAATCGGGCAAGGCCGTCTACCAGCAGATGGTGGACCAGGTGAAGGTGGCTGCCGCGTCGGGCGCGATACATGCCGGCGAGCCGCTCCCCGGCATCCGACCGCTCGCCGAAGAGCTGCGCGTCAATCGCAACACGGTCGCCAAGGCCTACACCGAGCTCGACAGCCAGGGGATCATCGAGACCGTGGCGGGCAAAGGTTGCTTCGTCCGCGCGCAGGGCAACTCCCCCTTCAGGAAAGAAGTGCGCCGCCGGCTCCTTGCCGAGTCCCTCGATGACGTGGTCGTCCACGCGCATCACCTCCAGATCAGCAAGGCTGAGTTCCTTCAACTCGCAGAGGACCGATTCGACGCGCTCGAGCTCAAACGCGCGCGCGCCTCGACGTCATAGTGCCCATGAACCAACAGGACCCCGTCATCGAAATCCGCAATCTCGTCCGCCGCTACGGCCGCACCGACGCCGTCGACGGCCTCAACCTGCGCGTGGAGCCGGGCCGGTGCTACGGGTTCTTCGGTCGAAACGGCGCCGGCAAGACGACGACGATCAAGTGCCTGCTGAATCTCCTTCGCCCGACGAGCGGCGAGGCCCGCGTCTTCGGCCTCGATCCGGCGCGTCACGAGGTCGCAGTCAAGTCCCGGGTGGCATACGTCCCGGACGCCGTGGCGTTCTACCCATGGATGACCGTACGGCAGACGCTCGACTACTTCGCCTCGTTCCGCAGCCGCTGGAACCGCGATACCGAGGGGGCGCTCCTCGCGCAGTTCCGCCTCGCCGGCGGACAGAAGACCAGTCACCTGTCGAAAGGCCAGCGGACGCAACTCGCGCTCATCACGGCCATCTGCCCTGAGCCCGACCTCCTCGTCCTCGACGAACCGACGTCCGGACTCGATCCGATCGTCCGGCGCGAGTTCATCCAGACGGTCATCGGCGCCTATCAGGATGGCGACCCGGGCCGGCGGACGGTGTTCGTCTCGACGCATCTGATCTCGGAATTCGAGGGTCTGATAGACGAGTTCACGATCATCGACCGCGGCAAGGACGTCCTCACGCTCGAGTCCGACGCCGCGCGCGAGCGCTACCAGAAGATTCACGTGCGCTTCGCCGCCGGCGCGGCACGCCTCGACATCCCGGGAGCCCGCATCCTCCACACTCGCGGGCGCGACGTGGAGCTTGCCGTCAATGGCAACGCCGCCGACGTGTTGCTGGCGCTGCGCGCGCGATCGCCGGAGACCGTGAGCGTCGAGGCGCTGACGCTCGAGGAGATCTTCGTCTCGACGCTTCAGCCGGTGGAAGTGGTCGCATGACGGCCGCGGCCGCCATCCTCCCGCCCGCTGTCACGAAGGAAATCAGGGCGCTCTTTCCGACCTACGCCGCGGCGCTCGTCACGGTCGCGGCGGCGAGCTTCGGCCACAGCCACACGCCGATCGCCATTGGCCTCCTGGCCTTCGCCTTCGGGTCGGTCGCGCTCGGCGCGCAGTCGTTCGGGCACGAGTACAGCCACCGCACAGTCGGACTGCTCCTGTCACAGCCGATCGATCGCCGCCGGTTGTTCCTTTACAAGCTCGCTGTCCTGTTCGCGATGCTGCTCACGCTGACAGCCGTGGCCCTGTTGATGTTCCACGACGTTCTCCGGCTTGCCGCATCGCCAGACACCACCTCGTCCATGCTGGTCCTCGCTGCCGCGTGCGGCCTCTTCGTGGCGCCGTGGCTGGCCCTGGTGTCCCGAAGCACATTGGCAGCCGTCGTCTTCACCATCGCCGTTCCCGGGGTGCTTGCCACCGCCGGTCGCCTGGCGGGCGCCGCCATCTACGGCCTTCACAACGACCGAGCGGTCGATCGTCTCAACCTGCTGGTCTTCTGGCCCGGCATGTTCGTGATCTGCGCGATCGGCGCGGCCGCCAGCTGGCGGATGTTCATGCGGCTCGAAATGATCGAAGGCCATGGTCCCGCCCTGCAGCTTCCTGGATGGCTCGGTGCTCGATCCGAGACGGCGTCCGACACATCGTCACGGCCACGCCATCGCGTGTGGATGCTCCTGACCAAGGAGCTCCGGCTGCAGCAGATGGCATTCGTCGTCGCGGCACTCTTCACCGTTATCTGGCTGTCGACGGCGTGGCTCGAACGCTCGTTGGCGGACGCTCCACGTCTTCCTCTGAATGCCCTGGCGATTCTGTATGCCGGCGTGCTGGCCATGCTCGTCGGTTCCATGGCCAGCGCGGAAGAACGCCATATGGGGACGGCGGAGTGGCAGATCCTCCTGCCCATGCCGGCATGGCAGCAGTGGGCACTGAAGGCGGGCGTCAGTCTCGGGCTCGCCGGACTGCTGGGGATTGTCCTGCCCGCGGCTCTGCGATATTTCAGCCCGGCCGGAGAGGACTTACATCACGCCGCAACCGCCTGGCGCGAAACCACCGGGATCGTGGTGATCCTCGCGAGCCTGAGCCTCTACCTCTCGACGCTGTGCACGAGCGGTGTGCGAGCGCTGGTACTGACTCTCCCCACTGTCGTGGCGGCGTTTCTCTTTGTCCGGACGGTCGGGGACGCAATCGGAGGAGTACTGTTTCGCCTCGTTTACGAGGCGGGCTGGCGGCCATTCTTGAGACCCGCCGGCATATCAACTGTGCTGCTGGCGCTCGGCGGAGGCCTCGTCGCCTTGCTGCTGTGGCTCGCATTCCGCAATCACCGGTGGACAGATCGCAGCACGGCCCGGACGGTGAAACAGGTGCTGTCCGTCACCGGATACATCACGATCAGTATGGTGGTGATGGTTCTGCTGTTGCTGTGATCGCAGGCGTCGTGCGATCAGTGCCGCGACGCGCCGTAGGCGTTGGCGCGCCCCACCGCGAGCACGTCGCGCAGATACCGTCCCGTATGCGACGCCTCGTTCTGCGCGATCTGCTCAGGCGTGCCCGCCGCGACGAGGTGTCCGCCTTCCTCCCCACCCTCGGGCCCGAGGTCGATCACCCAGTCCGCCGTCTTGATGACGTCGAGGTTGTGCTCGATGACGAGCAGGCTGTGCCCCGCCTGGATGAGCTTCTTGCACGCCGCCAGCAGCTTCGCGATGTCGTCGAAGTGGAGGCCGGTCGTCGGCTCATCGAGGATGTAGAGGATGCGATCGCCCGTATGCGACGACAGGTGCGCGGCGATCTTGATGCGCTGCGCCTCACCGCCCGAGAGCGTCGTCGCCGGCTGTCCCAGACGCAGATAGCCGAGGCCGATTTCGTCGAGGACCTGCAGGCGGCGGAGGACCTTCGGCGAGCTGCTGAAGAACGTCAGCGCCTCGCGCACCGTCATGTCGAGGACCTGGTCGACGCTCCGCCCGCGGTAGCGCACGTCGAGGACCTGCGGCTTGAAGCGCTTCCCCTCGCAGTGCTCGCACGGGACGAACACGTCGGCGAGGAACTGCATCTCGACCTTGACCACGCCCTCGCCTTCGCACGCTTCGCAGCGCCCGCCGGGCACGTTGAACGAGAAGTGGCTGGCCGTGAGCCCGCGCGACCGCGCGTCCTTCGTCGCGGCGAAGAGCTCCCTGATCGGATCGAACGCCTTGAGGTAGGTCACCGGGTTCGATCGCGGCGTGCGGCCGATGGGCGCCTGGTCGACCAGGACAACGTCGGTGACGAACTCCGCGCCTTCGAGCTTGCGGTGGGAGCCGATCCGGCGATCCCAGTCCCCCTTCACGCGCTTCAGCGCCGCGTAGATCACGTCGTGCACGAGTGTGCTCTTGCCGGACCCGCTCACGCCGGTCACGGCGGTCAGCATCCCCAGCGGGATCTCGACGTCGATGTTCTTCAGGTTGTGCTCGCTCGCGCCCAGCACCTTGAGCTTCTGGTTGGTCGGCTTGCGGCGCACCGCCGGCACGGGAATCGCGAGCTCGTCGCGCAGGTACTTGGCCGTCAGCGAACGCGGCTCGAGCAGCAGCGCCTCGAGCGTCCCGGAAAAGACGACGCGCCCGCCCTGCTCCCCGGCACCGAGCCCCATGTCCACGACGATGTCGGCGACGCGGATCATGTCGGCGTCGTGCTCGACGACGAGGACAGTGTTGCCCTGGTCGCGAAGCTGCCGCAGGATGGCGATGAGCCGCTCGTTGTCCCGCGAGTGGAGCCCGATCGACGGCTCGTCGAGGACATACAACGTATCGACGAGCGCCGACCCCAGCGAGGTCGCCAGGTTGATCCGTTGTGATTCCCCGCCGGACAACGTCGACGACAGGCGGTCGAGCGTCAGGTAGTCCAGCCCGACGTCGCGCAGGAACCCCAGACGCTTGCGGATCTCGCGCATGACCTTGTCGGCCACCGTCGTGTCCTTCTCCGAGAGCGTCAGCTCGGAGAAGAAGCGATCGGCGTCGCGCACCGTGAGCGCGCAGACCCGATCGATCGTCTGCCCGCCGACCTTCACGTCGCGTGCCTCCCGCCGGAGCCGGGCACCCAGACAATCCGGGCACGTCAGATACCCGCGGTACCGGCTCAGGAACACGCGCACGTGCACTTTGTATTTCTTCCGCTCGAGCCAGCGGAAGAACCCCTTCACACCCTGGTACTCCGCGCCGTCGCCCTCGACGACGAACCGTTTCTCGTCGTCGGTCAGCTGGGACCAGGGAACGTCCAGGCGGAGGTCAGCAGCCTTCGCCGCTCGCTTCAACTCGGCGAGCTGCGCGCGATAGTGAGGCTTGCTCCACGGTTCGATCGCGTTCTGATGGATCGATTTCGAGGCGTCCGGCACGACCAGGTTCATGTCGAGCTCGATGATGTTGCCGAACCCGTGGCAGACCCCGCAGGCGCCGAACGGATTGTTGAACGAGAAGAGCCGCGGCTGCGGCACCTGGTACTGAATCGCGCAGCGGCGGCACTCGAAGCGCTCGCTGAACCGGTGCACGATGCCGGTGCTCGCCGCGGGGCCTGTCCCGAGCGCAGTCGAGGGGCCTGCCGCGAGCGGAGTCGAGGGGCCACCCGCGAGCTCGATGGCAAAGCCCGCGCCGCCGCCTTCGGCATAGGCCGTTTCGATCGAGTCGGTGAGCCGCGTACGCAAGTCGCCGTCGACCTTCACGCGATCGACGATCACCTGCAGCATCGGGCGGTCCTTGAGGACAGCCGGATCGACCTCCTCGAGCGAGAGCGTCTGCCCATCGACGTACAAGCGTCCGAACCCTTTGCGCCGCAGCGCGGCAAGCGTCTCGGCCACCGGATCCACCATCCCCGGCAGGCCTGGCTGCCCCGCATCGTCGTCGTTCCCACCGTCATCGTCTTGCGAGGGGTCTTGCGAGGGGTCCTGCGAAGCGTCTTGCGCGCTGTCGCGCTCGTCGCGGCCGTCCCGGTCGTCCTGACTCGGCAGGGTCGTCGAGGTCACGACCGGCATGTCGAAGCCGATGAGCAGCCGTGTGCCCGCCGGCAGCGTCCCGAGTTGAGCGGACACGACCTCGGCCGTCTCGCGGACGACCTCACGGCCGCAGTTGCGGCAGATGGTGCGGCCGACCCGCGCAAAGAGCAGGCGCAGGTAGTCGTGGATTTCGGTCGTCGTGCTGACGGTCGACCGTGGGTTGCGGATGCTGTTCTTCTGTCGAATCGCAATGGCCGGACAGATGCCCTCGATGGCGTCCACGTCCGGCTTCTCCATCCGTTCGAGAAACTGACGCGCGTACGCCGACAGGGATTCGACGTAGCGCCGCTGGCCCTCGGCGTAGATCGTGTCGAAGGCGAGCGACGACTTGCCCGACCCGCTGACCCCGGTCATCACGACCAGCGCCCGCTGCGGGATGGTCACGTCGACATTCTTCAGGTTGTGGGTGCGGGCCCCGCGGACAACGATCTGATTCCTGCCCTCACGAGTGGGTGACATCTACAAGTGTGCTCTTTTGGGAACGTCTGAACAGTCCATGGTAGCGCACCCGTTTGGGGGCGACAACCTCGAGCGGCCGGTCATGGGTCCGCTTGCCACAAATCACGCGGGCCGTCCCGCTGACCACCGTGTGAAACGCGGTTGTCGCGTGGCTGGGGCCACGCCGTGGGCGGGACCGCACACGGGTTCGGTTCCGCATGGTCACAGGGCCTCTTTCCACTCGAAACGGAGCACCACCGGCCGACCGCCGCTCGTGACATTCCAGAGAGACCCGCTGCCCGTGGCGACATGCCGGCGCCTCTTGGACGAACCATTAGTGGCCGTGACGCGGGGTCCATGCTATTTTGTTGGGGCCAAGGTGGGCCTCGGGCGGATGTTCCGTCTCGCCAGTACTGCCGGCCCAAACCACGAGGGAGTTGTGTCAGTCCGTCTGTTCATCGGCAACCTGCCTTATTCCGCAACCGAGCCGGATTTACGCGAGCATCTGTCGAGCGTCGGAGCACCAGCCCAAATCGTGCTCCCCACCGATCGGGAGACCGGACGACCGCGAGGTTTCGCGTTCGTCGACTACGCCGACCGCGAGGTCGCCGAAGAGGCGATCCGTCGCTTCAACCAGCAGCCGTTCAAAGGGCGGCCGCTGGCGGTGAGCGAGGCGCGGCCGCGTGAAGACCGTCCGCCCGGCGCCGGCCCGCGGCCCGGCGGCTTCAGCAGTCCACGTCCTGGGGGAGCGCCCTCGGGATTCAGCAGTCCCCGTCCCGGCGGCTATTCGCCACGCCCCTCAGAGGGTGGCAGCGGCCCTCCGGGATCACGCAGCCGGAACTTCGGCCCGGATGCGCCGCCGAAGAACAAGCGCAAGCCGCCGCGCAAAGACTCCGACCGCGGGCCGAAGGGTCCGATCAAGGAGCGCCCCGTCGGGCGTCTCTACGACAACGACGAAGACTGGCGCGCCAAGGACGAGCCGGAGGTCGAGCTCGACAACATCGCGACCAGCGTCAAGAAGGACGAACTGGAGGAAGACGAAACCTAGATGGACACGCACGTCCGGGTCCTCGGCGTCCTGAATATCGCGATTGGCGTCATCGGGTTGATCGTCGCCATGCTGATGATGATCGGCGTCGGCGGCGCCGCCAGCATCATCAGCGCCTCCGCCGAACCCGAGGAGGCGGCGATGGCGATTCCGATCCTGTCGATCGTCGGCGCGTTCCTCGTCGTCTTCCTATTCGCGTTCTCGCTCCCCGCGATCGTCACCGGCATCGGCCTGCTGTACTTCAAGTCCTGGGCACGCGTCTTGGGCATCGTGCTGTCCGCGATTGCCCTCCTCGGCTTCCCCTGGGTCACGATTCTCGGGATCTACGGGCTCTGGGTGCTCTTCAACAAAGACACCGAGCGCCTGTTTGCCCACGCAGGTTCGACCGTCTAGCTCCAGCGAGGAGCCGGCAGTACGGCACTTCCTCGGCCTGCCCGGCTCAGCCCCGAATTTGCATGCGCGTCGGCTATGAGCGTCAACGAGGGCAGAGACGACGAAGTTCGTTGGGACGTCCCAAACTACGCCGGATGCGCGACGTTCGAGGCCCGAATGCGGGGTCGCCGCGTTGGGCGCTGCATCGAGCGCGCGACCGGCGCCCTCGATCTCGGGAGGATCGACGACGCGCGCGAAGCCGTGGACGAAGCGAAGGAGCTCTCGCCCGATGCCCCAGAGATTGCCGAGCTCGAGAAGAGAATCGCGTCCCACCCGAGTGCACTAGCCGTAGTGGTGGCGGCGGAACAGCCCTATTTCCAGTCCGATCCGGGATGGTTGAAACTGGGAGGCATGGCTCTGCTGGCGGTGCTGTTCGCACTCGCTGGGTTCGGCGTGGTGCAATTCCTCTACACGGGCCCGGCGCAGCGGCTGCTCTCGCTCCGCGGGGCTACCTCGGCGCTGGACGACGTCAGACCGACACCGAACGTCCCCATCTCCTCGTCGCAGGAGGTCGCCATACCTTCATCTCTGGCCCAGCCGGTCGAAGAAAACCCTCCCGTTACAGTGGCCGACCCAATGAAGGGAATCCAGGAAGGGATGGGGCAGACGACGCATCCGCCGCCGCCCGTCGCGGTGTCGCGACCCGGCACCAGAATCCCGGCGGCGTCCTCGGGCGACCTGAAGCAGTCGAGAGGTGTCGCGGCACCGGCCGCAGCCGTACCACCTCGCAGCCTGCTGGGAAACGGGATGGGCTTACCCAACCGTCTCGAGGCTCCGGCGCCGATCACCAAACCGGCGATCAAGGGTATCGCGGTACCCACCACCGCCTCGGTCTCGCCTGCGCCAGCGGCGGCGGCCGTTGCAAATGCGATATCCGCGGATTCGACGCCTGATGTAGCCGTTCCGGCCGCTTACACGCCTCCTGTCTCCAACTCACGTCAGGAGGAATCGGCGCGTATCCGTTCGGTGCTGAGGCGATACGAGACCGCGTACAACGATCTCGACGCGAAAGCCGCGGGATCGGTCTGGCCAGGCGTCGATCAGAGAGCCCTCGGCCGGGCGTTCAACGGTCTGCGGTCCCAGAAAGTATCCCTGGGCCTCTGCGAGATCACCGTCATCGGGAACGTCGGCGGAGCGAGCTGTGCCGGACAAGCTCGGTGGGAGCCCAAGATTGGCGGCGGTATGGAGACCGCGGACCGATACTGGACGTTCAACCTGCGCAAGACCGGTCAGGAGTGGACAATCCAGGAGCTCCGGGTCCGGTAACAGACCGCTACCGCATCGAATACTCGAGCGCGACCGTGGGAGTGACGGGCGCGGTCAGTCCGCGATCGTTGAGCGCCCACAGGATTTGACCGCTGAGCACAAGCGTGTCGGTCACGTTCCACTTGACCCCGGTGGCCGCGGTGAGCAGCGTGCTTCCTTCCAGGCTCGCCGCCAGCCTCAGCGTGTCGACGCCGCTCGCGCTGGGATGAGGAGCGCTTGCCAGGTCGAACGTCCTTAGCTCGGACACCTGGCGCCGGAGCAGCTCGGCAGTGAAGGTCGCTCGCGGGTGAACCGCGACTGCCAACGCGCCCGCCAGGAGAGTCTCATCCGACACGCCACCGCGGACGACTCCGCCGTTGGCGTGGACGCCGACCCGCCCGGTCTCGAACGACGCCACGCCGAGCAGCCGCCACGACATCGAGCCCGCTCCGAGAAGATTCTCATCGGCACCGGTCGGAAGGCGCACTTCGCCGGCGGCGGCGAGATGCGTGGTTCGCGAGCTGAAGAGGCCGTACTTGGCCCGGACGGCGATGTCGGCAAGACCGCTCGCAGAACCCGAGGCCGTGGCCTGGATGCTGGGGGTACCTCGATAGACATTCCGCCGCTCGCCTTCCAGGTCTATCCGCGCGACCGGCACGACAATGCCGAGCTCGACGTTATCGTCCACGGCCACATTGGCAAAGAACATCATGGTATTCGTGCGTAAGCGCAGCGCGAGCGACTCGGTATCAAACGGTTGCGCTTCGCCGCGGAAGCGATTGGCTACTGTCACGAAGCTACCGTCGCGGAGGTCGTAGCCGTTAAGGCGATCGTAACCCGCCGTCGATCCCGTCATCCCGATAGACACGCTCCCCAGGGCGCCCACGAGCGCCCGCTCGACGAAGAACGTCCCAAAGTTCTCGCTCACACGCTCGACGGTCCCGAGCTCGGGATTGAGACGGTAGAGGAAGCCTCCAGACGAGGTCCCGATCGGTGCGGTGGTCAGATTGACGAGGAGGGCACGAGCGATGGTGTCGTGCGCGGCGTCGGCAGCCTCGCGATCGCGAGCGAAGTCGCCAGTCTGGACCCCCTGATTCGTCATCAGGAACCTTACGGCATCGCGGAGCGTATCCTGGGCGCTGGCAGAGGTGGAAGTGAGCAGCATAGCAGCCACAGCTGATATCGCTTTCGTCGTCGTCCTGATAGGTACCGTCCTCACCATCACCGTCGTCTCAGTCGTCTCAGTCGTCATCGTCTTTGTCACGCCGAACCTCGCTTGCTCCGACCGAACCGTCGGCCTGCCGACGACCGTTGACCTCAACCTCGTCATTGTTTTTCAGATCCCCGCATGACCCTCCCTTGAACTTGGTGTCGCCGTTGGTCGTCACGACCATGCCCGCAACGGTAAAACGCAGGTTCGGACACTTTCCGGACAGTCCGCTGACGCGTCCGTCGAGTTCGACCGAGGGTCCTGGCGCGGGAGGCGGCGGGGCGGGCGTGGGCGCCGGTGTGGGCGCGGGTGTCGGCGCCGGCGTGGGCGCGGGTGTCGGCGCCGGCGTGGGCGCCGGTGCGGGCGCGGGCGTGGGCGTGGGCGTCGGCGCCGGTGTGGGTATCGGGCTCGGTACGGGCGGTGCGGGAGGTGGCGGTGGAGGCGGCGCTGGCGCCGGCACTCCGGCCTGCGTCAGCGACAACCGTTCTCCCGCAACGACAACGACTCCAGAACGTACAGCGCCTGTGTTTGCGGCAGCGGTAAGGCTGACGCTGGCGGGGCCTCGGCCCGACGCCGGAGCAAGACTCACCCATGAGACGTCTGATGAGGTGGACCACTCGCAGGGCGCCTGCGTGAGGATTTGAATCTGTAACGCGCCGCCGGCCGAGGCGATGGACGGATCTGGGCGGCGCACCTCGAAGCGGCACGGGGCCGGTTGTTGAGCGACGTCGACCCGGCCCTCGCCAATCAGCAGCGCGGCGTTCCGCGCGATCGGATCCGGATTGGGGTCGGCCTTGAACGCGATGGTGCCCGCACCTTGGCCTTGCGCCGCGGACGTAATCGCGACCCACGCCGCTCCTGATGAAGCGGACCACAGGCATTCGCTCGCGACAGTTACTGCAATGGAGCCCGTCCCGCCTTCCGGACCGAACGTGCGAGGCGACGAATCGAAGCCCGGCTGGCAACGAGCGGCCGCCGTCGAAGGAGCCGTTACGCTGGTCGTTGCCGATCCGCCGCACGCGGCCAGAAGCGCGCCACCGAGCACGAGCAGCAACGGATCAATAAGTCGTCGTGAGGCCACGGAGACATGCGCCATGCATATCCGCCGCCAGCTGAGATGGAAAACCGTGACGCGTTGTCAGAATCAATTTGTTCCTTTTTTGGGCAATGCGCTGCAACACTTGGGCAGTGGATGACCCGCTCCACTCCGGTGCTTGCACGCACCCCCGCCGGGGGCATCAGGCACGTCGTCGGAAAGTTCGGCCGGGCCGCGATCCGCATCGCATAGAATGCTTTTCCATTCCTGATTCATGGCAATCGAGCGCACACCTGCGCCCCTCGGAGCCAACTTCGGCACCTACGAGATCCGCGCGCTTCTCGGCGCCGGCGGCATGGGCCAGGTCCATCGCGCGTTCGATCCACGGCTCGGGCGGGAAATCGCCCTCAAGATCATTCGGCGGCTCGCGGCAGGCGACGAATCGGCACTCGACCGCCTGCTGCGGGAAGCCACGCTCGCCTCAGCGCTCAACCACCCCAACATCGTCACGATCTACGAGACCGGGATCGTCGGGACCGATCGCTACATCGCGATGGAGCTCATCGAGGGATCGACATTGCGTCAGCTGTCGGCGCACGGGCTGCCGCTCTCCCGCATCGTCGGAATCGCGCGGCAGGTGGCCGAGGCGCTGGCGGTCGCGCACGCTTCGCAGATCATCCACCGCGACATCAAGCCGGACAATGTCATGGTCCGGCCCGATGGCTACGTCAAACTGCTCGACTTCGGGCTGGCGCGCGCGCAGCCCGAGCCTTACGGAGCAGGATCCACCATCGCGGGGCCGTCGCGGACCGAGGCCGGCGTGATTCTCGGCACCATCGGGTACATGGCGCCCGAGCAGGCCCGCGGCGAGGCTGTCGCCGCGGAAGCCGATGTGTTCTCGCTCGGTGTCGTGCTGTACCAGCTCGTGACGGGGCGGCATCCATTCATGACCGCTTCGCAGCTCGGGACGCTGAACGCGCTGCTGTGGGAGACCCCCGAACCGCCGTCGCTCCTCAATCCCGAGCTCCCGCGCGCGCTCGATCAGCTCATCCTCGAGTCGCTGCACAAGGACCGGCGGCTCCGGCCGGGGGCGAGCGAGGTGATGTACCGCCTCGCGCTCGCCCACGACTCCAACATTGCGACGGCGCTCTCCGCTGTCACTGTCTCCACGCGCCGGCTGAAGGCGAGCACGAACGTCGTCGGCCGCGAGGACGAGCTTGCGGCGATGAACCACGAGTTCGACCGCGCACACCGCGGGAAGGCGCGGATGGTCGTCATCTCCGGCGAGGCAGGCGTCGGCAAGACCACGCTGGTCGAAGCCTTTGTCACCGGGCTCGAAGAACGGGGCGAGCCGGCACGCATTGGCCGCGGCCGGTGTTCCGAACGGCTCGCGGGAAGCGAGGCGTACCTGCCGGTGCTCGAGGCGCTCGAGAGCCTCCAGCGGAGCGAGCAGCTCGGCAGTCTCACGCGCCTGGTCCGCGCGCTCGCCCCGAGCTGGTACGCGCAGCTCATGCCGCCCGCCGAGAACGATTCGTCTGCGGCGCGGCTGGCCGCCGAGACGTCGGGCGGCTCGCAGGAACGGCTCAAGCGCGAGATCGCGTCGCTCCTCGAAGAGGCCGGACGGATGCACCCCATCGTTCTGTGGTTCGACGATGTGCACTGGGCCGACCCGTCGACGACCGACCTGCTCGGGTATCTTGGCAGACGGCTCGACAGCACGCGTCTGCTCATCATCGCCACCGCACGCCCGTCGGAGCTGGCGCAGTCGCGCCACCCGTTCCTTTCGCTGAAGCTCGATCTGCTGGCACATGGGCTCTGCCGCGAGATCGCGCCGTCGTATCTGAGCGAAGCCGCCATCGAGCGGTACATCGCGCTGCAGTTCCCCGAACATGCGTTTCCGCCAGCCTTTGCGAGACTGATTCACGATCGCACCGAGGGCAATCCGCTCTTCATGGCCGACGTCCTGCGCGATCTGCGGCGGCGGCAGGTCATTCAGCAACACGACGGGCGGTGGGCGATCGCCGCGGATCTGTCGTCGATTGCGCGGGAGCTGCCCGAATCGGTGCGCAGCCTGATTCAGCGAAAGATGGACGCGCTCGAGGATGCGGATCGGCGGCTCCTGGCCGCTGCCAGCGTGCAGGGCATGGACTTCGATTCGGCGATCGTCGCCGGGGCGGTCCAGTCGGACGAGGAAGACGTCGAGTCCCGGCTGGAACGTCTGGAACGCGAGCACGCGCTGGTGCGGTTCGCCGGCGAGCTCGAAGCTCCTGACCGTTCGCTGACGTTGCGCTACCGGTTCGCGCACCACATGTACCAGCACGCGTGCTTCGATTCGCTGCGCGCGACGCGCAAGGCCGCGCTGAGCCGCGCGATCGCCGAGCGGCTGGTGCGGCGCTACGGCGAGCAGACCGAGGGGCTGTCGGATATCGCGGTGCTCTTCGAGGTCGCGCGCGATGCCGTGCGCGCCGCCGAATACTGGAACCGTGCGGCGCAGGCCGCCGGCCGCCTCTATGCCCACGATGAATCGGCGCGCCTCGCGCAGCGGGGGCTGGCGCTGCTCGTCAGCGAACCCGCCAGCCCAGGGCGTTCGGCCGCCGAGCTCGGGCTGCTGATGACCTACGCGCTGGCCATCAAGACGGGCCAGGGCTACGCGGTGGCCGAGGTCGGCCGGGCGTACGCAGCGTGCCCGCGAGCTCAGCCGGCTGGTCGAGGATCCGTCACGCGTCATCCCGGTCCTCATCGGCATGTCGGCGCACCACATCGTGTCGGGCGAGATCCGCATCGCGCACGACATCTCGCTCGAGATGATGGCGCTTCGAGCGCCTCGGCGATCCGCACCTGCAGATGATCGGCGAGTGGTCGGTCGGCGCGGCGCTCTTCCATCTCGGCGCGCTCGAGGCCGGGCATCAACACCTCGAACAGGCCCTGACGCTCTACGACCCTGCGTTCCACGGCGCTCGCGTCTGGCAGACCGGCATCGAGCCCGGAATCTTCTGCCGGTGCGAGCTGTCGCGGACGACGACCCTGCGCGGGTTTCCTGACACCGGGCTGGCGCTGGTTCAGGAGGCGGTCGCCGATGCGCGAGCGCTCGATCACCCGACGCCACTGGCCTTCGCGCTGCTCTTCGAGATGTTCGCACACCTCGCGCGACGCACGCCGCGCGAGGCTCAGCGCGTCTACGAGCAGCTCGCCGTTGTCTGTCACGCGCACGGGATCGCGCAGGAGTTGCACTGGGCCGCCCCGCTCGTCGGACGGGCGTTCATCGAGCTCGGCGATCTGAAGCGCGGGCTGCGCGTCCTCGAAGAAGGGCTCGCGGCGCACACGACGACGCGATCCGCGCTCCTGCGGCCTTACTATCTGAACCTCTTGAACCTCTTGAACCTATACGCTATCTCCGAGGACCTGCACCACGATCTCCCGTTGCCGTGGGCTGGTATCGAATTCGAGGAGCATGATCTGCTGCCAGGTCCCGAGGAGCAGATTGCCGGCCTCGAACGGCACCGTCAGCGAGGGTCCCACGAGGGCCGCGCGCACGTGGCTCGACCCGTTGTCGTCGCCCCAGCGGAGGTGATGGCGATACTCGGCGTGCCGGGGTGCGAGCTCGTCGAAGAGGCGGTTGAAGTCGGCGACTGCCCCCGGCTCGAACTCGATTCGTCGTGATGGCGGCCGTGGAGCCAACGACGAAGACCGTGACCAGCCCGGCGCGCATGCCCGACGCGCGCACGTCGTCGGCCACTGCCCCTGTCAGGTCGTGAGCGTCGCCTTGTCCCGTGGTCGTGAGTGCGTGTCTGACCGTCGTAATCACGGAGCCCAGAATACAGCGACCGAAGGCATCTTCGAACAGTCGTGAGCACGGGAGACGCACTCAGCCGGTAGCACTGGCCACGAACAGGATGGTCTGATAGAATCGACGACGGATCAGATGGAAGTGGCGGCGGAATTGGCCGCGTCTTTCGTGTGGTTCGCTGGTTCGCAAACGGCCGTTCGAAGACTGCCGCGAGCCGGACCCTCCGTTCGACGCCGACGTAGCTCAGTTGGTAGAGCAGCTGATTCGTAATCAGCAGGTCACCCGTTCAAGCCGGGTCGTCGGCTCCACAATTCCTAGAAAACTCTCGTAACTCCAAGTCTTCTCGCGACACTCGGCGTTCGCCGTGGGCAGATCTGGGCAGCATGCAAGCGCGATTGGTGAAAGGCTTGAATCCGATGTCGCAGGTGATCTCGGATCAGCTGGGATCACGCGCTATGCGTTTGTTGAGGAACTCGTGTTTAGGTGTGGTCTGACGATTCCTGGCAGGTTTCCCGCCCGTCCGCCAGGTGTCCACCGCGACGCTGAGACCTAGTTGGCCGCGAGGCGGCCGTGGGCAGTAGCGCAGTCATGCGCGGTGTCGTTGAGCTGATGCGAATCGCCGTCGCTGCACGTCATGGGAACCGCTCGGGTGACGCGATCCCGCGGGACGGCGTTCTGTCTATGGGCTGCGGACACGCCGCCAGGCAGGTGTCCGAGCCTATTGCTCACAAAGACGCAATCGTCTCCGCGACGCCCGTTCGCGATTACGATTCTGGCGGCTCCGGTCAGCTGTGTTTCGTATCGGGCCTGGCCATTTGCCCTCGTGCGGCGTCTAATTCTCTATGCCACGCCTGCGAATAGGAGAACCTATGCGCCCACGTGTGCGCAGCTTATTGGCTCTCCTTTCAGTGAGCGCGGTGGCGATCGCGAGCCCGGCGCTCGCGCAGAGCACGTCGCAACGTCCCGAGCCACAACCCACGGGCTCCGCTCGCATCACTGGCCGCGTGCTGGCGAGCGACAACGGCAAGCCGGTCAGGCGCGCATCCGTCAGGCTCTCAGGGGTTCCCGCCGGAACGCAGGTCGCCGGTCCGAAGCGCGCGTACGTCCAGAGAGAGGTGGAGACGGACGACAACGGCGCGTTCGACTTCGCGGGGCTGCCGGGTGGTTCGTATTACATCAGCGTTTTTGGAACGAACGGGTTCCTCGAGCTTGCCCGCGCGAAGACAGGCGATTGTTGGCGAAGGACGAGCGCTCGACGTACCGATCCGGCTCGAGCGGACCGGCGCGATCGTGGGGCGCATCGCCGACAGGAACGGCGAGGGCCTGTTGGGCGTCGAGGTTCAGGCTCTACGCAGGAATGACTTCCGCGGGCATGTCACGCTGATGCCCGACCACGGCTCACGGGCCTCGACGAACGACCTCGGGCAGTTCCGGCTCTTCAATCTGTCACCCGGCGAGTATTTCGTCGTCGCGACGCCCGGGCATTCTCCACGCGGTCTCGGGACGACACGACGCTCCGGCTTCCTGACGACCTACTATCCGGGCACGCAGGCGCTCAGGATGCGCGCCTCGTCGTCGTGCGCATCGGCAAGGACATCGCGAACGTCAACTTTTCTCTCGCGTCCGGCCCGCTCGCGAGGGTCGCGATCGACGCCATCGATTCGGGAGGACTGCCGCTCGGCCGTGAGGCGTCGGCGACGCTCAATCTCCTCGGCAGCGACGTGAATCTCACTTCGGCGATGCGTCAGACCAGTCGCCAGGACGACGCTCAATTGTTGTTCTCTGACGTCCCGCGGGGCGATTACTACCTGATCGTGAGCACGAGCTACCGCCAGGAAGAGGCGGCCTACGTCAACGTCACGGTCGATGGAGACGTCACGCTGAAAGTCCAGACGAACACCGGCGCGAGAGTTTCAGGGCGGTTCGTCGTTCAAGGGCCTCCGCGCGACACTACCAGCGGCCGGCCGCTTCCGAACGTGGTTGTCACGGCCACTCGGCCGCCGGGCAAGTACGGCCCGTCTTATGCGAACGAGCCGTTGGCTCAGCCGAAAGGAACGGACAGATTCGAGTTGACCGGCATGCGAGGTCCAATGGTCCTCCACGCGAGCATGAGCGGGGCATTGCTGGTGTCAATCAGCCGCGCGGGACGGAGAAGATCTCGCCGGCAAACCGATTCATTTCACCGGAACGGAGATCATCGACGACCTGCTGCTCGTCTTCACCAACGAAAAGGCCGAGGCCGAGGTGACCCTGACCGGATTGCGAGAGCCGGAAGATCCGGAAAACGTTCTCGTGATGCTGTTTTCCGAAGACTCCGCTCGATGGCACCCTGGCTCGGTGCGGTACACGGGCATACAGGCTTCAACGGAAATGCCGGTGCAGCCGGCAGCTGCGCGAGGCGCCGTGCGTGGCGCTGGACGGTTCTTCACGTTCAAGCTCGGGCCAGTGGTCCCCGGCCGCTACCTGGTTGCGGCCGTGCCAAGTCCCGGGGTCCTGCTTCCGACGGAATCCGCCATCCTCGAGCGTTTGCGCCCGATCGCGGTGCCGGTCACGCTCGTCGCGGGCGAGGCGGTCAAGGTCGAAGTGCGGGTCAGCCGCTAACAGCCAAGCTGCGACCGTCATGCTTTTCTCTAGGACGCGCCGGGTTAGCAGTCCGCAGCCGTTTTCAAGCCGAGAACTTGTGCAGGCAGTTCAGATGCACCCTACCGACCTTGACACCCTCGTAAATGCTGTGCGGGTATGGCGAGTGTCAGCCGGCGGCAGAGCCGCAAGAACATCGTGGTCGAGAACCGGCTGCCTGCGCGCAGCTAAGCGGCTTGAAGGAATCCGAGGCCGTGTCCGCAAGCCGGCGATCGCGGCTCTCGTGACCACCTTCTATGCGATCACTTTCATCGGCATCGCGGCTGAGCAGGTCAGCGACACACAAATCCGACGATTCGGGACTATCGGCCGCGGCTTGTCCGAAAGTGAGGTCACGCAGATTGCGCGGCTCGCGAACGCTGAAGGCAATCCGCCGTGGCTGGTGCTCGGCTTCACTTCGATGATCAGCGGAGTCACAAAGCTCACCGTGTGTCTCCATCCCGACGTGACAAGTGAACGGCTTCGTCGCGGCCGTCTGCTGCGCCTGGTTGCTAAAGACGCACCGACAGTTTCAGGACGCTCAGAGTGGACAGTGGAAGAGAGAGCGTCCTACGCCTACGTCCCTCTGGCCGAATCCGCTGGTGAAATTGCGAGCGAGAGAGATCTCGCGTGGCCCTTCGCCGTTCACGGAGAGATTGATGATGAGACGCTCAACAGTCTCGTGACGTTCGTGCGGTCAAGGCCCCCACTCCCCAACATTCCTGAGGGTTCCGCTCCTCGGGAAGTCGTGAGCGCTCCGCTGTTGGGTGTGTGGCGCCGAAGTGACACGTTCATCGTCGCCTTGCGGACGCGAGAGGACACAGCGGTCTTTAGAGTCACGGTAATCAAGAAGAACGGGCAGTGGCTCGTGGCAAAGTGGGACTCGTCCGTCGCGTGAGCCCCGGCGCTGGCGCACGTCAAGTCACCTCGTGCTGCGTGACAGCAAGGATCGAAGCGCGCGCATCCTGACGCGCGGCGTCGATCACACTGGAGGGGTCCACAACTCCAACGCCATGCGACGCTCATCGTGTGAAACTAGGGATCAGTACCAGGATCCGGGGCAGCATTCCGATTCACCGCCGCCCGACGCGGTGTATCTCCAGTATGGCAGTATCAACATCCATACCGTTGAACCGTTCATACTGGCGCACGCGTGCTTTTAGTAAGTGCCGCAGCTTCTTGTTTCCCTCCAGTTCGAACGCGCCCGTGATGCCATCGAAGATCTGGTACTTCCCAACCTCGCGGTTAAGGTTCAGGAACAGCAGCAATGGAGTGTCTTCAGGGAGCGTCGAGTAGTCTTCGTCATAGAAGTTGACGTCTACTCCATCGATGGTCATATTCCCGCCCCATTGGCGCAGAACAAGTGCGGCAGCTGGGCCTGGTTTCAGATTGTCTTGCGGCCCTCGTTGCGCGACCGTATTCAGCCGCTGCACTTCATAGTCGGTGTACAGCTCCGTTTGATCCGTGGACAGGTACGTCTTCAGTTTTCGAACAGTCGCGATCACGATCAGGTCTGACTCACGAGCAGCGTCCTCAAACGACCGGGGCGCAAGTTCTCCGATTCGCCCTCCCCACCGGGGAATCTCAGGCTTCCTCATCTCTATGATTTGAGGGATCGTCAGCTGCTGGGTCGCAGCAGGGCCCCCGAGGAGCAGTGTTAACGTCGCGGACACAAGCAATCGCATGGATTCTTCTATCAGACGCCGCACAAGCTGGGGGAAGGTCCGAGTGTCACAGCAGAACTGAACCGGCGCTGTCATCAATTGCACACCTCACGCGTTGTTGGACCGCAGACCTAGGAATTGCCAGGGCGACATTACCCTCGACGTTCGCTAACAGCACGAAGGTTCAGGAAGTCTCAGGCGCGCCTGACCCCAAGCACATCTCCACCGAGGCTACCTGGAGCGCCAGAACCTCACGATGCGGATGTCGATGCGGCGGTTTACGCGGCTCACGAACCCCTTCAGCAAGAAGGTCGAGAATCACGCCGCAGCCGTGGTGTTCTACTTCATGTATTGCAACTTCGGCCGCGTCCACCAGACGCTGCGCGTGACCCCGCCGATGGAGGCCGGTGTTGCCAATCACGTCTGGAACATTGAGGAACTCGTCGCACTGCTCGGATAGACTGGCCACGAAGACGAATCTGGAAGGGCTAACGATGCGCGGCACAATCCTGATGATGCTGGGACTCGCGGTCAACGTCTTCACAGTGTTTGAGCGTCTACACAGCCCAGTCTTCACGGGCTACAAGCCGTTGGGATTTGCTATTGGTTGCGGGCTCATCATGTGGGGCGGATTCGAACGTCAACGGTCCGCGAAGAAGTAAAGCATTGCACTCAAACTGATGACCCGCTACCCGCCACCATCCACAATTGACCAACTCCACGAAGCCTGACAGACTGATCATCGTCTGTAACATGGCACTCGATCTCGAACGGGAAGCTGCACTCATCCGTGCCTTCATCGTTCCGGCCAAGCAGGAACGCCTCGTCGAACTCCTTGGAAGGCCCAAACGCCGTAAGGACGTTCTGAGAACGCTGTACCACTTCGCGGACCTGGATCCACGCTTCATCAGCAGGATCCCTGCGGTTGCAGATAGCGCGGAAGGGATCGAGGCGCTCCTCCGGTCAAAGGGCGCTCCCGACCTGTGCTACGCCATTTCCACCGACTCGGACCTCGATGGCAGCACTGTTCCGCTTCGGGAAGCTCTGATTCGGATATCAGGACGGGGGCACGGTACCCTGCTCTCGTGCGCACCTGGGTCGCTTGGGTATTTCGAGGGCGGAGAGATCGGCGAGCGCTACGTCCTCGAACGTAGCAGTGGCCGAACAAGACGCTGACAATCTGACAAGCACACGGCTTGGCCGGTCGAACCAAAACGCCGCCGATTGCTAGGCCGGCCTTTGGTCCAACCGTGCGACAACCCGTTGGGGTTTTGGGCACATACTTACCGCTAGGCATACTGCATAACTGCCCACGATGGATCCAGCTGACTATTTCACTCTCTACTCGTTCCGCCCGGTCCGCCGAGCAGTAGGCCTCACGACGATTGTCTGTCTGTGGTACCTAGTGCGGCTCTGGTGGAAGGGAGAGTTGTACGGCGTGCAGCTCCGCGTGTTCGCCCTTTGGTTCGTGGCCGCGCTGGCGATTCAGTTCGCGAGTCGTAGCATCTGGGTGTGGATCGCAGGATTCCTAGCGCAAGTCGCTCTCGCAATCGTGCTGGTTCTCAAACACCGGTGGACCGATTCGGTTTGAACGCCTGCGCATCCGAGACTCAACCAGACTGCGACACTATCTGCGGTTGCCAGCAACGTCTGTAAGGCGCGCATGGCGTCGCAGTTGACCGAAGTCGCGGTCCGTTCACGGCGCCGGTGATAGATTCGTGGCCCTTGTCGAACTCTCACCAGTCGGGCGCCTTCGCTCACGAAGCGCGGTTGCCCCTTGTCCGGGGCACCTCACTCGGCTCGAAGCGTCGTCGCGGGGTCGACAACCATGGCTCGGCGGACCGGGATCCATGTCGCCACGGCGCCAGCGAGCATCAGGAGGCCGGCCACGCCAGCATAGGCGACGGGATCGAAGGGGCTGAGTCCGTAGAGAAAACGCCGCAGGATCGGTACGCTCATCAGCGAGAGCACGTAGCCCCCGGTAAGTCCCCACGCGAGCGCCTTGCTCGCGGTTAGAAGCACGAGTCTGGCAATCTGTGCCCGCGAAGAGCCGAGCGCCATCCGGATGCCGATCTCGCGCCGCCGCGCCTCCGCGGCTTGCGCGAACACGCCGAAGGCGCCTGCCATCGCGAGCAGGAGGCCGAGGGCGCCGATCGCCCACGCCACGCGGCTGGCCAGCGCGGCCGTCGTCAGCGAGCCCCGCACGTAGTCCACCATCGGCCGCTCCGTGACGGTGACCTGCGACTCGAGGCTCACCGCCACCGCGCGCACGCGCTGACCCACGCCCGGCGGGCTGCCCCGCACGAAGAGCGTGGCGGTCCCATCCGCGGGCCACCAATCGGGCGTCCGATAGATGACCGGCTCGATCTCGCTCATCGAGCGCACGGGTACGTCCTTCGCGATGCCGACCACGCGGTACGCCCAGAACTCGGTACGCGACATGGCGCTCTCGAGCGTCCTTCCAATAGGGTCCGCGCCTGCCCACAACGCGCGCGCCGCCGCCTCGTTCACGACGAGCTCGCGCGACTCGACATCGCTGTCCGGGATCCGCCCCTTGACGATCGGAATGCCGAGGACGCCGAAGTAGTCCCGCGACACGCGGCGCATCAGGATGCGCTGAATCGTGTCGGGAGATTCCGGGCGTCGGGCCATCATGATGAGGTTGGTCTGCCAGAAGGGAGGTTCGTCGGCGACCCCGACCGGTCCGACGTCAGTGTTCCGCAGCGCATCGCGCAGCCCGAGGAGGAAGGCTTTTCCTCGCGTGCTCCACGCATTTGCGGGGATCTCGGGCTGAACCGAGACCACCTGGACGTCTTTGATGGCGAAGCCCGGCTCGAGGGCGGCAGCGTGGCCGATCGCCCGCGTCAGCAGACCCGCGCCGACCAGCAGGACCGTCGTCACCGCGATTTGGGCAGCCAGCAGCCTGATGCGCCAGCGCGCTCCGGCGGGCGTCGAACCGTGACGCTCCGCGGAGAACGAGCTGAGGGTGTCGCGGGTCGCCTGCAGCGCGGGCGCCAGGCCCGTGACGACGGCCGTCAGGCTGACGAGGCCGACGGCGATCCAGAACACCAGCGCATCCGGGGCGTAATACAACACCTCCATGAGCTCCGGCGAGGTAATCCGGTGGAATCCGTTCGCCGAGTACCCGAATCCCAGACCGACCATAAGGCCTGGCGCCGCGAACGCCAGACCGAGGCCGAGCGCCCCGGCGAATGTGGACAGCACGGCGGCTTCGATGAGGAGCTGACGAACGACGCGGGCGCGGCTCGCCCCGAGCGACAGGTGGATCGCGGTCTCACGCCGGCGGGAGATCGCGCGCGCGAGCAGGAGGTTGCCGGCGTTCGCGCACGCCAGGGCCAGCAGCAGGCCGACGGTGAGCACCAGCAGCGCCTGCACAGGCAGCAACGTCCCGAGGAAGCCCGGAGGCCAACCGCTGATGGGCCTTGTGTCGATCGCGTCGATTCTGGCGGATGGCAACGAGGCGGCGGTCCGGAACCGGCGGCTCAGCGCGCTCAGCTCGGCGGCCGCCGATGCCCGTGTGACACCGGGGCTCAGCCGGCCGGCCAGGTGCGTGAGGCCGTCGCCCCGCGGGTCGGCGAACCGGGCGAAGTCGGGCGAAGAGCGCAGGAGGGCCCGCGCCGGGAGGGGCATCCATAGATCGGCGCTCCATCCGTCCCCATCGACATAGCCGCGCGGCGCGACGCCAACGACGACGAAGGGCTGCCGGCCGATCGGCACGGTGCGTCCGATCACGGCCGGGTCGCTGCCGAAACGCGTCTCCCACAGACGGTGGCTGATGATCGCGACAGCCTTCGGCGCGCCGTAATCCTCCTCGTCGGGAACGAAGCCTCGCCCGAGCGTCATCCCGACGCGGAGCGCGTCGAAATAGTCGGCGCTGACGTCTGCCGAAAGCACACGAATCTGCTGCCCGGAACCGTCGTCGACGATGTTGGCGGCACCGTCCCCGCGCGCGGCCATATGCGAGAACGACCGCGAGTGTTCGCGGAGGTACCGGTACTCCGCGATCGAGATCTCTCCGTATACCTCCCCGGCGGCCGGCCGTGCCCGGAGGATCGCGAGTCCGTTCGGATCCGGCACCCGCCAGGGACGGAGGAAGGCGCCGTGCATCAAACTGGAGAGGACCGCTACGAGGCCGATCCCGATCGCAAGGACCAGGATCATGCCCAGAGCAAACACTGGACGCCGTCCGAGGAACCGGACGGCGCGTTGCGCATCTTGCCACCAGAACGACACCGTCATGATCGGCCTGTATCCGATGCCGAGTATAAGTCCTCGGCCCCACCCGCGATCGGAACACCCCTAAATCGTTGATGAGAGGGAACCACGGGAACGAACCCACCCTCTCCGCCAGCCTTCGCTCTGGGAACTCGCGCGAAGGAAGGATGTCCGCAGGCCCGCACCATGCGATTCTTCCCCCACAAGTTGCCGTTTCGCGCGTCGCACGCCCCGACCTGCTGACCGATCCCTCGTCGCGGCCTGCATACGGGCGTCATGATTCTCGGCGCCGTGGGCACCGGCAAGACGTGCGCCCGCATGTATCCGTACATCGAGCGCATGACTACCACCTCGCGCTCGCTGGCAGTGTCGGGACACCGTGGACAGAGACGCCGGACAGTTCAGTTCGAACATCCGAAGCGCGACGATCTGATCGCATTTCGGGAAGGAGGCCGTTTGTGAGCCGATGGTTGCCTGCGCTCAGCGTTCGTCGCCTAACGGCTCACTGTCCACACGTTGTGCAAGTTGCCGAAGCTCCTCGATGATCTGTTCTCGATTGACGAGGACGATGACCGGCTCGGGTACAGCGTCGCGAAAGACCACGAGACTCCGGCCACTGAAGCCGGGAATCGCTGACGGAAAAACGACCGCCTGGATGCTGTGCGTCTGGAAGAATTCGCCGACTCCTTGGGAGTCGGTTAGGTCGTTCGGATCCAGGCACGCCGGAAGGATGGCGGCGGCGTCTGGATGCGTCGCGGCTAGCGCTACGTGACTCGCGGCTTTCACACCGACGACGTAGGTAATCCTGGGATAGCCGACCAGGCGCGCGCCGCCACGTCCAGCGAGACGATTGACACGCGCGGCTGATTCTCGAAACGCTGTCTCTTCGTCGACCGAGCCATAGACCGCACGGAGCCCAGGGCTCACGAACCTGCCACCATGCGACCGAGTGCCTTCGCCGCTCACGACATCGTCAGGATGCGCGTACGCGAGTTCCACCGACCGGAAGAATTCACCTTCGAGGGGCGAGGCGTGCTCGACGAGCGCGAGGGCGTGCCTCTGCCACTGTCGCGGGAGCGTCACACCGGCTCGCCGACCTGCATGCGGCGAAATTCCAAAAGGAGATCTCGCGCTCGTCCCTCGATGATCCAATCCCTAGGCGCATCTCCGGCGAAGGCATCGTTTGGCGAGATCAACCAGGCTTGTCGATGGTCGGGCGTGATGTATCTTGCCAGCGCTTCGTTCAGTTCGATGAGATCGCGGAGACGCCTCTCCGCCTGCGGAGACACGCGGCCGGCTTCCCAGTTCTGTACCGTTCTCTCGGAGACGCCGATCGCGACCGCAAGCTGCGCCTGCGTCAATCCAAGCGCCGTCCGCAGCGCGTCGATATCGATCCGACGACCGTCGGGCGACTGCGTTGCTGCCGCACGCGTCCGAGGCCGCAGTTTTAGCGCGCGCGCGACCTCAGTTACGTTGAAACAGAACGCGGTGTGGTCCGGCAGCGCGCGTTCCGCCGCGCGTGCCCAGAGGACAACGCTCCTATGATCCGCTCGTCTGGCATAGAGCACGACCATGAGCAGCCGTCGCTTGACTCGCGCGAAGCTCTTGAGCGGCTTGCTGACCTGGCCTTCATCTTCACGGCCGGACAAATAGATGAGGAACCGATCGCCGCGAAGAGGAGCGTCCTGGATTGACCGCATGGGGCTGACAATCGAATTGACCTCGAAAGGGGCCAGGAACCGTTTCGCCTCACCGGCCAGCTCCGCTGGCGCAAACACCTGCAAATCCATGGGATCATTCTGACATAGACGCAATTATGCGTCAAGGCGCAGATTTGCGTGTTTGAGCAAGTAAGATCATCGCCGGAATGGCACAACGCTCCTGTCGCCGACGGTTTGTTCGCGAGAATCGTCTGGACATACCGTGCCCAGGTTTCGAGCGCGGCACGCTTCTCACTCCGGTACGCGTGCAGGTTGTAGTGACGCCGCGTGACGCCCGACTCGGTGTGATTGAGAGTTTTCGGGATGATGTTCTCGGGCACTCCTGCGTCAGCCATCAGTGTGGCGGCCGTCCGGCGAAGGTCGTGCGCCGTGAAGCCGAAGCCGTCTCCGTGAGCGGCGCTCCATACGTTCCCACAGCAATGCCCGTGATCTTGAATGGAAACTTGCCGACTTCCAAACCTACTACAACGCGGCACGCAGCCACGCGTTGTTGGAGGGCCACAGGCCGTTGACCTCGCCGACGGACACACGGTCGCCCATGCGGAGTTGAACAATGTGCGTTGGGTCTCCCACTGGCGCGACCTGGTCCAGCTCCCAGTGGCGGCCTGACGACGAATTCGAGCCGACAGGCGAGGGACACCGTCTGGTATGCTGCGCGACATCCACCAGATGGATGACACCACAGCGTTGCCGGCCGGCGAGCTCCTAGCGCACCGACTTCTCCGAAGATACCTGACGTCGGCGCTTGTCAGCCTTTCTCTGTTGCAGCTCGCAGCCTGGATCCCGCATTACCTGACGTGGCCGTTGTGGGCCGATCACGACGTGTTCGCCACCATGGCGCACGCGTGGGACGCCGGTGAGCTGCCCTATCGCGACTTCCGCACCACCAACTTTCCTGGTACGGCTTATCTCTTCTGGGTGTTGGGGCAGACGTTCGGGTGGGGAGGCAGTGTTACCTTCTACGCACTGGACGTCGTGCTGCTCGTAACAGCTGGCGCAGCGCTCGCCGTCTGGAGCCGCCGCTGTCTCGGGACGCCGCTGGGCGGTGTGGTCGGCTACGCGGCGCTCCTGACCTTTTATCTGAATCTCGACTTCACGCAGACCGCACAACGTGACTGGCACGCAGCACTCCTGGCGATGGGGGGCCTGGTCGCCGCGCAGGCGTCGCCGAATCTGCGTGGGTCGTTCGCATCCGCTTTCTTCTTTGCTGCCGCATTCCTCATCCGTCCTCACGTAGTGCTGTTCTTGCCGGCCATCGCGTGGACGGTGGCACGTCCAGACGGCGCGACTCAGGACCAGAGCGCGGTCCGGTTGCGACTTGGGGGGTGGAGTGCTGCGGTTGTTGTCTTCATCACACTGGGGCTCTTACCGCTGATACGCGCAGGTGTATCGATGATCTCATCCGATCGATCCCCGTCTTCGGCTACGGACACGGCTCGGATCCCCGTCCCCTGGCCGACCGGGCAGCCGTACTAGTCAGCCTGCTCCTCACACCGAAAATCATCGCCGTCCCCGCAGCGATGCTCTTTCTTGCGTGGCGGTCAGGTCGGCTGTGGTTTGCTGCGCCCTGGCTTCTCGCTCTGGTGGGAACGCTCCTTTACGATGCCGTGAGCCCTTTCTCGCATGCTTACCTGGCAGACCCGATGTGGGTCGTGTGGTCGATACAAACAGGCATCCTGGCCCATCTCATCGTGCAGGACGAGCGCAGCCTTCCCTCACTGCGGCTCGCGGCTGTCGTCCTGCTGCTGTCGTTGAGCCTGGTTCCCAAACCGCGGTTCTGCAGCGTCCACGCGAGCCTGCGCGCTGCGGACTTTCTCATGAGGAGTCAACAGCCAGAAGTCGCCCCGCCAGGATACCTACACAATTTTGCGTCCGTCCCCTTGTACCCGTGGGCCGACTATCTTGCCGTGCTCGCGCATCTCCGGAACGTCACGCCGTCGCAGGCCCGGGTTGCCAACCTTCTGCACTCGGTGGCTGTTACCGGACCGACGGGGCGGCTGAGCGTCTTTCCGGCTGAGTCTGCAACTTGGCTCGGTATGGTCGCCCCTGAAGACGAAGAGATGTTCGCCGCCGCTCTCGAGCGTGCCGGTGACTCAGTCGTCGTGTGGGATCCGAGCGAGAGCAGGATGCGGTCCCGGCCGCGGCTGCTGTCGATCGTGCTGCGCGAATACGAGCCGCAGGCCCGCTTCGGCACGATCGAAATCTGGCGTAAAAAATGAGCACAAAACCGCAGGGTGCGAAAACGCCGTGACATCGAACAGCGCCGCGGCGAGTAGACGCACGTGGTTATCTGAATTCCGTCCCATATTTGCGGGCAATCTCAGTGATCTGCTCCCGAGTGAGCTGCTTTGGCGGCACCCCGGGCGGACTGCATGTGTCTCGGAAAAAACGCTCCAAGCCAGCGGGCAACACAATCCAGAGGAGGAGTAGTTCGTGATCAGGATTCGCAAACCCATGCCACGCGTTCTTGGGGATGAAGATCGTTGCGCCCTTCTCGAACGAATGACGTGCATCGTTCAACGTGAGAATTCCGCTGCCTTCCAGAACGTAGAAGGCTTCGTCCATGTGCAGGTGCCGGTGGATCGGAATGCCTGCACCGATGGTGACTTGCTGAGTCCCCAAGGCACAATTCTCGGAGCCTGTGGCGGAGCTGGCCTTGATGAAGATCTTGCCACGGTCGCGAAAATGAACCAGCTGTTCGCCTTCGCTGCTGCCGAGCACATATCCCTGTGGTGTTACCGTCTGAGCCAGGGTCATGCTGTGCGCCAATCCGTGGCTGATGCCCAGGCTACCGATGCCGAAGAGGAAGGAACGGCGTTTCTGCTTGGGTACATTCATGGCGGCCCCTGTGATGTGGCGAGTGTGACGACACGCTGCTGTAGTTCCTCGGACGCGCTCAAGCTGCGCTCGATCCGCCGCGCTCGCGTGACATACGAGTGCGACGAACGCTATTGCTTGAGCGGACCGAGCGGGCTCGGCTCGCACGTCGATTCCATGGTGAATGTACCTCCGCTGATCTTCCATCCGTCAGCGGTCTTGATGAGGTCGAAGGCATCGACGCCACAGTGGCTGAATTTACCGTCGGTCCAGAAGTCGTACGGTGCCCACACGGTCGCGATCAATCCGTGCACGCGCACGTCCGGATTCCAGATCCGCTCGCGGTTCGTCTGCTTTGATCGCTGCAGCCGCCCGAAGTACTCCTCGTTCGTGAACGACTGCAGCTCGGTCGTCGGCTTGCGCATCTCCATCGCGTAGAAGCGCCCGTCGGGGACCATGATCCGTCGGGCGCCTTCCACGTCTCTCGCGGTCATCGTGTCAAAGAAGGTCTGAATAACCTTCAGCACGTCGTCCGGTCAGCTTGGGCCTGCGCGTTGTGCCCCGGCACCATCACCCAGAAGAACAAGACAGCGATCAAGACACGTTGCATCGACCTCTCCTCGCGCACAGCTTACACGAGCGGCCGTTACCACGTCCGTACCTCCGATTACCGCTTTTTATCACCTGGATCCGGTTTCGGTCTTGGGTTCGGACGTTGTTTTGGCGTCGGTGGTGCTTCTGGAATCGGTGGTTTGGGAATCGACGGTTCCGGCATCTGAGTGTTCATGGTTTACATCCTAACGGTGTTTCACTTGAAGTGATGGCAACCTCAACGACCGGGCAGACGTACGTGGCGGGACGGGTTGGACAATGTTGACAAGGCACGACACCGCCATGATGCAGCAGTACCGCACCATGGACTTCTCGTCAAGCGGATCGGGTCTCAGCGACCGCGTGGCTAACTTATGGGTAACAGCGGCGCTCATGTCGACTGACCCTCCAACGACCGGTCGCGATTACCGCACTTCGCCAACGATAGACCTCCGGGACGCCGGACGATGGTGGCTGGTACGGTGGCGGCTGACAAAGATGCCGACCTCGTTGTGCTCGACGCCAATCCGCTGAACGACATCGCCAATCTGAAGCGGATCCGGGCAGTAGTCGTCAGGGGCCGGGTGCTTGATCGGTCGGGCTTGGACGACGTGCTTTCCGCAGTGCGGGCAGCCGCACCGACACAGTAAGGGATCTACGCGCGGGGCTGAGAGGCGCGCATCTGATCCGCTGTCACGGCCGCACGGCGACGGCGTGCGGCGACGAGGATCGGGCCCGCGCCGCGACCGGCCACGGCGGGAGCGCTGATTGCTACTCGTCCCTGAGCGCCACGAGCGGATCGACGCGCGTGGCACGGAGCGCGGGGATCAGGCTGGCGGCGGCGGCCACCGCGGCGATGAGCGCCGCCACGCCGGCGAGCGTCACCGGATCGTTCGGGCGGACCGCGAAGAGCAGCGTCTCCATCAGCCGCGTCAGCACGAGCGCGCCCGCCAGGCCAGCCACGAGGCCGGCACCCGCCAGCTTCAGGCCGTGGCCCATGACCGCGCGGAGCACGACGCTGCGCTCGGCCCCGAGCGCCATCCGGATCCCGATCTCGCGCCGCTGCTGGGCGACCATGTACGAGAGCACGCCGTAGGTGCCGATCGCGGCCAGCAGGAGCGCCAGGCCCGCGAACGCCCCCAGGAGCTGCATCAGCATGCGCGGGCGGCGTACGGAATCGCGGAAGACGTCCTCCATGTCGCGCAACCGGATGATCGGCAGCGCGGGATCGACTTCACGCACGGCGTTCGCGATCGGCGGCTGCAGCGCGGCAGCCGGCAACGTGGTGCGCAGCATGACCTGCATGCTGGCGTCGCCGAAACCGCTACCGAGCCGGCCACCCTGGACGGCCGGGAAGATGCGCGGAATCTGGTCGAGCAGCACGTAGAGCTCAGTGCCGGTCGGGTGATCGATCCCGGCCTGCTTGACGTCCCTTGCCACGCCCACCACCGTGACCCACGGCGTCTGGTCACCGAAGCGCGGCCTCACGCGCCGCCCGATCGGGTCGAGGTCCTTCCAGAAGGTGCGGACGAACGCTTCGTTCACGATCGCCACGGGCGCGCCCGTAACGTCCGCCTCCGCGAAGGCGCGGCCGCGCACGATCGGGATCCTCATCGCGTCGAAGTAGCCGTTCGTGACCGTCTGGTAGTACCCCACCAGCTCCGACCCCTCCGGCGGCGGGGTGTAGTTCTCGATGTCGGTGCCGAAGCCGTTGGATTCCCGCTGGGGCGGCAGGCCCGACACGGCCGCGCCGCCCTCGATGCCGGGCAGAGCGCGGAGCCGATCGAGCAGGCGGCCGTAGAGCTGCACGCGCTGATCGAACGCCGGGTAGGTCGCCGCCGGGAGGGCGACGCCGAATGTCACGAGCCGGGATCGATCGAATCCGGCATCGACGCTCATCAGGTTGCGGACCGTCCGCAGCATCAACCCCGCACCCACCACCAGCATCACCGCCAGCGCGACTTCGCCGGCGACGAGCGCACGGCGCATCGCCGGACGGAGCGCCGGCGCGCCGGATGCGCGGTCGTTCGGGAGACGGCCACCGGTGCGCCCGGACAGATATCGCAGCGGCGCCAGGGCGAAGACCACCCCGGTGACGGCTGACACGAGCAGCGTAAAGCCGAGCACCGCCGGATCGATGCCGATGCCGGCGACGCGGGGCACGCTGTCCGGATAGGCGGCGGTCAACGCGCGTACGCCGGCCCACGCGACGGTGAGGCCAAGGGCGCCGCCCAGCCCGAGGAGCACGAGCCCTTCGGCGACGAACTGCGCGAGCAGCCGCCGCCGGCCGGCACCGAGGGCCGCCCGCACGGTGATCTCTCGGCCACGAGCTTCGGCGCGGACCATCAGCAGGTTGGCGAGATTCGCGCAAGCGATGAGCAGCACCAGGCCGACGGCCGCCTGCAGCAACCAGAACGCACGGCGCGACGACCCGACCACCGCGTCCAGCGCCGGGGTCATCTGCAGGACGTGCTCGCCTGGCGCGAACAGGTGTCCGCCCGCGCGCGTGCGCGCACCCCAGCTCGTCATGAGCGACGCCAGCTCCACCTCCGCGTGTCGCGAAGTCACACCGTCCTTCAAGCGGCCCAGCACCGACAGGAAATGACTCGCGCGGAACTGGCGGATCGCGGGCGCAAGCTGGAGCGGGAGCCACAGCTCGACGCGCTTGTCCATGAGGTCGAACCCGGACGGCATGACGCCGATCACCTCATGCCTGATGCCGTCGACGTCGATCGACTGACCGACGACGTCCTCGCGTCCGCCGAAGGCCGTGCGCCACAGCTCGTGCGACAGGATGACGACCGCCGGACCGCCGCCGCGCGTCTCGTCGCGGCGGAACCATCGGCCGCGCTCGGGCGGCACCGCGAGGGCCTCGAGCAGCTCGGCGTTCACGCGAGCGCGCGACGCCCGCCGCGGCCGATCGAGCGCCGCGAGGTTCACTTCGCCGGTCACGAACGCGCCGACGACCGAGAAGGACTGGCTGATCTCGGTCAGCTCGAAGTACTCGGCCGGCGACAGGGAACCCGGCTTGCCATCTCCGGAACCGGTGCTCAGCATCCGGAGCTGCTCCGGCTGCGGGTACCCGAGCGGCCGCAGGATCGCGGCGTTCACCACGGAGAACATCGCCGTGTTCGCGCCGATCCCGAGCGCGATCGTCAGCACGGCGATCGACGTGAACCCCGGGTTCTTGCGCAGCGTGCGCCAGGCGTAGCGGACGTCCTGGACGGTCTCGTCGAGCCAGCGCCGCGTCCACACCGCTCGTGCGTCCTCCAGCGTCCGCGTCACGTTGCCGAACGCGCGGCGCGCGGCGTACCGCGCTTCCCTTTCGGGCATCCCGTTCGCGATGCGCTCTTCCGCCTCGAGGTCGAGGTGGATGCGGATCTCGCGTTCGAGCTCGCCGTCTCTGTCCTTCGTCATCGCGCCTCACACGGGCTTGAGCACCCTGGCCATCGCCGAACCAAACACCAGCGTCCGCAGGATCAGCAACTCGAGTTTGCCCTGGACGACCTTCCGATCTGTGATGGTAGACAGCCTACTATAGTTGGTAGATGGCCTACCATGGTTTCAGGATCGCGACCTTCGCGGAGCTCCCTCGGTCCTCCGGCAGAAACGGCCGTCCCCTCACGATTCGCATGCGGAACGTGTCGAAATAGGTCGGCGTGATCTGGTTCAGGCCGATGCCGGAGTCGTGCTGCGCCGACGGGCCGATGACGACGAGCCGGACGCCGCGGGCCGCGCCGCTGAACGGCGTGAGCGCGGCCACCGCGGCGGACTCCACGCCCGGCAGCGCGCCGATGCGATCCGCGAGGTCCTGCCACATCTGTCCGATGCCGGCGCGCTCGGCGGCGAACTGCTCGGGTCGATCGGGCGGCACCGCGGGCGGCAGCACCGCATCGACCGTGATGGTCGTCACGCCGGCCGCGGTGAAGCCGGTGTCGACGCTCTTCAGGTTGACCAGCGTGCGCACGAAGAGCGCGGCGCCGAAGAGCAGGACGATCGAGAGCGTCAGCTGCAGCGCCACGAGCGCCTGCCCGGCGCGGAGCCGGGTCCGCGGCTGGGAACCGCGGTCAACGTCGCCGCGCGCCAAGGGGCCGCTTCGCAACGCGTGGAGCGCGGGGGCCAGGCTGAAGAGCAAGCCGGTGAGCACGGCTACCGTTCCGGTGAAGCCGAGCAGCCGCATGTCGAATGCGGGCTCGAGGAGGACACGCTGGTGCGCGCCGGCGAACAGGCCGACGAGGACCCGTACGCCGGCGGCGGCCACCCCGAGGCCCAGGACGGCGCCCAGCCCCGAGAGCAGCAGCCCCTCGACGAGCATCTGGCGCAGCAGTCGTCCGGACCCTGCGCCGATCGCACGCCGCAACGCGATCTCGCGATGGCGCGCCGAGGCGCGCGCGACCAGCAGGTTGGCGACGTTGGCGCAGCCGATCGCCAGCACGACGCCGACGATGGCCATCACGATCCACAAAGGCTCCGCAAAGTCGCGGCGCAGCCCGTTCAGCCCGCGCCGCGCCGACGTCAGCACGATACCCGGAAAGCTCTTCCGTGTCCCCGCTTCGACCCGGTTGTCGCTCAGGTACGCCTGCCAGAGAGCATCGAGCTCGGCTTGCGCCTGTTCGACGGTCGCCTCGTCTCTCAGGCGGCCGATCACCTGGAACCACCAGAACTCCCGCTCCCGCAGGTCGTTCGACGTGAGCACGAACGGCAGGATCAGGTCGAAGCGATAGCCGGCCTGCAGGCTGTGAAAGCCAGCCGGCAGGATGCCGATGATCGTCACCGGCCGCGTGCCGACCTCGATCGTCTTGCCGAGCACGGCGAGGTCGGCGCCGAAGCGGCGGCGCCAGAGGGCGTCGGAGATCACCGCGACCGCTCCGTCCCGGCCGCCCGCGCCGATCTGCGCGTCGTCGTCTGGCGTGAACAGCCGGCCATGCGAGGTGGTCAGTCCCAGCACGTCGAAGAACTGTCCCGACGCGTGCGCGCCGCGGATGCGCTCGGTGGTGCCGTCGATCGTCACCCGGAAGCCGGTGCCGGAGACCGCCGCCAGCGCCAGGAAGTGCTGGTTACGCTCGCGCATGATCTCGAATGCGGGGTACGGCGGCCCGCTCTGGCCCGAGCGGCCGCCCGAACTGTCGACGAAGAACAGCCGGTTCGGACGCGGCACGGGCAGCGGCTTGAGGAGCACGGTGTCGATGAGGCTGAAGATCGCGGTGTTGGCGCCGATGGCCAGTCCGAGCGAGAGAACCGCGGCGATGGTGAACCCGGGCGAGCGGCGCAGCATGCGCAGCCCGTAGCGCAGGTCGCCGAGGATCTCGTCGCCGATGCGCAGGCCGAGAGCGGCGCGGACGTCCTCCCCTGTGGCCGGCATGCTCCCAAGCGCGGCGCGCGCGCGCTGACGGGCGGCGTCGGGGCTCAGCCCGCCGCGCACCAGATCATCGGCGGAGCGGTCGACGTGGAACTCGAGCTCCTCGCGCAGCTGTCGATCGAGCCACGCGGGATCGCGGCGCGCGCGCCACCACGAGCGCAGCCGGGACAGCGCGCTCATACCTCGTCCGGAGCCGTGCCGAGGACCCCGGCGATGATCTCGCCCATGCGGTTCCAGTTGCGGGTCTGCTCCTGGAGCGAGCGCCGTCCGGCCTGGGTCAGCGAGTAATAGCGCGCCCGGCGATTGTTCTCCGACGCACCCCACTCCCCGGCGAGCAGCCCCTGGTGCTCGAGGCGGTAGAGGGCTGGATACAGGGACCCCTGTTGAATCTCGAGGCGCTGCCCGGCTATCTCGCCCTGTACGGGGAGGGGATACGCCTGCACGGCTACACGCCAGAGCCGATGGGCAAGGTCGAAGTCGAGGGCTTCTACCGGGGCATCTTCGCGGCCTTTCGCTCGCCGCAACTCACCTTCAACGAAGTCCTGGAGTCGGGCGATTCGGTCACGATCAGGTTCACCATGACGGGAACGCACGTGGGCGAATTCATGGGCGTGCCCTCGACTGGGCGCGAGATCGCCCTGCCGGGAATCACCATCCTCCGCTTCGCGGGCGCCACGGTGATTGAGCGCTGGTCGAGCGCCGACATGCTAGGCCTTCTCGTCCAGCTCGGCGCCGTGCCTGCGCCTTCCTGACGTCCGCGCCCGAGAGCGATCTTCCGCAACTGGAGCAGCCGTGACGTCTTTCAGGGTGCCACGCGCCACCTCCGTGCCGACAACGGTTGCGTCGACGAGACTCGGCTGCGCGCCCGTCCGATCAGTCCGAGCGCAGCGCCACCAACGGATCAACCCGTGTGGCGCGCCGCGCCGGCAAGTAGCTCGCCATGAACGCTGATGAAGCCAGCAGGGCAACTACGGCGGCGTAGGTGACGGGATCGGCGCTCCTGACACCGGGCAGCACGCCGCCGATCAGCCGGGTCGCCATCAGAGCTGCCAGAACACCGACCATGGCGCCGATCAACGTCAGCCTCATCCCGTGGCCGACGATCAGCCGGACCACTTCACCTCGACTCGCACCGAGCGCGACCCGCACGCCAATCTCAACGGTACGCTGCTCGACGCTGTAGGCGAGGATTCCGTAGAGTCCGAGCGCAGCGAGGAAGAACGCCACGCCTGCAAAGACGGACATGACGAGCGTCGTGAACCGCGGCTGGCCGGACGCTGCCGACGCGACCTCGGTCATCGGCCGAAGATCCACGAGTGGCAGTTCGGGATCCACGGAGGCGACGGCCGCACGTGCGGAGCGTGCGAAATCGGTTGGAGTGCCTGACGTGCGGATGACGAACTGGATGCTACGTCCAAAAATGGCAGGCGGCGGTGCCGACTGCGCGAGCGAGAGATACACGGCGGGCGGGGCCGGCTCGCCGGGGCCTAACGATCGAATGTCGCCGACGACACCGACGATCCGTATCGACTCCCGCGTACGAGCGTTGAAACGAATCGTTGCACCGATCGGATCGTCGGCGGCCCAGTAGTGACGTGCAGCGGTCTCGTTGATGACCGCCACGAACGGCTGCTCGGCGACGTCACGCTCGTCGAGGAGTCGGCCTCGCTTCACCGGAATGCGAAGGGTCTGGAACGCCCCGGGCGTCACGGCGAGGTAGCGCGCGCTCCGAGGCGTTTCACCCGGCGACGGCGCAGGCCGTCCGTCGATGGTGAACCCCCACACCGGTCCAGCCGAGGCGAGCGGAAGGGCGGACATCCCTCCCACACTCTCAGCCCCTGGCAGTACCGCGAGTCGGTCCTCGATTGTCTCCAGCGTGCGCTTCGCTGCCGCGTCCGCCTGATGCGCTGTCGGTATGACGACTCCAAATGTCAGCACGTGATTCGGTTGAAGGCCGAGTTCGACGTCTTGCAGGCGCTCATAGGCGCGAATGAGCAGCAGCGCACCGACCAACAGCATCACACTGACCGCTAACTGGGCGACCACCAGCGCCGAGCGGGCCACCACCGCGCGGCGCGACGAGCTCGCGGTGCGGGAGTCCGTTCTCAGCGCGTCCTGGAGCCGTGTTCCGGTCGCCTGCAGCGCCGGGACGAGGCCGATTGCCCCAGCCACCAGGAGGACGAGGACACAGGTGTAGAGCACCGCCGCGGCGTCGATCGTGATCGCTTGCGACACCGGCAGCCGCTGTGGATAGAGCGACAGCAGACCAGCGAGGAGCCACTTCGCAAGCACGACTCCGACCAGGCCGCCGGCCACTGCCAGCAGCATCGCCTCGCCGACCAACTGCCGGACCAGGCGCCGGCGGTTCGCTCCGAGCGCATGTCTCACGGCGAACTCCCGTCGCCGGGCTTCACCATTCGACACCAGCAGCGCTGCGATGTTGACGCAGACGATCAGCAGGACGAACGTCACCGCACCACCGAGGAGAACCCACGCGTCGCGCTGATTGCCGAGGATGTCTTCCTGCAGCGCGCGGCTGACGGCGAAGTGCCCGTTGGCATAGTGAGCAGGAACGGTCGCTGACCAGTACTCACGCAGCGCCTGCAGCTGCGCATCCGCGAGTGCCGCACTCGCGCCCTGGCGCAGCCGCGCGACGCCCAACATCAGATGGACCCCTCGATTGTTCCGGGCCCATTCCGGAACCAACAACGGGGTCCACGCGGTGATGCGATCGGCGCGACCACCGCCTAACGGATTCATCCCTGCGCTCACCGACGCCAGCGCCTTCGGCATCACACCGATGACTTCGCACGGCACATCGTCCAGCCTGATGGTCGAGCCGATCGACGCCGAGGCCGCGGGTGTGTCCTCACTCAGAATGGCGAAGCATGCGCCACCGCGCGCTTCCTCTTCGGTGAAGGTCCGCCCACGTACCGGCCCGATGCCAAGGACGTCGAAGAACCCCGACGTCACCTGCATCGTCGACACACGCTCGGCCTCTCCCTTGTCGCGCGACAAAGTGCGGTCGACGAGGTAGTAGCCGGCGACGCCGGAGTACGCGTTGACGCGGCTGCGAATGTCGGCGAGCTCAGGGCTCGACAGTTCGAAGTAGGGGAAGTCGAGGCCCGAGGACGGAAGGAACCGTGTATACACGGCCTGCAGCTGTTCACTGTGCGGAAGCGGCAACGGGCGCAGAAGGATCGCGTTGACGATGGTGAAGATGGCGGCGTTCGATCCGATGCCGAGCGCCAGCGTCAGGATAGCCGCCGACGCGAAGGTCGGCCGCTTCCTCAGCGTGCGACCTGCATGGCGGAGGTCCTGCCAGAGATCTGAGAGCAGGCTCCGGCCGGGGGCCCCCGGCGTGATGGGCTCGGACGCGTGCGCCTGCCGCAGCGGCGCGAGGTGTCGCGCGAGCAGATTCCGGTCTCGGAACCCGGCCAGCGCCAGCTTCGTCGCCTCGTCCTCCGATGCCCCACTCGCCACGAGTTCTCGCCACCGGTCCTCGAGGTGCTGCGAAAGCTCCTCGATGATCTCGTGCTCACGGGACGACGACAGGCGCAGTGACGCCAGCCGTGAGCGAATATGCGGCTTCCAATCAGGCATGTTCCCCTAGCGTGACCAGCCGGACGGCCTCGACAAACTGGTCCCAAGTCTGGCGCCGTCGGGCCAGCGCGCGCTGACCAGTCGGCGTCAGCCGATAGAAGCACGGACAACAGGAGCAGTTCGGCGGCCCCTTTTCTTCAGTTCGCGGTCGCGCGGACATGTCGATATCTGTCATAGGCAGATACTAGACCATAGACGGGACTTCGGCTGCAATGGTTAGCTATGATTAGGGAAGGGCCTCTTGAACGACCGAGTCTGGCCAAGAGGCGCATCAATAATGTCTTCGGCTCCCATCCTGCCGAACCACTCCATGATCCCCATCGCCAGGCGAATCGCTGACGAGCTTCAGGTGCGCGTGTCTCAGGTCGAGGCCACGATCGCGCTGCTCGACGACAAATCCACCGTGCCCTTCATCGCCCGCTACCGCAAGGAAGCCACCGGCGGGCTCGACGACACGCAGCTGCGCGCGCTCGCCGAGCGGCTGACCTACCTGCGCGAGCTCGAGGATCGGCGCGCGGCGATCATCGAGAGCATCACGGCGCAGGGGAAGCTCACGCCGGAGCTCGCCGCGTCGCTCGACGCCGCCGACACGAAGGCGCGGCTCGAAGATCTGTATCTGCCCTACAAGCCGAAGCGGCGCACCCGGGCGCAGATCGCCAGGGAAGCCGGGCTCGAGCCGCTCGCCCGCGACCTCCTGCAGAATCCGCACCTCGTGCCCGAACAGGCGGCGGCCGCCTATGTCGATCCGGAGAAGGGGGTCGCGGACGCGGCCGCGGCGCTCGAGGGCGCGCGCTGGATCCTGATCGAACGGTTCTCCGAAGATGCCGAGCTCGTCGGCGGACTGCGGCAGCTCGTGTGGGAACGCGGCGAATGGCGCTCGACCGTCGTGCCCGGGAAGGAAACCGAAGGCGTCAAGTTCTCCGACTATTTCAGCGCCACCGAGCGGCTGAAGAGCGTTCCCTCGCACCGCGTCCTCGCGCTGCTGCGCGGGCGCAAGGAAGGCATCCTCCGGCTCGCCGTCGTGCTGCCGGACGAAGAAGGCGCCGCCGGCCCGACGGAGCCCGAGCGCCGGATTGCCGGGAGGGCCGGCATCGAACAGAAAGGCCGGCCGGCGGACGCCTGGCTCGCCGAGACCGTGCGCTGGACGTGGAAGGTCCGGCTGCTCGCGCACCTCGAGATCGAGAGCGAGCAGCGGCTGCGCGAGCTGGCCGAGACGGAAGCCATCCGCGTGTTCGGCCGCAACCTGCACGACCTGCTGCTGGCCGCGCCGGCCGGGCAGCGCACGACGATGGGACTCGATCCGGGGCTGCGGACGGGCGTCAAGGTCGCCGTCGTCGACGGGACCGGCAAGGTGCTCGACACGGCGACCGTCTATCCGCACGAGCCGCGCAAGGACTGGGACGGGACGCTGCGCACGCTGGCCGCGCTCTCCGCGCGCCACGGCGTGCAGCTCATCTCGATTGGCAACGGCACCGCGTCACGGGAGACCGACGCGCTCGCCGGCGATCTGATCAAGCGGCATCCGGCGCTGGCGCTGACGAAGGTCGTGGTCTCCGAGGCCGGGGCCTCGGTCTACTCGGCATCGGCGCTCGCCGCGCAGGAGTTCCCCGATCTCGACGTGTCGCTGCGCGGAGCGGTCTCGATTGCGCGCCGGCTGCAGGATCCGCTCGCCGAGCTCGTGCGCATCGAGCCCAAGGCCATCGGGGTCGGCCAGTACCAGCACGACCTCAATCAGGCGCTGCTGGCGCGGCAGCTCGACGCGGTCGTCGAGGATTGCGTCAACGCCGTCGGCGCCGACGTGAACACGGCGTCGGCGCCGCTCCTCGCGCGGATCTCGGGCCTCAACGAGACGCTCGCGAAGAACATCGTCGCGTTCCGCGACACACATGGCGCGTTCAAGAACCGCAGGCAGCTGATGAAGGTGCCACGCGTCGGCGATCGCACGTTCCAGCAGGCCGCCGGATTCCTTCGCGTGACGAACGGCGACAACCCGCTCGACGCGTCAGCCGTGCATCCCGAGGCCTACCCCGTCGTCGAGCGGATCGTCGCCCGCACGGGCGTCGGGATCCGCGACCTGATTGGCGCGTCCGCCGTGCTGCGCACGCTCGAGGCGGAAGAGTTCGCCGACGCGCAGTTCGGCGTGCCGACGGTCAAGGACATCCTCGCTGGAGCTCGACAAGCCTGGCCGCGACCCGCGGCCGGAGTTCAGGACCGCCGCGTTCAAGGAAGGCGTGCAGGCGATTGGCGATCTCACGCCCGGCATGCAGCTCGAGGGCGTCGTCACGAACGTCGCGAACTTCGGCGCGTTCGTCGACATCGGCGTGCACCAGGACGGCCTCGTGCACGTCTCGCAGCTCGCCGATCGCTTCGTCAAGGATCCCCGCGACGTCGTCAAGGCCGGCGACATCGTCAAGGTCAGGGTGGTGGAGGTCGATCTGCCGCGCAAGCGCATCGCCCTGACGATGAAGCTGCAGGATCGCGGCGGCAGCAGCAAGGCGGCTCCACCTGCGCCACGAGTCGCCGCAGCCGCTCCCCGCCCGCCCGACCCCACCGCGCCACAGACCTCGCTGGCCGCCGCGTTCACGAAGTTGAAGGGCGTCCCATGAGGCGTTACGTGGTGTTGTTCCTACTCGTTGCGCTGCCCGTCGCGTGGACCGTTCAGCGTTCGAACGGCCAACTCGTGTCGGCGTCGTCCATAGACCGCTGAAGGCACGGCACGGCTCGCCGCGCGTTCGAGCGCCGGCGCCGCATACTTCAACTCCGCCCTCGCTTCGGCGCTGTCCATCTCGCTGAGCGCCAGCACCGTGTACCAGAAGGGGAACTTCCGCCATTGATGTTCGCCGTCGCGCATCGATCGCAGATGCGAGGCACCGCGTCGCAATCGCTCTTCGCGGCGATCAAGGCCGCCCGCGAGCAGGTTCCGCCACAAGCCCACGCTGCACTTGCCGCAACAGTAAAGACCAGGATTGCCATTGCGCGGGTCTGCGGCTGCGCGCTCGAGGCATTGCATCAAGCCGCTGTCAGCACCTTCGAGAGCACGAGTCACATTTGGATCCCGCACTCGTAGTTGTCTCAGCGCGCGCGAGGCTTCCTCACCGAGGATGTGCCGTGCGGATGCCGACGCGATGCGCTCGCCAGTAAACAGGACAATGCCCCTGGATCGTTCAGAGGGGAATCCGGCGAATGTGCCACCGTAGGCCCCGGCGAGCCCCTGACGTCCGGCTATCCACCGTGCGGCCTGACCGCGTTCAGCCACCGTGAGCGTGCGGCCGTCAAAATACGCGGCATTGATGGCGTCAACCGTCCGCGACAGACTGGCCCTGTTGATCAGCACTCCCAGCTCCTGCAAGAAGGCTCGCAGATTATCACCCGCTTCTGACCCCCTACAAGGTCACCGCCGCAGACAAGACGACAGGGTACGACATCAGAACAGGAGTCGAATGTACTTGAGACTCGCAATCGCAAGCCCACCAGCGTCCCTTTCGATACTATGATCGGCCCGCCGGTTCGGGCTCGAAGTGGCGCGCCTTGGGGACTCAGTCCGATCAATCGCGACGTGGCCAGGAGGCGCTGATTCGATTTCCAGGTCAATACTGCCGCGGTCATCGGTGGTGAACGCCGCGACGGTGCGGTCATCGATAACCACCGTGAAGGTCGCACGTGGAGCCAGCCTGATTCGGAGGGCCCTAGCAAGGCTGAATGTAGCGTTACGAAGATGAACACTAGATAAATGAGAAGCGGCCGAAGCATCGCCGCGTAAGGGAGATAAGCCAGACGGCGGGACGTCGTTCAAGCGTGGTCAGGATGATGTTGCCGAAGCTGCCGCTATGGCCGACGACGCGGCGTCTCGGCTGCAAGCGGCCGGAGGGCTTCGGACAGGACGCGGCCGGCGGATCCTGCTGGGATCTCAACTCCCGCGAGTGTCGCCAAGGTCGGCGCGAGGTCATTCAGCGCGGCCTCGCCTGCGTACTCGCCGGGTTTTACCCGAACACCCATGAGGATGAATACGGTCGTTGGGGACATTGCCACGTAGGAGCTCGTCCCGCGTGTACACCCGGGCTACGTGCGGCACTCTGGCCGCGGCGGCAGCGGCGACGCGGCGCACCTCAGAGGCATCGAGCTGCAGCTTCTCAATCAGTTCATAGTTCAGGTAAGGCGATGAGCCGGCGGTCGCCATCAGCCACTTCCCGTCTCCAAACCTTGTCACGAGAGCCTGCTGAATCGGTTCGAACAACTCCTTGGTCCGCAGCAACACATCCCCCGTGGGGATCATGTCGAGCGGCGGCAACGCGAACTCGAGATCGTCGTCGCGCCCTTCTTCCGCCAGCAACTGACCCGTGGCGTCGTAGATCGCCAGCATCTGCTGCCTCGAGGCCAGTTCCGCCGCCGTGCTCCTGGCCGCATCTCTGGTGTCTTGCCCTTCGGCCAGATCGTTGGCCAGGGACGTCATCGCGATCTCCACGACCGCCTTGAGGTTGTCGTCTATTCGGGCGTAGAGCGCGCCTGCAAGCAGCACGTAGATCAAGCCGCCAACGACAAAGAGCGCGGCGGCGAGTACGGCGACATACCACAGCGTCAAGCGGGCCCTGACCGTTTCAATCATCAGGGCTCTCATCGACGGCCGCCGACAGCGTATAGCCGGCCCCGCGCCGCGTGCGTATCAGCTTCACCTCATACCCATCATCGATCTTTCGCCGCAAGCGCTGAATGTACACCTCGATGAGGTTCGACATCGGGTCGAAACTGTCGTCCCAGACGTGCTCGGCGATGTCCGCCCGACCGACGACTTCGCCCTGCCGGCGAACGAGGTATTCGAGGAGCGTGTACTCCTTGGTCGTGAGCTGAATCGGGTGGCCCCCGCGCGCGACGCCCCTCGCGCGCGTGTCGACCGTCAGATCGTCGACGGTCAAGACAGCGGCCGCAAGCGTGGGTCCACGACGCAGAAGCGCCCGGACGCGTGCGACGAGCTCTGGAAAATGATACGGCTTGGGCAGGTAATCGTCGGCGCCCGCGTCGAGCCCCTCGACGCGCTGGTCGAGGCCCCCGCGCGCGGTCAGCATCAGGACGGGCACGGCTGCGCCTTCGGCGCGGAGTTGCCGGCAGAGATCAAGCCCGTTGATGCCTGGGAGCAGGACGTCGAGGATGATCAGATCGTAATCGTTGACGCTGACCTGCTCGAGCGCATCGTGCCCGTTCGCCGCCAGGTCCACGGCGTAGGCATGCTCGCGCAGCCCTTTCGCGAGCACGGCCGCGGCGACGGGCTCGTCTTCAACGACCAGAATCCTCATGGTGCGGGTTCACTCCTGGAGCCGCAGGCGCGTCGTCTTGGGTCGCTTTGAACGGAGCCAGCCACCGCAGCACGGCAAAATTCGCGACACTGAGGACGATGGCGATGTCGTAGTTGCCGTAGGCGACGGCCGCGCCGACGGCGGCCGTGTTCCAGATGCTCGCCGCCGTGGCAGTGCCGCGCACCGACCCTTCCGTCTTGAGGATGGCGCCACTGCCAATGAAGCCAATACCGGTGAGGAGACCTTGCCACACGCGCGACTCCGCATCCGCCGACGGTCCGAATGAATTGCGGGCGGCAATCAGGAACCCGCACGTGGAGATCGCCACCAGGGTGAAGGTGCGCAGGCCCGCGCTCCGCTCCTTTTGTTCCCGATCCCACGCGATCGGGAGCGCCAACACGAACGCTGCGGCGAGTTTGACGAGATGGGCAGCACTGTCGGTAAGAATATCCATCATGTCCGTTCCAGGAAATCAAGAGCCCAACTACGGCGGAGCCGTCGACGAACGTCCGAAGCCGTGCGCAATGACGCGGTCTCGACGAGCATGCATGATATCGGGTCAGAGATAAACGTGGGATAAACGCGCTAACCTAGGACCATCCCGGCTCATCCACGTACGTCCATTTGAGCTGGCGTGTGTGTTGCTACAACGAGGGCTATGAACCACGCATCATCGCCAACGAACCGCCAGGCACCCAGTGGCACATCGCCTCGTACGACGGTGGGCTCACGGAGGACTACGATACCAACTTCGTTCTGCCTGGCGATTCTGCCCGCAATCCTCCTCGCTCAGGAGCCGTACGCCGTTCCGAGGGAATTACCCGCTTTTGCTACGACGCAGCTCGCGAAGAGTCTGGCCGATTCCAAAGGGCACGTGAAACACGTGTGGCGCGATACGCCCGCACTCAATACGGACGGAACCGTCAACGCCTATATCGAGATCTCACGCGGAGATCGACGCAAGTGGGAGCTCGACATGGGCGCGAACGCGCGTGCCATCGATCGCATCATGCCCGAGAGCATCGGCGGCTACCCGGTGAACTACGGGTTCGTCCCGCAGACCGTCTCGTACGACGGCGACCCGTTCGATGCGCTGGTGCTCGGCCCGCCCATTGCCGGCGGCCGTGTCGTTCGCGGTGCGATTGTCGGATTGCTGTTGATGGAAGATGAGAAGGGGTGGGATGCAAAGGTCGTCCTTTCGCTGATGGGACGCGATGCGCGTCCACGCCAGCAGCTGACAGAGCGGGAGCAGCAGGACATCGCATCCTACTTCCGACGGTACAAGGAGCACGAGCCTGGTAAGTTCTCGAAGGTACCTGGCTGGGGCTCCATTGCGGAAGGCCTCGCCCACGTAAGGACGACGCATGCCTTTTTCCGGGAGTGTCGCGAGTTCTCCGACGCGCCATGCCGACTGGCGCGGTGAGGGGTGGACGGCGCGCGGCAGGGTGGCCACGGCGTCCCATCGCGGCGGCGCGTCAAGGCAACCGTCCGCGGCTGACCACCTCGTCACATAATTGACAACGACAGCAGCCTTGACTCGCATCATCGCCCGGACAGCGCGCCGGTTGGCCATCGCCGGCGCAACCCTCTACTGCATCGGCATCGTCGTGTTCGCCGCGCTCTGGTCGTTTGCGCCGGACGCGCACTGGTCGATCGCGTTCTCGAACATCTTCGCGGCGCACTTCTTTGTCCCGCTGCTGCTGCTCGTGCCCGCCGCGCTGCTGCTTCGCTCGCGCTGGATGTCGGTGGTCACGGCGCTGCCGCTCCTCGTCTTCCTGGCGCTCTTCGGCACCCGCTTCTTGCCGCGCCTCGGCGGCGCGGGGGCCGGGGCAACGTCGCTGCGCGTGGCGACATTCAATCAGCTGTACCTCAACGCGAACCTGGACGACCAGATCGAGGCGATCCGCGCGGAGCACGCCGACATCGTCGCACTGCAGGAGCTCGTGCCGCCGGCCGCCGAGGCCATAGAGCGCAACCTGAAAGCCATCTACCCCTACCAGAGCCTCAACCCCGCGAACAACGTCGGTGGCATGGGGCTGTTGAGCCGCTACCCGCTCGAACCGGTCGAGACGGTGGAGGGCGCTCAGGGACAGTGGGCGATCGCGCGCGTGGGCGAGCACAAGATCACGATCGTCAACGTGCATGTTCACTTCTCAGGCATTGCGCGCGTCCGCTCGCAGCGGTTCGGCTCACTGTCTTACTTCCGCATGTACGATACCCGCGGGCGCCTGATCCAGGTCACTGCGCTGCGGCAGGCCGCACGACAAGTCGGCGGCGGGCTGATCATGATGGGGGACTTCAACACCGGCGACCGCGAGCCGGGCCACGCCGTCCTCTCTTCGGACCTGCACGACGCCTTCGGCGAGACGGGCATCGGGTTCGGGTTCACGTTCCCGAACAACAAGCGCATGGGACCGATCACCATCCCGATTCCGCTCGTCCGCATCGACTACATCTGGACCGGCGGCCCGGTCGTCCCGGTCACCGCGCACGTGAACTGCGACGGCGGATCGGATCACTGTATGGTGGTCGCAGACCTCCGCATTCTGAATTGACCACCTCCAACGCGGCGTCTCCGTCACGAAGATCGGCAGGGGCCGTGCCACGATTGCCCGCCGACGCGGCTGGCGGCCGGTCGGGGTTCGTGTGTATAGAGACGGACGGAGGCGGTTTCCCAGACGTGTCTGTGGCGTGGGCTAGACTCTTGGGACATGCCAGCTCGAGCTAAAGCCCGATTCATCGAGCCGATGCTGCTCCTCCGGACCGACGCGCTCCCTGACGACGGTGGGCGGTGGGACTACCAGCTGAAGCTCGATGGCTATCGCGCGGTCGCGTTCAAGACCGGCGGCAAGCTCCACGTTCGCTCACGGAACGACAACGACTTCGGCCCACGGTATCCGACCGTCGTGAAGGGCCTGACGAGGCTGCCCGACGAGACGGTGATCGACGGCGAGGTCGTCGCGCTCGATCCTCAAGGGCGCCCGTCGTTCAATCTCCTGCAGAACTACGGTTCCCCCGCGATTCCCATCGTCTACTTCGTCTTCGACCTGATGGTGCTCGCCGGTCGGGACGTCATGCGCGAATCGCTGACGGTCCGCCGGAAGCTGCTGGAGGCGAAGGTGCTGCCAAAACTGGTTGAGCCGGTTCGGTATGCCGGATCTCTCGACGCGACACTCCCCGTGTTGGTGCAGTCTGTCAAGGCGCAGGGCTTCGAGGGGCTGGTCGCCAAGCGTCAAGACAGCCGGTACGAGCCGGGTCTCCGCTCAGGCGCCTGGATGAAGATGCGCGTCAACCAGGGGCAGGAGTTCGTGATCGGCGGATACACCGTCGGCGGAAATCCGTTCGACGCGCTGATCTTCGGGTACTACGAGGGTGACCGGCTTCTGTACGCCGCCCGCACCCGCAATGGATTCACCCCGGCGGTGCGTGCGCAGCTGTTCAAGCGGTTCCGGGGGCTCGAGGTCACGACGTGCCCGTTTGCGAATCTCCCGGAGCCCAGGGGCGGTCGCTGGGGTGCGGGGCTCACGGCGAAAAAGATGGCCGACTGCCGGTGGCTGACGCCGGTGCTCGTCGCCCAGTTCGAGTTCGTGGAGTGGACACCGGACCACCACCTGCGGCACACGCGGTTCATCGCGCTGCGCGAGGACAAGCGCGCGCGGGACGTCAGACGCGAATAGCCAAGCGCAAGCTCGGGGCTCGGAGCGGCGGAGGATAGATGGCACATACGAAGCACAGAACTCACGACGATTCTGACTCGGCTCGGCGTGTCGTGCTCAGCCGTCAACAGCGACAAGGGCTGAGCCGTTGCCCAGCTGACACGGCCCGCGAAGACAAGTCCAAGAACGCACCGCGGCCGGGCGCCCCCCATCGGAGAGCGTCGCCGATCGCTTAGACTGTTGCCGCAGTGGACACATCGGGCATCGTCACATCTCTCTTCGGCGTGTCGCGCGCGCTCGTCGGTGTCCTTCACACGGGAGGGCTTCCGGGCACACCGGCGGCCAATCAGAGCATCGACCGGATAATTGAGACCGCGGTCGCCGAGGCACGCGTGTACGCATCGGCTGGCTTCCACGGCGTGCTGATCGAGAACACGCACGATCGGCCATATCTGAAGGGCTCAGTTGGCCCGGAGATCGTCGCCGCGCTCGCGGTCATCGGGCACGAAGTGCGGCGCGCCACCGCGTTGCCGCTCGGCGTACAAGTGCTCGCCGGAGCGAATCAGAGCGCGTTGGCCGTGGCCCTGGCGTGCGGCGCGAGCTTCGTACGCGTCGAGGGCTTCGTCTTCGCTCACGTCGCAGACGAGGGGATCATCGAATCGAGCGCGGGAAGCCTCCTTCGCTATCGTCGCGCCATCGGCGCCGAACGCATTTGCGTGTTTGCCGACATCAAGAAAAAGCACTCGGCGCACGCCCTGACCGCCGACGTCAGCCTCGTGGAAACCGCCAAGGCTGCCGAGTTCTTTCTCGTCGATGGCGTGATTGTCTCGGGCATCGCGACGGGGCAGCCGGCTGACGCATCGGAAGTCCAATCGGTCGCCCGAGCCGTCGGCGTGCCGACGCTCGTCGGTTCCGGCGTGACGCTGAGCAATGTTCACGACTACAGCGACGCGGACGCCCTCATCGTCGGGTCGTCCATCAAACAGGGCGGCGTCTGGTCCGGAGCGATCGACGAATCGCGCGCCCGCGCTCTCGCGCGCGCTTTCAGCAACAGCCTCTGACATGAAGCACTTTCTTTGTCTCGCGTCCCTCGCGATGGTGGCGTCTGGCCCCTCCCAAGACGCGTCGCCCGTCAAATGGGACGCGCTGCTCACGCAGCCGGGCGCGTGGTACGGCACGCCGGAGGCCACGCGCATCGCCGACGACCTGCTGCTCTATCAACGCGGCACGGGCGGCTGGCCAAAGAACGCCGACATGATCGTCGTGCTCACGGCCGCCGATCGCGAGCGCCTCGCCGCGGAGAAGGCGCAGACAGACTCGACGATCGACAACGGCGCGACAACGACCGAAATCCAGACACTGGCCCGGGTACCCGGCGTGGACGACGGCGCGAGGAAAGTAGCCTGATGGTGGATGCTCCCTGGTACAAGAACGCCGTCATCTATCAAGCGCACGTCCGGGCGTTTCTCGACTCGACTGCGGACGGCGTCGGTGACTTCCCCGGGTTGACGAGCAAGCTCGAGTACCTCGAGGGGCTCGGGATCGACACGCTGTGGCTGCTGCCCTTCTACCCCTCACCCCTCAAAGACGACGGTTACGACATCGCCGACTACGTGAACGTCCATCCGTCCTACGGCACGCTTGCGGATTTCGATCGCTTCATCGCCGAAGCGCACCGGCGCCACTTGCGCGTGATCACCGAGCTCGTCATCAACCACACGTCCGACCAGCACCCCTGGTTCCACGCGGCCCGGCGGGCGCCGGCCGGGATCGGCCGAGCGCGAATTCTACGTGTGGAGCGACACGAATCAGAAGTATCAGGGTGTCCCGATCATCTTCTCCGATACCGAGAAGTCGAATTGGACGTGGGACGACACGGCCGGCGCGTTCTACTGGCACCGGTTCTATCACCATCAGCCGGACCTGAACTTCGACCACCCCGCTGTGCTCGAGGCGGTCGATCCGCGTCATGCACTTCTGGCTCGATCGCGGCGTCGACGGCATGCGGCTCGACGCAGTGCCGTACCTGATCGAGCGCGAAGGCACGCCGTGCGCCAACCTCGACGAGACGCACGTTGTCCTCAAGCGCATCCGCGCCGAGATGGACGCGCGGCATCGCGACAAGGTGCTCATCGCGGAGGCGAACCAGTGGCCAGCGGAGGTCAGGCCCTACTTCGGCGACAGCGACGAGTGCCACATGGCGTTCCACTTCCCGCTCATGCCGCGGATGTTCATGGCCGTGCGGCAGGAAGACCGCCATCCGATTGTCGAGATCCTGCATCAGACGCCGGACATCCCTGAGACGTGCCAGTGGGGGCTCTTTCTCCGCAACCACGACGAGTTGACACTCGAGATGGTGACCGACGAGGAGCGTGACTACATGTATCAGGCGTATGCCACCGATCCGCAGATGCGGATCAACGGCGGCATCCGCCGGCGCCTCGCCCCGCTCATGGAGAACAGCCGGCGGCGGATCGAGCTGATGAACAGCCTGCTCTTTTCGCTGCCCGGAACGCCGGTGATCTATTACGGCGACGAGATCGGCATGGGCGACAACATCTACCTCGGCGATCGCAACGGCGTGCGGACGCCGATGCAGTGGACGGGCGACGCAACGCCGGCTTCTCCCGCGCCGACGCGGCCAGGCTCTATGCGCCGCTCATCACCGATCCGGTCTATGGCTTCAGCGCCGTCAACGTCGAGGCGCAGGAGCTCGCGCCATTCTCTCTGCTCAACTGGATGAAGCGGCTGATCGGCCTGCGCAAGCAGCACCCCGTGCTCGGGCGCGGCGCGATCGACTTCGTGCCGTCCACGAACCGCAAGGTGCTGGCGTACGTGCGTCGCGACGACACCGATACGATTCTCTGCGTGGCCAACCTGTCGCGGACCGTGCAGCCCGTCGAACTCGACCTGACGAGCTTTCGCGGGATGATGCCGGTCGAAATGCTCGGACAGAGCGAGTTTCCACGCATCGGCGATCAGCCTACTTCCTGAGCCTCGGCGCCTACGGGTTCAACTGGTTCCGCCTGCAACCGGCCGCGCCGGCACTCACCGAACGCACGACACGGACACGACGGCGGCCGTTCCCGAGGTGCCTGCCCTGCTCGTCGGCCCGGTGTGGGACACGCTGCTCGACGGAACGGTCCGCAGCCTCATCGAGCGTGACCTGCTCTGTCCATTCCTCCATCGCCAGCCGTGGTATCAGGGGACGCGCCCGCGTGCGGCGCGCTTCACGGACTGGGGATTGCTCCGCCGCGACCGGGAACCGCTCTTCGTCACCATCGTCGAAGCCGAGCTCGAGGATCCGTCGGAGGAGGGCGGCAGCGTGTCGCGGCAGTTCTTCGTTCCGCTCGCGCTCTCGTCGGCCGAAAACGCGAGGATGGTGCAGGAGCGGTTTCCGCACGCGGTCCTGGCACGTGTCACCGGCGCCCGGAAAGGCGCGCTATACGACGGCGTGGCACGACGTCCGGCTCAGCGACCAGCTGCGTGACGCCGCCGAGAGGAACGCGGGGGCCATCGCTACGCGTCACGGACGCCTTCCGTCAACAAACGGAGACGCGATTCCGCTCGGTGCGCGCCGCCGACGCTGCGAAGCGACTCCCTCACGACGCCGGGCGCCGAGGCGGAATCTTCCACACCGATCCGCTCGCGCTCAAACTGTTCCGGCGGGTCGAGCCCGGCGTGCACCCGGAGGTCGAGATCACGGAGTCACTTGCCGGTCGTGGGATTCGCGCGCGCGCCGGTCGTCGCGGCAGTGATCGACTATGCGCGATCCGGGCGAGCCGGCGAGCTCGGTCGGCCTGTTCACGCTGCCACGGCCGTCCGTTGACGGCCAGGTCGATGGCTGGACACACGGGATGGACTGGCTGAGCCGGCTGTTCGACAAGGTGACGACCCGGCAATTGCCGGCATCGGCGCCGGGATCGTCCCCAGGCGAAGCCCGTCCGTCCGGAGTCGTCGGGGATCTGTTGAACGACTATCTCGACATCGCGTCGGCACTCGGCCGTCGCACGGCCCAGACTGCACCTTGCGCTTGCGGCGGATTCGACCGATCCGCGGTTCGCGCCGGAGCCACTGAGCCGCGAGGATCTCACGATTGCGGCCACTCGGGCACTGACCCAGGCCGAGCGCACGTTTGGAGCCCTGCGAAGCTGCGCTCGGACTCGACGACGTCCCGGATGCCGCCGAAGTGGCGGCGCGCGCACGAGCGGTGCTCGAGGCGCGGGACCGCGTTTCTCGACACGATCCGATCTGCGGCAGCGCTCACCCCGACCGTGGCCAAGATCCGGACTCATGGCGACTATCGTTTGGGCCAGGTGCTCCTGTCCGAGGGCGACGTCTACGTCCAGAACATCGAGGGGCACGTCGCGTGGCCCGCCGCCGCCCAACGCGAAAAGCAGCCGCCCGTGAAGGACGTCGCCAGCATGGTCCGGTCGTTCAGCTACGCGGCGCACGCCGCGGTCCTCACGCACGTGATGGGGAAACACCAGACACACCTTGCCGACTGGGCGCGGACGTGGCAGATGTGGGCGACGGCCTCTTTCCTCGATTCGTACTACTCGACTGCGGCGTCGTCACCGGCGCTGACCGGAGACCTCAGCGAGCGGGCAACGCTCCTGCGCTTCTTCATGCTCGACCGTGCCCTGCGTGAGCTCGATGGCGAGCTGAACAACCGCGCCGAGTGGGTAGGCATCCCGCTCAGCGGCGTTCTGGAAGTGCTCGCGCGGCTGTGAGCGGTACCCAGCGGAACGTCACGCCATGAATCCCAGCAATCCCTATCGGCCGCGTGTCTCGCGCGAAACCCGGCTGCTGCTCACGACCGCGCTCGTGGCCGTCGCCGCATTGTGGCTGCTCGCGCGCATCCGATTCCCCGACCTTCCCGCCACGCCAAACCCGGTTGCGCCGCTGCTCTCGCAGATCGTGACGCCGCCAACGTTCGAGGATCTCGCGTCCGACGTCGCCCAGCTGCAGGCTCGCCTCGACTCTTCCCTGATCGCGCTCGACGCGGGCTCATTCGGCGGGGCTGGCGGCACAAAGCCCACCGCCTGGCGAGTGGCCGCGTTGCGGGTTCGCGACGATCTCGCCATCACCTTCGTGCCGGGACCACTTCAGCAACAACGGTTGGGCACGAATCGCGTCGTCGCGAGCGACGCGGCGTCGGGACTTGTCGTCCTTCGAGTACCGTCCGAGTCGCCCGCGCCGGCACTGGCGGCATGGGCGCCAACGCGGCTCGAGCGGCCACGGTTTCTGATGGTGACCGATGCCTCGACCGAACGCATCACCCTGCGGCCGGTCTTCGTCGCGTCCCTCAATCCCCTCGCCACCTCGCTGTGGTCCGACCCTATTTGGACGTTCCCAGAGACGAGCGACATCGCCACGGGCTCGTTCGTGTTCACCGCTGCGGGAGAGCTCGCCGGAGTGGTCATCGAGTATGCGGGCCGCGGCGCGATCGTGCCCTCTGGTCTCATTCTGGCCGGCGTCGACCGTTTGTTGCAGCTATCGACGACGCCAGCAGGTGATCTGGGGATTCACGTGCAGGCCGTAACGGCCGACGTGGCATCCGCGACCGGCGCTGCGGGCGGGGTCGTCGTCACGTGGGTGGACGGCTCCGGGCCAGCCGCGAATGACGTGGGTGTCGGCGACGTGATCGAAGCGGCTGGCGGACGAATCCTCTCCACACCCGAAGACTGGCGCGTGTGGCTCACTCGCCTGGGAGCTGGCGAGACACTGGCGCTACGTATCCGTCGACGGGGCGAGTTACACGACGTTCAGCTGCTTGCGCCTGTCCCTCCGAGTCCGGCTCGGATCAACCCCGCGCTCGGGCTGCGCATGCGACCGGCGTCGCGATCCGGCGCCGAGATCCTGCTGGTCGAGCCAGGCTCAGCGGCGGCGCGGGCTGGCCTCGCTGCCCGGGATGTGATCACGCTCGTTGGTGAGATCACGTCGCCGACACCCGCCCAAGTACGCACCGCGTTCGCCAAGGCGCCCGAGGGGAAGCCGGTCCTTGTCGGCGTCACCCGTGGCACGAGTCACTTCGTCACGACGTTGCCGCGATGACCTCTCTTCAGCTTGGCGGCTACGACCCGCTGGACGCGCAGCTCGACGATGCCGCGATGGTTGGCACGTTACGGCCGGCCGGGCGCGCCTCGCGCGTGCCGCTGGCAAGATGGTCGGCTTCGTCGGTGCCGGTGGCCTCGTTGCTGCTCGTCGGCATCGCACTCGGCCCTCGCGGCATCAGCTTGCTGACACCCAATATGCTGGCGCTTCTCGATCCCGTCCTGCCGGTGGCGCTCGCCGCCCTTGGCGCGCTGGTGGGCTTGAGTCTCGATTTGCGCAGACCGGACAACCCGCGTCCGTTGGCAGCAGCCGCTTTCGAATCTGGTCTGACGATCGGGCTCGTCGCCATGACTTTCGCGCTCCTGGCGCCCGCGGCATTGAACGCGAACGGCCTCAACCTCTGGATGATCGCCGGCGCCCTCGGTTTGTGCGCCGGCTCTTCACTTGCCGTGCCCAGCGGTAACCCGGTAGAGCCGCGCACCATGCAGGGTCGGGTCATGACGCTCGACGTGCTCCTCCCGATCGTCGCCGGCGGCCTTCTCCTTGGCACCGTGCCAAAGGGAGCGACACTGGCCGCCCTGACGTTCGTCGGGCAGGCCACCGCCATCGCCGTGATGCTGGCTGCGGCCGTGTGGCTCCTGCTGGCTCGGGCGGTGTCGGACACCGAGCAGCGGGTGTTCGGGTTCGCGGCGATGCTGCTGATCGGTGGCCTCGCGGATTATCTCTCCCTCTCGGCGCTCCTGAGCGGGCTCGTGACCGGAATCTTCTGGCAGCTTGCCGGCGGTCAGGCACGCGAATCGCTGCGTCGGGACGTGCTCCACCTTCAGCATTCCTTGCTCGTGCTGGTGCTCGTCGTGGCCGGAGCGCGCACCGACTTCTCGCTGGCCACCTCCGCGATGGCGGCCGTCTACGCCGCGCTGCGAGCAGCGGGCAAGGGATTCGGGGTCGCTGGCGGGTCGCGTCGTCGACGCCGGCGAGGCGCGCTCCTTCGGACTTCCGTTCCTCTCTCCTGGCGTCTTTGGTGTCGGGCTCGCGCTGAACATTGTCCGGGCGACCGGACCAGACGCCACAATCCTGCTCACGATCGTGGTGCTCGGAACCATCGGGGCGGAGATCATCGCTGAGATCGGCCGGGCACGAGAGGGCGCTCCCGCCGCTGCCGATGCGGGCGAGGCGAGCGGATGACACGGCTCGGCGCTCTCGTCCTCACCGTGATCGCCGTCATCTGGGCGCGCAGGCTCGACGTGACGGCCGCGGTCGGTTCCGTCGGGACGGCACTCGCGTTGGGATTCGCGCTCGTGGGCGCATGGGTCACCGGCGATCTGCTGCGGCGCTTTCAGCTCCCGCGCCTGACCGGGTATCTCCTCTTCGGCATCCTCGTCGGACCGCACCTCGGAAACGTCATCACGGACTCGATGGCGCGCCAGCTTCAGGTGATCACCGGCATTGCGACGACGCTGATCGCGCTCATCGCGGGACTGACGTTGAACCTCGATCGCATGGGCCGGCGGCTGCTGGCCATCGTTCAGATGACGGGCACGACGCTGGCCCTCGCGATGGCCGGACTGGCCCTGCTCGTGTGGATCGCGTGGCCGTGGCTCCCGGTCGCGCCGGAGGCGACCGGAGCCGCGCGGCTGGCGATGGTCGCGCTGCTGGTCGTGATCCTCGTCAGCTTCTCCCCGACCATGACCGCCGCGGTCATCACCGACACCGGCGCGCGGGGACGCTTGAGCGAAACCGTGCTCACGATGGTCGTCCTCGCCGACCTCGTGATCCTCATCGTGTTCTCGTTCATGATGCAGTTCGCACGGATCATCTTCAACAGGCGCGGAAGGCCACGCCGTTGAAATCCTCGCGCGATTCGCGTGGGAGGTCGGTGGCGCCATCGCCTTCGGCGTGCTGGTCGGCGCGCTGTTCGCACTCTACATGCGCTACATCGGACGCGAGGTGACGCTGGTGCTGCTGGGCATCTGCACGGTACTCAGCCAGGTCGGGAGCACGCAGCAGTTCGAGCCGCTCCTGGCCGCTGTGGCGGCGGGGCTCGTGATCGAGAACCTCGCCGTGGCCCAGGGTGACACGCTCCGATCGGCGGTCCAGCGCGGAGCCCCGCCCGTGCTGGTCGTCTTCTTTGCCGCCGTCGGTGCGTCGCTCAGGCTGGATGCGCTCGCCGCCATCGGCTACGTCGCGCTGGCCCTCTCGTTGGTGCGGATCTGGTTGATCTACGCCAGCCTCCGCGTCGGTTGGAGCGTGGCGGGTCTCGACGCCAGCATCGGGAATACGCCTGGACCGGGCTCGTCTCACAAGCGGGCATCACGCTGGGGTTTGCGTCCGTGCTCGCAGCGGAATTCCCCACCTGGGGCAGCCAGATCCAGCTGCTGCTCGTCGGGTTGATCGCCATCCACGAGCTCGCCGGACCGATCCTGTTCCGACAGGGCCTGGCTCGTGCCAGGGAGCTCGACGCGCACGAGCCACGACCGCTCATGGTCGTCTCGAACCGCGAGCCGTACCTGCACACCAGGCGGAACGACGGCGAGATTGTCGCGACCGCCGCGACCGGTGGCGTCGCCATCGCGCTCGACGCCCTGATGCGGGATCGAGGCGGCGTCTGGATTGCTCACGGGGCAGGATTGGCGGACCCGCTGGTGGTCGATCCCGCCGACCACGTCCGCGTCCCTCCCGAGAGTCCGTCGTACACGCTGCGCCGGCTCTGGCTGGAGGAGCCGACGTTCTCCGCCTACTACGGCGGCTTCGCGAACGAGGGGCTCTGGCCGCTCTGCCACGTCGTGGACGTGCGTCCGAAGTTCCGCGCCGAGGACTGGGCGGCCTACAGGGACGTCAATGGGCGCTTTGCCTCCGCCGTCCACTCTGAACTTGGAACGAGCGACGCCCCCGTCTTCATCCAGGACTATCACCTCGCGCTCGTGGCGCCGGCGCTGCGGACGCTGCGGCCAGAAGCCAAGACCGCGTTGTTCTGGCACATACCCTGGCCCTCGACGGACCGCCTCCGCATTTGTCCCTGGCGGCGCGAGCTGCTCACGGGCTTGCTCGGCAACGATCTGCTGGCGTTCCAACTCGAGCGCGACCGCGACAACTTCCTGCGCGCGGTCCAGGAAGAGCTGGACGCCGACGTCGAGACCGAATCGTCGCGCGTCACGTTCCAGGGGCGCGCGAGCACGATAGTCGCCGTCCCGATCGGCGTGGACTACGACCGCATCCAGGCGATTGCGGCTGACGTCTCACTGCCACTCGAACAGCAGCGGCTCACGGATGCGCTGGAGCTTCGGGCCGAGATCATCGGGCTTGGTGTCGATCGGCTCGACTACACGAAGGGGATCCCGGAACGGCTCGCCGCGATCGACGCGCTGATGATGCGACGCCCCGACCTTCGCGGCAAGCTCACCTTCGTCCAGATTGGCGTCCCCTCGCGATCGGAGCTGGAAAGCTATGCGGCCATCGAGGCCGAGATCAGCCAGCTGGTCGCCAGCGTCAACGCCCGGCATGCGATTCGCGGCGGTCCCCCGGTGGTCGCGTATCACAACACGGCGCTGACGACCTCCAGCCTGGTCGCCCTCTATCGAATGGCGCACTTCTGTGTCGTCAGCTCGCTGCACGACGGTATGAACCTGGTCGCCAAGGAATTCGTGGCGGCTCGGGACGATGAGGATGGTGTGCTGGTCCTCAGCGAGCTCGCCGGCGCGGCCCAGGAGCTCCAGGACGCGCTCATCATCAACCCCTATGACGTAGACGGCTTCGCCGACGCGCTGGCGAGAGCGATTGAGATGCCGAGAGACGAGCGACGGGGCCGCATGCGCGCCCAGCGGCGCGTCGTGGCTGGACGCAACGTGTTCGGGTGGGCCTCGGACATCCTCGAAGGGCTCGAGAGCATCTGGACCAAGCCCTTGCACTATTCGGTGCGAGGGTGGGAAGACATGTCCGTATAGCACGTATGCCAGATATCCTTGCACCCCGCAATCGCGCGATACTCACCAGCTTCGCGGAGGGCAACGTACTGCTCGCGTTCGACTACGACGGCACGCTGGCGCCGATCGCCTCGACGCCGGCGCGCGCACGGCTGCCCGCCACGACCCGCCGCCTGCTCACCAGCATCGCCCACTGTTACCCCTGTGTCGTGATTTCCGGACGGCGGCTCGACGATGTGGCGAAGCGGCTCGAGGGCATTCCCATCTGGTATGCCTTCGGCAACTTCGGTCACGAGCCTGCGCCACACGGCCATCGCCCCCCGACGCGCGTCGGCGACTGGGCCCGACGGCTGACCGAGCGGCTGCCGACACACCGCGGGCTGGTCGTCGAAGAGAAGGCCTATTCCGTGACGATTCATTACCGCCACGTGCGCGACAAGATCCGCGCGCTCGCGGCCATCGAGCACGCGGTCAGCGAGATTCCGGACGCGAGGGCCATCGCCGGCAGCGAGGCGATGACGCTTCTTCCTCGAGGAGGGCCGGACAAAGGGGTCGCGCTGCAGGTACGCCCGTCGCCTGTTCCACTGCAGCAAGGCGCTGTATGTCGGCGACGACGACACGGACGAAGATGCCTTTGCATCGGCCCCGGCCGATCAGTTACTGGCCATTCGCGTGGGCACGAAGCGGCGGTCGGCGGCGCGCTACCGGTTGACTCGACAAGCGGACATGAACCGGTTCCTGCAGACGCTGCTGGCCCTCAGAACCACCGTGGCCGGCAGCCGCATGCTGCGCTGAGGGTCAACCGACCTCACCGGGCTGGCGCGCCCGAGCACGAGTCTGAGCGGCTCGCCGGATCGTCCGGCCGTGAAGTCCGCCACGACTCCGCTCCATTGCTCCGACACGCCGACATTCAGATACGCGCGAACCTCATAGACGATTCCCTCGTGCGCCGCCAAGGTGAATTGGCCTCCTCCGCGCCGCCGACAGGATAACGGTTGCCTGTGCCGCCGGCTTACCGTCTGGCGTGCAACAACGATCTGCGGCGGTCAAGGTCACGACTCATCCGTTTGCCTGATTGGGCTATAGTCGCAGCGACGCATTCGGACGAATGACGGCCGGGGGCGCGCTCATCAGCGCGCTCCGTGGAGAATCTACGCGATGCCGTTCCGAGCATGTGCGGGGCTGTGCCTGCTTCTCACCCTCGCATCGTCCGCGTCGGTGCAGAGGCCGCCAATCGATTGGGCTCCGCTCAAAGCCGAGATCCTCCGCCACTTCCGGGCGCTCGTCCAGATCGACACGAGCAACCCGCCAGGCAACGAAGTCAAGGCCGTCGATTACCTCCAGAAGGTCCTGGCGGCCGAGGGGATTCCGTCCAAGACCCTGGCCCTCGATCCCAACCGGCCGAATCTGGTCGCGCGGCTGAAGGGCAACGGCTCGAAGCGGCCGCTGCTGCTCCTCGCGCACACCGACGTCGTTGGTGTGCAGCGTGACAAGTGGCCGATGGATCCGTTTGGAGCCGTCCTCGGTGACGGCTATGTGTGGGGCAGGGGCACGACCGACGACAAGGACAACCTTGCCGCCAACCTGATGGCGTTCCTGCTCGTGAAACGCTCCGGCGTGCCCCTCGAGCGCGATCTGATCTTTCTCGCCGAATCCGGCGAGGAGGCAGACCCGACCGGCGTGGGCATCCGTTTCCTGATCGAGCGGCACTTCGACGAGATCGACGCGGAGTTCGCGCTCGGCGAAGGTCCAGGCGCCACGATCGAGGACGGGCGCGTGCGCCGCGTGCAGATTGCCACCACCGAGAAGGTGCCCAGGCGGGTCCGGCTCGTCGCAACGGGGACGTCAGGCCACGGGTCGATTCCACGGCTCGACAACGCGGTGACGCATCTCGCGAGCGCCGTGCAGAAGATTGGCACGTGGAACATGGCCATGCGGCTCAACGAGACGACGCGGCTGTACTTCGAGAAGCTCGCCGCCATCAGCTCGCCCGAACGCGCGGCGCGCTACCGCAGCCTCGTCACAGGCCAGGGCTCGGAGGCGGCCGAGCGGTATCTCGCCGAACACGAACCCGAGCACAACGCCGTCCTGCGCACGTCGCTCGTGCCGACGATGCTCCAGGCCGGCATCGGGCCGAACGTCATTCCCTCGACGGCGGAAGCGGTCATCGACATCCGGGCCCTCCCCGACGAAGATGTGCCGCGTCTGATGACCGAGATCTCCAACCGCATCGCCGATCCGGCGATCGCCGTCGTGCCGCTTCCGTCGCCGCGGCCGATCGCCAAGCCGTCGCCGGTCGATTCGGAGATGTACCGGATCCTGGAGCACGCGGCGTCGCAGGTCTACGCCGGCGCGACGGTCTTGCCGAGCATGATGACCGCGGCCACCGACATGGCCCAGCTTCGCGCCAAGGGCGTCCACGCCTACGGGATTGGGCCCGCCATGACCGGCGTCGACTTTGCGCAACACGCCTGGCACTCCGACGTCGAACGGCTTTCGGAAGACTCCCTCTACCAGTTCGTCCAGTTCGTGTGGACCGCTGCTCTTGACACGGTCGCGCCTCGCGGCACGGTCAAGCAGCTGGCGTCGGCAGGGTCTCGTTCTGCCGTGGGCGCATGTGCCAGAGTGTCTGCGCCACCGGCGCAGCCATGAGCATGAATGCCACACAGAACACCGACCAGTTGAACGCTTCTGGCAGCACGGTCGTCGTTGCGTCCAGCCCTTGATGCACGACGCGAAGCGAGTCGGCCATGAATACGTACAGCGCGAGCGCGATGCCGAGCCCACTCAAGCGCCACAACGTGCGCGTGAGAGAGGTCGCAGGACGCCTCACGGCAGTCTGGCTCGCCAACGTGCCTCCCACGATCATCAGTGACGCGATCGATACCGGCGCGAGCACCGGTCCCCACCACGGCAGCGGGAGCAGAAAGAGGATGTCCCAATCGAGCAGCGACCTGGGCCAGTCACCGATCATTCGCAGAAACACGTAGTAGAAGATGTCCCAGACGCCGAACGCGACGGCCGTGTAGCCCAACTGTGCCTGTCTCGTCCGCCCGGCGAGGAGGCCGAGCGCGACCAGCATCACCAGCGTCGCCGCCTCGCGCACGATCTCGACCTGACTCAGCACGCCGCGAATCGGCAAAGGATTCTTCTGATAGGGCTCCACGCGATCGACCGTCACGCGAAGGTAGTACACGCTGGCAGCCTCGACCCACGCCATCCCGATGGCAAACGCCACCACAACGAACCAGCGCGCGCGTCGTCGTGTCATCGGCTGCTCGTCGCGCCGCGTGACGCGTAGTCGCCTTGCTCGACAGCGAGCTGACGGATTCGATTGTCGACGCACGTCGATGACTGAATCCGGCGTGGATGTGCCGGCCGTGATGCCCACTGTGCCGGCGCCGAAGAACCATTCCACACGAAGATCCGACTCGGTCTGGATGTGATGCACCTGCGAACAATGGCGGCTGCACGTGCTCACGAGCTCACGCGTGTTGTTGCTGTTCGCGCCACCGATGACGATGACGACGTCACATTGACGCGCCAGCGCGACGGCGGCATTCTGCCGGTCTTTCGTCGGTTTACAGACCGTGTCGATGAAACGGACCTCGGATTGAGGAAATCGCCGCCGAATCAACGCGACCAGGCGCTGCACCCTCTCGAGGGGCTGCGTCGTCTGGGCGGCTACGCCGAGGCGCGGATGTCCGTCGAGCTCGTGCACGTCGTCATCGTCCAGCACCACGTGAAAATCGTCGAGGTCTTCGGTCAGCCCGCGCACCTCCACGTGGGTGCGCTGGCCGATGATGACCGGGTGATAGCCGTCGCGCACGAGCGCCTTGATCGCCCGATGGGCGACGTGCACCAGCGGACAGGTCGCTTCCACGACCTCCATGCCAAGGGCGCGGGTGCTGGCGAGCGTCCGTTCTGATGCGCCGTGCGCCGTAACCATCACGGTGTGCGTTTTCACCTTCGTGACGACATCCGCGATGGCAATGCCTTTGGCCCGCAGATCGGCCATGACCGCCGGGTTGTGAACCAGGTCGCCGAGAATGGTCAGCGGCCCTGCTTCGGCGTGCTCGACGGCCAAGGCGATCGCGTCGCGTACGCCGAAGCACATGCCGAGATGGCCGGCGCGGATGATGTTCATGACGACGTCTCGAATCTGATGCTCATTGACCTGTTCTGTCATCTTTCAGCGATCGCTGTAGAGGCCTACGGCCAGCACGAGCGAGCGCCCGTCAACCCTTCACCGATGACGCATTCATCACCTGAGCGGGTTTGTGTGCCTGCGCAAATTACTTTGTATGTTAAAGCCTATCCGGGTTTCTTGTCAATGAGGTCGAAACTTGCTGGAGACAGGGCGTCGCCCCCGATGATGACCACAACGACGGGAGACGCTGCGCGGAGTCTGCGGGTGCAGCGGCAGGAGAATGGTGCAGGGAGCGTTATCATGAGCTTCGACGGCCGGAACAAGCCCACGTGGCGCCCAGTGCCTGGACAAGCCACTGAGCCGCGACAGGCCAGTCCCTTCGCGCCCTGGAGGGAAGGTGGGGACTCCCCTTTTATCGAACGCTGCAGCCGGTACCGAAGAACGTCCCGGGGCTGCCGGGCACCGCATCGCCAATCTTGCCGTCGCCATGCGCCCTGTGAGCCGGTTCGGCGTTGATGCTGACTTCGATCAGGTGATAGGAGCCGTTGCCGGTGCGGTGGCAGAGCTGCACCTTCGGTCCCTGCTCCTCGCCTGGCGTCTGTCCTGGCGTCTGTCCCAAGTAGTGGCTGGCGTCGAAATCCCTGACGGATCCCGCAGCTGACTGCGCCGTCACAGTTCCGACGTTCCTGTACTGGCCGACGGTTGCGACTCCCGATCCGTTGCAGGTCATCGACTGACCGACGGCGAGCGTCGCACCGGGACAGCTGACCGTCACGTTGCGATCGTCAACGACAACGACGTTGGTCAGACCCACATTGCCGGTGTTGGTCACCACGTACTGCCAGGTCACCGCGGTGCCGACCGGGATTGTCGGTCCCGGCGCCTCGTCGGCATCCTGCCCGTTTGTCGACTTCTTGATCCTTACGCTTGCTCCGACGGGCCGGCAGTCTCTGTCGAATACTTTCGTCGTGTCCCCCGGGACCGGATCGCCGATCTTGCCGTCACCGTGCGCCCGGTGGGCAGGTTCCGCATTCACACTGACGTCAATCAGGTGGTACGAGCCATTGCCGGTACTGTGGCAGAGTGACACTTTTCCGGCCGATCGCGCCTCGTTCATGATTGTGGCGGTTGTGCCGTTCACGTTCACTTGGATTTGAATGAACTCCTCCGGCCCCACGTTCGCGAGCTGAGCCATGGCGTTGACGGTTGCGTCCTTGAACAGCAGTTGAACGTTGCCGGAAGGAACGCCTGTGATTTGGAATTCGCCCGCGGTCTCCACGACCGCCGAGAGGCTCGTTCCGACAACGGTGACAGTCAGCCCAGCGGGCGCCCCGGCCACCGCGCGCTTCACTGTGCCGGCGATGGTCGCTCCAGCCACTGCGGATGGCGCCGTGGGCCCTGCCATGGGCCCTGAGGAGCTGTCGCCCCCACAGCCAGCGACAGCGACAAGGGCCAGGCTTGATGCAGCGAGTAGAGTCCGCGTTGTTGTCTGCATCGATCCTCCGTCCAAGACCAAGCCACGTTGCTCGAGATGACGGTGAGGACCGAAGAGCAAAGCCCATTCCGCAAGGGGCCGATCGGCAAGCCTCAATCAATTCAATAGTTTGCAGGCCACGGGGATTCCCGGGCAAGGTATTCTTCCCCGACGTTGTCTACAACTTTACATATCCGTGCCCGGGACACGGTCCGAATGCGAGAATGAGGAACGGGCCTGACGCGGTAGATCATCGCGCGGGGGAACCCAGGAAGGAACCGGGCGTGTTTGGACTCACAACTCTTCTCGCAGCAGCAACCTTCGTGGTTTCAGGCGTCCAGCCCCAGCTCGCGTCCGTTGGCGAGCGGATATACCTGGCATTCGGACAGGGTGACGTCATCAGCGTCGCCCGATCGCTCGATGCGGGAGCAACGTTCGGGACACCGTCGCCCCTGCCCGTCTCGGGCAAGCTCGCCCTGGGGATGCGCCGCGGACCACGGATTGCGGCCACGGCGCGGGCAGTACTGGTGGCCGCAGTCGTGGGAGCGCGGGGTGGCGGCGCCGATGGGGACGTCGTTGTCTTCCGATCGACTGACGGCAGCTCGACATGGGCCGCACCTGTCGTCATCAACGACGTGCCGGGAGCTGCGCGGGAGGGCCTGCACGCAATGGCTGCGAGCCCGGATGGTTTGGTGGTGATCGCGTGGCTGGATCTGCGAGAGCCAGGCACGCGTATCAATGCAGCGGTCTCGCGCGATCACGGTGCGACGTGGGCACCGGACGCGCTGGTCTATTCCTCTCCCTCGGGCAGCGTCTGCGAGTGTTGCCATCCGTCAGTGGCCATCGACAACCGCGGGTCGGTCGCCATCATGTTCCGCAACAATGTGGACGGGAACCGCGACATGTTCGTCGCACGGTCGAGCGACGGGCGTACGTTCACCTCCCCGACGAAGCTGGGTACGGGTTCCTGGACGTTGAACGCATGCCCCATGGACGGCGGCGACGTGGGGTTCGGCCATGAAGGGCTGACCGCCATCTGGCGCCGTGAGCAGGGAGTCTTCCTCAGCACGGCGGCGGTCCCGGAGCTACGGCTTGGCACGGGCCGCGACCCGGTCGTCGCACATTTCGGCCAGCGCCGCGATGTCGCGTGGAGTTCTCCGGCCGGCCTCGTGCTCATGCGGAACACCGACGACCCGATGCTTCTCGGTGCCGGCCGATTCCCGGCGATCCTCGCCTTCAAGACCAGGACCGTTGTCGCATGGGAGGAGAAGGGTTCGATCACCGTGCGAACCATTCCCCGCTGAGGGTGTCGTCCGGCGCACCAAGATCTACGATCCTTCGTTCACCGTCTGGATCACGGCCATGATGTTTCCTTCGGTGTCCTTGAACCACGCGGCCTTGCTGCCTCCCGCCGTCAGGATGCCGTTCACCGTCTTCATGCCCGGGAGGTCGTACTCCTCGAAGACCACGCCTCGCTTCCGCAACTCCGCGACTTCGGCTTCCAGATCCTCGACCTGCCAGAACGCCTGGCTCGCTTTCGATGTGCCGGCGCCGCCCGATGGATACAGGAAGATCCACGAGCCCTTGCCGCATTCGTAGACCACGCCCCCGGCGACCTCTTCGCGCGGGACGAGTCCGACCCGCTCTTCGTAGAACCGGCGCGCTCGTGCGACATCCGTGGCGGGGATATAGGGGACTACTGGAGCATCCTTCAACATGCCCTCGAATATACCTGCTGAAGCGCCAGCATGGACAGCACGGCTTTACTGAAGCCCAGCCTCAGCGCCGTCTACGGGCAGAGGCAGGATCAGGCGGGTGCACGAGCCACGGCCGTTCACGATGAACACGATGCCCACGGTTACCAGGAACCCGATCAGAAGGCTCCGCAACATTCCCCGCCTTCCTGTGTCTGTGGTTGTGTCATTGGGCGGCGTCGTGCCGGCGGAACATTCTCCGGTCGCGCGACGTTGATGTTCTGAGATCGCCGCCCCGCTGCGGGGCCGAACTTCAGGAGGTCATATGCTGTTTGCGGTGGCAGGGCTGTCGCTGGCGCTGGTCATGGGATCGGCCGCGGATGTCAAAGGCAAGTGGGACGGAAAAATCACGGGCCAGAGACCCGATGGAACGACATCCGAGGACACGGCACTCCTGATTCTCGATCAGAAGGACTCGACCATCACGGGCACCATCGGTGGAAGCGAGTCCGACCAGCATCCAATCACCAGCGGGACAATCGATGGCAGCAAGGTGACCCTGGTCGCCAAGAATACGAAGAATGGCCGGGAGCTCACCCTCGAGCTGACGCATCGAGGAAGACCAGATGAAAGGCACGGTCACGATGGGTGAGCGTCGAGGGCAACTCGTGGTCAAGAAGCGCAAAGAGTGACCCGGACGAGGTGGCCGACCGCCCGTCACGGCGGGCCCAGGCCCGACGAGGTACTCGACCACCTCCCTGCACTTCGGGTTGTTCGTCACGTCGATCGCCACCTCGGCCCACCCGAGCGGCGTCCCGTCGTGTTCCTCGTCACGCGCGGCAACGTCCGCCCCGGCGCCGACGAGCACACGCACCATCGGTAAGATCGCCGTTCCACGCGGCCGAATGCAATGCCGTGTGTCGCGACTGAGCGGTCGAGCGAGCGTTGACGTTCGCGCCGCGCGCGAGCAGCCACTCGACGAGCGCGTGGTGCCCGAAGTCCACCGCGCCCATCATCACCGCATCGGACAGAGCGACGCCGGGATCCTGTTCGACCATCGTGGCCAGCGTTCGGCAGATCACCCAGGCGGGCGTATTCTTCGGGAGCGGCGGGTATGCCCCGCGCGATCAGATGGCGGACCAGGGGCTGACCGCGCGGTCCAAGCCGGCTCATCGATTCGATCGGCGTCGCCCCCCAGCGGTCCTTCACGCCAGTCGGAACGCCCAGCTCCATCAGGCGATCGATCGCAAGCAGCGTCCGGGCAAAATTGAGCACAGAGCCTCCGTTCGGCGCGTACGCGGGCAGCGCCGCCACGCCCGGCCGCAACAACTCCTCCACGCGCGCATCGTCGCCAAAAAGCAGGGCTTCCATCAACCCGATCCGCGCGCCGCGGCGAAGCAGCTCATCACGCAGGTCATCGCGCTCCTGGTCGCGCGCCAGCATCAGCGGCGACCAGTGATCGTACTGGTCGTTCGTGCCGTTCACATCCGCTCCGGCCTCGAGCAGCAGATCGACCATGTCGCGGCGCTTTGTTTCGATGGCCACGTGCAGCGGCTGCGGGCGGCCCCCCCAGAACGGATGCGGGCCCACGGCGTTGACCATCGGCGGCGCAGCCGACGAGAATGCGGCGGACCTCGTCGATCTGGCCCGTGCCAACGAGCTTCAGAAATCCTCTGAACGATCTGGTCTCGAGTCAATGATGGCGGCGGGGACGCCTCGCTCGCGGACGCCGTGCGCTCCTGCGCCTCGACATGTCGCTTGAGCTTGCGCCAACTGTCGAACCCGTATTCCCGTGCGAGCGCGAGCTGCGCCTCGGCCAGGACGGCGCCCGGGTTCCGGACGCGCAGCCGCTTCAACTCATCCTTCGCGGTTTTCTTCAGCCATTCGAGACTTGGACGTGCGGGCAGAGACCGAGGCATGCGACACCTTCTCTCTCGTGGCCCGGCGTCCGCGTTTCTCGGGCAGAAAGAAGGCAATGGCAGCAACGTCGCGACAGGTGGGTTCGACCCTTTACGCGGACCGTCGGCTCCCTGGAAAGCGACGCATACGATACCACGTGGCGCGGCCTCGCGTCGCGGTTGACGCCGCTCCGCGTTCGAACGGACAATCGTCGGGCCACGCATGCAAACGCGACACCTTCGACGTCGTCATCGTCGGGTCCGGCGCGTCCGGAGGCACGCTCGCGTCGCACCTCGCCCGCCGCGGCGTGCGCGTCGCCATCGTCGAGGGCGGCCCGCGCGTGAACACGCGCACGGACTTCAACACGCACGCGATGCCGTTCGACTTCCCCAACCGCCAGATTCCGACGATGCGGCCGGGCAAGGTCGGGTTCGATTCGGAGCGCAGCCGCGGCGTCGGCGGCAAGACGATGCTGTGGAACGCGGTCGCGCTTCGTCTGAGCCAGCGGGACTTCAAGGGCCGCACGTTCGAAGGCGCCGGCGAAGACTGGCCCATCGACTACAAGGACATCGCGCCCTACTACGACACGATCGAGCGGGAGGTCGGCGTGTGCGGACACGCTCGACGGCCTCGAGGACCTGCCCGACGGCGTCTTCCTTCCGCCGGTGCCGCTGAAGTGCAGCGACGAGATCCTGCGGCGCGCGGCGCGATCGCTCGGCGCGGACGTGATCCATGTCCGGAAGGCCACGCTCACCGTTCCGACCAAGACGCGCCTGGCGTGTCACTTCTGCGGCAACTGCATGGCCGGATGCGATGTGGTCGCGAAGTACAACTCGGCCGACGTCCACATCGCCCCGGCCGAAGAGAGTGGACGCGTGACGGTATTCCCCGACTGCATCGTCCGCGAGGTGCTGCTGTCGGACGAGAATCGCGCGACGGGCGTCCGCTATCTGCACCGCGTCCACCAGCGTGAGGGCGAAGTGCGAGGCCGAACGGTGGTCGTGGCGTGCGCGTGCGTCCAGAGCATCGCGCTGCTCCTGATGTCCACGTCGCGCCGCTACCCGACGGGCCTCGCGAACTCCAGCGGCCAGCTTGGCCGGCACTTCATCCCACACTTCACCGGCGGGATCGAGTGCGTGCTCGAAGGCCTGCGGGGCAAGCCGTCGACCAACGACGAAGGGTTTCTCGACCACGCCTACCTGCCGTCGTTCATGCACAAGCAGAAACGAAGCTACGCCCGCAGTTTCGGCGCGCAGCTCAACTACCAGAACAGGCGGTTCGCGGGATGGGCGAAAGCCGTCGGCGGCTTCGGCCGCGCGTTACAAAGCGTCCGTGAAATCCGTCCTACCCGGCATTCGTGCAGTTCACGCCGTATGGCGAGATGATGCCGAACGCGCAGTCGTACGTGGATCTCGATCGTGAACGGACCGACAAGTTCGGGCTGCCGCAGGCGAGACGCTACGTGCGCTGGGCCGAAAACGAAGAAGCGCTGTTCAACGACATGGTGCGCTGGAGCCTGCTGATGCTCGAGAAGGCGGGAGCGGAAATCTTGACCGTGCCGGACGGCCCGGCGCCCAACCACGAGCTCGGCGGCTGCCGCATGGGGCGCGACCCGCGGACGTCGGTCGTCAACGCCGACTGCCGCACGCACGACGTGCCGAACCTCTACGTGGTGGATGGCAGCGTGTTCCCGTCGGCGTCGGAGAAGAACCCGACGCATACGATCATGGCGCTTGCCGCGCGCGCGGCCGAGCACATCGCTGAACGGATGCGAAGAGGTGAGTTGTGACCGAGACGCGGCGACATGCCCTGAAGATGCTCGGCACCGTCGGCCTGACGTGTGCCTTTCCCTTTTCAGGCGACGAGCTCTACGGCCAGCACGTTCACGTGACGCTGGCCCAGACGCCGTCGCCCGGACCCTACACGCCGACGTTCTTCACACCGGCGGAGTTCGCCACGCTCTCGAGACTCACCGACGTGATCATCCCGGCCACCAACACGCCTGGCGCGGCCGCCGCCGGCGTGCCCGAGTACATCGATCGCGTGGTCTCGTTGAACGCCGAGCATCAGACCATGGTTCGCGCAGGTCTCGCCTGGCTGGAGCGGCAGGCGAAGGACCGGTATTCGCGCGACTTCCTGTCGCTCCAGGAAGCCGAGCACATCGCGATCCTGCAGCCGCTCAGCGACGAAGTCGATCGGCGGCAGCGCGAGGCGCTGCGCGCGCGATTCCGAACCGAGGCGCAAGGCGCGGCGGTGTACTACGTCGCGATCAACGACAAGAACACGCCGGCAGCGGCATCCGCAGCACGTCCAGCGCCCGGCACCGACCCCGACCGCCCTGACCTTCCCGTTCGGTTGTTCCGCCTCGTCAAGAACCTGACAGCCGATGGTTACTACACGTCACGCATCGGCCTGCTCGAGGAGCTGGGATACACGGGCAACACGGCGCTTGCCAGGTTCCCTGAGTGCTCGGTGCGCGAGCACTAGACTCCAGAGCCGCTCTCGACGACCGGCGGTCGACTTCACCTGGCGTAAGACATGCTTCAGGCGTCCACGGCAAATTCTGCGGGCCGCGTGTGGATGTCGCGGCGATACCCAGGTACCTCACTGTGCAGGACACTTCATCGTCAAGGAAAACGGGGCAGATCGGTCGAGGAGCGTCGCAGAACGTCCGCAGGGCGGGAGCGACGCGGGGCAGAACGAGTCTCCGGCGGTCGAGGAGAACGTCGAGGCCATCAGGCGCTGGGAACAGGCCGCCCTGCATAGTCGCTACGCGCGCTGAACGGCTGGGCGACTGGGTCACGTCCACCGCGGCGAGCACGTCCGGTCCTCATCGCTCACGTCGGGTGGTTCGCCTTCTGGATCGCCGCGAACGTGAACCTGATCCCCGGCATTTCACCGTTCGATCACTTCCCGTTCCCATTCCTGACGATGACCGTCTCCCTCGAGGCGATTTTTCTCGCGCTCTTCGTCCTGGCGAGCCAGAACCGCCTCGCGCAGCAGGCAGACAAACGCGCGCACCTCGATCTGCAGATCGATCTCCTGGCGGAGCGCGAAATGACAGCGGTGCTTCGCACTGCTCCAGGACATTGCGGCGCATCTCGACGTCAAGACCACCGTCACGCCGGACCAGATTCGCGATCTGATGCAGAAGACGGACGTTCATGCCCTGACGACGAAGCTCGACGAGCTCCCGGACCCCGGCGTCGAGCAGAGTGCGTCATGACACCGCGACCGCTCCCGACGGCCGCTGCAGACGCTTGCCGACGGTCCGATGCATACGGGCGCAGGCCCTCTCCTAATCGATTTCCGCCAACGGAGCTTCCGCCGGACCGGAGATGACCGCGCCGGTCGGCTTGAATCGTGAGCCGTGGCACGGGCAATCCCAGGTCCGCTCTGCGTCGTTCCACGCCACGACGCATCCCATGTGAGTGCAGATTGCCGAGCGCAGGACGGTCGCGCCGTTGTCGTCGCGGTACGCCGCCACCTTGGCGCCGTCTCGCTCAATCACCTTGCCCTCGCCACGCTTCAGTGCGCGCAACGATCGGGCCTCCGCGCCGGCAAAGCGATCCCGGACGAGATAGTACGGATAGTCCGCGTTCTCCTTGATGTATTCCCACAGCCCCCGGCGGACAGCGGCGCGCCCTGGATCGAACAGTTCCGCCCAGGGATTCCGCCGCCCGAGAATCGCATCCGAGGCGATGATCGCCCCGAGGGTGCCGAACGTCATACCGTTCCCGCCGAAACCGGTGGCGGAGTACTGATGATCCGAGGTCCGGCCGATGTATGGCAGGCCGTCGGGCGTCTCGATGACCTGCCCCGACCATCGATGAGTGATGTCCAAAGCCGGAACCAGTGTGGCCAGGGTCTGCTCCAGGCGGTCGAAGCAGGCGGTCGTGTCCGAAACCTGTCCGGTCTTGTGATCCTCTCCGCCGAAAATGACCACGTCATAATCGCGATGCGGCTCGATTCTCAAGTAGTGATAGGGATCGGCGGTATCCCAGAAGAGCGCGTCGGGAACCTCGCCGCGCGGCACCCGCCCGCCGATTACGTAGCTGGTATAGAGAGCGAGCTTTGTCTGGAACAGCGTGGCCTCGGCGATGCTGGAGAGACCGACGAGGGGGTTGTGGGTAGCGAGAACGATGTCGTCACAGGTCACTATGCAGCCGTTGACCTTGACGCTGAGCGGTTCCTTGCAGAATTCCTGAACTTCGCTGTGCTCGTACACACAGCCGCCCTGTGCCGTGATGGCCCGAGCCAGGCCCGCGAGATACTTGCGCGGATGCAAACGCGCCTGAGCCTCGACACGGACTCCAGGCCCGCCCACAATCGGCACGTCCTCGACGAACCGCGCGTCGAAACCCAGATCGCTCGCGAGGGCCGCCTCCTCTTTGAACGATGAGTCCTTGCTGGGGTCGGTCCTGCCGATGGGCGAGTGAAGGTAACCGTCAACCCACTCGAACGCACAATCGATCTCATGTTCTCGTACGAGGGCATCGATCTGAGCGATAGCGGCGAGTCCTGCGTCCCACACGGCCTGCGCGTGTGTCCGGCCGAACCGGCTCACCAGGTCGGAAAGCCGCGTGTCGGCCACCATCGTCAGGTGGGCGCTGGTGTGGCCGGTGTCGATCTGGGCGCATCTCCCCCGTTCCAGCAGCGCGACCTGTCTTCCGCCGGTCGTGAGCAGGTACGCGGCCGTCAACCCGGTGATGCCGCCGCCCACCACGACGACGTCGACGTGACGATCCCGTTCTATCTTCGGGAATATCGGAAATGCCGCGGAATCGGCCCAGTATGGTCCTGGTTCGCCAGGCGGGATTGCGCGTTGGGGCATGAGCAGCTCGACTCGTGGTGGCCAGACCGGACCGGAGAATCAGACAGCTCGACCGTCAGAGGTTGTGGTGAAGGAGCCTGGCCTCGACGGCCAGGCTCCATGGTGCTGTCGCTTCGTTCTATCGCTTCCGCCCCACCTTCTTCACTGAGAGCGCCTCCCCTTCAGGGTGTGCTGCGTCAGCAGCTTCCCGGTTGATCCCGTCTTCGGCCAACGAGGACAGCTTCTCATCGGCGGACTTCTCCTCTTCGAGCGTCTGCTGCAGGAGGTCCGCCGCTGCGGTATGGCCCATCGCGCGAGCCCACGCCACCAAGGTCCCATAGGCAGCCATCTCGTAGTGCTCGACGCGCTGCGCCGAAGCGATCAGGCACGCATCCATCGTCGACTCGTCGAAGTCCTCCTCCATCACGGACTTGCCCTCCTCGATAATGCCTGCCATGCCGTCGCAATGCTTGCCCCGCACCTTCTCCTCGAGAGTCGCAAACACTTCCTCGAGGCGCTCGACTTGCCCGCGCGTCTCCTCGAGGTGCGCCTCGAAGGCGGCTCGGAGGTCCGGCGAACCGGCCGCTTTCACCATCTTTGGAAGCGCCTTGGTGATCTGCTTCTCGGCATCATAGGCATCGCGCAGTTCGTCCACGAAAGCGTCGTGCAGCGTCCCCGTATCGGCCATGATCGTTCTCTCCTCGTTAGTTTCTTGGTTTGGTTCGACTTGTTGTAAATGCACGTCCCCGCGCCCTGCGTCATGCCCTGGGCCGTCAGGGGCATTCGGTGGCGTCCACGCGGACCGGATCGAGATGACCGATGGCCGTAGTGTTACCAATCGTGGGTGCTCCGCTGCCCACCTTCTCCGAGGCGGTCCTCTCTGTCACGGCGCTGGAGGCGACGCCCCTGGGCACGGATCGGCCCTTTCGGGGATACCTCGCAGCCGTCAGGCCGTAGTCGAGCGCCCTGTTGCCGTTGAAGGGAAATATCGCCCCGAGACTTTTCTTGCCGGGACGGGGACGTGTGGTTTCGGCCATGGGTTCGTGTTGCTTCGGTGCGACCGTGCGGAAATGCTCGGCCGCGCTCGACGATCGGATCGCCAAAGTTGTGCCACATGCTCCGCGAGAGCGATGCGGTTCAGCTCGCTTTTTGCATTTGAGCTCTGAGAAATGATGCCACCCGGTCTCCAAGGGATGCTCGGACCGAACGACTACGCCCAGGACGTCGCGGCAATCGGCAGGATCGGCGAGGTCCCGACGATCCTCGAGGTGATATGCCGCCTGACCGGCCAGGGCTTCTCCGCGGTCGCACGAGTGACCGAGGATCGCTGGATTGCGTGCGCGGTCCGGGATGAAATTGAATTCGGTCTCAAGCCTGGCGGCGAGCTCAAGATTGAGACCACCATCTGCAACGAGATTCGCGAGCATGGCCGGGTTGTGGCCATTGACCACGTCGCGGAGGATGAGTGCTACTGCGGCCATCCCACACCCGAGATGTACGGCTTTCAGAGCTACATTTCGGTGCCGATACGGCTGCCGGACGGGCGGTTTTTCGGCACATTGTGCGCCATCGATCCCAAGCCCGCGCGGGTGAACCGGCTCGAGACGATTGGCATGTTCAAGCTGTTTGCCGATCTCATCGCGCTGCATCTCGACGGGCAGGAACGACTGAACCGCACCGAGACGGCACGCACGAACGAACGTCAGTGCGCGGAGCTGCAGGACCAGCTCATTGCCGTCCTGGGGCACGACCTTCGCCATCCGCTGATGGCGATCCAGATCTGCGCCAAGACACTGCTGACGATGCGGCTTGGCAGCGAGGCCAGCCATATCGCGAATCTTGTCGATCGCAGCGCCGTGCGAATGACCGGCCTGATTCATGACGTGCTCGACTTCGCGCACAGCCGGCTGGGCGGAGGCCTTGCGGTGACGCGAGTGATCGACGCCGACGTCGGGGCGCTCGTCGAAGAGGTCATCACCGAGATGCGGACCGCACGGCCGGATCGTACGATCCACAGCGATGTAGCGGCCGGGCGCCCGGTGTTCTGCGACCGCGCGCGAATCCGGCAATTGCTGTCGAACCTTCTGGCCAACGCGCTGACGCATGGCGATCCGGCCGGTCCAGTCTGGGTGCGCGCGCAGTGCGAGGACGGCACGTTCGAGCTGTCGGTCACCAACCACGGGCCGCGAATCCCGCACGACACCATCGCCCGACTGTTCCAGCCCTTTGCACGCACGTCAGATCGGCCGGATCGCGGACTCGGACTCGGTCTGTACACCGCATCGGAGATCGCGCGCTGCCACGACGGCGGGTTGGCGGTCAGATCCTCGAGCGGAGGAGACGCGTTTCACCTTCCGCATGCCGGCAACCTGAGTCTGCCAACTACCGGGCTTCCATACTTGCCCGGAGGGGTGGCCTTCGATCTCGACAAGGAGCTCCGCCCGAAGGCTCTTCCGAAATAGACGAGCTCTCTCAGAAGAGATGCACTCCGTCAAGGACGGTGGCAGCACCTGTGCATCGTATGAAGCAGCGAATGCTTTTAAGTGCACATTGCTTCGCATTTATCCATGGCCCAATAAAGGAGTTCAGCCGTATGCATCACTCTCGCATCTCTCGGACGTTTCGAACCGTTCTGCTCGCTGGCGTCTTCGCGTGCTCCGTGCTTCCAGTCGCGGCACAAACGGCCGCGGATAACACCAAAGTCAACACCCGCGACCGCGCAAAGAGCGCCGTCACTGCGGACCAGCAGAAGGAGAACGCGACCGACCGAGGCCTGACGCAGAAAATCAGACAAGCACTGATGGACGACAAGACTCTGTCCACCTATGCACACAACGTGAAGATCGTTACCCAGGGGGGGAATGTCACTCTCAAGGGGCCCGTGCGTTCAGCCGAAGAAAAACAGAACGTCGAAGCCAAGGCAGTCGAGATCGCTGGCGCGGGTCACGTGACCAACCAGATCAGCATCGCGCCGGCGGATACCAAACCGGTCAAGAAATAGCCACCCCTCGGAAGCAACGACCACTGGTAGATAGTCAGATCGATCCATTTGCGAAGGAGCACAATCACATGGCTGGAAAGAAGACCGCAGTTTTCGGGATTTACACGGGTGTCGGACAGGCCGAACGGGCCGTCGACACGCTCGTAGTCGAAGGATTCTCCAACGCCGACGTGTCCGTGCTGATTCCGGACGTGCAAAGCACCAAGGAGTTCGCGCACGAGAAGCACACGAAGGCGCCGGAAGGCACTACGGCAGGCGTCGCGGCAGGCGGAACGCTCGGCGGCACGCTGGGTCTCCTGGCGGGAATCGGCGCTCTCGCCATCCCGGGCGTCGGGCCGTTCATCGCGGCTGGGCCCATCATGGGCGCGCTCGCAGGCCTGGGAGTGGGCGGAGCCGTCGGCGGCTTCGTCGGGGCGCTCGTGGGCATGGGGATCCCGGAGTATGAGGCAAAGCGCTACGAAGGCCGCGTCAAGGACGGGGGCGTCCTCCTGTCCGTCCACTGCGACACCTCTGAGGAGATCACGCGGGCGAAGAAGGTCTTGAAGCAGACCGGCGCTGAGGATATTTCTTCGGCAGGCGAAGAGTCAGTCGGCGCAGCGCCGGCCAGCCGCGACGCGAGCAAGTTCTAACACCGACCACGTGAGCGCGAGTACGCAGCGCATTCGGCGCGCTGCGTACTCGAGCGGTCAGTTTCGTATCGGTCCCGACTCTCCCTCGTGGGCGGGAATCCACCGCCCACACCGTACACGTACCGCTGCAGCCCCGAAGATCGATGAAGCGCCGGCAGTGCGGGCACCGGCTGGTTGCCAAGCCAATCGCCGAAACGGCAACCCAGAGAACGATGAGGGTCGCGCCGAAGCCAGTGAAAACGTCGCTGGAGACTGCGCGGCCGACGGCGAGCATCACCGCGCCCAGGAAACACACGGGAAGGCCACCATAGTAGTAAAGGTTGGCGCGTGCCTTGGGCGTCATACCTGCGTCCTGCCTGCCTCTTGCTGCAAATCCATCGCAGACGGCCGGGGCAGCTCCATGATCGGGAGCCGTCGATGCCACGACCATCCTAGCCCAAAAGCCACTATTTGCCAGGAAAACCGGTTATAGCGACTGTCCTGTTTGGAACAGTTTCCGCGCCCAGCTCTGGCATACGATCGGGAACCTGGACGTGCCTATGCTCCACGAGTTCATCCGCGCCAACCGCGACGAGATCATCTCGCGATGCAGGGCGAAGGTCGCCACGCGATCGATGCCCCCGCCCACCGCGGCGGAGATCGATCACGGGGTCCCGGTCTTCCTCGATCAACTGGTGGACGCGCTTGCAGCGGGGCGGCGGATCCGATCCGGAGATCGGCCGGAGCGCAGTCCTGCGTGGCCATGACCTGCTGCTGCAGGGATTCACGGTGTCGCAGGTCGTGCACGACTATGGCGACGTCTGTCAGGCCGTCACCGAACTGGCCGTCCAGATGAAGGCCCCCATCAGCACGGAGGACTTTCAGACGCTCAACGGCTGCCTGGACGACGCCATCGCGGGTGCCGTGACCCAGTACGGGCGCGAGCGGAATCAGTTCACGGCCGATGGCGAGTCGGCGCGCGGGAGCCAGCGCCTCGGGTTCCTCGCGCACGAATTACGAAACCTGATCAACACCGCCATCCTCGCCTTCGACGTGCTCAAGACCGGGAACGTGGGCGTATGCAGGGAGCACCGGGGGCGTGCTCCATCGCAGCCTCACTGGGATTGCACACCCTCATCAGCCGCTCGCTCGCCGAGGTCCGGCTCACCCAGGGTGTCCAGAATCTGGAGCAGTTCCTCGTCGCCGAATTCATCGCCGAGCTCGCGCCGGCCGCCACGATGGAAGCGCACGCCCGGGGCATCACCTTCAGCGTCATGCCCGTCGAGGATGGCGTGGCCGTCGAGGCGGACCGGCAGGTCCTCGCGGCGGTGGTGGGAAACCTACTGCAGAACGCCTTCAAGTTCACGCGGCCGCGCACGACCGTCACGCTCAGCGTCGGCGCCAGCGCCGAGCGCGTGCTCATCGAGATCCAGGACGAGTGCGGCGGCCTCCCAGGCGGAAACGTCATCGACATGTTCCGCCCGTTCGAACAGCGCAACGCCGACCGCACGGGCCTCGGCCTGGGCCTCGCCTTCAGCCGATGGGGCGCCGAGGCCAACCATGGCCGGATCTACACACGCAACCTGCCTGAACGGGGCTGCGTCTTCATATCGACCTGCCGCGGCTTCAGTTCTCGACGTCGCGATGGTTTAGAGCCGATGATACGTTCGGTTGCGCACCACGAAACTACTCCACACGCTAGGTCGCTGGGGGCGTATCTGCTGAATCGGAAGCGGGTACGGGTCCTGTCCGCGGCCACGCGCTAACGCTAGCGATTCGCCTGATACGTGCCACCAGGTGATCGCTCGTTCGTCAGGCGCGAATGGACAGGGCGTGGTGGAACACGTTGCGGGGATCCCACTGCGCCTTGACCCGCTGGAGCCGAGGGTAGTTGTCCTTGTAGTAGAGCCTGTGCCAGGGCACGCCCGATGTGTTCCACTCGGGATCCGCGAAGTCGACATCGGGATGGTTGATGAGCGCGCCGTTGCTGAGATCACCGGGCACGGGCACTCCGCCGGTGTCGGCGAATACGTCCCGATAGAACCGACGCAGCCACGTCAAGCTTCTCGCCTCGTCCTGCGGGTTCTCCCAGCCGACCGAATACGACGTCGTCAGCGTCGACTCCCGCTGCGCCGACGCCGTCGCATCCGGCGCCACGGTGTTGACCTTTGCCTCCGTAGGTGGCCAGGCCCAGCATGCCACCGGCCACATCGTGATCGCTTCGGGTCAGGTAGTCGTACGCCACTTCAATCTGGCGATCGGTGTGGCGCTTGCGCAGGAAACGCGTCCTTGAGCTTGAACGTCGCCTTCGACGCGGCCACGCCGGTCGGTCCCGTCGCGAAGAGATCGGGGAACGGATCGAGGGCGAAGGCCAGCCAGGAGCTCCGCTCGACCTGACGCGTGCAGGCCACGCCGACGCCGTCATTGATCGCGGCCAAGTGCTCGTCGAGCAGCTGCTCGGCCTCGGCCCCGGCGGTCAGCACGCCTCGCGCTTCGACTCTGCCGCGCTGGCGACGTCCGAGAGAGAGCACGCTGAACAGCTTGGCATAGGGCGAGTCAGCTTCGCTGTTGCGCTCGCACCACTCGCCATAGTTGCGGACCAGCCTCGGTGAACGCCCGCTCGTCGATGTCGCTCCAGTTCCACTCCGCCTTGAACGTCACCACCGAGTCCGGGGCCTTGGGCAGCAGCAGCGCCGGATCGTTGCCGATGGCGTCCGGGCGACCTGAACCAGTAACGAGTCACGATGCCGAAGTTGCCGCCGCCACCGCCAGTGTGTGCCCACCACAGCTCCCGATTCGGATCGGACGGCTCGCGCGTCGCCACCACGCTCCTGGCCGTCCCGGTCGCGTCCATCACCACCACCTCGACGCCGTAGAGATGGTCCGCCGCCAACCCGTGCTGCCGGCACAGAAAGCCGAAGGCGCCGCCCAACACGTGCCCACCCACACCGATGTCGGGGCTTTCACCGGCCGGGATCGTCACGCCCCAGCCCAGGAACAACTTCCGATACGCTCCCCCACCGTGGCGCCGGCCTCGACCGCGAACGCGGCCATCTGCGGATCGTAGTAGACGCCCGTCATCAGCGAGGTGTCGATGACGACGCGAACCGCCGGGTCCGCGACGAAGCCTTCGAGGCAATGCCCGCCGCTGCGCACCGCCACCCGCAGCTTGTCGCGCACCGCGTCCTGCACGGCGTCCACGACCTGGTCGGTGGAGCCGACGAGGCGAACGTAGTCGGGCTTGCCGGCGAATCGCTTGTTGAAGCCCCGCCGGAGCAGTTCGGCATAGCGCAGGTCATGCGGTCCGATCTTGTCGGCCGCGGCGCGTTGGCGTTGAGGTGAGTCTCGCTGAGTATTCATCGCTCGACCCTGCGGGCCGGAGACGAGTCGATGACGCCGTTGATCACGTTCAACTCCGCTAGGCGCGACGAGAGCACGGCTCTCGCGCTTCAGATCCGGCCCGCCAGCAGCAAAATGATGAGAACCAGCAAGACGAGACCAAGGCCGCCGCTCGGGTAGTAGCCCCAGCCCCGGCTGTGCGGCCATCTCGGGATCGCCCCGAGCAGCATCAGCAGCACAATCACGAGCAGGACCGTGAGCATCGCTCCTCCTTCGGGGGAATGACCGCGACGAGTGTCGGCCTCGACGGTAACAAGCTCAGAGGCGACCCGTCTGTGCAGAAAGGCACATAGCCGACCCTAAAACCCCGCTTCTTTGCCGTCGGAAGCACGCCTGAATCCTACCTGTGCTGTTTGGAACAGCCCGCCCGTCCAGCTCTGGCATACCATCAGCTCAACTGGACGATTCCATGCTCCACGACTTCATCACCGCCAACCGCGACGAGATCATCACGCGATGCCGGGCGAAGGTGGCCACTGCGGTCGGTGCCCCCGCCCACCGCGGCGGAAATCGATCATGGGGTCCCGGTGTTTCTCGATCAGCTGGTGGACGCGCTGCGCCGTGGCGTGACGCTCGAGTCGCGGAGATCGGCCGGAGCGCGGTCCTGCACGGGCACGACCTGCTGCTGCAGGGATTCACCGTGTCACAGGTCGTGCACGACTACGGCGACGTCTGCCAGACCGTCACCGAGCTGGCCGTGCAGATGAATGCGCCCATCAGCACGGAAGACTTTCAGATGCTGAACGGCTGCCTGGACAACGCCATCGCGGGCGCCGTGACGCAGTACGGGCGCGAGCGCCATCAATTCACGGTCGAAGGCGAGTCCGCGCGCGGGAGCCAGCGACTCGGGTTCCTCGCGCACGAATTGCGGAACCTGATCAACACGGCGATCCTCGCGTTCGACGTCCTCAAGACCGGGAACGTCGGCGTCGCCGGCAGCACCGGGGGCGTGCTGCATCGCAGCCTGATAGGGTTGCACACGCTCATCGGCCGCTCGATCGCCGAGGTCCGGCTCACCGAGGGCGTCCAGAATCTGGAGCAGTTCCTCGTCGCGGAATTCATCGACGAGCTGACGCCGGCCGCGACGATCGAGGCGCAGGCCCGGGGCATCGCCTTCGCGGTCATGCCCGTCGAGGATGGCGTGGCCGTCGAGGCCGACCGGCAGGTCCTCGCGGCGGTGGTGGGCAACCTCCTGCAGAACGCGTTCAAGTTCACGCGGCCGCGCACGACCGTCACGCTCAGTGTCGGCGCCAGCGCCGAGCGCGTGCTCATCGAGATCGAGGACGAGTGCGGCGGCCTCCCGGCGGGCAACGTCACCGACATGTTCCGCCCGTTCGAGCAGCGCAGCGCCGATCGCTCCGGCCTCGGCCTGGGCCTCGCCTTCAGCCGCTGGGGCGCCGAGGCGAACCACGGGCGGATCTACACACGCAACCTGCCGGAAGTGGGCTGCGTCTTCATCATCGACCTGCCGCGGCTTCAAGTTCTCGACGTCGCGACCGCGGAGGGAACGAGATAGCCGAGACGGCCGCCTCGGGCGTGAACGGCGTTTTCATCGACCACGCCGCGCGCGGACATATTTGGCCACCGTTCCCACGGGCGCCATCCACACGCCATTCGACGGGTCGTTGGCATACGCGCACAACCGTTCGAGCATCGCCAGTCGCGTCGTTTGGGGGCCGTCCTTCCCCATATCGTGTCCGGCCAGCACCACCCAGGATCCCGTTTGCCTGGCAGCCTCGACGATCGCCAGGATTTGCTCGAAGTCCTTGCCGTCCGATTCGATTCCGGTCAGCTGGGCGAGGTCGACATACGAGGGGTCGTTTGGCGCTTCGTCCAGCCACCCGCGCGAGGTGACGAAGACACTCGCGGCAACCGGCACATAGCTCTGCGTGCCCAGACCTCGCCCAACAAATGTCTGTCCACAGGGATACGCGAACGACTCCGGCGTCACACCAAGCAACTCCGTGATCCGGCCGTTCGCGTCGGTCAGCTCGCGCCGCATCCGATCGAGCGTGTAGTCTTCGAGCGCCTTGCCACGCGACCAGGCGAAGTTGCCCGAGCACGGATGATTCAAGGAGTGGTTGCCGATTTCGTGACCGCTGGCAGCGGCCTGCTTCCAACCCGCGAGTTTTTTCTCGACGGCGGAGGGCACCACGTAGAATGTGGCCTTCACGCCATAGCGATCCAGTAGCGCCGTGCCTCCGTCCACCTGGCTGGCCCGCGCATCATCGAAGCTGAGACTGACCGCGACGCGTCTGGCGTTCGGCCATGCGAACACCGGGCCAGCCTGTTGCGCCACGACCAGAGAGGTTCCGCACGCCAGCGTCACCACCATCGAGACCAGTGATCGCTTCATCTCGAGCTCCACACCACGCGGCCCGCCACTTCGTCCGCGGTGAGCATACGTCAGTCCTCCGTCTGTTGAACGAGAGGGACTTCTTTGAGGGAGCACCGGCCAGGCGCAGCCAGGCGATCGCGAAGGAGCATGAGCAGGAGTCGGCCCGTCCCGAGAGCCTTTGTTCTGCTACTTGCCTGCGGTCCGCCACCGGAATCGAGTCCGGCCGCCCTGCAGAACTGCGCAGCGGCGTCAGCGCCTGCTGAATGCACAGCCGATCCCGCCAGTCTGGCTAGTGAACGACGGGAGCGCAGAACTTGTCGAACGCGCCGGTCAGAGCGCGCGCGATGGCTTCGGCGCTCTGGTTCTCGATCTGATGCCGCTCCAGCATGAACACCATCTGGCCGTCACGAAGGAGCGCGATCGACGGCGACGAGGGACGATACGGCGCGAAGAAGCTGCGCGCGCGCTCGGTCGCCTCGATGTCGCCGCCGGCGAATACCGTCGCCACGACGTCCGGCTTCACGTGGTGCTGCAGCGCGAGCGCGACGCCCGGACGCGCGCGGCCGGCCGCGCATCCGCACATCGAGTTCACGACGACCATCAGCGTCCCCGCGGTTCCGCGCACGGCGGCGTCGACGTCTTCGGCGGTGCGCAGCTCCTTGACGCCGAGACGCGTCAACTCCTCGCGCATGGGACCGATGAAAGATTCCGGATAGGGCATGCTGTTCTCCACTTGTGACGGCACGCGCACATATCGCGCACGGCCGGGCTAGACGTCATGATTGCTGCAATTGCGTACTCTCCCATCTTACGCCAGGAGGGTCAGTCGCTGGGCTCTGGCTTTAGGCTCGGCTAGGCTCTAGGCTCCAGGACCTCGAAGCCGGTCGAAGCTCTTCGCTAAGCCTAATCCAGTCGTCCTATTCCTGCCAAGCCCAGGAACACGCGCATGCGATCCAGCTCTGCGGCGAGCTCGCGCGTTGAACGCGCGATCGCGCGGACGCGAGCGCCACGAAGCCGACGTCGGACCGCAGCGCGCCGTCGGCAACCGACAGGTTGCCCCAGCCGATCACCCGGTCGCGCCACAGCAGCGGCAGCGCGTAGTAGCCGAGCAGCGCGTCGAGGCGCCGGCGTGTAGGCCTCGAAGCGGTACGCCCAGCCCCAGAGGAGCTCGAAGCGCCGGCGATCCCACACCACGGGGTCGAACGGCGCCAGAAAACGAACGGCGCTCGGTTGGCGCGCCGCGCGGCAGCCGCTCCCCGGCCGGCCAGTACCAGTCGACGCCATCGACGCGCGCGTGCGCGAGCCGCTCGCGCGCCCGCTCCAGCGCGCGCCGTCAGCTCGCTCGTCCACTGCGGCACGGCGTAGCGCAGGCGGCTGACGAGCCCGGCCAGGCTCGCGCCCGGCAGCGGCGCGTACACGCGCACGACGACGTCGACGAGCGCGTCGATGTGGGCGCGACGTCCCGGCCGCGCCGGCCGGCCCGGGCGCGTGCGCGTGCGCCGCGTAGATGCGGATGCCGCCGGCGCGCCGCGCCACGCGCAGCACTCCGCGGTAGTGCATCTTGTCGAGCAGGTGCGTGGTCGCCGACGACGAGCCGCCCCAGTAGTTCGTCACCGAACCGTGCGAGAAATGCTCGTCGACCTCGCGAGGATGCACCGCGTCGCGCGCCCGCACGAACTCGAGCAGCGGCTTGCGCCTTCTTCCCCCGCACGACGACCGGACGGCGCCCTCGGGTGCATCAGCGCCTGGATGGCCCTCGGGAGGAATCCGTAGTTGACGAAGAAATCCTCCTCGACGTCGAGCTCCGCGTAGCGGCGCTCGAGGTCGCCGGCGCGATAGCCCTTGCACGCGGTGCCGCAGCGTGAGGTCCTGCGCGCGCGCCGGCGCGCGGATCGGGTCCGCCTGCACGAACCCCAGCCTCTCGATCGCGCGTTGCAGGGTCGTCGGCGGGAACAAGCTGCGCGTGACGGCGAAAGCGCGAAGAAGATCGATGAGACACAGTAGTCGACAGTCGGCAGTCGTCGGTCGTCAGTCGCAGTCCTCAGTCCGAAGTCGGCAGTCGTCAGTCTCAGTCGTCAGTCCGAGTCGCACAGTCGCCCTAAGCTCGGTCGACTGCGTCTGTGGGCTCGGATAGACTACTGCGACTGCCGACTGTCGACTGCGACTGTCGACTGGAACTGTCGACTCAGACTGTCGACTGTGACTCTCGACTAACGACTGCCGACTGTCGATTGCACATATATACTTCAGGAACATGGCCAACACCTTGTGGAACGAACGCGACCGGCGGGCGCTCGACGCCAGGCTCGCCAGGCTGACCCCGGACGCACGGGCCTGTGGGGCAGCTTCGATGCGCCCCGCATGCTCTGCCACATCACCGATGCCATCCGCACCGCCATCGGCGACGTGCCGTGTCAGCCCAAGAACGAGCCCGCTTCGATTCGCGACCGATCAACTCGCTGGTGATGTTCTATCTGCCGTGGCCCAAGAGCGCGCCGACGGCGCCCGAGCTCCTCGCGCGCGCAGCCCGAAACGTGGGACACAGAAGTCGCTCGGTTCCGCGCCGCCGTGGACGCGCTGACCAAACGCCCGAAGGACGGCGAGTGGCCCGTCCACGTCGCCTTCGGGCAGGCTCTCGGGCGCGCAATGGGGCCGGCTGCTCTATCGCCACACCGACCACCACTTCAAGCAGTTCGGCGTCTGAAACTAAAAATCCACCTTCACGCCCAGCTGAATCTGCCGCGGCGTGGTCGACAGCGACGCGGATCGTCCCGAAGTCGGTCGACGACCGGTTGCCGTTCGGCGCGCCGAAGTTGGTCTTGTTGAGCGCGTTGAACGCCTCGATGCGGAACTCGAGGCGCGAATCGCCGAGCCCGAGCCCGAAGCCCTTGTGCAGCCCCAGGTCCAACGAATAGATCGCCGGGCCGCGCGCGACGTTTCTCGGCGCATCGCCGAACGGCTGCGTGCGGTCGGTCGGAATGACGACGTTGTCCCGGTTGAAGTAGTTGTCGATCGTGCGATCGCCGTAGACGTCGCCGATGAGGTTCGGCCGGTACGTCGGCACGCCGCTGACCTGGAACGTGGACGAGGGCGAGTAGCTCAGGTTCACGGGAAGGCCGCTCGTCATCGTATTGATCGCCGTCAGGCGCCAGCCGCCGACGATCCCCTCGACGAATCGGGCTGAGACCGTTCGCCCACCGGCGATCGCGGCCGAACGGCAGCTCCCAGACAACGGTCGTCGTGTTGTTGATCGGCTGGTTGTAGCCCGACGTTCCCCACTCGCCGTCGATGTTGCGGAAGTTGACGCGGCTGTTGTCGCCATTGGCCGTCTCGAGGTGACCTGAGGCATTGTCCTCGGCCTTCGACCACGTGAACGAGTTGAGGAGATACAGCCCGCGGGTGTAGCGCCGCTCCACCTTCACCTGCAGCGCGTGATAGCTCGCCTTGCCGCCGTCGAAGGCCGCCTGGATGAACTGAAATCCCTGGATCGGCCGCCGGGCCTGGAGCGGGATGTCCTCGCCGGCGTTGTTGGGCCGCGCCTGGTTGTAGTCGCCGAGGATGACGAGGTTGCGGCTCCGGTTGCCGATGTAGGCGACGTCAATCAGCAGGTTGTTCAGCAGCTCGCGCTGCACGGTGACGTGCCAGTTCTGCACGTTGCCGGTGTTCGTGTCGGGCGGAATGTAGTTGACGCGGCCGTTGAGCGGGTTGAAATTCGCCGGCACGTTCAGCCCCTGCGGATACCCCTCCTGGGTGGTGCGGAAACAGCGACGTCGGGGCCTGACCCGCGGCGCACGCCCCTTGCGACGGCTGCTGCGTGATCGCGATCGGCACGACGTGCGGACCGTTGAAGGACAGCAGGTTCTCGCCGCCGAGCCGGTTGAAGTGGATGTAGCTCGTGCCGTAGGCCGAACGGATCACGGTCTTCGGCGTGAGGCTGTAGGCGACGCCCAGCCTCGGCGCGAAATTGTTCCGGTCGGGGTTGACGAGCGCGCGGTCGGAGATCGATCCGTCACTGGCCTGGATCGACGTGTTGGTGGCGGGATCGAAGTTCGTCAGGAAGTTGTTGTTTTCCCACTGCGGCGTCCCCAGCTCGTACCTCAGCCCGAGATTGAACGTCAGGTTCGGCGAGACGCGCCAGTCGTCCTGAATGTAGCCGAAGTGCATCCGCTGGCGCAGCTCGAAGACGAATGGATTGACGAGCTCGTAGGTATTGCGCGCGCCGAACATGAAGTCGACGAGGTTGAACGTCGCCGCGTCGGCGGCGGCCCCGGTCGGCCGGCTGAACTGGCCGGCGTACCCGTCGGCGCCGTACTTCGGATGCACGTCGTCGATGTCGGTATTGATGTGCTGATACTCGTAGCCGGCCTTGAACGTGTGGCGGCCACGGATCCACGAGTAGTTGAGGCGCGCGTCGATGACGAGCGGATCCTGGAACTGCGGGTTGCTGCTCTGGCGGCCCCACGCCGTCCAGCCGCTCACCGACTGTTGCGTCAGGCCGCCGGCAAAGACCGTGTCGGTCGGCAGCCCCGTGATCCCGTAGGCCTCGAACATGTTCGGGCTGCCCGTTCCGAGTGCGGTCTTCCCCGCCTTGGTGCGCGAGACGCCCACCCGCACCTCGAGCAGAGACGTCAGCCCGAGCGTGCGCGTCACGCCCGTCGCGACCTGCTGGTTCAGGATGTTCACGAACGAGTTCGACGGGCTGCTCGTCTCACCCGGGATGGGAGGCGGCTCGAAGTTGTCCGCATCGCGATTGCTGAAGCGGACAAAGGCGCTCGTCGCCGTGTTGATCTGCTGATCGAGCTTGATGTCGAACTTGTCGTTGTAGTCCTGCCGTCTCGGGAGGCTGTCGAAGTTGTTCGAGATGCCCGGCCGCGTCGGCGCCGGCAGACCGGCCAGGACCTGACGGGCGAACGGGGTGATCGCTGCGGAGGGGACGATGCCGTCGGCGTAGACCTCACCGGTCAGTGGATTCCGCACCGGCTTCCCCATCACCCCCTGCCGCTGCGCCATCGTCGGAATGCTGGCGAAGGTGACGGTGCGCTGCACCTGCCGGAAGCCCTCGTAGTTGGCGAAGAAGAACGCGCGATCCTTGACGATCGGGCCGCCGAAGACGCCGCCGAACTGGTTGCGGCTGAGCGACGGCTTGACGCCAGAGGACGGCTTGAAGAACCCAGTCGCGTTCAACGACGTGTTGCGATTGAATTCCCAGGCGGTCCCGTGGAACTGATTCGTGCCGCTGCGGAAGGTCGCGTTGATGACGGCGCCGCCGGTGCGCCCGAACTCGGCGCTGAAGTTGTTCGTCTGCACCTTGAACTCTTCGACGGCATCCGGCGACACCTGGACGACCTGGTTCGAGAAGCCCTGGTTGCTGGTGCCGTAGGAGTTGTTGTCGACGCCATCGAGGATGAAGTTGTTGAGCGAGCTGCGCAGCCCGTTCACGTTGAACGATCCGTCGCGCGACTCGCTGATGGACGACTTGCGGACGCCCGGGCTGAGGAGCGCCAGGTCCGCGTAGGCGCGGCCGTTGAGCGGCAGGTTGACGATCTGCTCGCGGCCGATGACCTGTCCGCGGTCGCTCGATTCGCTCTCGAGCAGCCTGGCGGCGCCGGTGACGACGACCGTTTCGCCGATGTCCCCGACTTTCATCGTCAGATCGACGCGCTGGCGCGCGTTGACCGTCACGGCGACCTTCTCGGCGATCGCCGCGGAAAAGCCCTGCAGCTCGGCGCGGACGCTGTAGGTGCCGATGCGCACGTTCAGAAACTGATAGTTCCCCTCGCTGTCGGTGACGGCCGTCGAGACGATCCCCGTGTCGGCGTTCTTGAGCGTCACCGTGGCGCCAGGCACCCGGGCGCCCGTGGCGTCGATGACTGCACCGAGAACCGTGGCGGCGTCGAACTGGGCGGATGCGATGCGCGGAAACAGCAGGCAGGCCAGGGCAAGCGCCAGGGCGCCGACCGGCATCATCGAACGTCGTTGCTGCAACATGACTTCGTTCCTCCTCCGAACGCGTGCCGGGCGGGCCGTACCCGTGGCACCGTCATTTCCGCCTCGCGACGGAGACTGGCAGTATACCCACGCTGGCGTAAAAGTGGCGCGACGGGCCTGGGTCAGGAGCTCGATACCCACAAAACCGCCGATCGGACCCGAGGGAGCAGTTTGACACTCCTGATAAGTAACGTATATACTTCTAATCAGGACACACCCATGCCGCGGCCATCCCGGCTATCCCGCTCACGCGCTATCACCCGGCGCCCCTCGCGGACTTCTCCGTCCGCGCCGAACGGGAGCGGCTCAGCCCCGCCGCGCTCCGGGCGTTCTTCAACATCATGACGCGCTGGCAGGTGCGCGACGAGGACGCCCGCGCCCTGCTCGGCGGCGTCACCAACGGGCCCTTCTACGACATGAAGAAGAACCCGGAACGCGTCCTCGATGCCGACCGGCTCCTGCGCATCTCCTACCTCGTCGGTATCTTCAAGGCGCTCAACGTGCTCTATTCGGATGCGCTGGCCGATGCGTGGATGCGGCGGCCCAACACCAATGCCATCTTCGCGGGTCAGACACCACTGGCCTACCTGACCACGGGCGGACTGCCTGCCATGCAGGTCGTCCGCCGATTGCTCGATGCCCGCCGCGCCGGCTGAACCGCGCCTCCGGTTGATCCGCGAGCGCGATACGCATCGCCTGGTCCCGACCAAGTACCGGGAAAAGGAGAGCGTGCTCGCGCGCATTGCCGATGACGTCGGCGATCTCCGCGCGATCTTCGACCTCGAACAGGCCACCAACGACCGGCTCCTGGCCGAGCATCAGCGGCTGCCGGACATCGGTCCGTACGAGCTCGTCTTCGGGGTACCGTGCGTACCACGTGATCAACGCGGCGTTCTGCCACGCCCATCCGCAGGGTGCGCGGTTCAACGGTCCCGAGCGCGGGGCGTGGTACTCCGCGTTCGACCTGCGAACGGCGCAAGCGGAGGTCGCGTTCCATCGATCGGTCGAACTGGCGGAAATCGAGTGGCAGGCCGACGAGGTCGCCACCTACGATGACTACCTCGCGGACTTCAGCGGCGAGTTCCACGACCTGCGGCGGGACCGGCGCTTCGCGGACTGCCTCGATCCCGGCAGCTACGAGTCGTCACAAGGCTCGGCCAGCGGCTCCTCGATCGAGGCTCGCTCGGCGTCGTCTACTCGAGCGTCCGCCGAACGGGCGGCACCTGCCTGGCCTGTTTCCGGCCCGCTGTCGTCGGCAACGTGCGGCGCGACGACCAGTATGCCTTCACGTTCTCGCACGCGGAGTTGCAGTCGGTGAAGCGCGTGGGCTCGTGAGGTGAGACACATGCCTGGTTCGCTGTCGGTCTTCGCGTCAGGAGCGTTTCTGGCCCGTCCAAAAGCCTGTCACCGCCGAGAACGCAGAAACCACCAAGGATCTCTTCTCTGCGTGCTCAGCGAGCTCCGCGGTGAAAAGCTCTTGGACGGCAACGCGAGGGAAATCAGAAACGACGCACGAGATCGATCACCGCACCCAAGGCGAAATACGTCGCCAGGGCGAATAGCGTGCCCATCAGGATGTTTTCCCACCAGCGATTGCGGTGCTTGCGTCCGATCAGCCGGTCGCTCGCAGTGATCCACCACAAGCCTCCAGCGAGAAGCGGCAGCAGCACGACCTGGGCGCTATTGGCGGCCAGCGTCAGCGCCACGAAGCCCGGCATCCCCGGCATCGTCCACACGAGCGGCGTCACGAGGCACGAGAACGCGATCCATCGATAGCAGGCGTGGTAGCGGTAGTCGCTGGTGATCGGACCAGTTCCGGCTTGCCAGCGGAGCCAGGCGTGCGTGCCGAGCCGTCCCAGCCCGGCCGCGTGGCCGATGATCGAGGTGTAGATCGCCGCGAAGATCCCGGCATAGAAGAGGACCCGGCCCGGTTCACCGAGCACCGTGCTCAGCAGGTTCGGCAGATCCTCGAGATTCTGAATGTGCTTGTCCGGGAACAGGAGCTCGGCGCCGAGGATCCAGATCGACAGGTTGAGCACGAGCATCGCGAGCATGCCCAGGCCGAAGTCGTACAGCTGGACACGCCGATACTGCGGACCACGCCAGCCCTTGGCGTCGAGGAAGTACGGATAGACCAGGTTCATCAGAGACCCGCCGACCGCGCCGATCATCGCCAGCGCCACGTGCCTGGGAGCGTAGGCGCCGTGCGTGCCCGGCATCTCCAGGCGGACGAACCCTCGCGCGACGTCGGCGGGATCGAAGCCGACCCAGATGGCTGAGCCCACGAACGACACCGACAGCACCGCCAGAAAAAAGAAGAAGACGAACTCGAGCGCGCGAAAGCTCGGCCTGAACACGAGGTAACACGCCAGGGTGTTGCACGCGACTGCCCATTGCCAGATCGCGCCGAACCCGAACACGTTCCGGCAGACCTCGCCGACGCCGCGGGTCATGTACGACCCGTAGACGTGTCCCATCACGATCGCGGCGAAGAACAGGACCGGGGCGTAGATCGGATGCAGCCGGGCCAGGCCGTCAAGGACCCCCTCGCCGTGCTGGTTGCACAGGTGGTAGCGAACGATGAGTGAGACGAAGAGGAACCGGAATAGAATCGCGACCACGAACACCCAGATGAGCGCGTACCCGTAGTTGGCTCCGGCCGCGCCCATGTCCACGACATCGCCGGCGCCGAGCCATGTGAGTACGATCACGATGCCCGGGCCGAAGGACCGGACGTACTCGAGAAACGAGTGCGGGATCGGAGCGTCGGGGGGACGAGACTCGCTCACGTCGGCCATAGGTCGGGCCCGGTATTCTGGCATGTCGAGATGCGCCCAGACAGACCGACGGCGTTACCGCGTGACCTGAACGGCGTGATTTCACCATTGTAGAGGGGACAATCTGATGAACACGATGCAAACGCTCGCCGCCGCGCTGGTCGCGACCGCCGCGCTCGCCGCCGCCCAGGCGCCGGCCGAAATACCACTGTGGCCGTCGGGCGCGCCGGGATCGGAAGGCCAGACCGCCAAGGAGGCCGTCACGACGTCTGCCAGCGGCGAGCTCAGTGTCTCGAGCATCCACACCCCGAGCCTCACTCCGTACGTGCCGTCGAAAGACAAGGCCAACGGCACCGCGATCCTGGTCATCCCTGGCGGAGGCCACCGCATGCTGGCCATCACCCACGAGGGTTACAACGTCGCAGCATGGCTCAGAGACCACGGCATCGCGGCCTTCGTACTCAAGCACCGCCTCGCCCGCGAAGCGGGGTCGACCTACAAGATCGAACTCGAGTCGCTGGCCGACACCCAGCGTGCGATTCGGCTGATCCGCAGCCGCGCGAGGGAGTGGAACCTCGACGCGGGCCGCATCGGCGCCGTCGGGTTCTCGGCCGGCGGTGAGCTGGTCTCGATGGCCGCGACAAAGGCCGACGGCGGCAACGCCTCCGCCGCCGACCCGATCGATCGCGAGCCCTCGAAGCTGGATTTTCAGGCGCTCATCTACCCCGGCCGGTCCGGCGACATCCAACCGACGAAAGACTCGCCGCCGGTATTCCTGGCGGCCTCATACACGGACCGGCAGGACATCTCCGAAGGGCTGGCGGAAGCGTACCTCCGCTTCAAACGCGCCGGCGTCGTCGCAGAGTTGCACATCTACAGCACCGGCGGACACGGCTTCGGCCTGCGTGCAACCAACAAGCGCCCGGTTGGAAACTGGATCGTGCGCTTCGAGGAATGGATGAGGGACAGCGGTTTCGTCAAGTAGCCTCGAACGACGAGCTAAAAAGGCATTCCACTCCCCGATAGGCATTGGTAATCTATGCCTTCCAGCAGTCTGGCTGTGCCTGTCAAGTGCGGCGAAACTTCCGGGTTTCCTTGGCGGGAGGCTGTGGTGGGAACGCACAGCAATGCTATTCTTCGGCTTCCTTGACCTCTTCGATTTCCAGCTCGTCACCCCATGGTGACGGCTGAGGACCCGGCACGATTCCGGCAATGTCCGGGTCTTCATCACCGGCGCCGGCCGGGCGAGAGGCCTTGCGCGTCGCCGCTTCCATCCGGCGCGCCGTCTTCTGCTGCTGTTTTTCCTGCCGCGCGCGCTCGCGCGCGCGCTTGTTCTGGGTGGGGCGTGATTTCTGCACCGTAACCTCCAGACCGCGGCACGCGGACGTGTCGCGACGTCTCTATCTTTTTGTCGATCGTGGGTCACCCGCGGCGGGCTGCACACGATGCGTTGAAGACCTGTGCGAGGCGCCGAACCGCCCTGCCGTCGAGGGCTCACACCCAATCAGGTGGACCGAACCGGCAGGTCCTTGGAGAAGGGCCGCGCTTCGCGCGGCGCGCCGACCGCCCCTTCAGTATACTCATCCGGCGCCGATTTGCGAAGGCGATCGGTGGAATGGCTGGCCTACTCTTCGCCCATGAAGGGGTACTTGTAGTCCCGCGGCGGCGCAAACGTCTCCTTGACGGTCCGCGCACTGACCCATCGGACCAGATTCAGCTTCGAGCCCGCCTTGTCGTTCGTGCCCGACGCGCGGGCGCCGCCGAAGGGCTGCTGCCCGACGACCGCACCGGTAGGCTTGTCGTTGATGTAGAAGTTGCCGGCGGCGTTGCGCAGCGCGCTCATGGCCTGCCGCACGGCGCCGCGATCCCTGGCGAACACGGCGCCCGTCAACGCATAGGGCGACGTCCGATCGACGATGGCGAGCGTCTCGGCCCATTTGGCGTCGGGATACACGTGCGCGGTGACGACCGGTCCGAAAATCTCCTCGCACAGCAGCCGATAACCAGGGTCCGCTGTCTCGACGAGCGTGGGCTCGATGAAGTACCCGGTCTCGCCACTTGCGACCCCGCCCTGAATTACTTTCGCATTCTTCTTGGCGTCGTCGAGATACTCGCTGATCCGAACAAACGCGTTCTTGTCGATAACGGCGCCGCAGAAGTTACGGAAATCGCGGACGTCGCCGACCCTGATGTCCTTCATCATCGCGACTGTACGGTCGCGGACGTCGTTCCAGATCGACTGCGGAACGTAGACGCGGCTCGCAGCCGAACACTTCTGGCCCTGATACTCGAACCCGCCCCTCGCGATCGCGACAGCGACCTCCTGCGGATCCGCCGAGGGGTGCATGACGATGAAGTCCTTGCCACCCGTTTCTCCGACGAGCCGCGGATACGTCCGGTACCGACCCATGTTCTCGCCGACGCGCTTCCACATGCTGTTGAAGACGGCCGTACTGCCCGTGAAATGGATGCCGGCCAGCTCGGGCGAGTCGATGAGGTGATTCGAGATCTCCTGCGGATCGCCGGGCAGGAAGTTGATGACGCCAGGCGGCAGACCGGCCGCCTCGAGCACTTTGAGGGTGTAGTACCCGCTCAGCATCGCGGACGACGCCGGCTTCCAGATGACGGTGTTCCCCATCAGCGCCGGCGCGGTCGTCAGGTTGCCGCCGATGGCCGTGAAGTTGAACGGCGTGATGGCGTACACGAAACCTTCGAGGTTGCGGTACTCCATCTGGTTCCACATGCCGGGACTGCTGAGCGGCTGCTCGTTGTAGAGCTCCTGCGCGAACCAGGTGTTGAAGCGCCAGAAGTCGATCATCTCCGACGCGGCGTCGATCTCCGACTGCATCGCCGTCTTGGACTGGCCCAGCATCGTCGCCGCATTGATCGTCGACCGCCAGGTCGTGGCCAGAAGCTCCGCGGCGCGCAGAACGACCGCGGCGCGGTCTTCCCACGGCCAGCTTGCCCACTCCCGACGCGCCTCGGCGGCCGCCGCTATGGCCTGCTGCACGTGCTCGGGACCGGCTTTGTGGTACTCGGCCAGCACGTGCTGATGGTCATGCGGCATCACCGACTTTCCGGTCTTTCCCGTGCGAATCTCCTTGCCGCCGATGACGAGCGGAATGTCGATCTTCTCGGACGCCATCGACTTCAGGCGCGCTTTCAACTCGGCCCGTTCCGGCGAGCCGGGGGCGTAGGTGCGGCTGGGGTCGTTGATTGGCTGGGGCACGCGGCGAACGCCGGCAAACGCCGCGTTCAGATTGGCAGCCGACGTCTCGGACGTCGCGGTCGGGGTCGTCAGTCGGTTCAGTTGCGGCAGTCGTATGTCATCGTTAGCGCCTCGAGGTCTATGTCCAGACTTGCTATGGTACTCGGTCGCCTGTTGTCGCCGGCGTTCGTTTTTCTCATTCCCTCATCACCAGGCTACCGACTTTCGCATTTTATTCTCCCGAATTGCCCGCTCCGAGGATATAAGCTCGTCGCGATGCAGGATCTCACGACGGGCTCGATCACTCGTCATCTGCTGAAGACGCCAGCTTCATGCTGGTGACGATGGTGTTCCAGACGCTGTATTTCCTCGTCGACCTCTACTGGGTCGGCCGGCTCGGGAAGGAAGCGGTGGCGGCGGTCGCCATCGCCGGCAACCTTACGTTCATCGTGCTGGCCATCTCGCAGATGCTCGGCGTCGGCACCACGACGCTCGTCTCGCACGCTGCCGGCCGCAAGGATCACGACCGGGCGCTTCTCGTGTTCAACCAGTCGCAGGTGCTCTCCATCGTGGTCGGCGCGATCTTTCTGGTGGTCGCGATGCTGCTGCGCGGCCGCCTACGCGTCGGCGCTCGGTGCCGACGCGCAGACGGCACGGCAGGCCGAGGAGTACCTGACGTGGTTCATCCCCGCCATGGCGCTGCAGTTCGCGATGGTGGCGATGGGCTCAGCGCTCCGCGGCACGGGCAACTTCAAGCCCGGGATGATCGTGGCGACGACGACGGTCATTCTCAACATGGTCCTCGCGCCGTTTCTCATCTTCGGTTGGGTTACCGGCGTGCCGCTCGGTGTGGCAGGCGCGGCGATGTCGTCGCTCGTTGCCGTCGCGGTCGGCGTGGCCTGGCTCGGCCTTTATTTCATCAAGCCGAGCGCGTACCTGCACTTTGTCCCGTCGCAGTGGGTCCCGCAGTTCTCGCTCTGGGGTCAGATGCTGAAGATCGGGCTGCCGGCGGGGGCCGAATTCGGATTGATGGCGGTCTATCTGTTCGTGATCTATGCGATCAGCCGGCCGTTCGGTGCGGCGGCGCAGGCGGGCTTCGGCATCGGCCTCCGCATCGTGCAGGCGGGGTTCATGCCAGTCGTCGCGCTCGGGTTCTCGGTCGCACCGGTCGCGGGCCAGAATTTCGGCGCGCGCCTGCCTGACCGGGTCAAGAAAACGTATGTGACGGCGGTGTCGATGGCCGCCGGCATCATGGCGGTGTGGGCGGTCGCCTGCCACTTCGGCGCGGCGCCGATGGTGCACATTTTCTCGGGCGATCCGCAGGTCGTCGCGGTGGGCGAAGAGTACCTGCGCATCATCGCGTGGACGTTCGTCGGATCAGGACTGGTGTTCGTGTCGTCGAGCATGTTCCAGGCGCTCGGCAACACGCTGCCGCCGCTGGCGGCGTCCTTCGGACGGCTGCTGCTGACCGCCATTCCCGCGGTCCTGCTCGCGCGGATGCCAGGATTCGAGCTCCGCTGGATCTGGTATCTCTCGGCATGGACGATCGTCTTTCAGGTGATTACCGTGCTTTTGCTGCTCCAGCGCGAGTTCCGCCTGCGGCTCGCGCCGGCCGCGATGTTCGAGACCGGCTTCCGCGACTGCTCGTACAGGCTGATCCACTTCTCCATCGGGACCAGGGCGACGAGCTTCTCCAATGACGTCGAGCGGCAGGTCGTCGAGCGACTTGAACCGGACGCACGACTTCCCCATGTCGAGCTTCTTGCCGCGAGCCTTGAACTCGGTCCGGAACCACTGCTCCGTCTTCTTGTCGCCGTAGACAGTCATCAGATAGACAGCCATGTAGTTCTTCTGCGACGCCAGCGCGACATAGCAGAGCGGATGTCCGTTGTAGGTGTTTGGGAATCGCGACAGCGGCACGCCGTACATCAACATGCCCGCGCCCACGGTTTCCTCGATAGCCCGGCCGGCAGATTGTCGAGGATCACTTTCCGCACTTTGCTCGATCGCCGCCTTCCGCTCGAGCGGGAGCGCGTCGAGATAGTCCTTCGGCGTCTTCGCTGTGCTCGGCATGAAGTCCCCTCGCGTGCGCGTTGCTGACCGCGCCCGCGATTCTAACCCCATAGCGCCCTCAGTGGAGCGTCACGACGTAATCACGAAGATCGCGAAGCTCACGATGACCACGAAGAAAACCTTTCAGGAGTCTTCGCGATCTTCGGAGCTTCGCGATCTTCGTGAAGGTTGCCGTCAACAGTGAAGAACGCCCCCCTACGAATCCCGCAACACGACCATCGGATCGACGCGCGCCTGCGCTGCGCGCGGGCAGATACGACGCCAGCGTCGCGACCACGAGCACCGCGACCGCCGTGCCCGCAAACACTCGCGGGGTCCGTTGGCGTGACATCGTTCAGCAGCGCCGCGACGACTCCACCGAGCAGCCAGGCGCCGGCCGCGCCGATCGCGACGCCGACCGCCGCGAGCACGAGGCCGCGACCGATGACGAGGTTGCGGACGCTCGACTCGCCGGCACCGAGAGCCAGCCGGATGCCGAACTCGCGGCGCTGGCGGCGGACGTTGTACGCCATCACTCCGTAGACGCCGATCATCGCCAGAAGTCCCGCGAGCACACCGAAAGAGCGCCGTCAGCGCCGACATCAGGCGCGGCTGGCCCACCGATCCCGGCAACCACCGCCTCCATCGTCTGCACCTGGGTAATCGGCAGCGAGGGATCGATCGACGCCACGATCTGGCGCGCGGACGGGATGATGGCGTGGGATCGCCGCCGCGGGTGCGGACGACGACGGCCATCGAGCCGAACGACGCCTGGTCGATCGTGCGATAGAACTCGAAGGGGCTGCTCCGCGTCAGGCCGAGCGACCGGATGCTGCCGATGACGCCCACCACCTCGTACCACTTCGTCCGGTCGCTGCCCTGACCGAATCGCCTGCCGATCGGATCCTGGCCGGGCCAGAACTTGTCGGCCATCGCCTGGTTGATGAGGACCGTGTTCGAGCCCTTGCCGTCCCGCGAGTCGAGCACCCGTCCCTTGAGCAACGGTCACGGCGAGCGTCTTCAGATATTCGCCGTGCATCCAGCGATACTCGACGAGCGGTGCCTGGTTCGCGCTCCACGGCGTGTTGCCTTCAATCTGAAACTCACCGTTCCACCCGAAATCGACCATCGGGAGGTGGCTCGTCATACCTGCGCTCTCGACGCTCTCGATCGCCGTCAGGCGTGAGTACAGCTCGTGGAAGAACGCCACCACCTGCTCGGGGGCTTCGTAGCGCGGGCCGCTCGGCGCGACGTTGAACGCGACGATCCGATCGGTGCGCATGCCGGCGTCGCGGGCACTGAGGAGCAGCAGATTCTTGACGAGCAGGCCCGCACCGACGAGGAGCGCGAAGGCGATCGCGATCTCGGCGACGACGAGGCCGTTGCCGATCCGCCGGCCGCCGGCGCTTGCTGTCCGCGTGTCTCCCTCGCGCACGGCGCCGGTCAGGTCGCGCGGACGCAGTCGCAGGAGCGGCCACACCCCGCAGAACACGCCGACGACAAGCGAGATGACGGCGGTGAACGCGAGGACGCGTCCATCAATTTCGATCGTCGTCGCGCGCGGCAGCTGGGTGCCGGCGAGCACGACGAAGACGCCCACCATCCAGCGCGCGAGCAGCATGGCGAGCGTGCCGCCGGCGACCGCCAGCAGCAGGCTCTCCGTCGCGAGCTGGCGCGCCAGCGCGCCGCGTCCCGCGCCAAGCGCCATGCGGATCGCGAACTCGCGCCGCCGCGCCATGCCCGCGGCAAGGAGGAGATTCGCGACATTGGCGCACGCAATCAACAGCACCAGCAGCACGGCTCCCATCAGCATCCAGAGCGAGCTCCGGACGCTGCCGACGACGACCTCGAAGTAGCTGCGCACGTCGACGCCATGGTTGTTCCCGAACTCGGCGGCGAGCGTGCGGCCGAGCGCGCGCATCTCTGCTGTGGCCTGATCGAGGGTCACGCCCTTCTTGAGCCGCGCATAGGTCGGCAAGAAATGGCTATTGCGCCTGGAAGGGTCGAGCTTGCGCTGCAGGGGAACGTAGAACTGCGCGCGGCGGAGCGAGAAGGTCGCCGGCATGACGCCGATGATCTCGTAGGCTCTGCCGTCGAACGTCAACGCGGCGTCCCGACGACTGCCGGATCGCTGTTGAACTGCCGCGCCCACATCTCGTGAGAGAGGACGACGACCTTCGGGCCTCCGAACTGATCTTCCTGCTCGGTGTACCAGCGCCCGAGCATGCGGTGGCACGCCGAAGACATCGCCGAGCGAGGCCGTGGTCGCCACGCCCTGGACGCGGATGGCTCTCCGGCTCCGGTCAGGGTGAACGACGCCTGCGTAGATCCGCCGATCGCGGCAAACACGGTGTTCCGCGTCTTCCACTCGACGTATTTCGGGAACGACGCCGGGCAGGTCGCACAGGCGGGCTGGGTGTCGTACACCGCCACGAGTTCCTGCGCATCCGGAAAGGGCAGCGGCTTGAGCAGCACGCCGTTGAAGATGCTGAACACCGCGCTTGTCACGCCGATGCCCAGGGCAAAGGCCAGAATCGCCAGGCTCGTGACGAATCGCGACCGGATGAGCGTTCGTGCGGCGAACCGCACTTCCTGCGCCAGACGGAACATGACAGAACCCTCCAGCCATCTTTGACGGAACCGGCGTCGCTGGCGTTGGCTCCCGGCCGCGCCCGCGTACAGATCCCGGGTTCACGCGTAATGGTCCAGATTGGAGGATGCATGCGACGTCTTGTAACCGCGCTGATCGTGCTCGGTGCCTGCGCACCGGCCCTGCTGACCGCGCAACTGACGACGCCAACCGACTGGAAATGGCGTCAGGACGCACCTGCGCCCCTGGCCGCCGGACTGAAGATGGATCCCGGCTCGTGGGCCTTCGTCCAGATGCCCCCGGGCTGGCACGTCACCACCGGGCCCGGCGTGCTGCTCTACCCGACCGACGAACGGCGACATCGACGGTAACTACTCGCTCGAGGCCGAGGTCTTCCTGTTCCCTGGAGAAGCCGCCGACGAGTACGGCGTGTTCCTGGGGGGACAAGACGTCGAGACCTCGGCAAGCCCTGACTACTCGGCATTCGTCCTGCGCCGGGATGGACATGCAGCTGTCCTGCGCCGCGCGCGCGGGCCAGACGGCGCCGCTCGCGGCCTGGCAGCGACACGACGCCATCCTGCCGGGCAATGTGAAGGGCGATCCCGTGAAGAACGTGATCAAGGTGGACGTCGACCCGCAGAACGTCACGTTGTGGGTGAATGCCGCGAAGGTTCTGGCGGTCCCGCGAGCGGACCTCCGCGCTGATGGCCGGGTCGGCTTCCGCGTCGGCAGGGACATGAACCTGCACATCACCACGCTGAACGTGACGCGGAAGTTCGCGCCGGTCCCTGTCAAGAAGGGGTAGGAGCGAGCGTCGCCTCCACGAAGAGCGGGGCGAGATCGCCGGCGTGCGTCTGCCACACGCCGGGCGACATCGACGCCAGCTCCCGAAAGTCGCGCGTCATGTGCGCCTGGTCGTAGAAGCCACACGCGAGCGCGACGTCGGTCAGCGCCAGCCCCTGCCGCACGCGCCGCAGCGCTGACTGCAACCGGACAATCCGCGAGAAGGTCTTCGGCGAGAGGCCGACATCCTCCCGGAACTGGCGCTCCAGCTGCCTGAGGCTCGTGCCGGCACGCGCCACCAGCGCATCGATCGGGACGCGGCCGCCACTCTCGACTATGGTGCCGACGACGACCTCCACGTGGCGGCGCGGCGCCGGACACGCCCTCGCGATCAGCCAGTCCTCGAGCGCACGAATTCGCTCGGCGTCACACGACGCCTCTGCCAGGCGCTCGCGCAGCCGGCTCGCCGACGGAAAGATCAACTCGAGGTCGACGAAGCGCCCGGAGACTTCCTGAAGCGAAAAGCCAAGCAGCGTGCGCGACGCTGCCGGCCGCAACCGGATCGCGGCAACACCCGCGGGTCCTTCCGGGGCGAGGACCACCGGCTCGACCATCTGCCCCACGAGGAGCGACGCCGGCTGCTTCACTGCTGCGCTCGTGCCGTCGTGACGCCAGAATGGCCCGCCGTAGTGGAAGACGAGCTCGACGCGACCGTCGGGGATGATCGCGTCGGCGGAGCCCGTCGACGAGCCTTCGAGCAGCCAGAAACGCTCGACGAGCGGCGCAAGGCGCGGCGTGGGCGTGTACTCGGCGTATCGCATGGGCTGTCCGGCCAGGGCTCGAAGGAAGTCTTACAGTACTATGGGACGTTTGCCAGTCTACACGTCCCTCGCATGAGTTTACCTGCGGGCCAGGCGGCGCCACGGCGCGCCGCGCTCATCTTCATCTTCGTCACGGTCGTCCTCGACGTCCTGGCCCTCGGCATCATCGTCCCCGTCCTGCCGGCGCTCGTCGTGGATTTTCTCGACGGCGACACCGCCCGCGCCGCCGAAACGTACGGCCTCTTTGCGACCGCCTGGGCGCTGATGCAGTTCCTCGCGTCGCCGATCCTGGGCGCGCTGTCCGATCGCTTCGGCCGACGTCCAATCATCCTGACGTCAGTCGCGGGGCTCGGGCTGGACTACATCTTCATGGCGCTCGCCCCGAGCCTGGGATGGCTGTTCGTTGGCCGCGTGATCTCAGGCGTCACTTCGGCGAGCTTCGCGACCGCCGCGGCGTACATCGCCGACGTCACCCCGGTCGACGAGCGCGCGAAGGGCTTCGGGATGATCGGCGCGGCGTTCGGGCTGGGGTTCGTGCTGGGACCGGCGCTCGGTGGCGTGCTCGGCACGATCAGCCCGCGGCTCCCGTTCTGGATATCGGCTGGGCTGTGCCTGACCAACGCCGTCTACGGCGTGTTCGTACTGCCCGAGTCCTTGCCGCCCGAGCGCCGATCGCGGCAGTTCTCCTGGACCCGCGCCAACCCGCTCGGCTCGCTTCGACTCCTCCGATCTCACCCGGAGCTCTTCGGCCTCGCCGCCGTCACCTTTCTGTCCTACGTTGCGCACGAAGTGTTGCCGAGCACGTTCGTGCTCTATACGAGTTACCGCTACGGATGGAACACGGGGACGGTCGGGCTGACCCTCGCGCTCGTGGGCGTCTGCACGGCGATCGTTTCCGGCGGTCTCGTCGGCCCCGTCGTCGCGCGCATCGGCGAGCGACGCGCGGCGCTGACCGGGCTGACGTTCGGCGCGGCGGCGTTCGCCATCTACGGGCTCGCGCCGCGCGCATCGCTCTTTCTGGTGGGAGTGCCGGTGATGGCGATCTGGGGCCTCTATGGACCGTCGGCCCAGGGGGTCATGACGCGCCGCGTGACGATGTCGGAGCAAGGGCAGCTGCAGGGCGCGCTCATGGGCCTGCGCGGACTGAGCGGTCTCATCAGCCCGTTCATCTTCACCTTCACTTTCGCCACGTTCATCGGCCCGCGCGCAGACCTTCACCTCCCGGGGGCCCCGTTCCTCGTTGCCGCGCTGCTGCTGGTCGCGGCCTTCCTCCTGGCGTGGAACGTCATGAGACCTGGGCAAGGTCGACCTGAACACGGGATCGTGAACGTCTGAGCTGCTCAGAAACCGGAGTCGTAGTGTCCGGCCGATAGGGGGACGGCTCGTGGCCGTCGCCCCTATGTTGCTCAACACCCTGGTGAGATTAGGTGTCCTGGCGATAGAAGAGAACCACATCGCCGAAGGACAGCGTGGCCGTACCGCCTGTTACCCGGAATTCGACCGTATTGTTGCCGAAGTGGATCTCGTCGGTTGAGAGCGCCTCCTGGATCCGCTACCCAATCTGCCACAGTGACGGTGTAGGTACCGACAACGCTGCCGTTCACCTTCACTTCATAGTTGACGCTACCGGTACCTTCGCGCCGAACCATCCACTTCAGCAGAGCCCCCTGGCCACCCGCCGGAGTCGCGTCGAGATTCCGGGTCAGAGTGCGGTCGAGGTCACCTCCGATACGCAGGTCAATCGCCGTGTCAGAAAACTGTGCAAAATCAGCAACCCTTGCCATGGACGTTGTCTCCTTGAACGAGTGGTTGATGCCGAGGTCGACTTCATGTCGACGCCTGCTCTGCCGGCGCCTCGTCCGTGCGCCGTTGAAGCGGGCCGCTGCCCCTATGGGCCGCGCTCCAAGCGCGAAGCGCGTTGCAGCCGGACTTCGCTTGTGAATACGCAATCGGGAGCCGCACCCGGACAGCGCGTGCGGCAGGCGTCGGACGAATGCCGTCGACGGGCTTGGCAGGCCAAGCTACTTCTGCTGTGCGGTATGATGCGACCGTCAACCGACCGCGCCGTGGCGTCCGCGCTATCCGTGGCTCACTTCACCGCAACCGGTGCCGCGGCCGGGATGGTCCCCGTCAGCGGCACACCCATCGGGCCCACCGGGATATAGACCACGGTGTGGTTCGGTGAATTCACCATCTGCTTCTGCGCCTCGATCGCTTCGTGCTGGATGTACATCGGGCTCAACTGGCCCCGGATGATCTCCATGGCGTTGGCGATGCCCTGCGCCTGGACCTCGCGCTTCGTCCGTTCCTTGCGCTCGATTTCGATCTCGGTGTCCTTGCGCTGGAGCTCCTGCGTTGCGGCGAGCTTGCGTGAGACGGCATTGGCCACTTCCTCCGGATACTGGACGTTCCCCACCACGACGCTCGAGATCGCAAACGGACTGCCCTCGGCGTACTGTCGGATGCGGCCCAGCACGGCGTCGCCGATCTGAATCAACGCATCCTTCACTTCGAGACCCTGGCGGCGCTGGACTTCGTCGCGCGCAAAGGTCTTGAGCGGCTCGCGCACGAAGTTGCCGTACGCCACCTGGACGATCGAGTCAGGCTCCTTGTCGTGCTCGGCACGCCCCACCGTCGTGCTGAAACGCTCCATGAACAATGGAACTCGCGCCTCGTCCACGCGCCAGACCGTGTGCACGCGGAACGCGATCTTCAGGTTGTCGCGGCTGAGGACCGCGTCTTCGCCCGTGAAGTTCTCGGTGTAGGTGTATGGCGTCACGCTGATGTTGGTGACGTCGAGCAGCCAGGTCCGGCCCGGCGAGGTCGGACCTCTCTGTATGCCGTAGAAGCGCGAGTGCCCGAAGACGGCGCCTTTGGTCAGGTATCCGACGTAGCCCGCGGGAGTAAAAGGATTCCTCGACCCCACGAACCAGACGAAGACGAGGGCCATGCCGAGGACGAGGACGGCGGCGCCCAGCGCGCTGCCGGCAAAGCGGCGCACGGATGCTGATGGGACGTGCAGCGAGTGCAACACGGAAGGCCTCCAAATGAGCCGACGGGGTTAGCTGACGGGCTCGAGGTTGGAGTTCCTCTACCGGATGGTTCCGGATACGCCCCGTGGCGCGGATATCGCGCCGGTGGTTCCCCCGCGACGCCGTTTCGGCGGTCTTAGGCTTCTGCGATCGAGCCTATACCTGCCGATCCCGGCTGTCAAAGAGTGCTGTGCACTTCTGGAACACGGCTGAAACAGCTATTCTTGCGGGACGACGGCGTGTCAGCCACGCTTCGGCCGAACGTGCCAGGCCCGTTCAGAGGGAACTCGATATGGGACAGACAGATCCGCGCGTCGACCAGTACATAGCGAAGGCCGCCGACTTCGCGAAGCCGATTCTGACGCACATCCGGAAAGTCGTGCACGGGGCCTGCCCGGACGTCGAGGAGACGATGAAGTGGAGCTTCCCGCACTTCGACTACAAGAAGGAGATGATGTGCAGCATGGCCGCGTTCAAGGGCCACTGCGCGTTCGGATTCTGGAAGAGCAGCCTCGTGCTGGACGGGCCCGCGTCCGGTGATTCGATGGGGCACTTCGGCCGCATCACCTCTGTCCGCGATCTGCCGCCGGACCGTGCGCTTGCCGCCTACATCAAGAAGGCCGCGAAGCTGAACGACGATGGGATCAAGGTCGCGAAGAAGCCGGCGCCGCCGAAGAAATCCCTGACCATGCCGACCGACTTCGCCGCCGCTCTGAAGAAGAAGCCGGCTGCGCGGCGGGCCTTCGCCGCGTTCAGCCCCAGTCACCGGCGCGAGTACATCGAATGGGTGACCGAGGCGAAAACCGACGCGACGCGGCAGAAGCGAATGAAGACGGCGATAGATTGGCTGGCCGAGGGTAAGAGTCGCAATTGGAAGTACGAGGCGAAGTGAGATCGGCGTGACCGCGCCGGCGCCCACAACCGTCATCTTCTACGACGGCGTCTGCGGCCTCTGCAATCGGCTGAACCAGTTTCTGCTGCGCCGAGACGGGCAGGCGCGCATCCGCTTTGCCGCTTTGCAGAGTCCCTTGGCGAAGCGCCACCTCTCACAGCATGGATTCGACCCCTCGGATCTCGACACCGTCTGCGTCATCGCGGACTGGGGAACGCCGTCTGAACGCGTCCTCGCGCGCTCGCAGGCCGTGCTTCATGCGTTGAGCCAGCTCGGAGGCTCATGGGGGGCGCTGGCGCGGATCGGCGGCCTGGTGCCGCGGCCCGTCGCCGACCTCGTCTACCGTGCCGTCGCGCGCAGCCGATACACCATCTTCGGCGAGTACGATCGCTGCCAGATCCCGCCGCCGGAATGGCGGGAGCGCTATCTCGATCAGTAGTACCCTTACGCGCGATGAACGAGATCCACCATCTCGGACGGCCGTGTGGAGCTGCGGGACACGTCGCGTATCGAGCGCAGCCCCCTCTACAATCACGACCTGGCACCGGTCCCGCTCGCGGCGCGTACCTGGTCCACCTACAACTATGCGGCGCTGTGGATCAGCATGGCCCACTGCATCCCGACCTACATGCTGGCCTCGGGGCTGATGGCCAGCGGCATGAACTGGTGGCAGGCGCTCATCACGATTCTGCTCGGCAACACGATCGTCCTCGTGCCGATCCTCCTCAACTCTCACCCGGGCACGAAATACGGGATCCCGTTTCCGGTCTTCGCCCGCGTGGCGTACGGCACCATCGGTTCGAACCTCCCGGCGTTGATGCGCGCGCTCGTCGCCTGCGGCTGGTTCGGCATCCAGGCCTGGATCGGCGGCGAAGCGATGCACACCTTCTTCACGGCGCTGATGCCCGGCTGGCCGCAACTGCTCGGAAGCGGCATCGCCGGCCACACGACAACCGAGTGGCTCTCGTTCCTGCTCTTCTGGGGACTGAACGTCTTCATCATCTACCGCGGCATGGACCTGCTGCGGTGGGTCGAGAACTGGGCCGCCCCCTTCGTGCTGGTCATGACCGCGTGCACTGCTCGTCTGGGCCGTGCGGCAGGCCAACGGACTCGGCCCGCTGCTCGCCCAGCCGGGAAAGCTCAACACGTTCGCGAGAGTTCTTTCCCGTCTTCGTTCCGTCGCTGACCGCGATGATCGGCTACTGGGCGACGCTCTCGCTCAACATGCCCGACTTCACGCGCTTCGGCCGCAGCCAGCGCGAGCAGATCGTCGGGCAGGTCGTCGCGCTGCCGACGACGATGTCGGTCTTCGCTGCGATGGGTGTGCTCATCACGAGCGCCACGGTCGTGATCTATGGCGAAGCAATCTGGGACCCGGTCAAGCTGGTCGGACGTTTCGACACGCCCCTCGTCGTCGCGATCTCGATGTTCACTGCCGTCGTCGCGACTCTGGCCGTCAACATCGCGGCCAACGTCGTCTCGCCCGCCAACGACTTCGCCAACGCGTTCCCGCGACTCATCGACTTCAAGACCGGCGGGCTGATCACGGGTCTGCTGGCGATCCTGATGCAGCCGTGGAAGCTCCTGGCCGATCCCTCGGGCTACATCTTCACGTGGCTGCTCGGCTACTCCGGAGGGCTGGGGTCGATTGCCGGCGTGCTGATCGCGGACTACTGGGTCGTGCGACGGACAGCGGTGCATCTCGAGGATCTCTACCTGCCGGAGGGACGCTATCGATACTCGGGTGGATGGAACAGCAAGGCGGTCATCGCGACGCTCGTGGGCTGCGCGCTCGCCTGGGGCGGCCTCGTCGTTCCGGTGCTGAAGCCGGTCTACGACTACGCCTGGTTCGTGGGCTTTGGTGCCGCGTTCGCCGTCTATCTGGCGCTGATGGGGCGTACGGTCAAGTAGCGCCGCACTTTGGGGTCAGATCTCGATTTTCTAATTGCGTGAGCGGTTTCGGCACACGCGTTAGAAAATCGAGATCTGACCCCACGGGTGACGCCAGGTTACCCCACGGGTGACGCCAGGTTACGAGCGCTCACAGCGCCTCGAAATGACCGAACATATTCTGAAACTCGGCCAGATTGGAAGGCGTCTCGTACGAGCACACCGCCTCGAATCGCTTCCACAAGGCCTGAACGGTGGGGTTCACATGTGCGCCGGCGATCGCCTCCTGGGACACCCACTCGAACACCTCGACGATCGTGCCGTCCGCGGCTCGCATGACGATGGACTCGCGCGCGGTGACGAGGCCCTCGGCGCGCAGCGGTGGAAGGTGATCGCGGACGAGATCGAGCAATGCCTGTTCGCAACCGGGGCGCGGCTTGTAGCAGGCGACGGATATCGATCCCATTGAACCCCCAAACCTCCCGAACCTCTTGAACTCTTGAACCCTTGAACCCTTTGAACCCTTTGAACCCTTTGAACCCTTTGAACTCTTGACCTCTTGACCCAGCCTGAACCTACCGTTGCCCCGGAGCCGTCGGCGGGGCGGGTCGCGGAGTCGAAACGGCCAGGTCGTTCCAGTTCAGCATGGCGTTGAACACCATGTTGAACTCGCCGTGGTTCTGCCAGCGGTAGATCGGATTGTTCGAGAAGAGCACGACGCGCCCCTTGCCGGTGAATCCGCCAGGCACGTCGATCGCGAAGGGCCGCTGCCGGATTTCTGATGCGCCCTTCATCAGGCCGCTCAGCACGGCATCGTCGCCCCCGACGTACCGCGCGAGGACGCCCGCCTGATCCGGAGCCCCGACGCTCATCAGCGGCCCGCCCAGGTACTTGATGGGCATGACCTTCTCCGTGTAGCCGTAGAAGACCGGGTGGTCCAGCTTGAGCACCTCGGCGTTCACCAGCGGACGCGGTGCGTAGAAGTCGCTCGAGGTCGTGCCCGACGCGTCGACGGTCCTGGCGAAGCCCAGTTCAGTCGGGAACCGGACCGCATTTCCCATCGTGACGAGCGTGCCCCCCGCATCGAGGAACTTCGCAAAAGCGTCCACGCCCTCACCGCCCATACCGCCCGTGATGTCAGGCGTCTCACCGTACATACCGAGGAACTTGTACTTTGCATCCTTCATGTACGGCACGGGGCGTGCCGCGGGCGCTTGATACACGGCCTGACGGTTGGCCTGCTGCGTCGGCATGAGGATCACGTCGTAGTCGGTCCTCAGGTTGCCCTTCTTCACGCGCTCCTTGTAGATCAGGTCGTACGGGATGCCGAACCTGTCGAACGTGAAGCGTACCCAGCCGATCTCCTGGGTGCCGGTCCACGACGAATACATCGCGATCCGCGGCAGGTCGGCGTCGTGCATCGCGGCAGATGGCAGACGACGTCAGGCCCGCGGCGGTCAGGCCGAACTTTTCGACGGCGGCGCGGACGGCCGCCATGTCCGCGGGCGGAGCGATCACGAACGAACCGGCCGGGAACTCGACGCCTTCGGCCGTAAAGCTTTTCTCGACGATCTTCATCGGCACGTTCTTCAGCGCGTAGCGAAACGCGATCATGTTGTTCGAGCCGTAGTGCGCGACGGCCAGGCCGGCGCTTCCCGAACCAGCGATCCTTCCCTTCACGACGGCCTCGTTCACGTTCGTCGTTTTCACGCCGAGGATCGCCTTGTCCTTGATCTCCTTCACCTCGGCCAGCATGGCCAGCCCCATGGTCCAGCCGCTGTCGTCGTAGGTTCTGAGGTTCGGATCCGGGAAGCTCTGCTTCTCCAGCAGGTTTTTCGCGAGGCGGCCGTAAGGTTGATCGCGTTTGATGATGTACGACCCCGCCGGGAACGTCCCGTCAGTGACTTTGATCTCGCTCGACGCCAGGCCGACTTCGATCCGCTGCACGCGCAGGATGTTCACCAGCTCGGCGACGCGGGTCATGTCGCGCTGGACGGGAATCACGAACCCATACGGGGCGTCGGTCTTCCCCGACTCGATCGAGTTTTTCGTCTTGCGATAGAAGTTGTCGACGATGAGGTTGGGGAACGTGGCCGTGAGCTGGAGCGCGCTCAAGACGCCGGTCTGCATGTAGTTGGTGTTGTTGCGTCGTGAGAAGTTGTTCGCGGCCCCCGGCGGGATGGGGATGCCGCGATACCACTCGCGTGGCTGACCGCCGCCGCGGCCGCTTGGCGGCCCCGCAACGCCACGACCGCCGGGGGCGCCGCCACCCTGAGTGGCGCCTCCGCCCTCGGCCGCTCCCGCCGCATCGGCGGCGTCGCCTCGGCCTTCTCCCCGGCCTTCTCCTCGGCCTTCTCCCCGCCCTCCGCGTCCCGCGCCACGACCGTCACCTCGACCTGTTGCGCCACGTCCGGCGGCTGCTGCATTCTCACCGGCGGCGGCCCCCCGGCCGAGAGCCGCGCCGGGACCGCCCTCGCGTCCGGACTGCGTCTCGTACATCCGCATCATGCCGTTGTGGTTATACGCCACCGACCCGAGGTAGCCCGGCGACCATCCGTCCATGAACGCGTGCGTGTAGACGCCAGGCATGCCCCATTTCGTCATCTGCGAGAGCTCGAAGTTCGAGAAGAAGGGCAGCTCGGTGAAGAGGATGGGATCGAGATTGGGATTCTGCGGCGCGGCGCCGCTGTAGGTGTAGAGCAGCGCCAGCGATTCGTGCAGATCGTGCATGATCGGCGGGTGCGCGGTGAAGTACCAGTCGGCAATCGCGCGCATCGACTTCTGCGAGAGATTGATGTCGCGGTTGTTGTCGTGGTAGCACGTACTTGCCCCAGTACGGCACGGCTGCGCCGCCGCGTCCGCCACCACCACCGCCTCCTCCCCCGCCTTCCGCAGGAGTCGCGGCGTCACCGGTGACGCCTGGCGCTGCCCGCCCCGCGTCCGGCCGCAGCCTGCTGTTCCTGCGTGCGATAGAACCAGTCGACGTGCCGATCGCGCCCGTCAGGATCGGCCTGCGGCGTCACGGACACGATGACGTTCTCGCGAATCTGCTTGATGAGCGGCGAGGTCTCCGTCGCGAGGCGGTAGACCAGCTCCATCAACATCTCCGACGGACCGGTCTCTCCGCTGTGCAGTCCGCCCATGAAGTGATAGTGCGGCCTGGTCGTCGCGACGAGCTGGGTGATCTGCGCGTCGGACAGCCCGCGCGGGTCGGCGATCTTCGCGAGGTTGTCGCGGTTCTTCTGGAGGTTCTTGATGTTGTCGTCCGAAGAGACCCAGACGACCACCAGTTCGCGGTCCTCGTCGGACTTGCCGATGGTCTCGATCCTGACGCGCGGAGTGGCGGCGGCGAGCGCGCGGTAATACTTCAGCGCGTCGGCGTAGTAGGTGAGCTTGGCCAGGTGCGCCGACATGATACCCAAGCACGTCCTTCGGCGACGGCACGCCTGCCACCTTCGGCAGGTGATCGACCAGCGGGCTGATGAAATAGGGCTGCGTCGTCCATTCCTTGACGAGCTTGGCGAAGTCTTCGTCCTGCGCCTGCGCCGGGTCGCGCGTTTCGGTGACCATCTGCTGAGCGGGCATCGAGATGCCTGCCAGCAGCAACGCCGCACCGATGATGAAACCCACGCGCCGCTGCCGGCGCGGTGTGCGTCGACCATCATTGCCGTAACTCCTTGAGCCTGTTGGAAGGACGCGGGGATTCTATCAGAGTCCCTGGGCAGGGCTGGTCACGCCAGAGCCAACCCACGATGCGGCTGCTCAGGAATCATCGTCACTTCAACGTGACGTCGTGCCCATCTTCACCACGGATCTCGGTGACGCGACTGTCCGTGTTCGTGACGTGCTCATCTGAACGTACCCACTACCCGTCGTGATTAACGGCCGCCCGCGGTGCAGCTACGCTACAATACCGCTCTGACGCCTTCACCAAGACTCGGCCACCAAGATGAACACCACCATCGGCAAAGGCATCACCATCACCGGCAGCATTCACGCTGGCGAAGCCGTCACGATTGCGGGAACGGTCAACGGCGACGTGCTCGCGTCGGATTACGACGTCACGGTCGAGCGGGTGCGCGGGTCGACGGTGCCGTCACCGCGCAAGACCATCACGGTTCGAGGACGATCAACGGGACGGCTGATCGCGCGAGACGTGGTGCGCGTACAGCAGAGCGCCGCGGTCAAAGGCGACGTCGCTGCACCCAGGCTTTCGCTCGAAGACGGCGCCACGTTCAACGGCTCGGTCGAGCCGGCGAAGGCCGATGCGGCGATGATTGTCGCCGCACTACCGCAACAAGAACATCGCCCGCGCGGCCCGCGTGACCGAATTGCGCGCAGCGGGTCACTCCTGCCACACCTGCACGAAATCCTAGGAAAAACGGCTATCCGCTGGCCGAGCTCGACTATTATGGCCGCCACTGTTTGACGGCAGCGGACTCGGCTGTAGGATCATTGTCCCCCCCAGCCTCCTCCCTGCCGGTACCTGTCTGTTCACCCCGGGGGGAGTTGTGCCACTAGAACCGCTGGTCCTGCTCGTCGAAGACGATCCGCTCGCGCGCGAAGGCTACGCCGAGTTCCTCGAAGGCGGCGGCTTTCGCGTGGCCCAGTGCGAAACGGCGGAGGACGCGTATTCCCGGTCGCTCGAGCTCGTGCCTGACGTCGTCGTCACCGACATCGCTCTGCCCGGCCGCGACGGTTTCTCGCTCGCCGCCGATCTCCGCCTGCAGACCCGCACGCGCAGCATCCCCATTGTCGCGATGACGGCCTACTGGGCCGCCGACGTGCACGAGCGCGCCGACCGCGCAGGGATGACGTCGATCCTGATGAAGCCATGCCAGCCCGATCATCTGATTGCTGAGCTGCATCGCGTGCTCCGGAGCACGCAACTGCTCGCGTGCGCCACGCTACCCGGCGCCGGAGGTCAAGCCTCATCCCTATGCGTCATTGCCAAACTCGAGGTCAAACTCTGCACTCCCAAACTGGAACCGGACCCGGGCCGGAGTGCTCGCATCAAATCCGTGGCGCTGGCTGCTGGCCGCTGTCGGGCCTCATCGCCGTAGCCGGCACCTGGTGCTGCTCGCGATGGGTCAGGTGCCCATCTGCAAGTGCGGTTACGTGAAGCTGTGGCACGGCGTCGTCTTCAGCTCAGAGAACTCCCAGCACATCTCCGACTGGTACACCTTCTCGCACGTCATCCACGGCTTCGGGTTCTATGGCCTGCTCTGGCTGGTGGGACGGCGATGGCCGATCGGCGTTGCGCCTGCTGCTGGCCGTGGTCCTCGAGTCGGGGTGGGAGATCTTCGAGAACACGGACATGGTGATCAATCGCTATCGCGAGGTGACGATCTCGCTCGACTACTACGGCGACAGCGTCCTCAACTCCGTGTGCGACATCCTGGCCATGGTCGTCGGTTTCGTGGCCGCCTCGCGTCTGCCCGTCTGGGCGATCGTCGCGCTCACCGTCGCGATGGAGCTCTTCGTGCTGTGGTTCATTCGCGACAACCTGACGCTGAACATCCTCATGCTGGTCTACCCGCTCGAGAGCATCAAGCACTGGCAAGGCGGCGGTTAGTCGTTGTTCTCGTGACCTCAGTGCCAGCCGCGATCAACGGGCTGCCGGAAACACCGGCTGACACCACGCCACGCGGCCGTTGCTTTCGATGACCCTGGCCCGGACGTAGGTCTCGTCGCCCCGAAACACGTACTCCGCGGGGCTGTCGAGCGCTTCATGCAGAACGCGCCCGCCCTTCCCGATGAACTGAATCCGGTACCTCGCCCACGTGTCCTGCTTCACGGTGACGGTCATGGCCCGTGCGGTCGCGACATAGTCGGACAGCTCGACGCCGGTCGACGCGTAGAACCGCCCCTCCTCGAGCGCCTGAAGAACCGCGCGCGCCTCGAGACGCTCGGCGCGGACCATGACCCATCCGCGACCGGGTCCGGCCACGGCCGGGTTCCCCGGCTGGCTGAACGTGTGCGCATCGTCGACGGCGATGCCATACATCGGCGTTCCACTCGAGAGAATGGCGTCCCAGACCTCTTCGAGGCCCGGCACACCGCCCCCGCCGAGGTTGTTGACCTGCGGGTGGCCGTTGAAGATCTCGAGCAGCCGCATGTTGCGCACCTGCCGCAGTTCCTCGGTCGAAAACGCCCACCGGAAGTTCGGGTGATTGATGTGCGGCACGCCGCGAACGCGGCGGATCGCCTCGACGTTGCGCTGGAGGACGTCGAGCAGCGACGTACCGCCCTGCGGATCGACTTTCGCGCCGACGTCGAGACCGTTGATGTGCACCGGCCGGTTGTCGAACTTGTCGGTGACCTCTTCGCCCTTGATGAGGAGGAAGCCCTCGTCCTTGCCGTGGAGCGCGTTCAGCGCGTCGATGGACGTGAGGACGTTGTGGTCGCTCAGCACGAGAAACTGATACCCGTGGTCGCGATACCAGCGCGTGACCACATCCGGCGAGCTGTCACCATCGCTCTCGGTCGTGTGCGTGTGGGTGTTGCCCTTGAGCCACCGGGCCGGTGGACGGTCCTGACTGGCGGTCCGGGGCGGGACGCGGGTCGCCGACACCAGCACGACGAGCAGTCCGGCGACCAGGGCGAGCCGCATCGTTGACAGGCGGAACATGGTGGCCAGCAGCATACCCCAGTGTTCCGCCTCCGGCATCTTGTCAGCCGATCAGCCGATGAGCATCCGAATGGCGAGGGCCAGCATCGCAACGCCGGCTGTAAGGTCGAGGATCTGTCGCGGCCGGCCGGAGCTGAGCGTGCGCGCGAGCGTCCCACCCGCCGTCGCCCACGCGGCGTGCCAGCTCACGGCGAGCGAGATGTGCACCGCCGTGAGAAGGAGCACGGTCGAGACGACAGGAGCGTGGACCGGGATGAACTGCGGCAGGATGAGGAAGTAGAACGTGGCGATAGCCGGGTTCGCCACGTTCGTGATGAAGCCCTCTCGGATGTTCTGCAGCCCAGTGTTGACGGTGGACGAAGCACGATCGTCTGGGCGCGGCTGTTCCGTGGGGCGGCGACCGGCGCCGATATTGAACGCGCGACCAAGCGACTGCGCGCCGAGCCAGGCGAGATACACGACGCCGGCTGCGCGCAGTACGACCCAGACGCCGGGCCATCGCCGCAGCGCGAGCGCAAACCCGAACGCGCACAGGAGTCCGTACAAGAGCGAACCGGCGTTGGCGCCCACCGCGGTTTCGAGGCCGGCGCGCGTCCCACCCGCCAGGCTGTTGCGCAATACGACCGCCGTCGACGCTCCCGGCGTCAACACCAGCGGCAGCGCCACGGCCAGAAACGCCCACAGCGGAATCACGAGCGACATCATACGTCGCGCGCCCGCGGCGCGACGCGGCCAGCTCGCGATTACCTGGACTCATGCGCTTCTCATAGTTGCATCAACGCATCCACATACACACATCTTGACATCGGCCATATGAATTGGCCTACATTCTCCTGGTCCGCACGCGCTGCGGACATTTATCCAGAGTGGCTGAGGGAACAGGCCCGAAGACGCCACAGCAACCGGGCCGGACGCTGAGCAGCAGCGACCGCGCCAAGGTGCTACTTCCTGCCCGGTAACCGGGAGAGATAAAGAGCCTCGGCAGACCGCTCGGTCTTACGACGTTTCTCGCTCCCCAGGATTGTGCTCAGGCGACGCCGATCACGCATGTGGTCGCCTTCGCGCTTCTCGCCGTGGCGTCGCGCCCGGCACGGAGGACCAGGATGACGGTCGCTCACCAACTCTCGATTGCGGTGGTCAAGATCGGCGGGTCCGTGCTGACGGGCCGGGCGGCCTTTCGGCGCGCCGCGGCATTCATCGCCGGATGCGTCGCCGACCAGCCCGGCACCCGGTTCCTCGTCGTCGTGTCGGCCGAACACGGCATGACCGACGCACTCTACGAGACCGCGTGCGACATCAGCACGACGCCGGATCCGGTCATGCGGGATCTGCTCTGGTCGACCGGCGAGCTCCGATCGGTCGCGCTCGTCGCGCTCGGGCTTCAGGCGCTCGGTGTCCAGGCGACCGGCGTCAACGTGCACCAGACGGGATTGCTCGAACCCGACACCGCCGGCGCGGCGGGACGAACCGTCTGCCGTCCGTCGCGCCTGCTCGAGCTGCTCGCGACGCACGACGTCGTGGTCGCGCCAGGTTTTCTGGCGCGCGGGGTCGGCGATTCGATCGTCTCGCTCGGCCGTGGCGGCTCCGACCTGACGGCGGTCGTGCTGGCCGTGGGTCTGAAGGCAGTCCGATGCGAGCTCATGAAGGATGTTCCCGGGTACTTCTCGTCGGACCCCAACCGCGATCCAGACGCGCGCCATCTCCCCGTTGTCGACTACGCGGCAGCGCTGGCGATGGCCTCGGACGGCTGCGAGCTCGTGCAACGGGCCGCGCTCGAGTCGGCGGAAGAACACGCGTTGCCGATCGTGGTGCGGTCACTGGCGGGCAACGCCGAACGGAGATCGCCCGTCACGCCACACTCGAGGGTCTGGCGGCGCTCGAAGGCAGCCGTGCAGCCGATCGCGTGGCGCTCGGCGCCTGACCCCGTCGGACCGTGCGGGCGGCTCGGGCAAGCGCTATGATTGGCGGTCGGCGAGCGCTCGACGCGTCTCGCCGGCCGTCCATTCATGCTCCTCTCGTCCATCCCCATCCCTCGCCTGATCGCGACCGCAGGAACGGCGTACCTCGCCGCAATCCTCGTGCTCGTCGTCTCGAAGGCACCGCTCGGCTCCGGGATCTTCTTTGCAGCGGTGCGGTGGGGACGATCGCGTACGGAGCGGTGCTCGCGAGGGTGTGGCGTGAGCCACGGGCCACGCGCCGGCTGCTCGTCGCGTCGTTCGCGCTCGCCGTGGCGATGCGGATCCCGATGGCTGTCGCACCCGTCGGCCCGGACAACGACATGGTCCGGTATCTGTGGGACGGACGCGTGCAGCTGCTCGGTTACAACCCCTATCGCGTCGTGCCCGCCGACCCGTCCATGGCCCACACGCACACGGACCAGACGGCGCGCATGCCCAGCCGGCGCGATCGCACGCCGTACCCACCGGCGGCGCAGCTCTTCTTCAGGCTCGTCGTCATGATCAGCGATTCGACGCTCGCGATGAAGCTGGCCCTCCTCGCCTGCGACCTGCTGACGATGGTGGTGCTGTGGCGGTGGCTCGTCGCGACGGGACGCTCGGAGTGGCTGACGCTCGCGTACGCCTGGAACCCGCTCGTCGTGTTCGAAATCGCCCACAGCGGGCACATCGATGCGCTCGAGCGCGCTGTGGATCGTTGCCGCCGCGTTCTGGCTGGCGCCGGCGCCGCACGCAACTGGCGTCGATCGCCTTCGTGCTGGCGATTGCCTACCAAGCTCGTGCCAATCGTGCTGGCGCCGCTCTTCATCGGGCGCGTGAGGAAGCGTGACGCGATCATCGGGGCGCTGTTTCTCGTGGCACTCTATCTGCCCTTCTTCTCGGGATCCGACGTCCCGCTCGGCGCCGTTCCAAACGTCGTCGATCGCATCCGGTTCAACGGACCGCTCTTCGCGGGCATCGCTTCGCTGACGTTCCCGAGGTTTGCCGCCGGCGTCGCCCTGGCGGCCGGCCTGTCTGTCGCTCTGTGGGCGCGCTGGCGCCTGCCGTCGACCGACCCCGCCGCCTGGGCCTGGCCCATGGCCGTCGCGATCGCGTTCGCGCCGGTGATCTATCCGTGGTATCTGCTCTGCCTGACGCCGTTCCTCTTCTCGATCGTCACGCTGCCGCTGGCGGCGTGGACGGTCAGCGCGCTGTCAGTCTACGAGGTCTGGGATCTGTCGCGGCACGGCGCCCGATGGATCACCCCGGTGTCGGTCATGGTCTTCGAGTTCGGAGTGCTGGTCGCCGCGGTGATCGTGGTCTGGAGGCGCAGGTCCAGAAAAGCGCTGTAACGCGAGCCAACGAAGTGCGACGGAGGAAACGGGTTCAACACGAAGGACCGGAGACGAACGAAGACGCACGGAGGCTGTCGAGCCGAGGCGGCAGACTCCAGACTGGTCGCAGCGTGACAGCCTCTCTGCGTCTTCGTTCGTCTCCGTGCCTTCGTGGTGAACCCGTTACCTCCGTACCCTCCTCGTCTTGGTCCCACCTCTCGTCCCTCGTGTGCGCCAACCCCACCACACGCCGGCGCTTCTCTTGACAATCGACAAGAGTGAACCGTATGCTCTTGTCGATCGTCTAGAGTAGCCGCATCGCACCGGCATAAGGAGGCGACGCTATGCACTCGCTCACCGTCATCGCGCTCGTCGTACTTCGTGGCCGCCGGCGCGCCCGGTCGGATCTCAAGGCAAAGCCGTCGAGGCAGTCGACGCTCTCGACGGGCTCGATCCAGTGCTTCTCGTCGGGGGCAAGGAAGTTCCAGGCAAATCGGCCTTCAGCGTCACGCGGGGCGAGTTCATCTATCTCTTCTCCACTGCCGACAGCAAGGCCGCGTTCGAGCGCGAACCCACCCGATACGAGATTCAGCTCGGCGGAATGTGCGCCAGGATGGGCAAGACCGCCGGCGGCAATCCCTCCGATTTCATCGTGCACGAAGGGAAGATCTACATCTTCGGCAGCGACGACTGTCACAAGAAGTTCCAGGCGGAGCCGGCCAAGTACCTGGCCACGCCGCCCGCTCCCCTCCCGGCATCGCCGAGCGCCGCGACACGGGGCCGCGAGCTCATCGAGCGCGCGGTCGCAGCCATCGGCGGCGCCGCCACGGCTCGACGCGCTGACGAGCTACGTCGAGTCCTTCTCGCAGATTCAGAAACGGCCGCAGGGCGACGCCACGATCACGGCCAGGACGATGTGGAGCTTTCCCGATCGCGTGCGGCAGGAACGGACCATGGCGCTCGCAGGGCAAGACGATGGCTCGGCGACGATTCTGGCGCCGCAGGGAGCGTGGTTCGTGAGCGGTCAGGGTCAGGGCTATCCGATGCGCCCGTACGGCCGGGCCAGCCTCGAGCAGGACTTCGGACGGCATCCGATCGCATTGCTTCGCGCACGACGGTCTCCCGGGTTCAAGGCCTTCGCCCTCGGCACGGCCACCGTCGACGGCGTCAGGGTCGAGACAGGTCCGCGTCATCCACGGCGCGACATGACGTCACGCTCGCCATCGACGCGAAGCGGCCGGCATCCACAGCGCGACCTTCCGAGACAGAAACAGCGACGGCGAGTACGGCACGTTCACCATGGTGTACTCCGACTTCAGAGCGGTCGACGGTCTGCAGCTGCCGTTCAACATCCGGTGCGACGTTCAACGGACAACCGGATCCGGCGCAATCGGTGACGATCGACGCGATCTCGCTCAACACGCCGCTCGAGGCTTCGCTGTTCGCGCCGAAGACCACCGGGTGACCGATGACGGCGCTCGCGGTCTGGACGCTCGCGCTGATGACCGGCGCCCTGAGCGCGAGCGCACGACCGCACGGCCTGGCCGCAATGGGGCGGACCCACGCGGAACTTCGTCGTCGAGGCCCGCGAGCTCGCCACGACATGGCCGGCCGACGGGCCGCGCCGGTTCTGGCAACGGCCGCTCGGCGAAGGCTACTCGTCCATCGTCACGGACGGTCGAACGCTCTATACGCTCTTCCGCGACGGCGGCGCCGATGTCGCCATCGCGCTCGACGCTGCGACCGGCACAGACGGTCTGGGAAACACGATACGAGGCGCCTTTTGTCGAGACCTGCTCCGAGCGTCTCGGCCCGGTACCGCGCGCCGCCCCGCTCATCGCCGGCGATCGTCTGATCACGACGAGCGCCGGCGGGCTGATGAACAGCTTCGATCGGCACACCGGCCGGCTGCAGTGGAGCGTCAACCTGCTGGCGCCTGCCGCCGACGCGGTTCGCGCCTGCGGCTATGCGGCGAGCCCGCTGTCGTTCGAGGACCTCATCATCACGACGGCCGGCGGGCCCGGCCGGGCCGTGGTCGCGGTGTCTGCGGCATCGGGCGAGATCGTGTGGCACACACAGGACTTCCAGAACGGCTACTCGTCGCCGCTCCTGATCGATGTAGACGGCCAGCCCGAAGTCGTCGTGTTCACCTACGGCGAGGTGTCCGGGCTCAACCCGAAAACCGGCGCGCTCGACTGGACAGTCGCGCACGCGTCAGATCAGGGCGTCAACGTGGCAACGCCGGTCTGGGGCAGCGACAACCTGCTGTTCGTGTCGTCGGCGTACAACGGCGGGAGCCGGGTGCTCCGGCTGTCGCGGCCCGAAGGCGGGAGCAAACTCGAGGGCAAGGGCAGGTACCCGGGGACAAGGTCAAAGTCCCCGAAGGCAAGATCAAAGTAGAAGAGGTGTGGGCGAATCGCCGCGTGCGTGTGCACTTCGGCAACGCCGTCCGCGTCGGGACCCGAATCTTCGCTTCGAACGGAGACTTCGGCGCCGCGCCGTTTGCGGCAATCGACGTCGCGACCGGGGACATCATCTGGCGCGACCGCAGCGTCTCGCGCTCGACGCTCATCGGCGCAGGCGACAAGCTGCTGCTCCTCGATGAGGATGGCACGCTCGTGCTCGCCACACCGGGCGACCAGGGCCTGGTTGTGCACGCCAAGGCCAGCGTGCTCGGCGCTCGCGCATGGACGGCGCCCACGCTCAGCGGCACCACCCTCTACCTGCGCGACCTCAAACAGATCGTGGCGCTCGACCTCGGGCGCTAAATCTCGGCTCAGGGCATCAAGGCTCATGGCTCACGCAAGAACCGTGATTACTCGGTCGAAGGTTTTGCTTGAGCCCTGAGCCCTGGGCCTAGTCGCTCCTGAGCGCGACGAGAGGATCGACTTGTGTGGCCCTGCGCGCGGGCGCGTAGCAGGCCGCCAGCCCGACAACGGCCAGCAGCAGAGACACGCTGGCAATCGTCAGCGGATCACCGGGCCGCACCTCGAACAGGAGCGTCTGCAGAAAACGCGACGCCGCCAATGCGCCCACGATGCCCGCCGCGAGCCCAATCAGGATTACGGTGGCCGCCTCGCGCAGGACCATCCCCCGGATCATCGGTCCGTCGGCGCCGAGCGCCATGCGCACGCCAATCTCGCGCGTTCGCTGTGTCGTCGTGAAGCTGATGATCCCGTAGATGCCGCTCGCGCAAAGCAGGAGCGCGACAAGGGCGAATGCCGACATCACGCTCATGCTGAACCGCTGCCGCACGACGGACGCGTGTACCAGCCGTTCCACGCTGGCCGCGTCGTACACAGACTGCAGCGGATCGACGGTCCAGATCTGACGCTTCACCCGATCGATGAGCGCGCGCGGCATCGCCGGCACCGCGGACGACGTAGGTCATCGAGCTGAACGGGAACTGCGGCAGCGAGAGAAACACTTCAGGTCGTGGCGCGGTGTCGAGCCCATCATGCCGAATCTGGCTCACGACGCCAACGACCTCCGCTTCGACCGGTTTTCCCTGCCACGAGATACGCAAACGCCGCCCGATCGGGCTTTCCTCGGGCCACTCGCGCCGGCGAAGACCCTCGCTGATCACGGCGACGACAGGAGCCGTCTCGCTGTCCCGGTCCTCGAGCAGCCGTCCTTCGCGGAGCGGGATCGACATGGCGGTGAAGTAGCCGGGGCTCGCGATGCGTCACGTAGGTGCTCCGCCGCTCCACGTCTTTCACGGCCGGCCGGCCGACGACCTCCAGCCCGCTCCGAATGTTGATGTTCGACAGCGCAAAGGGCATCGCCGACACCGCGCCGGCGGCCTGCACGCCGGGAAGCGCCTGCATCTGCTCGATCGTCGACCTGAAGAAGGTCCGCGCGCGGTCGGGCGCGTCATACCGATCCCCGGCGAACACCTGCACCATCACCACGCCCTGGGGCGAGAACCCGGGATCAACCGCGAGCAGGCGGCCGAAGCTCTTGACGAGAAGGCCCGCGCCGACGAGCAGCACCAGCGCGATGGCAACCTCCGCCGCGACGAGGCCGCGGCGAAACGATCCGCGCACCGAGTCGGGCTGCCGCTCGCGAAGCACATCGCGCCCCTGTTTCGAGAACTGCAGCGCCGGAATCAATCCGAAGACGATCGCCGTCACTGTCGTCAATGCCGCGGCGAATACGAGCACGCGCCCGTCGATCGCCGCCTCCCGCAGCCGGAGCAGACCTGCAGGAGCGATCGCGACGATGCCTCCAAGCGTCCAGTGCGCGAGGGCAAGTCCGGCGATAGCCGCGACGAGCGACAGCAGGAGGCTCTCGGCGACCAGCTGCCGGACCAGGCGCGATCGCCCGGCCCCGAGCGCCGAGCGGATGGCAAACTCGCGGCTGCGCTCGATGCCTCTGGCGAGGAGCAGGCTGGCCACGTTCGCGCAGCCGATGCCCAGGACGAGCACCACCGCACCCAACATCAGCACGAGCGGCAGCCGGACGCCGCCCATCAGGTGCTCGCGCAGCGGGACGACGACCGCGCTGCTCGTGGCGTTGGTCCGCGGGTTTTCCCTGGCGAGCGCGGCCGAGATCGTGTCCATCTCGCTCTGGGCCTGCTCGACGGTCACGCCCGGTGCGAGGCGCGCGACGACGTTCCACCAGGCACTGGCCCGGATGCGCTTCTCATACTCCTGGACGATCTTCGGCGTCCAGACGACGAGCTCGCCCGGTCGCGGCAGGAGCTGCGGCGCAAACGATCGGGGCAGCACGCCCACGATCGTCCACGGCTCGTTCTCCATGCTGATCGTCTTGTTGACGATGTTGGGGTCGCCTGCATAGCGGGACTGCCAGAAGCCATACGTGATGATGACCGCACGACGCGCGCCGCGGACGTGCTCCTCTGGCAGAAACCCGCGTCCGATCATCGGGGGCATCCCGACGGCGTCGAAGAAGCCTTCGGTGACCTGTGCGCCGAAAAGCACCTCGGGCGCGGTCCCGCCCGTGAAGTCCATGGAATACGGGATCACTCCGGCTATCACCGAGAACGAGCGCGCCCTGTCGCGCCAATCGAGGAAGTCGGCGGGCGCCACGTCCTCGCGCTCCGAAGGGCGCGCGGCCGGACGCTGCCAGATGGTGACGACGCGTTCGGCATCCTGATAGGCCAGGGGCCTGAACTGGAGCGTGTCGAGGAGCGCGACGATCGACACCGTGCCGCCGATGCCCAGCGCCAGAATCAAGACGGCCGAGCAACTGAAGGACGGCGTCTTGATGAGCATGCGAACGCCGTGCTTCACGTCGTGCACGACATCGGCGTCGGCGGTGAACTGTCGGCGAAGCCAGGCGGCGTCGGGCAATGCGCCTAGCGCGCGGCGGAACAAATCCATGCGGGTTCTCCAGTCAAGCTGTTCACCTCGGTCGAGCATCTGCCAGCGATAACGGACTTCGGCCTCCCACTCGGCGCGCCACTCGCCCCGGGACCGGGCGGGCACGACGACCCCGAACACGCGCACGAGCGCCAGGCACAGCCGAAGAGCGAGCGGATCGCGCCAGGTTGTTCGCATGGTCAGGCGCGCGATGGTTTGAGCCGGCGGGGTGATACCGCCTTGTCGAGGGCCCGGTAACGCGCGAGCGCGCCGGCGAGCATCGCCTCGCCCGCGCCGGTGATTTCGTAGTAGCGCCGCGGGGGACGCTGTTCGCGTTGCGCTGTCGCCTGCTTTTCCCAGGCGGACGTCAGCAGGCCCTCACGATCGAGCCGCCGCAGGATCGGATAGACGGTGCCGCTCGGCAGCCCGGTGGCGTCCATGATGTCGAAGCCATGGTGGAACCCTCGGGTCAGGGCCTGCAGCACGAGCGCGGTCGGATAGGTCAGGTTGAGACGGGGAGACACGCTTCAGCTCCTGTCATGCTTGAAATCTACATAGGTAGGTTTCTAGTTTACTCAGACGGTCTGTGGTGGGTAAAGGTTGGTTCAGGGCTTCAAACGGGTTCAACGGCCGATCTGATCAGAAAATTCAGCGGTCTGACCCCCGGCGCATTTGTCATGCCATTGGGGTCAGATCTCGATTTTCTAATGCCCCGAGGTCAAAGGGTTCGAAGACCCGAAGGCGAGCTGCGAGGCGCGAGTTGCGAGCCGCGCCCCCAGAGGGCACACTACGATGAGGATGCGTGATTCGTTGGTGAGGGCGGCAGGGCTGGCGGGCACCGTGCTCTACGGGGCGGCGATTGTCTGGATGTATGCGGCGCAGCCACAGACGGTGGCCGAATTCACCGGAGGCCTGACCTCGACCGTCGGCGCCTACCGCATCGACCAGCAGGCGTTCCAGGACGGCCTGGCGTTCTTCAAGCGGGACCAGTTCGACGAAGCTCGCGCAGCACTCTTGCGGGCCGACCCGGCCGGGCGCGACGCGCTGACGCAGTTCTACATCGCCTACACCTACTACCGCCAGGGCTGGGGGCGTCTCTACAGTGATGACGCGCTGTTCAAGAACGGCCTCCAGGCGATCGATCGAGCAATCGCGCTGGCACCCGATCACCGGCTGGTCGTCGACGATCCGGATGTGAGCATACACACGGCCGACGAGCTGCGGGCCGAGCTGCAGCGAGGGCTGACGAGCGAAGCCTCTGACTTCAACCCGCTGAGGCTGCTGAGGCCAAGGCGATGAGCCCGTTGCGAGAGGCGTTCGTCCTCCCCTGTCTGTTCCTGACGGTGGCGCTCCTTGGAGGGCTTCGCCTCGGTGCGGACGTCCACCTCGTGCCGCCACCGCTCATGGCGCTCGTCCTGGCGGTGCTGCTGCTGGGGTCGCTCGTCCGCGCGGGCGTCTTCGCCCACGAGCGGCTCCTCGGTCCGCGCCGGACCGGGATCGAGAACGCCTGCGGGAGCGTGGTGCTGCTGGCGCTGTTTGCAGCATCCGCCCAGGTTTTCAATCTTCTGACGCCGGACTCGGGCCTCCTGCACGTCCTCGTCGGCGTATTCTTTCTGGTGCAGCTGCTGACGACGCTGACCGCCGTTCGCGATCGCATGGGCATGCTCCGCAGCCTCTCGGTGCTCCTTGGGTCTGCGTTCCTCCTCAGGTTCGTCGCGCTCGAGTCGCTCTACGCGCCTGGGCGCGGCCTGATCAAGAGGGTCATGACGGCCCTGATGGAGGGCATCACGCTCGGCGCACTCGACTACGCGCCGACCGGACCCGCGACGGGATACGTTGCGTTCCTTGCCCTCACGCTCTATCTCATCGGGCTGGTCCTCTTGCCCACGGGCCTCGACGCCCCGACGAGCGCTTCGTCAACCGCGCTCGTCTGGCAGCCAGCCGAGCCCGATGAGCTGCACCGAGACCTGCCCGCGCTTCGGCGTGAGTGAGACGGGTTCGAGCGTGCCGGCTGCGTCGAACTGCTCGGTGATCCGGCGTGTCTCCTCGGCGATCTCGTCTTCGAGGGCGCGAGCCCGCTCCTCGACGGCGCCGAGATTCTCGTTCGCGCGCCGGATGTCGTCGGTCTCCTTCATGCTCCGGCCGACGCCCCGCGCGGCGGTCGTCGCGCGGCCGAGGGACCCCACACTGATCGCCTTACGGCCGAACAGCGCGCCGAAGAATCGTCGCACCTACCGACAGACCGGTCTGGAGCTTCTGCTGGGACGCCTGTGCGGCCTCGCGCTCGACAGACGCCGCCGCGCGTCGACGCTGCTCCTCGAACTGCGCCTGTTTGGACGCGTACTTCTTGCGCACGGCGTCAACCGCCGCGTCGCGGGCGACCCGCTGCGCGTCCCGCACCCGAATCTGAAAGTCGCGCTCGCTTTCGCCGGGATTCGAAGTCAACTTCAGTTCGCGCTGCCGCATGAGCTCGAGCGTCTCGGACTGCGAGAGCCAGCGCGCCGAATCCTTGCTCCAGACCGCATAGTTCTTCGCCAGCAACCCTGGCGCCGGCACCTCTTCGTAGGCCGCGCCCGGCTGGCCGGCATCCCGCAGATCGGCCGTTGCGACGTCGACCCGTGTGGCCGTGGCCCAATCGACGGCGAGCGCGCCCGTCCCGAACGGCGCGGCGTAGATCACGTCGCGAACCTCGTCGATTCCGAGCTTCGCATCGCCGAACCCGACACGCGCCGCCCCAAGGACGACGGGCGTGTAGCGGACGGAGCCGGAAGCCGCGGCCGGCACGAAGTACTGCTGAATGCCCGGCGAAATGATCGGGGCCGCTGACAACCCGTGGTCTCCCGCCCCTGTCCTCTGGCCGCCGGCCTCTGGCCCCTGACGTGAGGTCCCTGGCCGCTGGGCTCCGGCCTCTGCTCTCTCACCAGCGGCCTCAGGCCTCTGGCCCCCGGCCTCCGGAGTAAGCGCCCGAACCTGGTCCCTCGAGAGCGGCCCCCTGAGGTACGACATTGTCCATCGGGTCTGGAACACGACCGGGGCCTTGTCGTGCACGTTGTGCAGGAGAAAGACCCGCTTGGGGAGCGCCGAGAGCAGACGATCCGTCTCGCCGCGGTCCATCGACCCGGCCGCCGCGCCCTCGAGCCCATCGAGCACGCGCGCCTTGTCACGGTCGGTCTGGAGCCGGCCAAGGAACCAGGTGCCGATATTCGAGAGCGCCTTGTAGTCCAGATCGACGGGGTTCTGCGTCGCCAGCACGACGCCCAACCCGAAGGCACGGCCCTGCTTCAGGAGGGTCATCAGCGGGCCCTTCGACGGTGGGGTCGACACCGGCGGAAAGTACCCGAGGATCTCGTCCATGTACAACACCGCCCTCAGACTCGTCGTCCCCGTCTGCCCCCGCATCCACGCTACGACCTGATTGAGCAGCAACGAGACGAAGAACATCCGCTCGGCGTCGCCGAGGTGGGCGATTGAGAACACCGCGACCCGCGGCTTGCCTTTCGGTGAATAGAGCAGGCTGGCCGGGTCGAGCGGCACGCCCTCCAGCCACGTCGCAAAGGCGGGCGCGGCCAGCAGCCCATTGAGCTGCATTGCCAGCGCGAACCGGTCCTTTGACGGAAAGAACGCCTCGAGGTCGACAACGCCGACCCTGGGGAAAGGTGGCGTCTGCACATGCTGAATCAGGGTGGCGAGATCCAGGTCGCGGCCCTCTCCCCAGGCATCCACGAAGAGCCTGGTGACGAGCGTGTGCTCCCGGCTGCGCGGAGGGGCCTCGAGACCTGCCAGAGCCAGCACGCTGGTCGCCGTGCTGCCGGCACGCTCGGTCATCGACTCGCTGTCGGTGCGCGCCGCCGGCGGCGGCGCCGCAAATGAACTGAGGATGGACACGGGGACGCCCGCGCGACTGCCGGGGGTGTAGATTGTGAACTCCGCCGCATTCCGCAGCCGCTCGATGCGAGTGCCGTCCTGCCCCCACTCGGCCAGCCCCGCGCGCCACCGCTCCGCCTCGGCGGCGGCAAACGCGTCGGCCGTCTGCCCCGCGCGACGGGCCTCGTCCTCGTCGACCCACGGGCGGAACTCCGAGGCAGACAGCTCTGGGAATGTCAGGAGCAGGTTGCCGAGGTCACCCTTCGGGTCGATGGCGATGACCGGCACCCCATCGATTGCCGCTTCCTCGATGAGCGACAGACACAAACCTGTCTTGCCGCTCCCGGTCATCCCGACGCAGACAGCGTGAGTCACCAGGTCGCGCGAGTCGTAGAGGACCGCCTCGTCCGACGTGCGGCCGGCCGCCATGTTGTACCGACGCCCGAGGTAGAAGACGCCAAGCCCTTCGAAGTCCTGCATGTGGGTATGGTAGCGGCAATGGGTCGGCGGAGGGCGCGGAGATCACGGTGGGGTTACAGAACTGGTCACCCATTGTTCGACCGGCACCGACAGCAGCGGATACTTGCGGCGGAGCGCCACGACGTGGTCCGCGTAGTCGCGTTTGGCGATCTGCCCGGCGAGCAGCGACAGCCGGAGGCGTCTGATCTCGTAGCGGTAGAGATCTCGCACGGCGTCTCGGAGCAGATGTGGCGGCGTGTCCGGGCGCGGAACGAGGCCGTGCCCGGCGAGCGCGTCGAGAATCCGAGCGTCGTATTTGAAAGGTGGACTCACTTCGTTGCGCTTTTTCGCCGAGTCTCTGCTAGTATGCGCGACACGCATTCTGTTGAACTGCCGTACCTGGCGACTTCACCGTGAGATCCGACACCACAGGCCACAATCCCGCTCAAAACCAGAGAGTCTTGCCGGTTGCGCGGAAGTATAAGGTGCGAAGGGAGCATCCATGTCCGATGAACGAGCAAGCGAGACAACGGAAGACAGCGCGCTGACGCGAGCGGCGGAAGCCGTCGGGGGCGCCGTCGGCAGTGCCGCGAAGACCGTCTCTGAGACGGCGCAGGACGCCGCCACGGCAGCGTCCAATGTGGCTTCCTCAGCGGTGACCACTGCGAAGTCGGCCGGCACGGCAGCCATCGCCGCCGTCAGTGGGGCCGCCGAGAAGACCGCGGCAGCCGGACGGGCCGCGAAAACCACGGCCACGCGCGCAATCAAGCGCGCCAAGAAGACGGTGAAGGCCGCGGCCAGGAAAGTAACCAAGAAAACCACCAAGAAGGCTGCGAAGCCGGTCGCCAAAGCCCGCAAGGCGGTGAAGTCGGCCAAGTCGAAGGCAAAGAAATCAGTCGCCAAGGTGAAGAAGGCCGCAAAGAAGGCGGTCAAGAAGGCACCGAAAGCCAAGGTCAAGGCCAAGAAGCGCCGCTGACGCCCCGAGTCAGCAGTACTGCGGCGAAACAAGAAGAGCCGGGCCGCGACACATCGCGGCCCGGCTCTTTCGTTTATCAATGCGCTTGGGGCCCCACCCCCAAGCGCTCTCGCGCCGCGACTTCGCGCGGCGCTCGGGCCGCAGGCGCTTGGTCACCTTCCACGTGGGCGAGGCGGAAGCTACGGTGTTCTGGTATTCGAGCCCCGGCGCTCCGTCTCAGCGCCCGCTGTTGTCGGTCGGCGCGCCCGCGCCAGGCGGGCGCGCGGCGAGATAGATCCCGTTGAACAGGAATTTGAACGTGCCGTGCGGCTGCGCGCGGAACGTGATCTCGGGGCCGAAGAGGAAGAGCCTGCCCTTCCCGACGGGGGCCTCGATCACGGCCACCCCACCCTGCAGATAACCCTGGCCGTAGGCCCAGCCGCTGCGCAGCGGATTCGGGCTGTCGAACCACGCGATGGGACGAACTCCCTTCAATGCCGCCGCCGGCTCGAGCCGGAACACCGGACTGTTGTCGAAGAACACGTCGAGCGGGTTGGTCATGCCGTGGGCGATGGGCGCGGTGTTGTCAACAGCGACCCTGAGCACTGAACCCGGCACGTAGTACTTCTCCGAGGGCAGGGGGCGGGTGGTTCCGTCGGAACCCCGCTCGACGAGGTGATTGTCGACCGGCAGCCCCATGAGCTCCGCGAGGTTCGTCGACGAACGCCCCACCGCCAGGATCGTCCCGCCGTCCTCGAGGAACTTCTTCAAGTGTGGAGCGGTCTGGGCCGACGTGTACGCCCCGAGCTGGCTCTGATACTCGGGCGGGATGCCTGCCCCCGCGCCGGCGCCGCGTCCGCCGCCCCCGCCTCCCCCGCCACCCCGGCCTCCACGCCCACCGCCAGCTGGCGCGGGCCCGACGCCGGACGGAAAGATGATCACATCGAAGCGGCTGGCCAGGTTCCCCCCATCGAGCGCCTGCGGAAACACGACCTCGAAGGGGAACTCGAACTGCTCGAGAAGCCAGCGGGTCCAGCCCGAGGGCATTGAACCGCCGTACTGATCAGCCAGGGCGATCCGAAGCTTGCGGAGCTTGATGGCTTCGCCGGCCGGCCGCGCCGGCACGCCCTCGAAGTTGAGTCCCAGATCCGCCGCAATCTTGGCGACGAGGGACGCGGTGGACGCCTTCGTCGCCACGAAGAACGCCCCCTGCTGCGGCCCCGACGACATCCAGGCGACCTCTTCCCCGGCCGCGATCAGCCGGTTGATCGCCGTGAACGAATCGTTGACCGCGTGACTGAACGTGTAGCCGCCCGTCGCGGTCGTCGTCACCCTGCCGGGCGCCGGCTTCTGCAGGCCGCTCAGCTTTTCAAACGTGCCGTCGAAGCCGTCGAGCACGCGGTCGACCTTCACCCCCATCTGAAAAGCCAGCGTCCAGCCCGCGTTGTCGTACGGCCGGGTTGGAGGACCGCCGGGATACGGAATGTCGTCGGGATGGTCCTGCGGCTCGAACATGTCGAGCACGTGCGGCCGGAACGCCTGCGCGGACTTGACGACGTAAGAACCGGCGGGGTAGCTCTTGCCGGCCACCGTGAACGGGGCCGTCGCGCGATGGACGGTCACGCCCGTCTTGAGGAGCGCGTTGATGAACTTGGTGGCGGTCGGGAAGTCTGGCTGGTCCGACGGCAGGATGTAACCACGGGGGTCACGCGTGGCGGGGTCCCGCAGGAGCTTCCTGAAGTCCTCGGGCGAACCACCGCCGCCACGGCCACCCCGGCCCCCACCGGCGGCATCGGGCTCATCACCGCCGGCCGGCGCGTCGCCGCGGCCGCCGCGGCCGCCGCTGACGGCGGTCTGCGCGGCAATGATCCGGCGGGGCGTGGCCGTCCAGCTGTCGCGGTTGCCGCGATCGATCGAGTTCTTCCCCATCTGGTAGATGTTGTAGAGGAAGTTCTCCTTGTTACGCGACGCGATGTCGAAGACCGCGTAGTTGGCGGTCACCGAGTAGTCGATCGACTGCCGGAAGTGCCAGACCTGCGGCTCGATCGGGAAATGCAGGTTGGAGTCTGGCAGCTGCTTCGCCGGGATGAACGGAATGCTCGTCGGGGTCGGGATTCCCGATCGTCTCGGTCAGCAGTCCGATCATGTTGTGGAAGTAGGCCATCGTCCGCAGGCCACCGTTCCACCAGGTGGAGTAGCTCGAGCCTTTCTTGCTCGTCACGCCTGGCTTTCCCTCCGAGGCGAAGCGGCTGTGCATGGCCGCCGCCGACCAGGTCGAGCTGGGAGGGAATGAGCGGGTCGAAGTTGAAGTTGAACGGGTCGCGGAACGGCGGCGCGAACATCACCGTGCCGGCCGGACCGGTCTGGTGATGGTTGTACATGATCTGCGGGAACCACTCGATGGTACATCGCGCGGTTCATGTTCGTGCTCTCGGGCTGCGTCGACATGTAGAAGTCACGGTTGTTGTCGTGACCGATGTACTTCTGGTACAGCCGCGGCAGGCCGCCGGCCGAGCGGCGCGTGGGTTCGCTCTCGCGCATGTACCAGCTCGACACGAGCTCCATCCCGTCGGGGTTCGCGTGCACGGCAAGGATGACCAGGTCGTTCAGGAAGCGGGTCGTCTCGGCGTCCGACCGGCTCACGAGCTGATAGACGGTTTCGATCAATTGATGCGCGCCGAGGACCTCGGTGGCGTGCAGGCCGCCGTCGAACCAGACGACGCCCTTGCCTTCCTTCGCGAGCGCATGCGCCTGGTCGTCGGTCAGCCCCTCGGCAGTCGCCAGCCTGCGGGATATCTCCTTGTACCGTTCGAGCTTCTTGTGGTTTTCGGGAGAGGTGATGATGGCCATCAGCTGCGGCCGGCCCTCGGCGGTCTTGCCGATCTCCACCACTTTCATCCGCTCGGATTCCTTGTCGAGCTTCTGCCAGTAGTCGACGAACTGCGTGTAGGTGGCGAGCTGATAGTCGTCGCCGATGTTGAAGCCGAATTGCTGCTTCGGCGTCGTGATGGTCTGCGCCGCCGCCGCGGACGCGATGGCCATCAGCAGCAGCGAAGCCGCAAGGACACGCCCGCCGCGCCTGGTACCCTTGAGCATCAGTCACCCTCCCCCTCGGAAGGAGTAACGATACCAGAAAAGGCGTGTGAGCTATGGTGCGGACGGCTGGGAATCCGTGACGGCGATGAGCGCGGGAATTGGAGCGGGTCGAGAGTGGATTGAGGCCAGGAGGTAGTGAGGCGGCCTCGGTCTCAGGCACGCGCGCCCCCTCCCGGGAGCGTCGCGCGGCGTCAGACCGAGGCCCGAACGGTCTTACTTGATGGGCGCCCCTCCGGGAGGTGAGCTCGACTCAGGCATGGTAGTCGAGTAGCTCGCCCGGTCCTCGTAGATGGTGCCGTCGGAATTGGTTCCGAAGTAGCGCGCGCCCGGTGACACATCCAGCGGATCCGCGACCAGGGCATATCCGGCCGACGCCAAACCCGGCCCGAGACCGTTGCAGGACCCCGGAGCGCCGGCAATGGGGACCCCAGCCATGCTGAAGTTGTAGCCGCTCTTGATGAACGTCGGACCGCCCGACATTTCCGGCGGCAGGAACGCCTCGCTTGAACCTGGCGGTATTACGCCGAGCTGTGGAATATCGGGCGAGTAGAAACCCAGCCCGCACGAAATCGCGTAGCTCAGTTGCGCGCCATTGACGACTTTTATCGTCCCGAGCGCGGACGCTGATTGTGCCGCGCCGCGCGCCCGCATCAGGCCCGGAATCGCCATCGACGAGAGCAGCCCGATGAGCGCAATCACGAAGAGCAGGTCGATCAGCGTGAACCCCGACTCGCTCCGTGCCCCGGCTTTGAAGGAAGACATCATGTACCCTTTGACAAATATTGTCAGTTTGCTACTTTGCGGCTGCCGTAAAGTGGCCGACTCGACCACCACCCGGCTTGCCAGTTCTCGCTAAACCATTGATACCAACCTCGTTGACTGGCATCAATCATCGCCTAACTTGCGGGTGACGCCTTCCCAAGTGCAAGAAGAGCACCACACCCAGGAGCGCCAGACCGGTCAGGTCGGCCCAAGGGGCCGCATAACAAAGGAGCCCACCGGCAACGCCGGCGACGCCCCGCTCGAGGGTCGAGGCCGGACCACGAATCCATCCCCCGAACGCCGCCGCCAATGCTGCGATGCCAGCGGCGGCGGTCACCGTAACCGTCGCAATGCTCGCCGGAGTGCCCTGCATCAGGATGCCGAGACCGTCGGGCGTCAGGGTGAAGACGAACGGGACGAGGAACGCCGGCAGCGTGTACTTCCAGGTCAGCATCATCGTCGCGAAGGGATTGCCGCCCGTGAGTGCCGCCGCGGCAAACGGCGAGAGGGCGGTCGGCGGGCTGACCTCGGAGAGCACGGCGTAGTAGAAGATGAACATGTGCGCGGCGACGTCGGAGACTCCCGCCTGCACGAGCGCCGGCGCGACCATGACCGCGGCGATGATGTACGAGGCGGTGACCGGCACCGCCAGGCCGAGCATCCAGACCGCGAGCGCCGAGTAGACGACAGTCAGGACGAGGTGGCCTCCGGCGAGCGCGACGATGAGGCCGGAGATCTTGAGCCCCAGACCGGTCAGCGTCACGATGCCCACGATGATGCCCGCGGTGGCGGTCGTGGCGCAGACGCCGAGTACGCCTATCGCACCGCCCTCGAGCGACGCCGCCAGGCGTCGCGGCGTCAACGCCGTCTCGCGGCGGAGAAAGCTCAGGGCGACGGCGAGCGTCGTCGCCCAGAACACTGCCCGGAACGCGGACAGGCCCGCAACCATGAACACTCCGATGGCGACGAGCGACGTGAAATGGTAGCCATACTTCCGGAAGAGCGTGCCGGCGGGTTCCACGTCCGGCATGTGACCTCTCGCGCCGAGCCGCCGGGCGTCCGCCTCGATCATCAGCAGGATTGAGAGGTAGTAGAGCAGCGTGGGGATGGTCGCCATCACGAGCACCTGGAGATACGAGATCTTCAGGAACTCGGCAATCAGGAAGGCCGCCGCGCCAAGGGTTGGCGGCGAGATGATCGCGCCGATGCCGGCCGCGGAGAGGATCGCGCCGGCGATCTCCGGGCGATAACCCGCGCCTCGCAGCAGCGGCCACGCGACCGACCCCAACATCACGGTCGTGGCCACACCGCTCCCCGACACCGTGCCGAGCAGGAACCCGGCGACGGTCACGGTCCGCCCTGGGGCCGCACCCGAGCGGGAGCGGCCCATCGCGGCTATCGACCAGTCGATGAAGAAACGGCCGGCCCCGGATTGCTCGAGCACGGCACCATAGATCGTGAAGAGGATGATGTAAGTCGAGGCGACGTCGAGGGGAACGCCGAAGATCCCTTCGAGCGTCATGTAGAGCGTGCCCACGAGACGGTCGAGCCCGTAGCCGCGGTGGGCGATGAGCCCGAGCCCGATGCGGTCGAAGAACGGCCCGGCCCACCCGTAGACGATGAAGCCAATCGCCGTGGCTGGCAGGATCCAGCCGACAGACCGTCGCGTGGCTTCGAGCACGAGGAGAATCGTCATCCCACCGAGCGCGACGTCGATTGTTAGAGGATCCGCGGCTCGGTAGACGAACCGTCCGAAGTCGGCGATCGGCCACGACAGCGACACTATGGAGGCGGCGATCAGCACCCAGTCGACTATCGCAATACGCCTCGAGCCCAATCCGTGACTGGCCGGGAAGAGCATGAAGACCAGGACGAGCGCGACGAGGAGAAAGCTGACGCGATAGATCTGGGGCTGGACGATGAAGAGGACCCAGTAGAGCGAATAGAGCGAGAGCCCGATTGCGAGCGCAGTCGCGGCCCGGCGAGACCATCCCTGAAGCGCGCGCCCTGGCGATTCCTGAAACGGCGCGAGGGCCTCGGTCACCACGCGTGCAACAGGCGTCCGATCGTGAAGACTGTCCCGGCCAGAAGAACCACACACGCGCCGAAACCGCCGACGTCGAGACGGCGCGGCCACTCGCCGCCGATCCGGTTCGCGCGAGCACTGAGCGCACCGGCGAAGACACCCCCGAGGACACCACCGGCATGGCCAGCGTTATCGATGAAGAAGTAGCCCGCGAGCCCTGTCACCGCTATCGTCACCATCAATCGGAGCAGGCCCCTCCGCATCCAGGCGCGCGATGCCGTCGCCTCGCCGCCAGCCATCAGCAGATACCCCAGGAGGCCAAGTACGCCGGCAGATGCACCCACACTGGAATCCGCCAACAGCAGTGTGCTGGCAAGGCTGCCCACGATGACGCCGGCGAGATACGCCAGCGGCACACGCGCGCGCCTGTCTGTACGCCTCGACCAGTGTTCCGAGCGCAACCAGTGCGCTCAGGTTACCGATGAGGTGCCAGAGATTCCCGTGCAGAAACGACGCGGAGAGAAGGCGCCACCACTCGCCGGCGCGCACCGCGGGCTTTACCAACGCGGCCAGCTCGATGGATGCCCCGACCCCCGGCACCATGAACTGAACACCTGTGACAACGGCCACCATGGCGGCGACGCCGTAGCTGATATACGGCGTGACACCGAGGATGCGCGCCTGGTGCTCGGCGAGCGCAACGGACTCCTGGAGCTCCTCCTGGCGCTCCCGCTGCCAGTTCTCGATAGGGTCGGCACGGCGAAGCCGCAACCATTCACGGACGACTCCGGCGAGCAGGGCGATCAGACCCACGGTTGGGGCAGCCAGTACCCATGCGCTGGTCGGATCTATCGCCATGACGTAGATCAAGACCGCGATCCCAAGCGGCACGGGCAGGGCCATCAGCAATCGCCCGCGCGCGAGCCGAACCGCATCGTCGTGAAGCGCCCGCAGTGTTTCCCGCGATGGGCCGTCCTGGTTGTCAATCCCGGCACGAGCAGGCGGACTTCCGGAACCGCTATCGCTGCCGAGGGTGATGCTGTCAATCGAACTGGTCAGCATATTCATCGGGTGACCTTCTGCTCGGTGTAGAAACGCTGCGCTCCTGGATGATACGAGGCAGGAGACCCTGCGGATCCGCGCTCGAGGGAGAGGTGGGCTGCCTCGGGATGGATCGCGGCCAGCTCAGCTTTCTTCTCGAACAGCACGCGCGTGATGTCGTGCGCAAGATCGTCGGCCATCGAGCGGTTGACGACGAGGACGTTGGCCACGCCGACGACGGAGACCGCCTGATCGATGCCGCGATAGGCGCCCGCCGGGATCTCGAGCGGAAAGTACAACTCGCCGTAGTCACGCTGCAGGGACGGGAGCGTTTCAGCATTCGCCAGCAATCGCATCGTCATTCCTGGCGTGTGGGCAAGATCCTGGACGGCCCCTGTCGGGATTCCGCCGCTGAAGAAGAATGCGGCGACCTTGCCGTCCTTCAAGGCTCCCGCGGATTCCGACGCGCCGAGGCCCTGGCGCGTCACGTCGCGATCCGGATCGAGGCCGGCGGCGCGCAACACCCGGACCGCGATCACCTCGGTGCCGCTGCCAGGCGAGCCGGTCGACACGGTCTTGCCGCGAAGATCCGCCACCGACGCGATACCGCTGGCGGCCGTGGTGACGATGTGGGTGTAGTTGGAGTAGAGAACAGCGAGGCTCGCAGCCGGGACGGAACGGCCGTCGAACGCGCCGCGGCCTGCGACCGCGTCGGCGAGCGTGTCCGCCAGCACGAACGCGACGTCCGCCCGGCCGTCGCGAATCAGCTTGAGGTTGTCGACCGACGCCGACGTGACCTCCGCCGTCGCCCGGACGCCGGACAGGTTCTCGTTGAGGACCTTGGCGAGGCCGCCGCCGTAGGGATAGTAGACGCCGCCTGTCCCGCCGGTGGCGATGGAAAGAAAGCGCGCGCGCGGCTGGCCGCTGTCGGAGCAGCTCGCGCAGGCGAGCGGCAGGGCGGCCACGAGCGCGAGCACAGGGATCAGTCGCACGGTCAGGATTTTACGCTTGATGGGGCAGGTTCAGGAGGTTCACTAGGTTCAGGAGGTTCATTGGGTTCAGAAGGTTCAAAGGGTTCAAGAGGTTCATAGGTTCGTAAAGGTTCAGAAGGTTCAACAGGTTCAGGCGCGCGCGAGAGGTTCAGCCGAGGTCGCACCGAGCGCACGACTCTGAACGGGATGATTGAACCTCCTGAACCTCCCTGAATCCACTGAACCTTCTGAACCCACTGAACCTAATGAACCTTTTGAACCTCCTGAACCCTCTGAACCTCTTGAACCCCTTTGAACCTCTTGAACCCCTTTGAACCTGCAGATTACCGCGTCAGCTTCCTGTACTTGATCCGATGCGGCTGATCCGCTTCAGCGCCGAGACGGCGGTGCCGATCGGCCTCGTAATCCTGATAGTTCCCCTCGAACCAGACGACTTTGCTGTCGCCTTCGAACGCGAGGATATGCGTGGCGATGCGATCGAGGAACCAGCGGTCGTGGCTGATGACGACGGCGCAGCCGGCGAAGGCCAGCAGCGCCTCCTCGAGGGCCCGCAGCGTGTCGACGTCGAGATCGTTGGTCGGCTCGTCGAGCAGCAGGAGGTTGCCGCCCGCCTTCAGGAGCTTCGCCAGATGCACGCGGTTGCGCTCGCCGCCGGACAACGCGCCGACCTTGCGTTGCTGATCGCGGCCCTTGAAGTTGAACCACGAGACGTAGGCGCGCGACGCGACCTTGCGCTTCCCGAGCTCCACCTCGTCGTTTCCTCCCGTGATCTCGTCCCACACGCTCTTGTCATCCCCGAGCGAATCGCGCGACTGGTCGACGTACCCGACCTTGACGGTCTCGCCCAGCCTGAGCGTGCCGCCGTCCGGCTGCTCCTGTCCCGTGATCATCCTGAAGAGGGTCGTCTTGCCCGCGCCGTTAGGCCCGATGACGCCGACGATGCCGCCGCGCGGCAGCGTGAAGCTGACGTCATCCATCAGCAGCAGGTCGCCATAGGCTTTGCGGAGCCCGCGCGCCTCGACGACGATGTCGCCCAGGCGCGGGCCCGACGGGATGTAGATCTCGACCTGGTCGATCTTCTGCGCCGTCTCCTCGGCCAGCAGGTCTTCGTACGCGTTGAGGCGTGCCTTGCCCTTGGCCTGGCGCGCTCGTGGCGACAGGCGGATCCAGTCGAGCTCGCGCTGCAGCGTCCGCTGGCGTTTGGTTTCGGTCTTCTCTTCAATCGCGAGCCGGCGCTGCTTCTGATCCAGCCACGACGAGTAGTTTCCTTCCCATGGAATCCCGGACCCGCGGTCGAGCTCGAGGATCCAGCCAGCGACGTTGTCGAGAAAATAGCGATCGTGCGTGACGGCGACGACGGTCCCGGCATAGTCCTTGAGGAAACGCTCCAGCCACGCCACCGATTCGGCGTCGAGGTGGTTCGTGGGCTCGTCGAGCAGCAGCAGGTCGGGCGACTTCAGCAGCAGCCGGCAGAGCGCCACGCGGCGTCGCTCGCCACCCGAGAGCGTGGTGACTTCGGCGTCAGGCGGTGGCAGCCGCAGCGCGTCCATCGCGAGCTCGATCCGCGAATCGAGGTCCCAGCCGCTGGCGGCATCGATCTGGTCCTGGACCCGGCCTTGCTCGGCCAGCACCTTGTCCATCTCGTCGGGCGACAGATCCTCGCCGAACTTCGCGTTGATCTCGTCGTAGCGCGTCAGCAGCGCGCGGGTTCCGGCGACGCCTTCCTCGACGTTCCCGAGCACCGTCTTGGCCGCATCGAGCCGTGGCTCCTGGTGCAGGAATCCGACGCTGATGCCATCGGCCGGGAACGCCTCGCCGAGAAAGCTCTGATCCTCCCCGGCCATGATCCGCAGGAGGCTGCTCTTCCCCGACCCGTTCAGGCCCAGGACGCCAATCTTCGCGCCGGGCAGGAACGACAGCCAGATATCTTTGAGGACGACGTGGTCGGGCTGATGAACCTTGCCCAGACCCTTCATGGTGTAGATGAACTGCATGCGGAAAGTCTGAAGTCTGACGTTTGAAGTCTGAAGTGCTGAAAGTCTGAAGCTCGAAGCTTGAAGTTGAAGTGGGAAGTGTACCACTTCCTACTTGCGACTTCCTACTTGCGACTTCCTACTTGCGACTTCCTACTTCCTTCCCACTTCCGCTTCGAGCTTCAGCCTTCAACCTTCCGCACTTCAGACTTCATACGTCAGACTTCAGACTTTCTGCGTCAGCTCCTCGCCCGGGTTGATGAAGCGGTCGGTCTCGAGGTTGTACTGCCGGTCGTGTAGCGTGCGGTAGCGGCCGCCGAGCGCGAGGAGCTCGCGGTGTGATCCTCGCTCGACGATTTCGCCATGCTCGAGCACGAGGATCTGGTCGGCGCTGCGGATGGTCGAGAGGCGGTGGGCGATCACGAACGTCGTGCGGCCCGCGGCGCAGCGAGTGCAGTCCGTCCTGGATGAGCGCCTCGCTCTCGCTGTCGAGCGATGACGTCGCTTCGTCGAGCACCAGGATGCGCGGGTCGGCGAGGATGGCGCGGGCGATCGCGACGCGCTGGCGCTGCCCGCCCGAGAGCTTCACGCCCCGCTCGCCGACGACCGTGTCGTACCCCTTCTCGAACCCGTCGATGAACTCGTCGGCGTGCGCGATGCGGCTGACCTCGCGCACCTGATCGATCGTCGCCGTCCGGCCGGCCGTAGCGGATGTTGTCGCCGACCGTGCCGTCGAAGAGGAAGTTGTCCTGGAGCACGACGCCGATCTGAGAGCGGTAGTCGCGCAGCCGGATGGTCGTGAGATCGCGGCCGTCCACGAGGATCCGGCCGGCTGGCCGGGCGGTTGAACGCCATCACCAGGCTGATGAGCGTGCTCTTCCCCGACCCGCTCGACCCGACGAGCGCGGTGGTCGTCCCGGCCGGCGCGCGGAAACTGACGTCCTTCAGCACCGGCACGCCGGCGTCGTACTCGAAGCCGACGTCGCTCGAAAATCACTTCTCCGTCGATCGGCCCGAGCGGTGCCTTGCCGCTGTCCTCTTCGTCCTCGGTCGCCATCTCGAGAAGCTCGCGAATCCGGTCGAGGCCGGCGAAAGCTTCGCTGATCTGCGTGCCGATGGACGCGATCTGCACGACCGGCGCGGCCATCAGCCCGGTCAGGACGAGGTAGAAGATGAAGTCGCCGAGCGTCATCGCGCCCGACGAGAATCGACGCGGCCGCCGATGACGATCATCATGACGCCGATCACGCCGACGACCACCGTCGAGAACGCCGTGATCGCCGACACGCCGGTAATCGACTTGCGCGATGTTGCGAAACAGCCGGTGCACGCCCTTGCGTGAAGACCAGCTCTTCGCGCTTCTCGGCGGTGTAGGTCTTGACGATCCGGATGCCGCCGAGCGTCTCGTTCAGACGGCCGGTGACTTCCGCGTTGATCTTCCCGCGTTCGCGGAAGAGCGGCCGCAGGCGCTTGAAGGCCACCGCCATCGCGCCGCCGAACGCGGCGAGGGCGACGAAGGGTCGCGAGCGTGAGCCACCAGTTGAGATAGAACAGGATCGCGAGCGCGATGACGGCCGTGACGAGGCTGCCCGTGAGCTGGACCAGGCCCGTGCCGACGATGTTGCGGATGCCTTCGGCGTCCGACATGATCCGCGAGATGAGCACGCCGGCCTGCGTCGAGTCGAAATAGCGCACCGGCAGACGGGCCACGTGCGCCTCGATCCGCCGCCGCATGTCGGTGATCGCCCGCTGCGCCGCGACGCCCAGGACCTGCGACAGCGCGAAGGAGGTCACGGCCTGGATGATCGTCGCCGCGCCGGCCGCAAGGGCCAGCGGCATAGCAGGTCCGCGCGGCCTTTGCCGATGACGTCGTCGATCAGGTACTTGGAGGTCGCGGGAAGGACGAGGCCCGACCAGACGGTTGACCAGCATGAGCGCCGAGCCCGAGTGCCAGCCGCCCGCTTGCGCGCCAGGATCAGGGCGCGCGCCTCGCGCCAGGCGGCCTGGCCGAGAACTTTTTCTTTTTCGGGGCGCCGGGGTCCACGGCGCGGACGGGATCGGACCGGCGCCCGCGCGCCGCTTCCGACCGTGGTATCCGGCAATCCCACCTCATTCCAAGTGCCATATCTCGTCGAGGACGCCTCGGCGAGCACGAACGTCTCAATCGCCCGCGCCACACCGGCCTCGTCATTGGTCGCGGTCACGGCCCAGCCGCGTGTTTTCAGGTCGTCGATGGCGTTCCCCATCAAGACCGGCATGCCGGCGAACTCCAGCATCTCGAGGTCGTTCAGGTTGTCCCCAACGGCCATGACCTCGCCCGGCGACAGATCCTGACGCTCCGCCCACGCGGCGAGCGCGGACCCTTTCGAGCAGCCGGCCGGCATGACATCGACGAGCGAGAAGTTGCGACGGCCGTACTCGGTGAGGGAGACCGAGTAGGCACCGCCTTCCCGGCTCGCGGTTCCGAGCTCGGTCAGCGCGGCGTCCCGCAGACGGTCGAAAAGCCCACGCATGGCGGCGCAACGCCCGGTGAACATCAACTGCACGGGATCTTCGGTCAGGGCGTCCACGAGCGGTGAACGCTCGCTCACGAACGGGCGGTTCGCCTCCAAGAACAGGCGCTGCCGCCGATCGTTCCAGTCGATGGCCTCGAAGATCACCTGCCCTTCCATGGGCCTGTCGAAGATGATCGCCGCGCACGCACGATGCTCGGACGTGTCCCCGAGAACCGCCCGCGCGACTGCGCGCGGCAGGAGTCGTCGCATCATCGTCTGCCCGTCATGCTGTTTCACGATGGCACCGTTGCTCAGGATGAGCGTGAGGGGCGCCGGGAGGCGCTCGACGATCAGCCTCGCGAACTCGTAACGTCGTCCGGTGGCGATCGCCACCTCGACGCCCGCGTCAATCGCGCGGGCGATGGCCGTGTAGTTCGCGTCGGGAATCTGTCCGTGGCTATCCAGAACGGTCCCGTCTAGATCTAACGCAATCAGACGGATCATTACTGGTTCAGGTGGATCAAGAGGTTCAAGAGGTTCAAGAGGTTCAAGGGGTTCAAGGGGTTCAAAAGGTTCAGGGGTTCATTAGGTTCAAGGTTCAGGTCAAGCTTACCTGAACCTGGTGAACCCTGAACCTGTTGAACCCGGTGAACCTCTTTTTACCTCTTGAACCATCAGCCGAGGAACAATCAGCGAGGAAACTGAACCTTGATCTCCCCGACCATCTGGAACTTCGTGACGTCGCCGAAGACGTGCTGCTGGACCGAGGAATTGGCGAGGTTGACGACCTTGAGCGACGTCGTGACCTTGTCGTCCAGCCATCGGAATCCGAAGCCGGCGTTGACGAGAGTGTAGGGCTCGGTCGTGCCGTGGTACGGATCGTTGAGCACGTCCTGCCAGAAGGCTTCATCCGTGTATGCGACCGAGATGTTCCCCAGGAACTTGTTGTAGGTGAAGCTCGCACCGATGTTGAAGCGGTTGTTGGGCGGCAGGTTCAGCTCGGAGAGGGGAAAGTCCTTCGGATCCGGGTCGCTCTGATACGAGTAGTTCGCAAAGAGGCTGGTGTACCTGTTCAGTACGCGTTCACGCCGAGCTCGATTCCCTGGCTCGTGCTCTTGCCGAAATTCAGATACGTGAAGCGCGACGGCAGGAAGATGTTCTGCTGGGCGAGGAGCGCGAGGACGACGGGTGGCAGCGGCCAGTTCGAGGGCGGGTTGGCCGCGGTGTACACCGCTCCGGTCGGCTGCGTGAACAGGATGTCGTTCTTCAACCAGTTCATGTAGTACGCCGCCGACAGAATCGCGCGGCCGTTCGCCACGACGCCCGAGTATCCGATCTCGAAGGCGTCGAGCGACTGCACTTCGAGGTCGGTGTTGCCGACGATGCTGACCGGGAGCAGTACAGGTTCGGACACCGAGGGCCGAGAGATTCACCGGTTGCGAGATGATCAGATCGATGAAGTTGTTGATCACTGATGGCGAGCGATAGGCCTTGTTGTAGGACACGCGGAACGTCTGGTTCGTGTCCGGCTTCATCAGGAAGGCGACGCGCGGCGAGAATACGAAGTTGTCGACGAAATCGAACCGATCCATGCGGCCGCCGGCGACGAGGCGGAAGTGATCGGACAGGAAGATCTCGTCCTGCCCGTAGATGCCGAACTCGGTCCGGTTGTCGGCGTTCGGCGCGATCGAAAGATCGTTGCTGTTGAAGCGCAGGTTGCCGCCGTAGCTCACCACGTGCCGTTTGGCGAACGTCTGCACGTTCGACAGATCGAAGTCGACCGTCGTCGTGTCGAAAACGAACTCTATTGGCGCGCCGTTCAGGCCGCGGGTCAGCAGCTGGTCGGCATCGCCCCTCAGGAGGTTCGTGAAGAACCCTGCACGCAAGGCGCCCTTCGTGAAGTTCGCTTTCGCGTAACTCATGACCGACCCGCTGTTGATGTCGAAGGGACCGATGCCGGAGTGCATGATGCCGTCGGTGCCCGCGACACCTCCCGAGAACGAGAGCGTCTTTCCGTCCTCGTAGTCGTAATCGACGCGGGCATCGAACTTCGGCTGCGTCGTCCCGGTGTTGGCGAAGGGAGGATAGGGGGCCTTGGTGCCCGAGCAGACCGAAGAGTTATCACAAGGAACCAGGCCGGTCGGCCGCGCCAGCGCGTCCTGCGAGTAGCCGCCGCCCGACAGCTTGTAGGACCACCGATCGTTTGGCGCGTCCGCGTACGTCCCGCTCAGATACCAGAGCGATCCCGCGTCGGCGTCGGGCCGATCGAAGCCGCCAAACCCGAAGGTCGCGCTCGTCCCCTTCAACTCCCGTGGCGTCTTGCTGATCACGTTGACGACGCCGTACAGCGCGTTGGCGCCCCAGACGGCCGACGCCGGGCCGCGGATGACCTCGATCTGCTTGACCTCGTTGAAGTTCACCGGCAGGAAATCCCACATCACGAACCCGAAGAAGTCCTGATAGAGGGTGCGGCCGTCGAGCAATGCCATTTGACCGGTGGCCAGCGTGCCGGTCGCCGCGCGGCTCGTGACGTTGATGTCTCGAGCGGAGACCTGGGTGATGTTGACGCCGGGTATCGATCGCAGCAGCTCGGCGAAGTTCGCCGACGGCGCGCTCTCGATCGACAGGCTGGTGATGACGCTCATCGTCGCGGTCGCGTCGATCATTTTCTCATCGCCCTTCGAGCCGGTGACCACGACCGTGTCCGCGAACTTTGGGGGCTCGTCCGGCTTCTGCGGATCTGTCGCTGGCGGCGGAGTCTGCGCGGGTGGCTGGGCAGCCGGGGGCTGGCTTTGCGTCCGGGGGGCGGCCTGCGCGATTCCGCAGAGCGTCGCACCCACGGCGACGGCAACGACGACAACTCGGCACGCGAACTTCATACTCACTCCTCGGGAGCCCCGGCGCTCGGGTATACCACAGCACCGCAAAAACTGGAAATACGGGCCGCACGTCGACCGCGAGCCATCCGCGGGTACACTGCTCCTCTGCAATGTCTGTCGACCCCGTCCTGCCCCACCGCCCGCCAACGAAACGGTCCCAGCCCGACAGGGTGATTGCTCCCGGACGAGTGGGCTGGCTGGCCGGACGAGAAGCTCATGGATCTGCGGATGTCCCAGCTCGGCGTGACCATCGAAGGCAGCCCGCTCGAGGCCAGGATCGGCGAGTTGCAGGCCGAGCTCGACGCCCGGGGCCTCGCCTTTCAGCCGCATTTCTGGTTATCGGCTGAATGGTTCTCGCCCGATGGTGTCCCGGGAGTCGCCATTCCTTTCTACCTGGCGCATCCGAGGCTGGCGCAGCTCGAGCGGAACCAGATGCTCGAAGTCGAAGGGGGGACGCCCGAGTGGTGCATGAAGATCCTCCGCCACGAAGCGGGGCATGCGATCGACAACGCCTACAAGCTCCGGCAGCGCCGCCGGCGCCAGCAGATTTTCGGCCCGTCCTACATGCATTACCCCGATTACTACACGCCGAAGCCGTACAGCAAGAGCTTCGTCCTTCATCTGGATAGTTGGTACGCGCAGAGCCATCCCGACGAAGACTTCGCCGAGAGCTTCGCCGTGTGGCTCAATCCTCAGGCCGACTGGCGCAACCGCTATGCGGATTGGCCGGCGCTCAAGAAGCTGGAGTACATGGACGCGCTCATGCGCGAGCTGGCCGGGAAACCGGCGATCGTACGCACGCGCCGCAGGGTCGAACCGCTGCAGAGCCTGCGCAAGACGCTGCGCGCCCACTACGAGCGCAAGCGGCGGCACTACGGCGTCGACCACCCGCACTTCTACGACCGCGACCTGCGCAAGCTGTTCTCGGATGCCCCGGAACATGCGAGCAACATGAAGGCCGCGCGCTTCATCGCCCGCATCCGGCGCGACGTGCGGCGCATGGTCGCCTCATGGACCGGCGAATACCAGTACACGATCGACCAGGTCATCGAGAACATGGTCCGCCGCGCCAACGAGCTGAATCTCCGGCTCCCTGGTCCGGAGGAACGCACCAAGGGCGACTTCACGGTGATGCTGACGGTGCAGACGATGAACTACCTCCACAGCGGGTTCCACAGGGTGGCGCTCTGACAATGCTGAATGCTGAGTGCCGAATGCTGAAGTGAATGAAGAATGCGGGAAGGATGAAGACAACTTCGAAGTTCGCAATTGCTCAATTCAGAATTCCGTTCCACCTTTCGCTTTCCTACTTCACTTCAGCATTCAGCACTCAGCATTCAGCATTCAACATTACTCCTGCCTCAGCGCGACCACAGGATCAACGAGCGCTGCGCGTCGGGCAGGCAGCCAGCTGGCCAGGAACGTCACGACCGCCAGCACGGCCGACACGATGGTGAACACAAGAGGATCGGTCGGGCTGGTGCCGGCCAGGATGCCTTCGAGCACGCGCGTCGACATCCACGCCGCGGGAAGCCCCACGAGCAGCCCACCTGCGGCGAGGCGCACACCGGCGGCGGCCATCTGACGCTGAACCTGGTGAGGTGTGGCGCCAAGGGCGAGCCGAATGCCGATCTCCCGCGTTCGACGGCTGACGGCGAAGGCCACGATCCCGAACGTGCCCATCGCGGCCATCAGGAGCGCGACGCCGGCAAGCGACCCCATCAGCAACGCAACGAAGCGCGCCGGCGCTGACCACCGCGCCAGCGCCTCCTCCATCGTCATGAGATCTTCTACCGGTTGATCGGGATCGAACGCCGCCACTGCCGCGCGGACTTCCGCGGCGAGCGGCCTCGGATCGGCCGCGGTTCCGACGGTGAGGGCGAAATCGCGACCGACCGCCGCGGCAAATGGCACGTACGCCGTCGGCCGTTCGGCGCGACCGGCCAGCGGCGAGCTCCCCGATGAGCCGGCCACCCCAATCACGGTGAACCAGCGCGCAGATCGATCGGTGCCGAAGCGGATGCGCTCGCCGAGCGCGCTCCCGTTTCCCCCAAGTTGCCGGGACATCGCCGCGTTCACGATCACGGCGTCCAGTTCCCCGGGAGAAAAATCGCGGCCCTCCCGGATCGGCAGCCCAAGCGCGCGGAAGTAGCCGGGTGTGACCGCGTGATAGAAGCTGGGCGACGCGTCGGCAGGAACCGTATCGCGCCCTTCGATCGCGATCGTCTGCGCGTTTGCGCCAAACCCCCTGAAGAACACCGTGCGATCGACCGCGGCCCGGACGCCAGGCAACCGCTCGAGCGTTTCGAGCACGCCGTTGCTGAAGGCGAGGATCTGTTGCGGATCGTCGTAGCGCGGCGCCGCCAGCTGCACATCGCCCGTGAGCACGCGAGACGCGTCGTAGCCGACATCGAATTGAACGGTGCGGATGGTGGTCTTGATCAGGAGGCCGGCGCCGGCCAGGAGCATCAGCGCGAGCGCCAGCTGTCCCCCGGCCAGCACCGAGCGCACCTTTTGCCCCTGTGCGCCCCCCACCGCCGCTCCACCGTCTCTCAATGTGAGGTGCAGATCCGGCCGCGTCGACTGAAACGCAGGAACAACGCCGCAAAGGATCCCCGTCGCCATCGTGATCGCGAGGCCGAACTCGAGCACTCGCATATCGATCCCGAACGCGATCCAGTACGGTGCGTCTCTCCCGAGCGCGGCGACGATCGCGTCGGAGGCCCAGAGCGCGATGACGAGACCGACGAGCCCGCCGGCGATCGCAAGCGCCAGGCTCTCGGTCAGGACGAGCCGGGCGATTCGTCCCGCCCCAGCGCCGAGCGCGGCGCGGATGGCGAGCTCGCGACGACGGTCGGACGCGCGCACCAGAAGCAGATTGGCGACGTTGGCGCACGCGATCAAGAGCACGAACCCCACCGCCGAAAGAAGCACGACCGACGCCATCGCCGTTTCGCCCGTCATCTCGTCGCGAAGGGACACGACGGCGACGCTCCACCGCCGGTGCTCGGCGTAACTCCCGGCGAGTGCGGCTCCGATCGTGGCCATCTCCGCGCGCGCCAACTCGATCGTGATGCCGGGCCGCAGCCGGGCGACTACGCCGAGGGACCGATTGCCGCGGATCCAGGCCTGCGCGGCCGGTGCGAGCGGGATCCAGAACTGGGCGTATTCCGGGAATGCAAACCGGGACGGCATCACGCCGACGATGACCCGCTCGACGCCGTTGATTCTGAGGGTCTTCCCCAGGACGTCGCGCTTGGCACCGAAGCGCCGCCGCCAGAGAGTGTCGCCGATCACGACGACCGGGGGCGATCCGGGAAGATCGTCTTCGGCACTGAAGCCGCGGCCGTGGGAGGGCTGCACCCCGAGCGTCGGGAAAAGGCCGGCCGACACCAGGGCGCCGCCGACGCGTTCCGGACCCGTCCCGCCAGACACGACGAACCGGTCTTCCGAGTACCCGTCCATCGACGCAAACGACGTCGCCCGCGAACGCCAGTCGAGGAAGGCCGGATACGAGGTCCCCACTGCACAGCCCTCGCACAACTCGGTTGCGCTCGTCTCGCTCACGTCGACCAGGCGTTGTTCGTCCAGGACCGGCAGCGGTGCGAACTGCACGGCATTCACGAAGGTGAAGACTGCCGTCGTGGCTCCGAGGCCAAGGCCAAGGGAGAGCACGGAGACCAGCACCGTTCCGGGGGCGCGGCGAAGCAACCGGGCGCCGTAGCGGAGGTCATCGAGAAGGTCAGCCATCGGTCAGAGCGCCTGCCTACGCTCGGCCGGAAATGGTACTCGTTACCGTTAGCTTACCTCTGTTATTTTCTTGAAATCGAACGGCGGATTCAGCCGGTCAGCCGCAGCTTCGGCGTTAGAATCAACGTATCCGACCGGCGAATGAATCGAACCCGGACGCGAAGACCGACGTCAAGTGGAGAGATCAGACGTGGGAGGAGAGGCAGCACACGGGGACTCCTCTTCAGGCCGGCAGTCCGGCCGTCACGTCACAACAACCTGGAGGCATTCGGTGAAGCAACACGCGGCGATCGCCCTTGCGGCCCTCGGTTTCTGCGCCACGCTCGTCGCGAGCGCGGAACAATCCGTCCCTCAACGCACCAGCACGCCCGCGGCGGGACGCGCCGCGGTCCCGACATTCAGCAAAGATGTCGCCCCCATTCTTTACAAGAATTGCGTGGGCTGTCACCGGCCCGGAGAGATCGGCCCGATGTCGCTGCTGACCTACGACGACGCGCGGCCGCATGCCAAGGCGATCCGCGACGAAGTCGGCGACGGCAACATGCCGCCGTGGCACGCGGATCCGAAGCACGGGAAGTTCGCCAACGACCGGAGCCTGTCTGCCAGCGATCGCGAGACGCTGCTGCGATGGGCCAACAACGGCGCGCCGCAAGGCGACCCCAAGGACCTTCCCGCGGCCCCGCGGTTCGTCGACGGCTGGATGATCGGGGAACCCGATCTCGTCCTGACGATTCCCGGTACAAGGTTCCGGCCGAGGGGTTCGTCGAGTACCAGTACATCGAGCTTGCGACCAACCTTCCCGACGACCGGTGGATCCGGGCGCTCGAGGTCCGCCCCGGCAACCGCGAGGTCGTGCATCACGTGATCGTCAGCTCGCGGCCCCCGCAGCCGGAGCGGCGGCCGTCGGGATTCACGTTCGCCGAGGGGATGGACGTCCCGGCCGGTCAGACCGGTGGGCCGCCGGAGGAAGGGGATGGGCCGAAGCGGGCGCGCGGCGTCAGCCGCTTTCCTCGACCCCAGCGCACGGGCGTCGCGATCGGCGGTTTCGCTCCCGGCTCGTCGACGATGGCGTTCGAGCCTGGAACGGCCATGCTCCTCCGTAAAGGATCGACGATCGTCCTGCAGATGCATTACACGACGAACGGCAAGGAAGCCCTGGACCGCACGAAGCTCGGGCTCTTCTTCGCCAGGCAGGCGCCGGCCGAAGAGGTCCGGTTCGCCAACCTCGCGAACGGCAGTTTTACGATTCCCGCCGGCGCCCCGGACCACGTCGTCACTGCCGAAATGGTGACGACCGCGGATGTCACCCTGCGGCAGATGCTGCCGCACACGCACCTGCGCGGGAAGAGCTGGGAGTACACCGCGACCTACCCCGATGGCCGCTCGGAAGTGCTCCTGGCCGTGCCGAAGTACGACTTCAACTGGCAGACCAACTACATCTTCGCGACGCCGGTGAAGCTGCCCAAGGGCACGAAGATTCGCGCCGTGGCGCACTACGACAACTCGGCGGCGAACAAGGCGAATCCGGATCCCAGAATCGACGTCAAATGGGGCGATCAGACGTGGGAAGAGATGATGTTCACGGCGTTCGTGTACTCGCTCGACGGCGTGGCGCCGGGCACGGTCCTCTCCACGCCCCAGCGGGGAAATCAATAGCGTGAGCAGGTCGCGCGCAGGTCGAGCGCGACGCGGCGTCGGCACCCGGGTCCTCTTCTCCGCCTTCGGCTTCGCCGCGGCCGCGGTCATCGTCGCGGCTCACGACCCGATCACGACCCGCGTGACGTGGTCCGGCGAGATCTCGCGCCTCGTCCAGGCCCGCTGCGTCACGTGCCACTCACCCGAAGGCCAGGGACCGATGTCCTTGAGAACCTACGAGGATGCGCGGCCCTGGGCGAGGGCCATCAAGGAGGAAGTCCTGACGCGCCGCATGCCGAAATGGCACGCGGTGCGCGGCTATGGCGATTTCAGCAACGACCCGTCGCTGTCCGCGTTCGAGATCGCGCTCATCGCAGCGTGGGCCGACGGCGGTGCGCCGAGAGGGGTAGAGGCGGATGCGAGGAATGCGGCGATCGCCGCCCAATCGACGACTCCGGACAGGGGCCCGGCACCTTCGTCATCGCGCGACGTGACGCTTCCCTGCGGCGAACAGCCCCTGCCCGAAGGGACGCTGCTGGCGGTTCAGCCTGAGCTCGAGCCGGAACACTCGGCTGGCATTTCGGTGCGGTTGCCCGATGGTCGTCGCGAGATCGTGGCATGGATCAAGGGCTTCGACCCGGAGTTTCCGACGACCTATCGCCTGCGTGTCCCGATCGTGTTGCCGCCCGGCAGCGTGATTGCGACCGACGCTCGTGGCAGGTGCGCGCTCACCCTCACGATTGCGGCACGTCGATGACGAACGCCGCCGTCACGACCGCTCCCTTGCGCTGGAACTGCGCCCACACCTTGTAGCGCCCGGGCGCCGGAAACACCGGAGCGAACGTCACCACCGGCCCGCTCGACGTCGCGCCCTCCGGATGCGCGTGAATCGCCGTGGTCACGTCCTGGTTGACTATCAGCAGGTGCCCCGACGCACCCAGGTAGGGCTCCAGATCGGTGATGGGCAGATTCGTGGCCGCGTCGGACACGTGGAATCGCACGCCGGTCTCGCGGCGCGGCACCGGCGAGGGCGCCTCCATCCTGATGCGAAGACCGCCACTCACCTGCTCGGACGCGCCCGGCGATAGAGATGATGAGAGCTCCGGGGAAGGGCCGAAGAGCGGGCCCGTGTAGCCCGGCGTCACCACCGCGCGCTGGACGAGTTGCGGCGTCCCTCCCGCCGGCAGAAAGTCAGCGATCAGCACGTACTCACCCGCTGCCAGATCGTGGCGCAGCGCGAAGACGCCGTCCTGTCTGGGCACGGGGTGAACGTGCGCGAACTGAGCGAGATCGCGGCTGATGACGAAGAGGTGAAGTGGCCGTTCGTGGACGTCGATGAAACTCGTAACCGGATCGCCTGTGTCCGGATCGCGGACGGCGACCTCGAGGCCGGACGCGCCGCCGGCGGCGCGAGGCACGAGCGTGACGTCGATCTTGTACTCGCCGATGCGGGGCGGCGTGATGGGCACGAGCGCCATCGCGCACAGCGGGCACTTCCCGCTGCCAGGCGACCGGACGCCTGGATGCATCGGACACCAGTACGCGTCCGGCCGATCGGTATCGCGAACGATCTCGACGACGAGACCGGACGTCAACCTGAAACGCGCCCGGTCGTCGTTGACGACGAAGGGCGTCGCGGTCAGCGAGGCGATCACCGGTCCCGGATCGTCGGCAGCGAAGGCGACGTGGTCGAGCGTCGCATCCGGAAACGTTCGCGCGACGGCGGTATCGGCAAGTGATGCGGGCTCGATATGGACGCCCTTCGCGCTGAGCCACCGGGCGGCCTCGGCGTACGCGTCTGCGGGTGCTCGGCCGCGGCTCGAACGGCCGAACGTTTCTGATCGGTCGAACAACACGTACTGACGGCCCACCCGCACGCCGACCCCGAGTCCCTGGAGGATGGTCCGCGTCCCCTTGAACGCGTCCGCAGCGTCTCCTAGTGCGGCACCGGGATCCGGCACGCGGTAGTGGAGATGATGGAACCGAACCGTGACCCGCCCGGACGCGGTCTGTCCCGACGGCGTGCCAAGCGCCGCCAGCATGGAGACGGCGAACGTTGCGGCTACCCGAGCTTCTGTCTGCATTTCTTGGTCTGTCGTAGGGGCGCTCTGTCTGCATTTATCAATGCTGGCGGGGCCCCACCCCCGCCAGCTCTCGCGCGGCGACTTCGCGCCGCGCTCGGGCCGCAGGCGCTGCTGTCTCTGTCTGCTCTCTTGTTACCGGCGTTCTGTCTGCATTTATCAATGCGCTTGGGGCCCCACCCCCAAGCGCTCTCGCGCGGCGACTTCGCGCCGCGCTCGGGCCGCAGGCGCTGCTGTCTCTGTCTCTGTCAGCATTTCTTAGTTGTCGTGGGGCTCCCGCCCTGCCTCCTGCCTCCTGCCTCCTGCCTCCTGACTCCTTTTACTCCCCCCCAACGCGCCGCGCGCGTGCAGGCGGACGACGGCGTCGGCGATCTCGGGATCGAAATGTGCGCCCGCGCCTTGCACGACGAGGTGCACGGCGTCGTCGAGGGACTTTGGCTCGTGATAGGCCCGAGCCGACGTCAGGGCATCGAGAAAGTCCGCGACTCCGAGAAGCCGTCCGAGCAACGGGATCCCACTGCCGCTCAAGCCCTCGGGATAGCCCGAACCGTCCCATTTCTCGTGATGGTATTGCACGCCCGGCAGCACGGCCGCCACGAGAGGACTCTTGATGTTGGCGAGGATCCGCGCGCCGTGGACAGGGTGCTTGCGCATCTCGGCGAACTCGTCCACGGTCAGGCGGCCGGGCTTGTTGAGAATCGAGTCCGGCACGGCGATCTTGCCCACGTCGTGCAGCAGCGCCGAGAGCTCGGCCACCTCCTGTTGCTCGCCGCCAAGTCCCATCTCTGCGGCAATGCGGCTGGCCAGCGTCGCGACGCGCTCGGAGTGACGATGGGTGTATCCGTCCTTCGCGTCGATCGTCGCCGCGATGGCGCGGACGGTGTCGAGCAGGAGCCGCTCGAGCTCGCCCATCAGGCGCACGCGGTGCAGCGCCACCCCGGTGTGGTTCCCGATCGCGGCAAGGAGCTCGAGATCCTCCTCGCTGAAGCGGTCAGGACCACTCTGGCTGTCGACGTAGATCGCGCCGAGAGTTTCGTCGGTCGTTCTGAGCGGGACGCACATTACCGACCGAATGCCCTGCCCGATGACGCTCTGGCCGCCCGCGAACCTCGAGTCGGAGCTGGCGTCCCTGGCGAACGTCGACACGCCCCTGGTAATCGTATCGGCCACGACCGTGCGACTCAGCGTGAACGGGCCCTGCCCGGGATTTCTCAGCCGGACCGCGGCCACGTCGACGTCTTCGGTCGTCGTGCCATCCCGCCGGAGCACGAGCGCCGCGCGATCGGCCGCGGTCACGTCGAGGATCGTTTCGAGGGCGGCATCCGCCAGGGCCTGCAGATCGCGCGCGCCGGCCAGCACTTCCGAGACCCGATGAAGCGTCTTGAGGTGGCGCTGCGCGCGCTGCAGGAGCGACAGCGCCGGCATCGCCAACGTGGCCGACGACAGCCACTCGACGTCCGCCGGCTCGATGCGCTTACGGATGACCGACTCCATCTCGCGGTCGGCCTCGGCCACCACCCTGGCGGCCCCGACCCCGCTCCGCGCGGCGTCCGGATCGCGGTACTCGAGCACGGTCGAGCCCACGCGAATGAGGTCGCCTGGCCGCGCCGCGGCGGACTTCACCGGGCGCTCGTTGAGAAACGTCCCGTTCGCCGATTCGAGATCGGTGACGACCAGCGTCGAGCCCTGCAACGAAAGCGTGCAATGACGACGGGAGACCGCCTGGTCGTCGATGTGAATCTCGCATTGCACGACGCGGCCGACCGTCGCCGACGCGCCCTCGATGAGCGCATAGACGAGCGCGGTTCCACGGACGGCAATCTCAACAGGCGCAGGCATGGCTATAGAATACCTGTCTGATGTGCACCCCGCTGACGAACTCTCGCGCCCTGCCGGTGCTCTCGCTGGTGCTCTTCATGCTCTGTCTCACCACGCGGCAGCAGAGCGCGCAATCCTCGAGCTGGCTCGACGCGTATCGCGACACCGCCGCTCGACTGATTACCGAGTCGCAGTCCAGTCCCTTCGCCTGGGAACGCCTCGCGCTGCTCGGCGACACGTTCGGCCATCGCCTGAGCGGCTCGGAGGGGCTCGAAAACGCCATCAACTGGGCCGTGGCCGAGATGAAGAAAGACGGACTGGACAACGTTCGCGCCGAACCGGTCAGGGTGCCGCACTGGGTGCGCGGCCGGGAGAGCGTCGAGATCACGTCCCCGCATCGATCGGCGCTTGCCATGCTCGGCCTTGGCAACAGCGTCGGCACGCCCGCCGACGGTATCGAGGCCGAGGTGCTCGTGGTCCGCTCGTTCGCCGAGCTCGACGCGGCGGGCGCGGACGTCAAGGGAAAGATCGTCCTCTTCAATGTCCCGTTCACCACATACGGCGAGACCGTCCAGTACCGCGGCGCCGGTCCGTCGCGCGCCTCCGCGCTTGGCGCCGTCGCCATGCTCATCCGCGCCGTCGGCCCCGCAGGGCTGCGCACGCCCCACACCGGCTCGCTCCGCTATGCGGACGGCGCGCCGCAGATTCCGGCAGCGGCAATCCCGGTCGAAGACGCCGAGCGCCTCCAGCGCATGCAGAACAGAGGCACGAAGGTCCGGGCCCGTCTGAAGATGGAAGCAAAGTTCCTCCCCGATGCGGACTCGGCGAACGTCATCGGCGAGATCCGCGGGCGCGAGCGGCCCGACGAGGTCGTCGTCGTCGGCGGCCACTTCGATTCCTGGGACGTCGGGACGGGATCGACAGACGACGGCGGCGGGTGCGTCGTGACGTGGGACGCGCTGCGGCTGATGAAAAAGCTCAATCTGCGCCCTCGCCGCACGGTGCGCGTGGTCCTCTTCACCAACGAAGAGAACGGCCTCGCGGGCGGACGGGCCTACCTCGAGCGCTACCGGTCGCAGCTCGCCGGCCACGTGCTGATGCTCGAATCCGACAGCGGCGTCTTTCGCCCGACGGGCTTCGGCTTCACCGGGAGCTCGACCGCGCGCGCCACGCTCCAGCAGATCGCAAGCCTGCTCCGCGGCATTCAGGCCGATCAGATCGGCCCCACCGGCGGCGGCGCGGATATCGGGCCGAGCGTCGAGGCCGGCCAGCTCCCGGCGGCGTCGCTCGAGGTGGAGGGAAACTACTTCATGATCCACCACACGCCGGCCGACACCGTCGACAAGATCGATCCGGCCGACATGGCCAAGGCGTCTGCCGCAATCGCCGTCATCGCTTACGTCGTCGCGGAAATGCCGGAACGGTTGAAGTAAGGGAACGCTACTTCTTGACGGCCCCGATGGTGTAGACGAGGTAGTCCGCGCGTTTGAGGTCTTCACCGGCGGGCGCGATGGTGTCGAGGTCCGTGACGGGCAGCACCGACACGACCGCGACGCGCCGGCCGCCAAGGCGCCGGCGCACGCGCTCGGCGGTGCCGAGGCTGAAGTCGCTGTGGAACGCCCCGTTGACGTGCACGACGAGCTTCCGGCCGTGCCGCTCGAAACCGGCAGCGATCGCTTCCGCCATGGTCTCGTCCTTCACGCACTGCGAGAAATAGTACCGCTCGGTGGTGCTGCGCTGGTCGGCGGTTGGCGGGATTGGCGGACTCGGCGGAGCTGGCGGACTCGCGGGCTTCTCGCCGGCTGAGGGCTTCTCGGTGCCCACGCCCTGATGACCGCTCATCGAGTCTGAGAATCGATCGAAGTAGACGTCATGAGGGCACTGCAGGTCGACGGCGACCCACGCGCGCTCCGTCGGTGGCAGACCGTCGAGCGCACTCAAACCGGCCTTGGCGACGCTCGACGCATGTCGTCTCGGGACATTCGACGCGATGACGGGCCAGCCCAGCGACTTGGCCATTTCGACGAGCGCGCGGTAATCCGTGGCGTAGCGCGGCCAGGGCCGGGACGTCTTCAGGAACTCCTCTTCGGCGATGGCGCCGGCCAGATAAGTGTCGAGACCTGCCTGCGTGTCGCGCTCGAACATCTCGAGCGACAGCGTGACCGTCACACCGCGGCGACGGAATCCATCCAGGATTGCGGCCTCGAGGCGGTGGGTGTTCGGATCGTCGTGCTGCTCGCCGACGAACACGACATCGGCCTTGGAGATGTCGGCGAGCATGCTTTCCAAATCGGCGAAGGCCAGCCGGCGCGTGTCGTAGACGCGCTCGGGAACGTAGACCGGCGGGGGGGCAGCAGGCACCTGCCCGGTCTGCGACAGAAGGATCAGAGTCAGAAAAACACTAAGCACCGGCCGTCATTGTACCAGCACCGCTGTGGCCGCCCCGTAGACATGGCGGGTGCGACGCCCCTGGAGCCAGGCGACGGCGCGCATGCTTGCTGACTTCCAGGTTCGATCGAGGCTCATTTGGCCGTCAGCCACGAATGTCTCGCGCTCGAGCGAACCGAGCGCTTCCAGCTTGCGGACGACCGCGACGTGGCTCAAGGTCCGACCACCGTTCTCGCCACGGCGCACGATCGAGGTCAAGTCGTCTTCGGTCAGCGCGACCAGCACGTCAATTGGCTCTGCATCAGCCGGCGCGGCGGGAAGGTCGATTGACAGACGGACCGAGCTGCCCCGAACGCGGGCATCGACGCGAAGCGGGAGGTGCGAGCGAGCCGCGGCTGCCTGCACGACGCGGCGGACGGATGACTCGTCGCTTCCGTTGAGCTCGTCGCGTCCATCGACCACGAGCTGTGGCGTGTAGCGCCGATCCTCGCCGAAAATCTTCGCGTAGGCCTCCTGGCGGCTGGTGAAGGACTTCGACGAGAACGGATCTTTCCACCCCTGGTGATCCCAGTAATCCACGTGCAGCGAGAGCGGAATGATCTCGACGTCGGCGACCGGCTGATCGCGCAGGAGCCTGGTCAGAAGCGCGTCGGCCGGAGGACAACTCGAGCAGCCCTCGGACGTGAAGAGCTCGACGAGTACCGGCGTTTTCGGCGCAGCCTCGAGCGGGTGGACAGCGAGCCAGAGGCCGACGAGCAGTTGTGCGAAGGGGATGTACACGTGATGCGGCGAATTCCCGGTTCAGTGTGCCGCGGTGCCAGGCGCTGACGGGCGCGCCAGCTCGAGATCGATGGTGATCGTCACCTCGTCGCCGACGACGGGAACCGCTTCGACCATCTCGTTGTACTTTAACCCATAGTCGAGACGCTTGATGCGGGTCGTCGCGGTCGTCCCCGTGACCATGCCTCGCATCCCCTTGCTGACCGGCGCTGGCGCCTCTACGTCCAGGGAAACCTCCCTGGTCGTACCGCGAATCGTGAGGTCGCCGACGAGCTTGAACGCGCCGCCGGCTCCTGGATCGACGCGCTTCGACTTGAACGTGATCGTCGGGTATTTCGCGGTGTCGAAGAAAGTGGGACTGCGCAGGTCTTCGTCCCGTCTTGCATTCTGCGTGCTGATGGCCTTGACGTCGATGCTCACGTCGGCCCTGATCGTTCGCACCTCCTTGCCGTCGGTACTCGACCCAGCCGGTGATTGGCCCGAGCTGCCCGCGAACGGTGGTCACCATCAGGTGACGGACACTGAAGTTGGCGGCCGAGTGGCTGGGATCGACCTGCCACTGATTCGGTCCCAGTTGGGCTTGCGCCGGTTTCCCGGCGGGCGCCTTTGCCGCGGGAGTTGGAGTCTGCGCTCCAACCGCCACGGAAGCCGCGAGCGCTACAGCGGCGAGAGCTATCGCGAAACGATTCATTCGAACAGTCCTCTCAGCGTCGGACAACTGTTGTTGCCGGACGGTTGCGTATAAAGACGCCCCTGCTGCGGCGCACGTTTCAAGCCAGGATCTGCCGGGGACACTCAACCTTGGCTGTCCCCGGCGCAAACTGCGTGCCGGAGAAGGGCGGGGACACTCAAGGTTGAGTGTCCCCGCGGCTTGGCGGCGCGCCACATTCCCGCCGCGAACAGCACCGACGACGGCTCTAGAGCTTGGTCTGACGTTCCCGGGACGTGACGGGTTTCGCAGCTTCCGGCGTCGCGACGTACGCCTCGTGAAGGTGCACGGGGCTCGACTTTCGCCTGAGCCGGAGGTTGATGGACTCGACGAAGACGGAGAAGCCCATCGCGAAGTAGATGTAGCCCTTCGGGATGTGATGGCCGAAGCCCTCAGCGACGAGCGAGAGCCCGATGAGGAGCAGGAAGCTGAGCGCCAGCATCTTGACCGTGGGATGCCGATGCACGAACGCGCTGATCGGCTCGGCCGACCACATCATGATGCCGACGGCGACGATGACCGCCGTGACCATCACCCACAACTCATCGACCATGCCGACCGCAGTAATGACCGAATCGAGCGAAAAGACGATATCGAGCAGCATGATCTGGATGATGACGCTGGCAAACGATGCCGCCACGCGCCCCGATGCGTGCCCTTCCTCCCCTTCGAGCTTTTCGTGGATTTCGTGCGTGCTCTTCGCCAGCAGGAACAGGCCACCCAGGATGAGGATCGAGATCGCGTCCCGAGATGTTCGTGCCGACTACGGTGACCAACGGGGTCGTCAACTGGATCATCCAGGCGAGCGAGAAGAGGAGCATCACGCGCGTGACCATCGCGCCCAGTAGTCCCAGCCGCCGGGCCCTGGGCTGCTGCGCCACGGGCAGCTTCCCCGAAAGGATTGAGATGAAGATGATGTTGTCGACGCCGAGGACGATCTCGAGGAAGGTCAGCGTCGCGAGGGCAATCCAGATCTGCGGGTCGGTTATCCAGTCCATCACTTCCTCTGTATGTCGAATCGGAGCTCAGCAAACCCCGTGGTGTCGTCGTACTCGACCTTGAAGCGGCGCGCCCCGCCAGCGATCGGAACGCGGGTCACTTTCGACTCGTGCGGTGCCCATTCATCCAGAATCATCGCACCGTCCATCCACACCCGCACGCCCTCGTCCGAGATGACCTGCAGCACGTACGCGCCGGGCGGAAGAAGCGCCGCGCCCTCGGCCACGAGCGCGAACCGATCGCGCGGGACGCCGTCTTCGACTGCGCGGCCGGAGATGTAGTCGAGCCGGTTGGCGGATACCGTCTTGAGCGGCGCGCCCGCGACGAGCTTCGCGAACCCGGTGCGCTGCTTGACGGGGTCCGTATCCTCGTCGTACTCGAAGAACCTGATGGTCCAGTCGACCGGCGCGAAGAAGCGCGAATAGCTGAACGGGTAGGGCTTCCCCGCGGGCGTTCGCGCCCCGCGCGGCGAAACCACCTCCCCGCCGCGGTACTCGAGTGCCACGGTGAAGTCGGTGGGCGACGTCGCGGCGGGCGTCACGACAATCTCGCCGGGGACGCGGCCGGCGTTTGCCGACACGGTCGCGCCGCGGGCGCTGGTCAGCCTCCACTCGCCCTCGGGTCCGAGTACCCGCAGGCGCAGGGGACGCTCGGCGGGGAGCCCGGCGGGCCAGAGCTTCGGCGACTTCCAGTCGTACGGCCCCCACTCGTCAACGATGATGCGCGCGCGCCCGCGCAGGCGATCGTCTGTGATCATCGGATCGATGCCGCCCGGCAATCTGGGGGTGACCGGATAATCCGTCACCGCAAGGCGCTTCGGCGGAACGTCGAGGGCAACATCGGCGTCACCGACCAATCGTGAGCCGACCGCGTCGAACGTGTTCGAGGCCGCATCGACGCCGGTGGTCGCCCGAATATCGAGGGCCGTGTTGTTGCCCTTGAAGGCGTTCGCCGAGAGCCGGTAGCCGTGACTTCTCGTCTCGCGATGCTTCGGATATCCCCAATTCGGGATCCTGCGTGGGATTCTGCCAGACGCGGATGGCGGTCTCGTCTCCGTCAAACGTGTTGCCTTCGATCCTGTTGTCCTGACCGTGTTCGATGGCAATCCCTTCGGTGTTTCGCGCGAACCTGTTGTCCGCCCAGACCGAGCCGTAGCTGTAGCCACCCCAGACGCCGTGCCAGCACTCCTCGATGCGGTTCGCGATGAACGAGTTCCGGCTGAACGTCGCCTCGATCCCATTGGTGACCGCATGGCTGAAATCGTTCCCGTAGAAATAGTTGTCGTTCGATCCACCCTTGCCGGTGTCCATCGTGGATTGCCCGGCCCAGAGGAACAGGCCGTCACCACCGTGTGTGATCGAGTTGTACGCCACCGTGTTCCCGCTCGACTGCTCGTACATGAGCAGGCCCGCAGAGTCCTGACCGCGGTTGTAGAAGCCGTGGCTGTATCCGCGGACGCACCAGTCGACCCGGTTGTGGGCGATGGTACTGTCGGTCGTGCGGTACAGGCCGACGCCGATACCGGACATGAACTGGATCGTGTTGTTCCAGATCCTCGAGCCGGACGCTCGCGTGATCATCAAGCCGTTCTGTCCCTGCACGGCGGTGTTGTGATCGACCTCGGCGCGATCACATTCGGCGAGGTAGATCGCCGCGCCCTGCTTCAGCCACTCGTCCTTGTCGTTCTGGTGATACGACATCCAGTCGACGAGGCTCTCCTTCTCGACGCCGCTGTAGAGCCGCCGCTTCCAGTTGTAGGAGAGGTCGTTCTGTGACAGATGCAGATCGGGCGATCGCCAGCCGAGAATGCCGACTTTGTACCCCCGGATGACAGCGTTCTTCACCGTGATCCGGCGGCCGCCGTCAATCAGCATCCCGACGCCTGCGTAGCCGTCCGGAGCCGCGCCGTCTGGCCCTCCGGCGAGCACGGCGCCGTTGAAGTCCACGGTGATGTTCTCGCCGCGGATCGTGATGGCAGGACGCGCGTGGTCTGCCGATGCGGAGAGCCGATACGTGCCGGGACGGATCGTCACCGATCGGTCGATGACCATCCCCGCCTCGAGCGGAATGGGTGCCGGGCCTTGCGCCGTCAGGGCCAGCGCCGCCAGAACGCCGATGGCGCGGATGGACAGCGTCACACGCCGAACGTTTCCGGCTCCCACACGAGCCCCAGCACGGATGGCGGGGCCATGAAGCCGAGGAGCGCCGAGGCGGCGACGACCGCCGGGCTGGCCAGGTATCCCTCCCCGCCCAGGCCCATCCTGTTCTGCCAGTTGCGGTTGAACGACGTGATCGCGCGCTGACCTTTCGTCAGCGCATCAGGCCCCTGCCCGAAGCACGGGCCGCACCACGATTGCCGGATACCGCCACCGACCGAGCGGAAGACCTCGGCAATCGATTCACCGCCGAGTCGCGGATCCGGCTGCTCGATCTGCCGGCCGACGCCTCCGGAACCCGGAAACACCGCCAGCTCACGCTCGACCTTCTTCACGCCGTTCTCACGCGCCGCACGGAGCACGAGCGCCGCCTGCAGAAGGTCGTCGTAGCTGCCGTTCGTGCACGACCCGATCATCGCTTTGTCGAACGTGATGTGCTCGCGCGCGACGTCATCGGCGGGGAATGCGTTTCCGGGACTGAACGGCTTGGCGATCATCGGCGCGTACTCGCCGACAGATCGACGCTCTCGTCGATCGCGTAGACGGCATCGGCGCCCGGCACGATCGGCGGATACGGCAGATCCGTGATGCCTTTCTGCCGATACCACGCGTAGGTGATGTCATCGGGCGCGAAGATGCCGTTCTGCGCCTCGGCTTCGGCCATCATGTTGGCGATCGTGTTGCGATAGGCGATCGGCAGCTGCCTGTCGGCGTCCACGAGCTCGACGGACATGCCTTGTGACTGTTTCACGCCCCATTGCCGGAGCAGCTCCAGCACGATGTCCTTGCCGCCGACCCACGGTTGGAGCCGGCCGCGAAAGACCACCCGTCGCTGCCTGGCGAGCGTGAAGTAGATGTAGCCGGTCGACCAGCCGAACCCGAGCGTCGTCGATCCCACGCCGATGCCGATGGCCCCGTACGCGCCATACGCGCGGCTGTGCGAGTCGGCCCCGGGGATGAACTGCCCAGGCATCACGAGACCCTGCTCGGGGAAGTAGAAATGAAAGATGCCGTCGCCGGGCGTGGCGTAGTAGGGCTTCTTGATGTCGTGCAGACGCGCGAACTCGCGGCCGATGCCGGTCTGCTTGTCGTCGGCGGCAAGGCCCGTGAAGACGAAGTGATCGTTGGCGATGGCCGCCTGCCGGGGATAGATCGCCCGGCCACCGGTTATCTGGTTGAAGGTGTGAATGGAGAACGGCGCCGTGCCGTCCGAAGCCGGGAGCAGATCGGCGTACACGCGCAGCGTCGTGCCCGGTGTCAGATCTTCCGGCCTCAGATCCTTGTCCACCCGGTGCGCCCAGACGATCTGCTCGGTCGTCGTCATCCTCTCGGCGGCGTACGCCTCGGGCCAGTCGACAGACGGGCGCGTAATCACGGATCTCCGGAACTCGCGCCGGCCGACCTCGAAGATGCCTCCACTGCGGCGAATCTCCTCTTCCTTGGGAGACAGCGGCACCGGTTCGTAGGTCTTGCCCTGCGTCAGGTTCCGGATCTGCCTCGAGAGGGGATCGAAGGTGAGCTCGTCGCCGTCGCGCGCGTCGGCCACCGCTTCCGGGCTCTGCACGACGTGCAGGCCGAGGTTGAAGCTGTTCCGGCGGAAGATGTCGCCCATGTTGTTGCCGCAGACGATGACCATCTGCAGCCCGGCTTCTTCGGCGACGCCTTTGAGGCCCGCCGGGCTCATCTCGCGCGACGATCCGATCGCGAAGCGGTCGCCGGCGATGACGAAGTTCTCCCCGCGGTGCACGCGCGCACGGAAATCCGGCATCAGATAACGGAACGATCCGGCCTTCCAGCGCTCGTCGAGCGTCTCGAGGCTCTCCGAGACGCAGTCGGTCGCCGGGGTGATCTGATCCGTGTCGATGGCGTCGAGCTTCCGGGCGAACTTCGTCCCGGGAAGGCTCTTGGCGTCCCAGAAGACGAGCGCGCGACCGGTGATCAACGCCGCCGTCGGCGCGTTGGTGTCCTCTGCGGCGTCGCCGACGACCGGGTCCGCAGGAAGCGTTCGAACCGTCACGCCCGGCTTCAGCCGAGCCGGCTCAATGGCGTGCATACACAGTCCCATGCTAGCAAAACCGGCCGCGATTAACTCGGCTCCTGATCGCCGTCTTCAGGCGAGGGCACGAATCCGGTGCACCGGCGCACCGGCAGGGGCGGGTATTTAGGGAATCGAGGGTCGGTCGCCGACAGCCGGCAGAGATAGAAGCTCGAGCCACGGTCGTTCCGAATGACGCGCGCGTGCGAGCACCGGGCGCACAGGCCCGCAGCTTGCCCGTCAGTGCGCGAATCGTTCATGATGCTGAAGTATGTTCACATCGGAAGCCACGACGCGAGGCGTTCGCGTGCAGGTGCTCGCGCAGTACTCGCCGGAACGGTCCCAGCCGTCGGGCAACAAATGGTTTTTCCTCTACACCGTCACTATCGCCAACGAAGGCACCGACACCGTGCAGCTCCTCACGCGTCACTGGGTCGCCACCGACAGCGCGGGTCACACCGAGGAGGTCCGCGGTCCCGGGGTCGTCGGCAAGCAGCCGACGCTCGCGCCGGGCGAATCGTTCGAGTACACGTCCGGATGGCCGTTGCCGACGGCCTTCGGAATCCTCGAGGGCACGTATCAGATGGTCACCGGGCTCGGCGAGCACTTCGACGCCCGGATCGCCCCCGTCGCCCTGAGCGAACCCTACACCGTGCACTGACGGACCGGGCCCGGGTGTCCGTGGAGTCTGCACGCGGGAGACTACGCGAATACGCATTCGAGCCCCAGACTCTGGTCGAGACGACTCAGGTAGTCTGCCCTTGGAATCTCGACTGCCCCGAACTGTTCGAGGTGCGGGGTGACCCACTGCGTGTCGAGAAGCACGTAGCCTCGCGCGCGCAGTCGCTCCACGAGCGCGACGAGCGCGACCTTCGACGCATCGGTTTCGCGGTGGAACATCGATTCCCCGAAGAACGCGCCGCGCAGCGCCACCCCGTACAGCCCGCCGACCAGGCGGTCGTCCAGCCACGTCTCGACCGAGTGCGCGATCCCCATGTGGTGCAGCGCGGTGTAGCTCTCGATAATCTCGTCGCTGATCCAGCTTCCAGGATCATCCGCGTCACGCTCGTCGGCCGCGCAGGCCCGGATGACGTCACCAAACGCCCGATCGACCGCCACGCGGAACCTGCCCTGCCGCGCGACACGCGCCAGCCGTCGCGGGATGTGGACACGGTCGAGCGGCAGGATGCCCCTGGGATCCGGCGAATACCACCGAATCTGTCCCTCAGCGGCCATGGGAAACCATCCGCTGGCATAAGCCGAGACCAGGAGCTTGGCTGAGATCATACGATTCGGGGACACTCAACCGGGACAGTCAGGGCAAGAGTGCTCGCGGGCAAACCCTGTCCACGGCACGGGCGTTCGCCCAAAAAGTCGCGCGCAGTTTCTGCGCGGTCTGAGCACCTCGAACATCGAGTCTCGCACGACTCTCCCGGGGACACTCAACCTTGACTGTCCCCGGGGACATTTTCCCGGGGACAGTCAAGGTTGAGTGTCCCCGCCTCGGTCACTGCGTCCGCAGGGCGGTCATCGGGTCGACGCGGGTGGCGCGGCGGGCGGGGATCAGGCAGCCGGCGACGGCGGCGCAGAACAACAGGACGGGGACGGCGATGAACGTGCCAGGATCATGCGCGCTGACGCCGAACAGCTGGCTCTCGAGGAAGCGCGCCAGCACGAAGGCCATGGCCAACCCCAGCACCACGCCGACGGCCACCAGTTTGAGACCGTCGGACAGCACCAGTCCGAGCAGGTCGCGAGGGGTGGCGCCGAGGGCGTACCTCACGCCGAGCTCCTGCGTACGTTCCGCGACAGAGAACGAGACGACCGCATAGAGGCCCACGAGAGAGAGCACGAGCGCCAGCGCGGCAAAGACTCCCGCCAGAAACATCGTGAAACGCTGCCGCGCGACGGCATCCGACACGACGGCCCTCATCGTGCGAATCCTGCCGGCCGGCTGGTTGGCGTCCAGTTCGTGGACCGCGGCGCGCGCCACCGGCATATACCCCGTCGGGTCGTCCCTTGTCCGCAACACGACAATCATCTGCAAAGACGGCTCGACGTTGTGGTGGACGTAGACCTGCGGGCGCACGGCGCTGTCGAGCGCCGTATGACGGGTGTCGCCGACCACGCCGGCAATCGAGTACCAGGGCGAGTCCTGATCGTAACTCGTCAGTTTGACCCGCCGGCCCAGCGGACTCTCTCCGGCGAATATCGTATCCGCCATCATCGAATTGATGACCAGGACCCGCGGACTCTCGGGAGCCGGCTGCCGCGGCAGCTCGTCGCCGGCGACGCGCGGAATGCCCATGGTCTTGAAGTACTCCTGCGTCACCACGCGGAAGTCCGCGATGATTTCCTTTCCGGGCTCAGGGCGGGGACGTCCCTCTACCGTCACCTGGCGCAAGTTTTCGGTCCCCGCCAGCGGCACGCTCGAGGTCGCCGCGGCCGTTTCGACGCCGGGCACCGCCGACAACCTCGCCACCAGCCGCTCGAAGAATTCTGCCGGACGCTGCCCCGGATACACCGTTCGCGGCAACGCCACCTCCATCGTCAGCACGCGGTCGGACTGGAAGCCGGTATTCACGCTCAACAATCGAACGAACGTTTGGATCAAGAGCGACGCCAGGATGAGGAGCATCGTCGCCAGCGCGACTTCGACAACGACGAGCACGCTGCGCGTCCGATGGGCGCGCCGGCTCCCCATCGAGCCCCGCGCGCCCTCGCGCAGGCCGTCGGTGAGGTCGACCTGCGCGGTCTGGACCGCGGGCACCAGGCCGAACACGAGGCCCGTCAGAATCGACATGGCTGCCGTGAACACGATCACGCGTCCGTCAAGGGCGGCGTCGGACACCGCGGGCGTGCCCGCCGGCAGCAAGGCCAACAACCCCTGAAGCGCCCACCATCCGATCAGGATGCCGACCGCACCGGCCGCCAGGGACAGTACCAGGCTCTCGACCAGCACCTGTCTGAAAATCTGCCAGCGCTCGGCTCCAAGCGCGTAGCGCACGGCGAATTCCCGCTGGCGCGATGCCGCGCGGACGAGCAGCAGATTGGCGACGTTCGCGCAGGCGATGAGCATTACGAGACCGACCGCCGTCAAGAGCACGACGAGCGGCGTCCGCACGCTGCCGACGAGTTGCTCGTGCAGTGGAATCACGTGGACCGTCCACCCCGCGTTCGAGGCAGGAAACTGGCGCGCGATGTCCGCGGCGATGACCGCGAGATCGGCTTCCGCGACCTGCAGGCTCACACCGCTTCGCAAACGACCGACCAGCGAGAAGCTCTTGCCGCCACGATTCCGCTGCTGTTCAGGAGTCAGCACATCCAGGCTCCACACCTCAGGCACTGGTGCGTAGCCGAACCCGGTCGGCAACTCTCCTCCGGCCGGAAAGTGGAACCACGCGGGCATGACGCCGACGATCGTCGCGGGTTCGCCGTTGAGAGAGATGGCACGTCCCAAGACATCGGCAGCGCCGCCATATCGACGCTGCCACAGACCGTAGCCGATCAGGATGACGCGTCCTGCTGAGCCGTCGGCATCAGAGAACGTGCGGCCATGGACGGGCTGCACACCGAGCGTCGTGAGGAAATTGCGACTCACGCGGACGGCGCCGACCCGTTCGGGGTCGCCGCCGCCGGTCAGGTTGACGCGCTCCGGACGCAGCGACGCGAGCTGCTCGAACGTCGTATTGCGGGCGATGAAATCCGTCACGTCGGCAGGAGACGCCGGAAGGCGGTCGAATCCGACCCGCTGCTGCACCTCGGCGCTGAACTCCCACGGCATCACCAGTCGAGCCGGGTCGGCGAACGGCAATGGCCGCACGAGGACGGCGTCGACCACGCTGAAAATCGCGGTGTTGGCGCCGATCCCGAGGGCGAGAGTGATGAGCGCGATGAGGGCGAACCCGGGCCGGAGCGCCAAGGCGCGCAAGGCGGTCCTGATGTCGTGCATGTGTGCTGACCGCGCGATCGCCCTCGAGCCCTGCTTGAGGACTGTCGCCTCAACGCCGGGTCAGGCTTTCGCCGGACGAGTGGGACGAGTATACCGTGGGCAGGTACCGATGGCGACTTTTCGGTATGATGGTCAGGCCGAAAACGCCCGCGCGGCCGCCGCACACGGGTCTTCAGACGTCCATCCAACCGTTCCACGAACCGAGTTTCAAGAGATGCCAAAACTGACCGTTGAAGGATTTGACCCCGTCGAGGTTGCCGAAGGCAAACGCCTGGTCCTCGCGATAGAGCAGGACGCCAAGGTCGATGTGCTGCACGCCTGCGGCGGCAACGCGCGCTGCACCACCTGCCGAGTCGAATTCGTCGAGGGCGAGCCCTCGACGACGACCGTCGCCGAACAAACGGTACTCGCCGCCAAGGGAGCCACCGGGGTGCGTCTGTCGTGTCAGATCCTCTGCGATCATGACATGACCGTACGAGCCATCTCGCGGCTCACCGGATCAGGCCGCCCCGATCCCGGGCCGACGCCGATGCCGGACATCACGCCGCCCCCGGAGTGGGTGACGAAGTAGCGGATTACGAATACCTCTCCCTGATCTTCGGGATGAGGTAATCGTTGAAGGCCGTGTCGAAGTCGTAGCGCGGCGCAAACCCCCAGTCGCGGCGCGCGGCACCTACGTCGACGTCGGCCGGCCACGAATCGACGATACTCTGCCGCTTCGTGTCGGTGTCCCAGGTGATCCGCGCGGCAGGAAACGACCGCGCAACGACCGCCCGGATCTCGTCGGCGGAGGGGTTGAAGGCGCCGACGTTGTACGCCGTCCGCGTCAGGCTCTCCTGTGGGACCGACGCGAGCTGCAACAGCGTCTCGACGCCGTCGGGCATGGCCATGAACGGGATCCTCGTGTCAGGACGAACGAAGCACGCATACGGCTCGCCCCTGGCGGCAGCGTGCATCATCTCCGGCGCATAGTCGGACGTCCCGCCGGACGGCACCGTGAGCGCCGAGATCAATCCCGGAAACCTGACCGAGCGAAAGTCCACGCGCCCGCTCGCGCGTTCCGCCGCGAGCTGCTTGTAGTGCCGGGCATAGTAGCGTCCGAGCTGCTCGCAATACAGCTTGTTGCAGCCGTACATCGTCGTCGGATGCGCCCACTCGTCCTCGCGGACCTTACCCGCCCGGGCCTTGGTCGCGAGGTCTGGCAGCCCGTACGCGGCAATAGACGACGGGTACATGAAGACGACCGGCCGCCCGTGCGATTCCGCTTCGTGTTGCGCAAACTCGAGCAGATTGAGCGTCCCTTCGACGTTGACCTGATGCGCCGATACGGGTGTGAACTCCGCGCGGGTGGAGAGGAGCGCCGCCAGGTGAAATACCAGCTCGACGCGGAACTCCGCGAGGATGCGCTCGAGCACGGGACGGTCGAGAATCGACCCGGTGATCTCGCGATCGACTTTCGCGGCGATCGACGGGTCAAGACGGGTGACGTCGAGCGTGACGACGGCCCGCTCGGACTGGCCGGCGAGCCGGTCGATGAGACCGTGTCCGATCTCGCCGCCCGCGCCGGTGATGAGTACCACGGGTTTGCGCACGCGCGAATTATACTGGAGAGGTCATGGTCATCCGGCTCGTCCTGCTGGTGCTCGCCGGTTTCGCCGCGCAGAACGCTGCGCAGAACACCGGCCAAGGCAGCGCGTCGTTCGATTTCACCAGAACGATGCGCGTGGATTACTTGCATACGGGCGGACCCACGTCCGGCGAGACAGTCGCGCTCGATCGCGTCGTCGACGACGGCCCGTGGGCGGGAAGCCGGACGCAATTCATCGACCGAACGGACCTCGGCAAGTACTTGTTCGAGGTGCGCGACAAGTCAGGCGAGCGATTGTTGTACTCCCGCGGGTTCGCATCGATTTATGGCGAATGGGAGACGACTGCCGAGGTCAAGACCGCTCACCGGAGCTTTCACGAGTCGCTGCGGTTCCCCTGGCCCACGCAGCCGGTTCGCGTGACGCTGCACAAGCGCCAGCCCGACAACCGCTTCGCGACAGTCTGGTCGACCGACGTGGACCCTGGCTCCCGATTCGTCACCGCCGCACCTCTGCGCACGCACGCGGGGACGGTCTGGAACGTCTTCGAGAACGGCCCGCCGGCCGAGAAGGTCGATCTGCTGGTGATGAGCGAAGGTTACACCGCCGCGCAGTTGCCGAAGTTCCACAAGGACGTGGCGCGGCTCGTCGACGCCCTGTTCGCCGAAGAGCCGTTCAAGAGCCGCAAGCGCGACTTCAACGTCCGGGCCCTCGATCTCCCGTCGGCCGAGAGCGGGGTGAACCGGCCGAACGCCGGTGTCTTCCGGCGCACGCCTCTGTCGGCCCAGTACAACATCTTCGACTCCGAACGCTACGTGCTCACGCTGGACAATCGTGCGCTGCGGGATGCCGCGTCTGCGGCGCCTTACGAGTTCGTCGAGATCCTCGTCAACGAGCGCACCTACGGAGGCGGCGGCATCTTCAACGACCACGCGACCGCCGCCGTCGACAGCGCGTTTGCCGAGTACGTATTCGTTCACGAGTTCGGGCACCACTTCGCGGCGCTGGCCGACGAGTACTACACGTCTGATGTCGCGTACCAGACCGGCCCGGAGAAAAAGCAGGAGCCGTGGGAACCGAATGTCACCGCGCTCGCGGACCCCGCCACGCTGAAGTGGCGCGACCTGGTGGCGCCCGGCACTCCCCTGCCGACGCCGTGGCAGAAGGAGGAGTTCGAGCGCCATAGCCGCGCCATCCAGGAGCGGCGGCGGGAGATCCGCAAGCGCAACGCGCCCGAAGAAGAAATGGACGCGCTCTTTCGTGAACAGCGGTCGTGGGAAGAGAAGCTTCTCGGCGGGATGAAGTTCTCGAGGACAGTCGGCGCGTTCGAGGGCGCGTCGTACGAAGCGCGCGGCCTTTATCGCCCCGAAACCGACTGCATCATGTTCACGCGCGACCGCGTCGGATTCTGCCGCGTGTGCCAGCGGGCAATCGGCCGGATCGTCGACCTCTACTCACGGTAGTCTAAAAGTTGTCTCGATAAACCCGACACCCGTTCCAAGGTGCGAGCGAGCATGGCGAGCAAGCCACGCGAGCGGAGCGCGCCGGCGAAGCGGCGCGCGAGAGAGCGTGTAGGGGAGTCCGAGGGGCGAAGCCCCTCGGATAAGACTAGAGCAGCGGGTACCCGGTCACGACCGATGCGACGATCGCGAGCGCCGTCAGCGCCAGGCAAATCGCAGCGCCGAAGAGATGATCGATGCGCTCGGGCTTCAACGGGTCCAGCCAGACTCCCGCCAGATAGCCGCCCAGGAATCCTCCGCCGTGAGCGTAGTTGTCGACGCCAGGCAGGATGAAGCCCATGATCCCCAGCGTGACCGCGTAACCCATCGCCTCGCTCCTGATGAGCGAGCTGCCACCGCGGCGGCCGTAGTACACCAGCGCGCCCAGCAAACCAAAAATGGAGGCGGACGCGCCGACGGTCAGGGATGCGCCCCTCAGGAACGGGATGGGCATCCACCCCATGAAGTACCCTCCGAGACTGCTCATCGTGAACCCGACCGCGCCCGCAACCGTGTAGATGATGATCATCCGGCCGGGTCCATAAATATCAGCCGTCGCCGGGCCGAGCTGCCGGACCCAGAGCATGTTGAACAGGATGTGCAGCACGCCGCCGTGGAGCCATGACGCGCTGAGGATCGTCCACCACCGGCCAAATCGGAACACCGGCTGGGCGCCGGACGCCCCGAGCAGAAACTGCACGAGCGTGTCGGGCGACAACATCGTCAGCGGGTTGCCCGATCCCATGATGTCGCCGCCGAAGGCCACGGTGCCGGCGAGGCTGATGATGTAGATCGCCGAACAGCCGTACACGACGAGCGCCACGAACCCGAGATCGTTGCCGAACGTGCGCAACATGGGACCGAAGCCCCAGAGCCCGGGGTTGCGGCGTCCGCACGAATAGCAGGTATCGTCCTTGACGCCGACGAGCGATCCGCACGAGGCGCAGACAACAGAGCCGGTGGTCTGCCGCTTGAACATCGGGCAAAAGCATATCATCAGGGATCTGTCGGCCCTGCTCGCCGTGCCGGCTCGCGGAGCGATCTATGAACGTGCTCGTCACGGGTGGCACCGGGTATGTCGGCCGGGCGATCGTTCACGCGCTCGCCAGTCATGGGCACACACCTGTCGTGTTCGCGCGGGCAGCGGGCCGCAGTGGACTGCCCGGTCGGCTCGTCGACGGCGACATACGCGACCGCGTCGCGGTCAACCGCGCCGCCGAAGGCGTGGACGCCATCTGCCACACCGCGGCGCTCGTCAGCATCTGGCGCGCACGCCGCGAAGAGTTCGACGAAGTCAACCTCGGCGGCTTCGAGAATGTGATCGACGTGTGCCAGACGCTCGGTCTTGCGAGGCTGGTCTACACCTCGTCCTTCCTCGCGCTTCCGCCGGCCGGCGGCCCCGCCCCGCTCGCCGCCAACGACTACCAGAGGACCAAGGTCGCCGCACTCGAGATGGCGCGCGCCGCGTCCGCTCGTGGCGTTCCCATCACCTCGATGTGCCCGGGCGTCATCTACGGACCGGGGCCGGCCACCGAGGGGAACCTGGTCGGCCGGCTCGTCCGCGATCATCTCGAGGGACGGCTGCCGGGCATCATCGGCGCCGACCGACTCTGGTCGTTCGCCTACGTCGACGACGTCGCAGCGGCGCACGTCGCGGCGCTGACGCGGGGTGAGCCGGGCCATGAGTATGTGGTCGGCGGCGAGAACGCGCCTCAGATGCGCCTGTTCGAGATCCTCCGGCAGGTTCGCGGAACATCACTGCCCCGCCGCATCCCGTTTGGCATCGCGACTGCGCTGGCATACGCGGAGGAAGCGCTGGCCAGCCTCGTCGGGCGGCCCCCGCTCCTGACGCGCGGGGCCGTCGAGATCTTCCGCCACGACTGGCCGCTCGACAGCGTGTCGAGCGCCGACGCGCTCGGCTACACCGTCACCCCCCTCGAGCGGGGGCTGCGGCGCCTGCTCGATCCTGGAGCGGGAGCCGCGTCCACCGCCGGAGCCTCGGAGTGAAGCCCCCCGTCCCCGACCCCCCAGATGTCGGGCACCTGCCCAACAAAGGTGCCAGCCACCTCTCCGGGGAAGGTGCCAGCCACCATTCCGGAGAAAGTGCCAGCCACCGCGGCACTGCCGAGAACCTAACCGGCGCCGGCAACCCCCGTCTAAGCAATCGGATGCCGCAAACGGACGTTGCTACGGTCGCGTTGGCGAGAAGCGGAGACAGCGAGGCGTTTCGCGCGCTCGTCGAACGCCACAGCCGGGCGGTCTACCGACTGGCGCACAAGATGACCGGCAGTCCGTCGGATGCCGAGGACGTGGTGCAGGAGACGTTCCTCAAGGCCTACAAGCAGCTGGGCCGCTTTGAATCCCGGGCGAACTTCGGCACCTGGCTGCACCGGATCGCCGTGAACTGCTCGATCGATCTGATCAGGTCCCGGCCACACCGCGAAGCGGGACACGACTCGGCGGACCTCGAAGAGATGGGCGGCGTTGATGCCGTCAACGACAGCGGGCAACGCACACCGGAGCGACTCATGCTGGTACTGAAGTCCAGGATCGCATCAACACGGCGATGTCCGCACTGAGCCGCCGGGAGCGGGCCGCATTCGTCCTGCGCCATTTCGAAGGGCACTCGATCGACGACATCAGCCGATCGCTGGGGCTCAAGACGAATGCGACCAAGCACAGCATCTTCCGCGCGGTCCGAAAAATGCGCGCCGCGCTCGAACCGTTCATGGCCACCGAAGAACCTCATGGATAAGCGGAACCAGGGACAACACGGAACACCGGGGCCACAGGACAACACCGACAACACGGATATTGGCAAGGCCATGAACATCCATCTGACAGAAGACGAGCTCGTTCTTCACTACTACGGCGAGATGACGGCGAGCGAAGAGACGCGCGCGGCGACACACCTGACCTCCTGCACGGAGTGCCACGAGGACCTGCGGCGCCTGCAGCGGGTGCTGGCGGTGGTCGACGAGAGCGCGCTCGCGGGCCCCGAGTTGCCCGAGCACTTCGAGCGCATCGTCTGGGCGCGGCTCGAACCGGATCTTCGTCGCGCGCGTGGCGGCTGGGCATCGTGGCTCGCCTTCTCGCCCGGTCGCCTCGCCTGGGTCGCGACCATCCTCCTGCTGGTTGGGGCGGCGTTCATGGCGGGTCGCCTGCTCCCGCATTCGGAAGACCGTGCCGCGACCACGACCGCTCAGCTCCGCGAACGGATTCTTCTCGTCGATCTTGGCGAACATCTCGATCGGTCGCAGATGATGCTGGTCGAGCTCGTGAGTGCCGGTGACGAGAACCCGGTCGACATCTCGGCCGAGCGCGCGCGCGCGGAACAGCTGGTGGGAGCAAATCGCCTCTATCGGCAGACCGCCATGGCGACCGGCGACACCGGCGTCGCAGACCTGCTCGACGAGCTCGAACGGGTGCTGGTGGATCTGGCCGCAAGCCCCGAGCAGGTCTCGTCGGAGGACCTCAACACGGTCCGTCAGCGCATCGAGTCCCGGAGCCTCCTCTTCAAAGTTCGTGTCGTGTCCGCCGACGTCCGTCAGCGGCAGAAGTCAATCGTTCAGGCGAGAGCGGCCAACCGCTCGACGCTATAAAGGCAGCAGGGGATTTCACATGAAGAAGACATTGTCGATTCCGTTCATCATTGGCCTTGCGATTGCCTCGCCGGCCGCCGCGCAAGTCGTCGGGGGTGTGCCGGGAGGGGTCGTGGGTGGTGTGCCGGGCGGATTGCAGCTCGACCGCCCGGTCATCGCACCGCCGGCCCCGACAGGGTCCATGACGATCGGTCCAGGCCCAATTGGCCTCGGTCCAATCGCGTCGCCCAGGTCCAATGGGCCTCGGTCCGCTCGGTCCAGGTCCAATGGGCCTCGGTCCGCTCGGGCCTGGTCCGATGGGCATCGGCCCGATCGGTCGGGGCCCGTGGGACGAGCAGGATCGCGAGCGTGAACGCCAGGACCGCGAGCGTGAGCAGAAGGATCGGGAGCTCCAGCGGGCGCAGTCGGAGCGCGATCGCGAGTCGTCGCTCTACGAGCAGGGCAACAACGCGCTCTACGAGGGCCGTTGGGATCGCGCGTTCACCTACTTTTCACGTCTGGCTGAGTTGAAGGGTACGCGCGCCGACCAGGCGCTCTACTGGAAGTCCTACGCGCAGAACCGGCTCGGGCAGAGCGCCGATGCTCTCTCCACGATCGCCGAGCTGACCAAAGGCTATCCGGCGAGCCGCTACATCAAGGAGGCCAAGGCGCTCGAGGTCGAGGTGCGGGGAGCGGGCGGGCAGCCCATGCGTCCCGAGGCGCAGGCTGACGAGGATCTGAAGATCTACGCGATGCAGGCGCTCGGCAACACCGATCCCGCGCAGGCGGTGCCGATGCTCGAAAAGCAGCTGACGGGCACCGGTTCGCCGCGGCTGAAGGGTCAGGCGCTCTACGTGCTCGCACAGATGAACGACCCGCGCGCCCGCGCCGTCCTGATCAACATCGCCAAAGGCAGCGCGATCCCCGAGTTGCAGAGCCGCGCGATTCAGTATCTTGGCGCCCACGGCGGGCGGGAGAGCCGCGCGATGCTCGCCGAAATCTACAGCTCGACGACCGACGTCGACGTGAAACGCCGCATCCTGCGGGCCTTCACGGCCGCGGGCGAGAAAGACCGACTGCTGGCCGCCGCGCAGACCGAGCAGAATCCAGAGCTGCGCGCCGAAGCGGTCCGACAGCTCGGCGCGGTCGGTGCCAATGACGAGCTCTGGCAGATGTATCAGAAGGAGACGTCCGTCGACGTCAAGCGTCAGATTCTGTCGGCCATGCAGGTCAGCGGAAATACGACTCGGATGATCGAAGTCGCCAGAACCGACAAGGATCCCGAGCTGCGACGGATCGCGGTACGTAACCTCGGCGTCATGGGCGCCAAGGCCGCCGGCGATGCCTTGATGGAGATCTACTCGGCAGAAAAGGATGTCGCCGTTCGACGCGCCGTCATCAACTCGCTCTTCACGCAGGGCAACGCCACGGCACTCGTCGGCCTGGCCAGGAAAGAGCCGGACTTCACCATGAAGAAGGAGATGGTGCAGAGGCTGTCGACGATGGACACCAAGGCGGCGCGCGACTACATGCTCGAGCTTCTGAAGTAGGCGACGTCATGTCGAATCCCTACCGCATCGTCGGAAGCGCACTCGTCGCCGCGACGTCGCTCGCCGTCGGCGTGGTGATCACCGCGCAGCAGCCGCGGATCGCGAACGGACGGGTGACCGCCCAGCCCGCGGGATCGTCGTTCGCGCAGTCGTTCCGATCCCTCGTGTCGACCCAGACCGACGTGGCCTGGGTCGGCTACGCGGTGCCGGTCGTCGACAGCGAGCGCATCATGTGCTGCTTCAGCGGCGACACCACATGGATCAACGGGAACGTCGTCAGCTCCGATGGAGGCGGCTGCTGCCGCGCGTGCCGGCTCGAGCCGTCGGCGGACGGCACGTCGATGGCGACGCGCGCACCAGGAGGAACGGGGACCGGGGTCGTCCGGCTCGAACCGTCCGACCGGATGGTCGTCCTCTTCCGCGTCGCCGATCGCGCCGTCGATCGTATCCGCGTCTTTTCGGAAGATTGCGGGCTCGACGCGGGGGGACGCACGGTCACCTGGCTCGAGTCGGTCCGGCCCGCCGACAGCGTTGCGCTCCTCGAGTCGTTCGCGATCCCTGCCGACGGCCGGCGCGATCGTGTCACCGACGGCGCGATATCAGCCATCGCGCTGCACGGTGATCCGGCAGCCGACGCGTCGCTCGAGCGGCTGGTCGCCGTCAGTCAGCCGGAAGCGCTGCGGAAGAAGGTGACCTTCTGGCTCGGCAACACGCGAGGCGCGCGGGGACTGGCCACGCTCAGACGCGTGCTCAAGGAGGATCCGAGCGCCGAGGTGCAGAAGGGCGCGGTGTTCGGCGTCTCGCAGAGCCGGGAGACCGGCGCCTTCGACGTGCTCCTGGGCCTCGCGCGAACCGACCCCAATCCGCGCCTTCGCGGAGAAGCCATCTTCTGGCTCGCGCAGAAGGCTGGCCAGAAAGCAGCGGCACTCATCACCGAGCGCATCGAGCAGGATCCCGACACCGAGGTCAAAAAACGAGCCGTCTTCGCCCTCAGTCAGATGCCGAAGGATGAGGGGGTGCCTCTGCTCATCAACGTCGCCCGAACCCACGCGAATCCGGCCGTGCGCAAGCAGGCGATGTTCTGGCTCGGCCAGTCAAAGGATGCGCGGGCGGTTGAGTTCTTTGCGGAAATACTGAAGTAGCGGCTCGCTTCTCGCGGCTCGCGGCTCGCAAGGCTTGACCACTCGAACCAAGGCTTCGCAGATCGAGCAGCGAACAGCGAGAAGCGAGCCGCCCGTCAATGCACCCCGTGACTCATCTGCAACGAGGACGGGTCGGCGCCCATGCGCCGAATGGCGGCCTCCCACATCAAGTCGGGCTCGATATCGAAGACGAGGTCGACGTCAATCTTCCCGATGAGCCACGCCGACTGCGCGAGCTCGGTGTCGAGTTGCCCTGGTCCCCACCCGGCGTAGCCGGCGAGCACGCGCGCACGCGGCGCGGGCGAGGTGGAGAGAATCCGGCGCAGCACGGCGGGAGAGGTCGACAAGTACCACGCCGTCGCGGATCGTGCGGTATTCGGGTTCCCACGGCGGGTCGGCCAGCAGAATCCATCCGCGGTCGGGCTCGACCGGACCGCCGATGCAGAGCGGCAGCGCATTGCCGCCGGCGACCGCCGGTTCCAGTTTCACCATGGTGCTCGCCGGCAAGTCGGTGGGGCGGTTCAGCACGAGGCCGAACGCGCCGTCGGGCGTGTAGTCGCAAAGGAGCACCACTCCGCGCGCGAAGTTCGGGTCCTGAAGCTGCGGCATCGACACGAGCAGGGTCGGCTGAAAAGGCTCGATCATCGGCAATCACCCACGGAGTTTTCGAACCGCCCAGGCCACGTGGTCTGCGACCAGCGGGTCGCGGCAGGTGGGCGCATCGTGCGCTTCGAGCGAGGCGGCGCCCCCGGGCGCTCCGCTGTTGCCGACGGCGACCGCGAGGTTCCTGCGCAGCCGCCTCACACCCGCCCGTTTCATCGCACTCCCCTTCAACAGCGCCCGCAGCTCGTCGTCGCTCTGCTGCCACAGGGCGAGGAGCGACGGCGCATCGAGGCCGGCCCTCGGGAGCCACGCGCGATCGGGCGACACGCCAGTCGACGGCGTCAGGTTCCACGGACACACATCCTGACAGATGTCGCAGCCGTAGACGTGGCGGCCAAGGTCTTCGCGAGCGACCTCCGCAATCGCACCCTTGAGCTCGATGGTGAGATACGACAGGCATCGCGTCGCGTCCATCACGTGCGGTCCGACCAGCGCACCCGTGGGACATGCATCGAGACAACGCTCGCAGGTCCCGCATTGATCGAGCGCGGGCGCATCCGGCTCGAGCGAGAGGTTGGTGATCACGGTCGAGAGGAACACCCAGGACCCGATCTCTTCATTGATGAGGCACGTGTTCTTCCCGATCCAGCCAATCCCCGCGTATTGCGCATAGACGCGCTCCTGGACGGGCCCGGTGTCGACGTAGGCGCGTGCTTCGACGTCCTTCCCCGCACGCGAGCGCAGCCACTCCACGAGCTCGTCCAGCCGCTCCTCGATGACGACGTGGTAGTCGTCGCCCCATGCGTAGCGCGCGATCGCCGCCCGATCGGGATCGCTCGACTCGTTCGAATAGGGCCGCTCGACGTTGTAGACCGTGCCCAGCACGATGACCGACCGCGCCGAAGGCAGAACCGCCCTCACGTCCATGCGTCGATCGGCGGATCGATGCAGATACTGCATCTCGCCGGCATAGCCGAGATCCAGCCATTCGCGGAGAAACGTCAGCTCCGGGAAGGAGGCCGCCGGCGCGATGCCGCAGAGATCGAACCCGACAGCGGCCGCCTGACGCTTGATCTCGGTCGATGACAGAGGGGTCACGTCGTCACCCACGGTCGATAATTGCACGCTGCCTGCTCGACGCCGTGGCTACCCCTTGGCGAGCTGGCGCAGGACGTACGGCAGGATGCCACCGTGGTTGAACGCGACCAGCTCTTCCGGTGTATCGATCCGCGCGATGGCCTGCACGTCCTTCGACGTGCCATCTTCGCTCGTGACGCGGACCGTCATCTCGCCGGACGGACGCAACCAGTCTGCCATGCCGAGCACGTCGTAGGTTTCCCGCCCCGTCAGCTTCAATGTCGACGCGTTCTCTCCGGTGCGGAAGCACAGGGGCAACACGCCCATGTTGACGAGGTTGCTGCGATGGATCCGCTCGAAGCTCTCGGCCAGCACCGCTTTGACGCCCAAGAGCAGCGTGCCTTTCGCCGCCCAGTCCCTCGACGAGCCGGATCCGTACTCCTTGCCCGCGATCACGAGGAGCGGCACTCCGGCTGCTTGATACCGCATCGCCGCGTCGTAGATCGTCGTCACCTCGTCCTGCGGAAGGAGCATCGTGCATCCGCCTTCCGTCCCTGGCGCGAGCTGATTGCGCAGGCGGATGTTCGCGAACGTGCCGCGCATCATGACCTCATGATTGCCGCGGCGCGCCCCGTACGAGTTGAAATCCTCCGGCGAAACGCCCTTCGACATCAGATACTGGCCCGCGGGGCTGTCGGCCGGAATCGACCCCGCCGGTGAGATGTGATCGGTCGTCACGCTGTCGCCGAGCACGGCAAGCACCCGAGCGCCGCGAATGTCGGCCGGGGGGGCCGGCTCGTGCGTGAGATGCTCGAAGAACGGCGGGTTTCGAATGTACGTCGAATCGTCCGACCAGTCGAAGCGCTCGCCGGTCGGCACCGGCAGTGATCTCCACCGATCGTCGCCGTCGAACACATGGGAGTAACTGTCGCGGAACATCTCCGACCTGACGGAGCGCAACATCGTCTCCTGGATCTCACGCTCCGGCGGCCAGATGTCCCTGAGGTACACCGGCGCGCCTTGCCGATCCAGGCCCAGCGGCTCGGACGTCAAATCGATCTGCATCTTTCCGGCGAGCGCGTACGCGACAACGAGAGGCGGCGACGCCAGATAGTTGGCCCGGACCTGCGACTGAATCCGGCCCTCGAAGTTGCGGTTGCCGCTCAGCACCGAGGCGACCACCAGATTCTGATCCTTGACGATCTTCGATACGGGCTCCGGCAGCGGCCCGCTGTTGCCGATGCACGTCGTGCAGCCGTACCCGACGACGTTGAACCCGAGCTCGGCGAGGTACTCGAGCAGTCCCGCCGCCTTGAAGTACTCGGTGACGATGAGCGAGCCCGGCGCAAGGCTGGTTTTGACCCAGGGCTTGGTCTTGAGGCCGCGTTTGACCGCATTCCTGGCGAGAAGGCCCGCGCCGATCATCACGCTGGGATTCGACGTGTTGGTACAGCTCGTGATTGCAGCCACCACCACGGACCCGTGGGTGAGCCCCTCGAGACCCGGCGGCACAACCGCGGCCGTGGCAACGGTTGTGGCGGCGGGTGCGGTGTTCCCGGCAACTTCTGCCGCGGCTGCGGCTGCCGCCGCCTTCGGCTTGCGCTCGGTGAGCATCACCTGGAGCGCCTGCTCGAACCCCTTCTTGGCCTGCCGAAGCGAGACGCGATCCTGCGGACGCTTCGGTCCGGCAAGGCTCGGCTCGACGGTGGACAGATTGAGCTCGACGGTAGCCGTGTAGACAGGCTCGGCCGAGTCGTCCGTGCGGAAGAGGCCCTGCTCTTTTGCGTACGCCTCCACCAGCCGGATCTGCGCATCGTCGCGGCCAGTGAGCCGCAGGTAGTCGAGCGTCATGTCGTCGATCGGACAGATCGCGATGGTCGCGCCGTACTCCGGGGACATGTTGCCGAGCGTCGCGCGATCGGCGATCGGTCAGGAACTCCAGACCGGGTCCGAAGAACTCGACGAACTTTCCAACGACCCCCAGCTTGCGGAGCCGCTCGGTGATCGTCAGCACGAGATCGGTCGCCGTTGCCCCGTCGGGCAGCCGATCGACGAGGCGGAAGCCGATCACTTCCGGGATCAGCATCGAGATGGGCTGCCCGAGCATCGCGGCCTCGGCCTCGATCCCTCCGACGCCCCATCCCACGACGCCAAGGCCATTGACCATCGTCGTGTGCGAGTCGGTGCCGACGAGCGTATCGGGATACGCGAGCAGCCGCCCGTCCACCTGTTCCTTGAAAATGACGCGCGCGAGGTACTCGAGATTCACCTGGTGCACGATGCCGGTGTCGGGCGGAACGACGCGGAAGTTCTGGAACGCGTCCTGACCCCAGCGCAAAAAGGTGTATCGCTCACGGTTCCTGCGTGAACTCGAGCGCGGGCGTTGAGGTCGGCGGCGTTGGCTTCGGTGTAGTGATCGACCTGCACCGAGTGATCGATGACGAGCTCCACCGGCTGCAGCGGGTTGACCCTTTCGGGGTCTCCGCCGAGCCGCAGGATGCCGTCTCGCATCGCCGCCAGATCGACGACTGCCGGCACGCCGGTGAAGTCCTGCAGCAGCACGCGGGCGGGCGTGAACGCGATCTCCTTCTGCACCTTTGACTTCACGTCCCACCCGGCGAGTGCCTGGATGTCCTCGGGGTCCACGAACCGCGCATCCTCGCGGCGCAGCAGGTTCTCGAGGAGGATCTTGAGCGAGAAGGGCAGGCGCGCAATCGACGGAAAGCCCGCCTTCTCGAGCGCCGGCAGGCTGAAGAGCTGAAAGGTCTCTCCGCCAGAGGTCAGGGAAGTCTGAGTGCCGAACGAGTTGTTGAAGCCCATCCTTTAATCATTCTCCACAGCGGCGTCGCGGTTCAAGGGCCAACGTCACACAATACTCAAGGTACGTCGCGCCAGGAACGCGCGGACCACATCGACGGGGTCGCGCCGTTCGGAGTCGACCTCCCGGTTCATTTGCCGCATGTCCGAAACCGTCACGGTGCCGCTCAAGGCCGCCAGCGCGTCGCGTACCGGCGGATGCGCGAGCAGCGTGGCGCTGCGCACGAGCGCGACCGCGTCGTAAGGCGGAAAATACCGCCGGTTGTCCTCGAGCATGACGAGCCCGTAGGCATCGACGAGACCGCTGGTGGCATCGCCAGCGACGAGGTCAACCTGTCGATCCGCAAGCGCCCGATAGATGAGCGACAAGTCCATGGCACGCGGAGGGGCCGCGAACGTCAAGCCGTACAGCTTCGCCAGCCCTGGATACCCGTCCGCGCGCTGGAGGAACTCGTAGCCGAAGCCCGCCTGCCAGCCGGAGGTGTGAGCGGCCGCATCCGCGATGGTCCTCAGATTCAATCGCCTGGCGTCGTCGCCACGCACGAGGATGGCGAAAGTGTTCTCGAACCCCAGCGGCTCGAGCACCGTCAGGCCCGCGTCGGCGTAGCGACGGCGGACTTCGTCGAGAACGCGCTTCGAGTCCGTGTCGGGCGGCTGCCGGAAGATGGCGGTGAGGGCCGTGCCCGTGTACTCGACGTACACGTCGATGTCGCCGCCGCGGATGGCGCGATCGCAGATGAAGGTGCCCCCGAGGTTCAGCCGTCGCTCCACGGGAACGCCACGCGATTCGAGCGTCTGCGCCAGCATCTCGCCGAGAAGGATCTGCTCGGTGAAGTTCTTGGATCCGACGCGAATCGGAGTCTCGGAGCGGAGGCTGACGACGACGGCCCAGACGGCAATCGCGAGCACCGCCGCGACGACCATGAGCGGGGCCAGGGTCCGCCGCCGCGGGCCGCCGCTGAGCCGGCCGCGTACGGCGCGTTCCGCGAGCGTGAGTCCGCCGTCGAGCGACAGCGCCAGCACGGCGGACGGGATCGCACCGGCCAGAATGACCGTCGGATCGACCATCGACAGGCCTCGGAAGATGTACTCCCCGAGTCCCCCGGCGCCGACGGCCGCGGCGATGGTCGCCGTGCCGACACCAATCACGGCGGCGACGCGAATGCCCGCAACGATCGAGGGGAGCGCGAGAGGCAGCTGCACCTGACGGAGCAGCTGACGGGGCGTCATCCCGAGCGCGGTCCCCGCCTCGACGAGCGCGGGGTCGACGGATCGGATGCCGGCAATCGTCGTCCGCACGATCGGCAGCAGCGCGTACACGATGAGGACGGTGATGGCGACGCGGGCGCCGAGGCCGCCGATGAGCGGCAACGGCAGCAGAAACCCGAACATCGCCAGGCTGGGAACGGTCTGCGCCGCGTTGACCAGCCAGACGATCGGCGCGCCCAGACGCGGGCGGCGCGCCGCGAGAATGCCGAGGGGAACACCGGCCGCGACCGCGACGCCGGTCGAAACCGCCACGAGGAACAGATGCTGGAGCAGCAACGCGCCGAACTCCGCGCGGTGCGACGCCCAGAACTGGAGCACGCTCACGAGTGGACCCGCCCCTGCAGCGCCGATGCGGCCTCCACGAGGGGTTCGAGCATCGCGACGACGCGCTCGTCTGTGCTCCGGGCAATCGCTGACGGCGGGTCCAGCGCCACGAGCACGCCGTCGGCGAGTACGCCGATCCGCGAGGCCAGAGACAAGGCCTCTCCCATGTCGTGCGTGACGATCACAATCGTTTTGCGGACAGCGGACTGAATGCGTCGAAACTCGCCGTGCAGCTCGCTCCTGGTGATGGGATCGAGGGCACCGAACGGCTCGTCCATCAGCAGAATCGGGGGATCCGCGGCGAGCGCGCGGGCGACCCCGACGCGCTGTCGCTGGCCGCCGGACAGGTTTTCCGGCCGCCGCGCCGCGAACTCGTCAGCCGGCAGACCAACGAGTCCGAGCAGCTCGTCGACCCGGCTGCTGATCCGCTCCTCGTCCCAGCCGAGCAGCCGCGGCACGATGGCGATGTTGTCGCGCACCGTCAGGTGCGGAAAGAGGCCGACCTCCTGGAGGACGTAGCCCACGTGTCGTCTGAGGTCGAACGGATCCCACGCTCCCACGGGTCGACCGCGCACGACGATCTCGCCCGCATCCGGCACGAGCAATCGATTGATCAGCTTGAGGATGGTGCTCTTGCCGGCGCCGCTGCGGCCGACGAGCGCGAGGACCTCGCCCTGCTCGACGTCGAGGTCGAGGCCCTGGAGAACGGACGTGCCGCCCCGCTTGAGGCTGACGCCGCGGAAGGCGATCTCGGTCACGTGCAGTTCCGCTGAGCACATGCACGGGCCGACGGCCGGATCACGATGGCCACGATGACACGATGAGCACGATGAACTCCTTGGCTTTCGGGCATCGTGAGCATCGTGCCATCGTGTTCATCGTGCGTTTGGCCGTCGGCCCGTTCAGAACTCCAGCAATGGTGAGGCGAACCAGTTTTCTAGAAGGTATAGATCAACGACCCGCCGACAGTGGGAACCACGCGCGGGCCGTCCGCGAAATCGAATCCGCCGTCACGAATCGAGATGCCCGCTTCGCCGCGCACGCCGACGCGGCGTCGCCCCTGGCCGAACCACCACTTGAGGCCGCCGCCGGCGTGGTACTCCAGTCCATCCTCGACGAGCGCATCCTGCTCGTGCAGCTCGCGCAGATAGCCGGCGCCGCCGAACACGAACGGCACCGCGCGCCCGCCGGCAAACGCCGCGCGCTCGACAAGCCAGACCACGTATCCGTCGAACACGTACTGGCTCAACGTCTCCTCGATCGTGGTGTCGGCCGCGCCCTCGGTGTCGTCACTCACCCGCACCTCGTACACCGGACGGGTGAACCGGAATCCGCCTTCCACGGCCAGCGCGGGCGTCACGATGAATCCAATCCGTCCCTGCACGCCAAACGCCTGCCGGACGCGGTTGTCGGTCGTGAACTGCTCGAACGATGCGGATCCCGTGTTCGGTGTGAGCTCGGCAGCGCGCTCACCGAGCTCGTAGCCACCGGTCAGCACGCCACCACCACTCAGTTCCCATCTGCCTGGCCGGCCCGCGGATTGCGCCGTCGCGGGCGCTGCGACGCCGGCGGCGAACGCCAGGGTCGAGAGCGCGACGCTGCACGCGCGCGCGCGCACGCACAGACGCTGCACCGCCCCACTCACTTGGCGGTCACCTTGATCTCGACGTCCCTGGCCCCACCTCCGCGCGGCACGGCCACCACGCGTTCGTGGAACGTCACCCGGAAGTCGACGTCCACATCGAAGTCGTCATCGAAAAAGCTGTTGACGTCCCCATCGTCGAGCGGCTCGGCGCGGAGCACGTGCGGTCCCGGCTCGAGGCCGGCGATGACGAAGTCCCCGCTGGCATTCAGGGTGAAGCCGCCGACGAGCTTGCCCGTCCTCGCGTTGAAGGCCACGACGTGCGCGCCCTGCACGCCCTGCCCGCTCTTGGTCACGCGTCCGCTGATGCTGCCGAACGTTCTCGAGAACGTGGTCGTGCCATAGATGTCGGAAATCCCCGCGATGTCGTCCGCCTTGAGCGAGCGGTCGGCGATGTTGCCGCGTGCGAACGCGATCGGGAACATCACCGCCTCGGCGGCAATCACCCGGCGGCCGCCCGCGATGAGCTCCGACTCGCCAAGGGCGGAGTGCGACAGGCCGAGCAGGTGCCCGACCTCGTGGAGCGCGATCGACTCGACGTCGAAGCAATCCGTCCCGCCGGCCTCGGCGGTCGACCAGGGAAAGATCGTATTGAAGTAGATGTCCGACTCGAGAATGCGCCCATCTGTTTCGTCGATGGTGAAGGTCGTCGCAGCAAGGGTGCGATCCTGCCCGGGCTGGCTCAGGTATCCGATGACGTTCGCGCCGTCCTCGACGAACGGCCGCGCCTGCACGAACCCGACAAACGTCGATGAGGTCTCGGTGGCGTCGACGGCGTGCCAGGTGCCGAAGGCGCGCGTCACCGCCGCCTGGAACTGCTGTGAGCTCACCCCGGTGACGCCGGCATCGGTGATGAAGTAGCGGATCGGAAACTGACGCCAGCGCAGGCTCTCGGTCCGGTTGCCGACGCGGGTGCCGAGCTTGAGGTACGCGCCGGCTGGAACGGCCATGACGAGGGCGATGACGGTAATCGCCAGCGCGCGCGACCGCCGCTTCATTGCTTCCCTTTGCGCGTCGAGGCCATCACTTCGCGGACGCGAGCACCGAACGCGTCGAACGCGAGCGGACGGCGGTCGATTGATCCTCGCCTGACAGGTTGAGACTCGCCGGCAACGGGTTCGGTCGCCATGACCGGCGGCGGGACGACCATCTTCTGCCCCGTCCGTGAATCCACCCTGACGCGGAACACGCCTTGGTTGAGACCGAAGACGTCCGGCAGGCGTTCGCTCTGTGCCGCGTTGGACTTGAGGAACAGCACCGCTTCGTCGCCGCGCGCAAAGACCGGTGCCCCCACGACGACACTGCGATAGCGTCCCAGCCGTCCGCCCGGAACCTTGAAGGCGATGGTGTCCTCCGAATCCGCCCTTCAAGTACGAGACGACCTCGGCCGTCACGACGCTGTCGATCCACCGGCGCCCGTCCGCCCACTCGGGACGCACGTCGACGACTCGCGCATAGACGATGATCTCCGAGCCACCGACAATCTCGCTGAACTCGGCAGGCACGAGCACGGTTGCGCTGGCGATCGATGTGACCAGTACAGACGCGACAAAAGGAAGCACACGACCCATGTGAGCAGTCTACCCCAAACGTCGCGCGGTGGTCCCTTCTGCGACAGCCAGTACGGCCGCGGCCGCACGCCGGCTCGCGCCCGGTGTCCCCAGCCTGGCCTTGACCGCTCGCAACTCTGCGCGCATGGCCGCGGCCTTCCGCGGATCCTGGAGGAGCGCCAGCGCATGACGCGCCACCGCATCCGGCGTGAAGTCGTCCTGCATCAGTTCAGGCACGACCTGACGACCCGCCACGAGGTTCGCCATCGCGAACGTGTCCACGCGAACGAAGGGGCGGCCGAGCCGGTAGGTCAGCGGCGACAGCCGGTACACGACGACCATCGGACACTCGCGCAGCGCGGCCTGGACGGTCACCGTGCCCGACGCGAGCAGCGCCACATCGGCCGCCGCGAGCACATCATCAGTCGCGTTCTCGATCACGGCGATCGCCGGGTCGCCCGTCTCGAGGCCCGCGAAGAGCCCGTCCGACAGCTGCGGCGTGCGCGCGAGAACGAACTGCGCGCCAGGTACCCGGTCGTGAATGATTCGTGCCGCTTCGAGGAGACCCGGCAGGATTGCGCGCACTTCGTTGATCCGGCTTCCTGGCAGCAGCGCGACCATCGGCCGCGCCGGGTCCAGCCCCAGGCGCGTGAGAAACCCGTCGCGCGGCTCCGGAGAAGCCACCACGTCGAGCAACGGATGGCCAACCCACTCGACCGGGACACCGGCGCGCCGGTAGATCTCCTCCTCGAATGGAAAGATGACCAGCACGCGGTCGGCGATGCGCCGCATGGTCTTCATCCGTCCCGGCCGCCATGCCCACAACTGCGGGCTGATGTAGTACACGACCGGCACGCCACGCTTGCGCATCGCCCGGGCCAGTCGGAAATTGAAGTCCGGGAAATCGATCGCGACGAACACGTCCGGCCTGGTTTCCTCGGCATGGGCCAGGAGCCGGCGATAGACCGCGTATGTGCGGGGCAGCACGCGCGCCACCTCCAGGAGCCCGGTGACCGACAGGCCCTGAAAGTCTGCGACGAGACTCGCGCCGGCGCTCCGGAGCCGCTCGCTGCCGAAGCCGGTGATGACAGCGGTTGGATCGAGATCGAGCAGTTCGCGCGCGAGCGCGCCGGCGTAGACGTCGCCGGACGGCTCGCCGCAGGAGATCAGGACGCGCATGGTTCCGGGAAGCACTGACCGGGTAATCGGGACCGAACCTGCCCGCTACCTGTACATGGGGCCGGCTCGCGAACCGCCCCTACGCTGGCCTCGTGAAGAGACCCGCTGCGAGCGGCACGTTGAGCTCGAACGTGCGCACGCGGCGCGTGAGCACCGGGAGCCCTGCCGCCTGCACGACGGCGGCAAACGCCACCTGAAGACCGTCCACGGTTCTGTAGTCGGTGTACTGTTCCTCAACCGTCTCCCGCCCTGTCGCTCCAGCCGGCGTGTCGTAGTAGCGCTGAGCACGGATCAGATCCGTCGCGGGGTCCAGCAACAGCACGACCGGCTGCATGGCGCCGCCGACGCCAAGCGCCGTCAGACCGCGCCCCTGTTCGACGACGTCGGGAAGGCGCGTCGCGGGGACTCTGCCGTCGGCGAGCGCCAGCAGCAGACCGATGACATCGCGCTGCACGGTGCTGCGGATCTGATCGGCTTCTTCCGCAGAAGCCGACCGGAGGCCGCGCCCGTCCTTCACCCAGCACTCGCCGCCGCTGAACACCTTGATGACCTCGCCTGACGCCGTCTTCGCCTCGACGCGGAAGGAACCCGGGTATTCGATGTACGACGTGGTGTCGATCGTTACCGGACCCTCGGCACCGCCAACCATCGTGGTCGTCGCGACGGCCTTGACGGTTCGGATCGACCGCAGCCGGTCGAGGCCGCCCTTGGCCTTGACGGCTCGCGCGATCAGGTCGCGGACGGCCTGTTGCCGGTCCTGATGCGCGGGCCCGGCACTCGACACGGCAGGCGCCTGGAGCACTGCCGCCGGCGTCTTGAACGCGGCTGGCTGGAAGCGATTGGTCGGAGGACCGTGCCGCTTGAGGTCGGCCGAGCCCAGATCGAGATCGGCGAGCGAGATTTTCTCGAACTGGTCGAAGCCCACGCCGGCAAGCTGCTTGGCGAACGCCGACGCGTCGCCGACGAGGACGATCGACAGTCGATCGGGCCGCAGGTACTCCTTCGCGACGCGCTGGATGTCGTCGGGCGTAATGGCATTGACGCGCTCGCGGTAGGTCTGCAGATCGTTGAGGTCAAGACCGTAGAACACCGCGTTGAGGACCTGGAGCGCAATTGCGCTGGGCGTCTCGATCGTGAGAGGAAAGCTGCCGGTCAGATAGGCCTGTGCGTCCGCGAGCTCGCCCTCCTGGACGCGCTGGCGCTGCAGGCGGGAGAACTCGTCCACAATCAGCCGCAGGGCTTCGCCGGTGACCTGGGAACGCGTATCGGTATCGGCAACGATGTTGCCCGAGTCCTTGAGCGCGTTGACGTCCGCCGACGCGCCGTAGGTCAGCCCGCGATCGGAGCGCAGCACGCGGTGGAGCCGGTTGCCGCCTTCGCCGCCGAGAATGTTGATCGCCAGATCGAGCGCGAGATAGTCCTTGTGCCGGCGCGGAAGGCCGACGTTGCCCACGCGGATTTCGGTCTGCACCGCGCCGGGCCGATCGATGACCACGACACGGCGGGTGGGTGGTGGCGGGTCACTTTGCTTGGGCGCCGTGGTCTCGGAACGGCCCCACTTGCCGAACGCCCGTTCGGCGCCGGCAAACGCCTCGTCGTGCGTGATGTCGCCGACGATGGCGAGGATCGCGTTGTTGGCGCCGAACCAGGCTTTGTGGTACGCGAGAAGGTCGTCGCGGCTGATGCTCGTGATCGACTCCGGGGTCCCGGAGTCCGGCCGGCCGTACGGATGGAAGCCGTAGACGAGCCGGTCGAACACCATCCCGGCGATGTAGTCCGGATCCTCGTACCCCACTTTGAGCCCCGACAGAATCTGCTGACGCTGCCGCTCGAGCTCCTCGGGCGCGAACTTCGGGTTCCTCGCCAGATCGGACACCATGTCGAGCCCGAACGCGAAGCTGTCCTTCAGCACGACGGCGTTGATGAAGGAGAGATCGCTGCCCGCCCCGGTGCCGACCAGGCCGCCGATCGAATCGATCGAGGACGCAATCTGCTCGGCGTCCCGCGTCGTCGTTCCCTGATCGAGGAGCGCGGCGACGAGTGTTGCCACCCCCGACTTGTCCGCCGGATCCTGCGCCCCGCCGGCGCGAATGATCAGCCGGAGGCTGACGACCGGCTGCTCGTGGTGCGCGACGGCAATGACCTGGAGGCCGTTGGCCAGCGTCCTGAACTGGTAGGGCGGAAACTTCACTTCGCGGGCGGCCAGCGGCCGGGGCGCTTGTTCGTACGGCCAGTCCACGACCTGAGCCCAGGCGCACGGCGACTGCGCCACGACGAGGGCGGCAGTGACGGCGGCGACGAAGACGGCGGTGCGGGTCCGATGCGTCATTGCGGCAGCTCCCTGCCGCTTCCCGAACCCTTCGGCACGAGGGTGATGACCAGCCGGTTCTCCGGAGTGAAGTACTTCTGCGCCACACGCTGCACTTCGGCGGCGGTCATGTTCTGGAAGATGTCGAACTCCCCGTCGGCCGTCGTGATGTCGTTGTGGATGACCGCCGCGTGCGCCAGGACGCCGGCCTTGTCCTTGTCCGACTCCCGGATCAGGATGTAGTCGCGCGTGAACTGGTTCTTGGCCTGTTGCAGCTCCGCGGCGGTGATGGGCTCGGTCTTCATGCGGTCGAGCTCCGCGATGAGGGCGTCGATCGCTTCCTCGGGCTTGCGTCCACGCTGCACGATCGCCACGGCGTAGAAGAGGTTCGGATCTTCGATGAGATTCCCCTGTCCGAAGGCCGCGAGCGCCAGCTGCTTCTCGTAGACCAGCGAGCGGTGAATCCGTGCGCTCTGACCGTCGGACAGCACCTTGGCCGCGACGTGCAGCGGATACGAGTCGGGGTGCCCGTCGAAGGTGATGTGGTGCGCCACGACGACGGCCGGGAGTGGCACGTTCTCCTCGATCCGCACGCGCCGTTCCTTGGTCTGCGGCGGCTCGGCCGGAATGTCCCGCGGCACCCGTTTGGTCGCCTTCGGCACCCGTCCCAGGTACTTGTTGACCAGATCCATCGCCTCTTTCGAGTCGAAGTCGCCGACGAGGACGAGCGTGGCGTTCTCGGGCACGTAGTAGGTCCTGAAGAAGTCGCGCACGTCGTCGATCGACGCCGCTTCGAGGTCGGCCATGCTGCCGATCGTCGGGTGCTTGTAGGGATGCGTCGTGAACGCCTGGTCGTAGATGATCTCGTTCAACTTCCCGTACGGCTGGTTCTCGACGCGCATGCGGCGCTCTTCTTTGACGACCTCGCGCTCGGTCTCCAGCACTTTCTCGTCGATGCGCAGCGTCGCCATGCGATTGGCCTCGAGCCAGAGCACCATCGGGAGGTACTGCTGCGGCGTCGTCTGCCAGAACACCGTCGCGTCTTCGTTGGTGGAGGCGTTGCTCTGACCGCCCACGCTCGAGATGCGGGACGGGTGCCCTTCGGGCTCGACGTTCTTCGACCCCTTGAACATCATGTGCTCGAAGAGGTGCGCAAACCCCGTGCGTCCCTTCTTCTCGTTCTTCGAGCCGACGTGGTACCAGAGCTCGGTATGGACGATCGGCGTCGAATGGTCCTCGAGGAGCACGACCTTGAGGCCGTTCTCGAGCGTCGTCATCTTGTAGTCGAGTTTGGGCGGCCGAACGGCCGCTCTGGGTGCCAGCTCGATCGCCATCCAACCCGCGAACGCCATCAGCGCGAAGGCGATCCTGGAGCGGGCGTTCCGGCCGAGAACGTGGAAGTTCATGGAGCCTTCGATTATGGCATATCCTCCAACGCCTGGATTCGCCGCTCGAGGTCCGCCACGAGCTTCTTGAGCTCGGGCAGCTTGCGGAAGATCGCCGAGGCGCGCAGCCAGTCGCGATTGGGAATGGCCGGATAGCCCGAGACGAGGGCACCGGCCTCGACCGAGTTCGGGATGCCGGTCTGCGCCGTCGCCACCACGCCCTTTCCGAGCGTAATATGGCCCGCCACGCCCACCTGACCGGCGAGCGTCACACCGTCTTCAATCGTCACACTGCCGGCCACACCGACCTGTGCCGCGAGCAGGACGTTCCGCCCGATGGTGACGCCATGGGCAATCTGGACCAGGTTGTCGATCTTCGTGCCCGCGCCAATCCTGGTCTCGCCCACGGCGGGGCGGTCGACGGTGGAGTTGGCCCCGATTTCCACGTCGTCTTCGATGACGATCCCGCCGATTTGAGGAATCTTGTGATGGGTCCCGTCGGGGCGTCGCGCGAAGCCGAACCCGTCGCTCCCGATGACCGCGCCGTCCTGCAGAATCACCCGGTTCCCGAGGCGGATGCGCTCGCGAATCGACACCCGGGCGTGCACCACGCAGTTCTCGCCGATCTCCACGTCGCGGCCGATCACCGCGTGGGCGAGCACGATGGACCGGGTGCCGATCCGCGTCCCATCCCCGATCACGGCGAACGGCCCGATCGACACGTCGGCGCCGAGCCTCACGTCGCGACCGACGACGGCGGTCGCGTGAATGCCAGGCGGTGGACGCCACACGTCGGCGAAGAGCTCGACCGCGCGCGCGAACGCCAGATAAGGCTGAGTCGTCCTGAGCATCGCGCACGGCGCCGCGTCCGCTGTTTCGCCGAGGATGACTGCCGACGCGCGCGTCGTGCGCAACGAGGCCGCGTACTTGGGGTTGGTGAAGAAGGTGAGCTCGCCGGCGACCGCCTGGTCGATCCCCGCGACGCCGCGGATGTCGATGCCTGGATCGCCTTCGAGGCGGCACTCGAGCCGCTGCGCGATGTCCTGGAGTTTCAACTCGCGGCTCGCTTCTCGCGTCTCGCTTCTCGCGGCTCTGGACACATGGTCGGATATTCGCGGCTAGACCAGTGGGACGGCGGTCCGCTCGAAGAAGCTCGCCAGGTGCTCGAGCCGCAAGCGGAGCGCCACCGCCTGCACCTGTTGTTCGCGCGCCGCCGGGTCGAGGGCGATGGCCCTGCGCAGCTCGCCGAGCGGGGCACTGCGTTCGGTGCGCCACGTCGTCACCGACAACCCCTGACGCGCGCCGCGCATCGAGAGATAGTGGCCCACGAGGCGGAAGGCAAAGTAGTAGGCGATGGCGTTCGGTCCCGGAACGAAGAACAACAACCCTGAGGCGATGAACCCCAGGGTGTTGATGATCAGCCAGAAGCGATGTTTCTCGAAGTCGGTCTGGAGCTGCGACCGAAGCAGGGCGTTCGCGCGCGCCTCCTCTATGTCGTCGGGATAGAAGAGGCAGGCATCGGCCTGGCGGCGGAGGTGCCACAGCAGCCGCTGTTCCGCGATGCTCTCGGCAACCCAGCGCATGGTCCGGGCTTTGGCGCGCGCCATCCACCCCTGGCTTTTTTCAGCGGGACCGCCGCCCCGGGCCTGCCGGCGTTCGCTCTCGGCTTCGGCCAGCATCTCCCTGAACCGCGCGCGCAGCCTCGCCGCACCAGTCATCCTTGCCAGGCGGCTCAAAAAGCCCTGCGGCAACTGGCCTGTCCCGTCGCCCTCCTTCTCGTCGGGAGCGTCGTCGGGCACCTCACAGGTACAGCTCGTGACGGTCAGGGCCGACAGGAACGAGATAGACATCCATTACTGAAAATACGATAGCACGCGGTGCTAAGATGCCCCCGATGCGGTGCGGTCTGGCGCTCGCGCTCGTCACCGCGTGTGCGGCGCAGGATCCGGCGACGGATCCCGCAAAACCGCTCACGCTCGAGCTTCGGGTGTTCCACGGAACCGACGAAGTGACGGCACAGACCCGCGCGACCGTTCATCGTGCCGGGGATCGTGGCGAGCCGCTCATGCACGCCAGCTCCGCAAACGGTCGTATCGAGGTCAAGCTGACCGCCGGCATCTACGACGTGCAGGTGATCCACGAGCGCGACAGCCGCGTTCTCAATATCCGATGGGCCAACCGTGTGGTCCTCATGCCCTACCCTGACGAGCCAGGGCATCATCTCGAAGTCATCAACTTCACCAACGGGTTCGGCGCGCTGCAGATTCGCGAGGCCGCGGGCGGACGCCCCGATGTCTCGCTCTATGAGCCGGGGAACCGGGACACGCCAGCCGCGGCCCCGCTCACTGCGCCGACATATCTCTTGTTCATCGTGCGGGCGGGGACGTACGATCTTCTGGCGCGCACGTCCGGAAAGGCGACCTGGCACGCCGGCGTGGACGTGCCGCTCGATCGGACCCGGCTGTGGGTGACTCCTTGATACCAGACTACTTACGCCTGACCGCGCGCGGGGACCGCGTGGAGTCGAGCGGCAGCGCGGGCCGCCCTGCCTGTTCCCACGCGCCCGCGATTGCCGAGGCGACGGCGGTAATCGAGGCCGCCAGCCGGCGCTCCAGGATCGGCTTCACGTTCCCGTAGAATGACGCAAAGTAAACATCGTCATAGGTCTCGCGTCCGGCGACAGCCGTCTTGTCGGCGTCGAGGACGGCGTGTACCTCGGCAAAGCTCGTGACGAGAGAGTCGAAGACGAAGTCCCTCGTGCTGCTGACCGCGACGATGGGCCCGGGTTTGACATCGAGAGAGTCCCGATACCGCTCGAACGCCTCGGTCTCGAAGCGCGAGTGGATCCCCCACTGCCCAGTCAGCTGACCGTCGTGGTTGAGCGCCGCGTGGAACGGGACCTGTGCGTCGGACACGTAATGTGCGAGAAACGCCGAGAAGTACTTGATGTTGTCGCGGGAGTAGGTCGCTTTCTGCGTGAACGCCTCGACCAGCTTGACGTGGAGCTCCTGTGCGCGCCAGGGCAGGAGGCCGTTCTTCGTCACGAACTCGCGGCCGTAGCGCGTGACCGCCTGATCGAAATCTCGCGGCAGCTCCTTGAAAGGCGACGGGCCGTACGCGTCCATGTCGAGGAAGTGCCGTGGCGACTCGTCCGCGTCAAAACCCACGTTCCGCCAGAGATCGGGGTCAATGGCGTGCTCGACGATGGCCATGCGGTACTTCTCGAAGAAGGGCCGTATCTCGGCAGGAAGCAGGCTGATGGCGCGATCGAGAATGTACTTGTGCGCCTCGAACCCCCACGCATCCGCAGGCCGCGGGACGGCGACAACGACAAGGGCGACGAGGGCGGCGATCACTCTACGCATGCGAACACTCCGATCTCATAGGCCAGAGGCCAGGGATCAGGCTAGACCTCGGATCAATAACTCAAAGCCCTTCCTGATCCCTGATCCCTGATCCCTGGCCTCTATCCCTGATCCCTGGCCTCTGGCCCCAGGCCTCGGGCCTCACGTCGGCTAGAATACTCGTGAACCGATAGCTGCTGGAGGTCTTCTGGGCACAATCGCCGCCTGCACGATTGTTGCGAAGAGCTACCTGTCGCTGGCGCGCGTGCTCGCGCGATCGTTTCGCGCGCATCACCCGGACATTCCGTTCTACGTCCTGCTGGCCGATGAGGTTGATGGCTGTTTCGACCCGAACCTCGAGCCATTCCAGGTCATCCCGTTTTCGAACCTGGCCATTCCCGATGTAGAACGATTCCAGTTTCATTACGCGAAGCAACCCCTGAGTTACGCCGTGACCCCCTTCCTGCTCGAGCAGCTCCTCGATCGCGGGTTCAGCCGCGTCATCTTTTTCAAGCAGGAGAGCCTCGTGCTCGGCGATCACTCCCCGATCGTCGAGCTGCTCGAGCGGCACCCGATCGTGATGACGCCGCACCTGCTCGCCCAGCTCGAGGGCCCCGATCGCATCAGTCGGGAGCTGAACATTCTGCAGTCCGGAATCTTCAATGTCGGGCTCCTCGGTGTGTCTGAACAAGATACAGCGAGACGGTTTCTCCGGTGGTGGCAAGATCGCGTCTACGCGCACTGCCGGCATGCGGTGCCCGACGGAATGCACTACGAGCAACGGTGGCTCGATTTCGTGCCGGCGTTTTTCGAGGGTACTCACGTCGTCCGGGACCCCGCCTTCAACGTCGCTCACTGGAACCTGCCGGAACGAAAGATTGAAATTCACGAAGGAGCCGTTCTTGTCGACGGCCGTCCGTGCCGGCTGTTTCGATTCAGCGGCTACGACCCCGACGTGCCGCACGTGCCGACCCGCTATTCAACCCGGCTGACCTGGGAGAACCTCGGACCCGCTCGCGACGTGTTCGAGCGCTACCGCCGCGCGCTCGATGAGGAAGGGTATCAACAGACGAAGCAATGGCCTTACGCCTACGGCGCCTTCGACAACGGCGTGGCGATTCCGGATTTCGTGCGCCATCTCTACCTCCAGTCGGGGACGGCTGTCGAACGCTTCGGCGATCCACGCCGAACAGGGGCGCCGCCGCAGCCTGTCATCGATCGAACCGGCGCGTCGGCCTCGCGGACGTCCGATCGACCGGCGATGGCTGACACCTACTACCAGTGGCTCAACGAGCCGGTCGAAGGCTCGGCCGGGGCCATCACTCGGCTCTGGCACGCCGTACATTCGTCGCGGACGGATCTCCAAGAGGCGTTTCCAGACGTATTCGGCGCGGACCGCCCGCGATTCGTGCCCTGGACGGCCACTTTCGGCATGCGCGAGTACGGTTTCCCGGACGAGTTCCTGAACCCGGCCCTCGCATGACGCCATTCGAGATGTCCGCTCCGCGCGTCGCCATCGCCACGATCGTCGCGCGCAACTACCTGTCGTTCGCCCGCGTGCTGGCACTCTCGCTCCGCGCCCATCATCCGCATGTGCCTTTCCTGGCGGTCGTCGCCGCCGACCCGGACACAGACTGGCAGCTCGAAGGCGAACCGTTCGAGATCGTCGCGCTCGACAACCTGGGGATTCCCAATCTGCGGCGCATCTGCTTCCGCTCCTCGCGCCAGGAACTGGCTGTCACGGTCAAGCCGTTTCTGATGCGGCACCTTCTCGATCGTGGAGTGAACGGCGCGATCTTTGTCGATCCCGACGTGTTCGTCGTCGGCGACCTGACTCCCCTCTTCGTCGAGGTCACGCAACACTCGATGGTGCTGACGCCGCACCTGCTGCAGCCGCTCGAAGGGGAGGCTCGCATCGCCCGTGAATTGAGCATCCTGCAGTCGGGCACGTTCAATGCGGGCTTCGTCGGCGCCTCGGACGCGCCGGCCACTCGCAGCGCCCTGGCATGGTGGCAGGATCGGCTCCTCGCCGACTGTTCAGCGGCGGTCGAGCGAGGTGTGTACTTCGACCAGCGGTGGCTCGATCTCATCCCCATCCTTTTCGACGACGTCGGCGTCATCCGGGACGCCGGCTGCAACATCGCCTATTGGAACCTGCGCGAGCGTCACCTGCAGGTATCGTCAGAGGGCATCATCCTCGCCAATGGCGCTCCTGCGCGCTTCTTTCATTTCAGCGGCTTCGAACCCGAGCAACCCAGCGTCCCGTCCAGGTTCTCAACGTGGCGGTGGGATGAGTCCTTCGGCGTGGCGGCAGGGATCTACAGGCAGTACGCGGAGATGCTGATGTCGGCCGGCCACGACGGCACACGCCGCACGAAATACGGCTTCGACTACTTCGACAACGGCGCGCCCATTTCGCCCCAGGCTCGAGACCTGTACAAGTCGCTCGGCGCAACCGCGGCTGACTTCGGCGATCCGTTCCAGACGAACAGACCGGACTCCTACTTCCGCTGGCTGTCCGATAACCATCCGGAAGCGGTGGGAAAGAGGTAGCGCCTGCGGCCCGAGCCGCGGTTCAGCCTTCCCCGAACACTTCCGCGGCGAAGCGGTAGACGATCGCACCATGTTCCCAGGCGTCGGGCGCGAGTCCAGCCTTGTGGCACGTCTGGCGCAGGAACTGCTCGGCACTCCACTCCCGCTCGGCCGCCACCTGAGGAAGGAGCAGGCCTCGGTGCCGCCCCTGCTCGACGACGAGGCCGTGCAGCCCGATGGTCAGAGCGCCGGAGGCACGGGGATCGATGGGTTCGAGCGGCCCGAGCGCCGAGACCTCGATCGTCAAACTGGGAAGATCCGTTGCGGTGACGGGCGGGAAGCGGGCGTCCTTGCTCGCGGCGTCGGCCGCGCAGCGCGCGACCTCGCCCGCGAGATCGTCGACCCTCTCGATGGTGCCCAAACACCCGCAGAGCCGTCCTGCGAGCTTCAGCGTGACGAAAACCCCATACGTCTCTGGGAGATCGGGCGAACCCGACGCGGTCCATCGGCCGCCCGAAACACGGGCGGCCACCGAACGACGGGCCACATCGACGAGCCAGTGGCGCTGCTCTTCAGTCAGCATCGAAGGTTCCCATCACCGCCGCCAGGTAGCCAACGACCCCGCCGGAGTCTCCCGAGACCTCACCCGAATGCCCGTACCGCAACACGCGCGCCTCTCGCGCGCCCAACGCCCGCGCGGCGATCATCACCGAGATCGCGGGCCCGATCCCGCAGCCGACGTGGCGGCCACGTTCGGCCGCTGGATAGCGCTCGAACACGTCCATCAACTGCTCGGGACTGAAGGCGCCGACACAATCGCACACTTCCCCATCGAGCGTCGCGGCCGTCGCCGCATCGAAGTAATGCGACAGGTCGGTGCTGGCGACGAGCAGCGCCCGGCGAGAGGCGAGGCCCTCGGCGACTGCGTGCGCCAGCTGCTCGATCGTGCGGCGACTCTGCTGCCCCATGAGCAGCGGAACGATCGGGAGCCCGGGAAAGAGACGGCCCAGAAACGGCAACTGCATCTCGAGGGAATGCTCGCGGGCATGGGCGGAGGGCAACGGACGAACAATCTCGGCCGCGCCGATCGCGGCCGCCGCGGCGGAGTCGATGGCGATCGGGCCGAATGGGCACGCGAAGGCGCCCTCGGGATACAGTGCCACGCCGTCGAACGCCTCGAAGTGCGATGGGCCGACGAGCACCGCCACGTCGTAGTCGTGTTGCGCGGCGGCCTTGTACGCACACGCGCCGACACGGCCAGAGAACATGATGCCGGCGTGGGGAGCGACTATCGCCGTAATCGCGCCGCGCGGTGCGTCACACGCCGCCTCGACGTAGCCGTCGACCTCGCGCCCGAGTGCCGCTGGGCTTGCGGGATACCACGTACCGGCGACAGCAGCAGGACGGATGGTCATCGTCCTCGGTTCACCTGAACCCCCTGAACCCCTGGAACCTCTTTGAACCGCTTGAACCTCTTGAACCACCTGAACATCGTGAAGGAACCTTGCATGCTACGATCGGCGGCATGCCTGGTGCCTTCACACGCGAGGATGTCGAGCGGATCGCGCGGCTGGCGAGACTCGAGTTGACAGAACACGAGAAGACGCTCCTGACGCCGCAGTTATCGAGCTTCCTCGCCTACGCCGACGAGGTCCAGCAGGTCGCGACCGCCGGCGTTCCCCCAACCTCGCATCCGCTCGCGAGCGTGGGCTCGTGGCGCGACGACGTCCCGCAGCCCTCGCTCGACCGGGCGGAGGCAGTCGCGCAGGCGCCCGAGGCGGACGTCGAACGCGGACTCTTCAAAGTACCACGAGTCCTGGCGTGACGATGCCGCCCGATAGCGCAAGAGGGATCGCAGGCGCCGTGCGGTCGGGTGAAACATCGGCGGTCCAGGTGTGCCAGGCCGCGCTCTCCCGGATCGCGGCCGCCAACCCGGCGCTGAACGCCTTTCACACCGTCGCGGGCGATCGGGCCCTGGCGGAGGCGGCCGCCCTCGACGGACGGCGCGACGAGTGGGCGGACCTGCCGCTCCTCGGCGTGCCCATCGCCCTCAAAGACAACCTCTGCACGCGCGGACTGACGACCACCGCCGGCTCACGGATCCTCGAGCGCTACATTCCCCCGTACACCGCGACCGCGGTCGACCGACTCGTCGCCGCCGGCGCCGTCATCGTCGGGAAGACGAACTGCGACGAGTTCGCGATGGGATCGTCGACCGAGAACTCCGCCTTCGGACCAACGCGCAACCCGTGGTCGCTCGGCCGGACGCCGGGCGGATCGAGCGGCGGATCGGCGGCGGCCGTTGCGGCGCGGATGGTCCCGCTCGCGCTCGGTTCCGACACGGGCGGCTCCATCCGCCAGCCCGCGGCGCTCTGCGGGGTCGTCGGCCTCAAGCCAACCTACGGCCGCGTTTCGCGCTACGGCCTGCTCGCCTTCGCGTCATCACTTGATCAGATCGGACCGCTCGCCACGTCGGTGGCCGACGCGGCTCTGGCGCTCCAGGTCATCGCCGGCCCGGATCCGAGGGACGCGACGTGTTCAACCGCGGCGGCAGGCGACTACCTGGGCGCGCTGACTGGTCGTGTCGGGGGCGTGCGCATTGGTGTGCCGCGCGCACTGGTCTCGGAAGAGGCCGGTGTGCACCCGGAGATCCGGATCGCGTTCGAACGGGCGGTCGACACGCTCCGCGAGCAGGGGGCCGACATCGTCGATGTGGCGCTGCCCCACAGCGCACACGCGATCCCGGTGTACTACCTCGTCGCGACGGCGGAGGCGAGTTCCAACCTCGCCAGGTACGACGGGGTCCGATACGGCTGTCGTGCGCCCGATGCGGCCACACTCGGCGACATGTATGACCGCACGCGCGACATCGGGTTCGGACCCGAGGTCAAGCGTCGCATCCTGCTCGGCACCTACGTGCTGAGCGAGGGGTACTACGATGCGTACTATCTGAAAGCCCAGCAGGTGCGCACGCTCATCCGCCGCGACTACGACCTCGCGCTCCAGGCCGTCGATTTGATCGCGATGCCGACGAGCCCCACACCCGCGTTCGCGCTTGGAGAGCGCATGGAGGATCCGCTGCAGATGTACCTCGCGGACGTCTTCACCGTAGCGGCCAACCTCGCCGGCCTTCCCTCGATTTCGATCCCCTGCGGCTTCACCGAGGCGCGGCTGCCGTGCAGCCTCCAGCTGACGGGCCGAGCCATGGACGAGGCGACCGTACTGCGAGTTGCCGACGCGTTCGAGCGCGCGACCCCGTTCGCGGGCGAGAGGCCGCCGTCCTCTTGTTAGGCTGGCTCCCTTCGGACCCTGGCACCCTACGCGACGGCCGGCCGGCCCGGGCGCACGAGAAGCCAGACGACGAAGCCGATGAAGAGGATTGGCAGGAGAGGCACCGCTAGCGCAGCCAACACGGCGATGATGGTCCCAAGGATGGCGACGATCATGATCGGGACGACGACGAGCAGCGCGACGAAACCGGCCAGAAGCTTGACGACGAGGAGGGGCAGCAGCACGAGCCAGAACAGGAGTCGGAACGGCAGGAGGACGATCCAGAGCACTGCCTTGACGACCAGAGTCAGGGCGAAAAGGCCCGCAAGTGCGACGGCGGTGACGACAGCCACCAGCGCCAAGAGCCCAATCATCGTACGCTCCTCGCACGCCTGGACGGGCGTGTCTATCGCAAAATTACGCGACGGAGCAAGGAGAAGTTCCGGGGGAAGTCCGGTTGTCTAGGGTTTGCCGTTGACGTCTGCACGGGTCGGCAGCGAGTAGTTGATCAGCCCCATCCGGACCTCCTCCATCGCCACCCGCTCGAGCTTGTGAGGGGTATGGCCGACGGCGTGCCGATCCAGGCGCGGCAGGGCGCCTCGCCGGAGTTGCTTGGCGCGCTGCGCCGCCACATCCACGAAGAGAAAACGGCTGGTGATCGGGATGGTGGACTGCTCGTCGTGGTCGCCCACGGCGTAGGTGTCTGCCAGGTTCACGTTCTGGGGCATAGTCCCTTAGAGTAGCTGAATTAGCGGATTAGCGCCACTCAATAGCTCAGCGGGCAGGCCAGGAAGCCCGAAACCCCCGTAAAAGCGGACCAAGCATGGCAGGAACACCCTTCGTTCTTGCGAGTCGGTATTCTTTGCGGGCGGACGGCGGCTGGCAGGATGGCAGGATGGCGCTCGAAACGCCAGTGCGGGACCTGGCGGAGAGGAAGCCAACTCCTCTCCGCCGTGGCACCTTTCGAACGGCTGACTATTCGACGCTGACGGTGACCTGCTTCGGCTTCGCCTCTTCCCGGCGCGGGAGCCGGATGGTCAGCACGCCGTCCTTGTAGGAGGCGGTAATCTGGCCGGCATCCAGCGAGGCCGGCAGCGTGAACGAGCGGCTGAAACTGCCGAAGCGACGTTCGACGCGCTGAACGAGCTCGCGCTTGATCGATTGCTCCTGCTTGCGCTCGCCGGTCAGCGTCAGAACGTTGTTCTCGAACGTCACGCCGATGTCTTCCTTCCTCACATCGGGCAGTTCCGCCTTGATGACGACCTCGTGCGCGTCAGTTTCGTAGATGTCGACCGCGGGTACCCAGGCTCGATTCAACGCCTCGGTTTCGAAATTCGCGAACATCTGCTGCAGCTGATCGATTTCCATGCCTGCGAGGGTGGCGATTGGATTCCAACGGACAAGAGCCATGTCGAACCTCCTAGATTTCACGGGGTCTCTGCCCCGACGTGTGAACAAGAGAGAGGATAAGGCACTATATTAGCGCTTGTCAAGCATATAATATGCTGCGATACGACTAAGATATGACCAGGCACGGTACAAGCCCGTTAACTTTCTGCACTGGTAGGACTTCGCCTGAGGAAGGGACGGGATTAGAATGGACTCCGTGGCGCGAGTCTTCTTCGATCGGCGCGATCTCGAGTCGCTCCGCAGCTTCAGCGAGGGCGAAGCAGTCGAGTATCGGCCGCCAGTCGATGTGATCGAGACCGCCGAGTCCATCGAGATCGTGGCAGACCTCCCCGGCGTTCCCGCAGAGTCCCTACGGGTCATCTTCACCGGCGTCAACACCCTCGTCGTGGCCGGCCGCAAGCGCGCGCCGCACTGCGCGCATCCAGAGGCCGCGTTTCATCTGGCGGAGCGCTCCTTCGGACATTTCGCGTGTGTGGTCCGGTGCGAGGTCGCGGTCGACGCCAGCCGCGCGCGCGCCACGCTGCGCGCGGGTGAGCTGCACGTCGTCCTGCCGCGGGTCGACGAGCGCCGCGGACGCGAGATTCCGATCTCCGTCGACGCCGACCCGAAAGCCTCCTGATGCAGGTTCTCTTCATCGGCGACATCTTCGGAAAGCCCGGCCGCGAGATCGCGCGGCGAGCAATCCCCGCCCTGGTCGAGCAACGCGGGATCGATTTCGTCATCGCCAACGTCGAGAACTCAGCCGCGGGCTTCGGCGTCACGGGCGACGTGGCGGACACGATTCTCAGCTACGGCGTCGACGTCATGACGTCGGGGAACCACATCTGGGACAAGAAGGAAGTGCTCGAGTACCTCCCCCGCGAGCCTCGCCTGCTGCGGCCGGCGAACTTCCCCGCCGGCGTGCCGGGCCGTGGAAGCATCGTCGGACGGACGCGGACGGGCGAACCCGTCGGCGTGCTGAATCTGATGGGACGCGTGTTCATGACGCCGCTCGACGACCCGTTCGCGCTCGCGCTCCGCGAGGTCGAGTCGCTCAGCGCGAAGGCGCGCGTCATCTTCGTGGACTTCCATGCGGAAGCGACCTCGGAGAAGATTGCCATGGGCTGGCACCTCGATGGCCGCGTCACGGCGGTCGTCGGCACGCACACGCACGTCCAGACGGCCGACGAACGGATACTGCCCAAGGGCACGGCCTGCCTGACCGATGCCGGCATGACCGGGCCGCACGATTCGATCATCGGCGTGACCGTCGACGCCGCACTGGGACGGTTCGTCAACGGGATGCCAGCCAAGTTCGAAGCCGCGACGGGGCCCGGACGCTTGAACGCGGTGATCATCACGGCCGATCCGAAGACCGGTCGCGCGACGGCCATCGAGCGCTTCAACCTGTCGGCCGCCGAGGTCGAGACGCTCGCCGCCGCGACGCCCGCCTCGTCGCACGGCTGACGACCGCGCTGCCGTTGCTCGTCCGAAGAGAGCTCGATCCATGTCCGACCTTTTCTCCCAGCCCTTCGAGGACGATCGAGAGCCCCCATCGCCACAGGAACGGCGTGTCGTCACGGTGTCGGAGTTGACCGCCTCGATTCGCGGCCTCCTCGAGTCCGGTTTCGGCGATCTGTGGGTCGAGGGTGAGATCTCCAACTGCCGCCTGTGGAACACCGGTCATCTCTTCTTCACGCTGAAGGATGGCGGCGCGCAGATCAAAGCGGTGATGTATCGCTCCGCCGTGCGCTATCTGAAGTTCAAGGCCGAAGACGGATTGCGCGTGGTTGCGCGTGGCCGGCTCGCCGTGTACGAGCCGAAGGGCGAGTATCAGCTTCTGTGCGATCACCTCCAGCCGCAGGGGCTTGGCGCGCGGCAACTGGCGTTCGAGCAACTCAAGAAAAAACTCCAGGGCGAGGGCCTCTTCGACCGTTCACGCAAGCGGCCTCTGCCCGCGCTGCCGGCAAAAATCGGCATCGTGACATCGCTCGACGGGGCCGCGCTCGGCGACATCATCAAGGTCCTGACCCGCCGCCATCCCAACATCCACCTCGTCGTCCGCCCGACGCGGGTCCAGGGCGAGGGCGCCGCGGCGGAGATCGCCGACGGCGTCCGCGCCATCGGCCGCGTGCCAGGCGTGGATGTCGTCATCGTCGGACGAGGGGGCGGGTCGGCCGAGGACCTGTGGCCATTCAACCAGGAGCCGGTCGCGCGGTCCATAGTCGCGTGTCCCGTGCCGGTCGTCACGGCGATTGGTCACGAAGTGGACTTCACCATCGCCGATTTCGTCGCGGACGTGCGCGCGCCCACGCCGTCGGCCGCCGCGGAAATGGTGATCGCAGCGAAAGAGGAATTCAGTGCACGCCTCGATCGGCAGACGCGGCGCCTCCGCGCGGCCGTCGCCACGGGCCTCGACCGTCGACGGACGCGCCTCCACGTGCTCACCAGCCGTCGCGGGCTGGCCGGATTTCCCGCTCGCCTTGCGATGCGAGGACGTCACACCGCCGAGCTGACGCATCAGCTCCGCAGCGCAATCCTCGGCGCGTTGACGCGGCGCGAGCGTGAGTTCCGGACCTTGCGGCTCCGGCTCGAAGCCGGCGATCTGCGCCGCCGCCTCGCGGCGATCCGGGGAAGCTCGAGACCGCGACCGGCCGGTTGCACGCCGGAATCGCGCGCCGCCACGATCGCGCCGCCGCGCGGATGGGCGCCGTCGTCGGCCGTCTCGAGTCGCTGAGCCCGCTGGCGGTCCTCGGGCGCGGCTACGCCGTCTGCTGGAATGACGACCGCACGGCAATCATCCGAACCGCTTCAAGCGTCGTCCCAGGAGACCGCGTGCACGTCACCCTGCACGACGGCGAGCTCGGTTGCGTGGTTGACACCGCGGAGGGCCTCAAGCCAGGCCCGTCTTCGCCGTCACCGAGCCCATCGCGATGAGCGCGAAGCTCGCAAAGATCGCGAAGGACGTTTACTATGTGGCCCGCGGCGGCCCGTCTCCACTTGCGAGACGCCTTCGGGAACGACCAATAGTGATTTGACGATGGACCCAACGATCAAAGACTTCGAATCTGCCGTCGCCGAGCTCGACGCCATCGTCAAGACGCTCGAGGAAGGCGACCTCGCGCTCGAGAAGTCGCTCGAGCTCTACGAGCGCGGTGTGCAGCTCGCACGTTTCTGTCACTCGAAGCTCGAAGGGGCGGAGCGTCGCATCGAGATGCTGAACGAGCGCGGCGAGATCAAGGAGGCCCCTTCGGCGTTCGGCGCCGGCAGCGAGCCGGCCGGGTCGAAGTGACTACGACCTCCCCTCCCGACCTTCGCACCTGGCTCGACGCCAGACGTCGGGCGGTCGACGCGGCGCTCGAGCGCGTCCTGCCGGCGCCGCCGGGGGCGCCGGCGTCGGTGTGCGAGGCCATGCGCTACAGCGTCATGGCGGGCGGCAAGCGCCTGCGGCCGCTGCTGGTACTGGCCGCCGCCGAGGCCGTGTGCGAACGTCATGGCGCCGGCGCGGGCGCAGCCGCGATCGTCGCCCTGCCGGCAGCCTGTGCCGTCGAATTGATCCATACGTACTCGCTCGTCCACGACGATTTGCCGGCCATGGACAACGACACGCTGAGGCGCGGCCGGCCCACCGCTCACGTCGTGTTCGGCGAAGGCATGGCCATTCTGTCGGGCGATGGCCTGCTGACGGAGGCGTTCGCGCTGCTCGCCCGCGAGCCCACCGGGGGCCCGGATGGATCCGCGGCACCGATAGATCTCGCGAGGCGCAGGCTGCGCGCCCTCGGCGTTATCGCCGACGCCGCGGGTCCGGTGGGGATGGTCGGTGGTCAAGCCATCGATCTGCAGGCCGCCGGACCTGGCGCCGCGCCGCTCGACACCGAGGCGCTGAAAGACATGCACAACCGCAAGACCGGCGCGCTGATTCGCGGATGCGCGCTCGCTGGCGCGATCCTCGCCGGCGCCTCACTGTCGGAGGAATCCGCGATCGACGCCTACGGTCAGGCGCTGGGACTCGCGTTTCAGATCGTCGACGACATCCTCGATGTCGAAGGCGCCTCGGCCGAACTTGGTAAGACCGCCGGCAAGGATGCCGCGGCGGGCAAGCCGACGTATCCGGCACTGTTCGGGCTGGCGGAATCCAGGCGGCTCGCCGCGGACTGCGCCGAGCGCGCGCGCGCCGCGCTCGTCACCGCCGAGCTGCGTGGTCAACTGCCGGCCATCGCCGACTGGGTGATCGGCCGCAGCAGTTGACAGCAGTTGAAGAAGACCCTTCGGCTCGACACGCTGCTCGTCGAGCGGGGACTTGCGGCATCGCGCGAACGCGCGCGCGCCCTCATCCTCGCCGGCCAGGTCCGCATCGACGGGCACCCCGCGGCCAAGGCTGGCACGCCGGTCGGCGTCGATGCCGCCGTCACGCTCCTCGTGCCCGATCATCCTTACGTGGGCCGCGGCGGGCTCAAGCTGGACCATGCGCTGCGCACCTTCGGCATCTCGGTCGCAGGTCGTGTGGCGCTCGACATCGGGGCCTCGACGGGGGGCTTCACCGACGTCCTGCTGCGGCACGGCGCCTCGCGCGTCGTCGCGCTCGACGTCGGCCATGGCCAGCTTGACTGGCGACTGCGCACCGATCCGAGGGTGATCGTTCTCGAAAAGACGAACGCACGGACGTTGACTCCCGACGCGCTTCCGCCCGAGGCGCGGCTCTTCGACCTCGTCACGATCGACGTGTCGTTCATCTCGCTGAGACAGATCCTGCCGGTCGTTCCCCCACTCGTCGCCCCGCGCGGCGGCGTCATCGCGCTCGTGAAGCCGCAGTTCGAAGCCGGCCGCGCCGAGGTCGGCAAAGGAGGCATCGTGCGGGACGAGACGGTCCAAGCGCGGGTGGTGGAAGAGATCGTCCAGCACGCACTTGCGCTAGGATTGACGCGCGCCGGACTGTCGGAGTCACCCATTACCGGCATGGAAGGGAATCGCGAGTTCCTGCTGCACCTGACAAGGCCGGACGCATGAACACCCCTATTCGACGAGTCGGGCTCGTCGCGAAGCACAATCTCGACGCCTCGGCCGGCGTCCTCGCCGAGTTGGCGGGATGGCTCGAGGCCCGAGACATCGAACCTGTTTTCGAGACGCACACCGCCGCACTCGTCGGCCTGCCGCCCGGACGGCCGACGATCTCGCGGGAGGAGCTCCCGCACGCCTGCGACCTGATCGTCATCCTGGGCGGGGACGGCACGCTCATCGGCATGGCTGGGCGGATCGCGCAGGCCGGCACGACGGTGCCGATCCTCGGGGTGAACTTCGGCAGCCTGGGGTTCCTCACCGAGATCCAGCTGCCCGAGCTCTACGACTCGCTCGAGTCGGTGCTCGACGGCGAAGCGGAGATCGAGGAGCGGATGATGCTCCGCGCGCGAACGCGGCGCGACGGCGAGGTTCTCTCGGATCGCCTGGTCGTGAACGATGTGGTCATCACGAAGGCGGCGCTGTCGCGGATCATCGACCTGTCGGTGTGTATCGGGGATCAGCTCGTGATGCAGGTTCGCGCCGACGGCCTCATCGTCGCCACGCCCACTGGCTCCTCCGCGTACAACCTGGCGGCTGGCGGCCCCATCGTCCACCCGTCGGTCGACGCGCTCCTGCTGACACCGATTGCCCCACACATGCTGACGAACCGGCCCGTCGTCCTGCCGGGCTCCTCGGAGGTCCGCGTCGAGCCGATGATGAACAACGCCTACGACGGCGGGAGCGACGAAGAGGTGTACGTCACCTTCGACGGCCAGTCCGGCTATCCGCTGCAAGCCGACGACGTGATCGAGATTACGCGGGCGGAGCTGCCGCTGCGGCTGGTTCGCGCCTCCAAGCGCACCTACTTCGACGTGCTCCGACAGAAGCTGAAGTGGGGCGCCCGCTGAGGGGGCCAGGGTGCTAGCGGACCAGGGTGCCTTGGTGCTTAGGGTGCTAGGGTGCTAGCGGACCAGGGTGCCTTGGTGCTTAGCGTGCTTTGGGTGCAACCCGGGCGCCATGGCCCTCTAGCACCCAAAGCACCCAGGCACCAGGCACCCAGGCACCAGGCACCCTGGCCCCTTGCACCCTAAGCACCGAGGCACTCTCGCACCCTGGCACCCTAAGCACCGAGGCACCAGGGCCCCCTCGCACCCTGGCACCCTATTAGAACTTGATCAGGTACTTGATCGACACCCCGAAACCAGGCGCGTCGATTCCCCAGCTGATCCCTCTGTAGTTTTCGTCGTTGAGATTCTCGAAATCGACGACGATCTCGTGCGGCGCCTTGCGCAGTCCGGCGCGCACGCCGAAGGTGGCGTAGCCGGGAACCGCGGTGTAGAGCGGGGCCGAATTCACGCCGACGCCGAGCACACGATTCTGGATTTGAGCCACCGTCTCTGAGGTCGCAATCAGTACATCGTCGGACGTGCCGGCGACGTTGTCGGCGCCAGGGCCGATCCAGCCGCGAGCCCGCGCGCCGTTGGTGAAGAACGCGGCGATGTTGCCGCGGCTCCGGCCGCCACCGGTCCGGCGATCGCCGAGGTCCAGCGTCGACAGGTTCGACTGCTCCCACGCGAAGTGCGTATACGGCTCGACCCACCAGCGGCCGTTCGACGACGTCCAGCGGAGGGTGATGAAGGCGTCCGGCGCTGGCGTGCCGCCTTCGATGTTCGGCGGCAGGTCGGTCGTCGTATCCCTGGCGTGCAGGTAGGTGAAGGCCGTGTGCAGCGAGATGCCGGGGCCGAGCATCGCCTGCGCCGAGTGCTCAATCCCCCAGATGCGGGCTTCGTCGAAGTTCGCCCGTACCAGGACCGGCACGGTTGACGCCGGCACGAACACGGCGCCGTTGGCGGTCTGCGACGTGATGGTCTGGCCGCCAATCACCGTCCCGACGGCGCCCGGGGGCAGAATCAACGCCTGCTTCTGGATATTGGCGTGTACGTTGTTGACGAAGAAGGTGAGGTCCGTGCGCCAGAAGCGGTGGCGATAGCCGACGCCGGCTTCGTACTGGAGGCTCGTCTCCGGTTCGAGCTGTGCGACGGCTCGCCCGGTCGACACGGCCGAGGCGTCGGCCGTCGTGCCAACGAAGCCGCCGAGCCCGGCGACGTCAGGCGCGGCGACCTCGAATCCCGATCCGGTGAGGCCGAGCGTGCCGAGGTCGGTCATGTGCGGCGCTCGGAAACCGCGACTGACTGACAGCAGGATGGTCCAGGGGTCCTTGGGGGTCAGCACGCCGGCGATGCGAAACGTCACGTCCCCGGCCGTGAGGGAATCATCCGGCCAGAGAGGCTGACCGCTGACGATCGGGCTGTCCGACGCCTTGGCCTCGTAGCTGGCACCGCCGGCCCGCAGCGAGCCGACCAGCCGCACGCGGTCCGGCTTGATGTCATAAGTCGACTGCGCGAACACGCCGCCCTGCGTGAACGTGGCGCCGTCCGGCACGCGTGGACGCCGCGCCGACACCGCGCCCGTGACCGCGTTGACGTTGAACGCTTCCGACGTCAGGCGCTCGAAGTACACATCGCCGCCCACCGAGAACGAGAGGCGCGGCGACAGTTGCTTTGAGAGCACGCCCTGGAAACCATTGACGGTGGTTCGCTCCGGCTCGTGCCCGATCGTCGCGGTCGGATTGCCGTTTCCGCCCTGGTTCACCCGCTCTTCACGCTGACTGTTCAGCGAGTAGGTGAACGACGCGTGATCGAACCCCAGGGAGCCGAGCGTCTCGAGCCGCGCCGAGAAGATGTCGAGGGAAAGCTCGTTGAGCTCCGAGATGAGATTGCCGTCCCCGCCGAGCAGCTGATCGTAGCGATCCCCGCCATCCTGGAACGTGCGCATGTAGTTGAACGTCGCGCGTGTCGCGCTCGATGGCGCCCAGTGCGCCCGGAGCGATCCGCCGATCTGGCGAAAGCTCGTATCCGGCAGGCGATCGTCCATCAGGAGGTCGGACGGCACCCCCAGGAACCGTGTCACGGCGGCGTGTGAATCGACGCCGTCGCCAGGCCTGGCGAGCCCGACGCCTCTGCCGGAGAGCGAGCCCGAAATACCGAGCGACGGCCCCATGTAGGAGACAAACGACTGGCCGCCACCATACCTGTGCGCCGTTCCGGCGCTGGCGCCTGCCGATCCTCCCCAGCGCGGTCCACCCGAGACACCGAGCGTCGGCGGGCGCGTCAGGAACTGGACGCTGCCCCCGAGGGCGTCGCTGCCAAACTGCGCGCTCGACGGTCCACGCACGATCTCGATGGTGTCCAGGCCCCCTGGCTCGATCAGGTCGAGGAACGTGTTGACGCCGCCCCGCTGCGCGCCGTTCGAATAGCGGACGCCGTCGATGAACACGTTGACCTTGTTCCCGGTCAGCCCGCGCACGAACACGCCGGCCATCGTCGGGCTCGTCTGCTGCAGGCTCACGCCTGTTTCACCCTTCGACGGCCTGGGCCACGGCCGTGGTGACGCGCGTCTGAATGTCCGTGGAATCGATGACGTTGACCGGCTGGCCGGCTCGCCGTACATCCTCGACGAGATTGGGTGAGGCGGTGACGGTCACATCTTCGCGGAGGGCATCGATCCCCAGCGTGAGCTCGATCGATGACGGGCCGTTGTTGCCGACGGTCAATGGCCTCCGTGCCTCGCCGAGGGAAGGCGCGCGGGCGAGGAGCAGGTATCGTCCGGAGCTGGGAACGCGAAGAGTGAATCTGCCGAGCGCATCTGTCTGGCCGGTCGCGATCGCCGTCTGCTCAGCGGTCATCACCGTCACGGTCGCGTCGGCAACGACGGCGCCCGACGGATCCTTCACTACCCCGGTCACCTCTATCTCTGCGTACGCGGCGACGGCGCTCATCGCCCACACCGCGAACACAACCGTCACGATCCGGCTTCGCATGGATCTCCTCCCGGGCGGACCCGCGCCCGCTCGCTTCAAACCACCCACGCCTGAGTAGGAGGATGACTGTACCGGCGGGCCAGAACTACTACCAGACGTAGTACTACTGTCGAGAGCGGCGATCCCTGAAGTACTGAACCTGGAACTCGTGCACGTTCCGGTTGTGCTCGTCGAGGGTCGTGGCGAACGCGTGCGTGCCGTCGTTTCGGCTCACGAAGTAGAGGTAGGGCACATCGGCGGGGTTCGCGGCCGCCTCGAGCGATGACTGCCCTGGCGCGGCGATGGGCCCGGGCGGAAGACCGGCGTAACGATAGGTGTTGTACGGAGAGTCGAACTGCAGGTCCGCCCGGGTGAGATTCCCGGTGTACCGGCCCGCGCGTTCGAGCGCATAGATCACGGTCGGATCGCACTGCATCCCCATCCCGACCTTCAGGCGGTTGGCATAGACAGCGGCCACGAGCGGCCGCTCTTCCGCTTTCGCGGTCTCCTTCTCCACCAGGGACGCCAGCGTAACCAGCTCGCGCACGCCGAGGCCTCGTGACGCCGCGCGTTCTCTCGTCTCCGGCGTCAGGGCCTTCTCGAAGCGCGAGACCATGCGCTCGACGAGATCGGCCGCGGTCGTGCGGCGCGGCAGCGTGTAGGTGTCGGGGAAGAGATAACCCTCGAGATCCGTGGCCTTCGGATCGAGCTCGCGAATGGCCCTCGGTTTCAACGCGGCGGCGACGAACTCGGCCTGCGGGCCGAAGCCCTTTTCTTCGAAGATCACCGCCATCTCGCGGATCGTCAGACCTTCGCGAAATGTGACTGGCCGGAGGAACACGTCACCGCGCGCGATTTTGTCCACGACCGCCCTCGGCGTCAGCGGCGTGTCGAAACGGTATTCACCGGCCTGCAGCCGCCGGCCGGCGCCCTCGAACCAGACCGCGATCCGAAAGGCGGTGGCATCAGCGACGACGCCGGCGTCGGCGAGCACGCGACCCATGCTCTGCGGGTTGCTGCCAGGGACGATCTCGACGAACGTCTCGGCGTCCGCATAACCTTTGTACGGGCGCTCGATCAGAAAGTAGCCCCACGCTCCGGCCGCGAGCGCGCCTGCCGCTGCGAAGACGACCGCCAGGAGAACGAGTCGCTTCACGAGTGCAGATCCTCTCCGTGGTTTCCGGCCACTCCAGCGCGGCTGTCGAGATAATCCTGCAGGATGACTGCCGCTGACGCGGCGTCGAGCAGCGGCTTGCGATCCCGCCAGTTCTTGAGCCGGCGCGCAAGCAGGCTCTCCGCCTCATGACTGCTCAGGCGCTCGTCCTGCAGGACAAGTGGAACTTCGATCCGGGCGCGAAGGACGTCCGCCAGGGCGGTGACGGCGGCGGTCTGATGGGTCGGCTCCCCTCCCAGCGTTCGCGGATACCCCAGCACCACGCCCGCCAGCCCGTCGTCTTCAGAGGCGAGCATCGCGACCTCAGCCGCGAGTAACGATGCGGCCTCGGTGAGGTTCCCGCGGCGAGCGAGCGTCTTCCACGGCCGGGACAACATGCCGGTGGCATCTGAGAGCGCGAGGCCGATCCGGCGATGCCCGTAGTCGATGCCAAGGAAGCGCACGGGAGGAGGCATGGAAGAAGAGTACCGTACCCGTATAATCGCCTCATTGATGATCCGCATGATGGCGCGCGTGCTCACGCTCGCGCTGACGGCCGGCTTACTCGCTGCAGCCTGCCGGTCCGGGTCGGCCGGCGACGTCGGGCGTCCCAAGCTTCTCATCCTGGGCTTCGATGGGATGGATCCGGACCTGGTCGATCGGTGGATGAAGGCCGGCCAGCTGCCCAACTTGAAGAGGCTCGCGTCGAGTGGCACGGTTCGGCCGCTCGCCACGACGCACTCCCCCGAGTCGCCGACGGCATGGGCATCGTTCGCCACGGGGGTCAATCCCGGCAAGCACAACATCTACGACTTTCTCGTGCGCGATACGGCGACCTACCTTCCCGATCTGGGGATGGTGCGACGCGAGCCGGCGCGTTTCTTCCTCGGCTACGTGCCGATCGCCAAGCCAAAGCTCTTCTCCATCAGGGGAGGCACCTCGTTCTGGGTCACCGCCGGTCAGGCAGGCGTCCGCTCCAGCATCCTCACGGTGCCAGTCACGTTTCCTCCCGAGGACGTGCCGAACGGCGAGCTCCTGTCCGGGCTGCCGCTCCCAGACATTCGCGGCACGATGGGCACGTTCTACTACTTCGCGACCGACCTCAGCCGCTACGAGGAGGGCAATACCGAGTTCGGGGGGATCCTCAAACGGCTCCTGATGGAACAGGACGCGGCGCGGACCGAGCTCATCGGCCCGCCCAACCCGATCGTCCGGGCCCAGATTCAGGCTCTCCGGACCAAGAGTCCGACGTTGAGCGATCAGGATCGGGCAACGGTCGCAGCCCTGCAGGCACAGGAAGACGTCCGCGTGCCTCTCACGATCCGGTGGCATCGATCGGAAAAGACCGCGACCGTCGAGATCCAGGGTCAGTCGCTGCTCCTCGAAACGGGAAAGATGAGCCGCTGGATCGATCTCGAGTTCCGGGTGAATTTCCTCGTCCGGCTCCACGGGATGGCGCAGCTGCTCCTGATGAGGGCCGACGACGAGCTGCAGCTCTACATCTCGCCCGTCAACTGGAAGCCGGACGCTCCGCCGCTGCCCATCTCCTCACCGGCCTCGTTCTCGGGCGACCTCTTCGAACGCCTGGGCTACTATCGAACGCTCGGATGGGCCGAAGCGACGTGGCCGCTCAACGAAGGCCGCATGGACGAACACACGTTCATGGAGGACCTCTACAAGGCCTTCGACGACCGCAGTCAGGTGATCCTCAGCCGGATCGACGCGCGCAACTGGGATTTGCTGGTCGGCGTCGTCGAGTCGACCGACCGCGTGCAGCACATGATGTGGCGCCTGCACGACCCCCAGCATCCGATGTACGACGCGGCCCTCGCGGCGAAGTTCGGCGACTCGATTCTGCGCGTGTACCGGCGCGCCGATCAGCTCGTCGGCGAAGTGCTCGAGCGCATCGATCCGGGGACGACGGTATTGATCGTCTCCGACCACGGCTTTCACTCGTGGCGGAAGTCGGTCAACCTCAACACGTGGCTGGTCCAGCAGGGCTACATGGTGCTCCAGTCTCGAGGCGGGCCAGCCCCGGGAGAGAAGAAGCTCGACGACCTCTTCGGCGGCGGCGAATTCTGGGAGAACGTCGACTGGTCGCGCACGCGCGCCTACGCGATGGGTCTCGGCCAGATCTACTTCAACCTGAGCGGCCGCGAGGCCCGCGGCATCGTCAGCCCGGGCGCCGAGGCGAAGCAACTGGCCGACGAGCTCGGTGCGCACCTCCTGACGATGACCGATCCCGACGACGGGGCGCGGATCGTCCGCTCCGTCTACCAGCGAGACGCCGTGTACGCGGGTGAATTCCTGCAGAACGCCTCGGAGCTGCAGGTCGGGATGGAAGACGGCTACCGCGTGTCGTGGCAGACCACGCTCGGCGGCTCACCGCCGGGCATCGTCTACGCGAACAAGAAGAAGTGGAGCGGCGACCACGGCGGTTATGATTTCGCGACGACCGCCGGCGTGCTGATCTCGAACAAGCCGTTCGCCTCGGCGACCCCATCGATCATGGACATTGCCCCGACGGTTTTGAAGTTCTTCGGCATCCAGATTCCCAGCAGTATCGATGGCAAGTCGATCTTCTAGAATGCTCGCGGGGCCCCACCCCCACTCGCGGCTAGCTCTCTAGAATGCCCGCGCGGCGCGCCGTCACGCTCGGCATCATAGTCGTACTGAGCCTGGCGCTCGCCGGTCAGGAAGCGCCCGCGCGCCGCGCTCAGACGCCGTCCGAACGCGCGAGCCAGCGGATTCGGGCGTTGCAGCGCGAGGCCGAAGCGCTCGTCGCGCAGGAGAGCAAACTCCTGGTCGAGCTGAGGAAGCTGGAGCTCGAGCGCCAGATCAAGGTCGAGGAGATCGCCGGGATCGACCGGCAGCGGCAGGATACCTCGCGCCAGCTGAACGCGTCGGGGGCGCGCGCCGAGGCGCTGCGCAAGGTCGCCGACGCCGAGCGGCCCGACATCGAAGCCCGCCTCGGTCATCTGTACAGGCTCGGCCGGGCCGGCTACTGGCGGCTGCTGCTCGACGTGGACGATCTGCGTTCGCTCGGCCGCGTGTACCGCACGGCGGCGGCGATGACGCACCTCGATCGCGAACGCATCCAGTCGCACAAGCTGACGCTCGACGCGCTCGCCGACGAGCGCCGCACGCTGCAGGCTCGATCGCAGCAACTCGCCACACTCGAGGAGCAGGCGACCCGGACCCGCGCGGCACTCGATCGCGCGGTGCAGAGCCGCACGGCGCTGGTCGCCTCAATCGACGCGCGGCGTGATCTGAATGCCCAATGGACGAGCGAGCTCGAAGCCGCGCAGCAGCGCCTGCAGACATCGGTCACCGCGCTCGACGGGAATGCCGCGCTCCCGCTCCGGCCGTTTCAGGGCGCGCTGCCCTGGCCCGTGCGCGGCGCGATCAGTTCCCGCTTCGGCCGGCAGGCGAGCAGCCGGTTCGGCACCTCTATCCTCCGGAACGGCATGGAAATCAGCTGTGCCGAGGGACAGCCGGTCAGGGCCGTCCACGAAGGCGTCGTCGCGTTCGCCGGCCAATTCACCGGTTACGGCAACCTGGTCATCGTCGAGCACGGCGACCGCGCCTTCTCGCTCTATGGCCACTTGAGCACGCTTCAGGTCACCCAGGGTGAACGGGTCGAGGCGCAAGCGCTTGTCGGGCGTTCGGGCCGGAACCCCAACGGCGTGCCGGCGCTGTATGTCGAGCTTCGCGTCGACGGCAAGCCGGTCGATCCCTTACAATGGCTACAGAAAGGGATGCAATGACCTTCAAGACCCGTATGTCCGTGCTGGCGCTCTCGACGCCTGTGCTCGCGTTCGTCCTGGTCGGCGGCCTGATGGGCAACGCGCAGAGCTCCGGGCAGCAGAACTACCAGCACCTGCGGGTGTTCGACGAGGTGGTCCAACTGGTGCTGAGCAGTTATGTCGGCGAGGTACAGGTCGACAAGGTCATGGACGGCGCGATGCGGGGTCTGGCCGACGGCCTCGACCCTGACAGCGCGTTCCTCAACCAGGGACAGGTGAAAGCGGTGGAGGCCGGCGAGGCGGCGCCCGACGGCGACGTCGGTATCGAGCTGACCCGCCGCTACTACCTGTACATCATCGCGGCGCGCGACGGGTCGCCCGCCCAGAAAGCCGGCTTGCGCACCGCGGACACGATCCGCGCGATCGACGGCAAGCCGACGCGGGACATGTCGGTCTTCGAGGGCACGCGCATTCTGCGCGGGAAGTCGGGCTCGAAAGTCACGCTGACGATCATCCGCGGCAACGCCGCCGATCCGCACGAGGTCGTGCTGGTGAGGGAGAGGGTGGCCGGGCCGCTCGTCACGAGCCGGCTGATGGGCTCGACGGGCTACCTGCGCATCGTGTCGTTCAGGAACGGCATCGTCGAGGAGCTCCGCAAGCACGCCGACGATCTCGTGAAGAGCGGCGCGAAGAATCTCATCGTCGACGTGCGCCGCACAGCCGAGGGTCCGCTCGAAAACGGCATCATGGCCGCCCGCGTGTTCATCAAGTCGGGTACGCTCGCGATCAAAGCAGGCCGCGGAAAGCCGGAGCCGCGCGAACCGGTGTCCGCGCGCACCGGAGATGGCACGGTGGATCTGCCGGCAACCGTGCTCGTCACGACGGGTACGTCTGGTCCCGGCGAGCTCTTCGTCGCGGCGATGAACGACAACAATCGGGCGGAGCTCATAGGCGAACGAACGCTCGGCCGCGCCGGTCTGCAGAAACTCGTCAAGCTGCCCGAGGGCCGCGGTCTCTGGCTCACGTACGCGCGCTACCTCACACCGAAAGGCAACCCCATTCAGGGACGCGGCCTCGAGCCCGACGTCGCAATCGAGGAACCCGATGTCGAGTTCGGTGCACCCGCATCGGAGAAGGATCCCATCCTCGACGCGGCACTCGAACGCATGAAGCTGAAAGCGGCCGCGTAGCTATTGACACTGCGTCCGCGAGCGGCGTATAACCGGTCCTCACCTCTCGCGAATACCTGCCGCGCTTGGGCTGCACGGTGCCTCGCGATCTCTTCCTCATCGGAGGCGTTCATGAACAAACAGGAACTCATCTCACAAATCGCCGAGGATACTGGCCTCACCAAGACCAACGCCGCCGCCGCCGTCGAGTCGTTCTTCGAAGGCGTGACCAAGTCGCTGAAGAGGGGACAGTCGATCACGTTCGTCGGTTTCGGCACGTTCAAGACCGCGCAGCGTAAGGCGCGCACGGCGCGCAATCCGCAGACCGGCGCGGCGATCAAGATCCCGAAGCGCCGCGTGGTACGTTTCACCGCCGGCAAGGCGCTGAAGTCAGCCGTCAAGAACGACCGCGCGAAGTAGGGGTCGTCCCTTTTGCCCGTCCCCTTGGCATTTGCCTTTCCGCTTGTCCAGTTTCCCCGGATCTTGGTAAACTATCCGTTCCGGTAAGGCCAGTGTTTTCAAGACATAGGCGCGTAGCTCAGTTGGTTAGAGCGCCTGCTTGACACGCAGGAGGTCGGCAGTTCGAGTCTGCCCGTGCCTACCAACCTTCGCTCGCGCGTTGCGAACCGGAGCGTGAGCTACGGTTGGCAAGCCACGCGAAGGTTGCGCGCCGAAGCTCGCGGAGCGAGCGAAGGCGGGCCGCGTTTGAATCCACCGTCGACTGCACGCCAGAGGAACGACCGCCCCCTGACCAGCAATTGAATATGTCCGAAATCACCGTCACGTTACCCGACGGGTCCAACCGTTGCGTGCGCGCGGGCAGTACTGCCCGCGACGTGGCTGTACCTGTGTCGCCGGGGCTGGCCAAGGCGGCGCTTGCGGCCAGCGTCGACGGCCGCCTCGTCGATCTGACGTATCCGATCAACGGAGACGCGCGCCTCGCGATCGTGACCGACCGCAGTCCCGAGGCGCTCGCGCTCTATCGGCACAGCACGGCGCATCTGCTGGCTGCTGCCGTCACCCAGTTGTTTCCGGGTGCGCAGTGCGGCATCGGCCCGGCGACAGAAGAAGGCTTCTTCTACGATTTCGTCGTCGACCGCCCGTTCGTCCCGGAAGACCTCGACGCCATCGAGAAGAAGATGAAGGAGCTGGCGTCGCAGGATCTGGTCTACGATCGTCAGATCTGGCCGCGCGAAGAAGCGAAGCAGTTCTTCGCCGGCAAGGGAGAGCCGCTCAAGGTGCAGTTGATAGAGGAGAAGACGGCCGGACAGTCCGAGGTGTCTGTCTACACGATCAAGGACCGCGACACGTTCGTCGACTTCTGCGTCGGACCGCACGTACCCTCGACCGGCCGGCTCAAGGCGTTCAAGCTGCTGAGCACCTCGAACGCCTACTGGAAGGGCGACGCGCGGAATCAGCCGATGCAGCGGATCTCGGGCACCGCCTTCTTCAGCGAATCGGAGCTGAAGGCGTATCTGGAACGCATCGAAGAGGCGAAGAAGCGGGACCACCGGAAGGTCGGCAAAGACCTGGGCCTGTTCATCTTTCACCAGTGGGCCCCGGGGGCGACGTTCTGGCTGAGCAAGGGCACGACGCTCTACAATCTGCTCGCGAACTACATGCGCGACGTGCTCTTCCCGGCCGGCTACGTCGAGGTGAAGACACCGCTCGTCTTCAACAAGGCGTTGTGGGAAACGTCGGGCCACTGGCAGCACTATCGCGAGAACATGTTCCTCATCGAGTCCGAGGGGGAGCAGATGGGCATGAAGGCCATGAACTGTCCCGGCCACATGCTCGTCTTCGGAAGCGAAACCCGCAGCTACCGGGATCTGCCCCTGCGATTGCACGAGCAGACCCCGCTCCACCGAAACGAGGCGTCGGGGGTGCTCTCGGGCCTGACCCGCGTCCGGCAGTTCGCCCAGGACGATGCCCACTGCTTCGTCACCGAAGGCCAGATCGGCGAAGAGGTGGACCGGCTGCTGCGCCTGGTTCAGCGGGTCTACAACGACCTCGGCCTCACGTTCCACGCCAAGCTGGCGACGCGTCCCGAGGACCGGCTGGGCGAAGACGCGACCTGGGATCATGCCGAGGGACAGCTCCGGCTGGCGCTCGACAAGGCCGAGCAGCCGTATACGCTCGACGCGGGCGGCGGCAACTTCTACGGCCCGAAGATCGATTTCGACGTCACCGACGCCATTGGCCGGCGGTGGCAGTGCGCGACGATCCAGCTCGACTACCAGATTCCGCAGCGTTTCGGCCTGAAGTACATCGGGGCGGACAACGCCGAACATCAGCCGATTGTCATTCACCGGGCGATTTTCGGCAGTTTCGAGCGGTTCATCGCGCTGCTGATCGAGCACTACGCAGGGGCGTTCCCGCTGTGGCTGGCGCCGGTCCAGGTGGTGGTCCTGCCCATTGCCGATCGGCATGCAGAGTACGCGGGGTCCGTGCGTGACCGGCTGGCGGCGGCCGGCTTCCGGGTGGAGCTCGACGAGCGGCAGGAGAAGATTGGATATAAGATCCGCGAAGCCCAGTTGCAGAAGGTCCCGTACATGCTGGTGACCGGCGACCGCGAGGTCGCCGAGGCAACCGTCGCGGTACGGAGCCGCTCCGGCGGCGACCTCGGGGCGAAGGGCCTCGACGCGTTCATTGACGAGGCACAGGCAATGCTGAATGCTAACGCTGCATGCTGAAGTAAAGGTTGAATGGCAACTTCGACGTTGAGTTCGAGTTCCTCGTTCAGCCTTCATTTCAGCATTCAGCATTCAGCATTCAGAATTGTAAGGAGGCACATTATCGCTTTCGACAGAAGCCCGCGCCGGGACGACCGCACACGGGTAAACGAACGGATCAGGGTTCGCGAAGTCCGGGTCATCGACGACACGGGCGCGCAGCTTGGCATCATGGCGCCGCAGCAGGCGCTGACTATCGCGCGACAGAAGGGCCTCGACCTTGTCGAGATCGCCGCCACGGCGGTGCCCGCCTGTCTGCCGGATCATGGACTTCGGACGCTATCAGTATCAGGAGCAGAAGCGCGCCCGGCAGGCCAAGAAGCACCAGAAGATCATCGAGGTCAAGGAGATCAAGTTCCGGCCCAAGGTCGACGAGCACGACTACCAGTTCAAGAAGAAGCACATCGAGCGGTTCCTCGCCGACGGCGACAAGGTCAAGGCGACGATCTTCTTCCGCGGCCGTGAAATGGCGCATCCCGAGATCGGGCGCCGCATCCTCGAGCGGCTGATCGACGACCTCGGCGAGGTGGCGATGGCCGAGAACGCGCCCCGGCAGGAAGGCAACCAGATGCACACGATTCTGGCGCAGCGGGCGGGGGCGAAGCGGCCGGTGGCGAAGAAGGAACCGGAAAAGAGCGGCGGACCGAGAGTAAGGAAGACATGCCGAAACTGAAAACACATCGAGGCGCCGCCAAGCGGTTCAAGAGAACGGGAACCGGCAAGATTCGTCCGCAGCAAGGCGTTCAAGCAGCACATCCTGACCAGCAAGTCGCGGAGCCGCAAGCGCAAGCTGCGCGGGACCGTCGAGGTGTCCGACGGAGACTTCAAGAAGCTCGATCGGATGCTGCCGAGAAAGTCGCCAGAGAGCGTTGCGGGCGGATGCGGTCAAGAGTGGCGGCCTATGCAGAGCGTGCGAGTTGAGACGCTGCGAGCTGAGAAGCGCGGCGAGCATTAAGGACACAGATGCCTAGAGTCAAACGTGGAAACGTCCGGCGCGCCAAGCGCAAGAAGCTGCTCGCGCGCGCGAAGGGCTTCTATCAGACCAAGAGCAAGCTCTATCGCTCGGCGAAAGAGTCGGTCGACACCGCGCTCAAGTACGCCTTCGTCGGCCGCCGCCGCAAGAAGCGTGATTTCCGCCGGCTGTGGGTCATGCGGATCAACGCCGCGGCGCGCGAGAACGGCTTGACCTACGGTCAGCTGATCGCCGGCCTGAAGGCTGCGGGCAACCCGATCGATCGCAAGACGCTCGCCGACCTCGCGGTGACGAGCCCGACGGCGTTCGCCGTGCTTGCCAAGGCCGCCGCCGAACGCCAAGGCGCGCCTCCGGCCGCGCGTGCCTGAGTGCGGTGTCTGCTGACCCAAGCCTCGAAGTTGATGCCCTCCGGATCCGCAGTTCGATCAGGATCTCGCCGGCGCGCGGCACCGAGGCGGACCTGCGCGCGGTGCGCGACCGCTACCTCGCCCGCAAGGGCGGGCTCGTCTCGGCCTGCTCAAGGCGCTCGGTCAGGCGCCGCCGGCCGAGCGGCCGCGGCTCGGCCAGCTCGCCAATCAGCTGAAACAAGAGATCGAGTCGCAGCTCGCTGCCCGGCTGGCCGCCGACAGCGCCACGCGGCCGACCCGGCAGAGCGCGGTCGACGTCACGCTGCCGGGCCGCAGGCCGCGCGTCGGCCATCGCCATCCGCTCACCATCCTTCGCGAGCGAATCGAAGCCATCTTCACGCGGTTCGGGTTCCTCGTCATCGAGGGCGCCGAGCTCGAAGACGACTACCACAACTTCGAAGCGCTCAACATGCCGCCCGAGCATCCCGCGCGCGACATGCAGGACACGCTGTACCTCGCCGCGCCGGTGCGCTCGCGGTCCGGCACGCCGGCGACGCTGCTGCGGACGCACACCTCGGGCATGCAGATCCGCTACATGGAGAGCCACCAGCCGCCGGTCCGGCTGATCGCGCCGGGCCGCGTCTATCGCCGCGACAACTTCGACCTCACGCACACGCCGATGTTCACGCAGGTCGAGGGACTCGTCGTCGGCGAGAACGTCTCGCTCGCGGACCTGAAGGGCACGCTGACCGCCTTCGTGCACGAGCTGTTCGGACCCGACCGCCGCGTCCGCTTCCGCCCGAGCTTCTTCCCTTACACCGAACCGAGCGCGGAGCTCGACATCAGCTGCGCCGCCTGCGGCGGCACCGGCGTCGCGCCGAAGCCGGAGCGTCCGCAGTCAGGTCCGGGCGCGGGTGAATCGACTGCGCCATGTGCAAGCGTTCCGGCTGGGTCGAGATCCTCGGCAGCGGCATGGTGCATCCGGCAGTGTTCGAGGCCGTCGGCTATGACCCCGAGCGCTACACCGGCTTCGCGTTCGGCATGGGCATCGAGCGGGTCGCGCTGCTCAAGTGGGGCGTCGAGGACATCCGCCTGTTCTACGAAAACGACCTGCGCTTCCTGGAGCAGTTCCCGCTGTGAAGATCGTCGTTCCCTGGCTTGCAGGAGCTCGTGCGCAGTCCCCGGCGACTCCGAGCGTCGTGGCGCACGAGATCAGCCTGCGCGGCTTCGAGGTCGCGTCGGTCGAGGACGGGCGGCTGCCGGTCATCGACTTCGAAGATCACCGCCAACCGCCCGGACTGCCTGAGCCATATCGGCATCGCGCGCGAAGCCTCGACCATCTGGGGCCTGCCGCTGCGGCTGCCGGATCTGACGATGCCGGCGTCCGGTCCGTCCGGATCCGACTCACCCGCACTCGACGTGCGGCTCGAGGATCCCGAGCTCTGTCCGCGCTACTGCGCGCAGGTCTTCGAGATCACGATTGGACCATCGCCGGAGTGGCTGGCGGATCGACTGGCTGCCGCCGGCGTCCGGCCGATCAACAACATCGTCGACGTCACCAACTACGTGATGCTCGAGCTCGGGCAGCCGATGCATGCGTTCGACCTCGAACGCCTCGCTGAACGGTCGACTCGTCGATCCGCCGGGCACGCCCCGGCGAGCGCATCCGCACGCTCGACGGCGTCGACCGCGCGCTCGAGCCCGACATGCTCGTGATCGCCGACGCGCGAGCGCGCGAACGCCATCGGCGGCGTGATGGGCGGTCACGACTCCGAGATCGGACCGTCGACGCGACTCGATCGCGCTCGAGAGCGCGTACTTCCAGCCAGCGTCGATCCGCCGGACCAGCAAGCGGCTCGGACTCAAAACGGAGGCGTCGATCCGCTTCGAGCGCGGCGGCGACATCGGCGCGCCTCCTGCAAGGCCTCGCGCGGGCGGCAGCGCTCTTCGAGGCCGATCAACGCCGGCACGTCCGGTCGGACCGCTGATCGATCGATACCCGTCCCCGCGGACCGCCGGTGCAGGTCCGGCTCCGCGCGACCCGTATCGCGCGTCTGCTCGGCCAGGCCGTTCCGGCCGACGACGTCGCGCGGATCCTCGACGCGCTCGGCTTCGGCGTCGCACACGAGGACGATCCGGGCGACCGAGCTGGCAGGTCACGGTGCCGACGTTCCGCATCGACGTGGCGCGCGAGGCCGACCTGATCGAGGAGGTCGGCCGCCACTACGGATTCGATCGGCTGCCGATCGACGTTCCCGGCGCTCGCGGCGCCGCAGGCGGCACCGACCGCCGCAATCGCGCGCGACCGGCTGATCCGGCAGGTCCTGACGGCGGCGCGGGTTCTCCGAATCGGTGACATTCGCGTTCATCGAGCAGGACGCGGCGCTCCCTTCTGCGACGCGGGCGTGGAGCCGGCCGCCGATCGCCAACCCGCTGTCGGAGAAGTTCGCGGTGCTGCGGCCATCGCTGCTGCCGGGCCTGGTCGACGCGTGCGCCCACAACCGCCGGCGCGAGCGCAAGGACGTTCGCCTGTTCGAGACCGGCAGCCGCTTCACGGCCGACGGCGAGGGGCGCGCAGTCGCGGCTTCGTCTGGTGCGGCGCCGCGGACGGGCCGCACTGGTCGTCGCCGTCGCGTTCGGTCGACTTCTTCGACGCCAAGGGAGTCGTCGAGGGATCTGCGCGGCGGTCGGCCTCGAGGCCCAGTTCACGCCGCGCCCGGCAGGGATTCCTCGTGCCCGGGCCGCGCCGCCGACGTGCGCGCCGCGACGGCGCGGACGCTCGGGGTCGTCGGCAAGCTGCTCCCGGCGATCGCGGAAGCGCGCGGCTTCCCCGCCGCGGAAGACGTCTTCGTGGCCGAGCTCGATCTGCGACGCGCTCGCGATGCGGGCGCGGGTGGCGAGCGGCTCGTCGATCCGCTGCCGCGCTACCCGTCCATCGTGCGCGACATCTCGATGCTCGTCGACGAAGCCTTGCCTGCTGCCGCCGTTCGTGGCACTATCCGTTCGTCGGCTCCGCCGACGCTGGTTTCGATCGTCGAGTTCGATCGCTACCAAGGGAAGGGCGTGCCGGATGGTCGCGTCAGCCTCTCTCTGCGACTCACGTTCCGCGCGCCGGATCGCACGTTGACAGACGATGAAGTGCAGTCGGCGACCGGCAGGATCGTCGAAGCGCTGCGCACGGCGCATGGGGCCGAGCAGAGATAGACATTTGGCTCTCGGCTCTGGCTTCGGGCTCTGGCAAGATCGTCGAGTATGTGATCGAAGGTTCTTGCCTGGAGCCCGGAGCCGAAAGCTTACAGCCTTTCATCGCAAGGAGACATACAGTGGCTAAAGCGGTTGCAACGCGGTCGCTCGATCTCGACGCCATCGATCGGCTCGAAGAGAAGGTCAAGCTGCTGGTCGAACTGGTCGAACGGTTGCGGTCGAGCGAAGTGCCGCCTTTCGGACGAGAACGGGCGCCTGGTGCGCGAGCTCGATACGGCACTGGCCCGTCTGAGTGCCGCGGACGGATCGGGCGCCGAGATTTCAGCCCTTCGCGAGGAGCGCGAGATCATCAAGGCGCGCGTCGAAGACATGCTCGCGCAGATCGAGTCCCTGAATCTCTAGACGGTTCAGGCGCCGATGGGCGCTGAGGAGGGTGATTCGCTCATGGAACCGACCAACCGAATCGTCACCGTCGACATACACGGCCAGCGGTATCCCATCAAGAGCTCGCTCGATGCGACCTACGTCGCGGAGTTGGCCGCCTACGTGGACGAGAAGATGCGGCTGGCGGTCAGAGAGTGTCCCTCGGGCGACACGTTGAAGGTCGCGGTGCTCGCGGCGCTCAACATCGCCGACGAGTACTTCCGGGCGGGCGACGAAGTGCAGGACCGCCAGGACGGCTTCGCGCATCGAGCCAGAGCGCTCGAGCGCATGCTCGACATGGCGCTGGCATCCGGACAGGATCGGCTCGCCGCGGGCTGACACCTGATCTCGTCTCCTCGACCTGCAGTACGCGAGTGCGGTACAGATGCCGGTCAGGAGTTCAAGTTCCCTGCTTTGCTTGTGATGGTTCGGAGGCTCGTTTGAGCCGATGTTCTAACCCAAGTGAATCGCGACGCTGCGTGGTGTGCATGCCTCTGCGAGAGGAAGCCTAAAGCGCGGCTTGTGCAGCGGTTCCACCTGCTATAGCAGGTTCATCCGACCTCCCCACACGGCAAAGCGGGGGCCATTCCTCTTCGCTCGCCCTCGCGACGGACTCCCTGGCACCGGCTGGCTGAGACCCGAAGCGCGGGCTTCACATACAGGACGGTGACACGCATGGGTCTACCGGCCGGTTCCTTCGTCGCGTCACCTCCCCTTCTTGCTTTCCTCGTCTTTTTCCTCGCGACCATCGGGGTGGTCGTCTGGTGGGTCGCCGGCCGCCGGCGGCTTGCCGCCCAGACGATCGGCCTCGCGCAGGCGGAAGCCGAACGCCTGGTCCGTCAAGCCGAGCGAGATGCGGAGAGCCTCCGCAAGGAGGCGGCGCTCGAAGCCCGCGAGAAGGCCCACGCGGCCACTGCCGAGTCGGACACGTACGTGCGCCAGCGGCGCGCCGAGATTCTGAGCCTCGAGCAGGCGCTGTCGGACAGAACCCGCGCGCTCACCGATCGGCTCGCCACGTGCGACCGCGTCGAGCAGGAACTGCGCGCGAAAGTGCAGACGGTCACCACGCACGAAGCGGCAACAGCGGCGGCGCGGAGCCACGCCGACCAACTGGTCGCCGAGCGGCATCGCGAGCTGCAACGCGTGGCCGGGCTCACCGCCGATGAGGCCCGCGAGCTGCTGCTCAAACATTTCGAAACCGACGCGCGCCGCGACGCCGCCAACCTCGTCAAGCGCCTCGAGACCGAGGCGCGCGAAACCGCCGCCGTCCGCGCGCAGGAGATCATCGTCGACGCCATTCAGCGCAGCGCCGCCGAGCACGCCATCGAAACAACCGTGTCGGTGGTCGATCTGCCGAGCGACGACCTCAAGGGACGCATCATCGGCCGCGAGGGCCGGAATATCCGCGCGCTCGAGACCGCGACCGGCGTCGAGCTCATCGTGGACGACACGCCCGGCGCAATCATCCTCTCGAGCTTCGATCCCTTCCGGCGCGAAGTCGCACGACAGGCGATCGCGCGCCTGATCGCCGACGGCCGCATCCACCCCGCCCGGATCGAGGAGGTCGTCGAGAAGGTGAAGGTCGAGATGGAGGACTCGGTCCGCAAGGAGGGCGAGGCAGCGGCCTTCGAGCTCGGGCTCTTCGACCTGCATCCCGAGATCCTGCGGCTGATGGGCCGCCTGAAATTCCGGACCAGCTACGGGCAGAACGTGCTCAACCACTCGAAGGAAGTCGCGTTTCTCGCGGGGATCATGGCCAAGGAGCTCGGGCTGAACGGCCACGTCGCCGCCCGCGCGGCCTTCGTCCACGACATCGGCAAAGCGATCGATCGCGACCTCCAGGGGACGCACCTCGAGCTCGGTCTCGACTTCCTCCGGAAGCACGGCGAGAGCGAGCCCGTCCTTCAGGCCGTCGCCGCACACCACATGGACATCGACTGGCCGTCGCTCGAAGCGATGATCGTGCAGGCGGCTGACGCCATCTCGGCGGCACGCCCCGGAGCCCGGCGGGACATCCTGGAGTCATACGTCAAACGGCTCGAGAAGCTCGAAGGCATTGCCGACTCGTTCCAGGGTGTCTCGAAGGCATTCGCCCTTCAGGCCGGCCGTGAAATCAGAATCATGGTGGAGAGCGATCATGTTTCCGACGAGGCGACCGTCTGGCTCTCGAAGGACATCGCCCGGCGTATCGAGAACGAGCTCGAATACCCCGGTCAGATCAAGGTGACCGTCATCCGCGAGACACGGGCAATTGACTACGCCCGGTAACCACGAGCCCACCAGTCTTTCCGGCGAGATTGCCGCCGTCGGAGAACGCGGGCTCATCGATCACATCCGCCGGCGGCTTCCCCCGCCGCCACCCTCCCTCGTCGTCGGCATCGGCGACGATGCGGCCGTGGCAAGGGTGGATCGCGGAGCGCTGCAGGTACTGACCACCGACGCGCTCGTCGAGGGGGTGCATTTCGACCGCCGCTTCTCGACTGCAGCCGACATCGGCTACAAGGCGCTCGCCGTCAACGTCAGCGACATCGCCGCGATGGGAGCGGCGCCACGGCTTGCGTTGCTGTCCCTCATCCTCCCGCCGACACTCCTCCTCGCCGACGTCGACGGCTTGCTGGACGGCCTCCTGGAGGTCGCAGCCATGACGGGCGTCACGCTGGCGGGCGGAAATGTCACGCGGTCTCCCGGCCCGCTCGTGGTGGATGTGGCAGTCGTCGGCTCGGTCAGACCGCGCCGGATCCTGACGCGGGGCGGCGGGCGCCCAGGCGACGCGTTGTATGTGAGCGGTACGATCGGCGCCGCATCGGCAGGTCTGGGGTGGTTGAGGCGGCACGGGGCGGCGCGATCCGAACTGCCCGAGGACACGTCGCTCGCAGAGTGCGTCGCCCGACACCGGCGTCCCGAGCCCAGGGCGCGCCTCGGCGCGCTCCTCGGACGGACTAGAACCGCGAGCGCCTGCATGGACCTGAGCGACGGTCTGGCCGACGCCGTACGACAGATCGCCGAGTCGAGCGGCGTGGGCGCCCGCATTGCCGCCAGCGCCCTGCCGATCCATGCGGGTGCGGCGACCTGGTTTCGCCTGCAGGGTGTCGACCCGGTTCACGCCAGCCTTGCAGGGGGCGATGACTACGAACTGCTGTTTGCCCTCTCGAGCCGGCGGCGCGGCCGGCTCCGTCTGGTGCAGCGACAGGCCCGCGGTGTCCGGCTGACCCGCATCGGCGAGCTCACGAAAGAGCGCGCACTCGTCGTGGAGCGCGGCGGGGCTGGCGAACCGCTGCCCGCCGGATTCGTCCATTTCTAACGGCTGTCGATGGCTGGTCCCTCCCGTATCCGGTCGTGGCTCGAGCAGCTTCTTCACACCCACGACACACCCCACCGCACGGCGGCGGCGTACGCGTTTGGCGTCTTCCTGGGGTTCTCTCCCATGCTCGGACTCCACACGGTGCTCGGCCTGGCCCTGGCATTCGTCTTCCGCCTCAACCGGGTCGCCGTCGTGCTGGGAGTCTACTCAAACCTGCCCTGGCTCGTTCCGGCCTACTACACGGTGGCGACGATCGCCGGCGCCGCCGTGCTCGGCGTCGATGTCCAGCCACGGGCGCTCGAAGAAGCCATGCGGGCCGTATCGGCCGCCTCCTGGGGGGAGTTCGGCGGACTCGCCCGAAGGCTGGCGCCAATCATGTGGGCCTACGTCCTCGGTTCGACGGTCGGCTCGGTGGTACTCGCCGCGATCGCGTACCGCGTGTCTCTCGCGATGATCCTGACCCATCGCAAGCTCGCGTCACAGCGAACGAAGGAAACTGGCTGAATCGCGGGCCATTTCGGCTGACACCCCCCCACCAGTATCACGCCCGGATCCTTTGACCGAGGGCCCGGAGACCGGTATAGTGGAACTCGCCCCCGGCGCCAGTTCGAACAGATGTATCTGTCGCGATCGACCGGCCGCAAGATCGTGGCGACCACCACGGCCGCCGTCACCTTCGCCCTTCTGTATGAGGTGACCACGCTGGATTCCCGCTATGCGGCCCGGCAGGCGGAGTTCCGCGAAGCGACCTCTTCCCCGGGCCCGGGCGCCCGGCTGCGGTTCACGGCTACCGCCTACTGCAAGGGAACGACGACCGCCTCCGGGGTGAACGTCCGGACGGGGATTGCCGCGGCCGACCCGGACATCCTCCCGGTCGGGTCGGTCATCCAGGTCGACCGGCTGGGCGAGAAGTACAACGGCATTTACACGATCATGGACACCGGCCCGAAGGTCCAGGGCCGTCACATCGACATCTACATGTGGAGCTGCAACGAGGCGCTGGAGCTCGGTCGCAAGACCATGCAGCTCGTCGTCCTCCGGATGGGATGGAACCCCCGAGATAGCACGCCCCGGCTCATCGACAGGCTCTTCCGACAGCGGGAGAAGGCTCAGGGTCCCCCGCCTGCCCCGGCGGTCAGCGAACAGCCTCTGAAATAAGTGCCAACCGGCTAGACTGGCGGGGCTTCGACCGGCTGGAAGCTGGCGTTCTCCGACCTCGACTCCTGATCCTTGTATTGCAGCTGGTAGAGCTTGAAATAGAGGCCGCGCCCGGCGAGCAGCTCCTGATGCGATCCGGACTCGCGAAGCTCGCCGCGATGCAGGACGAGGATCTTGTCCATGTCCTGAATCGTCGACAGCCGGTGTGCGATGGCGATGGTGGTCCGCCCGGCCATGAGCACGTGCAGCGCGTCGCGGATCAGAATCTCGGTCTCGGTGTCGACGCTCGAGGTGGCCTCGTCGAGGACGAGAATCCTGGGGTCGAAGGCGAGCGCCCTGGCGAACGACAGGAGTTGTTTCTGTCCGACCGACAACGTCGCGCCGCGTTCCGCGACGGGGCTGTCGTAGCCAAGCGGCAGGTGGTCGATGAAGCGGTCGGCGTGGACGGTCGCCGCAGCCCGCCGGACGACTTCGTCCGCGATGCCGGCGTTGCCGAGCCGGATGTTCTCCGCGATTGTGCCTGAAAACAGATAGACGTCCTGCAGCACGAGGCTGAACAGCCGTCGCAGCTGGTCGAGCGGCAGCTCGCGAACATCGGTGCCGTCGATCAGGATGCGCCCGCGGGTCACGTCGTAGAAGCGCAGCAGCAGATTGATGAGCGTCGACTTGCCCGCCCCTGTCGCCCCCACGACGCCAACTCGTTCACCCGGCCGCACCTCGAACGAGACATCTTTGAGCACGTAGTCTGTCCCGTTGTACGCGAACCAGACGTGGTCGAAGAGGATGTGGCCGATCTTTCGGGGATCAGGGATCAGGGATCGGGGATCGGAACCTGGCGTGAGCAGAACGCCTGGGGCAAGATGGGAAGTGGACGCGCCCCTGCCCCCTGATCCCTGATCACCGATCCCTGATGTGATTACCACCGGCGTATCGAGCAACTTGAAAATCCGCTCCGACGAGGCCATCGCGGCCTGGAGCACGTTGAACTTTTCCGACATGTCGCTGATCGGACGGAAGAACCGCTGCGAATAGAGCAGAAACGCGACGAGGGACCCCAGCGTGAGCGTGCCCTGCATCGTCCATCCGCCACCGAACCAGATCAGGAGGGCGGCGGCAAGCGCGCCGATGACCTCGATCGCCGGGTAGAACACCGCATAGTAGAAGATCGACGCGACGTTGGCGTCGCGGTGCTGGCCGTTCGTCTCCTCGAAGCGGGCATAGCTCCGGCGCTCGCGCCTGAAGAGCTGCACCGTCGCCATGCCCGTGATGTGTTCCTGCAGAAAGGCGTTGATGCGCGCGATCCAGATCCGCACGGTCCGATACGACTCCCGCACGCGCGTCCTGAACCACTGCGTCACGAGCACGATGAGCGGCAGAACCGAGAACGCCAGCAGCGCCAGCCGCCAGTCCATGACGACGAGCACGATCATGATGCCGACGAGCGTGAAGATGTCGCCGAAGATCGAGACGACGCCCGCCGTGAACAGGTCGTTCAGCACGTCGACGTCGGTCGTCACGCGCGTCATCAGCCGGCCGACGGGATTGCGATCGTAGAACTGTACGTCGATGCGCTGGAGGTGTCCGTAGATCTGCATGCGCATGTCGAACATGATGCGCTGTCCGGTCATCTGGAGCACCCAGGTCTGCAGGTACTCGAGCGCGAACGAGCCGAGCAGGATCGCCAGAAAGGCGAGCGCGATGCGGTCGAGGCCGGACAGGTCGGCGGTCGCGATGTGGCGGTCGATGGCCACTTTCATGAGGTACGGCTGTGCCAGCTGCAGGACCGACGCACAGATGATGGACGCGAGGGCCACGGCCGCCTGCAGCCGGTACGGCCACAGTACCCGAGCAGCCGTCGCATCAGCACCGCGTCGTACGCCTTGCCGAGCACTTCCTCGTCGTGGATGGACATCTCAACCAATGCTGAATGCTGAGTGCTGAATGCTGAAGTGAAGGATCAATCTCTTGCCGCCTTCACCTTCAGCATTCACTTCAGCATCGTCACTGCACACCAGCATTCACTTCAGCATTCACTTCAGCATTCAGCACTCAGCATTCAGCATTGCAAGAATCAGCTGGCCGCCAGCTCCTCCTCCAGCAGCTGCCGGCGATGCAGCGTGGCGTAGAGACCCCCGCCCGCAACCAGCGCATCGTGACGGCCCTGCTCGACGATACGGCCCCGATCGAGAACGAAGATCCGGTCGGCGTCCCGGACCGTCGACACGCGGTGTGACACGATGAGCGACGTCCGCTGGCGCATCACGCCGCGAAGCCGCGTCAGGATCTCTTCCTCCGTATACGTATCCACCGCCGACAGGGCATCGTCGAGGATGAGCAGCCGCGGATCCACCATCAGCGCACGGGCGATTGCCGTCCGCTGCTTCTGCCCTCCCGACAGCGTGATGCCGCGTTCGCCGACGAGCGTATCGTAGCCGTTGGGGAACGTCTCGACATCCTTGTCGAGCCGTGCAATCGCCGCCGCCGCGGAAGCGCGCGTCGAGCGAGTGGCCGCATGTCCGTGTCGTCCGTGGCGTCTGTCGTGTTGGTGTTTCTGGTTTCATCGCTCGTCCGTGGCCGGCGCCGGTCCGTCGTTCGACGCCAAACGCGATGTTCTCGGCTATGGTGTCCGAGAAGAGAAACGGCTCCTGTGGAACGAACCCGATGGCGGCGCGCAGCGTTGCCAGCGGAATCTCGCGTACGTCGACGCCGTCGAGGAAGATGGTGCCTGGCGGCGGTTCGTGCAGCCGCGGCAGCAGGTTGATGAGCGTCGACTTACCGGAACCGGTGGCGCCGATGAACGCTGCGGTCTCACCCGCCTCGATGTGGAGCGACACGCGGTCGAGCGCGGGCGCGCTCGAGGTCGGATACGTAAACGTCAGGTCGCGGACGTCGATCGTTCCGCGGATCGACCACCGCGCGGCCGGCGCGGCGACACGGCGCGATCGTCGATCTCCGGCGTCGCGTCGAGCACCTCCAGCATCCGCTTCCACGAGGCCATGCCTCGCTGCAGGATGTTGGTGACCCAGCCGAAGGCGATCATCGGCCAGCTCAACATCACGAGGTAGGCGTTGAAGGCCACGAACTCGCCAACGGATATGCGGCCGCGAATGGCTTCGCGGCTCCCCAGCCACAACACCAGGAGCGATCCGAAGCCGAGAAACAGGGTCATGCTCGGATAGAACATCCCCTGGAGCCGGATCAGAGCGCGGTTGCGTCGGACGTACTCCTCGTTCGCGGCGCGAAACCGGGCCATCTCGTGCGGCTCCTGGTTGTACGCGCGCACGACCCGCACGCCGGAGAGCGCCTCCTGCACGACCGCGCTGAGGTCGGAGAGCTGCGCCTGAATCGCCTCGAACCGTGTGTGGATCGCGCTGCCGAAGTACTTCACGGTGACCGACACGAGCGGGAGCGGCAGCAGCGCAATCAGCGTCAGCCGAAGGTCAATCGACGCCATCAGGAGGATCGCCACGACGAACACGATGGTCGTGTTCGCCGAATACATCACCGCCGGTCCGATCATCGTGCGGACGGCGTTCAGGTCGTTCGTGGCGCGCGACATCAGGTCGCCCGTCCGCCGCGCCTGATAGTACGCGAGCGGCATCTGCTGCAGCCGGGCGAAGAAGGCGTTGCGCAGGTCGTACTCGATCTCCCGCGAGGCGCCGATGAGGATGCGGCGCATCAGGAAGCGGAAGGCGCCGCCGACGACTGCGATGGCGAGCAGCAGCGCCGCGTAAATCGCCAGCTTCCCGCGCGTCACCCCGGTATTGAGATCGTCGATTGCGTTCTTGAGAACCCAGGGCGACAGCAGTTGAATCGCCGTCGTCGTGACGACCGCGGACAGGCCGAGGAGGAACGCTCGCTTGTAGCGAAGAAGGTACGGGAGCAGGCGGAGGAATGGAGAGGGCATCCTGTTGGAGTATATCGAGGGAAGAGTTCAGAGGTTCAGACGGTTCAACGGTTCAAAGGTTCAAAGGTCCAGGCTTCAGCGTTGCTCCGAGGTGAGACCGGTCGAGCCGCGATGAAGTGGAGCTGAAGGCAGAGGTTGTATCGGCAGCGCCCGCGGCCCGAGCGAGGCGCGAAGTCGCCGAGCGAGAGCTCGTGGGGGTGGGGCCCCACGAGCATTGATTAATGCTGACAATAGGTCGGCGGCAGCTCGCCGTTCGAACGTTGTCAAAAACTAGAAAGGGGGCCCGACCTTTCGGCCGGGACCCCCTCCTCCTCCCACTTGCCTAACGAAATAAGAAAGCCGCTTGACGTACCTGAAACCCGCCTGGTCAACGAGACAGCCGCTCGGCTTGCTCGTGATAGTCCGAAAATCCGTATCGCCGGGTATCGGAATCTTGGATTCGGCTCAGCCGACCCTGCAGATTCGTGCGCGTTTCGTTGAATTCGTAATGCGAAAGCGCGCGTTGCGTTGATATGAGCAAGCGGGATGCCGAACCCGACCGGCTGGATACCGGTCGAGTTCGGCTGATTGACCTCATCCTGCCAGGCACGCCGAAACCGAAGGCTGAGCCATCGGTTGGCGTGTCGTCAGAACCCGAACCGCGCGCCAATCTGAAGCGTGCGCGGCGCAGCGCCGTCGCGGAGCGCGGAGAGCACCAGGAAGGTGGTCGGTGCGCCCTGATTACCGCTCGGGTTCGCGAAGTTCGCCCGATTCGTCACGTTGAAGACGTCGGCCGACAAATCGAGCGTCCGCCCGCTGCCGACATTCAAGCGCCAGCCGAAGCGGGTGTCGAACTGGAAGAAGCCGGGTCCGTCCGCACCGTTGCGCTTGCCGTTGTAGTCCTCGACGGTATAGTTGTCCGCCGCGATTGCGCCCGCTCCGGTGTACGTGCCTGACGCGAGGGGATCGAACAACGTGCCGTTGCGATCGACGTCGATCAGGTTGTTCGTGAGGCTGAAGGGGAGGCCGCTCAGGGCCCGCGCCACCCAGCTGAACGTCATCCCGTGCGTGTAGGGCACGAGCGTACGGCCGCTGATCACGAGATTGTGCCGGCGGACGAAGTCGGTCGGGCCCTCATTCAGATCCGAGGTTCATGGTCTGCCCGACCTGGAAGTTCATGGCGCCAGAGCCGTTGCCGCTGGTGTTGCCGGTCGCGTTCGCGAACGTGTACGAGACACGCGCACTGAACCCGTGCGACAGCCGCTTCTCACCTGCAGCAGGAGCGCGTCGTAGTCGGTCTCGCCGCGTTGAAAAACGTGTTGACCTGCTGCACCGTCGGGTCCGGCCTGACAATCGGCGCCGTCGACGCGGTCGTCGCGCGTGTTCCCTTGTTCTCGTCGAACGTCATGAACATCTCGCGATTGAACACGTGCACGTAATCGGCGCTCAAGGAAATGGTGGCGCCGACCTGATGCTCGAACCCCACCGACAGCTCGTCGGACTTGGGAATGCGGCGGTTGGGATCGTCGAGGACCACGTTTTGATTGTTCCGGAGCGTGGAGCCTGGCGGATACAGCCGATTCGAGCTCCGCCCGGTTCAGCACTGGACCATTGACCAGCATCGGATCAGAAGGGAACCGCCCGTTGCGTGGACCGTCATCCGCCGCGGAGGCCGGGAAGTTCGCGGTGAACGAATCGGAGAACACTCCCGAGTTGAAGATACCGTTGATGATCTCAAAGTGCGTCTTGTCGTAGAACCGGCCGTATCCACCCCGCGCAACCGAACGTCCCGCCGTCGTCGAGCGTGTAGGCGAGACCGATCCGCGGCTGAATGTTGTTCTTGTCGATCGGGTAGTCGTCTTCACTGGCGAAATCCGGGTTGTTGCGCTCCGGCACCGGAATGATCTCCAAGTCGTAGCGCACACCCAGGGTCGCCGTCAGCCGGTTCGTCATCTTCCATTTGTCCTGCCCGAAGAACGATACGTAGTGCGCCTTCTGGGCTACGAATCCCTGGCCAGGCACTCGAATCGTCAGGCGGTCCGGATAGGTTCTCGGATTGTTCGGATCGAACGGCGCGTTGCTGGTTCCGAAAGTGAAGGTGCCGTTCAGGTTGTCCTGCGCAAAATTATCCGCCGTCACGTACTGGTACTGTGTCCCGAACTTGACGTCGTGGTCGCCGCGCTTGTTGGGTACGAACCAGGTGAACGTATCCTCAATCTGGTAGCCATCGTTCACACGAGCCTGCGCGACCGCACTCTGTTGATCCTGGAACGTTTGAAACGTCAACGTCGGGTCGCACGCCAGCTGGCTGCGCCCGTTCGCGGAGAAGCACGGATTGGCAAATGCCACATCCTCCTGCGTCCAACCCGCGCGGAGCGAATTCAGCTTGGTGCTGCCGAAGACGGACGACAAGGTGGCGACCACGGTCTGATCCTTGTCGTCTTCCTCGCGGATGGCCCCGGAGGCGACCTGAATCCCGACCGCGGGAGCGATCGCCTGGTTTCGCTGCGGCGACAGCTCGCGGAGCCAGCGAACACCCCACGTGTGGTTGGTGCTCAGCTGTTGATCGAACTTCACCATCGTGTTCCACACGCGGTCCTGCGTCGTCGGGCTCCAGTTCAGGTCGGGTCGGGCGGTGATGACGACCGCCGCGCCGCGATCGATCATGACGCGCTCGAGACTGAAGAAGAAGTGCGCCTTGTCCTTGACGATCGGGCCGCCGATCGTGCCCCCGAACTCGGTGACGTTTGGTGTCTGGCTTGTTCAGGTTGCGCTCTTTCGCAAAATAGTCTTTCGCGGTCCAGTCCGCGTCCTGCCCGAACGCGAAGCCGACGCCGTGAAAGGCGTTGGTGCCGCTCTTGGTGACCGCGTTGACGATGGCGCCCGTCGTGCGGCCGAACTGCGCGTCGAACTGGTTCGTGATGACCTGAAACTCCTGCACGGATTCGATCGCGGTGCGCGCCTGCGTCCCCGCCCGCTGACCGATGACGTCGTCGTTGTTGTTGCCGCCATCGAGCATGTAGTTGTTGTTGCGCGGGTCCGAGCCGTTGACCGAGATCGAGTCCGAGCCGAACGACTCGGTGCTGATGCTCGGCACGATGCCGGGAAGAAGGCCAATGAAGCCGATGAAGTTGCGGTTGATGGACGGCAGATCGACGATCTCGGTGCCCGTGATGTTGCCGCCGACCTCCTTGCTGGTCACATCGACGAGCGGCGACTCGGCGGTGACCGACACGATCTCTTCGATCGCGCCGACCGCGAGCTGCAGATCAATCGTCGAGGTCTTGCCGATTTCGAGACGGATGTCCTTCAGACCGAGCTTCTTGAAGCCCTGCAGCTCGGCGGTGACCTCGTACACTCCCGGGACGATGCCGCTGACGAAGTACGTGCCGTCTTCGCTGCTCACCGTCTCGCGGAACATGCCGGTGTTCTGATTCTTGACTACCACCGAGGCGCCAGGCACGGCCGCCCCTTGCGCGTCCACCACCTTGCCGCGGATCTCGGTCGTCCCCTGCTGCGCGAATGCACTCGCGGCACATACCAGCAGCCCGCTGAGCACGCCGCTCAACACGCGTAGTTTCATGACAGTGTCCTCCCTCAAGCACGCGGTCGTCACTGAATGCGGCGACCGTTGACGTGCGCAGCGCGTCTCGCCGCACTCGTCCCACCACCCATCCCTGTCACGTCGAGCACTCCGAAAATCCGAATGCGGCCTTCCGGATCTTGAATGCCGACGGAGGCTCCCGGCGGAAAACACGCCAATCTCCGCCCGGCGCCCGCCCGCGCCAGGTCCATCACACGTGGATGAGCAACCGAAGTGCCGCCGCGGTCACTGGACGCCGACATGCGTCAGTTGGCCACGAAGGAGCGCTTCCTTCATCAGCCGGCTGCCGCGATCGAGGTGCTCTTCCATGCAGGCACGCGCCGCGTCCGCGTCGCGGCGCTCGATGGCGAGAACGATGGCGAGGTGTGCTTCGGTCGCGCCCCGCTGAAACGGACCGAAGTGCACGCCGAGCGACATGAAGCGATCGACTTTCGCAAGACAGCGCTCGATGAGCTCCATCGCCAGGCTGTTGCGCGCGGCGGCGGCGATGGCCAGATGAAACCGGACGTTGGCCGCTTCCGCGTCGCGGTACTCGGCCGGGGCGTCGCTCCGGCTGTGAGGCGCGTCGGCGGATACCGTTTCCGGCAAAGACGCGAGATGACGCATCCGGGCGACCTCGTCGTCGGTCGCGCGGTGTGCAGCCCACGCGGCGGCCGCACCCTCGAGCACACGCCGCACGTCGAACGTGTCGTGAATGAGTTGGACAGTCACGCGCGCGACGAAGTAGCCGTGACCGGCCACCCGGTCGAGATACTGTTCCTGCCAGAGCCTGGTCAGGCCTTCGCGCACGGGCGTCCGGCTCATCTGATGCTCGCGCGCCAGCATGACTTCCGACAGCGGCGCGCCGGCGCGGTACCGGCCGTCGACGATGCCCGCTTTGATCTCGCGATACGCGCGCTCCACCTGTGAATCATCGGACGGGAGTTGAGATTGTGGTTTCATGTATACGACCTGAGTCCTCTCAGTATACAATCAAAGCGCCTGGCCTGGTTGAGCCGTCCATCGTTCGACGATTCTCGGAACCGCCCGGAATCTTGCGAGCGAATGCCGACCTCGTGGTATTCTTGCCGGGCCTTTCCTGCGAGGGCTCGGGTTCCCAGCCCGGTTCGAGCCGACAAGTCCATCCGGGGCGAGACGCGTTTCATGCCAACACGTAGAGCAATGGTGTGTGTGTGGGCGGTGGCCACGCTGGGAGCAGCCGTACCGGCGTCCGCCCAGTCCGTCGTCCAGCCCTCGTCGTCCAGCCGGGCCACGGGCGAAAACTACCACGTTGAGATCTCCGGGTCGCTCTGGGATCCGACGCCCGCGATCTTCATCAGCAGCGAGTCGATCGAGGGCATTCTCGGGGACCGCATCGACTTCGTCGAGGATCTCGGCATCGAGAAATCCTGGTTCACGCAGCTCAAGGTCGTGCTGCGTCCGGGCACGAAACACAAGTTCCGCTTCGAGTACACGCCGATCAAGTACCAGGCAGAAACGGTGCTGCAACGCAACATCGTCTTCAACGGCATCCAGTTTCGGGTGGCGCTGCCGATTGAAAGCGAGATGACGTGGCGCGCCTACCGCTTCTCGTACGAGTGGGACTTCATCTACCGCGATCGCGGGTTCGTGGGGCTCGTGCTCGAGGCCAAGTACACGGATGTCAAAGCGCAGTTGACCAACGTGTTCGACGTGGAATTCGTCCACGCGCGCGCGCCGATTCCGGCGATCGGCGTGATCGGACGCGGGTACGTCGCGCCCAACATCTCGATCACCAGCGAGTTCACGTTCTTCAAGGTGCCGGACGTCGACGAAGACTACGGCGGCAGCTACTTCGACTTCGACATCTACGGTACCGTCAACTTCAACGACCACGTCGGTGCCCAGGGCGGCTACCGGTCCTTCGACGTCTTTTACAAGATCGAGGACGACACCGGCGACTTCCAGGTCCGGGGCCTGTACTTCGGAGGGGTGGTCCGCTTCTAGCAGGTGCCAGGGTGCGAGGGGCCAGGGTGCCTGGTGCTTAGGGTGCCACGGTGCCAAGTACAGAGTGCGGCGCCGCGTGGTTCCCGGGCACTTCGCACTGACCGCTTCGAAGCACCAGGCACTGAGGCACTCTCGCACCCTGTCACTCTAAGCACCTGGTACCCTGGCACCCTAAGCACTAGGCACCAAGGCACTCTCGCACCCTGGCACCCTAAGCACCAGGCACCAAGGCACTCTCGCACCCTGGCACCCTAAGCACCAGGCACCAAGGCACCTCGCACCCCTGGCACCCTCGTTACGGCGTGATCCACACTCCAAGAAAACGATCGTCGCGGCTGTCCGGGGTGGATGCCGACGGCCGGAAACCTGAGGTGCTCGTTGCCGTGACGAGCACCGCCCGCTGACCGGGCCCGAGCGGGACCTGCAGGTGCCGCTCCTCGCCAGCAGCGAGCGTCAACTCCTCCCGCCACTGACCCGATTCGAGCGTGAGGCGATTGTCGACCGGCGCGTTGCGCAGGTGTAAGTCGATGGACGGCTGTGGTCGGTCGGCTTGCAGGACGAAGGTCGACTGCCGGCTCCCGCCGACCCAGAACCCGTCGGGCTCCGCAAAGCTGCGGTCGTCGAGAAAGAACACGGAGACGCGCTCGTACCTCACCGCGCGACGCGCGACGAGGTCGGTCAGACGGGCACTTGCCGGCGCGATCGACAGCGGCTCGACGACCACACGGCGGACGGCGCGTCGCGCGTCCTCGTCGCCCCGGACGATGAGGGCGCGAACGTCCACCGGAAACTCAATCTCGATCGGCGGAGCCGGCCAGGTGAGCGCTTCGCTCCGCAGCGCGAACTGATCCTGCCCGATCCCGAGCATCAGCCACCCTCCCGGCCCGCCGCCCTCGACCCTCAACCGATAGCGCCCGGCAGGAATCCTGGGCAGGACTGCGACGGTCGGATTGGTGCGGCCTCTCGCGGCAGCCGGCAGACGCCGCACGGCCGGTTCGAGCCACAGCATCGCGAGCAAGCGGTCTGCCGCCAGCGCACGGGGCGGCATGATCTGAAGCGCAAGACTGCGCGGCTCCGTCGCGACGCCGTGCAGGATATCGAGCGCAGCCGGCGCCGCCAGCACACCATCGACTCCATGGAGCCGCCAGACCGCGGTGACCGCGATCATCGCGGCTGACAGGTGTACCGCGATCACCGCAGTCAGGAACCGGCCTCGAGTCCGGAGCGCCGTCAACCCGGCGAGCGCTCGTGCGCACCACCACGCCAGGGCGAGTGCGACGGCCCACACGACGAGGTCGACGGCGAACGGCCCTTCGCGCCCTCTGTACCAGATCGGCAGTCCCTCGGCGAGCGGCGTCAATCGCGACGCCCAGTCCAGCCACAGCGCCGTCGTCTCGCGCGTGTTGTAGGCCAGCCGTCCGCCGTCGGTGAGCACCAGCACGGACGAGACGAACCCCGTGAGCGCCAGCGCGCCGGCGGCCATGACCCGCGACGCGCGGTTCCGGATGCGAATCCAGGCAACGGCGCACGGAATGGCGAGAATCGGTACCGCGGGGTTCGCAAACCGCGCCGGAGCGCTCCACCCCGCCCACCACATCGCGTAGCTGGTGGCCGTCAAGAGATAGGGAACCATCACGAAGAGCAGCTCGAGCGCGAGGCGGCGATCGGCAAGGCCGCTCGACTGCGGCCCAGGCGCCGGAATCCGCGCCACGCGGAGCATCATCACCAGCCCGGCAAGACCAACGAAGAGGACCGGGGCATTGGCCATCAGTCCGAACCGTTGATCGAAGAGCAGCCCGGCAAGCCCGCCGGGAATGAAGGCGACCGAGAAATCCCGCGTGGTGCCGTAGGGCGCCGAGGGATCGGCAACGCCGTAGATCGCGCGAAAGAATCCCAGCCAGCAGACCGCGCTCAACGCGGGCACCGAGAGAAACGCCACCGCCTTCCCCGCCGGGTTCTTCGTGACCGACAAACGGAGCAGCACGAGCCCGCCGATGCTGCCCGCGAGCAGTGCGAAGCGGCTGTGGAGCCACGGCAGAAGCGCCAGCGCCAACCCGTGGAGGAGCCACGGCATCAGCCGGGCGTCACCCGTCCGCCGCTCTTCTTCCGCGCGCAGGAGCGCCCAGACGCCCGTCAGGGCAATCACACCGCCGACGCCATCCGGATAGACGGTGAAGCTGTGGAAAATCGTCGTCGCCGAGAGCGTGACGCCAGCCCATCCGAACCAGGCGGCGGAATGGCTGCCCGATGCCAGCCACGCCAGTCGCCATGCGAGCGCGCTGCCGCACGACGCGATCACGATGAGCCACAGCACGACCCCGCGGTATCCGCCCACCGCAAAGGCCGGCGCGACGAGGGCGGCCAGGCCGGGGGCGTGGATTGAATAGATTTCGCCGTCAGTGCCGCGGCGGATGTAGTGCGGCGCCAGCGTGCCTGCATAGTACGACTGGTAGTCGCCGCGCGCGTGGTTGTTCTCGATTTTCAGATCGCGATCGAGCAGCAGGCTCTGCGTGATCACGAGGTAGTGCGGCTCGTCGCCGCCCGGTACCGACGGAGACACCTCCCAGGCCGCGAACGCGAAGAGGGCGAAGGCGAGCGCCCCGGCCGCAAGAACCGGGCTGTCGCGGAGGAGTGCCGCGGCGCCAGGTAGAAAGCGTTCCAAGCGCGGACGGCGGTCGCTCCCGGCAACGGCCGTCGCGAGCATGACGAGCGCGACGGCCGTCCAGATCAGCCAGCGGATCGCGCCGGTCCAGATCAGGAACGGCGCGGGGGCCGGCCACGGGAGCCAGGGCAGGACGATGAGCGCGAGCAGCCACAGAGGAGCGAGCGATGCTCCCGCGCGCGCGAGTACGGCAATCGCCACTCCTGCGATGACGGCAATCGCAATGGCCAACGCCGAAATCGGCAGGAGCCCGATGCGTGAGCCGTCGAGGCTGGAAACGGCGAGCGTTCCTTGCGAGAGCCAGGCGGCGACGGTCGCCAGCAGCGCGGCCGCGGGCAAACCAGGACGGGTCATGTAGAATGCTGGTCATTCTACAAACAAACCTCTGGAGAGCTACAAACAAACCTCTGGAGAGCTACAAACAAACCTCGGGAGAGCTACAAACAAACCTCAGGAGCGCTACAAACCAACCTCCAGGAGAGCTACAAACCAACCTCCAGGAGAGATGCCAACACACCTCGAGCGAGCTACGAACAGACCGAGTGCAACCGCTGAAGAATGGATGACCGATCGTCTGCCGAATCATCGTCTGTCCGCGCGCTGAGCGTTCGCGTGCGGAACGCGGTCCTGCTCGTCGCCGCCGCGCTCGGCGCCGCTGTTCTGATGACCTGGCCCCTTGCGGCCGGCCTGGGCCATGTCGGTCGCACCCAGAACTCAGGAGACGGCCGCTTCTCGGTGTGGAACGTCGCGTGGGTCGCGCACGCGCTGGTCACCGACCCAGCGGGTCTCTTCAACGCCAACATCTACTATCCGCATCGCGATGCACTGGCTTTCTCCGAAGCCAACATCGGCGCGGGTGCGCTCGCTGTGCCGGTCTGGGCCGCCACCCGCAACCCGTTCGCCGCGCACAACTCCGTCGTCCTCTTCGCGTTTTCAGCCTCGGCCGTCTTCACCTGGCTGCTCGTCCGGCGCCTCACGGGCGATGGCGGCGCCGCGGCGACAGCGGCCATCCTCTTCGCGTTCTGCCCTTACGCCTTCTCGCACACCGCGCACATCCAGCTCCTGATGGTCGCCGGCATCCCCCTCAGCATGCTCGCGTTCCACAGTCTCGTCGACGCGCCGTCTCCGGCGCGCGGCGTCGCGCTGGGCCTCGCGCTGGCCGCCCAGGCGATGTCGTGCGCGTACTACGGCGTCTCGACGGGATTGACCGTCGGATTCGCCACGCTCTTCTATGCGTGGTCGCGGCGGCTGTGGACGTCTCGCCCTTTCTGGATCGCGATCGCCATTGCGGCCGCAGCCTCCGTCGGAATCGTGCTGCCCTTCTTCCTGCCTTACCTCGCGGTTCAGGACGATACCGGCTTTGCCCGCTCGCTCGACGATGCGCGGCAGTGGTCGGCGTACGTGCGCTCGTATCTCGCGTCCGGTGCGCACGCACACGCGTGGATGCTCCCCATCATCCGGGACTGGAACGGTGCGGTGCTCTTTCCGGGTTTCGCGTCGATCGGGCTGGGACTTGCCGGCGCGTGGATCGCGTTCAGCCACCGCGTGTCCGCGCCGAACGCACGCACGCGTCCGCGCGACCGTGAGACGGCGCTCTTCTACGGTTCGATCGCGATCCTGACGTTCTGGGCTTCGCTCGGTCCGCGTGCTGGCCTGTATACGGTCCTCTACACCACGATTCCCGTCTTCTCGTTTCTGCGGGCGCCCGAGCGCATGGGCATCGTGGTGATGCTGTGCCTCGCCATCTTCGCGGCGTTTGCCGTCCGCGAACTGCGGCGCCGGCTTCCGGCCCATCGTCGCGCGATCGCGGTCGTCGCGTCAGCGGCGGCGCTAGTCGAACTGAACGACGTCCCCTTCGACTGGCGCCCCGACAGCATCCCATCCGCGTATCGCGTGCTGGCCGGTATGCCGCGAGGCCCCGTGGCGGAGTTTCCCTTCTACGATCGCCGGATTGATTTCCACATCCACACGCGCTACATGCTGAATTCGACGGCGCACTGGCAACCGCTGCTGAACGGTTACAGCGATCACATCCCCGCCGACTTCCGCGCGCTGGCACCGATTCTCGCGACGTTCCCCTCGGAGGTGAGCTTCAACGCGTTGAAGGAGCGCCGGGTGCGCTACATCACGCTCAATCGTGGACGTCAGGGGTACGGCAGCGGGGTATGGCCGGAGATCGAGCGCCGCATGCAGCCATACCTGCGGCACCTGCAGGTGGTCGCCGACGATGGGGATGTGGTGATCTACGAAGTGGTGAGCTGGCCGAAGTGAGCCGGCAGTTCGCAGCTTGCGGCTCGCGGCTCGCGGCTCTGAATGCCAGCTTACTCTCCGACCGCTCGTTTCGACGCGTCGCTGACGACCGGGATCGGGCGGCCGCCGCCTTTGCCGTACAGCTGGCGATAGTCCTCGGCGGTCCCTAGAATGCGTTTGACGTAGTTCTGGGTCTCCGGAAACGGAATGTCGTCGATGAACTCGTCTTCGTCCAGGCCGGGACTCTCGGACTTCCAGCGCACCACTCGGCTCTCGCCCGCGTTGTAGCTGGCGAGCGCGTAGTGGGTTCCGCCGAACCGCTGCACCAGCCGCGAGAAGTACAGCGTGCCCATCCGGATGTTCGTTTCCGGGTTGGTCAGCATCTTGGTCGTAAACCGCCGGATGCCGAGCGTGCGTGCGAGCTGGCGGCCAGTCGACGGCACGACCTGCATCAGCCCCCACGCATTCGCCGTCGATCGGACCCCGGCGTCGAACGTGGACTCCTGCCCGATGAGCGCCGCCACCAGATACGGATCGAGATTGCGCGCGGCAGCGTGCTTGCGGATGAGATCCCAGTAGGTCAGCGGAAAGATGACCTGCAGGATCTCCTTCGGCAGCGCCTGATCCGCCGTCAGGTGCTGCGGATACGCGCGGCGCATCAGCGTGATGGCCCGCCGCAGTTCCCCTTTCCGGTGATAGGCCCACGCGATCGTCGCCTCGATGACCGGCGACGACCCGGTGCTGCGCTGCGCGAAACGGAGCTCGTTCAGCGCGTCGTCGTAGAGATCGCTCGCCAGGAGGAGTCGGATCACGCTCGCGTTCGGTGGATCGGCAGCCCGCGCGGCAGGCGACTGTCGAGCGGCCGGAATGGCATCGGCGCTGAGCGCAGTCTGCGCGCTTCGGGACAGGTGCCGCCCGGCCAGGCGGCCGTAGTACCAGTTGCCGTAGTCGGTCACCACGAGCCGCAGCCGGGACTCGGCGTCGGCTCCCGACCCGAGCTTTCCATATGAACGGCCTGACCAGTACAGGAAGAGCGGCCGGTAGTCCGACCGTGGGAACGATGCGGCAGCGCCCTCGAAGACGCGCACCGTGCTGGCATAGTCGGCGTGCTTGTAAGCCCACCATCCGGACTTCCAGGCCGCGCGGTCGGCGCGCTGCCCGTTGGGGAACTTGGCAAAGAGCTGATCGAACGTCTTCGCCGCCATCTCGTCGTCGTTCTTGAGAATGTAGTAGGTGCCCAGATTGTTGAGCGCTTCCTCGGACCACGTGCTCTCCGGGAAGTCGCGGATGAGCGCATCGGTCTGCGCGAGGAACTCGTCGTCGCGCCCCAGTCCGCGAAGCGCACCCAGGTGGAAGAAGCGGGCCTCGGCCTGGCGCGACGCGCGGTCGAGCCACGGCCTCAGCCCGTCGAGCGCGGCCTGATGGCGCTGCAGGAAGAAATCGGATTCGGCAACGCGGAGATCGACCAGTTCGCGGTCGTCGCCGCTCGCCTCGCCCTGCAGCGCGACAAACGCCGCGCGCGCGTCGGAGTACCGCCGCGCGCCATACAACTGCAGGGCTCGGCCGAGATCGCGCTTGTAGCCCTGCCGGACGATCATGTCGCGGAAGGGCTCGAGCTCGGCACCGGCCGCGACTGCCGCGTCGGTGAGTGGGAACTCGTAATAGATCCTCAGCAGGGCTTCCGCCGCCTTGCGGCGATCCCCGAGGACCCTTGCCTCCTCGGCCTGCCTGGCAAGGATCAGCTCGTTGACGGCGGTCTTGTCGGCCGTGAGCTTCTCGTAGATCGCCAGCGCGCGGGCGTGATCGCCAAGCGCGACTAGGGCCTCCGCTTCACCGAGCGGCGTCGCCACCGCGAGATAGCCTGAGAGCTCGCGTCTCCCGAGGCCCTCGAACGTGGCACGCGCATCTGCCGCGCGGCTCAGGCGAAGCTGCGCGATGCCCTTGTAGTAGGACGCGTAGTCGGCAAGAGCGCTGCCGCCGAGCGACGGTCGGTTGAGGAGCGCCAGCGCACGTTCGTAGTTGCCAGCCCCGATCTCGGCGACCGCGTCCGTCAGCGGCCGATACAGGGCCGCCGAGCGCGTGGTCGCTGCCGTCTCCGCCGGGACGAGCCACATGTCGCCGACGCTGGCCGACAGCGGTGGATGGGCGGTCGGCGCGAGCTGAAGGCTTGCGCCGCGGGAGCTCGCCCCCGCAAACGCCGCCAGACCCACGACGAGCCCGAGCGAGACGAGCGCGACCGCGTCTCGAGTACCAGTTGCCGTCTGCTTTCGGAACGCCTTCATACTGCTCCGCCGAGCAGCGCCGAATCGCCGTCCGCGAGAGTGTGCACGAGCTCCTGCTGGAAGTACGACGCACGCGCGCCGACCGCCGGCGGGACGCGCTCTTCGTAGAGCCGCCTCGCGCGCTCGATCTCAGGACCCAGCCGACTGAGCAGGTCGCGCTTCTCGCGACCGGCCCGTACCGCGGCCTCGTTGTAGAGCTTGATCTCCGACACCAGCAACCGTGCGTAGCGGCGCGCGCTGCTGTCCTGTTCGGTTCCCGGCGGGCTTCCCGCCGGACTTGCAGCAGTGGCGGGCCTGGATCCAACGGCCCTCGACATCTGATGCATGGCCTGCGTCGTCCGCACCGCCGTAATCTGAGACAGGCACGCCGACGCGTGAGCCGCGAGCACTTGAATCGCCTCCGGCCACGAGGCGGGCGCGTCGGGCTCGGGCGCCGACGCATCATCGGCATACAGCACCGCGACGCTCTGGCCACCGACGGTGATCGGAACCGCCAGGCCCGAGCGGTCCTCCGGCAACAGGGCGAACGCCGGCGCCGGCTCCGTAGCCGTCGACACGGCGCGCCCGGTCGTGACCGCGAGATCCAGAAGCCCGCGGGCCGCACGATCGCCCGCGGCAAGGCGCAGTCCCGCCGGCGAATCGTCGCCGAACCCGGCCGCCTTCCATCCTTGCAGGTCCTGACCGCCCGCCCGGTTGGCAACAATGAAGAGCGCCGCGCGAGGGGCGACGGATGCCGTGGCGTGCGTCAAGCTGGTGAGCGTGTCGCTGAGCGACCGCGCGCCGTCTATCGCGCGCACGGCGCCAAGCAGGCGCTCGACGACGGCGAGTTGCGCCTCGCGCCTGGCGACACGCGTGTCGATGACGGCCTGCGCCTCGACGACTGCCTGCTCGTTCTCTGTGACCTCGAGGAGCGATTCCGCCGCGCTGCGCGCCGCTTCGCGCTCCCGGGCCACGGCGGCCTGGGCTTCGTCCAATTCTTCCGACAGGGCCTGCGCCTTGAGCCGTTCGGCATCGAGGTCCGCGGCAGCGCGATCGCGCTCGGCGGCGATCAATGTCTGCACGCGTGCGCGCTCACCTTCGATCTCGGCGCCCGCGCGCTCGCGCTCGGTGGCCAGCGCCTCGGCCATTTCTTCCCGGAGCCGCGCCGTCGCGTGCGCCGTGGCCTTTTCCAGCTCCTCGCGGAGGCGCGTGGTGGAATGCGTGGCGGCCTCCTCCATCTCGGCGCGGAGCTGCGCGGTCGACGCGCTGGCGGCCTGATCCATGTCGCTGCGGACCTCTTTGCGGATGCGCTCGGTCGACTCGGCCACCGCCTCGACGGCTTCAAGACGGATCCGGTCGGTCTCCGTCATCAGGCGCTGTTCGGCATCCGCCGCGGCGTCGGCCATACCGGCCTTGAGCCGACCCTGCCACTCTTCGCGAAGCGCCTCGGTTTCCTTCCGCTGGCGGTCGGCGGCTTCAGCTGTCGCACTGGTCAGACTCTCGAGCTGGAGTCGGCCGCGCTCGGTTTCGGCAGCCACGCGTTCCTCGGCCTCAGCGGCGGCCGCGGCCACGCCGGCCTGGAGCCGACCCCGCCACTCGTCGCGAAGCGCCTCGATTTCCGTTCGGTGCCGGTCGGCGGCTTCAGCGGCCGCCTTGCTGAGACGCTCGAGCTCGAGTCGGCCGCGCTCGCTTTCGGCAACCACCCGTTCGCTCGGCCTCAGTGGCGGCCGCGGCCACGCCGGCCTGGAGCCGACCCTGCCACTCTTCGGCGAAGCGCCTCGATTTCCGTTCGGTGCCAAGCGGCGGCTTCAGCCTCCGCCTTGCTGAGACGCTCGAGCTCGAGTCGACCGCGCTCGGTTTCTGCCGCCACCCGTCGCTCGGCATCAGAAGCGGCGGCGGCGGCGCCGGCCTGCAGCCGACCCTGCCACTCTTGGCGAAGCGCCTCGATTTCCGTTCGGTGCCGGTCGGCGGCTTCAGCGGTCGCCTTGGTGAGACTCTCGAGCTCGAGCCGGCCGCGCTCGGTTTCTGCAGCCACCCGTCGCTCGGCATCGGCAGCAGCGGCGGCCAGACCGGCCTGCAGCCGTCCCTCCCAGTTCAGACGGATCGAGTCGAGCCTGGCAGCCCACTTCGCCTCGTCATCAAGGCGTGCGGTTTCGCGTTCCTCAGCAAACCGACTGGTCACCTGCGCGACCTCGGTCTGAAGGTCGGCCTGCAGACGAACGCAGAGTGCGTCGATCGCCGTACGGAGATCGTGATCGGCCATTTCAGGCATTATCGGGACGGCCCGCGGGCAAGTCAAGCGTCGGCAAAGCGTGCAACCCCAACTGCCACAATAGTTTGACCAACCGTAGCGGGCGGCGTTACAATGGAGTGCGGTCTCTCGAAGGGGGCGACCTAGACTCGACGGAGATATGGTTTCGCAGGATGCGTGCCGAGGACCATCACCCTCGTAAATCAGATGGAAAAAAACCTAACTGCGGATACGCAGCTCGCACTCGCAGCCTAAACCCCTGTGAGCGTCCCCTCTAGTCAGCCTGTGGGCTGGAACGGGATGTCATTTTAGCAGGCTGGCGGCTACCGGTTGCTCCGGACGGTAGCGGCGAGACTTCTCTGGGGCTGGCTCCTGGCGGTTCTGGCCGCGGCTTCACGTCGGGAGCGAGATTTCAGACGCGGATACGCATCGTAGATTCCTGCGAGGATATGTTTTCGGACCCGGGTGCGAATCCCGGCGCCTCCACTTTCTAACTGCTCTATCTACAAGACTTACGGCCGTGCTCTTTCTGCTGTACCCTGAAATGTACCGTGGGCAGACTTGACTCGTGCGTCAGCTCTCTCGACATCACACCCCGACTCCCCGTTTGCCCGTGTTCCACGGACGCGCGTGGGGCGAACGTAGCAAAGCTGCATACCCCATCTGGACCGACGGCATTGGCTGTGTTCACGCGGGTCCGTATGACGCGCGGAACTAGGGTGGACGAAATTCAAATTGATTCCCTTTGCCTTGCACAAAAGGAAGAACGCGAGATCTGAGCGGAACCTTACAGAAGCAACCCGCGATCTCGAAAAACGCCGCGAGCGCGAAGACAACGACGTTGGTAGTCACTCTTCGATCAATGCGCTGACGAAGTCTCGAGTCCCTGGAGGTCCGGTCAGCTCAAGGAACATCGGTCCGCCATCGGGTTCCACCCTCACGCCGAACCGAAGGAACCGGCAGCAGTGGCGTTCAGCCTCGACGGCTCGCGCGATGAGTGCGATCGTCGCTGCAGACGGCGCAAACTCGAGACGCAGGCCGTCGTGGAGATCCTCCCGCCGTTCCGCACGACGCACAAGATCCATTAAAAGGCCCTCGCGACGAGTCCGCAACGCTTCAGGCGTCAATGTGCAAGCGATCGGTAGTTCGGGCATATGGTGTCCTGTCGTCTATCCACGCAGGTCGTCCTCCATTGTGGATCGTGAACCCAACGTTCGGGCACACATCACGACAATGTGTCATCGGTCGGCCGTCCCTTCCGGCGACCCTCGACCTTCGCCGGCTGTTACGACATCAGGTTCAAGCCCATCGTCTGTTCACGCGGTGGCCTCGCCAGGGTCGTGCGACCGCCGCTCAAGCCAGCCGTGTACCTGAAAGTAAAAGGTCGGCAGCACCAGTAGGGTGAAGAGGGTCGACGTGACGAGGCCGCCGATCATGACGATGGCCAAAGGCCGCTCGATCTCGGTTCCGTGGAGCTGGAGAACCAACAATGGAAGCAATCCGAGGGTGGCCGTGCCGGCCGTCATTAACTTCGGCCGAACCCGACCGCTGCTCGCCTCCCGGACCGCATCGACCAGACTGACTGAAGAGAGTCAGATGAATCGCGACGCCGTTGCCGGGCACGGAATTCGTCGGCGATCTCAAGGACGGCACCATAGGCAGTGTCGGCTCTATGCCGGTCGGCCGAGTGCCAAGACGCGGCTATAATCGCGGCCTGACCATGCTGACCTCAGGCACGCTCCTCGGCGCCTATGAGGTGATCGACCTGCTCGGGGCCGGCGGGATGGGTGACGTCTATCGGGCGCGCGATCCACGGCTAGGGCGTGAGGTCGCGCTCAAAGTGCTGCCCGCGGCGTTTTCCACCGACGCGGATCGGGTGCGGCGGTTCGAACAGGAGGCTCGCGCGGCTGCGGCGCTCAATCACCCCAACATTCTTGTCGTCTACGACATCGGCAGCCACGAGCAGGCGCCGTATATCGTTTCCGAACTGCTCGCCGGCGTCACGCTGCAAGAACGGCTGCAGGACGGCGCGCTGCCGGTCCGCAAGGCGATCGAGTTGTCGATTCAGATTGCACGCGGATTGGCCGCGGCACACGACAAAGGCATCGTGCATCGGGATCTGAAGCCGGCGAATCTGTTGGTCACTCACGCGGGCGTGGTCAAGATTCTCGACTTCGGTCTTGCGAAACTGACTGAGGTCGCGCCCGGCGTATCCGAAGCGAGCGTGGCGACACGGGAACACGACACCAAGCCGGGAGTCGTCATGGGCACGGTCGGGTACATGGCGCCCGAGCAGGTACGTGGCCTGCCACGCCGACCATCGCGCAGATATTTTTGCGTTTGGTGCCGTCCTCTACGAGATGCTTTCGGGCAACCGGGCGTTTCGCGGCGACACGAGCGCCGACGTGATGATGTCGCTGCTCAACGAAGATCCCGCGGACCTGCCTGCCGCCGAGCGACACATTCCGACCGGCCTTGTCCGCACGGTCGAACGCTGTCTCGAGAAAAATCCTGGTGCCCGATTTCAGTCTGCCACCGACCTTGCGTTTGCGCTCGAGACACTGTCGTCCCCTTCAGGTGAGACGTCGGCGAGCGCCGCGCCCGATTCCTGCGACACGACGCCCCTGGAGCCTGGCGCTCGCCGCGCTGGCCGTGATCGCTCTGGCGGCAGCGTCGGGAATCGTCGCGTCGCGCTCTTTCAGACCGCCGACTGTCGACGCAATCACGACGAGATTTCCACTCACGATGCCTCCCGGCTGGACGCTGGCGATGAATCCAGGCGCCACGTCGATAGCCCCACTCGCCGTCTCACCGGATGGGCGTCACATCGCGTTTCTTGCCCGTCCGATCGAGGGCAACCAGCCGACGATGATGTGGATTCGGGCGCGCGACAGCTTGGCGCCTCAGATGCTCGGTGGGACGGCTGGCGCCGCATCGCCGTTCTGGTCGCCGGACAACCGACATCTGGGGTTTTTCGTTGCTGGGGCCCTCAAATCGATTGATCTCGCCGGAGGGCCACCGGTCACGCTGTGCGTCATGCAGAGCCTCGGCATCGGCGGCACGTGGAGTAAGGATGGCATCATCCTCTTCGCGCAGGGGGAGCTGATGGAGGGGTCGCTGATGAAAGTGCCGGAAACCGGCGGCGCCCCGACAGAGGCGACCGCACTTGCGGAGGGAGACAAGGCCCATCTCCGCCCTGCATTCTTGCCGGACGGCCGCCACTTCCTGTTCCGCGTGGTGCCACATCAACAAGGAGCGGGCGGAGGAATATATCTCGGCTCGCTTGACTCGCCGGATCGCGTTCGGCTGCTCGAGTCCGATTCGACCAATGCGCTTTACGCTCAAGGGCCACATCTTCTATCTACGCGAATCAACGCTTATGGCGCAGCCGTTCGATGCGCGCCGACTCACGCTCGGCGGCGATCCGTTCCCTGTCGCAGACCGGATCCAGACGCTCGCGCTGAACCCGGCCGGGATCTATTCAGTCTCCGAGAGCGGCGTGCTCGCCTATCAGACGAACCGCGGGCTGACCGGCTCCGAACTGCTCTGGCTCGACAGATCAGGTAAACGGGTCGGCAAGCTCGGAGATACCGGGGAGTACTCCGATCTCCGTTTGTCGTCTGACGGCAAGTTCCTCGCGGTCAGCAAGCGTGAGCCGACCCAGAATCGAGACGCAACCGGTGGTCCGACGCCGCGGCGCGCGACGTTGGACGTGTGGCTCTTTGAGCTGGCGACCGGCAATCCCACACGCTTCACCTTTCATGCCGACGATGACTCGGCGGCCGTCCTCTCGCCTGACGGCAGTCAAGTCGTGTTCAGTTCGCGCCGCAAGGGCCACCTCGACTTGTTTCAGAAGCCCACGAATGGATCGGCTGCCGAACGCGAACTGCTCGCTGATGCGAATGATAAGAACGCTGAGAGCTGGTCGCCGGACGGTCGTCACCTGACTTTTCTGTCAAGAGCGGAACGCGGCAGCAGGCGCCGGATGTGGGTGCTGCCGCTGTTTGGCGACAGAAAGGTGTTTCCGCTCACTGACGGTTCCGGCGACGACACGTCGGGCACCTTTTCACCTGATGGGCGTTGGGTCGCGTACGTGTCGAACATCACCGGCCGGAACGAGGTGTACGTCGTCCCGTTTCCGCCCACCGGCGCCCAGTGGCAGGTTTCGGAATCCGGCGGCGACCTTCCGCGCTGGCGGGGCGATGGCAAAGAGATCTTCTATGTGAGCGGCATCGAGGGTACGGCAGACGCCACGATGATGGCGCGTACCGTGAACCAGGACGGTTCGGCGATCCGCGTGCTGGAAACCTCGACGCTCTTCACTTTTCGCCCGGTGCCGCTCGGATCCAGTTACGACGTCTCACACGACGGCCAGCGATTCGTCGTCAACACCAGAGCCAGTCTGACGCCAGGCGAAGTCGAGCTGCCGACGGTCGTGATTGACTGGTTGGCGGCCTTCAATCGCAAGTGATCCGAACCATTCCGACGACAACCATCGTCGTCACGAGGGCGTGGCGCGCGCAGCTATCTCACCGCACACCGGTTGGCACCTGCTTCCAGGTCCGTCGGGTCACCGGCTGGGAGGTCGCCGGCCTCGTTCAAGTCGACGATGCGCACAAAGTTCGGCGGCGTGGGCGGAAGCTGCGACGTGACTCGGTCTACGAATGCCGATTCCGACGAAAGCCAGCCGCCCAGCCACGCATCGACATCGCCGAGCCGGGCGGCAACAGGGCTGTCCGTCGAATGCGATCGGCTCGCTGGTGTGTGCTGGCAACACGACGATCTCAGGTCGAAGCTGCCGCAGCCGCTCGAGTGACACGAAGAGCGACCGGGCGCGGGCGCGCGCGGCATCGGGGTCGGCGTGCAGATCAGGACGTCCAACCCCGTTTGTGAAGAGCGTGTCACCCGTGAACACCGCGGCCTCGTTCAAGGCGTATGACGTGCTCTCAGGAGTGTGGCCAGGCGTATGGAGCGCGCGCAGCGTGGCGTGTCCCACTCGGATCCGCTCACCGTCTGCTATCGGGGTGAACGCAAACCTCACGCGATCCTGGGGCGGCATCAGGAGCACCGCACCTGCCCGCCTGGCCAGCGCGCTCGCGCGCGACAGGTGGTCTGCGTGGACGTGGGTGTCGAGTACGTATCGGATGGACCAGCGATGACGTTGGGCGATGTCGAGATAAACGTCGGGCGTGACCGACGGGTCGATCACCGCCGCCTCACCATCCGATGCGACGATGTACGAGAGGCACCCCTTGCCTGTACGCCGTACTTGGATGACGCGCACCGAGGAGTCCGCGAGCGGGACATCGGCCGCATTCCAGGCGAGGCTCCACGCTTTCATCCCGCCCGCAAGCGACCGCGCGTCGAAGCCACGGTTCGCGAGCACATCAGCCGCGATCTGACTCACCTTTCCCGCATTGCAGACCGTGACGACAGGTCGATCAGCCGGGATGACGAGGTCCGCGAGCGCACCCGGTTGCCCATTCCGTAGCGCGTCGTACGCATTGACATGGAGGCTGCCCGGAATGGCCCACTGGGTGCGCTCGTCGTCAGTTCGGACGTCCAGCACTGTGACCGGTTGGTGCGCATTGAGCCATTGTCGCAGGGTGTCAGTCTCAATCTGCTTGGTCATCATTCCCTCCGACGTGCGTTGTGGGCATACTCGCTACTCCGTCCGGTGCGTCGATGGCGGGTGTGGTCGCGAGCCAGGGACCGAAGTCCCGGACTCCCTGTGGGAGCGCGGAGCCGTGCGCACAGTTGGCGGCAGCGTTTCTGCCATTCGGGTGGCAGATACAACCCCCGACACAAAGGTCAGTCCCGCGATGACCCACAGGGCGGCGGCCAGCCCGAACGCGTCTGCCGTGACTCCTGCGAGTACCGCGCCGATCGCATATCCGAGATCACGCCAGAGCCGATACACGCCGACCGCGGATGCCCGCCACGACGGGTGGGCGACATCGCCGATCGCGGCGAGCAGCGTGGGATACACCATGGCTGTCCCAATCCCGAGCAGCACGGCACCAACCACAAACCCGGCGAACGCCTGTGCCAGCGTCGTGACAACGATTCCAGCAGCCTGGATCCACATGCCCCAGACGATGAGCGGTTTCCGCCCCGTGCGGTCCGAGAGCGCGCCGGTTACCAGCTGGGCGAAACCCCAGGTGGCCGGATAAATGGCCGCGAGCAGTCCCACTTGCGCCAGGTCCATCCCGGCCGCGGCGAACACCAGCGGGAACAGGCCCCAGGCCATCCCGTCGTTCAGGTTGTTGACGAGCCCTGCCTGGCTGACGCTCGACAAGTTCGCGTCGACCACGCTGGTACGCCAGAAGACGTCGCGGGCCGTGGGCACACGCTCGGGATGTCGCGTGCCAACGAGGGCTGATTCGTGCGAGACGTGGTGACGGGTGTCCCGGACGAAGAGGGCTGACAGGGCGAGTCCGCTGATCGCGAATCCGACCCCGAGATAGAAGGGCTGCGGCCGAAGGCCATACCGCGCGGCAATCCAGCCGGTCGCAAGAGCGCTCGCAGCCAGCGCCACGTAGCCCGCACACTCGTTGAAGCCCATCGCCAGTCCCCGCTGTCGCGAACCGACGAGGTCGATCTTCATGATGACCGTCGTCGACCATGTCAGACCCTGGCTGATGCCAAGCAGGACGTTCGCCACCAGCACCCCATTCCACGTCGACGCCCACATCAGGAGGAACGGCACCGGGACCGCAACGAGCCACCCCGCGACCAGGACGTGCTTGCGGCCCCAGCGGTCCGAGAGCCAGCCCGCGCCGTAATTCGTGAGGGCTTTGGCGACACCAAACACGACGATGAACGACAGCATGGCACGTGCGCGCGGCGAGCTGGAACTCCTGCTCCGCGATCGCCGGCAGGATGCTGCGCTCCAGGCCGACCATGGCGCCGACGAACGCGTTGACGACCACCAGCAGGGCGAACTGCCCGACGTTCTCGCGAAGACCCAGTCGCACGGTCGGATCGGCTGGTTGTGCGATCATCATGCTCGTCCGCCCGTCAGGCGCTCCTCCCCTACTTTCACACGCCAGCGATGGCCGCCCCACTTGCGCATTCGTGCCGGCCTACCGCGTCCCGATGACCTCGATGTACTCCGCCAACACCCGGGTCGTTCCGTCAGTCGCACCGTTGTTTCGCGTCCAGAGCGCGGTGAGATCATCGTGCAGCGCCTTCCTGCGTCGCGTCATCGAGCGATCCGTACGCCCGGCTGGTCGGCCCGTAGGTACTCGATGAAGAAGTCGACCACCTTGGCCGGCTCGAACGGATACTCGAGCGGATACATGTAGCGGGTGATCGTCAGATCTCTGACGTCGGCGCCGAGGCGCTGGCGGCACGTCGTCTCATCGCCCCACAGGAGCGGCGACGGAAAATACGAAGGCGGCGGGACGTGCTTCCCGATGACCTTGAACATCTGACCGAGATGGCCCTCGGGCGTCCAGTTGCCCATGATGATCGTCCCGCCCGGTCTGCAGACTCGGCACATTTCCGACGCCACGAGCTCCGGACGCGGCGCGAACATCGCGCCGATCAAGCTCATCACGACGTCAAAGGATGCGTCCGGATACGGCAGATCCTCCGCGTCACCTTCGTCGACCTGAATCGGCAGCCCCTCGGCGGCAGCCTTGGTCCGAGCCTGCTGCACCAGGTTGGCCGCAAGGTCCAGACCCGTGACCTGGATCCCCTTCCTGGCCGCCGGCAGCGTGAGCTGCCCCGCGCCGCATCCAACATCGAGGAGCCGGGTGCCCGGCGGGATGTTCACGCGACCGAAGAACTCGAGCGCGCCTTTCTCGAGATACGTGGCAAACACTCCGTAGTCGCCCGACTCCCAGGTCGCCTTGAGTCGAATTTTCAGCGCGCTCATTTCGGCCGTTGTCGTCGTCGTCAGGGTAGGCATGTTGTCTCCTCGGCTGTTGTGAACTGGTTGCCGGCTTCACCGATGTCTTCTTCGTGCTGCCCACAAGGGTGAATGTATGGGCCCTTGTCTGATTCGTCCAATGAAACGATTGAATCTGTCTGATAGACTGTACGAATGGAGCTGCGGCAGTTGCGGACCTTCGTAGCCGTCGCCGAGTTGCGGCACTTCGCCAGAGCGGCAAGCCTGTGCAATCTTTCCCAACCAGCCGTGTCACACCAGATCGCGCTGCTCGAAGACGAGATCGGCGCCAGGCTCCTGAATCGTGCCCGCCGCGTCTCGCTGACCGTCGCAGGTGAAGTCTTCCTGGAAGAGGCACGCCGCATCCTCGGCGCCGTTGACCGCGCTCATGAACGAATGCAGGAGGTCGCGCGCGGAGCGGTCGGCCGCATTCGGCTCGGTGCGACCGCGACGCCCGGCTCGTATTTGCTTCCGGCGCTGCTGGCCACGTATCGCAGCGAGCACGAGCACTACGACCTCCGTTTCGAGATCGGTCCGATTCACGCGATCACCGAGCGCGTCGCCCGCAACGATCTCGACATGGGCATCGTTGCCGGCGCATTGCCATCGGACGACCTGCAGGCGCGCGGCTTGTCGCAAGACGAGTTCGTGCTCATCGCACCAGCGGCTTCACCGTTGGCGCGGGCCCGGGTCGTGAAGCCAAGTCAGCTTGGAGCAGAGACGTGGCTGCTTCGCGAGGAGGGATCCGATACGCGGCGGCAGCTGGCCGCGTGGTGGCACCGTCAGCGGTTGGCACCGACACGAACGATGACGTTCGACAATCCCGACGCGGTCAAGCGCGCCGTGATGGCCGGTCTTGGCGTCGCCATGGTCTCCCGGCTCACGGTCGAGGAGGAGCTCGCGAGCCGTCGGGTCGCACCCGTGCGCATCAAGACCGCACTCCCAACGCGCCAGTTCGTCGTCGTCGACCACCCACACAAACACCACGGCGCCGCCTGCCGCGCCATGCTGCAGCTTCTGGAACGGGCGTTTCCGACGCATAAGGCGTCGCGGCGGCTTGGGAAGGCCGCCGAGTAGCGATCATCAGACTTATTCGCGACGCCGCCTGCTGAAGGTGATCAGTTCAGATGCACGCGCCGCAACAGATCAGCAAAGCGTGAGTCGGTGCGGATTGGATCGAACTCGGGTGCGGTTTTCAACGTGTAGAGCGAACTCAGCCGCTGATCCGCTGCGCGGACAAGCTCCTGAAATACGCGGTCGTCATCACGTAACCCCAGGTAAACGATCGCGTAGTCCTCCGGTGACACGTAGGCATGTGCCGACCGAGCGCGCAGTTCCGAGAGGATCGTCAGCGCCAGGTCTCTCGAGCCGAACACGCCGTACGCATACCCGAGCGCTGCCAGTGACGAGGACGAACGGTTCGACACCTGGGTGGCGCGTTCAAGTTCGGGAAGCGCCTGCGTCTTCTGACCGAGCACCGTGTAGACGCGCCCCAACTCGATCAGCGCTGGCGCATAGTTCGGGTCGAGCTCGATTGTCTTCTTGTACTGTTCGATCGCTTCCGCGTACCGGCGAGCGAGGTACAGAATCGTCCCTGCCGCCTTACCAACTCGCAACGACACGGGATCGATCTCCTGTGCACGCCGGATTTCCGCAGCCGCCTCTGCGTGGCGTCCTAATCCCGCGAGCGTCATGCCCCACCACTGATGGGCAGTGGCGTGGTTCGGATTGAGCTCGAAGGCACGCCTGTATCCCCGCTCCGCGGCCGACCAGTCGGCGTCGAAGGTGCACGCGATACCCGCGAGCGAGGTGTGCGCCTCGGCGAGCGTATCATCCAGCTCCAGTGCCTTGAGCGCGGCGGCTCTCGCTCTTGGAATAGCCTCGAGCGGAGACTGCACGCGGTTGAAGGCGAGCAACAGGTACGCGTCCGCAAGACCGGCATACGGCAACGCGAAGTCGGCCTGCTTGTCAATCGCCTGCTGGAAGTAGTCGCGGGCCTTCTTGAGGTTGTCCGGGCTGACTCGGGCCCAGAAGTAGCGACCCCTCATGTACAACACCCACGCGTCAGGGTCGACTACCCGTGTGCGGACGACAGCGGTTGTAGAACGGTCAATCTTTGCGTGTATCTCCCTGGCGATTGCCTCTGACACCTCACCGTACAGAGAGAGGACGTCGTGCACATCGCGTTCGAAGGCCTGCGCCCACAGATGGCGATCAGAGGCCGCGTGTAAGAGTTGCGCCGTGATCCTGATGCGGTTTCCGGAACGAACGACGCTACCTTCAACCACGGCATCGACCCGCAGCTCCCGTCCAATGTCGGGTAGTGACTTCTTGACTCCCTTGTAAGGGACAATCGACGTGCGAGAGATCACCCGTACGGTATTGATCTTCCCGAGCTCCGTGATCAGGGCCTCGGTGACGGCATCGGCCAGAAACTCCTGGTCAGGATCCCCGGATAGGTTCTCCAAGGGAAGGACCGCCAGCGACTCAACCCGAGGTGGACCACTGGCCCCGCGTTGTTCGGCCACCCAGATTCCGGCGAACGCCGCCGTGGCGATTGCGGCGACACTCAACGCGCCGATCACCAGAGATCGACGACGACTGGGACGTCCGACGGGGCGTTGTTCCGTTGCCCCTGGACCTGCCTTGGACATGGCTGGCGGAGCCTCGGGGTTCGCTTGCGGCGACGGCGCTTGAATCTCGCCCGTGCCGCTGGACGCGGGAATGGTCTGAGGTTCTGTGCCCACCGTGAGCGGCGCGATAAAGCGGTAACCGCGACGGGGCAGCGTTTCGACGAACCGGGGGTTGTCGGCGGAATCGCCGAGCGCTGCTCTCAACTTCGTGATGGCGATATTGAGGCTCCGCTCGAAGTCGACGAAGGTCTGATCGCCCCACAACGTTCGCCGCAATTCGTCGCGCGTCACGAGCTCGCCCGGATGCTGGACGAGGACCGCCAGCAGCTGAAGCGGCTTGTCTTGCAGCTTGATCGGGACGCCCTGTCTCCTCAGCTCGCCAGTTCGGAAATCGACCCGAAAGGTTCCGAACTGGACGACATCACTGGCGCGCTTAATTTCCCCCATCTGAGCTCGTGGGGAGGCACGCTACCACAGGCCGTAGGGAATGTCAGTTCGTCATCACCATCCTGTCACCATCCGCCATCACCATCCTGTCAGCATGCCTGATCGCCCAGCCTCTAGGGGTGAGCGCCAGTCGCGCTCGAGCGACTAGCGCACATCCCACTGGGAGCCAACAATGCAATCCGCTCTGGCGCCTTCGACACAATCCAGCTATTTTCCCGGAGGTCGCCTCCCGTGTCGTTCGAGATAGAGCCCATGTTCCACGCCGCCCGCGACGTACCTGCCCACGAGATCACCTCGATTGTTGATATTGAAGAAGCATGTATCGGTCGAGCCTGGGAAGAGATACGTGTGAAAAGTCCCATCTTTGAGTCTCACCCAGCCTTCCAACTGGTTAGGAGCGGCTCCTTCCGGTTGGTAATAGCCCGCAAGCTCGGACCGGTTCATCCAGACGCCGCCAAATGCGGTCCCCGTATTGACGGAGTGCGGAACGTCGATGGTCTCGAACCCGCTGGTCGAGAGGATGAAACCATGGAACCTGCCGTCGGCCGTTCGGTAGATGCCCGTGATTTCACCTCGCGGCGTGATCCCTGAGGCTTCGGTGTGGGTTGCTTCAGGCCCATCGATCGTCATGACAGCTCCGTACAGGAACCGGAAGAATCCGTGAACGTTCCCGTCGGGGCTCGTAAATCTCCCCACGATGTTGCCGCGTGGATCGATGCCGGACCCACGGGTGTCGATTCCTCCTGGCACGTCGATGCTGATGAACTCGGACCCGTCCTTCACGAACGCGTGGGACTTCCCATCAGGGCTCGTGTATGCGCCAACCATCTGTCCCTTCGCATTGATCCCACGGCACTGCGTAAACACCGCGCCTGGATAGGCGAACGTCTCCAAATCCGTGAAGTCCGCCTGTCTGGATCCGGCGAAGGCAAGCCGAACACCGTTCACTTGGGTTCCGCCGCAAACGTCTCCCTTGTCGTTCAGTCCGATGACGCGCGTGAAGGTGGCGCCCGGGACGTCGATGATGAACTCTCTCTGGCCGTGGGCCAGGGAACCCGATGACAGCAACAGGAACAGCAAGGCGAACGAACAAGCCGCTCTTTTGATCATGTGACCTCCAGCTTCTTCGGGCCGACGCTACGGCCGGCATGCCGGAAGGTCAATGCACCTGGATGCTAATTCCTGGTTTCCTCCTAACCTGATAGCGTGCAGCGCTTTATTGACACGTATTTCCATTGTCCTTCGTCGTGGTGAATCGGCTAAAGCAGCTCGCGAAGGGATTTCGGCCGGTTGCATAACGGCGCGGCCAGGTCCAAGAAGGACGGCGCACACTTGGTTGCCAGGCCCTGAGCGCCGCGGCGGAAGGCCCCGGCGCTTCGGCGCGTCCCTGAAGCACCCCTCGCAGCAACTGCCAGGAGTCTGCACGGACAGGCGTTAATCCAACAACCAGCGGTTCGCCCCGGACGGACAGCAATACCAGTCAGGAAGACTACAGCACTAACGAATCCTCACCTAACCCCGCGTCGTCGCTCCTGCATCGCCCGACGGTCCGTCCCCGGCCCGGGCCGGAGGACCAGTGGGCCGCCCGGCGTGGGCGCCATCCGGCAGAACTGTAGCTTCGTGCTAAATCCAGCCGTGCACGATCGTCGCAATGCTCTGCAAGGGCCAGACCCGGCTCGTGGCATGGTGTTCGCATGACAACTCTTCGCATGGCGCGACTCGAGCGCCGGATCACCGTCGTCGCCGTCGTGCTGCCCGTTCGTCGCCTTCCTCGCCGCCGCTCGTCCTGCTGTGGGGCGGCGCCGTGACCGGCCTCGACCTCGGCGATCCTCGCCGTCATGTACGTCGCTCGTCGGCTTCGGCGTCACGGTCGGCTTCCACCGCCTGCTTCACGCATCGCTCCTTCGAGGCCCCGCCGCCGGCTGCGCGGCGCGCTCGCGATCCTCGGCTCGATGTCGGTGCAGGGCGCGGTCATCCACTGGGTCGCCGACCACCGCAAGCACCACGCCTTCACCGACGAGGAGGGCGACCCGCACAGCCCGCACACTGCACGGCGGCGACGGCTGGCGCGGCGTGCTCGCCGGGCTCTGGCACTCGCACATGGGCTGGCTGTTCGACGGCGAGCGCAGCTCCGGCGCGCCGCTACGCGCCGGACCTGCGCAAGGACCCGCTGATCCGCCGGATCGACAGCGCTCTTCCCGCTGTGGGTCGCGCTCGGCCTCGCGATCCCGTTCGTCGCCGGCTTCTCATCTCCGGCGGCGAGCTCAGTCGCGGGCTCACCGCGCTCGCTGTGGGCGGGCCTCGTGCGCATCTTCCTCCAGCACCACGCGACGTGGAGCGTGAACTCGATCTGCCACATGTACGGCAAGCGGCCGTTCGACATCGAGGACGAGAGCCGCAACAACTGGGCCGTCGCGCTCGTGTCGATGGGCGAGGGCTGGCACCACTCCCACCACGCGTTCCCGACGTCGGCGCGCCACGGCCTCCAGCCGCTACCAGTTCGACCCGTCCTACCTGATGATCAGGCTCTTCGAGAAGCTCGGCTGGGCGTCGAACGTCAAGGTGCCCAAGCCCGAGCAGATCGAGGCCAAGCGCGCGGGCACGGCGCCCGCCCCGGCCGCCGCGCCAGGCGAAGCCCGGCGCCCGCGGCCCAGGAGCGCGAGCTCGTGGAGCCGGCGACCGCTCCTAGCAGCAGTGCGCGAACGCCCCGCGCCGCGGGGCGTTCGCGGGTAGCGTCCCGGCGCGATGGAGCACGCCGAGCTCGTCGTCCTGTTCCTGCTGGTCGCGGTCGCGGCGCTGACCGCGCTGGCGCGCCTGCTCGACGTGCCGTACCCGATCCTGCTCGTGATCGGCGGCAGCCTCGTCGGCTTCGCGCCCGGCGTGCCCGACGTCGAGCTCGACCCGGACCTCGTCCTGCTCATCTTCCTGCCGCCGCTGCTGTTCAACGCGGCGTACTTCTCGTCGCTGCGCGACCTGCGCGCGGACCTGCGCCCGATCACGCTCAGCGCGATCGGCGCTCGTGCTGCTCACCACGGTCGCGGTGGCGGTGGTCGCGCACGCGGCGATCGACGGGCTGCCGTGGGCGGCGGCGTTCGCGCTCGGCGCGATCGTCTCGCCGACCGACCCGCTCGCCGCGACCACGATCGCGCGGCGCCTCGGCGTGCCGCGGCGACTGACGTCGGTCATCGAGGGCGAGAGCCTCGTCAACGACGGCACGGCGCTGGTGGCCTACCGGACGGCCGTGGTCGCGCGTCGGCGGCACCTTCGACCTGCTCGACGCGACCGGCGACTTCGTCGTCAACGTCGCCGGCGGGATCGCGTTCGGCGTCGTCGCGGGCTCGTCCTCGTCCAGGTCTTCAGGCAGATCGTCGCCGACGACGTCGTCGGCGTCGTGCTCTCGCTGGCCGCCGGCTACATCGCCTACCTGCCCGCCGAGGAGCTCGGCGTCTCGGGCGTGCTCGCCGCGGTCGCCGTCGGCCTGATCGTCGGCCGGCGCTCGCCCGAGCTCTCGACGGCCGCCTCGCGGCTGCGCGGCTACGCGTTCTGGGAGGTGCTCGTGTTCCTGCTCAACGCGACGCTGTTCGTGCTCGTCGGGCTGCAGCTGCCCGCGATCCTGTCGGACCAGGAGCACTCCGCGGCCGAGCTCGCCGGCGCTCGGCGCCGCTCGTGAGCCTGGTCGTGATCGCGTCACGGCTCGCGTGGGTGTTCCCGTGCCCGACATCATCCGCGCGCTCGACCGCCGCCCGGCGCAGGTCGCCCGCCGCTCGGGCTGGCGCGTGCGGATGATCGTCGGCTGGAGCGGGCTGCGCGGCGCGGTCTCGCTCGCCGCCGCGCTCGCGCTGCCGGGCGACTTCCCCGAGCGCGACCTCCTGATCTTCCTCACCCTGTGCGTGATCTTCGCGACGCTCGTCCTTCAGGGGCTCACCCTGCCGGCGCTGATCCGGCGGCTCGGCGTCCACGACGACGGCGTCGAGCGAGCGCGAGGAGCTGCACGCGCGCCGCGAGGCGACCGAGGCCGCGATCGCGCACCTGCGGCGGCTGCGCGAGGAGGAGTGGACGCGCGAGGAGACCGTCGGCGCATGCGCATGCTGTACCGAGTTCCGCGACCGGCGGCTGCGCCAGCGGGCCGGCGATGCTCGAGGACGGCGAGGAGGACGACGACCTCGACGAGCGCTCGCACGCCTACCAGCGGATGGTCCGCGAGGTGCTCGACGCCCAGCGGCGGCGGGTCATCGAGCTGCGCGACGACGGGACCATCTCCGACGACGTCCTGCACGTGCTCGAGCGCGAGCTCGACCTCGAGGACCAGCGGCTCGAGATCTGAGGCCTAAGCTCCGCAGCGTGGACCGCACGCAGCGCCTGAGCCTGCTGGCCGCGATCATGGGGTCGTTCGTCGTCGGGCTCGACTCGACGGTCGTCAACGTCGCGCTGCCGGCGATCGAGGAGGACCTCGGCGGCGGGCTGGCCGGCCAGCAGTGGGTCTCCAACGGCTACCTGCTGGCGCTCGCGTCGCTGATCCTCGTCGGCGGCTCGCTCGGCGACGTCTTCGGCGAGCGGCGGGTCTTCTCGCTCGGGCGTCGCTCGGCTTCGGCGTCACGTCGCTGGTCTGCGCGCTGGCGCCGAGCATCGAGGTGCTCGTGGCCGGGCGCGTCGCGCAGGGCGTCTTCGGCGCCCTGCTGACGCCGAGCGCGCTGGCGGTGATCGTCGCCGCCTTCCCGCCGGCGCAGCGCGGCGGCGGCGATCGGCTCGTGGACGGCGTGGTCGGGCATCGCGACCGTCGTCGGGCCGCTCGTCGGCGGCCAGCTGATCGACGCCGCCTCGTGGCGCTGGATCTTCGCGATCAACGTGCCGTTCGTCGCTCGCGACGCTCGTGCTCGTCTTCGATGGCGGTGCCGCAGCGCCCGCGGCGCGGCGCAGCGCCCGCCGGTCGACTGGCTCGGCGGCGGTGCTGTCGTTCCTCGGCGCTCGCCGGGCCGACGCTCGCGCTCATCCGCCAGCCGCGAGTCCGGCTGGGGCGCGCCGGACGTGCTCGTGCCCGGCCTCGCGCGGCATCGCGTTCCTCGGCCTCTTCCTCGCGCGCGAGGCGACGACGCGCGCATCCGATGCTGCCGCTGGAGCTGTTCGGGCGGCGCAACTTCGCGGCGGGCAACGTCGAGACGTTCGCGATGTACGCCGGGCTGTCGATGCTCTTCTTCTTCCTCGTGCTGTTCCTCCAGCAGGTCGCGGGCTACACGGCGCTGCAGGCCGGGGCTCGCGACGCTGCCCGACGACGCTCGTGATGTTCGCGCTCTCCAAGCGCGCGGGCGCGCTCGCCGACCGCTCGGCCCGCGGCTGTTCATGGGCGGCGGCCCGCTGCGTCGCCGCCGCGGGCCTGCTGCTGATGCTGCGCGTCGACGCCGACGTGGACTACGTCGACCGACCTGCTGCCGGCGCTGCTCGTGTTCTCGCTCGGCCTGTCGGCGACCGTCGCGCCGCTGACGGCGACCGTGCTGGCCGACGCCGACGAGCACCACGCCGGGCATCGCGTCCGGCGTCAACAACGCGATCGCCCGCGTCGCCGGGCTGCTCGGGGTCGCCGCGCTGGGCGCGGTCGTCGCCGCGCAGTTCTCGGGTGCGCTGCGCGACCGCGTCGACGTGTCGTCGCTGTCGGCGGCGGGCCAGGCCGCGGTCGCGAGCGCCGAGGAGCGCGTCGCTGGCGCGCGCCGACGTCTCGGGGCTGCCGCCCGCGAGGGCGCGCCCGTCGCCGCGGCGACCGAGGCGGCTCGGTCGAGCGCGTTCCACCTCGGCATGGCGATCAGCGCGGCGCTCGTCGGCCTCGGCGGGGTCGTCGGGCTCGCGTTCGTGCGCAACCCGCGCCGCGACGTGGCCTGCGCGGGGCTGCGCCGGCGGCCAGCTCGCCGCCGCCCCGGTCGACGCCGCGCGCGAGCGCCCGCCCGTCCCCGCGCCCGCATGACCTGCGTCGCGACCGCTCGTAGTGCTCGACGACGTCCTCCGGGCGCACGCCCGCCTGCGACGGGTCCTCGCCCGCCGCGCGCAGCGCCCGCCGGCGGCGCAGCAGGTCCCAGAGCTGGTCGAGCCGCACCTCCAGTGCCCGCAGCTCGGCCTGCTCCTCCTCGCTGAGCCCCCGGCCCTCGGCGTGGCTGCGCAGCTCGTGCTCGCGCGCGATCAGCGTCTCGATGTCGTCCTCGACGGGCTGGTCGGGATCGGCCTGGCTAGACGAAGCGCTTGACGAAGGTCGAGCGCCGTGTCGGCGACCTCGCGCCAGCCGCTGTCGATCGTGAGCGCGTGGCCGCGGCCGGATCTCGACGATCTCGGTCACGCCCTCGTTGCGCTCCTGCCGCTTGAAGGAGGCGTTCGGCGATCGCCCACGGGACGGTGTGGTCCTTCTCGCCGGAGATGATCAGCAGCGGGCCGCGGTCGGGGTTCTCGCGTGTCGACCTTCGCCTCGGTCCACGGGTTGAGGTTGGCGGCCGCCGCCTGGAACAGCGGCGCGCCGGGGGCCGGCACGGCGAAGGTCTCGTACAGCTCCTTGGCCTCGTCCTCGCCGACCGCGTTGGCGAAGCGCGTAGCGGAACTGCTCGTAGGTGAGCGGGACCGCGCGGTTGCGGTTGGCCGGGTTGCCGAGCACCGGGCTGGCCGGCCTTCAGCGCCGAGATCGGCAGCGGCAGCACGCCGCGGAACGGCGCCGGGTCGATCGCCACCGACACGGCCGCGAGCCCGCGCCCGGCGAGGATCTGCGTGAGCAGCCCGCCGAAGGAGTGGCCGATGACGGCCGGCTTGCGGTCGAGCCTGCGGATGATCTCGTCGAAGTGGTCGGCGACCTGGCCGACGGTCTTGCCGGCGAACACCTCGGGGTGGGCGTTGGCCTCCTCGACGGTCTCGGGATCGTCCGGCCAGCCCGGCGTCAGCGCCGTGTAGCCGGCCTCCTCGAACACCGCGGCCCAGCGGTCCCAGCTGCTCGGCAGCAGCCACAGGCCGTGGATGAACACGACGGGCTGCAGCCCGGTCGCGTTCGCCCGCTCGACCTGCTCGGCCTCGTGCTCGGTGATCGTCGGCGTCGGCAGTGTCGGACACCGTGCCCCTCCCGGGTCGGTGGCGTCACCATACGAACGCTACGCCTCAGCAGCAGTCGGCGAGCGCGCGGTCGAGGATCTCGAGCGCCGAGGTCGATGTCCTCGGACGAGATCGTCAGCGGCGGGGCTATCCGCAGCACGCTCCCCAGGCCGGCGAACTTGACGATGTTCACGTTCAGGCCCAGCTCAGGCAGCGCTCGGTCACCGCCCTCGCCGTAGGCCGCGTCGGGCTCGCGCGTCTCGCGGTCCGCGACCAGGTCGACGCCCAGCATGAGGCCCGAGCCGCGCACGTCGCCCATCGGCTCGTGGCGGCGCTGCAGTTCCTCGAGCCCGCGCGCAGGCGCGCGCCCATGGCGACCGCGCGGGCCCCAGGTCCTCGGCCAGCACCGTCCGCACCACGGCGCGGCCGACCGCCGCCGGCAGCGGGTCCGAGACGTGCGAGGTGACGTGCAGGAAGCCCTTCTCGAACGCGTCCTGCCTCGATCGCGTCGGTGGTGATCGTCGCCGACAGCGGCAGGCCGCCGCCGAGCGTCTTCGACAGCGTGACGAAGTCCGGCACCACGTCGTGCTGCTCGAACGCGAACATCGTCCCGACGCGGCCGAGCGCGGTCTGCGCCTCGTCGACGATCAGCAGCATCCCGCGCTCCTCGCAGCGCCGCTTGAGCCCGCGAGGTAGCCGTCGGGCAGCGGCACGATCCCGCCCGCGCTGAGGATCGGCTCGACGATCGCGGCGGCGGGCGCCCCGACCGACTGCGCGTCGGCGAGCGCGAGGCCGGCGTCGAGGCAGGTCAGTCGCAGCGGTCGCGGCAGTGGGCGATCGGGCAGCGGTACGGGTTCGGCGTCGGCAGCGCCATCGCGCCGGGATCCCGGGGCCGTACCCGCGGCGGCCGGCGCTGTAGGTGCTCGACGCGGCGCCCGCGGTCATGCCGTGCCACGAGCCGGCGAACGCGAGCACCTCGTGGCCGCCGGTGTTGAGTTTCGCGAGCCGCAGCGCCGCCTCGTTCGCCTCGCCGCCGGTGGAGAGGAACATCGCGCGCGAGAGCGGCGCCGGGAGCAGCGCCATCAGCTCGCGCGCGAGCTCGGTGACGTCGCGGGAGATGAAGCCGCTGAACAGGTGCACCGCCCGCCCGCCGGCCTCCCGGATCGCGTTGAGGATCGCCGGGTGGCCGTGGCCGAGCGTCGCGCACATCTGGCCGGAGGTGAAGTCGAGGATCCGCCGCCCGTCTTCGGTGGTCAGCCAGCTGCCCTCGGCGCGCTCGACGAGGAAGTCGGGGAACTCCCCGCCGTACCGGATCAGGTGATCGCGGCCGGCGCGGAGCGTGTCCTCGGCGCGGGTCGTGGGCGAGGCATCGGTGCTCATGCCTGACATATCAGCACTTCGCGCCCGGCACCCCGGTCTCCGAGGCCCAGCTAGGCGTGGACCTTCTCCCGTTCCTCGGGCTGCTTCTCGTCGACGCCCTGGACGAGATGGCCCTCGAGCGAGACGTTGGGGAGGAGGCGGTCGAGCCACCCGGGCAGCCACCAGGCGCGGTCGCCCAGCAGCGTCACGACCGCGGGCGCGATCACCATGCCGCACGATCAGGACGTCGATCAGGATCGCCAGGCCGAGGCCGAGGCCGAACATCTTCCCGATCACGTCCGGCTGGGTGACGAAGGAGGTGAACACCGCGGACATGATCAGGCCGGCGAACAGGACGACCTTGCCGATCCGCGCCATGCCGTGGATCACGCTCGCGCGCGGGGCGTCGCCCTCGTTGTAGGCCTCGTGGATCCGCGAGAGCAGGAAGACGTTGTAGTCCATGCTCAGCCCGAACAGGATCGCGAACATCATCACCGGGATGAACGACACGATCGGCACGCCGCTGTCGACGCCGATCAGGCTCGCGCCGACGCCCTCCTGGAAGACGGCGACGACGACGCCGTAGGCGGCGCCGACCGAGAGCAGGTTGAAGACCGCGGACACGAGCGGGATCCACAGCGAGCGGAACGCCGCGATCAGCAGCAGCACCGACAGGCCGATCACGACCGCGATGAACAGCGGCAGGCGCGAGGCGACCTTGTCGGAGAAGTCCTCGAAGCCCGGCGTCTGGCCACCCACGTAGACCTTCAGCGGCGTGCCGCTCGTCGCCTTCGGGATCACGTCGTCGCGCAGGCGCTCGAGCAGGTCGCTCGTCCTGGCGTCCTGCGGCGCGGTGGTGGGGACGGCGATGATCGTCGCCATCTCGCCGTCGCGGCTCAGCGTCGCGGGCGCGACGGCGGCCACGCCGGGCGTGGCGGCGACCGCCTTCTGCAGCCCCGCGAGCTGCTGCCTCGGTCCCGGCGTCGCCCTTCGGCGTGTCGACGGCGAGCAGGAACGGGCCGTTTGAGCCCGGGCCGAAGGCCTTGCTGAGCTCGTCGTAGGCGACGCGCTGGGTGCGCGAGGTCGGCTGGTTGCCGTCGTCGGGCTGGCCGAGGCGCAGCTGGGTGACCGGCGCCGCGAAGACGAGCAGCACGAGCACGCCGGCGCCGATCGACAGCCACGGGCGCGCCGTGACGATCTCGCCCCAGCGGCCGAACGCGCGCGAGGGCTCGACGTGCGCGGGCTCTTCGGCTTCAGCCGCTTCGAGAACGCCCCGATCATGATCGGCAGGATCGTCAGGGCCGAGACGACCACGGCCCCGACGCCGATCGCCGCCGCGATGCCGAGCTTGCCGATCAGCGGGATCCCGATCACGAGCAGGCCGGCGATCGCCACCATCACGATCAGGCCGGCGGCGACCACCGAGGCCCCCGACGTGGCGGCGGCCTTCGCGGACGCATCTCGCACGCTGTCGCCGGTGGCCATCTGCTCGCGCTCGCGGGCGATGATCAGCAGCGAGTAGTCGATGCCCGCGCCGAGCCCGAGCATCACCGCGATCACCGTGGCGAAGGCCGGCAGGCCGAGCGGCTCGGCGAGCGCGGCCAGCAGGATCTGGCCGACGATCACGCCGATCAGCGCGCCGGCCAGCGTGACGGCCATCGCCGCCAGCGAGCGGAACAGCAGCGTCAGCAGCACGATCGCGATCGCCACGCCGATCAGCTCGCCGACGGGCGCGTTCTGCTCGGACGCGAGGTCGATCAGGATCCCGCGCTCGGCGACCTCCACGCCGCCGCGCTCGCCGCTCTCGGCCGCCTTCACGAGCGCCTCGCCGTCGGCCTTCTCGAGCTCCTGCGGCTCGAGCGTCGTAGCGCACCGTCGACCGACGCCAGCCGCCCGTCCCGCGACAGCGTCCCGCCCTTGGCGAACGGGTCCTCGACCTGCTCGACGCCCTTGAGTTCGCGCACCTTGTCGAGGGCTCCGGTGACCGCGGCGCGCGGCCCGGGATCGGTGATCCTGCCCTGCTCGACGGTGAAGACGAGCGTGGAGTCGGCGCCCGCGAAGGCCGGGCTCTCTGCGCCCTGCTTGAAGAGGTCGAGCGCCTGCTGGGA